>CBDFHM010000011.1:0-395234 GCA_965247605.1 Dehalococcoidia bacterium | reverse complement strand
CTGGTCGCCTCCGGCTCGGGAGGCAGGGGTACTATGCAGGTGAAGGTGCCGCTGGAATCCGTGGAGGATGTAGCACCCTTCATGGAGTTGGTGTGCCGTAAATGGGAGTATGCGCCGGCTGGGAAAGGTCATGGCTAAACCGGTGGCAGCGGTGGCCACTCCCCGCGCCTTCCTCCTCGGCGCCATGTCTCGCCACCGATTGTTCGGCGTCGACGGCGACAACTACTTTCCGCGGATACGGGGGCTGGCATCACTTTGATGCCCGCGGCCTCGGTTCAAGGGTGTTTGGATCCAGACTGGTACCGCGTCCAGTTAATTATGATGGGTAGACCTGATTCAGGACCTGTCATTCCGACCAGAGGGAGTCCCGATGTAATCGGGATGGGGTGGAGTGGGGCCGGCCCCCCTGCACCAGACCCCTCGCTATGCTCGGGGTGACATTTGCGGAGGAGCCCAAATGACATCAGTCATATTCATCTGGCAGTGGTACTAGCTCTACCTGCTAGATATTCCCCCTAGATTTACCCTAAGGAGGAGGCAAATGGCGGAACGAGTCTGGGAACCCTTTCTAACCGAGCAGGACCGCGCCCATTTGTCTGTGAGCCCACACGGCACGGTTGGATTCGGAGAGAAACCGGCATTGCTCCTCGTGGACATGTACCGTTGGGTATTTGGCGACGAGCCCCAACCGCTGCTGGAAGCTGTGAAGACGTGGCCGGGTACCTGCGGGATGGCGGCATGGGACTCGATTCCCCATGTCCAGACCTTGCTCAAGGCCTCCAGGCAAGCAGGAATACCCATCGTTCATATGACCGGGTTGGACCATGCCGGGGTGAAAGGATGGTCCGACCACAGGGGGCCGTCGCGTCCGGTGGACATGAGCCCCGAGGCCGTGGACCGGCGTAACCGGCGGTATGACATCATCGACGAGGTGGCGCCGATTCCCGGCGAGGCCGTCCTGCACAAGTCCTCACCAAGCGCCTTCTGGGGGACCCCGCTGATGGGGCACCTCAACTACCTTGGCGTGGACACCATCATCACCTGTGGCGAGAGCACCAGCGGGTGTGTCCGCGCCAGCGTGGTGGACGGTTGCACCAACAGGTACCGCATGATCGTGGTGGAGGAGTGCGTCTTCGACCGTCACCAGGCAACCCACGCCATCAACCTCTTCGACATGAACCAGAAGTATGCGGACGTGCTGCCCCTGGCCGAAGTGCTGGAGTGCCTGGCCGCCTGGCGGGCCGAGCGTGACAGGGCAGGGACCGGATAGGCAAGGTCAAGGACCGAGCCGGGTGTAGGTGAAGAGCACGCAAAAAGAGAGGCTAATTAGAACGAGCCGAAGCAACCTCAAAAATATCGTTACCCCGGCCTTCGAATAGCTGAGATGTATCCTGCGTCATTCTAACTGAATACAATACATCGGATTGAAACCTTGAGTGCAAGAAGAACCCACACATCACGTCGTGGCAACTCGAGACGCACCGCTCTATATTCTTCTGAAGAGTTGTTAAATGAGATACGGACATTACTATTGGAAGTGGTTGCAGACCGTCGCGTAAAAGCACGTGCCCAGTCGGAAATACAACAAATGCTTGCCGACGCACTGCAGGGTTTGGAATCACAACCTCCGAATCTCAATGGGGCTACCCTCAAGCTACGGACTGCCAGCCAGAGATACCAAGAAGCTACAAACCAAAACCCGTGGTTAGCCGTTTTTATAGCTGCCTGGATGGCTGCTAGCCTCGGAGCGGCTGCGTGGTTTATTTTCCAGGAAGAATTGTGGCCCAGCGCCCGGACAGTGTCCGCACGTGACATCGTCTCTGGTGCTACGTTATGGGGCGTGGCCGGGGCATCTATCGATGCCCTACGTGAATTACATACCCGGTCAGCAAGGCAACAATTCGAACCGACCCGATTCCTTTGGTATTTGGCCCATCCCATCATTGGCGGCGGATTGGGAGCTATCGTATTCCTACTTGTCTTAGCAGGCCTGTTGACTACCGGTCAAAACCAAGTTTTGACCTCAACCGAAAGCGGTGGCGGTTTCAATGCTACCTTGCCTTACCTATTCGCAGCTTTGGTGGGGTTTGAAGAAGAAACCCTGATTACGTACCTGCGCCATACTGTGCGGCAAATTTTTCAGGTGGGCACCGGACTTTCAGATGAAGAGGGCGGATGATGAAAGTCCCGCTGAATTATTCGGCGAGGAACATTCAAATCTCAGCGGGTCGGCCCACATCCTAGGTTAATGACTCACGCGAGATGCAAGAGAATCTTATGTCCAGAGATCCTGATCAGCTACCGTACCCCACCATGATTAGGATAGGGATATAATCACCGCGCCACCATCGCGATCATGGGAACCCGAGCGGAGAACGGCCCGGTGACCATGTCTGCGAACGGTTCCAAGACCCTCACAGGAGCTAAAGAATGAAAATTGGTGTTTCTCTGGGCAACAATCAGGGCGCGGAGGATGTGCAGTCCATCCTGAAGCTGGGGGTCCGGGCCGAGGAGCTGGGCTTTGACTCCGTGTGGGTCAGCGAGCACGTCTTCAACGTTAGCTACGTTTACGACCGGCTGGGCAGCAGGCCCTACTACGAGCCTCTGGTCATTTTGAGCTACCTGGCGGCGACCACCAACAGGGTGAAATTGGGGACCTCCGTTTTGGTCCTTCCTTACCACAACCCCATTCGGCTGGCCAAAACGGCGGCGACTCTGGACGTGATGTCCAATGGAAGGTTGCTCCTGGGCGTGGGGGTTGGGGTTATCGAGCAGGAACTGGAGGCTATGGGCAGCTCTCCGGCGGAAAGAGGCGCGATTACCGACGAGGCAATCGCCGTGATGAAGGAGCTGTGGACCCAGGAAGACCCCAGCTTTCAGGGACGGTACAACAGCTTCTCCGGCATGAAGTTCTCTCCCAAGCCACAGCAAAAGCCCCACATACCATTCATAATCGGCGGCGTCAGCCGTGCCGCTATCCGCAGGGCGGTCCGACTGGGCGACGGCTGGCATCCTACGGCGCTGCCTCCCGAGGAGTTGAGCGAGGGCATCCGTTACCTGGAAGAGAGGGCGCAGGCCGCGGGCAGGGCCGCTTCCGAGGTACCTGTTTCCGTCAGTATTCCTATCGGAGAAGGCAGGGCAGGGCGTTACTCTCTTGGCAGAGACCCGGCCGAGATGCTCCAAAAAGCCCACACTTACGAGAGCCTAGGGGTGGACCGCATGGTCATCTCCTCGGGAACCGGCGATCCTCAGGAGATGACATCTGCCATGGAAATGCTGGCCAGGGAGGTCTTGCCCGCTTTTCAATAGCAAGGCCAATGGTGTAGCCGGCTTTGTCCATAGTATAATTCGATAGCCGTTAGCTTGTGGTATGTGTTGTTGGGGTGGGACGAACCGCAGTAGGAGGCACAATGCCCAGCATAAACATTCAGGCACCAGTGGACGAGGTATTCAAGGCCATGTGCGATCTGACTCGCCACACCAAGTGGGCAACCCACGAATTAAGCATAGAAGCCGGTCAGGAAGGCCCCCCGGCGGTGGGCAACACCTACACGTCATCACACCAGGGTAAGACTCCCGACCGGTTGACTGTTACCGAAATGAGACCCAACGAGCGGTTCACGTTCCACTCGGTGATGCCCAACAACTGGGAGTTGGATTTCACCATGACCGCCGCTCAGCAAGTGGAAGGGACCAGGGTCACTCGGCAGGGCACGATTACGAAGATTCCGGCCTTGATGCTGCCTATGAAGCTGCTATTTGGCATGATCGCTTCCGGCCCTGACAAAAAGTTTCTCAACAAGATGAAGGCCGATCTGGAGGCGTCTGCCGAATAGGCTGCCGCTCTATCTCCGCTCACTGTAATTCCTGACCCAACGGCCTCGTCCGTGTCCAAGCCGGCAGCGGACGCCACGGCTTTACAGCCCATCCCGCCGACCCGGGCACATCTGTTTGTCAAAGGATGCCTGCGGACTCAGCGCTTTCAAGTCTCCAATGAACGAAACTAGCCCCAGTCTCCCGTTATTGGTGTTTGACGGCGACTGCCGTTTTTGCCGCCTGTGGGTAGACTACTGGCGACGGTTAACCGGGGAGCGGGTCTCATACGCCCCCTACCAGGAAGTCTTCCAACATTTTCCCCAGGTGTCGCCCGCAGCCTTTCAAGCAGCGATACACCTCATTATGCCCGATGGGCAGGTACTGACCGGCGCCCACGCTGTATTCCGAACTCTGGACCACGCTCCCGGCCAGGGTTGGCTTCTCTGGCTCCACCAGCACCTGTGGGGATTCCCGGCACTATCCCAGTGGATATATCGCTTCGTCGCCGAGCATCGATCGTTATTCTACTATCCAACCAGATTCTTTTATGGCCAGCACCCCCAGCCGCCCGAATACCGTCTGGTTTGCTCTCTGTTCCTCCGGGTCCTGGGCATCATCTACTTGATTGCATTCATTTCCTTCGGGGTCCAGATCAATGGCCTGATTGGCTCGCAGGGAATTTTGCCCGCCGGTGATTTCCTGGATAAGGTCCACCAATCGCTGGGTTTTGATAGCTACCGGCTTGTGCCAACCCTGTTCTGGATCAACTCCAGTAACGCAGCCCTGATGGCCGTGGTGGCCGCCGGCGGCGTATTTTCCACCATGCTGATCCTGGGGGTAAAGCCGCGCATCTGGCTGGCGCCACTGTTTATCCTCTACCTTTCTCTGGTCTCGGCGGGTCAGGTGTTCATGGCGTTCCAGTGGGACAGCCTCCTGCTGGAAGTGGGTTTCCTAGCGATATTCCTCACCCTTCCCGGACCGGCGGTGGTGTTTCTGTTTCGTGCCTTGGTATTCAAGTTCATGTTTCTATCCGGCGCGGTCAAGCTGCTGAGCGGGGACCCCACCTGGCGGGGTCTCACCGCGCTAAACTTTCATTTTGAAACACAGCCCCTACCCTTATTTACCTCTTGGTACCTGCATCAGCTACCCGAGTGGTTCCAAAAGACTTCCGTATTCATGGTGCTGTCCGTAGAGTTGGTTGTCCCGTTTCTGATATTCGCTCCCCGGCGATTGCGGTTCTTTGCCGCCGCCTGCATAGCCGGCCTAAATCTAGTATTCCTTCTCTCGGGAAACTTCAATTTCTTCAACCTGCTGGTCTTAGGCTTGTGCCTCTTTCTGTTGGATGACGCTGCCGTTCGCCGCCGGCTACCTGGGTGGATCAGGGGCTTGTTTGCGCGCGCCGCGACCGATGAAAGACGTCTACCGCTGCGCAATGGGGCCCTGGCCCTTCTGGCGGCATTAGTTCTCTACGTGGGGGTATTCCAGATGGTGAGGACGTTTTCCGGCAGCGTGCCCGAACCCGCTGCCACGCTGATGAGGTGGGTGGGGCCTTTCCGGGTGGTTAACTCCTATGGCCTGTTCGCGAACATGACGACCTCACGTCGGGAGATCCGGGTTCAAGGCTCCAACGACGGGCAGACCTGGAGCGACTATGAATTCAAATATAAACCCGGTGATTTGGGCCGCATGCCACGATGGGCGCAACCGCACCAACCCCGGCTGGACTGGCAGATGTGGTTCGCGGCGCTGGGTACTTACCAGCAAAATCAATGGTTCATAAGCTTCGCGGAGCGGCTGTTGCAGGGGTCCCCCGACGTTCTCCAACTACTGGACCACAACCCATTTCCCGAGAAACCGCCCCGCTTTGTACGAGCGGAGCTATACGAATACAGTTTCACCGATTTTTCCACCAAACGCGCCGACGGCGCCTGGTGGGAAGCTGAGTACCTTGGACCGTATCTTCCTCCGGTGTCGCTAATAGGGAACTGAACCCCCGTCTTCAGTCTGGCCGTGTTTGCGGGGGCTGTGCTTGTGGGCCGCTTGCGCTAGGATTGAGTGCGCTACTGCCAGTTTTTCGCCTTGGGTAAATGGCGGGCGCTCCTGGCGCTGACCACGTGCCGGGCCACTATGTTCATGGTGCCATCCCGCTTGGAAACCGTGCCGCGCACAATGAGCACCGGCTCGCGTATCACCCGGCGGTATCGAAAAAAGACCTTGGGCCATACCACCAGGGGGACATGCCCGAACTCATCCTCCAGGGTGATAAACACCGCCTTGGCCAAGGGCCGCTGCCGGCGGATTACCAGGCCGGCCACCGTTACCTCCGTGCCATCGGCCAGTTCCGGGACTTCCCGGCTGCTCAAAATCCCCGGGGCAAGATGAGGCCTGAGCATAGCCATCAGGTGCCCCGCTGGATGCAGGCCCAGGGTATGGTATTCATCAACCATGACGTCCCACCCGCTCTGCTGAGGTAACTGGGCCATGTCCTGCTCCACGGGAAGGGGCAGCGGCTGCTGGTATCCAACGGGGTGATAGCGCAGCCCCACCTCCCATAGGGCTGTCCTGCGGTCCGGCTTGTCCCGGTCCGGTTTTTCGATTGAACCAGGCACCGAGCCAGGCACCGCTCGTGGTTCAACAAGCTCACCACGAACGGGTTCAACAGGTGTGTCTTGTAGGGGCGATTCGCGAATCGCCCTTACACCGCCTGAGGGCTCACCAAAATCCCCCCGTGCCCCCCTTTCGTAAAGGGGGGTTGGGGGGATTTCAGGGGGGCTAGGGGGGATTCCCGCAACAGTTTGCAGAGAGTCCAAGGCCCCGGCCTTCACCAGGTTCTCCACGGCTTCTTGCTGCAACCCGGTCCGCTGCATCACATCGGCCAGGCTGGCAAAGGGGCCATCCCCCTCCCTTGCCTGGACAATCGCCTCCGCACCAGTTTCTCCCACACCTCTTACATACAGGAACCCCAGCAGCAGGGACTCGTCTTTGACGATGCACTTCTCCATGCTGGCGTTGATGTCCGGGTTGAGGACGGTTATTCCGTGGCGCCGGGCATCCTCCTTCAAGGTTTCCGTATTGTAGAACCCCATGGGCTGCTGGTTGAAGATGGCGACGAAGAATTCCAAGGGATAGTAATACTTGAGCCAGGCCATATGGTAAGCGGTGGCGCCAAAGGCGAAGGCGTGGGACTCGGGAAACATATAGTGGCCATTGAACTTCTTGAAGATCTTCTGGGCCACGTCCTCGGGAACGCCCAGGTCAACGGCCCCCTGCCGAAACTTTTCCCAGTAGAAAGCGATCAAGTCCTGGTTGTTCCTCCGGTTAAAGGCCCGCCGGAGCTGGTCCGCCTCCACGGCGGTGAACCCGGCCACGTCCATGGCCACCTGGTTTACCTGGTCCTGAAACAGGATGATGCCCAGGGTCCGTTCCAGGGCCCGCCGTTCCAAGGAATGGTCGTAGTCCCAGGGTACATTCTGCGTACGCCGCTGAATGAACTGGGTGACCCCGTCGTTGACCCCAACGCCGGGACGTACCGCCCCTACTTCATAGGCCATGTCGGTCAGGTTCACGGGCTTGATGCGGGGGACGGTCTGCATCTGGGCCGCCGACTCCACCTGGAATATTCCGATGGTATCGGCCCGGTGCATCATCCCGTACACTGCCTGGTCCTCGAAATCGATGCGGCTCAGGTCGATGTAGTGGCCCTCCCGCTCCTCGATAAGCTGGAGGGTTTCCTGCATCTGGGACAAGGCGCCCAGGGCCAGAAAGTCGATCTTCACGAAGCCGGCCTGGTCGATGCTGTCCTTATCCCAATGGCAGATGTAGCGCTCATCGATGGCCGCCTGTTGCACCGGCACCATGTCGATGAGTGGAGAGGAGCTGATAATCATGCCGCCGGGGTGTTGGGCCAGGTACTTGGGGAACCCGTCCAGTTGGGCCGCCAGGTCGATGAGGTCGCGCCACCCGGGAAAGTCCACCTTTTCCCGGAACTCGGGCAGCGACCGCATCTCCAGCTCCAGCTCCCTGGCACTGTGAGAATCTACCCGCTTGGCCAGCTTGTCCACCTCCTGTGAAGGAAGCCCCAATGCCTTGCCCAGGTCCCGGATGGCGCCCTTCATCCGATAGGTGCTGATCATCCCGGTGAGGGTGGCATGGTCCCATCCCCACTTCTGGTGCACCCGCTTGATCAGCTCCTCCCGGATGTTGCGGGGAAAGTCCAGGTCGATGTCGGGGACCGAGCCCATGTCGTCGGAGAGAAAACGATCCAGGGAGAGGTTGAACTCCAGTGGGTCGATGTGGGAGAGACCGATGAGGTAGCCCACCAGCATGGCCACCGAGGAGCCCCTGCCCCTTCCCGGCGGACGCTCTTCCAGGGGTATCTCCACCTCGCTCAGGCCCAGCTCGATCATGATCTGCCGGGCCATCTGAATGATCTCGTAGTAAATCAGGAAGAACCCCGCCAGGTCATGTTTCTGGATCAGGCGAAACTCCTCCTCCAGCCGCGTCTTTACTTTTTCGTTGATGCCGCCGTAGCGGCGTTCGGCGGCCTGGTAACACAGGTGCTCCAGGTAGCTCTGGGAAGTGAAACCTTGGGGCACCGGGTAGTCGGGAAACCGGTAGCCCAGGTCCCTGGTAATGTCAAAGGTGCACCGGCCGGCTATCCGCAGGGTGTTCGCCACGGCCTGGGGGCACTCACGAAACAGGTCCGCTATTTCCGCCGGAGGCTTGAGGTAAAACTGCCCGTTGGGGCGGCGTTCCCGGTGGGTCTCCTCCAGACTCTGGTTGTTGCGGATGGCCACCAGGGCATCCTGGAGCCGGTGGCGCTCCGGGATGTGGTAGTGGACGTTGTTGGTGGCCACCGGCGCGAGGTCAAACTTGCGGGCCAGCTCCATGAGCCGCCGGTTACGCGTGGTGTCGCCCTTGATCAGGTTCTGCTGCAGCTCCACGAAGACGTTGGCCGTACCGAACCAGTCCAGGTACTGGGCCAGCGCGTCTTCGGCCTCCCGGTGGCGTCCTTGGGCCACAAGGGCCGGCACCGGCCCCTGCCGGCAGCCGGTGAGCAGGATGATGCCCTGGGCCAACTCCGGCAGGTATTTGAGCTCCAGGCCGGGGTTCCTGCGATCGCCGGCAATGTGGGAGTAGGAGATCATCCGGCACAGGTTGCTGTATCCCTGCCGCGTCTCGGCCAGAAGGGTCAGGTGGGAGCCGTCCTTGAGGGTGACCTCCGCTCCGGTGATGGCCTGCACGTCCAGGCTCCGGGCAACCTGGGCAAAGTGCATCGCCCCGCATAGGTTGTCGTGGTCGGTCAGGGCCAGGGCCTGGTAGCCCAGGTCCCTGGAGCGTACCAGCAGCTCCTCCACGGAGGAGGCCCCCTCCTGGAAAGAGTAGTTACTGTGGCAGTGGAGTTCGGCGTATACGAAGCTATCAGTCATCAGCGGTCAGCTATCAGGGTCAGCGGTTAGCTTTTAGAGTTTGAATGAAGGATGTAAGCATACGCTTCACTTCCGTGGTGTCTGCAGTAAGTTGCTTGTGTTCTACAGCAGTCAGCAAGCCGAGGTCGCGACTGAGCATAAGGTGGTACTCCAGTTCACTGGCCGAACCCATGGCGATCTGGAGGAACCGAGCAAGCTCAGCGTCTCCATTCCTGCCGCAACCTTCGGCAATGTTGGCTGGGATAGACACGCAAGACCACTCTTGAACGTCACATCTCCTTTTTGGCCCGAAAGAAACCGATGCATAGGGGCGAGAATTGTCACCCTGAGTGAAGCGAAGGGTCTGGGGTGGCGGGGCTCCCACTCCACGCTTCGGCCAAGTCAATCCAATAGGGATTCGACGATTCAATAAGGTCAACCTTCTTACGGCGCAGCCAACCTTTGATCTGCTTCTCTCGCACAATCGCAGACTCAATATTCTCTGTTACCTCGTAATATACTAGCTTTGAGACGTTATACCTTTTGGTGAATCCGTCTACAAGTTTATGGCGGTGTTCATGCACTCGGCGTAGAAGGTTGTTGGTTACGCCGATGTAGAGCGTCCCTCGATGGCTGGACATGATGTAAACGTAGTATTGGTTCACTACAGAGTTCAGCCCCACCCCAGATGCTTCGCCGCTGCGGCTGGCTCAGCATGACATTTTCGTACCGATAGCTGACTGCTCATAGCTGATCGCCTAACCCTTCTGCCGGTACCATCCCCCGGAAATCAGGTCCCGAAAGATGGTGATGCGTCTGCCCTCCCCAATGGCTACCTGGTAATACTTCCTGGACACGGCCTTCTCCCGCCACCACTGGTCGCCGATTTCCCACAGGTCGTCTATGGAGGCCACCTCGAACCTTCGGCCTCGCAGGGTAAGGGCCAGGGGCTTCTGGTGGGCATCCTCTTCAACGGCCAGGGGTACGGGAAGGTTCAGGGCTCGAATTGGACCAGGGCCTGACGTCTTTCGGGAACTCTGGACCATGGTTCCACATCCTTTACCTGGTAGATGGGCGGCTTGCAACCCAGGAGCGCCTCCAACTGGCGCATCATCTCCCGGAGCTGCTCCCGCCGGCGGACGTCGGAGAAAAGGCTAGCCTGGATGCCGGTTTCGCCGGTGAACCCGGCCAAAGTCAGCTTCATATCCTCCAGAGGTCCGGGTAGGGCCCTTGTATCCAGCATTGTATCCAGCCGGCTTTTCAGGACCCACAGGGCCTTCTCCTTGCTGCCCACCGCATCCTTGAAAGGGAAGCGCCGGGACCAGGGAGGTTTTCTCGGCCCAACCTGGCTCTCGACGGTGGCGGTGCGGACATACCTGCCCCTGATTTCCGGGCGGGCAAAGGCCCTGCCCAGCAAGATCTCCAGGCCCATCAGGATGGCGTGGCGGTCTACGGTGGGTGAAGGAAAGGTGAGGAACTCATCAACTACCTCCTCGCGCTGGTAGGGCGCCAAGGGACTGGAGTCGATGCCGCCGGCCAGCTCCCAAGCCCTCCTGCCCTCAGACTTTAGCTGGGCCTGGACGGACCCCACCGGCAGGGCGGCCAACTGGCCCAGGGTGTGCAGCCCGAAGTGGTGCAGGCGGGACTTGTTTTCCCAGGACAGGGGCAGCAGGTCTATGGAGTACTCCTTGAGGAACCCTGCGGCGTCCCGGGGCACCCTGGTGGCCCGGCCGCTGCTGCTGGTTACCGCGGCGACGTAGGCCGGAAACTTTCCAGCGGCCACCCCGATACGGGGATTGAACTCAGGGGGCGCCGCCTGGAGCAAGGTCGCTATCAGCCTGGCCTCGCCCCCGTACATTGCTTCCAGACCGCCCAGCCCCACGTAAGCGCAGCCCAACTCGCCCTTCTCCACCAGGGGGCTTCTCCCCTCCAGGGAGCGGACCACCGCGTCGAAGCGCGACTCGTAGTAGGGAGCATCCACCTGGAGCAGGACCGCGTCCTTGCACCGGGACACGGCTTCCTGAAAGGACATGCCGGCGGCAACGCCCCGGGCCTCGGGGGAGCTGTCCAGCACCAGCTCCTTTGAGCCATAGCTCTCAGTTATGACAACCGGCCTTCCCCGGAGCTGGGGATAGCGCCCTATCTCCGCTTTTACGGGAAGGTGGGTTACCAGCAGGCAAGCAATCAAGCTTTTAGCCATCAGCGGTCAGCTTTCAGCGGTCAGCTTTCAGTGTATGGATGAAGGATGCCAACATTCGCTTAACCTCGGTCGTATCTAGTGAAAGCTGCTCGTAACTTGCGTTACTCAGTAAGCCGATATCGTGGGCGAGTAGGATGTGGTACTCCAGTTCACTGGCCGAGCCCATGGCGATCTGGAGAAAACGGGCAAGCTCGGCATCTCCATTCCTGCCGCAACCTTCGGCAATATTGGCTGGGATAGACACGCAAGACCGCCGGATTTGGCCGGTCAGCCCGTACAGCTCATCTTTTGGAAACGCGGCAGTCGCCTTGTAAACAGCCAAGGCCAACCGATGGCCCTTCTCCCAGACTTTCAACTCTCTAAAGTCTTTCATTTCTTAGCTATCAGCTCTCAGCTTTGGGGTGGGGGCTGATTGCTGACCGCTGACGGCTGATTGCTCCCCACACGTGGAATAGCTTCGGGATTATATAGAACGGATGTACGGCTTATCAATCACCGCCGGTCATGGTTTTTCGAATTATGATTAACCAAAGTTTAAAATTACGGATAATGTTCACCGCCCCACCAATGGCTGCTCCGTGTATCGCTGTCCCGATGTCCGTCCTTGACTGAACAACGCGTCACCCCAATAATGGCTTACAAGGCCGTCCGGTTGCCGCAAGGGCTGGAGTGCCGCCAAGAGGGCTCAAGAGGCTATAGAGGTCCCCATGGCCGAAGATCAGGGCGAAAAAGAGGAGCAGAAGTTCGAGTTCGACTCGGCGGGAGAGGCGCTGGGCTATATCTCGTTGGACCAGGCCCGGGTCTTGGCCATGCGAACCGCCAGGGAGGACCCCGGCGCGTACGGACGCCGTTTCAGGAACGTCCCGATGGCCTTCGAGGTCGTCGAGGACAATGAGACGGAAGACCACTACATGGTCACCCTGTCCTTCCGCCCCCAGGGCCAGTTCACCGGCGCCCAAGGACAAGAGCAGTTTTTCATCGAGAAAGAAGGGACCGTCGCCCACCGGCAGGTGCTCGGCCTTCCCGTGCCAGAGGGAGGGCGCCGGTTTCCCGTCGTTCCCGTAGCCATCGGGCTGGTGGCAGTCGTTATAGCAGCAGTGGTGGGACTGGTCTTGGTCGCCGGAGGTGACGGCGGCGGTGAGGGCGATGGCAGCACGGTTGCAGTGGTTGCTCCTACCGAGACTCCGGCCGAGACTCCGGCTCCGACTCCTACGCCCACCCTGGGGCCAACGCCGGCTGCGGTGGAAGTAGAGGCAACCAAAGCTGTGCCGGTGACGGCGGAACGGGAAGCAGTAGCTAGCTCGACACCCCTACCGGCGGTTGCGCCAGTTCCAACTCTCACGTCTGCGCCGACAGCTCCTACAGCCAAAGAGGTTGTCAGATTCCACGACCCCCAGTGGGAGACCATCCAGGAGCACAACGCCATCGCCATGTACATCACCCAGCACGGCTATGGCTACCCGGTGGAGCAGATCACCGGGACCACAGGCACCATGAAAGTAGCTCTGCCCGCGGGCGACCTGGACGTGAACATGGAGATGTGGCGACAAAACCAACAGGACTGGTATGAAGAAAACGTGGCCTCCGGCAATCTGGTGGACCTGGCGGGAACCGGAGACAACGTTGAATACGGCGCTGTGGGGCAAATACTGGCGACTTCCACGCAAGGTATCTACGTGCCCACCTACGTGATCGAGCAGAACCCCGGTTTGGAGTCGGTGCTGGACCTGCCCAACTTCATAGAGCTGTTCCAGGACCCGAAGGACCCATCCAAGGGAGTCGTCACCAACTGCATCATCGGCTGGAGGTGTCAGAAGATAATCCGGGCCAAGTGATTCGCCTACGGCCTGTATGATACTTTCAACCTGTTGGAGCCCGGCTCCGCCGAGGCCATAGATGCCAACATTATAGGGGCGTACGCCGCCGGAGAGCCCGTGGTCTCCTACTATTGGGAGCCCACCAAGATAATCGCAGAGCTGGACATGACCTTGTTGGAAGAGCCCGAATGGACCCCTGAGTGCCAGGCCGCCATTGTAGCGGCGATTGAGTCGGAACCCTACGAGTCCACCATCGGGTGCGCTTTTCCGGTAGCGGACATTCATACCGGGGTTTCCTCCGCATTTACGGATCGTGCCCCCGAGGTGGTCGAGTTTCTAGGGAAGATGTTCGTCGGCGCTCTACCCCTGGCAGAACTGGCTGCCTGGAAGGCCGACAACGACAAGGGATGGAACGAGGCGGCCATCTACTACCTGAGGACTAACGAGGACGTCTGGACCCAGTGGGTTCCGGCGGACGTGGCCACTCAAGTGAAGGCATCCCTGGCCCAAGAATCCTAGACCAATATGTTCCTGGAATCGGCGATTCCAGCACAACTGGTGGCGTGCGGGGTTGGCCATTACCGCGCTATCCTGAATCCCTCGCCCTCCTAAAAGGGGGTGGGGAGATTTTCTTAACCTTCGCTCGCCAGCGACCATTGCCAGAACCACTGGTACCGCCACTAGGGCCGCCGTTATCAAACGCCCTCCAAGGGTATAATAGAATCACAGGAGTCTACCCACCTTGCCATTCCCCCTCTTCACATCCGGGCGCCGCAAATGCCTTGGCCGGCCGGTCCTTCTCGGGGCTCTGGTCCTGGCCGCCGCCCTGGCCCTCTGGCTGACCTCGCTGCCGGTCCAGGCCTCTGGCGGTGAGATACGGGTGGTCAGTGACCAGCTGGAGGCCAAATTCCCCGGCGGATTGGGCTTCGACCTGACCGCCGAGGCGGACGGAGAGATTGTAGAAATACGGCTGTATTACCGAGCCCTGGAGGATGGGATCTGGTCCTATGCCTATCCCAAATTTGATCCGGGGCAGAGAATCACAGCCATTCTTGACCTGGACACCTCGGGGAGCGTCTACCTTCCTCCCGGGACACAGGTAGAGTATTACTACATCATCCGCGATTCCCTGGGCAATGAAATTCAGACATCGCTAGCCACCCTGGAATATGCAGACACCCGCTTCCAGTGGAATGAAGTCCAGGCGGGCCCGTTGGTCTTGCGCTACCACGATATTAGCGAGTCGCGGGTGACATCGGTAGTCGATCAGGTGGAGCCGCAGTTGGCGCGCATCGCCCGCATTCTCCCGGCCGGAGACCCGGGGCCGATGAAGGGAATCATCTACAACCGCCGGTCCGAAGCCGTGGCCGCCTTCCCTCGCCAGAGCCAGACCATCACCGCCCAGGGGGTTTACGCCGGCTTCTCTTTCCCAGCCACCGGAGTGTTTGTAGGGTTGGGCTTCCAGCCGCGAATCATCGTTCACGAAGCCGCCCACCTCATGTTGCACCAAGCGTTGGGACCGGGCGCTCTCCCCGTGCCCGCCTGGCTGGACGAAGGCTTCGCCAGCTACGTGGAACCCAACTCCAGGGCGTATAGCGGCACTAGTCTAAGCTCCCGTGGCCTGCCTCTCAGCGCCATGTCCAGCCAACCCGGCACGGCCCAGGCCATCGGCACCTTCTACCGGAAATCCGAAAGCGTGGTTGCCTATTTGATGGAGGAACATGGGGCCGAGGCCTTTAAACGGCTGCTGACACAGCTCACTCAGGGCCGCACCATCAACGCAGCGATGGAGCGCACCTACGGGTTCGACGTAAACGGCCTGGAGTCGCGGTGGGCCGGCAATCCCTCAGGGCCAGCGGCGCCGGCACCGGGAGAGCCCGACAGACCCTCGCCTTTCCTCTACTTCGATGCATGGATTTTGGGGGGCCTGGCCCTGTTCGTACTGTTCTTGGTGGCAGGCAGCTCCTTGAAGAGAAAGCTTCGTCCGGTCCGTCCCACAGAGGAAGGGCTCCAGCCGTGGGAGGACCCGACCTTGCAAGACTTTTACGACGACTATCGCCGTTAACTTTCACCATGCCCGGACTTTCTGGTATGCTCTGGGCCAAGCTTTGCGAGCGATCAGCGATCAGCGATCAGCCGTCAGCCATCAGGAGTAGGCCTGAGGACTGCTGACCGCTGATCGCTGATCGCTGATCGCTGATCGCTGATCGCTGAATGCTGACAGCTATTTTAGGAAGCACCGATGAAGATAACACGTTGGTTGTGGGTCTTTTTCGCGGCCTTGCTGGCGGCCGGATGTATCATCCAGCCTACCCCAATTCCGCCGCCTACGGAGACCCCTGGTGACCTACTGCGAATCGCCGACACCCCGACTCCGCCTGCCGTGAGCACGGCCACCCCGGAATTGAGCGCTGCCGGCGGCCGCACCTTCAAGCAATTCGCTCAGCCTCCTCTGATGACTATTGACCCGGCTGCCAGCTATAAGGCAGTCATCAGCACCAACAAAGGGGAGATCACCCTGGAATTGTTCGCTGAGGAGGCGCCAATTACGGTAAACAACTTCGTATTTCTTGCCCGGGAGGGCTTCTACGACGAGGTGACCTTTCACCGCGTGATCCGTGACTTTATGATTCAAACGGGCGACCCCACGGGAACAGGCGCGGGAGGGCCCGGCTACAGCTTCCAGGACGAACCGGTGACCAGGGGCTACTCTAAAGGAATAGTGGCCATGGCAAATGCCGGACCAAATACCAATGGCAGCCAGTTCTTTATTGTCCACGGTACCGACGTGGGCCTTCAACCCAACTTTACAATATTCGGCGAGGTGATCCTGGGCATGGATACTGTGGACCAACTTGCCAACACTCCGGTGCGTCAATCAGCGAGGGGTGAGGCTTCAGTTCCCACTGAAACATTGCGCATCCTGACCATTGAGATAACCACAACCGGCGGACAGTAGGCGAGGTCAGCCGCCCCGCTTGACTTCCACGTGGGCCATGTTCTCCAAAAAGTGAAGGATCGCGGAGTGGTCGGCATCGGCTTCGCCGTCGTTGATCAAAGCCCCCAGCATCTGCTGCAAAAGGGCAGTTACCGGCAGGGGGACATTCAGCTCCTGTCCGGTCTGCAATACGTTGCGCAGGTCCTTCTGGTGGAGGCGCACGCGGAAGCCGGCCCGAAAATTACGGTCCAGCATCATCGGACCCTTGGCTTCCATCACGGCACTCCCGGCCAGCCCCCCTCTGATGGCGTTGAACACCTTTTCCGGATCAACCCCAGCCTTTTGTGACAACACCAACGCCTCGCTCAGTGCCTCGATGTTGGCCGCAACAATGATCTGGTTGGCGAGCTTGGTTATGCCTCCGGCCCCAATGTCTCCGGTCAAGACCACATTGCTGCCCATGGTCTTCAATAGGTCGTAGCAGCCATCGAAAACATCTTGCTGGCCGCCAACCATGATGGCTAAGGCGGCATTTATGGCGCCCGGCTCACCGCCGCTAACTGGGGCGTCCAACATCTCCACGCCCTTTATGGCGCATTCAGCGGCGATTTTCTGGGATACCAGGGGCGCGATGGAGCTCATATCGATAACGATGGCGCCGGGCCGGGCACCCTCCAGAACTCCATCGGGTCCCAAAATTGCCATCTCAGAGTCGGCGGAGTCGGGAAGCATGGTGATGATCTTGTCGCTGGCGGCGGCCACCTCCCGGTTGGAACCGGCGCCGGCCGCTCCTTCTGACACCAGCTCCTCCACAGGCTCACCAACGATGTCGAAAACCGTCAATGAATAGCCAGCTTTAAGCAAGTTTCGAGCCATCGGCTTGCCCATAATCCCCAGTCCGATAAAACCGATCCGCTCTGCCATGTTTTGTTCTCCTCACACCGGTCCAAGTTAGTATCAGATTTCAAGAAGCAAATGTAACACACAACATAGTGGCGAACTAGACACAGGCCTAACCGGCATTGTTTCGGCCAAACAGATGGCGCAGCTGTTCCCGCGCGGCAGCAGGGCAGAACACAATTGCCGGAAAGCTCACCCACACCATTGTGTTACCCATCCCAAGAGGATTATCATACCTGTGAATTATCATACTTGGTGGAATGTAACTAAGGGGGAAGGTAGGGGAACGATGGCCCAAACCAAGACGGCCCTAGTGACCGGCGGCGCCGGATTTATTGGTTCCCATCTGGTGGACCGGTTGTTGTCTATGGAATACAAGGTGGTAATAGCCGACAACCTGAGCACGGGCA
Organism: Dehalococcoidia bacterium; assembly: GCA_965247605.1. Classification (GTDB taxonomy): domain Bacteria; phylum Chloroflexota; class Dehalococcoidia; order Lucifugimonadales; family UBA3495; genus VXOI01. The sequence goes on along the minus strand of CBDFHM010000011.1, from coordinate 377,745 downwards.
AGCTGAAAAACCTGAATCCGGCCGCGACCTTCCACCATGTAGACATCACCCATCCTTCGCTCTCTGAGGTATTCCAGCGGGAAGAGCCAGACCTCGTCTTTCACCTGGCGGCGCAGACAAGCGTTTCCAGGTCCACCAAAGACCCAGTGAAGGACGGTGAGATCAACGTATTGGGCACGCTGCGCCTGCTGGAGGCTGCCAGGCGTTGCGGAATAGAGAAATTCATCTATTCCTCCAGCGGCGGGACCGTATATGGGGAGCCGGAATCCAACCCATGTAGCGACAGTCACAAGGTGGCGCCATTGTCACCCTACGGCTTGTCCAAGTACCTTGGCGAGCAGTACCTTGAGCTGTACCGGCGTCTGCACCGGATTAACTATGTATCCTTGCGCTAACGGCAATGTTTACGGCCCCAGGCAAGACCCCCACGGCGAGGGTGGAGTAGTTGCCATATTCACCCAGGCCATGCTGGAAGGGAAACAACCACAGATATTCGGCGATGGAAACCAGGAACGGGACTTTGTTTCCGTCGAAGACGTGGTAAACGCCAACATCCTCGCCATCGATCGGGGCGATGGCACATCGTACAACATCGGAACCGGCCAGGGGACCAGCGTCAACCGAATCTTCGAGCTGCTCAAGAGCATCACAACATACAAGTGGGACCCGGAGCGCGGTCCCAGGCGGCCCGGCGAGGTTTACCAGATCAGCCTGGACAGCACGAGGGCAGCACAGGATTTGGGCTGGACTCCCCAGGTGAAGCTTGAAGATGGACTACACAAGACGGTAGAATCCTTTAGGAAGGCCGTGCGGACCGCCAGATAGTTCGATAGCCCAGGTCAGGAGGAAACCCGCAGGTATGGATGCTGATTATGACGTTGTCATTCTGGGTGCTGGGGCCGCGGGACTTTCCGCCGGACTTTACACCGCCCGCGCCATGATGAAGACTCTGATCGTTGAGTGCCTGGGATCGGGCGGTCAGCTCATGATCACCGACGAAATCGAGAACTACCCGGGATTCCCTCACGGCATCAAAGGTCCCCAATTGGCGATGGATATGGAGGAGCAGACGCTGCGCTTTGGCGCCGAGCTGCAGTACTTGGAGGTGGAGGGTCTGGACGAACTGGACCAGCCGGTAAAGGTAGTCCACACCAACGAACGAGACTACACCGCCAAGACCATCATAATTTCAACCGGCGGCGCCCACAACAAGCTGGGTGTTGGCGGCGAAGATCAATTTGCGGGTAAGGGCGTATCCTACTGCGCCGTCTGCGACGGTAACTTCTTCCGGGGGCAGGATGTGTTGGTGATAGGCGGGGGTGATTCGGCCATAGACGAAGGGCTTTACCTGAGCGCCATAGTCAACTCCGTTACCGTGATTCACCGACGGGACGAGCTCCGGGCAACTAAAGTTCTCCAGGAACGGGCCTTCTCCAGCCCAAATGTGAATTTCCTGTGGAGCCACGTGGTTGAGGAGTTCGTTGGCGACGAAATTCTGGAGGCCGCTCGGGTCAAAGACCTGAAGAGCGGCAAGGTTTACGACTATCCCGCGGCGGCGGCCTTCATCTATGTTGGTTTCCACCCCAACACGGATTACCTGAAAGACAATCTTGATATGGATCCCCAGGGCCATATCTACACCGACATCCACATGCGGACCAACATTCCAGGGGTTTATGCCTGCGGCGACGCCAGGGCGGAATCGACCCGTCAGCTAGGCGCGGCCGTTGGTGATGGAATAACCGCCGCTTTGGCGGCCTATCACTACCTGGGCGAGTAGGGACTTGACCCGCCCGGCCCACGCCGGACCCACCGCTTGGCCCTGATTTCCCAACGCGGCAGGTCCCGGTGGAAGTGGCGTCTAGTACCGTTTCCAGGTAATTTCGACCTGTGCCAGCCCTATCTACAGCCTAGCAATTTCCCGCCCCAGTAGCGTCAGGCCACCGGCGATTATGACCGCGATGGCTGCGTAACGAAAAACAGGCGCGTTCATTCGCCCTACGAGCACTGTAGCCAGGGCGAAGCCTGCCAAAACAGCGGGCAGCAGAACCGCGATGTTGGCGGCGTCTTCCTTATCAGCCAGACCGGACAGCGCGTACAGCGATAGTGCCGCGACCTCAAATACGATGAAGAAGATGGCCAGGGACGCCCTCATGACAGGAGGGGTCCAGCCCCGTGTAACACCGTAAATGGCAACCAGCGGTCCGCCGATGCTAAGTGTCGTCACGGACAGAGACGTCAGGAAACCCAAAACAGGCCCGGCCGGCCTTTTATGGGCAAGGGGCAACTGGACGCGGAACAGGCTCAATACCGCCAGCGCCACGATAACCAGAGCTATAGCCAACCGCAGCACGGTGGGGTTGGCGGTATCCAGAGCCAGCACTCCGATGGGTGTTGCCGCCAACCCCCCCAGGGCCATCCCTCCCGCCAACCGCAGGTCCAGGTGTTGGCGGACCTGCAGCAGCACCAACAGCATTAATACTGCGATACTACCGTTGACAATAATGACTACGGATTGTGGGTCTACCAGCTCCATCAAAACGGGCACCGTCACCAGGCCCAACCCGAATCCCAGGGTGCCCATGACTGTGGCCCCAACCAAAATGATGGTAAGGGCGATCAACAGGTCGAGGCCGGATAGCAAATATCTTCTCCGGGACGGTGATGGCGGGGCCGATGGCCAAGCTGGGTGAGACGGGTGAGATAGGAGCGCCCTTGCGGGCAGCTACAACCTAAATAGCCCTTGGGCCGCCGCCTGCCGGAGTGCCATTTCCGGCTGTACCACGGGCGGCCCATTGTGTTGGAGGGCTATTTCCAGTTGCTGGCTGCCGTTGACACTGAAGGCCCTCTCCCCGTCCAAGGCAACGGTATATTGGCGCCTCTCCACCGCCACGCGCTCTCCGGCAACCAAAGGACCCCAGGAGGAAATGTCTACCTGGGGGATCATCCCAGGAGCGATGGGCGCTAATACGAGAGCGGAAGAGCCGTCGGCGATACGGCCGCGGGCATCCGTCGCTGTTTCCTCTGGGCCGTTGAGCACATAGTACAGTCCTCCCGGGTCGGCCATGGATACCGAGGACAAGCGGGCCCCCACCGCGGACAGGCCTATGGCGGCGGGCTCGGACCGGGTCAGGAAAACCTGGTAGATGGTTTTGATATCCCAGATGGCTCTGGTGGCCACGAAGCGCTCCCGGGACAAGGCCACGTCTACCAGCGCCACATCCCGGTACTCGCCGTCGACGTACACCTCCAGGGTCTTGCTGACCACGGAAACGGTCTCCAAGTCCAGCTTACCGTTAGCCACCAGGCCGGCGACCAAGCCCGCCAGGGTACCCTCTATCATGACGGGAAACACGTTGTTAGTACCGGTTGATATCGCAACCAAGGGTATTGAGACACAGCCTTTGGCAACAGCACGGTTGGTGCCGTCTCCCCCCAGGGTCACCAGGCAGTCGACAGCCATCTCCTGCATCAAAGCAGCGGCCCGTACCGTGTCGCCCTCGACGTACATGGCGGGCATGTCCAGCATTTCCAAGTCAAGGGATAGACTGGAGTCGTCCCTGGCCCGCTCCACCAGGTGCGAGCTGTCGGGCATGGCCACCACCCGGCGGGCGCCAACGGCCTCCAACCCCAGGAGTACCCGCCGTACAATGTTCACTTTTTCCCAGTCGGGGACCACTCTTCCCTGGGCCACCAACCGGCGGATATCCTTGCTGGCCGCCGGATTAGCGATTATTCCCACCAACGCCAAGGCCATCCTCCTAGGTCTGGTTCTTACTTAAGATAGCGGACGCCGTCCCAGATAGCAGACGCCGTCCCGCTGCACGAACGGACCTGAACTCCTCAGGACCGCTCCCCTGCGATTGACGTTAACGTGACGCTATAATGACCGCGATTGTAGACAGGGATTAGAGAGCCGTCAATGTTGACGCTCCAGTTGCCAGGGCGGCCCAAACATCATAATCCCCCCTCGGCCAAGGGGGGATTATCACCAGCGCTAACAAGTGGCGCGCGTACATCTTATCAGCACCGGCAGTTGCCCTAACCCGGTGCAGGCCAACGGTACATCCGGCGCCCCGGCCCGCTAGCGCGGGGAGTAGGCGGTGGGCTGTAGGATGGAGCTGTGGGTTTGCGACGTGAGGGGTCCGCCTTTCTCCGACTCGACCCTGGCCTTCTGCCAGTCGGGGTCGGAGCCGAAAGCAGCCCAGTTCTTCTCCCGGTCTGCCAGGCTGGCGTGCCCCACCATGTAAAACAACTGATTACTGGTCCCCACGTCCAGGGTCCAATAGCCGACGTTTTTGATACCGTGCTTCTCGAACAGGTGGGTGGTATGGTCGGCGAACCGGGCGTTAAGGGCCGGCAGTTTGCCGGGCACGGCGTGGTAGACGCGAAGTTCCTGGAGATTGGTGTTGATCTTGGGCTGAGGCGAGTAGGGGGTCAATTGCATGAAGCTGTTCTGGACCCTGGCGTTTAGGGGCCCATCGGTTTCAGAATCGGCCCGCGCTTTGTGCCAGCCGGGGTCAGCCTGAAAAGCGCTCCATTTTTTCTCCCGGTCGGCCATGTCATCGAAGCTCAATATGTAGGTGAGCTGGTTGCTGGTGCCGATTACTGCGGTCCAGAACCCCACCATCCCGATACCGTGGTTTTTGAAGAAGCCAGTCGTATGATTGGCAAAGCGGTCGTTCAGCGCGCCCAGCTTGCCCGGCATGGCGTCATATACGCGAAGTTCGTACAACATTCAATCCTCCAAGAGCAAAGCAATTTGGGGTCCTAAATCTGGCGGTCCTGTGGAAGCCGGTAGACCATGCATAAGCCCCTTCCCGACGCCTCTCAAATAGGAGAGAAGAGACCGGGAAAGAAAAGACGAGTAGCTAGGGCATTCGGAAACAAGGGACTCCGGGCGGCATTTACCGCGTTCCGAGAGCCCGCTAGTTCTGGACTTCCAGAAATTCAAGATGGACGCCGTCGGGGCCTTCGAAGAAACAGACCTTGCGGCCGTTGCCCACCGTCGTCTCCTCCAGGACCTTCGCCCCACTGGCCTTTAGCTTGGCCACCAGGTTGGGCATATCGTCAGTATCTATGGCGATGTGCTCCATGCCATATTTCTGCTCGTGGGACTGGCTATCGATGAACTTGGTTACGTTCACAGTGAGGCCATGCAGGTCCATCCGCAAACCGTTGCTACCGGCCTCTCCAATTATCTTGGCGCCCAGGTTGTCCACGTAGAACTGGGCCGTCTTCTGGGGATCTGGCGTCTTAAGGTGAATATGATTGAGCTTGAACGCCATGGTGAACCTCCTTAGACATTTTCTGATTGGACCTCGGATCTTCTACCAAGAAAACGGGAGGTCAGGTTACTAGATTAAATCCCCCTTAGTCCCTCTTGGAAAAGGGGGCTAAGGGGGATTGTCTCCGGGTAGTGTTAACGGGCCTGTTCGTAGGGTCGCAGCTTGATCTCGTGCAGGGCGGGGATTACCTCTTGCCCCATCAGCTCAATGGAGCGCATCACGTCGGCATGGGGCATGGCGCCCTCGTTTCCGTAGATGTGCAGGTAGCCGGGGTTGAGCTTCTCTATGGTCTCCGTCAGCTTTCTGGTTACGGTCTCCGGGCTACCCACGATGACGATGTTAATGTCTTGCTGCTGCTCATAGGTCATACGGTTGGTAACGCCCCCGAATTGGCCTGTCGGCCGCTGCCGCTTCACCCTTAGCGCCTCCCGGGACTGGTATCCGGGCGGGTCGTTGTGCTCGGCAGGACCCTTCATGCGGTTTTGCTCGGTCCACATGTATTGGCGTCCAATCTCCTGGGCTTTCTCATCGGTGTCGGCCACAAAGGCTTTGAGCAGGTAGCCGAAGTGCTCCGGTCCGGGCGTGTACCCAGCTTCCTTGGATGTGTCGATATAAATGTCCTTCAACCACATCGTGACGTCCAATGCCGCCCCAAGGTTCATGTAGGGATGGCCGTGGCTGGCGGCCCACACTACGCTTTCCGGGCTACCAGTGCCGGGGAACCAGATGTCTGGGTGGGGTTTCTGCATGGGCAGTACCCATGGGTTTACGACCCGGTTGTGGTAATATTTTCCCTCATAGCGGAATGGCCCCGGCTCGGTCCAGCACTTGATGATAAGGTCGTGGGCCTCCTCGAACCGCTCCCGGTTCGTCGTGGGGTCGATCCCGCCCTGTAGGCTCTCGACGGCGCCACCCCTCACGAATCCGGAGATAATTCTGCCACCGGAGTAGCAGTCCAGCATGGCAATCTCTTCTGCCATTCTAATGGGGTCATTGATGGCGATGACGTTGCCCAGGATGGCTATCTTCACGTTTTTGGTGACTTTCGAGATGACGGCAGCATCCAGATTAACGGCAGGTTTCATGCACCAGTAGGCTGCGTGGTGCTCGTTGCTCATAATGCCGTCGAATCCCATCTCGTCGGCCAAGGCGTATTGCTCATGGTACTCGTTGTACAGTACATGGGCCTTTTCCGGATCGAAGTGGGTGTTGGGAAAGCCAAGACGCCCCGAATCGTACTGATTGAGTATCTCGTCGTTGATGTAACCGTTGGGTTGCTCCGAGAACCAGTAGACTTCTACTTTATCCTTGGGCCGGGCTAGTTGATCAACCATAGTTGCCTCCTTGCCTAAATTCACCGCCTGATTTCACCGGAAGAGGGCCTGTCATGCCGTGATACGACGGCATGCGCACACACATTTACGGTTGCTGCCTCCGTTGCGTGAGGCCATGTGGTGCATAGGGAACGAAGCCATTATATGGACTCGCGCAGGCCGTGGCAAGCTCATTTTCCCACGCCGCCGGGTAAAGGTATGCCGGCCGTGATGAATTGGTATTATAATTCCCCAAACGAGCAACTTTGAGAGCAACTTGAAGGAGGCAGTTATGCCGATAGAGCAGATCGCTCCGGAGCTGGAGCGCATAGTTGCACAGAACCAACAGATCGAGGAGTTGGGCACCGGTTATGGCGGCGACCAGGGACCGGCCGAGGGACCGCTCTGGTGGAAAGAAGGAAGTTACCTACTCTTCAGCGATATCCACAATAACCGGCGGATGAAGTGGGCTGCCGGGGAGGGAGTTTCCCTCTTTCACGAGCCCACCAACCGGGCCAACGGTCTGACCCGGGACCTCCAGGGGCGGCTGATCGCCTGCGAGCACGACTCTCGCCGGGTGACCCGCCTAGAGCATGACGGGAGCATATCGGTCGTGTCCAACAGCTACCAGGGCAGACAGCTAAACCGCCCCAACGACGTGGTGGTTAAGTCGGACGGCTGCATATATTTCACCGACCCCTGGACCAGCCCGGCGGCGGCAAACCAGTGGGACCTGGGATTTTCCGGAGTGTACCGGGTAACCCCGGACTTGGGGACCCTGACTCTACTGGTGGGGGATTTTGTCATCCCCAATGGACTGGCCTTTTCTCCCGACGAGAGCGTGCTGTACGTCAACGACTCCCGAAAAGGGCACATCAGAGCCTTCGACTTGCAGCCCAACGGGACGCTGGCTCTCGCCTCGGACCGCGTTTACGCTACCTTAAGGGGTGAACGGCCGGGAGCGCCCGACGGGATGAAGGTCGATGTGGAAGGGAATATGTACTGCGGAGGGTCAGGTGGCATTTGGGTGTTGGACCCCAGCGGCAAGCACCTAGGCACCATCGTGCACGGGGCGGCGGGCACGACAAACATCGCCTGGGGCGGCAGCGACTGGAAGACCCTGTTCTTCACCACCCGCAATACTTTGGGGAGCATCCAGCTAAAGATCGCGGGTTTGCCGGTGCCGGTGGGGAGGTAGTTAGTAGCCGCTCTACATCTGCAGACTCGCTCGACCGCAAACCGGATGTCTATGACGCATCGGGAGTAGAATCGCTTTGTCTGCAAGATCTTTGCAGCCATAGAACAATTATTGGCACCGGCCCCGGAATGTTTACATCGAAACAACAAAATAGGGACTGGAAGCGGTGGCTAATCGTTGGTGGCGGAATTCTGATAGTGGTCCTGATAGTTGCTTCAGTATCCACCGGGTGCTCGGATGAAGATGAAGAAAGCCCAGCTGGATTGCCGCGCGATGAGATTATATTCGACACTGAAGCTACTGAGATAGTCAGCTATAGTGACATGCCGTTTGCAGACCTTAAAGAAAGGGCCCAGGTCGTTAGCTATGAAAAACTGCTCAACAATTTCGATCGATATAGCCTTGCCGCTTGGGCAGACAGGGGCGGACCCATCGATTCAATCCCACCCGTTCTCTATTTTAGAGGCCAACTGATTAAATCCACAGATACAGAATTCGTCATTTGGAAAGGGCTCTTTCAGCTTAAAGACGGGAACGCAATCGTGCTCAATGTCACCAAAATCGTCGATACCTTGTACCCCGTAGGGACTCACTTAGAAACGCTTGTCGTTTGCCAGAAGATGGTAACGGTTGATACTGAATTGTTACCTCAGTGTTTACCCCACCAACTCAGGGAAATACGATGATCTTTTTTGTTCCAAGCAACTAAACACTAACTGGAGGTCAAAGATAATTACTTGACGTTTGGGCATAACTGCCCTTCGCAAAGCGGGGAAGAACAAACTAGCCCGCCCCAAGCCCGTCTAGGCATTGACCGGAGCAGCCAGCGCGTCCCGAAGCACCTCGACCAGGTGCCTGGCCTGGCGGCCGGTGCCGTGCTCTATCTGCTGGCGGCAAGAAACGCCCATCACCGCGATATCCCAGTCCGGCTCTTTGGCCCGCACCGCCGGGAACAGCGCCTGCTCGCCTATGTCCATGGAAATGTCGTAGTGTTTCCGCTCGAAGCCGAAGGACCCGGCCATGCCGCAGCATCCAGAGTTGACCAGCTCAACCTGGTAGCCCGGCGGCAAGCGCAGCGCCCGCAAGGAGCTGGCCGTGCCCACCAGGGACTTCTGGTGGCAGTGGCCGTGGAACAGGACCTTTCTGGCCACGTCGCTAAACTCAAGCTCTAGATCGCCGTTATCCTGCAGCATCACCAGGAACTCGTCGATCATGTAAGTGTGGGCGGCCACCGTCCGGGACTTTTCGTCCTTCAGAAGCTCCGGGTACTCGTCTCGGAAGGTGAGCAGACAACTCGGCTCGCAGCCGACAATGGGGATTCCCTGGCTGGCATAGGCGTGGAGCAGGTCCACGTTGTAGCGAGCATGGTCTGCGGCCTCATCCAACAGTCCCTTGGATATCATGGGGCGTCCACAGCACCGGGCGTTGGCCAGAGTGACCCGAAAACCGGCGGCCTCCAACAGCTCCACGGCGGCCTTGCCAACCTGGGGATAGTTGTAGTCCATGAACGTGTCATTAAACAGGACTACGGGTTTACCTCCCTGTAGTCCTCCGTTCGTAATGGGTGATGAAGGAGGGTTCTGGCCCTGACGCTCCTCAAACCACTTTGCAAAAGTCTTCCGGGCGAAGGGGGGCAAGGACCGTCGCTGGTCCACGCCAAGAAAAACACGGGAGAACAGCTTGCCCACGGGACTCCGAGCCGCCCAGTTAGAGATCGGAGCAAAGGCGCTGCCCAGGCGGTTGATGCGGTTGATGTGAGCGATAGCCCGATCACGAAAGGCCAGGCCATTCGCCTGGTGGTACTGGGCCAGAAACTCGGACTTTAGCTTGGCCATATCCACGCCCGAGTCGCACTCCGCCTTGCAGCCTTTACACTCCAGGCACAGGTCCAGAGCGTCATGGAGCCGCTTGCTGGTCATGGCTCCTTCGGGCAGCAAGCCCGACAGCGCGGCCCGCAGCAGATTGGCCCGGCCCCGGGTGGAGTGCTCCTCATCCCGGGTGGCCATGTAGGATGGGCACATGGTGCCGTCGAGCTTGCGGCAGGCGCCCATGCCATTGCACATCTCCACGGCGCCGGCGTAACCGTTGTCCAGGGAAAAGTCCAAACTCGTGGAGATTGACTTGGTCTGATAATCGGGACCGTAGCGCAGGTTCTCGGTCATGGGAGGACAGTCGATTATCTTGCCGGGGTTCATGATGCCCTGAGGGTCGAAGGTCCGCTTTAGGTCCCGAAAGAGCTCGTATATCTGCGGTCCAAACATCTTTTCTGTCCAGACGCCGCGAACGATGCCGTCGCCGTGCTCGCCGCTCATGGACCCGCCAAACTCCCGCACCAGGTCGCTGATCTCGTCTCCGATGGAAACCATGGTGGCGATGCCCTGGGGGTCTTTGAGGCTGACCAGGGGCCGGATGTGGAGGCAGCCCACGCTGGCGTGGCCGTAATAAGCCGCTTGGGTGTTGTGGCTTCGCACGATCTCATCGAACCGGCGGACGAACTCCCCCAGATTCTCGGGATCTACCGCCGTGTCCTCCACGAAGGGCAAGGGCTTGGCGTCGCCGTGGATGCTCATTAGCAGGCCAAGGCCGGCCTTCCGCACGTTCCAGACGGTGGCCTGGGCGCCCCGGTCCATCAGATTGACGCAGGCGTAGCTCAGCCGCCGATGGGCCATGTCCTCCTTGAGGGCGTTCATCTTGGCCTCTAGCTCGGCTTCCGACTCGCCGTAGAACTCCACCGCCAGCAAAGCCCCGGGATCACCCTCGATGAAGGAGAGACTTTGCGAGTGGCCCAGGGACTCCCGGGACCGGTCCAGCAGAATCTTGTCCATCACCTCCACCGAAGAAGGATCGTGCTTCAGCACCTCGCGGGTGGCCTCGGCGGCCCGCACGATGTCGACAAAGTGAAGCACGGACAATCCTGTCATAGTGGGCCGGGTGACCAGGTTGACCTTGGCCTCGGTCATCACAGACAGGGTGCCTTCGGAGCCCACAATCATCCGTGACAGGTTAAAGGAATCGTCGGTAAGAAACTCATCCAGGTTGTAACCGCTGACCCGGCGCATGATCTTGGGGTAGCGGGCCTGGATTTCGGCGAAGTTGTCTCTGGCGATGCCGCGCACACCTCGGTAAATGTCCGATTCCAAGCCGGTGCCGCTTAGCTTGGCCTCCAGCTCTTGGTTGGTTAGTGGACGGAAATGGGCCTGGTTGGCGTCGGCCAGCACAACCTGCAGCTCTTGCACATGGTCCAGGGTCTTGCCGTAAATGACCGAATGAGCGCCACAGCTATTATTTCCGATACCGCCCCCAACACAGGCCCGGTTGGCAGTGGTGGGGTCGGGAGCGTATTGGAGATTGTGAGCCGCCAGCTCCCGGTTTAGCTGGTCCAAAACGATGCCCGGCTGAACGCGAGCCCATTGCTCTCCTGGGTTGATCTCGAGGACCTGATTCAGGTTCTTGCTGAAGTCGATGACGATGGCGTGGTTGACCGTCTGGCCCGCCAGGCTGGTGCCGCCGGCCCGGGGCAGCACCGGCACCCCGCTATCCCTAGCCACCTCCACCACCGCCAGCACGTCCTCCACCGAGCGGGGGATGACCACGCCCACCGGCTCCATCTGGTAGATGCTGGCGTCGGTGCTGTAGAGGACCCGGGAGAAGGGATCAAAACGGACTTCTCCGGATACTCGGCGCTTCAGCTCCTGGGCCAGCTCCTCCCGCTCTCCTTTGCGAATTCTATCCTTGGTGGTGGCCATGTTGTCACGCTCCGCAGGCTATCAGCCGTCAGCGTTCAGCTATCAGATTGGTGACTGTATCGTTGGCCAGCTTATCCTAAACCGTTGGGTGCTTCAACCTTGCATCCAGGGGCGAAGGGGCCTGGATGAAGGGCGGTGGAATCGTCATTCATCACATGGTTCGGATCAGGCGCCGCTCCTTGGTCACGCACCGGCAGGCTATAGTCAAGCGGGCAACTCAAGTTCGTTAATCAGATCTTCTGCCCACTGTCGCAGGTAATCCTCAAGGTCGGCCCCACAATGGGGACACTCCACATCCCCGAAACGAAACCTGGTCCCACAGTTCGTGCACGCTTGAAATTCCGACAGGTTCGATAATACCTTTTGGATCTGGCGCTCGGTGGCCAACGCGCTATACCCCCTGAAACGGATTGCAATGCATTTTAGCCCAACGGGATACCCGCCAGCCATCGGGCGATTCTCAGCTCCCGAGGGGTCTCCAGGTTCAGATTGTGGCGGGCTGGCTCCGGTGCTAAACTGGGGCAACATCAGAGAGGGGCGTCATACCCTTGCTGTATAAAGGTATCCGCATCCGACAGTGCACCAATAGGCTCCGGCACCTATGCTGAAAGTTTCGCTAGACGACTAATCAAGAAGGCCCTTACCATTTAGCTGAAAGCTTACGGAGGAAACACGATGGCTACCCACACCGAGACCCAGGTCAAGGAGCTACAAGATTCCGCGCTGGAACACCTGTGGATATATCTGAGAGAGCCCAGCGACATGGCGGAAAAGGGGCAGCCGGATATATTCGTGGAGGGCCACGGGGTTCACGTGACCGACGCCCTGGGCCGCACCTTCCTCGACGCCATGTCCGGACTGTGGCTGAAGAACGTGGGCTACGGCCGCACCGAGATTGCCGATGCGGCTTACCAGCAGATGCTCAAGCTGACCTACATGCCCATGGGCACGACCACCGAGCCCACGGTACGCCTGGCGGAGAAGATCGCCGGGATGACCCCCGGAGACCTAAACCGCTGCTTCTTCACCAGCGGCGGCTCTGAGGCGGTGGAGACGGCCATGAAGGTTTCCCGGGCCTACTTCAAAAGAATGGGTGAACCCAATCGGGTCAAGTTCATCAGTCGTAAAGGCTCCTACCACGGGGCCACCTTGGGCGCGCTGGCCCTGGGCGGATCACCGGCCCAGCCCAAGACCGACTACGAGCCCCTGCTGGCCGGGTGCTTCCACGGCCCTCAGCCCAATCCCTATCGATGCGAGTACGGCGGCACGACCCCCGAAGAGTGCGCCGAGCGGTGCGCCAATGCCATTGAAGACATTATTAAATTCCAGGGGCCGGAGACGGTGGCCGCGGTGATTGCCGAGCCGGTGTCCAGCCCCCTGGGCGCGGTGGTGCCCGGTCCCAACTACTGGCCTATGCTACGGGAGATTTGTGACCGCCACGGCTGCCTGCTCATCGCCGACGAGGTGATAACAGGTTTCGGGCGGACCGGCAAGATGTTTGCCTGCGAGCACTGGGGGATAACCCCGGACATCATGACGGTGGCCAAGGGGATAACCAGCGGCTACATTCCCATGGGCGGGGCCATCGTGCGCAAGCCCATCGCCGACTCCTTTATCGGCAGCCAGAAGGCCGCCTTCCGCCACGTCATCACCTTCGGCGGCCACCCCGTCGCCGCTGCCGCCTCCCTTAAAAACTTAGAAATTATGCAAGGCGAGGGTATGGTGGAGAATTCGGCCCAGATGGGCAGCTACCTGCTGGATGGTCTGAAGGAGCTGAAGGAAAAACACACCATCATCGGCGACGCCCGGGGCTTGGGCCTAATGTGCGCCCTGGAGATAGTCCAAGACCGGGAGACCAAGGAATATTTCCCCGCCGAAGCCGAGCTGGGCAGCCGGTTGACCCAGGCCTTCTCCGAGAACGGAATCATCCTGACCGGGGGTAACGCCATCAACGTAGCGCCTCCCTTGTGCATCACCCGTGGAGAGGTTGACGAGCTGCTGTCGGCCATGGACCGGGGTATAGGCCAGACGGAGCGAGAGCTTGGCGCCGGTTAGGCGGGACCGGACTCCGCCCAAAGAACTATCTGCCTGGGGCCTGCACCGGCCGGCACTAGCCCATGTTTCTTATTAATTCAGCAATACCCTTGACCCGCTCGGGGTCAAGGGTATTGGAAACCACGCCGTCCCGTTTCAAGCTGGTGCCGACGATTGCCCCATCGGCCAGGGACAAGAGCTTCTCGGCGTTGGCTTCGTCGACGCCGCTGCCCACCAGAATGAAGCCTTCGGGGACGGCTTTCCGGACCGTTGCTACATCGGAGGCCGCGGCAGGTTGCCCGGTGACCGGTCCGGACACTATAAGGCCATCGGCCAGACCCCGGGATACGGTCTCGCGTGCGGTCAGACCCAGGTCCACCGGACCCAACGGTACGGCGTGCTTCACCAGTACATCGGCCAGTATCTTGACATCGACGCCCAGCTCCCTCCGCCGGCGCAGGGTGGCGTGGGCCTCCCCTTCAACCAATCCCTCATCGGCTGCCATCACGCCATAATGCACGTTGATCCGGATGAATTCTGCTGAGGTTGCGGCGGCAATGGCCAGCGCCGACAGTGCGTCGTTGCGCAGCATGTTGATACCCAACGGCAAGGCGGTAACTCGCCGCACCCGGTCCACCGCCATGGTCATGGCGGAGACGGTAACCGGGTCCACTCGCCCGATGCGGAAGGGAGCATCGCCGAAGTTTTCCACGATTATGCCGTGGGCGCCCCCTGCTTCCAGAACCTGGGCCTCTTCTTGGGCTTGAGCCAGCACCCGGTCCATGTCGCCGCCCCACCGTGGAGACCCGGGCAACGGCGGCAGATGGACCACTCCAATGAAGACTTTAGAAGTCTTAAATAGGCTTTGCATCACGTCTGACTTCAGATTTGACCTGGCCCAACCCGTCAGTCCACCAGGTCTAGATTCAGTTTTAAGTAGTAGTCGACGGCATCCATGTCTCGGCGGGAGAGGCTGCCCAGTACGCGGTTGATCATCCCTTGCTTTATGGTCCTAATCACACCTGTAGCCACTGACGGATGAATGAGACCGGCGTCCTGCCAATCATCGATAAGGAAATCGCCGACAAACATCCGGTCTGTATTGCTTGTAATAGCGGCGGCTATTACTTCCTGCCGGCCTCTTTGGTAGGCTTCCGAGGTAAGAAGAACGGCAGGACGCCTTTTGGCCCCGGTTTCCTCACTAAACATGAAGCTAACCAAGACCACATCACCGCGGCTATATTCGATCGTACGCAGCATCCTTCTCGTTGTCCCAGAGTTCCGCCAATACCGGATCGGCCGCCGCGGTCATGGCCTGTAAATTCTCGGAATCCTCCAAGCGCATCAAACTTTCCAGGTCGTCCAGCTTGAGCCTACGGTGTCCTCTCGATCCCACACGGTAGGCTGCAACTTGACCGTCACGAATAATCTGATACATCGTCCGTCGTGAAACTCGAAGGTAACTGGCCGACTCATCGATGGTGTACCATTTCTGGCGCGGCGCTGCCGTTATCGCTACGTAATAGGCGGAAGGGCCAAGCCATCTCTGTTCGATTCGGCGGCGTTCCTGAAGCTTCGCCAGGGCAAGATTCAGCGACTCGGTTTCCAGGCCGGTCTCGGACTGAATTTCCTGTTCAGTAAGAGGTTGGCCCTTCGACAAAGATTGCATCACGAGGTCTAGCGCGTTACCATAGACCCCCGCCTCAAAATCCTCTCTTCCGACGTCCATTTGGATCTCCTCAAGCCTTCCCAAACACACTATAGCACGTTTCTGCACTATTCCGCAAAGGCTACTTTGAACGGCTTTTCGGGCCGGAGCGCTCCCGCGATGCCCCCGCCGATGCTACAATGATTGTCGAATAAAGCGTCTCAGGTGGGAAGTGATGGCCCAAGATTACATTTTCGTAAAAGGAGCCCGGGAGCACAACCTCAAGAATATTGACATCACTATCCCCAGGGGTAAGCTGGTGGTCATCACCGGCGTGTCCGGTTCCGGTAAGAGCTCCCTGGCCTTTGACACCATCTATGCCGAGGGACAACGCCGTTATGTCGAGTCCCTCTCCGCCTACGCCCGCCAATTCTTGGGCCGGATGGACAAGCCCGACGTGGACTATATCGAAGGGCTCTCTCCGGCCATATCTATCGACCAGAAGGGGGTTTCCCACAACCCTCGCTCCACCGTGGGCACCGTCACGGAGGTCTACGATTACCTCCGCCTTCTATTCGCCCGCGTTGGGCGTCCCCACTGCCCCAAGTGCGGCCGGCCGGTGGAGAGGCAAACGATCCAGCAGATCGTCGACGCCATCATGGCCTTGCCCGAAGGTAGCCGGATCCTGGTCCTGGCTCCCAAGGTGCGGCGCAAGAAGGGGGAGCACCGGGAGGTGTTTGAAGAGGCCCGCAAGGCAGGCTTCGTCAGAGTTCGAGTTAACGGCACGGTCCATGCCCTGGACGAGATGGGTGACCTGAACCTGGACAAGAAGAAGTGGCACTACGTCGAAATCGTGGTGGACCGGCTGATCATCCGCCCGGATACGGAGACCACCAGGGTCGCGGAGTCGGTGGAAGCAGCCCTGCGGGAAGGCGACGGCGTGGTGCAGGTGGATCGGGAAGGGGAGAAGGAGCAGCTTGTATTCTCGGAGCAGTTTGCCTGCGTGCGGTGCGGTATCAGCCTCCCTGAAATAGAACCGCGCACTTTCAGCTTCAACAGCCCCCACGGCGCTTGCCCCGACTGCACCGGCCTTGGATATAAGTTGGAAGTGGACCCGAACCTGGTCATTCCCAACAAGTCACTCTCCCTGTTGGAAGGAGCGGTGGCGCCGTGGACTCGCTCTGGGGCGTCCAGCGGTTGGTATATGAGCTTGATGGACTCGGTGGCCACTTCCCACGGCTTCTCAGGAAAGACCCAAGTTAAAGACCTCACTCAGGCACAGCTAGATCTTATCCTCTATGGCAACAATTCCAAGAAGGTCACAATACGCCACAAAACCCATCGGGGCCAGACCTATAGCTGGGAAACCACATATGAGGGAGTGATCCCAAATCTGTCCCGCCGTCACCGGGAGACCGAATCCGACCACACACGTCAGGAAATTGAGCGCTATATGGCGGCGCGGACCTGCCGGACCTGTGACGGCAAGCGCCTGCGGCCGGAAGCCCTGGCGGTCAAGGTCTGCCGCTTGGGAATTATGGACGTCTGTGCCAAGAACGTGAGCAAGGCGCTGGATTGGGTGCGGGAGATTGATCCCGACGCGCCGGGGAAACACCCCCAGCAGACCCTTTCGCCCCGTGAGAAGATCATCGGCAATCAGATACTAAAGGAGATTGAAGGCCGCTTGCGGTTTCTGGAAAACATCGGCCTGAACTACATCACCATGGGCCGCACAGCCAGGACCTTGTCGGGCGGCGAAGCTCAGCGGGTTCGATTGGCCACTCAAATCGGCTCGGGGCTGACCGGGGTGCTCTACGTCTGCGATGAGCCCACGGTGGGATTGCATCCCCACGACGACCATCTCCTCATAGGCACTCTGACCCGGTTGAAGGACATGGGGAACACGGTGATCGTTGTGGAGCACGATGAGGCGATGATGCGGGCCGCCGATTACATCGCGGATATGGGACCAGGGGCCGGGGAACACGGAGGGCGCGTAGTCGCCACCGGGACCATCGATGAGGTCATCCAGATTCCGGAGTCGGTGACCGGCCAGTACCTCGGCGGCCGGAAAGTGGTCCCGATGCCTGGGGAGCGCCGGGCAGGCAACGGCAAGACCTTGACGATCAAGGGCGCCAGACAGAACAACCTCAAGAGCATCGACGTGGAGCTGCCTTTGGGGTTGCTGATCTGCATCACCGGGGTCTCCGGGTCGGGAAAGAGCTCCCTGGCCTACGAGGTTCTGTACAAGAAGATGGCCCAGATCCTGTACCGTGGCAGAGACCTGCCGGGAGACCACGACGAGCTGCTGGGGGTGGAGAACATCGACAAGGTGGTCAACATCGACCAGTCACCCATCGGCCGCACCCCTCGTTCCAACCCAGCCACCTACACTGGAGCTTTTACCCCCATCCGGGAGCTGTTTGCCAGCCTGCCCGAGGCCCGGGTCCGGGGCTACGCTCCCGGCAGGTTCTCATTCAACGTCAAGGGCGGCCGGTGCGAGGCCTGCCAGGGGGAGGGCTACAACCAGATCGAGATGCAATTCCTGCCCGACGTCACCGTTCCCTGCGAGATCTGCCAGGGGCGGCCGTTACAACCGGGAAGCCCTGGAAGTCACCATGCGGGACCGGAGTATCGCCGATGTTTTGAACATGACCGTAGATCAGGCGCTGGAGTTTTTCTTCAATTTCCCTCGTATCAAGTCAAAGCTGGAAACCCTACGGGACGTGGGCTTGGGTTATATCCGGCTGGGGCAACCCGCCACGACCCTTTCGGGAGGCGAGGCCCAGCGGGTGAAGCTGTCCACCGAGCTGTCCAAGCGGGCCACCGGGAAGACACTGTATTTGCTGGACGAGCCCACCACCGGCCTGTCTTTCCAGGACTGCGCCGCACTGCTGCGAGTGCTGCACCGATTGGTGGATAGCGGAAACTCGGTGCTGCTCATTGAGCACAACCTGGACATCATTAAGAATAGCGACTGGATCATCGACCTGGGGCCCGGGGCGGGCGACAAGGGTGGATACGTCGTCGCCACCGGAACGCCGGAACAGATTGCCCGGATCCGCCGCTCCCACACCGGCCCATATCTGCGGAAAGCCCTGGAGGCCGCCCGCCCGCCAGGACCTCCAGCCTGTCGCGGCAGCGGCGGACGACTAATTGTTGGCGGCCTCTTTCAGTGTGCGCAGAACGGTGAGCCTCGCAACATGTTTCAGGCTAATGTCCCGACGCCCCGTTCCCTAGGGGAATTGAGAGATTCAGTTAAACCCATTTTGTGACCTCCCGCCGGTCTGTTAGAATCATGCTAGGAATTAAATCACGCTCCGGAGGATACTAATGCCCCTCCATTACGATGGCGACATACGAATCACCAAGATTAATATGGGCTCCCTTAACAACAACGGCTACATAGTGGTCTGCCCTGAGACCAACGAAGGTGTCATTATCGACACCCCGCCGAGCCGGAAAAGATATTGAACGCCATCGGCGACGTCAAGATTAAAAGCATACTCATTACTCACCGCCATGGGGACCACCTGGCGGGCTTTGGCGAGATCACGGGGAGCGTGGACGCCCCGGTAGGTATTGGCGTTGAGGACGTCAGCGCCTGCCCAGGCCTCCGGCATTGGAGCTTAAAGACGGGGACGTGGTCAAGTTCGGCAACCGGGAGCTTCAAGTTCTAGCCACGCCGGGCCATACCGAGGGCGCCCGTTGTTTTCTGTTCGGGCACCATCTCTTCTCCGGGACACCCTCTTCCCCGGCGGGCCGGGTAGGACCGGCAGTCCCGAAGCTCTGCACCAGATCATCGATAGCATCACGAAGAAGCTCCTGGTTCTGCCCGACGAGACCACCGTCTATCCGGGACACGGCGACGACACCACCATCGGTGAAGCCCGGCAGCAATATCAGGACTTTGCCTCCAGGACCCACCCGTCGGACCTCCAGGGCGACGTATCATGGCTGACCTCCTAGGTTCCTCTCAGCGGCGCCACGGGTATGGCGGACGCATCCGTAGCTCCTCTGACACGTCAGTTGAATGATTCTTGGCGAGCAACCTTTTTGGTGAAATGAATCGGTGAGTTGAAAATGTACCAACGTTCCGTCTTGGACAACCAGCTTCGGGTCTTGACCTCAACCATGGAGCACACTAGGTCTGTGGCCATCACGATTTGTGTGGGCGCGGGCTCGAGATACGAAGTGCCCGAGCTGGCCGGCATCTCCCACTTCATCGAGCACCTGCCCTTCAAGGGAACCAAGCACTGGCCCACCGCCCAGGAGGTTAGTGAGGCCATCGAAGGAGTGGGTGGCGTGATGAACGCCAGCACTGACCGGGAGATGACCTCATTCTGGTGCAAGGTTGCCCAGCCTCATTTCGAAACGGCCTTCTCCGTGCTCTTGGATATGATCCTGAATCCCCTGTTGGACTCCGTGGAGGTTGAGAAGGAGCGGGAGGTCATACAAGAAGAGCTACGCATGACCTACGACCACCCTAGCTACAGGGCGGACTTGCTCATCGACGAGGCATTGTGGCCGGACCAGGCGATGGGGAGGGACGTGGGTGGCACGCCCGACTCGGTAAGCCAAATCTCCCAGGAAAGCATCCGGGAGTATATGGAGCAGCAGTACAACCCGGCCAACACCGTGGTCGCGGTGGCCGGCAACATCACCCACCAGCAGGTAGTCGACCTGGTGGGTGAAGCGACCCACAATTGGCAACCGCGTACCTCCCTGGCCTGGGAACCGGCAACCGGCGGCGATCCTGAGCCGGTGGTCCGGGTGGAGCAGCGGAGGACGGACCAGTCACACGTATGCATAGCCTTGCCGGGACTCTCACTTGAGGACCCGGACCGCTACAACTTGGCCATTCTAAACATTATCCTCGGGGATGGAATGAGCAGCAGGTTGTTCCAGAATCTGCGGGAGCAGCAGAGCCTGGCTTATGATGTCGGCAGCTCCTCCTCCAATTTCCGCGACTGTGGGTCTCTGGTGGTCTACTGCGGGGTCGAGCCGAAGAAAAGCCGGGCGGCGATCAAAGCAGTGGTAGGCGAGTTTAGGAACATGCACGAGGAACCACCGCCGCAGGAAATTGCCAAGGCCAAGGAGTATGCCAAGGGGCGTATGCTTCTGCGAATGGAGGACACCAGGGCAGTTGCCGGCTGGCTGGGGGTCCAAGAGCTACTGCAGGGCCATGTGGCTACCCCGGATGATGTGGTTCAAGAAATAGACGCCGTCACGCCGGAGGATACCGCGCGGGTCGGCCGGCGCCTGTTCGATCCCGATAAGCTACGTCTGGCCGTGGTGGGTCCTCACCGCAGCGACAAGCTTTTCCGCAAACTGCTCCGTTTCTAGCCCTATGGGGCCGAAGCGTCGTACTCGGCGGCGACCGGATTATTCAGCACGCCAATTCCCGGTATCTCCACCTCCACCAAATCCCCCGGCTTTATGGCGCTGGTGACGGCGCTCGTCCCGGAAAATACCAGGTCGCCGGGGCGCAGGGTCACCTGTTGGCTCATGCAACTAACGATCTCCGCGAAGGTGAAATACATATCCCGAGTGCTCACCCGCTGGACTTCCTCGCCATTCAGGCGAACGATTAAGTCCAGCTCCTGAGGATTGATGTCCGTCTCGATCCAGGGACCCACCGGGGCAAAGGTGTCAGAACCCTTGGCCCTCCACATGGTGGTATCATCCTTCTGCCAAGTCTGATCGCAGACATCGTTGCCACAGGCATAGCCCAAGATATACCGGCGGGCATCGGCGGGCGAGACTCGGCGGCAATTCCTGCCGATGACGGCCACGGCCTCCCCCAGGCAATGAACCTCCCCAACCGAATCCCTGGGAATGATGATTGGGTCCCCGTGGCCGGTCAATGAGTTCCTTCCCTTGTGCCAGGGTTCGGGGCGCCGGGGCCCGTTCTTTCCCGGGTCTTCCCCACTTAGTGCGCCTGGGGCCGAATGGTTGGCGGAATTCAGCCCCGGCCCCCAAATCCCCGAGGGTTCGGTGGGGGGGCAGTAGAGTCACTTCGGACAGCGGAAGCCGGTTATCGGTGAGCCTGAACCGGGTAAAGATGCTGCCCCTGATTTCGGTAATTTCGTCGTCCCTTACCACTCCGAAGGCCACCCTTCTACCGGCTCGAAACCGCGCGATTTTCATGCCGATCTTCCCTCTAGAAGGTGGTTGGGATTCAGGACTGAGGGATTGTAACCTTTCCATACATCTGTGGCAAGGGAAATTCCTGAATTGTAAAACCGATTGCCCGGCGACTTGAATACTGAACTGGAACCTTCACGGAAGACCCTATTTAGGGGGAGCGGCCTGAACCCCCAGTCCGAATCAACAAAGGAGCGGCCATGAAACTGGGACTCTTCATCAACGCTCAATACCTGCCTGGGGAGTCGATGCCCCTTAAGATACAAGAAAGCGTGGAGCAGGTTCGCGCGGCGCGCCGGGCCGGTTTCGACCTGATCTGTGCGGGCCAGCATTACCTGTCCGCGCCCTACCAGATGAGCGCAAATTTCCCATTGCTGGCCCGGCTGTCCGCCGAGTCGGGTGACATGGAAGTGGCCTCAACGGTGATTCTGGTACCCCTGCACAATCCGGTGGACCTGGCCGAAAGCGTCGCCACCATGGACGCCATTTGCGGCGGCAAGTTTGTGTTCGGCGTTGGCCTGGGCTACCGGGATGAAGAGTATACCGCCTTCGGTTCGGAGCGCAGCCAGCGGGTAGGCCGGCTGAGGGAGGCGCTTGATGTTATGAAAAGACTCTGGACCGAAGAAGAGGTGGAGCACCACGGGCAATACTACCAGGTGCCCAAGGTGAAGCCCTCCACCCGGCCGGTCCAGAAGCCACACCCACCCATCTGGGTGGCGGCCAATGGCGATTCAGCCATTCGGCGGGCGGCCCGGTGGGGCTATCCCTGGTTGGTGAACCCCCATTCCACGGTCCCGGCGCTGGCGAAACAACTTGCCCTGTACCGCACCGAGTTGGACCGGGCGGGTCAACCAATCCCCGAGGTTCTACCCATGATGCGCGAGCTTTACCTGGCCCAGGACCAGGAAACGGCCTATCTAGAATCCCAACCGTACCTGGAGGGAAAGTATGCGGCCTACGCCTCATGGGGCCAGGATAAGGTCATGCCGGGCGAGGAGAACTTCACCATGCCATTCCCGGAACTGGCCAAGGACCGGTTTCTCTTGGGCTCCCCCGCTCAGGTGGTGCAGGAGATACGACGATACGGCGATGAACTGGGCGTCAACTACCTCATTTTCCGGATGCAATGGCCGGGTATGGACCAGGAGCGCCCACTGCACCAGATCGAGGTCATGGGGCGGGAGGTGATACCCCATGTGAAAGGTATCTAACGCATTGTGCGCAATTTAGTAGCATGCCCCAGCTACAACGATTCTGTCACCACGAGTGAAGCGAGTCCTTCCGCGGTAGGATGGGGAGGAGGGGCAGACCGGCGCGGATGAGGCGCCCCGCCCCTGATATTTCGTCCGCCACAGGCAGACTGGCTCAACATGACATTTTCGGCCGAATTTAGGTGAATCTGCCCACTCACCCGCCTTGGGCCTCTATAAGCATCTCCGGCCCTCACCATGCTTTGGGATGCTCCGATAGTACCGAGCGGGATATTGATTACTGGGCTAGAGCGGGCGCGGAGTATATGGTGAAAGACGCATCTAACTGGGACCTCCAGCCATGGCCTTCGGATCGTGTCCGTGACCGGACGAGACCGTGATACACTAGGGTCCGGCCAAGATTGATTCTCAATCGTTGGTCTTTTAGGTAGCAGAAAGGTACCCAGAGTTACTGCGAAGCCGGTACGGTCTTTGCTCTAGACCTAAAGGAGTACTTAAAGTTCATGGTTCCTCCGGGAGACATAGGATCACTGCCCATCTGGGTGGGCGTGTACCTGGCACTGGTTCTGGTCAGCGCGGTGTCCGGCTATGTGTTCTACAACCGGGTACTGCGCCTGATTCGACAGGGCAAAGAGGTGGCCAGTTTGACCGCCCGCTTGTGCGGCTCAATGGGGCCTTGGTCATTGTCTTGGGCCAGAGCCGGGTGCTTCAGAGGGTGCGGTCCGGGGACTGGGCGGGATTGGGCCACGCATAATATTCTGGGGGTTCCTCTCCTTCTCCTCAGCTACGTTATCTTCATCTTCGGCGGCTCCATCTGGCGGGCCTTCCCGGAGAAGCTTCTGACCGGCACCGGAGTCCGCGTCTACAGCAGCTACCTCGAAATTGCGGCGGCTGTGTTATTGCTGATGCTGGCCTGGGCATTGGTGCGGCGATGGGTGGTCAGGCCACGCCGGCTGAGCTTTGACCTGACCCGTAACCTGGACTCGGTGATCGTGGTTGGCTTGATCGCCGGGCTCATGCTGTCAACTATACTCACCCACTCCTTCTATGTGGCCCAGGGGGGCCATGGGCCCGAATCCGAAGTTCTCATAGGCGGCGCCCTGGGCGACTGGTTTACGGACCTGGGTATAGGCACGGGCGCGGCCAACACACTGCAGGGCATATTCTGGTGGACGCACTTGGGGATAATCCTGGGATTCGCCATCTACATCCCCTTCTCCAAGCACATGCACATGGTTGCCTCGCCCATGAACGCCTTCTTTCGATCACTGGAGCCCCGCGGCGCTTTGGCCCCCATAGACCTGGAAAACACCGAAAAATTCGGCGCCGGCCCGGGTGCAGGACTTCACGTGGAAACAGCTTTTGGACGGCTACGCCTGCGCCGTGTGCGGCCGCTGCTCCGATGTCTGCCCGGCCAACCTTACCGGGAAAGTCCTGTCGCCGATGCACATTGTGGAGAACCTGAAAGATCACATGGTGGCCATCGGTCACCAGGGGGCGCGAAACCCGGAGCACGTGGAGCCGGCGCCCATCCTGGGTAATGCAATTGCCGAGCAGGCCATCTGGGACTGCGTGTCATGTGGGGCCTGCATGGAGGAGTGTCCCGTGGTGGTGGAGCACGTCCCCACCATCATGGACATGCGCCGTTTTCTAGTGTTGGAGGAGTCCAAGATACCGGAAACGGGTATGAACGCCTTGCTGAGCCTAGAACAACGGGGCCATCCCTGGCGAGGCACCCAGTATTCCCGCACCGATTGGGCCGAAGGGTTGGAGGTCCCCACGCTGGCGGAAAAGCCCGACGCGGAAATCCTCTTTTGGGTGGGTTGCACCGGGGCGTTGGAGCAGCGTAGCCAGGGAGTGGCCAGGTCTATGGTCAAGGTCTTGAAGTCAGCCGGAGTCGACTTCGCCATCCTGGGAGATGAGGAGACGTGCACAGGCGACCCGGCCCGGCGAATGGGCAACGAGTATCTTTACCAAGTCCTGGCCCAGCAGAACATAGAAACACTGGACCGGTACAACGTTAAAAAGATCGTCACCATTTGCCCCCACTGCTTCAACACAATGCGCAACGAGTACCCCCAATTTGGCGGGAATTACGAGGTGCTCCACTACAGCCAGTTCATCGATGAGCTGATCAAACAAGGGCGGGTGAAGCCTATCAAGATGGTCAATACCACGATGGCTTATCATGATTCCTGCTTCTTGGGCCGCCACAACGGCATCTACGACCAACCCCGAGACATCGCCAGAGCAATTCCGGGGCTGGAGCTGGTCGAGATGGGAAACAGGTGCCGGGAGCGCGGATTCTGCTGTGGCGCCGGCGGTGGCCATATGTGGATCGAGGAAAGCCAAGGCGAGCGGATCAATCACGTTCGCACCGGCCATTTCCTGGAGACCCAGGCGGACACGGTGGGGGTTTCCTGCCCCTTCTGCTTGCAAATGCTCACCGAGGGCATTCAGTCCAAGGGGATGGAAGGGGAGAAGCAGTCCCGGGATGTACTGGAAATTCTGGCGGAAAGCCTGGAGGACTAACAGGCTGCTGCTATAGCGGCCATCACCATAAGAGGCAGATATCCATGCCGGGCGAAGAAGTGACGATTGTCCAGATCTGTGGCCGGTGCCACGGCGAGATCGGGACCTTCACGGTCAAGAAAGACAACATGATGCTCTCTTCCAAAGAGCAGATTTGGTGCACCACGTGCGAGGCCTACACCTCGGAAGTGCGGGACATCGCCGGCCGTCTGGCCTCCATAACGCAGGAGATTGAAACCTACCCTAAAAGCCGCCCGGCGGAGTTGCGCCCCAGGCCTTAGCCCCACCGAGACGAACGAGGGCCACTGCCCGGATCGCCCCACTAAACCGTGTTGAGGTTGTGCCAGTGGTGGCGGGTCAAGTCCCCTTATTGGGCTGGTGACCCGGACACGTATTATTAGGGAACCACAGCCTTTCAATTGTCACACCGGGGCTACCATGATTGATTTGAGCCTGCCGTTCACGACGCTCCTGAATCCGGTCATGGGGATATGCCGGTGAAGCTTTGGGCAATGCCCCGGCCATCTCTGGGTTGGGCAATCGGCGATTGGTCCAGAAACGGTGTGTTGCGCCAATTGGGACGACTGGGGGCGGCAATTGTCCTTGGAATTGTCTTGGGTCTGGCGGTGATGGCAGCGATAATTTGGACGCAAATCGAGAAACGGTACTTGTTCTTCCCCACCAAGGACATTGCCTATACGCCCGCCCAGTTGGGTCTGCAATACGAAGAGGTGATCTTCCACAACGAAGACGGTACCCAGTTGCACGGATGGTACGTGCCTGGCGAGACGGACCTGACCTGGCTCTGGTTCCACGGCAACGGGGGAAACATAAGCCATCGAGTGGACGAGGTGGCGCTGGTTCACCACCGGCTGGGAGTCAACCAGTTTATCTTCGATTACCAGGGCTACGGTAGGAGCCAGGGAAGGCCAACCGAGCAGGGAACTTACCGGGACGCCCGCGCCGCCTTGGAATACCTGCGCGCACGGCCCGACGTTGAGTCGGACAGAATTGTCTACTTTGGCCGGTCCTTGGGGTCTGCCATAGCTGTGGAGCTGGCCTCTTCCCGGCCGCCCCTGGCGATGGTTCTGGTCTCGCCCTTCGCCTCCGTCAGCGATATGGCCCTATTGACCATACCCTCATTCCTACCGGTGCGCTGGCCGGTGCAATGGCTGGTACGGAATAGGTACGACTCCCTGGCAAGCATCGGGCGGGTTGAGCGGCCTCTCCTTATCCTCCACGGTGAACGGGACGAAATTGTGCCCGTGTCTCAGGGTAGAAAGCTATTCGAGGCGGCCAATTCTCCCAAACAGTTCCGGCTGCTGGCTGGAGCAGGTCACAATGATACCTACTCCACTGGCGGGGCTGCCTACTGGGATGCCCTTGCCGAATTCACCGCAGGGCTGGGAGAGCAAGACCCGGGTCCAGGGACACGGTGAGTAAGGTGACCCAAATGGCCTGGGTGTTTGACTTAATTTAGACCCCACCATATCATGCTGTTACAAATTTCTATCGCCGGAGGTGCACCTTGGCCAGCGCGAAAAAAATGACTTTGGAGATACTCTACTGCCAGGATTGAGGGCACGCCCCGCGGGCTGCCTGGATGGCAGGAGAAGCATTGACCCGGGCCGGCGAGCATATAGACAACTTCAAGCTCACTCCCGGTCCTCATGGAAAGTTTGACGTGATTATTGACGGCAAGCTTGTGGCCGAACACCGCCATACACCCGAAGCGCACCTCTTCCCTGACCTGCAGGACATGATGAAGGCTATCAACGAGCGTATAGGACAACCAGCCTAACCCGTACCCACTGTGTAATCCCAGGCCCCAACCGGCCCTCGGAGTCCCGCGTGGCTCGTGCCGCCACGGCTCTCGAGTCACACCGGATGAGGCTAATTTAATTCGACATGGCCCCAGATTCTCGAGAACATCTCCCTTCCCGGCGCCCAAAGGGCGGATGCAGGTTTCTTGACATTGGATGGGAGACGAGCAGGACTAGAGTGCCTCTGCGTAGTCCAGATTGTGCAGGTACTTGTTACCCTGGAAATCGCCCTCAACGATGACTACCTCGTGGACGTGCACGTTGGTGGACTCGATGTGCTGAGTGACCCCCGTGGTCTCGACCACCAGCTCTCCCTGGGTCTTGAAGCGCAAGCCGGATTCTATCGTATCCATTTCTGCGTAGCTCAACGATCTTCTCTCCTTTCCTGATCAAGCTTTCCCGTGACTAGTTTCTCGGGCCACCGCCACTTGCAATGCTCTGACTACTACATTCCGGCTATCATTTCCGTTGAGTAGTCTAACAGTTCGAAGTCATCCCGGCTCTCTTCAACGTAGGAGACTACGCGCGACAGCATCTGGTTGGCGTGGCTTGAATCGTTACTCAAAGAGCATATGCCAATAGTCAGATACCGCCACTGACGATCATCGCCCAACTCCGAGACTGCGACATTGAATTTATTACGTATCCGCGCGGTCATGGAGCGGGCCACCTGCCTCCTATCTTTCAGGCTGGCAGCCGCCGGCAGGTATAGCTCCAGGCGACAGAACCCGATGGTCAATGCCTACCTCCCGAAATCACGCCCACAGGGGCTATGGCGGCAAACTCGCACTAATTTTCACAAAGTCCTTGACGGGATATCAAAGGCCATTATAGATTATAAACCGTGTCATCCGCATGGCTAGAGTTGATTTCTTAGGTTAGACCTGTCCGAGCTTCGCAGTCCTTCTCCGGTATACCTCACCCCACGGCCAGGGGTGAAGGAGCCTAACTGGAATGGCATCTAGCTCTCCACCTCAACTGCCCCGCCGGACCGAGGTGCCGGAGGTGGTCGTTGCCCGGCTACCCCAGTATGTACGCATTCTCAGCCGCTTGCTGGAAGACAAGGTGGACGTGGTCAGCTCCCAGCAACTGGGAGAAAAGCTCCAGGTTACCCCTGCCCAGATTCGCAAGGACCTGAGCTACTTTGGCCGGTTCGGCAAGCAGGGCCGCGGCTACAGCGTCTACAGTTTGCTGGAAAGGCTAAGGGAAATCCTGGGTTTGAACACCTACTGGAACGTGGCCGTGGTCGGAGTGGGCCGGTTGGGCCGGGCTATCATCAGCTATCCTGGATTCACCCCCGACGGATTTCGTTTGGTGGCCGCCTTCGACGCCAATCCGGCCGTGGTCGGCGAAGCGGTGGGCGACCTTACGGTTAGCCCTTTGGAGCAACTGAAGGAACTGGTAGAGAGCCAGCGCATCAGCATCGCCATCGTCGCCGTGCCCGCGGAGAAGACCCAAGAAGTCGTGGATCTACTTACGGCTTGTGGGGTCCGGGCCATACTGAACTACGCTCCCATCGCCCCCCAAGTACGGTTAGGGGTAAGGATACGCAACATTGACCCCGTCATCTCTCTCCAGTCTATGACTTATTACCTGAGCGGCTCCGATATCCGATAGCCGCGCCAGCCCGTCGGCCACCTCCAACCCCGGCCGCTGCCCGGACCGTCCGTGGTCCTCTTACCGTATAATTGGCCGCCGTGGCAGGGAAGGCGACTCCACGATGGTATCGGGGCAGCCCTTTTGCCGGTGAGAGAGGGGCCTGACGGTCCATTTTCAACTCTTATTGACGTTCGCAAGGGGCATTCCTAGCTAACCTGGTGCGCATGTTTCCGGTGGCCGGATGCCAGACCCTAGGCTCCTCAATCGCGAACATTCCGCCGAAAATGTCATGTTGAGCCAGCCGCAGCGGCGAAACATCTGGAGTGGGGCATCTCCTCCACCAGCGGCAACCCCACCTCCCCAGACCCCTCGCTTCACTCGGGGTGACAGTACCTTATTTTTTGGGAGATGCTTAATGAACCCGCACATCGGGTTAGCCATGGGAAACCCGTGGGCAAAACGCCCGGTTCATGGTCGGAGACCAAGCACCTAGGCGGCGCCGCCCGGACCTTACCCTCCGGGCCCCGCTCCCAACCCGGGCCTTGGGCGTCTTCGACGGGCCACATTAAGGCGGACCTCGGCCCGGCGCAACGACGCGGCCACCCGTTCCAACTGAAGGCCGGCGCCCGGTTGAGACTGCTCCTCCCTAGCCCGGTCCACGGCCGCTTGCGCACGGTCTTCGTCGATCTCCTCGGAGCGCTCACAGGCGTCGGCCAGGATTGTGACGGTATTCCCGATGACCTCCATGAACCCGCCGGTGACGGCCAGATAATTGTCCACGCCCTCTTTTCGAATCAGAATCTCACCGGGTTGCAAGGCAGTCATCAGCGGGGCGTGATGGGCCAGGATGCCCAACTGCCCCTCCATACCCGGGGCGACAACCAGCTCCACGTCGTCGGCGTAGACCTGCCTCTCAGCGGTAATAATTTCCAAACGCATGGTGGCCATGGTCAGCCCTCTACGCCCCCGACTCCAACTGCTGGGCCTTTTCCACTGCTTCGTCGATGGTCCCCACCATGTAGAAAGCCTGCTCCGGAAGGTCGTCGTGCTTGCCTTCCAGTATTTCGGCGAAACCCCGAATAGTCTCGCGCACCGGGACGTACTTGCCCGGTTGGCTGGTGAAAGTCTCGGCGACGAAGAAGGGTTGTGTCAGGAACCGCTGTATCTTCCGCGCGCGGAAGACTGTCTGCTTGTCCTCCTCGGACAGCTCTTCAATGCCCAGGATGGCGATGATGTCCTGAAGGTCCTTGTAGCGCTGAAGTACCTGCTGTACTCCCCTGGCCAGCCGGTAGTGATCCTCCCCGACTATCGCCGGTTCCAGAATCCGGGAGTAGGAAGCCAGGGGGTCAACCGCCGGGTACAGCCCCTGGGCCGAAAGGGCACGCTCCAGGGACACCACTCCATCAAGGTGGCCGAAGGTGGTAACGATGCCGGGGTCGGTGTAATCGTCGGCGGGCACGTAGATGGCCTGAAAGGACGTTATAGAGCCGCTCTTGGTGGATGTAATCCGCTCCTGCAGCGCGCCCATCTCGGTGCTCAGCGTTGGCTGATACCCCACCGCCGAAGGCATTCTACCCAGCAAGGCGGAAACCTCCATGCCGGCCAGGATGTAACGATAGATATTGTCGATGAAGAGCAGCACGTCCTGGTGCTGCTCTTCCCGGAAAAACTCCGCCATGGTCAGACCGGTCAGGCCCACCCTGGCCCTTACCCCGGGACTCTCGTTCATCTGGCCAAACACCAGTACCGTGTTTTCCAGCACGCCAGAGTCTTGCATTTCACGCCACAGATCGTTCCCTTCCCGGGAACGCTCGCCTACCCCGGCGAACACGGAAACTCCCTGGTGTTCGGCGCCGATGTTACGGATCAGCTCTTGAATGATGACCGTCTTTCCCACTCCCGCACCACCGTATGCTCCAACCTTGCCTCCCTTCATGAAAGGAGTAATGAGGTCAAAGACCTTGATGCCTGTTTCCAGAAGCTCGATGGTGGGATTCTGATCGTCGAAACCCGGCGGGTCTCTGTGGATTGGCCAACTAGCGGCAGCCTCCACCGGCCCCAAGTTGTCCAGAGGTGTCCCGGTTACGTCAAAGAGCCGCCCCAGGGTTTCCGGGCCAACCGGGACGGTGATCTTTTGGCCGGTATCAGCGGCTTCGACCCCCCGGGCCAGCCCGTCTGTAGCCCCCAGGGCCAGGCAGCGGACCCAGTTGTTGCCCACATGCGCCTGCACTTCCAGGAGCAGCCGTTCCCCCTGATTGTCCACCTCCAGGGCGTCGAACAGGTTGGGTAGCTGGTCCGGGGGAAACTCCACGTCCACGACGGTGCCGATTACTTGAACGATCTTTCCGTTGCCCATAGCCTTCTCCCACTATCGGTCCCTGATCAACTTTCGATCAACCTTTGTTCAACCTATGTTCAACCTTCTAGGGCTATCTGGCCGCCCACCAGGTCCAGCAATTCGTTGGTGATGCTATCCTGGCGCAGTTTGTTCATGACCAGAGTCAGGTCATCCATCAAATCATTGGCATTGTCGGTGGCGTTGCGCATTGCCACCATACGGGCCGACTGTTCGCTGGCCACCGACTCCAGCAAGGCGTGGTAGACCTCCATCTCCACAAACCTCGGGAGCAGGCTCTCGAGAACGGCCAAGCTGTCCGGCTCGTAAATGTAGCCCACGCGCTCCGTTGCGGCCAACGCGGCCGGCGTCACCGGCAGCAGCCTCTCTATGGCCGGTTGTTGGGAGAGGGTGGACACAAATTTGGTATATGCCAGGTGGACCTCATCCACCTCCCCATCGATGTAGGAATCCATGACCAGGCGCGAAATGGCCGTAATGTCGGCCACTACGGGCTGCTCTACCATGTCGGTAAATACCGCTTTCACGTCTTGGCCGCTGCGCACCATGAAATCACGGCCTTTGCGTCCCACCACGATCAAACTTGACGGCGCCGGCTGGTCCAACACGAACCGGGCTACGCTGCGGTTCAGGTTCGCGTGCATGCCGCCGCAAAGGCCCCGGTCCGGACTTATTACCAGGATTCCGACCCTCTGCAAGGGTTTTACCCGCAGCAGGGGATTGATGGTGGCGTCATCGTCAGCCGGTTGTGCCGCCAGATTGGCGATGACCCCCTGAATTTTCTGGGCAAAGGGGCGCCCTTGAGTAACCGCCGTTTGGGCCCGCCGCATTTTTGAGGCGGCGATCAATGACATGGCGTTGGTTACCTTGCCCGTGTTCTGCACGCTGCGGATGCGTCGGCGAAGGTCCTTTACGTTGGGCACTTGCTCTTCCTATTCAAGACCGGTTTTATTTCAAGACCGGATTTGTCCATTGGGGTAGCATTACGCCAGGCATCACTAGGCGGTGAAAGTCGACTTGAAAGCGGTTATCGCCTCGGTCAGTTTGGTCTCGGTCTCGGAGGAAATATCACCCGACTCAGTGATGGCCTGCCCGATGTCCGGGTGGGTGCTGGAAACGTAACGGAGCAACCCCTCTTGAAACGCCCCTGCCTGTTCCAAAGGTATGTCTTCCATCAACCCCGAGTCGACCGCGAACAGCCCGGTCACCTCATCAGCCAAAGCCAAAGGTTGGTACTGGCCTTGCTTCAATACTTCAGTGGCTAGCTGGCCCCGGATCAATTGTGACCTGGTCGCGGCGTCCAAGTCTGCCGTGCCGAACTGGGCGAAAGTTGCCAGCTCCCGGTACTGGGCCAGCTCCAAACGCAATCTTCCCGCTACCCGGCGGATGGCCCTGGTCTGGGCAGCACCGCCTACCCTGGAGACGGAAAGGCCGACATTGACGGCCGGCCGGATGCCCGCGTTGAACAGCTCCGTTTCCAGGTATATCTGGCCGTCAGTTATGGAGATCACGTTGGTGGGGATGTAAGCCGCCACGTCACCGGCCTGCGTCTCGATTATAGGCAGCGCAGTAATGGAGCCGCCGCCATTATCATTGTTCAGCCGGGCCGACCGCTCCAGCAGCCGGCTATGCAGGTAGAAAATGTCGCCGGGGTAGGCTTCGCGGCCCGCGGGGCGGCGCAACAGCAGGGACATCTGCCGGTAGGCCCAGGAATGCTTGGTCAGGTCGTCGTAGACAATGAGTACGTCTTTCCCCTGGTCCATGAACTCTTCGGCCATGGCGCAGCCGGCGTAGGGGGCAATGTACTGTATTGGCGCCGCGTCGGCCGCGCCGGCGTTAACGATGATGGTGTGCTCCATGGCGCCATGCTCTTCAAGGATGGCAGCCACCTGGGCAACTTTCCCCTGTTTCTGGCCGATGGCCACGTATATGCAAATCAGGTTTCCGCCCCGCTGGTTGATGATCGTGTCCAACGCGATGGCGGTCTTCCCCGTGGACCGGTCGCCGATAATGAGCTCCCGCTGGCCCCGGCCGATTGGGATCATGGAGTCGATCGCCTTGATTCCTGTTTGCACCGGAGTATCCACCGACTGGCGCGCAACAACGTTGGGAGCTACCCGCTCCACCGCCCGAGTGGCTTGAGTGTTCACGGGCCCCTTGCCGTCCAGGGGCCGGCCCAGGGGGTCCACGGTACGGCCGATCAGGGCCTCACCCACCGGCACCTCGATGATCCGTCCGGTGGAACGCACACGGTCGCCCTCTTTGACTGTGTTAGGGTCGCCAAGAATGGCCGCGCCGACCAGGTCGGCCTCCAGGTTCAAGGCCAGACCCAAAATGTCATTTCCGAAGTCCAGCAGCTCGTTGGACCGAACACCTTGCAGACCCTGGATACTGGCGATACCGTCTCCCACTTGGACCACCGTCCCCACATCCACCAGGCTCAGCTCGCCGCCGAACTCCTCGATCTGCCGCTTGATTAACGATACGATGTCCTGTCCTCTGGTCGCCATGAAGACTCTCCTAATTATGCGGTTAGCGGCCGCCCCGAATAAACGCCGTGCGGATTAGGTCCGGCGGAGGGGCATCCCGGCATGCAGCCTGTTTCGCAGCCCTTCCAGCCTCGACCGGGCGCTGCCGTCCAACAACCGGTCTCCCATACTAATGACGATGCCACCCAGAATGGACTCATCCACGACGGTAGTGACAACTACTTCCTTATTAATGAGGCCCGAAAGGAAGTTGGTGACCCGCTCCAACTCTTGGTCCTCCAGGGGTATCGCAGAAGTGACTTCAACCCTTTGGCGGCCCAGGTGGTCATCAAGAAGCGCTTGGTAAGCCTCGTATAGCTGAGGCAGCAGGTCCACCAGCCCTCCAGTAATCAATATATTGACCAGGTTCTGCACCAAGGGATGGACGGCGCTGAGGACAGTGCTGATGGCCCGGACCTTGGCTTCTGCGGGGACCTCGGCGTGCTTGAGAAACGCCTTGAATTCCTCGTCCTGCAGCGCCTGGTCCACCAGTTCAAGGTCTCCGGCCCACCGATCGAGTTGGTCCTGCTCCCTGGCAAGCTCAAAAATCGCCTGGGCGTAACGCTTACCTGAGACCTGCGCCGGCATGGGTCGGCTAACCTCTACTCAGACTTTCGCCCTCTTCCAAGACCTGGGCAATAAGGTCTTGGTGGGCCTGCCGGTCCAGGGAACGCCGGAGGACCCTCTCCGCCGCGGTAATGGCCAGGTCGCCAAAATTGGCCCGTACCTCTTCAATGGCGGAGTCCCTCTCCCGTTGGATGTCGGTGCGGGCCCGGGAAACGAAACTCTCCGCTTCCTGGCGGGCCCGGTCCATCTCTTCATCCCGGAATCTCTGGGCGGCCTCCCGCGCCTGGTCAAGCAGCCGCTGGCCCTCGCGGCGGGCCTGGTTAAGCTGTTCTTCTATAGCCTCATGGGAGCTGGCGGCCTCTTCCCGCGCCTGGTCAGCGGCGGCCAGGCTTTCGCGGATGCGGTCCGTCCTCTGGTCCATGATGCGTAGGATGGGCTTGTAGGCGAACAGATACAGCAGCCCCAACAGCAGGACGAAGTTGACCAGGTAGATTATTAGGCTGGGAAAATGGATTCCCAATGTCTCTAGCATTGTGACTCCGCCGCTAGAATATGAATCCGATCATAATAGTCGCAACCAGCGCATAGATACCCAGGGCCTCGGCAAATGCGATGCCCAGAATCATGTTCGTCTGAATCTGCCCAGTGGCCTCGGGATTGCGCCCAATAGCACTCATGGCGGCCGCGCCAAGGATCCCAATTCCGATTCCCGGGCCTATAAGACCCAACCCTATGGCGAGTCCCGCCCCCAACAACCTCATGGCCTCGGTGTCTATCTGGAGTAGCGGAATGATGCCCAAAGACATGAGAACTTCCATGTTGCCTCCCTATCTTAGATTCTCAATTTAGGCCGGGCGCATTGTCAGTCCTGGCGCGAGGCGTAGATGGCGAATATGCCACCCAGCGCGGCTGCTGCCAGACCCACGGTGACGACCACCATAGCGAAGATGACTATTTCCATTGCATCCCCCTTGTGTTGATGCCTCGCCTGGCCCACTCCCGGTCAAACCCAGAAAAGTGGACATTTCCTCCAAGCCCATTAACTCCGGTCAGTTCCGGGGTTTGCATTAATGCGCCTCTGCTTCGTGTTGGTGAGGGGTCATGGCGATGGCGGCAAAGACCAGTGTCAGACCGGCAAAAATCAGGGCCTGGATGAAGCCTACCAACAGCTCCAGACCATACACCCCAACCGTGGCAACGAAGGGAACCAGGAAAGCGGACACCAGAACCAGTATCTCCCCGGCCGTCATGTTCCCGAAAAGCCTGAAGGTGAAGCTGATCAACCGGACAGCCTCGCTGAAGGCCTCCAGTGGCCCCACGAAAAAGAAATCCAGGAGATTTTGAAAGGCGTCCAAGAAGCGGAGCCGCACCAAGGCCCTCATGCCCCGGCCCAGGCTGCCTATACGCACAAACTTGGTGATGTAGCCGAGGCCTAACGTGCGCAGGCCCAGATACTCTACAAACACAAAAGATACCAGCGCCAGCGCCAAAGGCATGTTCATATCCGTGCCGGCCGGACGCAGCAAGTGCACTTGGATGTGGTCTCCCGACATGAAGCCTAAGGACGGGTAGATGGGAAGGAGGCCTATCCAGGCGTTGAACACTACAAAGAGAAATATGGTGGCGATGACCGGGAAGAGCAACCGCGCCCGCTCTCTGCCCACTACACCTTCAACAAACTTTAGCAGCCCCTCTAAGGCTATCTCGCAGAAGGTTTGGAGGCGCCCCGGGACCAGCTTGGCTTTTCTGGCGCCCAGCGCGAAAAGGAGGATCAGGAGCAAGCTGGCGACCCAGGCAGACAGGAGGGTATTGGTGACGATGAA
The DNA here is from genome assembly GCA_965247605.1 of Dehalococcoidia bacterium. Lineage (GTDB taxonomy): Bacteria > Chloroflexota > Dehalococcoidia > Lucifugimonadales > UBA3495 > VXOI01. The sequence continues at coordinate 341,932 of CBDFHM010000011.1, read as the reverse complement.
CTTGAAGGAGCCTCGGAAGGGCCCTTCCTCCACTATTTCGTGCTCGTGCTCGCTCAGGGCATCTTCGCCCAGCTCTTTTTCCTTTTTTTCGGCATCCAGGAATGACAGGTAGTATTCCCGTTCTGCTTTTGGAAACACGGTCTGGGCCGGGAGGTGGACTTCCGGCTTGGGTATGAAGGGTCCTTCGGCAGTTAGCCCTGCTTCCTCATCCTCTTCGGATTGAACCAAACCGGCACCGATAGCACCGGTGATAAGGCCGGAAACAAATAGGGCAAAAACGACAAAAAGGCCCAGCAGGATGTATCTCTTGGCGCCCGAACCCACTAGGACTTCTCCTGATTATCGCCGCTGTGATTACCCGGTGGCGGCGTATACAAAAAGGGCTGGACCATTTTGTAGAGGCCGTAGAATGCCGCCACGGTGCCCAACAATACTCCCAAGAGGGTAAACAAGACCTTGGTGCCGGCAACATTATCCAGCCACAGACCGCCCAAAACACCCAAAAGCACACAGGTGACCACGTACCAGCCGAGTCCCGTCACCCGAAGAGCCAGAGCCCATTTGTCCATGGCCTCGCCGAACTTGGTGAATCCTATCACGAAGTTTTTGAACCAGTCAATCCGGGCAATCGAAGGGAATCAGCAATGCCAAGAATCAAATAGGCCCAGGCGTTCCGGTGCGCCGAGGCCTAATTTGCCAGCCGGTGATCCTTGCCCGGAAGGACCAGGGTTACCGGGCGGCCTGGCCCTTACCGAAGTCCTCCAGATCCAGTGTATCTATGAAGTCGGTGAACGCGGACATCCGGCGCAGTTCCTCTTCCTTTACTTCCACCGGCTTATCGGCTTCCGTTGCGTCCCCTTGCGCAGAGCCTATGGGCTTGCCGGTCTCTTTGTCCAAGAGGATTCCAGCCTTTTCAAGCACCGATTCCTCGACGAAGATGGGGACCTGAACTCGAACCGCCAACGCCACAGCATCACTGGGGCGGCAGTCGATCTCCTTAGCGCTTCCATTGGTCTGGATGGTGATCTTGGCGTAGAAGGTGTCGTTCTGAAGGTCATTAACCAGAATGTGCTGGACCGACCCACCCAGGCTGTCGATGACGGTGCTCAACAAATCATGGGTCAGGGGCCGCGGAACAGTCAGTTCCTGGAGCTTGACGGCGATGGCATCGGCTTCGGCGGGACCGATCCAGATGGGCAGATACCTATCGGCATCCTTTTCTTTCAGGATGACGACTCTCTGGTAGTTCATAGGGCTCACTCGTATGCTGTCTATTGTCATTTCCAGCATTCCCGCCGCCTCCGTAGTCTAGGCTCTAAAAGAATTGTATTCCCCCCTTAAATTCTATGTCAACCCAACCTCATGCGGTTTAGGCTCACTTAAGGTCTCGTCCCAACCCTAAGCCGGACGGCTTTTTACCCATCGTGCGTCCGACAAAATTCCTTGCCAAGCGTTCGTATCTCAATTACAACATTCAACTAATAATCGCGCGCATGTTCCCAGCGGCAGGAAACCAGATTGTGCCTCACCCATTGCTGTATAGGCGGGGCTTCCTTCTAGTACTCAGTCAACCTAATTGTTGGCAGGATAGAGATGGTGAAGCTTGACTCGGGCGTCCACAGTGGAGAATCTCCAGTCAATGGTTGCTCCGGCTTGGTTTCGTTCTGCCTCCAGGGCCGCGATCTCGCCACTCAAAGTCTCTTCATCGGCAATACGCCGGCGCAGGACTCGCCTGGCCAAGACACTGAACTCGATCTCTGCCATGTTGAGCCAACTACCGTGCTTGGGAGTGTAGTGAAACTCCAAGCGTTTGCGTATTCGCCTAGCCTCCTTGGGCTCGAAGGTTTCGTAGAGGGAAGCTGGTTTGTGGGTGTTGAGGTTGTCCAGCACCACCCGGATCTTCTCGGACGCTGGGTAAGCTTCATCGGCCAGCCACCGCATCTGCTGAGCGAAGTCCACCATGGTACGACGTTCGGTCACTGCCACATGCCTCCAGCCCGCCAGGGGCTCGCACAGCATGAACAGGTTTCGGGTGCCATTGCGCTGGTACTCGTAATCGTATCGCTCCCGTCGTGCCGGCTTGGGCGGGATCGGAGACCTCTTTTCCGCCAGCAACTGCTTGGAGGTCTCGTCGAAACAGACCACCGGGCGCTCTGGGTCATAGGGTTCCGCGTAAAGGTCCAGCACATCCTCCATACACGCCACAAACTCGGCGCTCACCTGGGGAATACACCACTCCTTCTTCTGCCACGGCTTGAGACTGTTTTTTTCAACCGCTTGCGAATTCCCTCGTGGGACATGGAGGGCGCCAGCCCCAACTCCACCACCTTGTTTGCCAGGAGCCGCAGGGTCCAGTGGTCATGGCCTGGAGGGGCCTCGCTGCACGCCAGGGCAATCAGGTGCGCTTCCCCCCGCTCATCCAGTTTGGTCGGATGTCCTGGCCGAGGATCTTCCTCCAAGGCCCGCTTCAGTCCTCCCTCCAGGTACCGCCGCTTGGTACGGCACACCGTACCCGCAGACGTGTCCAGCGCCTCCACGATGCGCATCACCCCCCAGCCCGTATCTGCCTTTAGCAGAATACGGGCCCGGGCAACCTTTCGCGCTGGGCTCTTTCCCCCGCGAATCAGTCGTTCCAACTGGTCTCGTTCTTCCCTTTCCAACCGGACCACATACCGTTCTCGTCCCATGGCTGCCACCCTCCTACGTCAACACTCCTAAAAAAGGGTAGCAACCTTAGACGTTTTCTTAAACAATTACCAAAACCGAGTTGACTGAGTACTAGGCCAGCGCCACTCCCCACCCATTTTCTACCACCTTTGCCCGAAGAAAAGGGGCCGAAAACTCGTTTGAGAAACCGGCTGAGGCCGCCTGTCATCTGGGATTCTTCGTCAGCCATTTGAAGCGTCCTACTCTTGCCCGAACGGTTGCAGAATATTATAGACGTTGCGTCCAATCCAGTCAGGGTTGCTGCCGCCGGTCATCGCCGCCAACACCTGCTCTAAAAGAACTCTATTCGGCCCGACGAACGGCTCGGACGATGGTATGTCCTCAAGCAACTACAGGTACCGCTCGGTCTGTCCACGAGCGGGAGGAATATGCCAGGGGGGATCATCGGGGGGATTTGCCGAACGCTGTCCATCAACGCCGCGAACTTGCCTCTGTCCACCAGATGGACCCACGGCATGTCAACCTGGCGCCGGATTGATAAGTCCTGCGCCAAGTCATCCTCTGGTACGTCGGTCCCTCTTCCAACATGGTGGGACGATGGGCGTCTTCACCAGCACCTCCTGGAGGGTGCCAGTGTGATTGATGTCATCGTGGCTCACCCAATTGAAAGGACCGCCCTAAGAGCGGTCCTTATTACAAGATGTACTGTCTAAGATCGAAGTTGCCGACTCCGGGCCTTCAAGGGGCCGAAGAGCCAGCTTGACGAGACGCCGCTATATCTTGTCTATCAGCGGCGTAACCTTCAAGAATACCGGCGCGAAGACCAGGGAAACTATGGCCATCAGTTTCAGCAAGATGTTGAGCGAAGGACCAGACGTGTCCTTGAACGGGTCGCCCACGACATCGCCTTCCACGGCCGCCTTATGGGCTTCGGACCCCTTTCCGCCGAAATGGCCCAACTCCACATACTTTTTGGCGTTGTCCCAAGCGCCCCCGGCGCTGGCCATCATGATAGCCAGCATGAATCCGGATGCCACCGATCCGATCAACAGCCCGCCCAAGGCTTCGGTACCGAGGACAAACCCGGTGGCGACGGGTGCTATAACGGCCATCAATCCGGGGACAATCATTTCCTTCAGAGCGCCACTGGTGCTGATATCGACGCAACGGGCGTAGTCGGGCGTCGCTGTGCCTTCCATTAGCCCCGGAATTTCCCGGAACTGGCGGCGTACCTCATTCACGATCGAAAAGGCGGCGCGGCCCACGGCGTTCATGGTAAAGGCGGAGAATAGGAAGGGCAGCATCGCCCCCAACAACACGCCAACAATAGTTGTGTGCTCCAGCAGGCTGATGCCGGAATCATCGAGGCCCACCGCAACGGCGTAGGCTGCCAACAAAGCCAACGACGTGAGAGCCGCCGAGCCAATGGCGAACCCCTTGCCGGTGGCTGCGGTGGTGTTCCCCAACGCATCCAAAGCGTCGGTCCGCTCCCTTACTTCCGGATCCAACTGGGCTTGTTCGGCGATTCCGCCAGCATTATCGGCTACTGGGCCGTAGGCGTCTGTGGCGAGGGTGATCCCGAGGGTCGACAACAGGCCAACACCGGCCAAAGCAACACCATAAAATCCCGCTAGTTCGAAGGAGATCAAGATGGTGATACCCACCGCCACCAGCGGTATAACAGTGCTCAGCATTCCGGTGGCCAGGCCACTGATCATTACGGTGGCCGCCCCGGTCTGGGTAGTTTCGGCGATTCGTTGGACCGGCCGGTATTCGTACGATGTGTAATATTCGGTAGACAACCCAATTATCAAGCCCGCCGCCAGTCCCACCAGTATGGCCCAGAACCAATCGAACTCCATGTCCATGGCCAGGATTATTACCAGGGCAAAAACACCAATCAGGATAGCAGAGGCGAAAATCCCTTTACGCAGCGCCCACAGCAGTTGCCCGAACTCGGCGCGTTCGCTGCTGCGCACCACGAAAGTACCCAGAATTGCCGCCACAATACCGGCTCCGGCAAGCATAAGCGGCAAAACGGCTTGGTCGGCTTTCCAACCATCGGGGTCCGCTGCCAATATCGGCACGGCTACGGCCAGCGCAATTGCGGCGATGATCGAACTAACGTAGGACTCAAAGAGGTCGGCGCCCATCCCCGCTACATCGCCGACGTTGTCGCCCACATTGTCGGCGATGACCCCTGGGTTTCGTGGGTCGTCCTCAGGAATCCCGGCCTCTACCTTGCCCACCAAGTCGGTGCCAACATCGGCCGCCTTGGTGAAGATGCCGCCGCCGACCCTGGCGAATAAGGCAATGGAGCTGGCCCCCATTCCGAAGCCGGCCACCACGGTAATTTCTTGGTAGATGATGTAAAGCAGGGTCACACCTAAGAGCCCGATGCCCACCACGGTTAGGCCCATAACCGAGCCACTGGAAAACGCGACGCGCAGCGCAGGGTTAAGCCCGTGCATGGCCGCAGCGGCTGTGCGCGTATTAGCCCGTACAGCCACGTTCATACCGACGAAGCCGGCAGTGGCTGAGCAGATGGTGCCCACGAGGTAAGCTATGGCCGTTTTGGGGACAGCATCGTCCAGGGTCCACCAGTCGATGAGAACCCAAAGAATCCCCGCGACCACTATTACGAAGGGGAACAAGACCAGGTATTCCCGGCGTAAGAAGGCGGCGGAGCCCTCGCGGATGGCATCCCCGATTTGACGCATCCGTTGGTTGCCGGGGTCGGCTCTCAAAACTCTGAGTGCCGTTATGGCCGCAAACAGCAGTGCGACGCCACCTGCGGCCAAAGCTACGATAATGGATTCCATGAAGAGACTCTCTCACGCGAATGAGGCAGGAGATTAGGCGTGCGAAACTTACCATATACGTTTGGGGGTGTCAAGCGAAATTCGTCGCCGCAGGCGGTGATTCGACGCGTAAACCGACTGACTCCCGAGGCTAGTATAGAGGCTCGGCCTGTGGGCGGCTCAGGTTCTAACCTGAGCCGGGAGTGAAGAGCTCTACACCGGGGAACGATATGGCTACGGAGAACCAGAACGCGCGGCGGGTGCTGACCCTCTCCAATCGCTCTCCCGCCAGAGGACCGCTGTCGGCCCTACCGATGGAGTTCCAAGAGGTCCCGGTCTCACGGTCCACAAAATCGTCTTGGTCCTCACGATAATCAAAGGACAAAGTACGCCCGGCAACCTGTCTAGAAAAGGCGCCCACAGAGGCCCCCTGCGACTTGGTGAACACCACGATTGGCACGCCACCAACTTCACTATTGATCGCCGCATTCCCAGCCGATCCAAGGGGAAAGGCAGTCACCGCGTCCCCCATTTCAACGGTGAGCACGATCTCGCCAGCAGCCAACCGGCCGTCCAATTTTTCCTCGTCTACCGGAAAAACAAACTGCTCGTCGTTAATACGGTCTTGGTACCCTCCAGAGAAGGACCGGGCGTACCGATTATTAACGAACCACGTTTCCCGTCCTTCCGCGCCGGTGATTAGTCTAGTGTCCGGATGAAAACCCCTCCACTCGCCCCAAGTCATGGTCGTTGAGGCCAAGGCCGTGAGATGAGCGCCGGTGCGGGCTCCCACCACCGCCTCACCGCCCACCTGGAACCAGTAAGAACCGGACTGATGGTCGTACATCACCAAGTCCGATTGGTAAAGAGCGCTGGTGTTGCCGAAGGTCAAAACTTCGCCGTCCACTACCCGGCTGAAAACCACGCCGCTAAAACATAGCGGGCAGTAGGTCACCAACACCGGAACGCCGCCGATGGTGTCGTTTACTATCTCGTGGAAATTTAGGATGTTGATCGGGTAGGCAAAGGCGTCATCCCCTGACTCGTAGCCGATGATCAGGTCATCATCTCCAAGCCAAGGCAGGGCATCGGCGTCGCCGTACACCGGATTGAGGACCGGGGCTATGGCGTCTCGAAGTCTGAGAATAAGCTCGTCGGACGCTTGGTCCAACCGGACAAAACGAGCCGGTGTGGAGCCGAAGGTGTCGAACAAGATGTCCTCCAACGGCACGCTGCTGATGGAGGTGTCCAACGGTGGCACAACTGCCCGGACGACTGCGGCGGCGCTGGTCGGTGAAGGAGCGGTGGCGGTGGGGCCGGGCTGCCGCCCTGGCTCCGTCGGCGCGGGGCTGCTGGGCGACGGCGTGGCGGTGGCGGAAGTCCCGCAGGCGGCGGCGATAAGCAGCAATACAGGTATCCAGAGGAACAACAACCTACGTCCACTCCCGGTTCTGAAACTGCTGATTAGAGGATTCAACAATAGGTTCTCCGAATTAACGATAATTGGAGTTCTGGACAAGAGTTTGATGCCTTGATCTCCGGTCCGGTTCAACGAGATAGCCGCAGTCCCAAGGCTTGCGGAGCGGCGCGACCTCTGAAATGTCCGCCGACTTACCCGCGATGCTATAATGCCCTTGCCATTTCGCACGTATAAATCATGGCCGCAGTGCGGCCTTTTGCAGAGGACAAACGCCATGCATATCGGTTATTTCACCGAGCGGCCCTACCAAGACCCCGACTCCGGCTTTTTCGGGGCCACCGGCAAGCCCATCATGGACTTGACCGTTAGCAACGAGATTTATGACTCCCGTCTGGGCGCCCAACTCTACAACCGGTACCTGGACGAAAAGCTGTATGCCGAGGAGATGGGTTTCGACGGCCTGATGCTCAACGAGCATCATGGCACTGCCTTCTGTATGGGCGGCGCCATGAATGTCGAGGCCTCCATCCTGGCCCGCATCACCAAACGGGCGAAGATCGTTCTCTTAGGCAACATCCTGCCCATCTGGGACGACCCCCTCTGGCTGGTGGAACAGCTTTCGATGATCGATATGATTTCCCACGGCCGCTTGGTCTCCGGTTGGGTCCGGGGAACCGGCCGCGAGAGCGTGGCCCACAACGCTCCGCCCCCTTACAATTGGGAGCGGTTCCAAGAGGCCCACGAGTTTATCGTTAAGGCCTGGACCACTCCCGGCCCCTTCCGCTGGGAAGGAAAACACTACCAGTACCGGCACGTGAATCCGTGGGTCCGCCCCTACCAGAAGCCACACCCACAGATATGGCTGCCGGGCGTGGTGAGCCGCGATTCGCTCATGTGGGCGGCCGAGAAGCGAATACCGTACATTATGTTATCCACTGAACTGGATCCGACCAAAAAGGCCTTCCAGTTGTACCACGACCGGGCAGCCGAGCTCGGCTACGAGTCGGGTCCGCAGAACTTGGGCTACCTCTGGAAGGTGCATGTGGACGAAACCGAAGAGCTGGCTGAAGAGGCCGGGCGAAAATTCGTCCAAGGCCCCAGCAACCCGTTCTTGGCGGGAAATGAGGGTACAGTGAACCCGGCTTTGGTTAACCTTCCCGGCCTTTCGTCCCGCAAGAGGGTCCTGCCCACACAGGCGTTCTCCACTGCAAATCGGGGCGGCGCCGCTGGCGTTCTCGGGCGACCCTACGAGCAACAAATCAAGGACTACACCATCATCTCGGGGACTCCTAAGACCGTAATCCCCAAGATACGCCACGTCTTGGAGTACCTCCGCCCCGGCAGCGTTTTCTTCTGGGACGGCGACGGCGCAATGACCCACGACGATGCGATGCGCAGCCTGCGCCTCATGGGTGAGGAAGTGATTCCCGCTGTGAAAGAAATCGCCAAGGAACTGGAACTCCCCAGCTCCTTCGAGGTTGACCCGGCCACCGGCAAGCCGGTGGAAGATGAAACCACAGCGAGTGTCGAGAGCGGCCACGGCGGGGACTAGCTGCCCAGCGGTTATTAACGGCACCGGTAAAAAATGGCGAAAACGGAATCCCCCCGGAACTCCCCGATGCAATGGGGCTGGCGGGGGGATTCTGAATTTCATCCCAGGACACTGAAGTGGACAGACCTGACCCACACCCCGACGTGGTGGTAATCGGCGGTGGGCCCGCCGGTAGCGCGGCGGCCACCATGTTGGCCCGGAAAGGCTGGCAGGTGACGCTTTTGGAGCGCCACCGATTCCCCCGGGAACATGTGGGAGAATCTCTGCTGCCGGCCAGCATGCCGATTCTGGAGGAGTTGGGGGTTATGCCAGCGGTGGAGCGGGCCGGGTTTTTGCCCAAATGGGGCGCGACCATGGTCTGGGGGCGAGACCCAGAGCCTTGGAGTTGGTATTTCAAAGAGACCAGCCCCCAGAATCCCCACTCGTACCAAGTATGGCGGCCCCAATTCGACCAACTACTGCTGGAGAACGCCAGAGCCACCGGTGTAACTGTCGAAGAAGGTCACCGGGTCGGCGAGGTGATATTCGAAGACGACCGTGCCGCGGGAGTGCGGTTCGTTTCGGATGACAACCGCCGGGGCGAAATCGCCGCCCGGTTCGTCGTCGATGCCACGGGGCAATCGGCGCTACTGGCGAGGCACACCCAGGTGCGGCGGTGGGACTCGTTCTTCCAAAACCTGGCCGTATACGCCTATTTCACCGGCGTGACCCCTCTGCCTCCTCCAGACGAGAACAACATATTCATCGAATCGTACCGGCACGGCTGGTTCTGGAGCATTCCACTGCACACTGGTTGGACCAGCGTGGGGGCGGTGGTGGACAACCAGACTGGACAGAAGAGTATCCGCCGCCTGGGAGCGCGAGCATTCCTGGCTGGCCAGTTGGCCCAAACGTCGCAGACCCGTACCCGGTTGAAGAACGCTGAATGGGCAACGGGGCCCCAGGTCGTCCGCGACTGGTCCTACGCCGCCGACAAGCTGGTGGGACCCGGATACATAATCACCGGCGACGCCGCCTGTTTCGTGGACCCGTTATTTTCCTCCGGCGTCCACCTGGCCTTGATGTCTGGGGTGATGGCCGCAGCCTACACGACCACGGCATTGAAACAGGGTTCCGCAACCGACGGCAACATGACGGAGAGCGCCGGGCAGGTGTACCAGGAGCTGTACTACAAGGAGTACCGCCAGTTCCGCGAGTTGGCCCGCCTGTTTTATTCCAGCAACCTAACCACCGAGTCCTATTTCTGGGAGGCCCGGCACATTACGGACCCTTCGAACCTCGATAAATATTCACCTCGGCACAGCTTCATCCAGGCGGTGGCGGGGCAACCGCCCCGCAGCTACGAGCGGGCTGTTTTGGACCGCGGGGAGGCACCCACCGAATTTATCTCCAACGTGCGGGCCGTGGAGGCGGACCGCCAGGCGCGGGGACAACTCTTGGCGGCCTTGCGTTCGGACCCGCAACGCAATCAGGTCCTGGCAGCAGTGCCTCGGTTGGCTGATGGGGTACGAGTCGCCCGTCGGCCGGTCTTGGGCGAAGGGGAGTTTATTTGGGGCCACACCCTGAACAGTGTCTCCCAGCCCGAAGGAACACCCTGCAGCCAAGTGGTGGCCAGCACGGTGTCGTTGGTCGACGGCCGGACACCGGTATCGGCCATCGTGGAACGGCTGGGCCGGGGGTTGGACCCGCAGGCACTCGGCCAACTGGAATCTGCCGTCACCCGCACCATCGAAATTCTCTACATAGACGGCACCATCGCTGACCTCTACCCCCTGTAGGTTGCCAGCCATCGACCGAAGCGCTATTGTGTCGGCGTAGTTTCAAACGGCACCACCAACCCAATGCGTCTAGCCCCACTTTCGCAAGGGGGGTCTTGCCTCAAACCTGTCATTCTGAGGAGTGAAGCGACGAAGAATCTGGGTTCGGGCCACTTCGAGTGAGGCTGAACTTACCAACGAGACCCTTCGATGTGCTCAGGGTGACATGGTTTTGTCTACTTTTGAGGCAAGGCCGCAATGGGAGGTTGGGGGGATTTTCCGGCCACGCTGAAACCAATAGCCCTGGTTTACCCATCCGCGGAAGGGCCGGAATGACGGCGGGTCCAAATACACGAATCAAATAGAGGAGGGGACCATGGTTACGAGGCAGGTACCAACAGAGGCCGAAGTCATCGGTTGGATCGAATCTCTGAGCAATTGGGGCCGCTGGGGCGCCGACGACCAGTTGGGCACCCTAAACCTGATCACCGACGCCAAGAGGGCTCAGGCGGCAAGCCTGGTCAAAGAGGGTATCAGCGTTACCTGTTCCAGGCTGATCGTGCCTGAGATTGCGCCGGACGTCACCTCCATTCCCCCGCTCCACTACATGGTTCGCGCCGGCGACACCTGCCCCGACGAGGGCCCGGGCGGCACCGCCGACTTCATCGGTTTTTCGTTTCACGGTCTGACCATCACTCACTTAGACGCATTATGCCACCAGATTTGGAACGGCAAGATGTACAACGGCAGGCCGGCCTCGGACGTCAACTCGGAGACCAAGGCTAATAGCCTGGACATCGACAAGGCCCAGAACGGCGTGGTCACCCGCGGCGTCATGTTGGACATCGCCAAGGTCAAGGGAAAGCCCTGGCTCGAGGCCGGAGAGGGCGTGTTCATCGAAGACTTGGAGGCCGCCGAGAAGGCCCAAGGAGTGCGGGTGGAGGAAGGCGACGCCCTGATGGTCCGGTTTGGCTGGTACAAGCGACGCTTGGAACTGGGACCGCCGGAGTCGGGCCGCCCCGGTCTCCACGCGGAAACGCTGCCGTGGCTCAAAGAGCGGGGTGTTTCGATCCTGGGAGGAGACGCCTCGGTGGATGCCGAACCCAGCGGCTATCCGATGGTCGGGCTGCCGATACACAAGGTAGGCATCGTCGGCATGGGATTGTGGCTGATCGACGCTGGCAACTGCGAGGAGCTGGTGCAGGTCTGTGAGCGACTCAACCGCTGGGAGTTCATGTTCAACGTGGCGCCCCTGCGGTTCAAGAACGCTACCGGATCGCCGGTGAACCCGTTGGCCATCTTTTAGTTTTCAGCGTTCAGCAATCAGCTTTTAGCCTCCGGTTTCGAAAGAGAAAAACGGCCGCCGAAATACGGCGGCCGTTTTTTTGTGAGTTGGTTACTGCGGGCCTAGATCAACGCGTCGGGCGTGTTGATGCCCTCCAAATCTGCATCGGTCGCAGGCCGGTCCAGCGTCATTCCCAGGTCGGTCTGCATGTAGTAGTAGACCTGCTTCAGGTGATGGGTGCTGTGGCTGAGGATGATGTTCAATAGTTCGAGCACCGTGACTTCGCCGCCGTAGTGGGCGGGGACCTCGCGGTCGAAAGCGTCGGAGTTGCCGCTGCCCAGAAACTCGATGATGTCCTGACGGACTTGGTCTCCATACTCGGCGATGGCCGGGCCGGTTGTGATAGCTTTGAGGCGTTCGTCGGATGCGGCCATGTCGTCCCAGCTCATGCTGCCGACCTTGTGGCTCAAATACGCGACTTCAGGGAACGACAAGATGTGAACCATTGTGTCCCGCAGGCTCCAGGGCCGCCACGACACGACGGCATCCAATTGCTCTTGGGAGAACTGGAGAGTGGAGCGGATGGCCGCACTCATGACGACTTCGTATTTTTCCGCCAACCACGATGTCTTGCCGGACAAGTCCACGGTCACGTCCAGCTTCAACGCCGGGATCAACTTCTTGGGGTAGTAGCCAATGATGACCTCGGTGTCGTCTACGATGGTGACCGGCAGGGACTTGATTCCCCGGCTCCGCAGGTCCTCAACAGCTTGGGTGTCGGTTAGCAAATTGTGGTGTTCATACTGAACACCGTGGGACGAGAGGAACTCTTCCACCGTCCGGCAACTGAATCAACCAGGCTGGGTATAAACGTGGACGTTCATATCTGCGCTCCCGCTTTGCCTCGCCGAGGCGTTTTCATAGGCCCTAACAGACCTTACCGGTACGGATTTCTGCTAACACTGCCAGCAGCCAGACCATTATCTCTTGAATATCCTATCATGCGACGCAGCCTCAGGGCAGGTGGTTTGCCCGTAAGCAGGGGCTGTGACAGACTGGTTGTACGCCCTTGTTTACCCTTTCTAAAAACCCTTTTGCAATTTTCGGGAGGCCCGGCGCCACGGGAAGCAACACACCAGCCTCGGACCACCCCCCCGATCTTAGAATGTTTCGTGAAAACTTGGTAAGGGGCTGGTCCCTGCTGGTGCTGGCTGCGGCGTTGTTTCTTGCCCTCACCGCCTGCGTCACCGTCGGCGGGCAGGTAGGGCAGGTGGCCCCGATGGGCGAAAACGCGGGACCGACTCCGCCACCAGCGGCCACGGCACAGCCAACACCCTCGCCGACGCCCACGGACCCGATAGCCCCCGACATGGAGCCTGCGGCGCCCATAGTACCGGCCGCGGAGCCTTTCCCCGCACCGGCGCCCACCGCAGCGCCGGTCAGGCCTCCGCCGCCAACTCCTCCACCTACGCCGCTTCCCGAGCCTACGCCTAAACCGGTGCTGCTTCCTGAGCCTGTACCGGTGCCGCAGCAGACTCCTACAACGCCGCTCGCTGCTGCGGTAGCGGACTCGCAAGCGTTAGTATCGGACATCGGCGGCGGCGCCATGCTTCGGATCTCACCGCGTTCGCCATTGGCCGGCCGCGAAATATCTTTCAGTGCCGAAGGTCTGAAACCTTGGCAGCCAGTGGACGTTACCTTCATCGATCCTCAGGGGTTGGCGAACAACTGGATCACTGCGGACGATGTCAGGGTGGTGCAAACCAATGGCGACCCGGTCACCACCATCACTTTGTTTGCCGACGGCGACGGCAGGGCCGATTGGGTACGCTACGGGACCCAGGACGTTGAAGGAAATTGGTCGGTAAGAATTAGCTTGGGTGACCGGATTAAGGCGGTTGGCTACAACATTGGGCAACTGCCCCTCACCACGCTGGAAACGTTTACGCTGGGGACGCCCTTGAGTGGGTATCGCGGCTCGGAGTCCGACGTATTTTACTCACAACTCGTACCTTCTGCCCTGGCCGTGGACCTCCAGCCTGAGCTGGATACGGCGTCGTCGCTAATGGAACAGCGGTTGGGCGTCAGTACCGAGCAGGTGCCGGAGCTATATCTGCTGGGGAACCGGGACCTCCTCGACATGGTAAGCCAGGCAACCGGCGTGGAACTGGGATTCGAGGACGGCTACTATCGAAATTTCGGTATCAAACCAGGCATCTATATGCGGACCGATCTACTGCGGACCGAGGTGCAGCGGATCCTGGTCCATGAGTACGTCCACCTTGTTTTTGACGGCGTGGCTCAAGGAAAGGCGCTGCCTGCTTGGCTATCCGAAGGCCTGGCTAAATACTACGAGTTCGATGTGGGTCTCGCTGGAGATCGACCCAACGCCACCAAACTTCGGCTACTGCGCTCCGCCGACGCGGCGGCCAGAAACGGCACCCTGATTCCGTTGCCATCCTTGGAAAGCCAGCACTCCTGGAACAGCCGGACCAACGCTGACGATATTACCCTCCAATACGCCGAGGCCTATATGGTAATTCGTTATTTGACCGAGACCTTCGGGGCCCCCTCCCCGGTCAACATAGTGCGGCAAATCGGCAATGGCGCCAGCTTACAATCGGCGGTCTTGACCACGACAGGGCTCCAGTACACAGACTTTCAACTGCTGTTCGGCAATTGGCTGCTCGACTGGGACGACTCTAACCGCAGTGATTCCCAGGAGTATTTAGAGGTGCTGGACGATATGCTCGCCACGGTGGACGACGTGTTTGAGCAGCGAGCCGTCGACCTCCTATCGCCCTTCGACCGGTCCCAGTCCATCAATGTCCGGACCAGTATCGTAGGCCGAGCGGAATCGGTGCTGGAGCGCCACGTAGCCACAGCCGTTCCCGAGTCGTTGCAGGACTTGCACCGCGAGTCGGGTGAGTTTTTCAGCGTGGTGTTGAACTGGCTCAAGCTTGAATTGGACCATCTGGAAACCCGTCTGGACGCCAGACGCTTGGAAGCCAACTTCTTAATCCCGGAAGTGGATGCCCGAGACACCATGTTGAGACGAAAGCTGGACAACGCCAAGTTCATCCTGAACCTCCTTTAATCCTTCCAGTTCCCCCAACCAACCAGCCAGCCACCGAGACTTCTCGGGGATGTTCCTCCCCGGCAGATGTGCGATAATTCGCTGCATCGCGGGCCGGTCTGCGATTGAAAATAGGCGAATTCCTAGCAATTGCCGGATTCCTCGTTCCCATCTGATTGCTCCGAATTTCGACAGCCAACAGTCTCCGGTAGGCAGAAAGTCCTTCGACAAGCTCAGGACGAACGGACACAGAACCCCCGGCAGTGCCGGCGGAGGAGGGCAAAGGTGGCTTCATCTTGGGAAACCGTCACGGTCGACGGCAAAGACATGGACGTCTATGCCAGCTTGCCCAGCGGTTCCGGCCCCTTTCCGGCAGTGGTGGTGAGCCAGCACGGAGGCGGTGTCGACCAATTCATTCGGGACATGGCCGACAAGCTGGCCGGTGAAGGCTACGCTGCGGTGGCGCCCAACCTATTCCACCGCTACACCGAGGAAATGCTGGCCCAGCGGACCGGTCGCGTTCAATTCCTGAGCGACCCGGAAATCGTGGCCGACATTAACGCGACGGTGGATTTCCTGCGGGCCCATCCCACAGTTGATAGTGAGCGCTTCGGGGTGACCGGCTTCTGCATGGGAGGCCGGGTCACCTGGCTGGCCGCCGCCACCATCCCCCACTTCAAGGCGGCCGTACCCTACTACGGCGGCAACCTCATGGTAACGTGGGGCGCCGGCGGGCAGAGCCCGTTTCAAATGACATCCGGCATCAAATGCCCAGTGCTATTCCATTTCGGCGAGCTGGACGACAACCCCGCTGCGGACGATAAACACAAGCTGGACGCCGAGTTGACGCGGTTGGATAAGCCACACCAGTTTTACACCTACCCCGCTGCCGACCACGCGTTCATGGACTACACGGGACCAAAGTACAACAAAGAGGCCTCCGAAATGTCGTGGTCCCGCACGTTGGACTTCTTCTCTGTTCATTTATCGTCCGTCGCCACCCAATAGACACCTTACCAATCGGGCGAAACAGGAGTAACCAGAGACCAGAATGCGTTTCGGCACCTTTGTATTCTCCATCAGCAGTGACCGGGAAACCGACGGACAGGTGATCCAACAGACCCTGCGGGAAGTGGAACTGGCCGAGGAGACCGGCATGGACGCCGTTTGGCTCACCGAACACCACTTCGACGGTGCCGTGGCCTACGCAGACCCGGTGGTTTTCGGGGCCGCCGTGGCCATGCGTACCAAGCGGGTCAAAATCGGGTTCGCTGTTGTGGAGATGGCCCTGCACCACCCGGTGCGCCTGGCGGTGCAGACTGCGCTGCTGGATAACCTGTGCGACGGACGCCTGATCGTCGGCACCGGGCGGGGCTCGGCCTACAACGAATACGAGTACATCGGCTTCGGCTCCACGCTGGAAGAGGGATTCGAGATGGTGGAAGAGGCCGAAGAACTTTTGGTGAAAGCCTGGACCGAAGATAACGTGGTCCATCGCGGCAGGTTCTGGAACGTGTCGTTCCCGACCCTTCGCCCCCGGCCCCTGCAGAAACCGCATCCGCCCATCGTTCGCGCCTGCATCACCGAAGACTCGCTGGTGGAACAAGGAAAGATCGGCCGTCCGGCGCTGATCGGCATCCAGACCCTGGAAACAACGCGCAACCGGCTGGAACGCTACCGGGACACGATGCTCGCCTCCGGCTTCAGCGAGGAACAGGTTGAAAAAGCGCTGGACGAGACCTGGTGCCAGCGGGCATTGTTCGTTTCCGACAGCGACGAGCACGCGGCGGATGTCGGTCAGGAAGCGCTGCTGCGGTATCGCCACCACCTGGATGCCGCCCGGCGCGACTTCAACCCCGGCGGTCTTCCGCCCAGGAACCCCGGTCAACCGCCACCCCCGGCAGACGTCCTGGAACACGCCTACCTGGCGGGAACGCCGGAGACGGTTGCTGGGGGCATCGAGGAGTTGCGAGACGCCGGTGTACGAAACCTGTTGCTCAACGTTAATGTCGGCCAGATTCCAGCCGACCAAGTGGAGAGTTCAATGCGTCTATTCGGCGGAAAAGTTCTGCCAAGGTTCCATTAACCATGGCTGAGCGGACCTCGAACAATGCGCTGTTTGACCTAACCGGCAAGGTGGCGATAGTTACCGGGGGTAACGGAGGCATCGGGCTGGGCATCGCCCTGGGTCTGGCGAGCGCCGGAGCCGACATCATCATCGCAGCCCGCGACCCGGTTAAGACCGCCGAAGCAATGCTTCAGGTTGAGGCCTTGGGGCGACGCGCACTGAGCCTGCCGGTGGATGTAAGCCAAGAGGCAGCTGTAAAGCGCATGGTCGCGGACGCCGCCGACTTAATGGGCCGGATCGACATCCTGGTGAATAATGCCGGAATCGTAGCTGTGGGCGAGCCTCAGGACCTGCCCGTGGAAGAATGGGACCGGGTGATCAACGTCAACCTCCGTTCCGCGTTCATGGCCTCGAAAGAAGTCCACCCCCATATGGTTAGACAGGGCGGGGGCAAGATAATCAACATCGGCTCTATGTATTCAATTTTCGGCAGCAATGTTTCTACGCCCTATGGCGCCAGCAAAGGCGGGGTGGTCCAGATGACGAAGAGCCTGGCGGTAATCTGGGCCAAGGACAACATTCAGGTAAACGCCATGCTGCCGGGGTGGATCACTACACCCATGACCTCTTACATCCCTGACGTCGCTCCAGAGCGCTACCGGACCATCACCAACCGCATTCCAGCAGGGCGGTGGGGTGATCCGGCAGACATGGCCGGAGCCGCAGTGTTTCTTGCGGGACGGCCCTCGGACTATGTCACAGGAGCATCGCTTACCGTGGACGGCGGTTACTCCGTCAACTAGCCCAGTTGCTCCAGCACGCTCCGGGACAGCATCATCTTCACCGGACTGATGGGCCGGAAGGTGCGGGACATGCGCACGTCGCCAGCGATGCTAAGCAAGGTGTAGGCGTCGTAGGGCTCCATCCCTTTCTCGAGGACGAGGAAGTCCACCATGGCGCGCACCGCCCCCTTCATGGCTGGTCCAAGCTCTTCACCGAAGTAGAGAATTACGAAGTAATCGGGAGTCAAAGCCTGGGGGCTGGTGATTCCCATCCCTTTTTCTACCGTGACCCGGATGTGCGTGTCTGACGCACACTCGGCGCCGGTGCCTGCCACAGCGCCGTCACCGACCGCCGCGTGGCAATCGCCCATCGCCAAGAGTCCACCGGGAACGAAGACCGGCAAATAGAGGGTGCTGCCCTCCACCAGTTCTTTCAGGTCGATATCACCGCCGTAAGGCCCGCTGTCGCTGGCGGTTAACTGGGTATAGGTGGGCGTGGTGGCGACCAGTCCCATTGAAGGATTTACGGGGATCCGTGTGCCACTGGGCAGGACTACGTTGCCCCCTTCAATAGTCATGGAAGTCGAATACCCTTTAGGGAAATCCTCCGACAAAAATCCCCTGCCTGCCGCTACCAGATGGGCCGCACCCTCTGCTACTTTGGGTTTGATGCTAATGAAATCCACCCGCAGAGCGTCCCCTGGCTCGGCGCCGTTGACGTAGATAGGCCCGGTGGCCGCGCCTATCGTCGCCGTTCCGTCAAGCAAGTTTGGGTCGCGCGAACCCTCGAACGCGTCCCAAGTTTCGACCATCAATTCCTCGCCGGAATCAATTGTGATGGCGGGCTTGTTCTCCCGGTCCAGCACATAAATGTGTTGGTCGCGTGATAGCTGTTTCATCGCGGTCCTCCAGAGGCGTTGGTTAGGGAGCCATTATAGCGGGGTTTGGTGGAACGAGACCCCAGACGCCGGGTCGAGATCAACAACGGTCACCATCCCGCTCTCCGGGTCGCCGATGGGACCCAGGGGGCAACCCGAATAGACGGCAGTTACGTTGCCCCGTGACACATCGACGTGGCGGTCCCAGTGCCCCAGCGCCAGATAGTGGCCGGTGGCCTCGGCCACATCCTGGGGGTAGATGGGAGACGAACGTTGCTCCCGGTCGTCTTCGAAATGAAAGTGACCGTGGGCCAACGCCACCAGCCAGTTCCCATCGTTGGGGGAGGGCATCCCCGCCAGCGGCTGGAACGCCGGACTGTGCGCCGGCATCGCACGGCCCCAGAGTTCTAGCCCCAAATCAGGAAAGGCCAACGACTCGCCATCGGTATTCTGCAACACGTGTAGGTTGTCCGGTTTCCCGGCGCAGATCTCCCGCCGGTAGACGGACGTTTCGTGAAAAAGGTCGTGGTTGCCCGGCAGCACTACGGCGGGCACTTCGAGCCTGGCAATCTGCTCTAAAAAGTACATCGCCACATCGTCTCCGATCCGTTCGTTATCGAACACGTCACCCACCAGCAGCAGCATGTCACCACCCTGGGAGGCGACCGTGTCCACCACCGACGCCAAAGCTCTGGCGGAACGAGGATGTCCCGCGCCACCTCCCAGATGGACATCGGAGGTGTGAATGAGACGGAGTTTGTTCAAGAGGCGCCTCGAGCTAGGCCGCTGTTGCCGATTACCCCGCGGTCGCGCAGGTCGGCGATCTGGTCCGGGGTGTAACCCGACTCTTGCAGGACCTCGTCGTTGTGCTGGCCGAGCAGCGGCGGGGGCCGACGGACGCTGGAAGGCGACTCGCTGAGTTTCAATGGCGAGTTGGGAATCCTCAGGTCAGGCACGTTGGGGTGTTCGACATCCACCAACATGTTGCGGGCCAAGACCTGCGGGTCGTTGACCACCTCGGAGACCTTGTTTATCGGGCCGCAGGGCACCCCGCTCTTGGCGATCAGCGAGACCCAGTGGTCCGTGGTCTCAGTGCGAAAAATTTCGGCTAGCGCTCCCACACACTCGTCCCGGTGCTTCACCCGTTCGGTGTTGGTGGCGAAACGCGGGTCTTCCAAGAAATCGGTCCGGCCAATGCCGCGGCAGAGGCGCTCCCAAAGTCCCTGATTGGCACACCCGGCGATGAAGTAACCATCGGACGAGGCGAAACTCTGGTAAGGCACCAAGCTGGGGTGGCCGGAGCCCATGCGTTGAGGCTCGACGCCAGTGCCCAGGTAGGCAGTAGCGTGGTAGCTAAGAGTGGCGACCTGTCCGTCCAGTAATGATGCCTCGATCCATTGGCCCTTGCCGGTGCTGTCCCGTTGGTGGAGCGCGGTAACGACGCTGCCGTAGGCCATCATTCCGGCAAACAGGTCGACAAGCGAGAAGCCCACACGCAGTGGCAACCCGTCAGGGTCACCCGTTAGATTCATTAGGCCGCTGTAGGCTTGGATAATGAGGTCGTATCCCGGCATCTCGGCCATTGGGCCGGTGCGGCCGTACCCGGAAATCGAGCAGTAAACGATACCAGGGTTCGTCTTGTTAATATCCTCGTAGCCCAACCCCATACGATCCAGAGCGCCTGCACGGAAGCTCTCGATCATTACGTCGGCATCCGCCGCCAACTCACGAACGATCTGGACGCCTTCGGGCTCCTTGAGGTTGACCGTCAAACTGCGCTTGTTGCGGTTGAAGGTCAGGAACTGGGTGCTCTCATCGTTCCAAAACGGCGTCCAGCTTCTCGTCTCGTCCCCGTGGGCCGGCTCCTCAATCTTCACGACATCGGCGCCCATGTCGCCAAGCATCATGGTGCAAAACGGGCCCGCGAGAGTCCGGGTCAGATCAACGACTTTGATATTGTCCAGAGCCCCAGCCATATTGATTCTCCAGCGATTACGTACCTACCAGGGTCCCGTTTAGGCAGGGGAAATTATAGCACGGGACCGGTTTCGGCCGGATCAGATCGGCTAAGGCGAACCAGCCCGTTGACCGGCATGCCTGCCGGTGCTAGCGTGACGCCCAAAGGCGGTAGCGATGACGCAGCCCTCGATAGTTGTCCTTGGCGGAATCAACATGGACCTAGTCACTTTCTCGTCCCGGTTCCCGGGAGCCGGAGAGACGGTGGTGGGAAACCGGTTCCTCACATATGCCGGTGGCAAGGGCGCCAACCAAGCGGTGGCCGCAGCCCGCATGGGGGCCCGGACGACCCTCGTGGGAAGGGTGGGCGACGACATGTTCGGCCCGCAGCTACTCGATGGCCTGACGGGTTTCGGGGTAGACGTTTCCCGCGTTGGGATCGCCCACGGCGGAAGCTCTGGAATCGCGGTGGTTAACGTCGACGATTCCGCCCAAAACCGTATTATCCAGATACTGGGCGCCAACACTACCTGCGGAGACTCCGACGCGGCCGGTGTCATCGATGCCCTGGCCGACGCATCGACTTTGATGCTGCAATTGGAGGTGCCTGTCGAGCTGTCGGCTCGGGTCGCCCGTGAGGCTGCCGCTTTGGGAAAGTCAATCATCCTTGACCCTGGGCCGGTTCGTCCATTCCCCGTAGAGATGTACCAGCATTGCAGCGTCATCACGCCCAACGAGACCGAGGCCGAGGCGCTAGTTGGGTTCCCGGTCACCGGACCCGACTCGGCGCGAAAGGCGGCGGAGGTCCTTCTGGGCCGAGGGGTACGTTCCGCTGTAGTCAAGTTGGGCGCTCAGGGAGCCGTCTACGCCGGTGCCACGGAAAGTGGCCATCAGAGACCCTACACCGTGGCTGCGGTGGACTCGGTAGCGGCCGGCGACGCGTTCAACGGGGCCTTAGCCGTTTGTTTGGCCGAAGGAACGACACTGGCCCAAGCGGTTAAAACGGCGGCTGCGGCCGGGGCGCTGGCCGTAACGACCACCGGGGCTCAAGATTCTATGCCAATCAGAAGAGATGTTGAAGCGCTAATGGCCTCCCAGCCATTGTGAAATCGGGGTTGGTTTTATTCGATTAGAGCAGTCGTCTATTCGAATTTATTCTAATTCCGGCGGCCCCAAAAGACGGCCAATGGGACCAAAAGTCCGCTCAGGGCCCACAGCAAAGCGATCAACGTGAAGGCCCACCAGTAGGGCGGTGTTTTCAACTCGAAAGAAATGCCGACGCCGGCCATTGTTGAGCCAAGCATCGCGGCCGATGCGGACACTACAGCGGCGCGGCGAGCCAGGCGGATGGGTGAATCTAGCCAATGGGTCCAACTGGCGTAGACGAAAGTTATCGCCAGCAAGGTTGTGATAGCGGTCGCTTTCCAGAAGCCGTCGGAGTTGGGTGTGGCCCACACACCTCCTAGCAGCAGCACGATGCCCAGAGCCGCAAGCATCAACCCTGTCTTGGGCACGACGGGAGGAATCCTGCGGGGCACGTTACGTTTGGCCAAGACTGCGGGACCGAGGCTAGTTAGGCAGTAGCCCGTCAACAACAAGGCCGACAGCAAGAAACGGCCGCTGGTCTTGGTGTATTCGCCCATCACCGCGATGGCGACCAAGACCAATAGCGCCGCCACGACAGAAGCCAACAACCCCGCCGCGTAAGATCTGGGGTTCTCGGCCCGCGAAATCAATTCTTTCAGCCTCAACGGTCTAGCTGCTGATTAATGCCGTTTAAATCAACGTGTCCTGCTGATACGTTACCCATATGGCGATTCGAGGCAGTTGCGGCAGGCGAGAGTCTGAAACCCATGGGCCATATTATAATCAGTGGATGGTCACCGCAGAATCAAACGGTGTGTCGATAAATCGCGGTCTGAAGGGGGCACGCGCTACAAGGCGATAATGATACCAGAGGATAATTTTTGTCCGTCCTGCGCCTCCCCGCTTGAAGTGAAGGAGGTCTTAGGCAACGAGCGGCCCGTTTGTATCGAGTGCGACCGGGTAATCTATTACGACCCCAAGGTCGCGGCGATTTCGATCATACCCCGCGACGGCCGGGTGCTGATGATCCAGCGAGCCACAGAAATAGGGTACGGCTTGTGGGGTTTGCCCGGCGGCTATGTGGACCGGGGCGAGGTGGTAGAAGAGGCCGCAGTCAGGGAAACATTGGAAGAAACGGGGTTGGTTGTGAAGGTGGAAAGATTGGTCGGGCTGTTCTCCCAGCCCGGCGACACCGTGATTGTGGTCGCTTACGCCGCCCGGGAATCGGGTGGGTCTCTGAAGCCCGGCCCGGAGGCGCTGAATGCCGATTTTTTCCTTCCGGAGCAACTGCCGGAATTGGCTTTTCCTCGTGACACGGAAATTCTAGCGCGGTGGGCGGAGGGCCAGCCGGAATACGGCGAGAAATAACCAGTCTAAGTACCTAAATACCTACGTAAATATGTCGTCGAACAATCAGTGACCGGTTGTATGCTTCCCAGTCTTGGCCATGGTAGCCATTACCTTCTCGTATTGGTCGGGGTACAATTCCTTGATGCAGGTGGGGCAAACACCATGGGTAAAAGTGGCTTCGGAGTTCTCGGAAATGAAGTCCTCCAGCAGGTCCCAGTAGCCTTGATCATCGCGGATCATCTTGCAAGAGCTGCAGATGGGTAGCATTCCCTTCAGGATCTTGACATTCGCCAGAGCATCTTGCAGCTCGGAGACCGTTTTCTCCAACTCAACGTAAGCCCGCTTTCGGGAGTCCGTCTCCCGTTTCAGTTCCAGAGCCGATCGGACTCTGGATAGCAATTCGACACGGTTGACCGGCTTCGTAATATAGTCCATGGCACCAGCGTTAAAGGCATTCGACAGATGTTCTTCATCATCGTGGGCCGTAACCATGATGACGGGCACGTCACCTGCAAATTCATTGGCTTTAATCAATCTGCAAGCGTCGATCCCCGACATCTCCGGCATCCTGATGTCCATCAAGACAAGGTCGATGCTCGTTGAGTCGTCTGGCGGGCCATTCATGGGAAGTATCTCGAAGGCCTCCGGGGCATTGGCGGCAGTCAGCAGCTCGACCGAGTCCAAGGCCTTGAGAAATTCTTCAAGGAGGTAACGAACTCCTGGAGAGTCTTCAACGATCAAAATACGTATCATGAGGGTCCTATGGCCACCGGTTGATTGTGAAAAAATGCTGCCGTTCTATGGTCGCCCTTTGGCGAGCCTATTCCAACGTCAAATGGTACCGATAGGGGCCATCTCAGGGACCTTATAATTGGCCTAATACGCCCAATCAATGGGCCAAAGTAGACCACCTATTTCATAGGTCAATGCATGGAATCAGAACACCAGGAATCAGAACAACGGGAACTCGGACGCCAAGAATCAGGACGCGGGCCGCGCGAACAGTTGGGACCTCTGGTATCCCGAATCGCCAAACTCACGTTGGATTTGGTTTTTCCACTGCATTGCGTCGGGTGCCATCGAGAGGGAGCCGTCATTTGTGCCGAGTGCGTGGCCGGTCTTAAGCGCCTGGAAATGCCGTTTTGCGACAAATGCGCCCAACCCAACACCGGCCCGATTTGCGCCGGATGCCTGGAACATCCGCTGGTAGTAGACACTATCAGGGCGCCCTTTTTGTTCGACGGGCCCGTCAGAGAAGCAATTCACCGCCTCAAATACCGGGAGCAACGGGCCTCCGCCGCTCAATTGGCCCACCTGATGGCCGACACCGCGGCTCGCAGTGTTGCTTCTCTCGATGTAATAACGCCGGTGCCTCTACACTCGAGCCGACTGCGGCGAAGGGGCTACAACCAATCTTTTTTGTTGGCCAAAGAAATCGGCAAAATACTTGAACTGCCGGTCCAAGGAGGCATGTTGTCCAAGGTCAAGAACTCGCCGCCGCAGGTCGAAGCGCTAACTCGGGAGGACCGTCAAAGCAACGTTTCCGGCAGTTTCAAGTGTCAACGCCCGGTGGAAGGCCTGACGGTGTTGCTGATTGACGACGTTGCCACCACCGGCAGCACTTTATCTGAATGTGCCGCCACACTGAAGTCGGCCGGCGCTAGAGCCGTCCGTGGTCTGGTACTGGCCCGCGAGTTCTGAAGCAGAGCCCAGCGTGGTTTTAGAACCATTTCTGGGCCTGGACGGTTCGATTGACAAGGGGTTCCGTGTCTGCTGAAATGAGCCCACCACAGGGTCTAAATCCGAATTCGCACTGGGAGGGAAACAAGATGGCAGGAAAGACATACGTGTTCGTGGGAGCGGAGGCCGACGGCCTGTACCGCAAAGAGGCCGAGGACACGCGGTGGGAGAAGCTGGCCAAGGGAATGCCGCCCCAACCCCAAGTCAGAGCGATTACGGTTCACCCAGACGACGCCAAAACAATCTTCGTTGGTACTCAGCGGGGCGTATACCGGTCCAAGGACAGCGGCGACAACTTTGAGCGCATGAATATGACCGAAGGCCGTATCGTCTGGTCGATCAAGTTCCATCCAAACGACCGCAACATTATGTTCTTGGGGACCGAAGGCAGTGAGGTGTTCAAGAGCACCGACGGCGGCGAGAACTGGGAGTACCTGTCGGCCATCTCCAACCCGGACTCGGTGCAAATGGCCTTCGCCACCCGAATCCTGGACATCGGCATCGAACCGAACAACCCCGATCAGATGTACGCGGCGTTGGAAGTCGGCGGAGCAGCTCACAGCTCCGACGCCGGTAAGACCTGGAAGGTCGTCAATAAGAACTTCGACGGCGACGTGGACCTGATGGACCTGCACGGGGTCGCCGTAGGCTCACCGGATTCCTCGTCGGTCTTCATTTCCAACCGGACCGGGGTTTGGCGCACACGCGACCGTGGTGAGAACTGGGAGAACCTCAACTTCGAAAAGTTCTCCGACATCCAGTATTCCCGCGGCATTGAAGTGGCGCCCAACGATCCAGACACACTTTACGCCTGCGTCGGCCTCAATTTCGGCAGCGAACAGGGCGGAGTGATGCAGTCCACCGACCAAGGTGAAACCTGGAGCCGTTTCGACAAGGGCGTGAAGCCGGTCAGCACGACCTTCGGTGTCGCCATCAACGAACACGCCCCGGAGCAAGTCTATTTCTGCACCCGAAAGGGACAGGTTTTCGGCACCCACGATGGTGGCAACACTTGGAGCGAACACCTGCTACCGGAGATGGCAGCCAACGTTAAAGCGATCGCGTGCGCCTCGGCGTAGTCCGATTTCCCAAATTCGTGGTGGCGATCGCCACGACTCTGGTCGTACTGTTTGCCTTGGGCGTTGGATGTTCTGGCGCGGCCAAGCTGATCAATCAACCGCTCCCCGAAATTGTAGGGCAGACGGCGAGGGAGAACTTTGGCACGGATTACAAGATACTCATCGACTGCACGGTGAAGAACAGCGGCGCGGAAGGCAGCGTAACGGTGTCCGCTCGACTCGAAAACGGTGGGTTCTGGGTAAAGGAAACCGAGCTCGACTTGTTGGAGGACGAGACGCACACGGTGACCCTGGAATTCCCGGAGGCTACTTTGCTCAGTGCGGGCCTACGAGGCTACCGTTACGTCTGTGGCGCCTAACGCACAGTCTTCGGTTAGCAATGGCTCCAAAGGCATAAGATGACCACGTCGATTACAGACCCGGTGGCTGCGGCCAAAGCCCTACGGCCTCAGATTGTCGCCGCGCGGGAGGAGATCGACGTGTCACGACGGTTGCCACCGGCCCTGTCCGCCGCGATGACCAAGGCCAACCTTTTCCAGCTTTATGTACCCGCATCCATCGGCGGACCGGAAACCGACCCCATCACCGCCTACCGCGCCGTGGAAGAAATCTCCATTGCAGATGGGTCCGCCGGTTGGTGCTGCTTTGTTAGCAGCGGGGTTTCGATGTACGCCGGCTGGGTACCGCCACCATTGGGGCGGGAACTCTTCGGAAATCCGCCCGACCTCCGGATCGCCGGATCGTTCCGGCCCGAGGGCACGGCGCGAGCAGTCGACGGAGGCTACCGGGTCGACGGACGTTGGGACTTCGCCAGCGGCATTTACCACTCCAACTGGCTGTTTTTCAACTGCATTGTCTCGGACAGGAATGGCCCTCGCCACTCAGGCGATGGCAGTCCTGTTTCTCGAATGATGATGATGCCGGTTGACCAAGCGACCATTCACGATAACTGGTCGGTAATGGGTCTTCGCGGCACCGGCAGCAACGACTTTAGCGTCGATGACCGGTTCATTCCCGAAGAGCGGACGTTCGCCCTATTCAGTCCCCCCTTGGATACCGGACCGCTTTTCAACCCACGAGCGTCAATGGTGACCATTTGGGCTCTGCTGGCAGGCAACGGTCTAGGGATGGCGCGAGGGGCGATGGACGCGTTCCTTCACCTGGCCGCCAACCATGGTTCCCCTACTACCCCTGCCTTGCTGCGGGATCGGGCACCGGTTCAGGAAGTCATCGGAGAAGCCGAATCAATCATCAGTTGCGCCAGAGCCTACACCTTGGACGCGGTGGGGAAAACCTGGGCAGCAGTATGTGACGGAAAGGCCGACCCGGGTCCGGAAATCTTGCAGGGCCGCCTGGCTGTAACCCATGCCGTCCGCGAGTCAGTGCGGGCCATCGACCTGCTCTACCACGCTGCCGGAAGCCACGCCGTGCGGCAGCGAAATGATCTGGAGCGCTATTTCCGGGACATTCACACCGCGGTGCAACACATCGGCGCTCTGCCCTCCAACTACCGATATGGCGGGCAAGTATTATTGGGACTGCCTCCCGGCGCGTCCGGTTGGTAGCGGTAGTGCGTCAGCTTTAGGGCCGCACCCAGGTCTCGGACCAAGCCAGGCAGGCGGTGCTGCTCTTCTTGTCTCCCCGCATTTCCTGGCCCACGTTGCCCGATGCCTCATCGCCGTTCACCGTCAGGCGCGCCGCCTTTGCCGGAGTGAAGCAACTGTACACCCCGTGAGTCCGGTTGCCGGCAGCAGGCGATACCAACATGTAGGGCTCCAGAAAGTCGTACCAGGTCAGCGAGATGTTGTCTTCGTCGTTCTCGACGGTCTCGGTCCAGAAGGAAGTGGTGTCGCCCTTTTTGCTGAACTCGGCATCCACAACCGGCACGCTGGGGTCGGCGAAATCTTCGAACAGCTGGCTTTCTATCTCTTCCTGGAGCCAGCGGGCCAGCGCGATGTTGTCGGCGTAGATACTCACGCTTTCAGCCAAATCGCTCTTGAGAAAAAGGACGTGACCGGGGCCAGCGGGCGAATACAGCACCCGCCAGTGACTGGCGCGTGCCGTCTGATTGTTGTTTCCATCGAGCAGGCGGATGAAAGAGTTCTCGCCTGTTAGGCGGACCTCGGCGGGGTCGGTAGGGTTGGGAGTCGTCATATTTGCCCTCCGAATTTATTCACGTTTCCGGTGCTGCCACATAGTAGCATCCGGAGCGGCGCGAGGCTACCGGGCTAATGGCGAACGAAAGGAAAGGCCGCCCGAACGTACCTGGCGGCCTTTCTGTTACCGGGTTTTTGCCATAGCCGGCGAGGCTAGTCTTTGGCTGGGAACCAGTCCTGCTTCCAGGGAAAGTCGCCCTCGGCGGTATCGTAGGCCGCGATGCCCTGTTCAATCCGTTCACGGTAGGGGCTGGCGATCGGCTCGTTGTAAGGGTATATCCCGCCTTCGTAAACTTCAGGGCCCTTTTTGAAGTGCTTCGCCTCATCCATGGTCTCAACGAACGGAGCATTGATGTCGTAGAGTTGGTCTACGGTCTTCGGCCGGGGCCCCGCCTTGGAAACGTGACCGTACAGGTCCCGACCGACCATCTTCTCGGCGGTCCACACGCAATCGATCAGCTTGTCGATGTCGACCCCTGTCTCGATACCCATGTCGTCCATCATGTGAAGTAGGTCTTCTGTGGGGGCCATGCCAGTGGCGCGGCCGTTGCCGCAGTAGGGGCAACCGCCGAACCCACCGATGCTGCCGTCCAGTTCCAAAGTGTCGTCGGGCCCCAGGGTCCGCATAGCGGCATAGGCGGAAGCGATGGCCATATTGCGGCCGTTGTGCAGATGGAGACGGAAATTGTCGATCTCCGGCCACCGTTCCTTCACCCGGTATACGCTCTCTTCCACTTTGGCGGGGGTGCAGTGGCTCATTGGGTCGCCCATGGAAACGCTGCGTACGTCGATGCCCACTTCGTCCCACATGCTGTGTTCTCTCTCTAGGAGGTTCATCAGGCTATCCACAGGGAACCCGCCCAGGAAGTTGGAGCCCCAACTGGCGTTGCAACCGATACCCGCCTCTTTGACGTTCAACTCTTGAGCCTGAGCTACGATCTGGGGCCAGCGCTCCATCTCCTGCATCTGTGTGCGGTTGGTGTTGCGGCGAACGAAAACGTCGCACATGTGGCAGGTGAGTCGAGGAAACCCATCTCGCTCGATGGTAAGAGGGGGTGAGTATGCCCTGGCCCTTTCGACGCCCCGAGAGTTCAGGGCCAGCGCCGTGTAGGTGACGCCAGGCTTGGGGGTGAAGCGGCTTACAATCTCGTCGATCCGCTCCATTTGCGGGGTCCATTTGGGGCTTACAAACGACCCGACGACGATGTTTTTCAAGCCGGTCTCGGATAGGGCATCAAGCAACTCTACCTTATCGTCGACGGAGATGTTGGCGTCTTCGATCTGCATGCCCTCTCGCATGCCCTCTTCTTTGTAGGCGATCTTCGGGTAGCTTGGCATCTGGCCTCCTAAAAACGGCGAACTAGTAGAGGATTAGGGGCATTTTTGCGTTTGGGTCCATTTAGGGTGGGCTTAAAAAGAAGGCGCCCCGACGTTCAAGAGCCGATGTCTTAGATCAAGTTTGTCGGGAGATGTTGGCGTCTTGACCGGATTGTAGGGTGGGCCAAGATTCGTTGTCAAGAACGCCCGGCGCGACCGCAACAGTTCGCCGTCAGCTCCGATTTCATCGAGAGCCTCGATGGAGTCGGACCCGCCGAACTATTGTCTCAGAGTGCCTTCGACAAACTCAAGGCGAACGGGGATTCCACCATAAAATGATAATGTAATTGGCTTCAGTTGACACCTTTTATGTCGCACTCCTATAATTCGTAGTACTCAAAGTTAACAATTGATTGTCTAGGCACGTAGGGGAGCTCGGTTAAGCCGGGCTGAGAGGGTGGCCGAATTGTCACCGACCCTTGCGAACCTGATCTGGGTAATGCCAGCGGAGGGAATCGAACTAGAGCGCTACTATACGTAGGCCGTCAGAAGAATTCGCTGGCGGCCTTTTTTTGTTTAAACGCCGAGCGGGCAGAGTTCGGAGAAAGAATAAATAAAATCTCGGCGCTCTCTGCGTTGAATTAAATGACCACGAATGCAGCCAAAATACGAGTGGAAGCTGTGCGCAAGTCCTACTTGATTGATGGGAAGCGCGAAGGCGTGCTGGCCGGTATCGACCTGACCGTGAACACCGGCGAGTTCGTTAGCATCATCGGCCCCAGCGGCTGCGGCAAGAGCACTCTGCTGAACATCATTGCCGGGTTGGACCAACCGGATTCGGGCGAGGTCGAGGTATCAGGGGCCAGCGGGAGAAGTCTGTTAGGCCAGACGGGCTATATGCAACAAAAAGACCTGCTGCTCCCTTGGCGTTCGGTCTTGGACAACGCCATCTTGGGACTGGAAATGCGGGGGGTTCCCCGGTCGCAAGCCAGAAGCCGGGCACTGGAATTCACGGACGCTTTCGGACTTTCAGGTTTCGAAAATCAATACCCGTTCGCTCTTTCGGGGGGTATGCGACAACGAGCGGCCTTTCTCAGAACGATGCTGCTGGACCAGGACGTGGTGCTGCTGGATGAACCCTTCGGCGCGCTGGACGCCTTGACCAGGGTCCAAATGCAGGAATGGCTTCTGGACCTCTGGGCCTCGATGAACAAGACCATCGTCCTGATAACCCATGACGTGGACGAGGCCCTACTCCTATCCGACCGGGTTTACGTCCTCACCACCCGGCCGGGCGTGGTCACCATGGTGGTGGACGTAGACCTCCCTCGCCCCAGGCACTATGAGATGGTGACAGAATCCGGCTTCGGCGAGCTAAAAGCCCGGATACTCGAGCCATTGCGGGACCAGATACGAAATGGGCAGACCAGGGCACAAAGTGCCGCGCTGGAGGAACTAGCGCGTGGCTGAGAAATCGGATCTGTTGGCTCTAGACACCAAAGCAGCAGCAGAAGGGACGGAGGATTCTTCGCCCTGGCGCAGCCCGCTCCGCAGGCTGGCAGGAGCGCGCATGTGGCTGTTTCCAATTGCGATCCTCGCTGCGCTGATCGGTGCCTGGGAGCTGTGGGTCCAGCTCGGCGACGTGCCCAAATGGCAACTCCCAGCGCCGTCAGCCGTTGGACAGGAACTGGCCGAGAGCCGCGTTCTTCTCTGGGACAATTTTCTGATAACCCTACAAGAAATCGTTCTCGGGTTCATGGCCGCCCTGGCCGCCGGGCTGCTGTTGGCCGCGGGCATCGCCTATTCTCGAATCCTGGAACGGTCGATCTACCCCATTGTCATCACCTCGCAGACCATCCCAATAATTGCCATCGCGCCGCTGCTGCTGATCTGGGTGGGCTACGGTATCACTCCAAAGGTGATTATCGTGGGCCTCATTTGTTTCTACCCCATCGCAGTGAACACGGTTGACGGACTAAAGGCGGTGGACCCCGACATGGTTAACATGGTGCGGACCCTGGGAGCATCCCGTTGGCAGATATTCACCAAGCTCCAAATTCCGACATCGCTACCGTTCATGTTTTCCGGTATCAAAATAGGAATTTCGGTGAGCGTAATCGCTGCCGTCATCGGTGAATGGGTGGGTGCCAGCGAGGGTCTGGGATATCTCATCACCTACTCGCAGCCCCTCTTTCTCACCGACCGAGTGTTCGCTGCTATCGTCGTGCTGTCCATCTTGGGCATCGGCCTGTTCGTTCTTGCCAGCGTTGTGGAGCGAATGATGCTGCCGTGGCACTTCACTGAAAAGCGCGCCAAAAGTATCGAAAGAATATAATTTCGGCCCAATTCAAATAGCCACAAGGAGCATGAACACCATGAAAACGCCCCTCGCTCTCCTGTTGATAGTCACCACATTCGCTTTAATCGCGGTGGGCTGCGGCGGCAACGGCGACCCGACACCTCAGCCCTTGACCAAGGTGTCGGTTGCCCTCGACTGGTTTCCTTGGTCCAATCACTCCGGTCTGTTCATCGCCCAAGAGCGGGGTTACTTCGCTGAACAGGGGTTGGAGGTGGACATCTTTGTCCCCGGCGATCCGGCCACAGTCCTACAGACAGTGGCCGCCGGAAAGGACGATTTCGGCATCAGCTATCAGCCCGAGTTGCTGATCGCCCGTGAGCAAGGGATTCCTGCTGTGTCGATCATGGCCTTGGTGCAGCACCCCCTTAACTCGGTAATGACCCTTAAGGAATCGGGC
This sequence comes from Dehalococcoidia bacterium, assembly GCA_965247605.1. Classification (GTDB taxonomy): domain Bacteria; phylum Chloroflexota; class Dehalococcoidia; order Lucifugimonadales; family UBA3495; genus VXOI01. Next base: position 310,206 of record CBDFHM010000011.1, on the reverse strand, counting down.
ATTGTAGAGCCTCGAGACCTGGCCGGTAAAAAGGTCGGGTCCCCGGGGCTCCCCTCCGATGAGGCGTTGCTGGATACGATGCTCGAGTTCCGATCCCGCCCAAGCCGGCACGACGGGAGCGATACGATTACGAGTACCAGCGCAATGGCACCCGAAACCTGTTCCAAGGACTTAGCCTAGAAGACGTGGAGATGGTGAACGTGGGCTTCGACCTAGTTGCCGCGCTGATCAGCAAGCAGGTCGACGCCATCGTCGGGGCATATTGGGTACACGAGTCCATCTCGGCCGAAAACCAGGGGTTCCAACTCAACATCATGCGGATGGAAGAAAATGGTGTGCCGGACTTCTACGAGTTGGTGATTGTGGCCAACGAAGACAAGATCGCCAACGAACCGGACATAGTCCAGAGATTCGTCCGGGGAGTCACCAGGGGGTACCAGGACGCCATCGCCGACCCCCAAGACGCGGTCCAATTATTAAAACAGGTAAGACCGGAGGTTGAATTGGACATTGAGATCCCAGGAGTGGATTTGCTGGCGCCCCTGTGGGCTACGGAAAATGGGGTTTTCGGTTGGCAGGAGGAGGACCGCTGGACCAACTTTGCCGATTGGATGGTGGACTCGGGCAGGCTTTCGTCAGCCGATGATATCAGTGGGGCATTCGACAACCAATTCGTGGCCGCTGGGCCGTAGCGGCGGACGCAGGGTTGGCGCTTGGGCGATGATATACTGTGGCATCAGCCAACCGGCTGTGGGGGTTCGGAGATGGCACTGTACTTCCTGCTGGGGACCTTGACCAACGAAGGCCAGCGCATGTTGCACCAAAACCCTGACTTGGTGTTGGAAACAAGCCGTAACATTCAGGTGGATGAAGCGGAGATATTGGGCCAGTACGCCGTGCTGGGCCGGTACGATTTTGTCATGATGGTACAGGCTGCGGATAACGACGCGGTGGCCCGGATGTCCTTGGAGCTGGGAATGGGTATCGGCCTGCATATCGAAACCCTTCCCGCCATCGCCGTGGGCTTTCTGTCGGACCTGCACCCACCAGACCCAGACGGACGGGACACTGGGGTGGAACTGCCGATGGACGGCGGGCAGAACGAAGAGTGAAATTCAGACTCCGGCTAACCCTGTCGACAACTGCCAATGACCGGGCCAGGAAGCAAGGGAAGTGGGCCTGAGCGATGAGTTACGGGCCGAAGTAGGCCCCATCTGGGAGAAAGTGGTTACCCATCCTTTCGTCACAGAGATGGTGGATGGGACCTTGCCGCGACAGACCTTCGACATCTACTTCGACCAAGACTACCTGTTCCTTAGGGACTGGGCCATCTTGCTAAGTCTGGCTACCGCCAAGGCCCCTGACTTCGACGCCGCCCGGAGGTTGGTCGCCTTTCTGCACCTGGGGCTGGGGGGCGAGGAAAGCTTGTTCCAGAACGCATTTCGGGAGCGCGGCATGTCGCCGGAGGACGTGCGCTCCCTGGCCTACCTTCCCACCACCCAGAACTACAGCGGCTATCTGCGCACAATCGCCTACAACGGCAACTACATCGAGGTTATTACTGCGTTGTTGGCAGTGGAATGGCCTTACTTGGACTGGGCCCAAAGGGCCGATCAAACCGGAAAACGGCCGGGCAACCACTACTACCAGACCTGGATAGACCTCCACATAAGCCAAGGGATGGCCGACTTCGTCGGTTGGTTGAGCCGGACGGTGGACGAGTCGAACCCAACGAATGAGCAGCGCGTCCGCTTGCAGGAAATCTTCCTGAACGTGCTCCGCTACGAGTACCTGTTCTTCGAGATGGCCTACCGGGGTGAGGCGTGGCCGGAGTGAGACGAATCCCCACGGCGATGACCATTGCTGGCTCCGACTCCGGCGGCGGCGCTGGAATTCAAGCCGACCTCAAGACCTTCGCGGCGCTGGGGGTGTATGGCACCTCGACGTTGACGGCCGTCACCGCCCAGAATACGCTGGCGGTAACGGCGGTCCACGAAATACCCACTCACACCATCGCCGCCCAGATTGACGCCGTGATCACGGACATCGGTGTCGACGCTGTCAAGACCGGAATGCTTTCCAGCAGTGCCGTCATAGAGTGCGTGGCGGCTTCGTTGGCAAGTCATAGTGGCTTGCCTGGGGTCCACCGTTTGGTAGTCGATCCGGTGATGGTGGCCAAAAGCGGGGATTCCTTGATGCAGCGTGAGGCGCTATCGACACTGCGGAGTAGTCTGTTGCCGTTGGCGGCCGTGGTTACGCCCAACATCCCGGAAGCCGAGGCCCTGACCGGACTCACCATCGTCACCGATGATGACGTCAAAGACGCGGCCAAAGAGATTATCAACATGGGGGCCAAAGCCGTAGTCGTGAAGGGCGGTCACCGGGCGGGTCCGGCCACCGACCTATTCTACGACGGGTCCGATTTTCGGGAATTTACCGCCCCGCGCATCGACACTCCCAACACGCACGGCACCGGTTGCACCTTCGCATCGGCGGTGGCGGCAGGACTGGCCAAGTGCCTGGAACCGATTGACGCCGTGGGCCGGGCCAAAGACTATGTCACCGAGGCGATCAAGAACTCTTTTCCAGTCGGCGGCGGACATGGCCCGCTCAACCATTTCTACCGTTCGTGGGGAGAATGCCGGTAATGGAAACATTTCACCAAGTGATCGAGATCGCGCCTAGAGACGCCTCCCGTTATCAGCGTGTGATCACGGTGTCCGGGACCGACAGTGTTTATACGGTATTGCCATCAGCGTTATTGGAGATGGTCGGCGTAATTCCAGAGTGGCATGCTCCATTTGCCACGCCGGAGGGCGGTCGCCAGGACCTGCCAATGGCCGAGGTTAGAGTGCGAATTGGGGGCCAAGAGCGCACCACGGTGTGTGTCTTCGGCAAATCCGACGGGGAACCAGTGCTGGGAAGCCACACTCTTGCAGCATTTGGTCTAAAGGTAGACTTGGCCACGAAGTCATTGGTTTCGGTAGACCTGTCCCCGTAATAAATCTACACCTGTCGGCTGGTTGCGCCTCACCCCTGAAGTTCTGAACCGCTGCGGTATAATGGGCGATTAGTGGAGATTTCTCGTTCTGGTTGACCTCCTTTAAAGTTTTAATCAGATGGTCTATTTAGATGTTTAAATCCGTATCGAGCCGCGTCAGCTTCCCCGAGCTGGACGCCAACGTCCTTGAACAATGGAAACAGAAGGACGTTTTTCGCCGTACCGAGTCCGAGCGCCCCGACGCCCCGCTGTTCATGCTTTACGAGGGGCCGCCCACCGCCAATGGCAGCCCCGGCATCCACCACGTTCTCGCACGGGTGTTCAAGGACGTGATCTGCCGCCACCGGACCATGAAAGGCTTCCGGGTCCAACGGAAAGGCGGTTGGGACACTCACGGCCTGCCCGTGGAGTTGGAGATCGAAAAGGAGTTGGGCCTAACCAGCAAACGGGACATCGAAGAATACGGCATAGAGCAGTTCAACCAGAAATGCCGGGAAAGCGTCTTCCGCTACGTTAAAGAGTGGGAGACGATGACCGACCGCATCGGCTTCTGGGTGGACATGGACGACCCCTACGTCACCCTGGACAACGAATATATCGAGACCGGTTGGTGGATGCTGAAGTCGCTGTGGGACCAGGACCTGCTGTACCAGGATCTGCGTGGGACGCCTCACTGTCCCCGGTGCGTTACGAGTCTCAGCTCCCACGAGGTGGCGCTGGGTTACCGGGAGGACACGCCCGATCCATCCGTGTTCGTCAAGTTCCAAGTCGACGCAGCAGCCACGGACGGACAATCCGAGACCCTGAAAGCGCTGGGCGCGAACGATGTGCCGACGTTCCTGCTGGCCTGGACGACCACGCCTTGGACGCTGCCTGGAAACACCGGGCTTGCGGTGGCTGAGGATGCCGAATACTCCATTGTGGAACTGGAAGGAGAGGGCGGCACGCATCGGTTGGTGTTGGCTTCGGCGTTGGTGGAGGCCAACATCCGCCAAGAACACTCGGTGGTGGGCCAAGTGAGAGGCCGCGACTTGGTGGGCATCGGCTTTTTACCTCTCTACCCACCAGAGCAGTACGGGTCCGACATCCGGCGGTTCGTGCGTCGGCCGGGTCCCGGGGGCACCACTGTGTCGGAGTTGGAGCCCGCGGCGGGTCTCGCACCCAAGGTTGTCTCGGCTGATTTCGTCTCACTTGAGGATGGCACCGGCATCGTCCACATTGCACCGGCCTTCGGCGACGAAGACTTGACGCTGGGCCGGGAGCAGGAGTTGGCCTTCGTCCAAGCCGTGGACCTGCTGGGTATCGTCACCGGCAGCTACCCCTTCGCTGGCAAGTTCGTGAAAGACGCCGACGAAGACATCATGGCCGACTTGAAAGACCGCGGGTTGCTGTTCCACCGGGATATTTACCGCCATACTTATCCTTTCTGCTGGCGCTGCGACACCCCGCTGCTCTATTACGCCAAGAGCTCCTGGTACATACGCACGTCGGCGCTGAAAGACAAACTAGTGTCCGGCAACAGCACCATAAACTGGTACCCGGACTACATCAAAGAGGGTCGCTTCGGTGAGTGGCTGCGCAACAACGTGGATTGGGCCATATCCAGGGAACGCTATTGGGGCACGCCCATTCCCATCTGGCAATGCCAGGAATGCCGCCACACGGTCTGCGTCGGCGGGATAGACGAACTCAAACACCTTGCGGGGGCCGGCAACCACCTCTCAGGCAACGGTCTAGACCTGCACCGCCCTTATGTCGACAATATCGTCCTGCCTTGCCCGGCCGATGGCTGCTCTGAGGAGATGGCTCGTATCCCCGAAGTAATGGATGCTTGGTTCGACTCCGGTGCGATGCCCTTTGCTCAGTGGCATTACCCCTTCGAGAACGAAAGTATCCAGGAAGACGGCCGCTTCCCAGCCGACTACATCTGCGAGGCCGTGGACCAGACCCGGGGCTGGTTCTATAGCCTGCACGCTCTGTCGACTCTGCTAAAAGGCCAACCCTCATATAAGAACGTAATCTGCCTGGGATTGGTGCTGGACGAGAAAGGGCAGAAGATGAGCAAGCGAGTGGGCAATGTGGTAGAGCCGCTGCCCGTTTTGGACGAACACGGGGCAGACGCGCTGCGGTGGTATTTGTTCACCGCCTCCCAGCCCGGCGAGGCCCGTCGTTTCTCAGCCAAGCTGGTGAACGAAACCCTGCGCCGGGTGTTGATGACCATTTGGAACGTCTACTCGTTCTTCACCAGCTACGCCGCCATCGACAAATTCCACCCTGACCAGAAACCTCAAAACTGGCGGCCGGAAAATGAACTGGACCGGTGGGTGCTCTCGGAATTGAATAACCTGGTGGAGCAGGTCGACGGCTATCTGGAAAAATTCGACCCCACCAACGCCGGAAGGCGCATTCAAGAGTTCATCGACCAGTTATCCAACTGGTACGTCCGACGCAGCCGCCGGCGCTTCTGGAGGAACGAAGGAGATGCTGACAAGCTGTCAGGCTACATCACCCTCCACACCTGCCTGGTTACGCTTTCCAAGCTGATGGCGCCCTTGGCCCCATTCGTGTCCGAGGAGATCTATCAAAACCTGGTGCGATCGGTCGACCAATCGGCGCCGGACAGCGTGCACTTGGCGGAGTACCCCACCGCGGATTTATTGTTGGTGGATCAGAAGTTGATGGAGTCTACCCAGCTAGCGATGAAGGTCGCCAGTATGGGCCGAGCCGCTCGTTCTAAAGCTGGTGTCAAAGTCCGCCAGCCACTGAACTCGATAAATGTCTTGGTCAGAAACGACTTCGAAAAGCTCAACTTGGAACCCGTGATCCCACAATTGGTAGACGAACTCAACATTAAAAGCGTCTCAATCGCGGTTGAGGACCAACCCGACGATCATGATTTCTGGCAATGGAAAGTTTCTTCTGATATGGCAAAAATCGGACCTAAGTACGGCAACCACGCTCGGGCGATCTCCGACGCCTTAGCCTCGGAAGATGCCAGGAACATTCACAGAGGAATGGTCCAAAATGGATGGTATCCGGTATCGATTCCAGATGAGGACGCTAGCCCAATCAAGCTAGTCCTTGAGGACGTGTCTTACGACAAATCGGCAAAGCAGGCCGGATTTTCAGCAGTGCAAGAAGGTCCCTACGCAGTTGCCGTTGAGACTACCATCACCCCGGAACTGGCGGAAGAGGGACTGGCCAGAGAGGTGGTCCACCGGATACAGAACATGCGCCGGTCGGCCAACTTCGAGGTGACCGACCGCATCGTGACCTTCTACCAAGGTCCCGACGAGTTCGACCAAGTAATGCGGGGAGACTTCGCCGGTTATATTCAAGAGGAAACCCTCAGCGAGAGACTGGTGGACGGTTTGCCCGAAGAAGGCGCGGCGTCGGAAACCGCCAAAATCGAGGGTCAAGAGATTACGCTAGGGGTGCTCAGGGTCTAGACGCGGCACCGTCCGGGTTGGCGCGCGCCCGTTGATGCGTCGCTGCTCATGGTTCGACGAGCGTTTTGGGGTGGATACCTACGTTACCCCAGCTACCTAGGCTCCAGTACGATGTTGGACCATTCGTCCAGGTTGGCTTTCCAATTAGGTATCACAACCGTTAGCGAGTTGTCCTCTTCAATGATCGCGGGGCCTTCCGCAGCCTTGGCCAGGAGATCGGAACGGGCCATCACAGGGGTCTGAATCCAGCCCCATTCCGGCCCGAAATAACACCGTCGCGAAGTCTGGCTTTCACGACGATTGACGGGGGCGACTTTAAGTTGCTCAGGTACTCTTGCCCGTTGTGACAGGCCCTTGGCCACGCACCGCAGGGCGACGATCTGCACCTCTTCCTTCCGGGAGTCATAGCCATAGGTCTTGTTATGCTCCTCGTGGAATTCCTCGATGAAACTGGGCATCAGGCTGCGGTCCAGCTTCCGGTCCGGTAAGGGGATAGTGAGCGCGAAGTCTTGGCCTCGATAGCGGGTGTCGGCGGAAATCATTATGGAGCGGTGGGCAGCGTCATACCCTTCCCTCTCCAGCATGGCGACTGCCTCGGCGGTCAACTTGTCCACAACTCCGTGAAACTCGCGGAAGTCCATCTCGTTGGTGTTGGTGTAGTGAGTCTGAATTAGGTGGTGCTCCACGTTGGCAAGGAGCAGCCCCAGGGCGCTGAACAGCCCCGGCAGCGGCGGAATGACCACTTTCGTGATGCCCAGTTCCACGGCTAGGTGCAACGCATGAACGGGACCCATTCCGCCGAAGGCGAAGAGGGTGAACAACCGGGGGTCGCGGCCCCGCTCGGTGGATACCGCGCGCAGCGCCCGGATGAGGCTGGAGTTTGCGACCTCCCGGATTCCCCAGGCTATCTTGGTTATGTCGAGGCCCAGTCGAACGGCCAGAGCATCCTTTAGTGCTTTGTCTGCTAGTTCAGCGTTGATCTTGAGGGCTCCGCCCGCTAGGTATTCGGGATTGGTAAGGCCCATGTGAACATTTGCGTCGGTAATGGTGGGCTCTTTCCCGCCCAGATCATAGCAAGCCGGACCCGGGCTCGCCCCGGCACTATGGGGGCCCACCTTGAGGGCTCCTGCTTCATCCGTCCAGGCGATACTTCCACCGCCTGCACCCACTTCGGCCAGGTCTATGGATGGTACACGTAGGAGGTAGCCGCTACCCTTCAACAAGCTATGTCCAATGCTGACGTCACCCCCCACTTCGTATTCGGGGGAGCGAGAGATCTCGCCCTCTTCGATTAGGGCTGCTTTGGCAGTTGTGCCACCCATGTCCAGGGTGATGACGTTTTGGATGCCCATACGTTTGGACAGGTGGTACGCGCCGGTTACACCGGCCGCCGGCCCGGACTCGATGACGTGGGCGGGAAACCGTCGTGCTGTTTCCGACGGGGACATGCCGCCGTTGCTTTGCATTACCATAATGGGGGTATCTATCCCCATTTCCTTTATGTCCTTCTCCATGGCGACGAAATAGGAGTCGACTATCGGTTGGATGTAAGCGTTGATAACCGTTGTGCTGGTGCGCTCGTACTCCGCGATCTCTGGCAGCACCTCGCTGGATTCCGACACATATAGGGTTGGGGCCATCTCCAGCGCCAGCTCTCGAGTGCGCCTCTCGTGGGCGCTGTTGGCATAGGAATTTATATAGCAGATGGCCAGCGACTCTATTCCTTCCGCTATCAGCCGTTGGATAGCCTCGCGAGCGGCTCCTTCGTCGAGAGGCGTAATCTCCCTCCCTCGGGGGTCCATTCGACCAGGAACTTCCACTCGCAAGAATCGCGGCACCAAGGGCTTGGGTTTTTCCCAGTTGATGTCATACAACTTGTGCATTCGCAGGCGGCGAATCTCCAGTACGTCGCGAAAGCCTTCGGTGGTGATCAGGCCTGTGACGGCGCCGTTCCGGGTGATGATGGCGTTGGTGGCTACAGTAGCCGCGTGGCTGTACTCCTGAACCTGGCTGGTGTCAACGTTGTTCTCTTTGAGGACCTGCAGCACGCCGCCCTTGATTGCGCTGCCAAAGTCAGGGGGCGAAGAGAGCACCTTCTTTGGGGTGGCGGTCCCATCGGACCCGAGCATTATGATGTCGGTGAAAGTACCACCTACATCAATTCCAAGCCGTATCTCTTCCGCCATGACCGACTGGACCTCCTTAGGCGACTTTGGGCCATTTTATCAGCATAATGAAGTTTCCGGCGTTCGATGCCGCCGAACCGCTGGGACAGTATCGATACCCCCGGTTCCGGCAATACCATCGGTTCCGACCATATGCTACTATTTCGGTGCAGCAATTATTGAATGCGCACGCCGTCGTTCCGACGGAACACCCCTTTCTGGCAGCCTGGCTGCATCTCTCTCATCACGAAAGAGCCTGGGTGTTCTTGATTGGCAACGCGGTCAACGCGACTCGGGCATCACTCCAAAACAGCACCATCTTTGGAAGAAAACCGTTTCGGTAACAAGCCGTAAGTCCACCACCGCTGGAGAGGTTATTCATGGACCCGACCCAGATCGAAGTCCTGCGAAACCGTCTAGATGCCATAGGCGACGGTATGGCCCTCACTCTAGCCCGGTCCTCCCGCTCTGTAGTCGTCCGCATAGCACTGGACTTTTCAACCGGGCTCCTAGGGCCCTCTGGGGAACTCATCGCCCAGGGCCTCTGCCAGCCCATCCACCTGGGAGGCATGCCCCCAGCCCTCATGAGCTGCCTTGACTACTACCAAGGCAAGGTGAACCCGGGGGACATCCTCATTAACAACGACCCTTACGAGGGCGGTAGTCACCTCCCTGACATCTTCCTGTACAAGCCTATCTTTTGGAACGACCTCTGCACGGGATACCTGTGCGCCATGACCCACTACCCTGACGTGGGGGGCAGGGTGGCCGGGAGTTGCGCCGCCGACAGCACGGAGATCTACCAGGAGGGCCTGCGCATTCCCCCGCTCAAACTCTTTGAAGAAGGAAAGCCCAATGAGGCCATACACCGTATCTTGGAGAGGGCAAGCCGGGTGCCTGACCTTGTCATGGGAGATTTGCAGGCGAACTTGGCTGCGCTGCGTTACGGAGAGCGGGAATTCCTGAACCTGGTGTCCGTTTACGGCCCGGAGAACCTTCAGGAGCAAGTGGAGGGCCTCCTCTCCTACACCGAGGACGCCACCCGAGCGGCCATCCGGGCCCTCCCGGACGGCACCTGGCACTTTACCGACTACGTCAGCGACGACGGCGTTGAGATCAAGCCAATCCCGGTCGTCGTGCACCTGACCAAAGCGGGGGACGAACTGAGCATAGATTTTGACGGGACCGGGCCCCAGGTCAGGGGCTCCATCAACCCTCCCTTCGTCACTACCAAGGCCATGGTGTACGCCGCCGTCAGGTGTGCCCTGGGAACCCTGGGATTCGACATCCCTAATACCGGCGGCTATTTCCGGCCGATTAACATCACCGCTGAGCCCGGTAGCTTTTTGGCTCCTCTGGCCCCGTCCGCAGTGGCGGCCCGAAATGTGGGGGGCGTGCGGGTGTTCCAAGCAGTTTTAGGGGCCTTCGCCCAGATGCTGCCGGATCGTATACCCGCCTCAACCGGCGGCTGCGAGAACCAGCAAACCTGGTCGGGCTACGAAAAGTCTCGCCAGCCCTGGAGAGCCTGGATGATGGGCGAGGGGCATAACGAGGTGGCCGGGGGTGGCTCCCCAATCCGTGACGGTCACGATGCCCAGGGCGTGGGCACCTCCAACATCGCGAACGTCCCGACGGAGCAGATCGAGGCGGACTTTCCTCTCCGTCTTGAGCGGTACGGCATGCTGCCCGATAGGGAAGGGGCGGGGAAGTACCGCGGCGGCGTGGGCATGTCGCGAACCTTTCGGGTCCTGGCCGACGAGGCGGTGCTCCAATTGCGCTCTGACCGGCGTACTCACCCCCCCTTTGGAATTCAGGGCGGCCAGGCATCGGCTCCCTCGCAGGTCCTTCTGAACCCGGGCACCCCGGAGGAGGAGCTGCTGCCCACCAAGTTCGCCCGCACCTTCAAGGCCGGAGATGTGGTGGAGGTGCGCTATCCCGGCGGAGGCGGTTGGGGCGATCCCCTAGACCGTGACCCGGAGCTCGTGCTGGATGACGTTGTGGCGGAAAAAATCACCCCAGAGCGGGCCCGGGATGTATACGGAGTGGCGGTGGACAAGGAGCTGAGGCAGATAGACCTTGAAGCCACTCGCCAATTGCGGCAATCCCGAGGGCACAAGTCAGAGGCTTAACTGACTGCTAAACCATAACTGAGATAGGGGCGGGCCCAAACGCCAACGGTCCTCCGTTACTTGATTGCGCCCCGCGCCGCGATGGGCCACACCGTCTCCAACATGCCGTCGCGTACGCCGAAGAAGTAGTCGTGCAGGTTGGCGGCGGCGTCGGCGGAAGCGGGCAACAGCGCAATCTTGTCACCGGCTCGTAGCTTGTTCGCCTCCTCATCCTCCAGGTCCAAGACGCCGTGTTCGGCGTTGAGGCGGTTCACCTTGGCGCCTCGGGGCGACTCTACCTCGGGGAGCCCGTTAAAGCCCGGCAGGTCGCCAGAGGGGGCCGGGGTCAGTCCAATACCGTGGTGGCCACAGTCAATAATGGCCGTCCCCGCCCGAGGCTTGCTGATCACCGTGGAGAGCACCTTCAAAGAGATATCGAAATCGGGACAGTAGCGGAAGTGGGTGTCCATGAAGACGTAGCTCCCTGGATTCACCTCCGTCACTCCGTCCATGACCCCCGTAATGTTCCAGGTCGAGGTGCCTCCCGCGCTCACGATTTCCACCGGAAGGCCGCCCCTCTCCACCACCTCTTTGGTGTCCAACAAGCGCTGGATGCGTATTCGTGTCTCCGTTTTCCTTTCCTCAAAGTCGGGGACCTGCATGCCCCCCTCATATCCCAGCAAACCAGCGAAGCGAAGTCCGGGCGACCGCGCTACCTGCTGGGCCAACTCCAGGGTCGGTTTCCCCGGCTCCACCCCGCACCGGTTCAGGCCGACGTTGATTTCCACCAAGCAGTTCAGAGTGGCGCCAAAGGCCTCGGCAGCTTGGGAGAGTTCGACAACGTTGTCACCGTCGTCCACGATGACCGTCAGGTCCGCATAGCGGGCCAGGGGCATCAGCCGCCGCACTTTGGTACGCCCGACCACCTGGTTTATGATGCGGATACGCTCGAAACCAGACTGGGCAAATATCTCTGCCTCGCCCACCTTGGCAACACAGATAGCGCCGGTGCCCCCGCCAGCGGCGAGTTGACGGTGCGCGACATCCGGGCATTTGTGGGATTTGACGGTGGGACTAACCTTGCAGACCTGCTGTTCGAAAAAGCCGTGGAGCTTAGCGATGTTTGCCTCGAAGGTGGGCAGGTCAATAATAAGACAAGGAGTGTCCAACTCCTCCATTGGCGTGCCTGGCAGCGGCAAGAAATTCATTGGGACAACCTCTGTGTCATCGGTGCGCCTAGTATACGTAGCGTGCCTAGCATCCGCAAATGCGGCGCTCTCCCTGCTGAGACAAACCTACCGTTTCGACACTCACTCGTCAAAAGACCAGGCCAGGGAGGGCCGTCGCTTCTGGCCTACCCGCACGATGTGTAGCGGATCAAGCGTGCTACACCTGCTTGTATAGCGGACTCCGTTTTCGGACATTATCCAGCAGCTTCGTGTCGAAGGGCTTCATAGGGTAACCCAAGGGCTGGGGAGGACGCCCTTCGTGACCAATCAGAGGCAGGATAGTGGGGTTGGTGTAATAACCATCGTAGGTGTGTTGGACCAGAGCGTTGAAGAAGTCTGGCTGCCCCTCCTCCACCAGGGTAAGCACCTGGTCTCTCTCCCCCGGCGAGAGGCTCCCAAAGTCCTTGCCCATGGTTCCAGAAGCTGTGATCTCTATATGGGCTAGACCCGCGAGAAAGAGACTCTTCAAAGCACCCGATTCCGCGACCACCGTATCAATATAAGACACTAATCCCAGATCCCCAGCAGCGGGGAACTCGTCCTCCGCCGGCACTAAACGATTTATCACTTCCCTGAGTAAATCTTCCTGGGATTCGATAAATACTCGGTTCCCTTGTGGCATAGTACCCTCCATTTACCTCAGGCGGAGTCCCGGTACGGTAGCCCTACGCCTTCTGCCCCGTCACCAGTCGTCGGCCCTCACTCTTCAGGTAGTCGGCCGTTCGCAGGGCCAAGGCCTGAATTGTGGGAGTCGGGTTGATACCGGCAGACGTGACGAAGAGGCTGCCGTCTACGACGAACAGATTGGGCACATCGTGGGCCGCGCCCCACCGGTCCACCACGGAAGTCTCTGGATCGGGGCCCATGCGGGCAGTGCCCATGAGATGCCAGGCCTCGGCGTGGACTTTGCTCTCTATTGTCCCCTTTTGGGCTCCCGCGGCGTCCATTACCTCTTTGGCTTTCGCGATACCATGGTCCAGTATTTTGTAGCTGTTCTCACTAATCCTGTACTTCACTCTGGGAATGGGGATGCCGCTGCTATCGGTAAGCTCCGGGTCAAGGACAACCTGATTATGTTCCTCGGGCAAGTCCTCGCATAGGACGACGATGTTAGCGTTGTGGGCGAATCTTTCCTTGAACGCCTGGTGATGCTGAGAGCCCCACGGAACCCTGCCGCCCGCTGGTCCTCCGTTGGCTATCGACACAGGCCCGGAAAATCCTCTGGCGCCCAGCAAGCTGTAGCCCCTGACAAAGCCCCTGTTAAGGTCGGTCTCGTAGAACTCGTGGCTGCGTATGGTGGTGTGATGAGGGCCTTTCTGGGTATCCAGCTCCTCCTCGAAAATCCCGGTGACCAAGGCAGACGGATGAAACATCAAGTTCTTCCCCACGAGCCCGCTGCTGTTGGCCAGACCATTGGGAAAGAGGCTGGACTTGGAGTTCAGCAGCAACCGTGGCGTCCCGATTCCGTTGCAGGCCATCACCACCACTTGGGCCTTTTGCTCATGGACCACACCATTCGAATCATAGAAGATGGCGCCTTGGGCCCGCCCTTCTTTGTTTACAGTGATCTCTCTCACGCGTACGTTGGTCTTTAGAATAGCTCCCTTCTGGATGGCCTTGGGCCAATAAGTAATGTCCGCGCTGGCCTTGGCCTTGGGGATACACCCCAGGTCACAGGGCCCACAGTAGTTACAGCTTCCGCGCCCGTCGTAGGGCACCGACGCAATAGCGTTCTCCGAGCTCCACCAGCTCCAACCCAGCTTTTCAAATCCCTTGACGAGAGTCTCCCCGAAGGTGCCTATGCCCAATGGGGGCATGGGCAATTCCGGCCTGGGAGGATTGGCCGGGTCTCCGTTGAGTCCTGATAACCCCATTATCCGGTCGCTGACGTCGTAATAGGGCTCAAGCTCCTGATAGCTTACCGGCCAGTCATCCGCCACTCCATCCAGCGTGCGAACCCTGAAATCGGACGGATGTAACCTGGGAGAGTGCCCGCCCCAGTGAATCGTGCTACCGCCCACGGCGTTGAACATCACGGGAACCATATCCGACTCAAGGTTGTTTACCGGGTAGTCTTGGGGCAGCTTCCGTAAGTTGGGGTCGGGGCTCCAGTCGCTCTGGCGATGGACCTCATAGTCAAGGTTCTTGGTGGGGTAGTCTGAGGGGTCAACCCAGCCCCCTTGCTCCAGGCAGACCACCTTGATGCCGGCCTGGCACAGACTCCAGGTAAGGGCCGCCCCCGAGAGACCACCACCGATAACTAGGACATCTGTGATGTTATCTGGATCTGGCATTTTCCCCCCTTGTCAATTCGCGGCGTCAACCTTAGCGTGTCCGGTCGTAACTTCGCACATTATAAGCCATGTTTCTCAGGCTGAACGCCAAGTTGGGAAATGGGGCTCCTTTTGTCATTGTCACGTTGGCACTCAACTGCATGTCCCGATTGTCGGGATCGGAATTCAGCTTGTTTTTCTCGCGGCGGCTCTTAAGCGCGGACAAGTTCGCGCCCTGGTATGAAACGCAGGTTATAATTTGCGTGCAGGTCGTTACCGCGAACGGCTACCGACCGTAGGTCGATACTCGGGCTAGTAGAAAATATCCACACCCAGGACTCACAAACGCATGCCTGAACTTCCTGAAGTAGAGAACGTACGCCGCAGCCTGGTCCGGGCCGAACTGCCCGGTCGCACCGTCACGGCCGCCAACGTGGGGTGGGACAAGACGGTGAAGCATCCCTCGGCTGCTGAATTCGCGGCGGGGCTCGCCGGGCGGGCCATTATTGGCGTGGACCGGCAGGCCAAGTACCTGATTTTTCCGCTCTCAGGCGGCGGTCCGGCCACATTCATCGTCCATCTAGGCATGACCGGCCGGCTACAAGTCCACTCGCAAAGCCGGGAGCCGGACCCGATGACCCGCCACTCTTTTCCATTGGACGACGGCCGAGAGCTGCGATTTGTCGACGTCCGCAAGTTCGGCAAGATGTGGTTGGTGGACGACCCGGCGGATGTGTTGCCCAGCTTGAGCCCGGAGCCGCTGACGGACGATTTCACCACCGAGCAATTGGCCGAATCGTTGGCCGGCCGCAACGCGCCGATCAAAGCCCTGCTGCTGGATCAATCGATCGCCTCAGGGCTGGGGAACCTGTACGCCGACGAATCCCTCTTTCTGGCAGGAATACACCCGGAGCGGCCGGCGTCGGCGCTATCGGTGGACGAGGTGGCCCGGCTGCGAGAAGCGATAGTCGCGGCGTTGACTGCGGCGTTTGGCGTCTATGACCGGGCTCGCGACCAGCACTGGCCCGACCCGCCGGTGGCCATCACGGCTTGGACCCACCCCAGGGACACCAAAGCCCAGTGTCCCAACTGCGGCACTAACATGGCCGCTACCCGAGTCCGTGGCCGAGGCACCTACTACTGCCCCAGGTGCCAGCGGTAGAACCGGTCGAACCCCATTCACTAATCAGTTGAAATGCCGATGGAAGATCAAATTCGATATTGGGACGAACCTATACTTGCTCCAACCGATGTCAAACGCCAACACTACGTGCCTCGCATGTACCTCAGATCATTCGTCGGGCTGGACGGAAATCTCCGAGTAGTCGATTTGGAGAACGATGAAAAGGAGTTCCGCACGTCCACTGATAACGTAGCTGCAGAGAAGCATTTCAACGACATTGAGGTCGATGACCTGACAATTTCGACTGAGGGGTGGCTGTCGAATCTTGAGGCTATAACCTCGCCGATACTCAGCAAACTGAAATCTCAACCCGCCGCGATCGAACGTCTGGATCACGAAGAAGAAAATAACCTTGCCAGGTTTGTCGCGGCTTTGAGATTGCGGACTCGTTACTACCGCGATTGGAACAGAATTCTTGTAGGTTCGGTCACTGCGGAGGTTCGAGACTCTATTTGGGAACAACTCGTTGGGTCACGCGGTAAAGAGGAAGCAGCGAAAATTTGGAAAGGATGGGAGGAAGCTGGAGATCATCCTGAAGTCTTCGGGTACGGGGAAAGCGATTCCGCGAAATCGATCACCTTCCTGCTCGGTGAAACTCAGGGATTTGCAAACTTATTGGTAGGGGCGCCTTGGAGAATCGGTTCGGCGCCGGCAAACCTTCCCTTGTACACGTCGGATAATCCAGTTTCAGGATACCTGCGCCCAGTGAAAGAATGGTGGGAAACGGCCGCATTCAGTTCCCTCACTTATTTTTTCCCATCTCTCCTTCCACTCTGTTAAAGATCGAGCGTAGACCTGACGACGAGTCAGAAGCTGGTATGGAACGTCGCGGAACTCGTCGTCACCGCAACTTCTCGGCCGAAGAAATCTCGGTCGCAAGACACATAACGACACTCCAAGCGCGGCGATTCTTGTTCGGAGACGGACTTATCGTATCGAGGAAGTGCGCCACTTCGTGTATGGAGAGGATCGACAAAGCGAAGATCAAATTCGCGATCCATTACCTAGGATATGATCCTCGCCCCCCGGAAGGGTTCGCCCCAACTGGTGGTTGGACCTAATGGGGACAATCGATCTCTACATCGCCGTGCCGTAGATGTGGTCGGGGACTACTATGACCGCCGAGCGGCGGTCTTGGGCCATGGCTTGGTCGTATTCTTCCCAGTTGGAGTGTTCCGACCCAGAGGCGGTGCGGAAAACGTCCCGTAGCGCCAGGCGGAGTTCGTCTGAATCGGTGATTCCCGGAGAGAGAATCCGGGCCTTGCCTTCCAGCACCACATAGCCCCACCAGTCGGGTTGTGAGACCATCAAAGAGCAACGGGGATCGCGTTTAAGGTTGCCCAGTTTGGCCCGGTCGGCTGTAGTCGTGAAAGCAACCCCGTCCTGATAGGCGCCGCAGGTAACGATGCTCATTTGCGTTGCGCCGTTTCGTCTGAAACAGCTCAACACGCCCTGGTGATTGTTGGTCGTAAACTCCCGGACATTGTCGGGCAACATTGGCTTACTCCTGGCCGCTTTCGGGCCTAAGATCGAACTCGATTTCAAACATGTTGTAGCGGGCTTCACGCATTCGCATACTGGCATACACCTGCTGGGCTACCTCATTTTCTTTATCGACGTACAGACGCAGGCCACAAGCCCCACCACGCCTGGCTTCCAGAGTAACATAGCGGTGCATTGACCGGTACACGCCAAGCTTCCGGTAGGTCGGCACCACGTAGACGCTCTGTATCCACCAGAAAAAGGCGTTCCGCCAGTCGCTCCATTCGTAGGTGATCAGCAGTCCGCCCACAGTACGGCCGGTGTACTCGGCGACAACGTAGAACCCCATGTCTTTCCTGGTCAGAACCGCGTCTACACCCGAACGGACCACGCCTGCGTCCAACTCCAGCTTTTCGGTCTCCAGTGCCATCGCCAGATTGAAGTCGACCAAGATATTCACGTGTTCCGGTCCAGCCAATCTGACCTGAACGTTGTTGTCCGGAATCGAGGTCATGGGTTCCTGCCGTTTAAAGACCTTTCGTTTAAAGAATGGTAG
This sequence comes from Dehalococcoidia bacterium, assembly GCA_965247605.1. Taxonomy (GTDB): domain Bacteria; phylum Chloroflexota; class Dehalococcoidia; order Lucifugimonadales; family UBA3495; genus VXOI01. The sequence goes on along the minus strand of CBDFHM010000011.1, from coordinate 292,760 downwards.
CTGCACAATCGGCCAAGCAAAATCATTTAATTCAGCCAGAAAGTTGAGCCGTTACTGTCCTTTTGGACCTCAATTCGGACCGGGAAGGCCTCTTTGAGATCGTCCAAGTGAGATATGACAATCACTTTCTCGAATTGGGTGCCGATTACGCTGATCACGTCCAAGATGCGTTCCCGCCCCACGGCATCCTGAGTGCCGAACCCTTCATCGATGAAGAGGGTCGGCAACGGGGCGCCCATCCGCTGGGCCAACACCCGGGAGAGAGCGATACGCAGGGCCAGGTTGACCCGGAAGGCCTCGCCGCCGCTGTACATCTCGTAGCTGCGGGGACCCAGTTCGTCGCTTACTTGTATCTCCAGGGTTTCACGTGGCTCACCCTGCCCGGAGGCCCGCTCCCTGAGGGTTTCCAGCTTCACGTTCATGCGGTTGTCAGTCAAGCGCCCCAATAGGGTGTTGGCCTCTTCCTCCAACCGGGGCACAACCGTTTCGATTAGCATCGCTTGGACTCCCTGCCGGCCGAAGGCGGTGGTCAACTCTTGATAGACCGATTGCTCGTCCAGTATCTCGGCTAAGCGTCGCGATTCGGTTTCCAGGTCACGCGTTAGCGTTTCTTTGCGCTCCACCTGGCCTTGCATGTAACCTTGGCGGCCCCTGGCCCCTTGGACCTGAGCAGCAACGGCGGCTTCCTTTTCTTCTTGGACCAGCAGGCCAGCCTCCAACTCGGGAAGTCTTGTCACCGCCGCCTCTCCGTCGGCCAACGACCGGCGCAGTTGGTCCGTCTCTTCGACACGTCGCAGCATCATCTCCGCGTTCTGGGCCAAGGCTTCACGGGCGCCGGGCAGGCCGGTTTCCGCTTGGTCCAATAGGCGCTCTTGTATGGCGAACCCCTCTAGTTCCTGGGCTTCTTGGTAGCTGCTTTGGCGGGCTTGGTCATCGTAGCCAAGCTCCAAAATACGTGCTTCCAGATTAGTCAACTGTACGGTTTCGTCAGCAGCGAAACTGCCGTCACCGATCGACTTTTTCAAACCCTCCGACCGGGCCACAGATTTGTGCAATTCCTCGCCAGCCAAACGTGATTCGACGATGAGAGTTTCCAATTCGTTTAGCCTTACCCGGCGTCGGGTCTGGGCTTCGGCAAGCTCCTGCTCCCGTCGCGGCAACTGGGTTTCCAACTCCGTGCCTTGGGTCTGCAATTCGGACAACCGGGCCGAGGTTTGCCGGTAGTCTTGGCGTTTGGCTTCAATCTCATGATTGTAAGATTCATCGAGGCGGCCGCAACCGTCCTCGCTCAGAGGGGTTTGGCAAAGGGGGCAGACTGCGTCGCCGTCGGTCGCGTTCCTCAACATCTCCAGCTTGCTGGCTAGTTCTTTGCCTTCATTGGTAAAACGCTCAATGGAACTTTCCAACTGGCCCATCTGATTGGACAGCGCGGTCATGCGTTCCCGTGACTCGATGATCTGCCGTTCTTGACCTTCCAGGCTGGCCTCTTCGGCTCGTACTGATAGCAGCTCGGCTTCCCACTTGTCCAGGTCTTGAGCTTTGGGGGCCAGACGAACGTTGATATTCTTCCGCAGCTCTTCAAGCTCCGACTCCAGCCGGGTCCGACGGACCTCGATCGTTCCTCGAAGAGTGGTTCTCTCCCGTTCCAGGGCCTCGTACTCTCCCCGATTCCGTTCCAGTCCCTCGAAGCTGAGGCGGGCTGCGGCCAGCTTGGCCGCTCCCTGGCGAACGGTCTCCGTCTGCGCCAACAACACCTCGAATTCAGCGATTTGGGTCTTGGCAGCTTTCTCTGCAGTATCCAGGCCTGCTAACTCCTGGGACAACGTTTCCAAGCGATCGCGGATTTCTTTTTGTTGGGTTTGATGCCGCCGCAGTTCCGCCAGCTGGTCTCGGAGCTCGGTGGTCTTGGTTTTGTGGCTCGCCAACTCGAACTCCAGGTACTCCAGCTCTTCCTCCACCTTCGCCAGTTCCGCCGCCGGCGTGCCCAATTGCTCCAGCTCGAAGCGCATGCGCTCGGTGCTCGACTGAACAGCTAGGGAGGAGGACTTTGTCTGGTCGGCTCGTTCCTTGGCGCGCGCTTGCAGGCGGTCATAGGTTTCCAGGCCCAGTATCTTGCTCAGCACCGCCTTACGTTCTGCCGGGGTGCGGTTGGTGAATTCGTCGGCCCTGCCTTGTACCAAGAAGGCTGAGTTGACGAAAGTCTCGTAGTCCATACCGACAGTTTTTTCGATCTGGGCCTGAGTCTCGCGCATCATGTTGCCGGTCAGGGGCACGGGGTCGCCCCCGTTGTTTCTGTTAAGCAGCATCAGTTGCAGGTCTGAGGGCCCGCGCCGCCGCTTCCCCGCACGGGCGTGGCTGCGGATGACGCGGTAGTCTTGGTCGCGGGAGGAGAAGTCCAGTTCGACGCGGCACTCGTCAGCGCCGTAAGATATTAGGTCGTCGTGGGTCTTCCCGCGGGCCTTTCCCCACAGGGCCCAAGTGATGCCGTCCAGCAGTGCCGATTTGCCGTTACCGTTGGCCCCGCACAGGCAGGCGACGTGGATTCCAGCAAAGTCCAGCGTGGGGACGTTTTCCCTATAGCAAATGAAGTTATTGAGGCTAAGTTTGAGGGGTATCATGGGGAAGACTCAGCGGACCATCAGGAACGCGCACCGCTGAATGACACCTCCGCCGCACCATTTTTGCACCATCAATCGCGACCACCGGGCAATGAACCCGTCGCCCCTGGCGCCATAATTTTAGCACAAGCACCCTGCGGTCAAGGATCACGGCCGCCCTTGGGCATGCCCCTATAATGGGACGGCACTCCTAGAGAGATGAATTGGGAGAGATACATAGAATATTGAGAACTACCGGGCCAATTAACGGCAAAATAATCGAGGTCGACGACCTCCACAAAGCCTACGGCGAGCTCATTGCGGTCGATGGTGTGTCTTTTTCCGTCGATACCGGTGAGGTGTTCGGCATTCTGGGCCCTAACGGAGCGGGCAAGACCACCACGGTGGAAATCCTGGAGGGTATGCGCGCTCCGGACCGGGGTACCGCTTTTATCAATGGCGTGGACGTTCGTAAAAACCCTCGCGGCGTCAAAGACATCATTGGCATCCAGTTGCAGTCCTCGGCCTTTTTCGACCGGCTAAGCTTGATTTGTTCGTAAAAACCCCTCGCCAGCCTGGGGCAAGGTGGGGATAATGTAATAAAAGGTCGTGGGCGCTGCGCCTGGCCGAGGGAGGGGAGGATGTTCCGAATACGAGACCCGCAAGAGAGCCTCTGGCAGTCCCAGTTCCTGGTGACGCCGAAGAAGGCTAAGCGCCTGGAGAGAAGTTGGGCCGAGGTTTTCCGAAACGAGGCGCTCCCCCTGATTGACGAGGAGCGCTTTGCTCCCATGTACTGCGTGGACAACGGCCGTCCCAACCGGGCGGTGCAGACCGTCCTCGGGGTCCACCTCCTCAAAGAGATGTTCAACCTCACCGACGATGAAGCTCTGGAACAACTAGAGTTCAACCTGCTCTGGCACCACGCCCTGCGGCTAGACATCGAGGAGACCCACCTGCCCCAGAAGACCCTCCACAACTTCCGAGTTCGCCTGATGCAGCACGACGGTGGCCGGCTGGCTTTCCAGGAGACCACGGACCGGATCATCCAGGCGCTGGGCATACGCACCGGAAAGCAACGGCTGGACTCCACCCACATCATGAGCAACATCGCCACACTCACCCGGCTGGGCCTGTTCTGTGAGACGATGCGGTTGTTCCTGCGGGCCTTGCGCTGGGAGCACCCAGAGCTTCGCCCTGGGGTTCCGGAGGGCCTCCTAGGGCGCTATTTGAAGGAAGAAGACGAGGCGACCCACTACGAGGACGCCCGCACGGGGGAGGGTCGGCGACGCCTTTCGGTCTGTGCCCGGGACCTCTACCGGCTGGTGGACCGGTTCCATGGCACGACTGCTGCCCAGCTGGAGGAGTACCGGCTGCTGGAGCGGCTGCTGCGGGAGCAGTGCCATGTGGGCAAACACCAGGACGGGCGCCCCAGGGACGATGACGACGATGCTGGGGAATGCAAGGTGCCCGTGGCCTTGAAGGACCCGAAGCAGCTGTCCGCCGACTCGCTGCAATCGCCCCACGACCCGGATGTGACCTACAGCGGCCACAAGGGGAAGGGGTACGAGGTGCAGGTGGCGGAGACCTGCCACGAGGAGAACGCCACCCAGCTCATCACCCACGTGGAGGTGACCCCCTCGAGTGGGAGCGACACCGACGTGAGCGTGCCGGTCGTTGACGGGCTCGCGGAGCGGAAGGTCCGACCGGACGAGCTCTTCGCCGACACGGCGTATGGGTCGGGCCGCAATGCCTTCGAAGCCTCGCGCCGGGGAACGGAACTGGTGAGCCCGGTGGCGGGGTCGGCGCCGGGGAACTCGCACGAAGGAGAGGGTGACGGATCACCGCCGCTCACCGCCGCGGACTTTCAGATCGACGTCACAGGGGAGCAGGCCACGGTGTGCCCCGCCGGCCACCCGTCCATCGAGGAGTACGAGCTGAAGGATGCGCCGGAGCGGGTAGAGGTCCACTTTGCCGGGACAACATGCGAGCCTCTACGGCCGGAGGATCGACCCGATGGAGCTTCTTCGTGATGTGCAGTTGAACGACCGGGCCAAAGCCAGGTTTAGGGAGCTGTCCGGGGGACAGAAGCAACGGTTTTCCATCGCGACGACCCTGGTCAACGACCCGTTGGTGCTCTTCTTAGACGAACCGACCACCGGTCTGGACCCGCAAGCCAGGCGTCACATGTGGGAATTGGTCAGGCGCTTTAAGGATGAAGGCAGGACAGTGGTGCTGACCACCCACTACATGGAAGAGGCCGAGGAGCTATGCGACAGGGTGGCCATCATGGACCACGGAAAGATCGTGGCCATGGACCCGCCCGATACACTGATCGAGTCACTGCTGGATAAAGGATTCCAGAAGGAGCGAGTGGAAAAGCTGGCCAATCTGGAGGACGTGTTCTTGGACCTTACCGGGCGGGCGCTACGCGACGAATGACGTTCAATAACTGGGTACGCACCAACCCCACTTTAAGCTTGACTCTGGCCTCGATGAAGATCTGGCTCCGCGACCGTCAAGCCATTCTCTGGACATTTTTTCTTCCGCTGATATTGATCTCGGTCTTCGGCATCTTGGACTTCGGTTCCTTCGGCGGCGTCGACTTGGGCGTGGTTGACCGTGCGGGGAACGACACATCGCGGGGACTCCTGGCGAATATCAGGGGGCTAGAGACCTTCGATATTTCCGACGACACCACGGAGGCTGAGGAGAGGGAGGCGCTTCTGGACGGGGACCGGGACTTGGTCTTGATAATCGGTCCCGGTTTCGGCGCAACAGACCTACCCGGCCAACGGGAAGTGACCATCCTTTACAACCAAGGCCAGGCCCAGGAAGCCCAGGCCGGCCAAACGATAGTCCAACAGGTACTGGACGAAATGACATTTGCCGATGCCGATGTCTCCAACAGGTTTCGGATCGATGCCCGGCCCGTAAATAGCCGGAACCTCAGGTTCATCGATTTTTTGCTGCCCGGAATTATCGGCATGTCCATCATGCAAATGAGTCTCTTCAGCGTAGCTTTCACCTTCGTCCAGATGAAGAACTGCGGGATACTGCGTCGCTTGTTGGCCACACCGGCGAGGCCTGCCAGCTTTTTGTTTGCACAAGTAACCACACGGCTGGTGGTGTCCCTCCTGCAAACGCTGGTCTTGGTTGGGGTCGCCGTTATATTTTTCGATGTGAAGCTTGTCGGCAGTCTATGGGCGATTCTGGTACTGGCCTTGATCGGAGGAACAGTATTCATCAGCCTGGGCTTCGCTATTTCGGGGTGGGCCAGAAGCGAAGAAGTGGCTGCCCCCCTGGCCAACATAATTGCCCTGCCGATGATGTTTCTCTCCGGCGTGTTTTTCCCCAGGGACGCCCTGCCCAGCGGCCTGGGAGCCGTCGCCGACTTCCTGCCGTTGAGCTTTTTGTCAGACGCCTTGCGGGCCGTCGCCGTCGACGGAGAGGTGTTGTGGTCTCAATGGGGCGAAGTCGCCGGATTGGCGGTCTGGATGGCGGTCAGCTTCTTCATCGCAGTGCGGCTCTTCCGTTGGGAGTAACGTTATTACCAATGCTGGGTGCACTTCCTTGACCCGTTCAGACGGCGAACCTACAATCCAAGTAGGCGGCACAGTACAATCCCCGTTCGCCCTGAGCCCGGCGAAGGGTTACTCCGCTGAAAATATGGTTCGACAAGCTCACCATGCACGAACTCGAGATCCGATCCTAACCTAAAGTCAGCAAGGCACAGAAATGTTTGAGAACCTCACAGGCCGGTTGACCGGCATCCTGAACAAACTCTCCAGCAAGGGCAGGCTGAGCGACAAAGACATCGACGACGCATTGGGCGAAGTGCGCCGGTCGCTACTGGAAGCCGACGTAAACTTCCGCGTGGCGCGCGACTTCGTGGCCACCGTCAAGGAACGGGCCCAAGGTTCGGACGTGCTGGGAAGCCTCTCCCCCGGCCAGCAGGTCGTTAAAATCGTCCATGAAGAGTTGACGTCGTTGCTGGGCGGCGGCAGCCACGCCCTGACGCTGTCCAGCCAGCCGGTCACTGCAATAATGTTGGTCGGTCTTCAGGGTTCTGGAAAGACAACCACCGCCGCCAAATTGGCGCTGGACCTGCGGCGCCAAGGCCACCGATCGCTGCTAATCGCCGCGGATCTGCGCCGTCCTGCGGCGATCCAACAACTGGAAACCCTGGGGCGTCAACTGGATGTTCCGGTCTATTCCGAAGACCCCAAATCGTCGACCGCGGTCAAGGTGGCCAAGGCGGGCCTGGAACGGGCGCAACAGCTCGGCGTTAACTGGGCCATCATCGACACCGGCGGCCGGTTGCAGATCGACGACGACTTGATGAAGGAACTGGCGGAGATCAAGAAGGCCACCTCCCCCAACGAAATACTCTTGGTGGTCGACGCTATGACCGGGCAGGACGCGGTCAACACCGCCGAGGGGTTCCATGAGCGGGTCCAGCTAACCGGACTGATCATGAGCAAGATGGACGGCGACGCCCGGGGCGGGGCAGCGCTCTCCATCACCAGGGTCACCAGCGTGCCCATCAAGTACATCGGCGTCGGCGAGAGGCCCGACGGACTGGAAGCCTTCCACCCCGACCGCCTCGCCTCACGCATTCTGGGAATGGGGGACGTCCTGACCCTGATCGAGAAAGCTCAGGACGCGGTGGACGACGAGCAGGCCAAGGAGATGGAACGAAAGTTCCGTCAGGCCAGCTTCGACTTGGCGGATTTTCTGGGCCAGCTCCAGAGCGTCAAGAAGATGGGGTCCCTGAGCCAGATTATGGAAATGATCCCCGGCATGGGCCAGATGGCCAACAAACTGCCGGCGGGTGAGTTAGAGGACGGCCGAATTGAACGTATCGAAGCCATTATCCGCTCGATGACCCCGGACGAACGCCACCATCCCGAGCTCATCAACGGCAGCCGCCGCCGCCGCATTTCCCGGGGCAGCGGAACCACCCCCCAAGACATTAACCAACTGCTAAACCAGTTCAAACAAACCCAAAAACTGGTGAAGCAGGTGTCCAAGTCCCGGAACCCCGCCTCCCTCCTCAAGATGTTCAAGTAATCTCGGAGGTTCGAGGCGCGCCTCCTGAGTGTTGGAGGTGATGACGGAAATCCTCCCAACCCCCCTTTGCGAAAGGGGGCGATTATTTCCCCCTTCGCGTAAATGAGCCAGTATTTCCCCCTTTGCGAAATAGGACCGGTGTTCCCCCCTTGGCCAAAGGGGGATTTTCGCCGCTGAAAGTCAACCTCGCACCGCCTGTCAAGCATTTCCCTAGTACTCAGTCAACTCGGTTTTGGTAATTGTTTAAGAAAACGTCTAAGGTTGCCACCCTTTTTTAGGAGTGTTGACGTAGGAGGGTGGCAGCCATGGGACGAGATCGGTATGTGGTCCGGTTGGAAAGGGAAGAACGAGACCAGTTGGAACGACTGATTCGCGGGGGAAAGAGCCCAGCGCGAAAGGTTGCCCGGGCCCGTATTCTGCTAAAGGCAGATACGGGCTGGGGGGTGATGCGCATCGTGGAGGCGCTGGACACGTCTGCGGGTACGGTGTGCCGTACCAAGCGGCGGTACCTGGAGGGAGGACTGAAGCGGGCCTTGGAGGAAGATCCTCGGCCAGGACATCCGACCAAACTGGATGAGCGGGGGGAAGCGCACCTGATTGCCCTGGCGTGCAGCGAGGCCCCTCCAGGCCATGACCACTGGACCCTGCGGCTCCTGGCAAACAAGGTGGTGGAGTTGGGGCTGGCGCCCTCCATGTCCCACGAGGGAATTCGCAAGCGGTTGAAAAAAACAGTCTCAAGCCGTGGCAGAAGAAGGAGTGGTGTATTCCCCAGGTGAGCGCCGAGTTTGTGGCGTGTATGGAGGATGTGCTGGACCTTTACGCGGAACCCTATGACCCAGAGCGCCCGGTGGTCTGTTTCGACGAGACCTCCAAGCAGTTGCTGGCGGAAAAGAGGTCTCCGATCCCGCCCAAGCTGGCACGACGGGAGCGATACGATTACGAGTACCAGCGCAATGGCACCCGAAACCTGTTCATGCTGTGCGAGCCCCTGGCGGGCTGGAGGCATGTGGCAGTGACCGAACGTCGTACCATGGTGGACTTCGCTCAGCAGATGCGGTGGCTGGCCGATGAAGCTTACCCAGCGTCCGAGAAGATCCGGGTGGTGCTGGACAACCTCAACACCCACAAACCAGCTTCCCTCTACGAAACCTTCGAGCCCAAGGAGGCTAGGCGAATACGCAAACGCTTGGAGTTTCACTACACTCCCAAGCACGGTAGTTGGCTCAACATGGCAGAGATCGAGTTCAGTGTCTTGGCCAGGCGAGTCCTGCGCCGGCGTATTGCCGATGAAGAGACTTTGAGTGGCGAGATCGCGGCCCTGGAGGCAGAACGAAACCAAGCCGGAGCAACCATTGACTGGAGATTCTCCACTGTGGACGCCCGAGTCAAGCGTCACCACCTCTATCCTGCCAACAATTAGGTTGACTGAGTACTAGCTTTAAGAAACTCCTTCCCGGAAAATATCTTCATGAGATTTAAATGGGAAGCAATCATCGCGTTGGCGGTCGGCGTGCTGGCACTGGTGGCCTGCCAACAGGACTCAGTTCCAAACACGGCATCAACTACTACGCCATCGCCTGCGTCGACTGCGGCCCCATCCGTCGTTCCGACCTCGGCGCCCCCTGCGGAACCGGCGCTTGAGCCAACGATACCTCCGTCGTCAGTCGTGCGAGAACCAACACAGCCGACACTGCCTGCCGTTCCAGAGGCGGCACCGACGCCCACTCGGGCACCCAGCCAAGCTGCGGAACCCCAACCGACTTCCACGACTGTCCCGGACCCGACTCCATCCGCCGGGCCAACCGCCACCGCAGTCCCAACGCCTACCGTGTTGCCAGCGGCGACATCGACCCCGGCGCCGGTGGTCGATGCCTGCCGGGAAGACTACACCGCGCCAATTGTGTCGGGTCCCTCGGAGCCGGACTTACCGCAGGACAACGACAGCGTTTTCCAGTCGCTCACAGTCCATCCGGCCGATGCCAATACTGTAGTCCTAGGCACGGAGCGCAACGGCTTCCTGTGGAGCACCGACGGCGGTGAGTCATGGAGCCGTTACCGCGCCGGTTTAAAGTCAGAAGGCTGGGGCTACTCGGAAATTTGGGACATCGACATTTCCGCCAGCAACCCGGACGTGGTCATGGCTGCCACGTTGGGGTCACCGGGCCCGATCATCGGCCCCGGCGTAGATTCCGGTGTGTACAGGAGCATTGACGGCGGAATTTCCTGGAAGGTGCTGAACTGCGGCTTTGAGACCTCGCGGGTAACCTCGATTCGAATAGACCCCAACAACCCCGATGTTGCGATCGCTGGCCTCGAGGGCGGCTTCCCCTCCTTCACCGGTCCTGGTTCAGATACCTACTATCCCGGTGGAATCTACCGCACCGAAGACGCAGGTGAAAACTGGACTCGGGTGGATGCAACTGAGGACGGCCATCTCAATGGTTATTGGATAATAAGGGTCGTGCCCCAAGACCCCACTCAATTGGTCACTTTCGGGATGGGTTACAACGACCCGACCGTAAACCTAGGCTTCATGCGCGGAACTAACATGGGGAGCGATTGGGAATTAGTTGGCCCTTCGATGCGCAACAAGCTAATAAATAACTTCGATATTTCGGCCGACGGCCAGGTGATCTATGCCAATGAAGGCGACGTTTACCACGGCTGGGTGTCGCGAGACGGCGGGAGGACTTGGAGCGAGACACCCAACCTTCAAGTTAACGGCCCCATCGCAGTTTCGCCGTTGGACTCCAATCTGGTGGTCTTTGGAGCATTTAATCAATTGCGGCGATCGACCGACGGTTTACAAACGGCTCAGGTAGTCATGGAGAATCCGTTGGCGATACGGGACATCGTTTTCGCTCCATCAGACCCAAGTGTCGTGTACGCCGAGACCGACGGCTACATCCTATACCGCAGTGACGACGCCGGCCTCACTTGGACACAATTGGTTCGCGGCCGCGAAGAAGTACTCAACGTTCAGCCGTAAGGCCACCCCCCAATCTGGTGACTCACACCATTCCACCCCGCAGCGCTGTAAAGAGATAGACCGTGGCAAACGTGCGGTAGGGGGACCAACGCCGTGCCAGTTCCTCCACTTGGGCGTCGGTTACCTCTGCGCCGTCGAAGAACAGCCACGAAACCACTCGCCGCAGGGCCAGGTCCCCCAAGGGTAGAGCATCGGAGCGGCCGACCGCTCGGATGAGGGCCCATTGGGCGGTCCACTGGCCCACGCCCCGCAGCGCCGTTAACCGCTCCACAATCTCATCATCGGGCCGCTTAACCAGAGCCTCCAGTCCGACCGCCCTATCCAGCGCCGCTCCAGCGATTCCGTGGACGTATTCGGACTTACGCTGGGTCAGTTTCATCGTCCGCAAGACCTCTGGAGAGGACGCCCAAATGGCTTCGGGCCGAGGAAACGCGTAATAGGTCTCGCCATCGAACTCGGCTTTGGGGCCGAAGCTTTCGATGATCAGCGTGCGAATTATCCGGGCCACGTTGGTGGCAATCTGCTGCCCCAACACGCCGAGCACCAACGCCTCAAAAATAGTGCCGGTGTGGGGAAGGTGCAGCCCGAAGTATCGTTCCACGACTTTGGACATCACTGGGTCGGTCCCGGCCAGGGCGTAGAAAGGCGCCAAATCTTGGTCTGTGCCCAACAGCCAGGCCACCATGTTGGAGGCACGCTCGGCGTCATCCGGCGTTAGCCTGTCCCCTTGTAGCTCCAGCGCCAACTCGGGAGCGGCGGTGGTGCCCACGGACCGGACCGACGCCAGTACCAGCTTGTCTCCCAGGCCCAGTAGCCTACGGTGGGCGCCGTCTTCCATGCTATCCGTGCCGTAGCGGCCCTGGAAGTAGGTGCCGTAGCTGGCTGTCAGGCCGAAATCGAAAGGCGGGTGAGGCTTGATATGGGTGGTCGTCCTGTCCATCGGCGATGCCGGCTAGAACGGGCCCGTACCGGCGTTGGGGGCGCCCAGGACCACGGAACCAAGCACGGTATGAACCGAACCGGAAGGCTTCAGAAGGGTCCGGAACAGATGCACCGAATCCACCCGCCACGGCTGGGCTACCGGCTGTGGTGCGGCGGTTACTCTACTGGAAATCTTGGCAAGCGCCGCATCGGAAACGCCCCGTCTCACTCGCCCCAGGGTGAGGTGGGGCGAGTAAGGCCGTTCTTCCGGCGCAAATCCCAAATTTATCATTGCCTCCTCGACGGCCTCCTGCAGCGCGGACAGCGCCTCCAGATCTCCGTCAATGCCAGCCCACAAAACCCTTGGCCGCCGCGGGTTGGGGAACATGCCCAGTCGGCCCGACAGACCCAGTTGAAAGGGTGCGGACATGGCGGTCGGAACAGCAAGGCTGTCGAAAACACGGTCGACCAATTCGGGACGGATGTTGCCCAGGAACTTCAGAGTCAGATGAAGACCTTCCGGTTTGACCCACCCCACGCCCTGAGGAATATCTCGCCGCAGCCGCCCCGCCGCCTCCTCCAACACCCGTTTGGCCTCAGTCGAAATTGCTGTGGCGATGAAGGTGCGGACCGTTTCGCCAGGCGCAGTCACCGGACAACCTTTTTTCGCAACTCATTTAGCCGCCGGTACCAGGATGCCAGGTCGTCGACTGAAAATTTCGCGTTAGCTGGGCTGGGGTTGGGGACAACGAACACCTGCGAGTCTCCGATATTACGGCCCTGCAGACCGAGTTCCGGACTTTCACTGACGCCTTCGCCGTACCTGAGATAGGCTTTGTAGGCCATCAAGCCTTGGAAACAGACCAACCGAGGCTGGTGCTCCAACAATTTTTTTCTCAGTACCGGCGCCCATCGACGGTAATCGTCTGCTTTCAGGCCCGAACCCTGGGGCGTGGGACGCTTCACCACGTCGGTCAGTCCGATGCCGAGGCCGAGCAGGTCAGCGTCGTCCTCAGGAGTGAACTCCCGGTCCACTAGTCCTGAAAGGTTGAAGGCAGTCCAGAACCGGTTGCGTGGGTTGGCGAAGTAATGTCCCACGTCTGCGGAATATTGCGAGGGATTCAAGCCGACCAAAACCAGGTCCAAGCCATCCTTCAGGTAGTCGGGCAACGTAACGAAGTCTTGCACGCGGCTTGCTCGGCCTCAGCGCCCCAGCACTAGAATCCCACTTTTAGAGTCCCAAAACGCGGGCAGCGTTCTCTCCCAATATCCGTTGCTTGTCTTCAGACGGCATGTCCAAGCCTTCCACCTGCTTGAGCGGACGGGCTGGTTCCATGAGAGGGAAGTCGCTGGCGAACAGCACCTTCTCTACTCCCGCCAGCTCGGCGACTCGAGTGAAAACTTCAGGACTATACAAAAACGGCGAAGCGGCGGAATCGAAATAAACGTTGTCCAAGGCTTTCGGCACCTCGGGCATGAGAGCGTAGAAAGGGAGTCCCCCTCCCCAGTGGGCACAAATGATAGTGTTGTCGGGGAAGTTTGTGATTAGCCGGTATAGCTTTTCCGGGGTCGTATTCCCCTTACCGGGATACTGGTGCCCCACCGGTTCCGACGAATGGACCAGCACCGGCAGTTCCAGGGACCGGGCTAGGTCCATCACCGGCGCCATGGATTTCTTATCGGCGATGTCGATGCCTTGGCTGTCTGGATGGAGTTCGCCTATTCCTTTCAAGCCGGCGGCGGCGCAACGCTCCACCTCTTTCAGCGCCGCCTTCCCCCAAGCCGGGTTTACCGAGCAGAAGCCGGTCAACCGTTCCGGGTAGTTCAAGGCCGCTTGAATCAGGTAGTCGTTGGCTTCGGCGGCGATCTGCCGGTCGGTCCAGCCCAAGCCCATCACCACCGACCGGTCAACCCCGTCGCGGTCCATGGCTTCTACCAATTCCTCGGCGGTGGCCAAGCGAGAGTCGGGACGGGAGAATAGGGCTGCAACCGTGGCGTCGGCGGCCGCCAACTCCGAGCGCTTTTGGCGGAATGAGGGGGGGACGATGTGACAGTGGGCGTCTATTACCATGGTGGGGCGCTTAGAATTATAGGAGCTACTGCTCTGGAATCCAATAGACTACCGCGCCATCCGCTCCCCGCGGAGCTAGAGGACGGTCATACCGAGGGCCGGCAATGACAGCTAGAAAGGCGACACAAACGGGTTCATTGTTGGGACAGCCAGCGCCGGATTTCACGCTTACGGATTCCGAGGGCCACCGGCTTTCGTTGAGCGAGTACCGAGGCCAAAAGGTGTTGCTGGTGTTTCTTCGGCATTTCGCTTGAGTGCCCTGAAGGGAGCATCTGGCGCAGTTGCGCCAGCAATACCCCAACATCCAAGGCGTGGGAGGAGAAGTGATAGCCGTGTCGTTCGAGCCATCGGAAAGGGTTACCCAGTTGGCAGACCTAATGCAGCTGCCGTTCCCCGTTCTATCCGACCCAGAGCGAACGACCTACGACGCTTACGGTTTAGGGTCTGGAAGTTGGCGGCGAATATTCTCGGCGGGGACCGTCTGGGCCTACCTGAAACATTTTGCCGCTGGCAGGAAATACGATCAGAAGTACGGCCACAAGAGTAGCGACTGGAAGCAATTGGGCGGAGATTTTATCGTGGATGCCAACGGGTCAGTAACATTCGAGCATCGCAGCACCACCCCTGACGACCGTCCTCAGGCTAGCCATTTGGTCCGTTTGCTGGGCGGGGGCCAAGAGCCACAATAGTCCCATTCGGCTGGGCCCGCTTAGTGCTCGTGACCGTTTTCGTTAAAGTCGTCGTCGCTGAAAACACCGGTTTCCCGTCCCTGAAACACGTGAACTACGAAGTTGCCACGGGAGATACCGACCGCGTCAACGATATCCTCGTCAACAGCGTCCATAATTTCCTGAATCGTTTCCTGAGTTAGGCTCTCGTCCACCGCCAAAGCCACATGCACCATCTCGGCGGTGAAATGGATATCGACCCGGCCCACCGGACGGTCGGCCTCCATGATCGTATAGGCCTCGGAGCTTGGAGTGCGCACTTCGCGTTCGAATGTAAATTCCGCCACCGCCTGACTCCTCCCCTATGGCCTTATGTGCCCGTTACCCATGATCACCCACTTGTACGAGGTCAACTCTCGCAGACCCATGGGGCCTCGGGCGTGGAACTTCTGGGTGCTGATGCCAACTTCCGCGCCCAGACCGAACTGAGCGCCGTCGGTGAATTGGGTGCTGGCGTTCACATAGACTGCCGCCGCATCTACCTCGTCTAGAAACCGCATGGCTACGGAGTAGTCTTCGGTGATTACCGCTTCGGAGTGGCCTGATCCGTAGGTCTCGATATGTTGCAACGCATCATCCAGAGAATCGACCACCTTTACGGCGGCCGTCAGCGACAGGAACTCTTTACCCCAATCGTCCTCTTGGGCCGGGATCACGTTACCGGTCGCGGCGGGCCCCAGGATACTGAGCGCCCTGCGGTCACAGTGCAACTCCACGCCGGACGAGGTCAATTCCTCCGCGATGCGGGGCAACCCCTTGGCGGCAACCGCCGAGTGAACCAGCAGAGTGTCCAGAGCGTTGCAGATAGAGGGCCTTCTGACCTTGGCGTTGTGTACCACCTTGGTGGCCTTGTCCAAATCGGCCGACCGGTCGACGTAGGTATGACAAACACCAATTCCGCCGGTGACGGCGGCCATCGTCGCGTTCTCGGCAACAAACTTGACTAGGCCGGACCCTCCTCTGGGTATAACCAAGTCGATGTAGTCGTTCATCTTAAGCAGGGCGTCGACCAGTTTACGGTTGGGGTTGTCCACGAATTGCACCGCGTCTTGGGTCACTTCCGCGTCGGCCAATGCCCGGCGAATCACCTCGACCAACGCCGAGTTCGAGCGGATTGTCTCTCGCCCACCTCGCAGGATGCAGACATTGCCGGATTTGAGGCAGAGTCCGAATATGTCGATGGTGACATTCGGCCGGCTTTCATAAATACTGGCCACCACCCCAAGGGGCACCCGTCGGCGGCCAGCGATCAGTCCGTTGGGTAGGGTGTTCATCTCAAGAGATTCCCCCACCGGGTCCGGGAGTTCGGCCACTTTTCGCAGGTCGTCGGCCACCGCTTTGAGCCGGTCGGGGGTCAACAGCAACCGGTCCAGCATGGACTCGTCGAGCCCGTCGGACTTGGCCCCAGCGTAGTCTTCTTTGTTGGCCGCCAACACTGGGCCTGGGTCGTTTACCAAATAATCCGCCAGGTTCAACAAGACGCTGTTTTTGACCTGGGTGGACAATTTGGCGACTTGGCGAGCAGCGGCTCGGGCCGCCTGACCCTGTTTAACCAAGTCTTCGATGGTTTTGGTGGTCATGTTCCTCACCGGAAAAGCCCGACCGACAGCACGCCAGGTACATGGAGGCTGTTCGGCTCAGTTTACAGCAGGACGAGATTGTTGCGGTGGACCATTTCCTGTCCGTAGTGATAACCCAACGTCTCTTCAATGTGGCCGGATCGGAGTCCCTTGATTTTGGCGATGTCTCTGGCGTCGTAGTTGGCGATTCCGCAGGCGATGCGCTTGCCAGCCTGGTCTACAACGTAGATTGCATCGCCGCGTTGGAATTCCCCCCGGACCCCTTGGATGCCGGCCGGCAACAGACTACGGTGGTCCTGCAACAAGGCTTTGACGGCCCCGTCATCTACCGTGACCTGTCCGTGCCTGGATACATCCGCCAACATCCACCGTTTTCTCGCCTCCAGCTTCTCGCCAGCGGGACGGAAGAAGGTCCCGACCGACTCGCCGCGAGCGGCTTTCAGGACCGCGTCCTCGGCCAGACCGTGGCACATGACCATGGGGATGCCCGAGGTGGTGACCAACCTGGCCGCTTCCAGTTTGGTCGGCATTCCACCCCTGGCCCACGGCTGGAGCTCCTGCCCTGCCGCAGCCTCGATATTGGCGTCTACTTGGTCAACGTACTCTATCAGGGTCGCTGAGGTATCCGTTCGTGGGTCGGCGGTGTAGAGACCGTCTATATCGGTCAGTATCAATAACAGGTCGGCATCTACCAGGTTGGCAACCAACGCCGACAAGCGGTCGTTGTCGCCGAACACCTCGCCGATCTCGTCCACGGCGACCACGTCGTTCTCGTTTAACACAGGCACGACCCTGAGCTCGAGAAGCCGTTCCAGGGTGTTGCGCACGTTCAGGTAGGACTGCCGGTGGGAGAGGTCAGAAGTGGTGAGCAGCGTCTGGGCTACTTGGACACCATAGACAGCGAACATCTCTTGATAGGTCTGCATCAGTCGGCTTTGGCCGACAGCAGCCATTACCTGCCGGGAGGGGATATCTCGGCCGAGTTGCCGGTAGTCCCCACCAAGCGCGGCCCGGCCCGCCGCGATGGCCCCCGAAGTTACCAACAAGACCTCGCAAGGCGCTTGATGCAACTGACACAGTTGGCGCACCAAGTTTTCCAAGACAGCCAGGTTGAGCCCGGTTGCTCCTGCGGTATCGGTCAAAATGCCTGTGCCAGCTTTGACCACAATACGTTGGTATTGCAGGGCGGCTGAGTCGGGGTGATGGGTGGGAGATGTGCCAGGGCGTTGGCCGGTTCTAGCCATGGAGAAAGGCACTCCGGAAGAAAAAACACGGCGGGCCACGCCCGCCAGACACCGGCCATAATTATAACATGGGGAAAATCCCTCTTAATCCCCCTTTACGAAGGGGGAGACTAATGCGCGTTGAGAAAGACGCGATAATAGCCCCACTTTCGTAAAGGGAGGTTGGGGGGATTTTCCGCCTTCCGCTTCAACTGTCGTTCAGTTCCGGATAACAGCCCACCCGGTGCCGGTCACTCCTTGTAACCCCAACACCCAACCAATAGAATATGTCTGAGAGGTTGGTTTGCGGCCAACCTCTTTTTGGCCGTGTCCATCGGTAGAGACAATAGGTAGACACGGCAACTAGATAGCAGATGGAGGTTACTGGCCTAATGGCGTTGAGGGGACTTCTGGACATCGTGGAACGGCACCCAGAGTACAGCCGCAACATCGAGGCGGCGGTCACGGCTACCCATTCGGCCAAAGTGACGGTCCGTCAGGGGGCCAGGCCGACGTTCATCGCGTCCCTCTGGCGCCGCCGACAGGGTCCGCTGCTGGTGCTTACCCCACGCCCGGAGGACGCCCGCCGTCTCCACGACCAGTTGTTGACCTATCTGGGTGAAGACCAACCGGTGCAACTGCTTCCGGAACCGGAGGTTTTGCCCTTCGAGCGGTTGGCAGTCGACTCGAATACCAGCAACCAACGCCTGGCCGCACTGGCGAGCCTGGCTTTATCCCGAAACCGAGGCGATACTGCCGACGTTGAAGAATCCCCGTTGATCGTCTCCTCAATTGGGTCGGCGCTGCTCTACACGTTGCCACCCGATATCATGGCTGGCTGCTTTCCCAAGACCGGCGCCCCCAGTGTTTGGCGCGTGGGAGACCGGGTCCGCATCAACGACCTACTGGCCCAGTGGTTGGACTTAGGCTACCGCAATGAACCGGTGGTGGAATCGCCGGGTTCGTTCAGTCACCGCGGCGGCATCCTCGACGTGTTTCCGGCCGATGCCGACCTGCCGGTAAGAATCGAGCTATTTGACGATGAAATCGACACGATTAGAGCCTTTGACCCATTCACCCAACGCTCGGTGCGAACGGCCAACGAGGTGCAACTGATCCCCGCTCGGGAGCAGCTGCCAAACCTGGCTGATCCGGACATCGTGGCTTCTCGGATCGCCGGGTTGGACTACAGCCGCTGCAACTCCGAAGTCAAAGACCGTATGCAGGACGAGTTGCAGACCCTGGCATCGTCGCCCAACCTGGAAACTCTGTCCTTCTATAACGGGTTGGTCAACCATTCCCACCTGCTGGAGTTCCTGGGCCCCAGCGGGCGCGTCGTCTTGGAGCGTTCCGGCAGGGTTGAGGCCGAGGCGCTGGAACTGGAGGAGCGGTTCGACCGGATGCGGGCGGCGCGGGAAGAAAGGGGGGAGTTGCCAGCCAACTTTCCATCGCCCTACATGGGTTGGGAAGAGTTCTCCGCCCGGTTGAGCGCAGTGGCTTGTGTAGAACTGCAAACTTGGGTCAGCGAAGAAGAGGACCATTTATTCGAGCCCGCCACTCCATACTACGGGCGGATGGACCAACTGGCGGCCGATCTCCGCCGCCGACAGGAAGAGAACCACGCTGTCGTCGCGGTCACCCAGCACGCCCGGCGCGTTGCCGAGGTGCTGGAGCAGGAACAAGTGAGTACGGCGCTGCTCGACAGCCTGGACGAGGCGCCTGGTCCGGGCCAAGTCTGTATCCTTTCCGGTTCTCTGCGCGACGGTTGGATCATGGAGATTCCTCATTCTTCCACGGCAAATGGCACTGCCAAACCCGATGGAGTGACCAGAATCGAGCTGCTGACTGACGCAGAGCTGTTCGGCACGGTTAAGGAACGCCGGTACCGCCCGCGTAGGGCGGAACACGGGCCCGAGGTCCTCCTCGCCGACTTGGTCCCTGGGACGTTTGTAGTCCATATAGACCACGGCGTGGCCCGCTTCGCCGGCACCACCCAGATCGGAGATAACGGCGAAGAGAAAGAGTACCTGATACTGGAGTACGCCGACAACGACAAGCTCTACGTCCCCACCGACCATCTGGACCGGGTCAGTGGGTATCTGGGCGCCCAAGACCATTCACCCAACCTCACGCGACTCAGCACCGCAGAGTGGGCGCGCATCAAACAACGCGTAAAGGGGGCCACTCGCGAGATGGCCCAAGAACTGATCCGGCTAAATGCCGCCAGGCAGGTCGCCAAGGGGCACGACTTTAGCGCCGATACGGTCTGGCAACAGGAGTTGGAAGACTCGTTCCCTTTTGTCGAAACGCCGGACCAGTCCCAAGCGATAAACGACGTCAAGGCCGACATGGAGCAAACCCGGCCGATGGACCGGTTGATTTGCGGCGATGTGGGCTACGGTAAAACGGAAGTTGCCCTGCGTGCCGCCTTCAAGACCGTAAACGACGGGATGCAGGTGGGCCTGCTGGTGCCCACCACCGTTCTCGCCCAACAACACTACGCCACTTTCAGCGAACGACTCAGTCCCTTCCCGGTCCGTGTCGAGGTATTGAGCCGGTTTCGCACACCCAAAGAGCAACAGGAAGTGATCGAAGGCCTCAAGGGTGGGAGCATCGATATCGTTATCGGCACCCACCGGCTGTTGCAGAAAGACGTGGAATTCAAAAACCTGGGTCTCGCCGTAGTCGATGAGGAACAGCGCTTCGGGGTTAGCCACAAAGAGCGTTTTAAGCAACTCCGCAAACAGGTCGACGTTTTGACCCTTAGCGCCACTCCTATCCCGCGTACCTTGAACATGGCCCTCTCTGGAATCCGCGATCTCAGCACCATGGCCTCTGCCCCGGAAGCCCGGCTGCCGGTCAAGACGTTCGTCTCCGAGTATTCGGAGGACGTGATCAAAGAAGCGATTCTGCGGGAGTTGGAACGGGGTGGGCAGGTCTTTTATCTCCACAATCGGGTCAAGACCATCCATCAAACGGCGGCTGAGCTTTCGGAGCTCGTGCCCCAAGCCCGAGTCATGATCGCTCACGGCCAAATGGCAGAGTCCGAGTTGGAAGACGTGATGGTGGACTTCGGCGACGGCGAAGCCGATGTCTTGGTCTGTACCACGATTATCGAGTCGGGCTTGGACATGCCCAACGTCAACACCCTTATCGTGGAGCGGGCCGACCGGTTCGGGTTGGCCCAGCTCTACCAGTTGCGGGGCCGGGTCGGTCGCGGCGAACACCGGGCTTACGCCTACCTGTTGGCCCCCCGGGGACGCCGTGTAACGGAAGCCGCCGAGCAGCGCCTGGAAGCCATTCTTGAGGCGTCGGACCTGGGTTCTGGGTTCCGAATCGCGATGCGCGACCTGGAAATACGGGGTGCCGGGAACATACTGGGCTCCAACCAGAGCGGCCACATTCAGGACGTAGGGTTGGACCTCTACACCCAGCTGTTGCAAGAAGCAGTGCGGGAGTTGGAACAGGAGCAGGGCGACCCAAGCGCCGACCAAGAACCGGTCCCTGCCGAGTTGCCCAGGATGGATTTGCCTCTAGCGGCCGGTATCCCTGAGAGCTACGTCGAACATTTGCCCACCAGACTAGCCGTCTACCAACGCCTGGCGAAACTCGCCTCGCGCAGCGACATTCCAGAAATCCGAGATGAGCTTCGCGACCGTTTCGGACCTCTGCCAGACGAGGTGGAAAACCTATTGGTGGTGGCCGACGTCCGGGCGCTGGCGGCATCGGCAGGGGTGAATTCGGTGATCAAGGGCGGCGACGCCATCGTGCTGTCGCTGCGGGTGCCGGTGGGCGGCGCGCGAGTTCCGTTGCAGCGGGCCCTGGGGCCTTCGGTACAGGTTGGCAACAACCAGATACAGATGCCGTTGCGGCGACTGGGCGACGAATGGCTCTCGAGGCTAACCCGTGTGCTGGAGCGGTTCCACGTATTCCAAGAGAACCTCAAGAATCTGGCGGCAGCCGCACCCTCGGCCTAATCTCTCCAGATACCAGCCCTCACGCCTAACTTGGCAGCCGCTCCGAACGGCATTCACCGATCTGAATGTGCGATATATCCTTCGCTCCGCGAAACCAAAGGCGAGCCGCTACCGTATTTGTCTATGATTCCCCGGGCCAAGCCGCTTGAACGATTGGGCCCAAATATTACTAAATGGAAGTGACGAACCGTTGGGCCAGCACTCACATCTAATTTTCTGAATTCAGCTTCGGCTATAGCTTGCCAGCTGTTCCCGTTGAAGGAGGACCGTTTATTTATGGAAGCACACCTTGTTGCAGAGTCGACGGCAGAACGTACTCCGCGCGCCAAGCCCCAGCGTTGGACCCGGCTAAGGCCAAAACGACGATTCTTGATGCCCGCTTTGGCTCTGATTGCCATCGTCCTGGTGGCTTGCGGCAGCAGCGGGTCCAGCGGCAGCGGCGCTCCTGCGGGCACCGGCGTTCCTACCGCCACCGGCGGCCCTTCCGCCACCAGCGCTCCTAACGCCAGCGCTCCTTCTGGAGATACGGTTTCCAACTCCAGGTCCGAGGACCAAGCGCCTGATTTCACGATCAACCTGTTCCAAGGGCAGGAAGCAGTCGGCAGCGATCAGGTGGCGTTAAGCCAGTTGCTGGGGACCCAACCGATAGTGCTCAACTTCTGGGCCGGACTGTGCCCGCCGTGCCGCGCCGAAATGCCCGACCTGCAGAAGTTCTACGAAGAGTTCAGCGACCGGGTATTGTTGTTGGGAGTCGACCTCGGCCAGTTCACCGGACTGGGCACTCAGGAAGATGCTCAAAAACTGTTGCAAGAACTGGGCGTCACCTACCCAGCCGGGTCCACCCAAGACGCCAGCGTGATACCCGATTATCGGGTCCTGGGCATGCCCAGCACAGTCTTCATCGACGGCAACGGCGAGATATTCAACAACTGGACCGGCGCCCTAAACGAAGAGGTGCTGCGCGAAAAAACACTGGAGATGTTAAACCAGTAGCACCAGCGCAAGCGCCAAGGGCGCGCTTCCATCGGATGTCCCGGTGGATACAATACAGTAGCGGAAAGGCCCGCCTTGGATCGCTCACAACGAGCGTCCTTGGCGGGCCTGTTAATTGGTCCACCGGAGCTATTCTTGGAGTATAATGGCCTTGGATCGGGGTGTAGCGCAGTGGCTAGCGCGCTACGTTCGGGACGTAGAGGCCGGAGGTTCGAATCCTCTCACCCCGACCACATCCACAACTATAGATACACCCACCCAGCGGCGCCTCGTGTCGACCTCTTGGTCACCTGGTCCACCAACCACCGTAGTCCTTCATTGGCTGTCGTTGTCAGACCTCAGTCTTCGCCCCTCCCGACATATACCTAACGGTGCCTCTCAAAAGGACCGTCGTCACGAGTCAGGTTGATAGAAACGAAGTGCCGAATCACCGGGGTCTCAGCACTAAAACACTTAAGAGCAAGTCACATAAAACCCTGGCGTCTTTCTAGTTCCTCTGAAAAATTCAGATGGCCACAATTGATTGCTTTTGTCCCCACATGTAGACCACCTGTTTGATAATGGATACATCAGTTTCCGCGCGAATGGTTCGATACTGGTATCTCGTAAGATAGGCGATGACATTTTGACAGCATGGAACATCGACCCGAATTTGAACGTAGGAGACTTTTTACCTCAACAAGCAGAATATCTTCAATTCCACTCGGACAATATTTTCAAGCAATGAATGTAGGCGTCCGCAGCCTGAACAACCGCATACCCGCAAGCTGGGTTAGAGGGAGTCTATCGCATGGACGAAACGATGGAGGAACACTACCTGCTGTACATTGACGTGCTGGGGTTCGAAGAAATGGTCGAGAATGAGCCACATCGCATAGACGACTTATTCGAAATCATCGCCAGCCTAAATCTTCATGAGCACGGAACCTTCTCAACAATTGTGTTCTCGGATACCGTCCTTATACACAACGTAACCTTGCCGACCAACGACCATAATCGCCAATACATCGTGATGTATCAATGCGAATTTTTTCGTGACCTTTTGCACAGGGTCGCGGGTCGCTCGATCGCGCTCAGGTCTGTTCTCACACATGAGGGTTCCAACACTACCTTCTTAACGGGGTTCCGTATTTCTACGGACCGGCATTAAACCGCGCGTATCGAGCTGAAAAGCAATTCCAAATCACAGGGCTTTTGCTGGACCAGCACTGCAGCCAATACAACAGGATTTTTCACAGCCGTCGCTACGATGATGAGTGGCGGTATGTTTTCGTCACGCAGGCGCTCGACGAATTAGAACCGATGGCCCCTTCTATCCCACTTCCTCGCATTCTGGTTGGCGAAACGGATTTAGGGTGGCTATTAGGTCCCGAACTCGAAGTACTCGCGTTCTCATCCGTTCAGTTTCGCGTTCTCATGCTGATCCCAGGGTACGGGATCCGCGCGCCCCGTTAAAGCATTCGGCGACCCTGGCTCAATATCGAGCGATGTACCCGGAATGTTTCGCGGCCTTGGAATCGGTAGGCTTCGAGATGGAAAAGGTCAGTTCTGAGTTCGATTGGACCAAGGTCCGGCAGAGAATCTTCCAGAGCCGCAACACAGAAGTCTACCTCCAGGGTGCACGAAAGTACTCATCGGGCCATCAAGTCTATCCGGCGCGCCCCGTTACCTGGGTCTACAGGTCGTTGGAAGGAATAATGAGAAGTATCCCATTCGCGCCTACGGTCTACACTTTGTTGGCCCGGCGTTGGGACCGGCTCACAACCCGAAGCTCCGTGACAAAAAATCCCGTTCCCTGATGTGCCACGTCCTTTCCGAACCACCGAAAAAATCGCCGGCTCCAGCCACCGCGCCGCAGACGAGGATGGCCCGGGGAATGTCATTGGCGATCACCGTTCCCTCAATTCAAATAACCAGACGAGGATGGCCCGGGGAATGTCATTGGCGATCACCGTTCCCTCAATTCAAATAACCAGACTCGACAAAGGTGTTCCCAACCGTGGGTCTCCCGGGCCGCTAGGATGACCTGGGCGGTCAAGCAGTGGCAAGTACTTTCCACATTGTTTTCAAACACTGGCCTGGTGGGCGGTGGAAGGGAAGTCGCCTAGAGAGCTCGAAAAATCGAAAACGGTATGAAGATCAGATGTTGAGGCCACCGGGAGCCCCTTTTATAGCCTGGGAGGTGGAGCTAGTTGCTCATACGCGTGCGCCACGCGTAGGACAGTTTCTTCATCGAATCCCCGACCGGCAATCTGAAGACCGATAGGCAGGCCTTCAGAATTCAAGCCGCACGGAACCGATATCGCTGGATGGCCGGTCAGATTGAAGGGAGCTGTAGTGAAGATCAGCTTGTTGTAAGCCTCCACTACGGTGTTTCCTAGCTGGCGCATTCCTTCGCCAGCGATTGGCCAAGCGACCATGGGGACGGCGGGCGTGAGAAGTACGTCTACTCGCTGAAATAACTCGTTCATGCCACGGGTAATTAAGCTTCTCGTCTGTTGAGCCTTGAGTAGAGCCATGCTGGTGATGAAAGAGCCCGGTCCCACTGTATCCAAAACAGGTTGCGCATAGTCTTCTGCTTTGGATTTGATCAGAGGCGAGTGGACGGCCGCTGTTTCGGCCGAGAAGATAGTCCACCACGCCGGCAGGATATAATCACTGTAAGGGATCGTTACTTCCTCCAACTGGACCCCGGCCCCTTCCAACGCGTTTATCGCGATTCTCACCGAGGCTTCAACCTCTGGTTCTACCCCGTCAAAGAAAAGATTTACTGGGACTCCGGCCCGTAGCCCACGAACGTCGCCGGTCAACGCGCTCCGGTAATCAGGAACCGGTAGGTCGACGGTCGTCGGGTCGCGTTCGTCTTTGCCTGCTATCGCCTGGAGAATGATCGCAGCGTCTTCCACTGTTCTAGCCATGGGACCCGCATGGTCTAACGACCAGGCGAGCGGGAACACTCCAGAGCGGCTGGCTCGTCCATACGTCTGTTTCAACCCGACCACGCCACAAACGCCTGCGGGATTGCGAATTGACCCACCGGTGTCCGAGCCGATGCCGCCGTAGCACATATACGATGCGATGGCTGCACCGGTGCCCGAGCTGGACCCCCCGGTGTCCCGCCCGGTATTCCAAGGATTCCTCGTCGGACCGTAAAGCGGATTTGGTGGGGCACAGGCGAACTCGTAACAGTGCTGCTTTCCCACAATCACGGCGCCCGCTGCACTCAGCCTTTGAGTCACTGTCGCATCTTGGTCTGGGACCCAATCCGTAAGCACCTTTGAGCCGCACGTGGTACGAACATCTTTTGTGGCAATGATGTCTTTCAACCCAATTGGCACGCCGTGCAACGGCCCGAGGTATTCCCCGGCCCGGACCATTCTCTCCGCCTCGACAGCCGAGGTTCTCGCCCGATCGGACATCACCGTAATGTACGAGTTAATGTTGCCGTCAAGTTCGTCAATTCTGGCCAGAGTAGCATCGACCAGGTCCAACGGCGAAACTTGGGAGGTCCGTATCAACTCCGATACTTCGGCAATCGAGAGCCTGGTTAAGTCCTGTGTGGCCATTTCGATCAACCTCGTTAGGCGTTGCTTTGGGGGATGAGGTAGATATGGGACGGTTCTTCTTGCGTCAGGTCCAATTCATCCAATTTGGAGCCCATAGCCAACAAAGCGTCTAACTCGTTGGCGAACCTGGCCAGCCAAGCGTCATCGAATTCTCCGATCCCCAAGCGGTGCATGGCGATTCGTAAATCGTGGATATCGTCTTCCCATGGCGGGCTATCGGCCATCGAACTGACCCCTTCGCTATCGTTCAATCTCTACGAGTCGTGTCAGTTTATCAGGATGGCCGGGGTCGAGAAAGAGTTGAGGCAGGTAAATGTTGGTGCAGCTGTTGGGTAGACGAAATGACCGTCGTGAACTGGGAAAGCCGCTATCGGCTCCCGAGGCAGGCACTCGGTCGCGGCTTTCAAAACGTGGACGGCCGCACGATTGCGATCGAACCCGAGTGGGTGCGGTGGATTGCCTCCGATTCCACGGCCTTCTACACACCCCTACACCCCATTCATCCGTAGCCTGTTAAACTCTAAGGCTTTTCCGAAGCGATTAAGGCCCAGAGCTCAGTCATTCCCGATCTCCACCGATCGCGTCCTGGGACTGCTTGCTAATACGATGCCTGAGTTCTATGAAGCGTTCGGTCACTACCATCATGCTCTCGCAAAGTCCGCCGCTATTCCTAAATTGGTCCGCTAAACTCGCTAACTCTAAACTCGCTAAACTGTACAGCAGAAGTCCATTATTGAAGTCCTTCTAGTAGGGAGCCTGATGGCAGAAACAATTCCCCAAGTTGAATTCGGCAGTCAACCCGTAACCCTACTAGCAGTCCGTCCACACCCTGACGATGAAAGCACATCAACTGGCGGCATGCTCGCCTATTACAGTGCGCGAAATGTGCGTACCGCGGTGGTGATCTGCACCGGGGG
The DNA here is from genome assembly GCA_965247605.1 of Dehalococcoidia bacterium. Classification (GTDB taxonomy): domain Bacteria; phylum Chloroflexota; class Dehalococcoidia; order Lucifugimonadales; family UBA3495; genus VXOI01. The sequence goes on along the minus strand of CBDFHM010000011.1, from coordinate 266,128 downwards.
CGAGGAAGGTGAGATTCGAGATTCCAACCTGGACCCGGTGGCGGATGTACCGAGGTTGCAAGAACTCCGGGCGCAGGAAGTGAAGGACGCTTGTGCGATTCTCGGTGTGGCTGAACTCCGGATGCTCGGCTACAGGGATTCGGGGATGGCGGGGACGCCGGCCAATCAGCACCCTGAGGCGTTTGTAAATGCCGAACGATTTGAGGCGACGGGCAAATTGGTCCGGATAATCCGAGAGCTTCGGCCGAAGGTCATCGTCACCGAGCCGCCCGGGGGAATGTACCCTCACCCAGACCATGTCATGTGTCATGAGGTAAGCGTCGAGGCATTCCAGGCCTCTGGCGATGCAGAAGCATTTCCTCAGGCAGGGCGGCCGTGGAAGGCGCAAAAGCTGTACGGTATAGCGCAGATCGACGACCGCGCCTGGGAAAAATTGATGCCCAGGTTCATCGCTGCGGGATTTGACATGGACTGGGTCGGGCGAAGGACCCGCGGTCCCCGTGGTCCTGGTCCTGAAACGGCTACCGTGGCCCTAGATGTCCGCGACTATAGTGAAATCCAACGCAAGGCCCTACTTGCCCATCGAACTCAAATCCCACCGGAGAGTTTTTTGGTCAGTCTGCCCTCAGAGCTGCGCCGCCTTGCCTTTGCCACTGCCTACTTTGTTCGCCTTTCCCCGCCCAGCGCTCCAGGCGAGCGCGAGCCGGATCTCCTAGACGGGATAGACTAAGCTCTCAGCACCCGTTGGTTTACGGAGGAGGAGACGCCGACGGCGGTTCTCGTTAGCTGCCGAACCGCCCCGATCGCTACTGGCAGCCTGCGGCGGTCAGTCGGGCGCAGAATCTCCAACGAAAGAACGCCGTCAGGGACTGTTGAAAACGGATTTGATATTGGCGTGCTAATGAGCACGCTAACCGATCAGGGCGTCGTCGTCGCCTTAGGCGATGGCCTCGAACAACCGTTTTTTTCGGTACCTGAGCAGACCATCATCGTGAATGGAGAGTCCGCGCATCTGTTCACCTACGCTTCGCCCAACGCGGGGCTAGACAACGATTACGCTGGCGCCGGCGCATGTTTGGGAGCGCCTGGCTTGGCGCTGGGAATCAACGGGTATTTCTTTATCCCCAGATAAATTGGATCGGGGATGGGTTAGATGTGGGCTCGGTCTTTATGATCTCACTAGTCTTGGCTGGCGTTCCCCGATCGGTAATCGCGATGACCAAGCCCGGCATGTTTGCCTCCTTGATCCTGGCCTCCGCGAACCGGTCAATTTGCTCAAGGTCTTCCTTGAGATTCGTCATTATTCGATCTTTCTTTTGGCCGCGATCTTTTGTTCGTTGATTGGGGTAAAAATGGCAATCTACAAAGCTGGGTTAACCCGAAGGAATCCAGTCTGCGACACGCTCCCCTATCATGACAACTGTGGCATGGGCGCCACCTGACCTCGGGACTCGTGGCATCACCGACGCGTCAACTACCCATAACCCTTGTATTCCCTTAACCCTGCAGTATTGATCAACCACCGCCATAGTGTCTGAATCAGGTCCCATCTTGCAGGTCCCGGACACGTGCCTGGCTGTTCCCACGGTTTGGCGTATCCAGAGGTCCAAAGCGTCGTCGTCGGCCAGAACATCATCCGTTGGGTGGATCCGGTGATCGGCCACGTCTTTATAGGATTCGGATTCCAGAAGTCTAGTCGCCAATCGCACACCTTCCCTCACACGTCGAATGTCGTTTGGATGCTGGAGATAACGGTAGTTAAAGGAGGGTTGTATTCCAGGGTCGGGAGATGCCAACCTGACGTATCCGGAGCCGTCTGGCAACCCTAGAGAACACGAGATTCGTGCCGCCCGGTCAGGCGGGACGTCACCGGTTAGGTACTTGGTCCGTACACCGGGGTTGCGCTCCTCCCGCTCGTCGACGACAGGGGCGGTCCTCAGCACCATGTCGTTGATGGCGCTCGACCCTTCGGAGGTGTAATGCAAAACGAAATGCACCGCGTCGTCACCCCCGGCCAGGGTGATTCGATCTTTGACTTTAAAGGTAATCTGGGCGCTGAGGTGGTTCCATAGGCTCTGTCCTACTCCGGGGAGCTCATCAACCACGGGTATCCCAAAATGCTGGAGTTGGTCCACGGGGCCGATGCCCGATAGCATGAGCAGTTGGGGCGATTTGATAGCCCCGGCGCTCAGCACAACACGGTCCGCCTCGACGTTGAAAACCTCACCCCCGCTTTCGGCTTCCACACCGACGGCCCTTAAATCCTTGATCAAGATCTTTCTGACGAAAACGCCTCCCCTCACCGTAAGGTTGAGACGATGGCGCACCGGATTGAGATGAGTAATAGCCGCGCTCATTCTCACGCCGTCCAGATTGTTCGAAGGAGGCACACCAACGCCAGAGGGGTTTGCGCCATTGGTATCCTCGGTTGAGCCGAAACCTGCCTGCAAACAGGCGGCGTGGAAGGCCTTCTGGATGTCGGGCCAGGGACCTGACTGACGGCGCCTCACCGGCATTGGTCCTTCCGTTCCATGGAAATCATCCCGAATGTCGAGATCATGCTCCGATTTTCTAAAATAAGGCAGTACCTTGGCATAAGACCATTCATCGTTGCCGAGAGAAGACCAAGAGTCAAAATCCTCGGGTAATCCTCGCTGCATTGCCTGACCGTTGATGGACGACCCTCCTCCGATCACTTTGCCTTGGGCCACGTGAATCTCACCTTGCTCCTCGGTGATGGTTCCCCTCAGGGCCCAGTTGTGTTCCGAGTCTGGGGATTCAGCAAATCTGGTGTGGCCGAACTTTATTTCGTCCGGTAGGTTGGCTCGATCCGCGTAATCCGGGCCGGCTTCCAGCAACAGAACAGAAGTTTCTCCATTTTCAGCCAATCTGCTGGCCAACACCGATCCAGCCGCTCCCCCGCCGACGATAACAACGTCGTATTTCATGAACTCTCCTCAAATGCTCGGCCTTCTAAGCTCAAATGAGTCCAGGCTCCTCGAGGGTGACGCAACGCCAACACCCGCCCAGTACAATCGAATCTCTTTTCGAGGATATAGAAAGCGGTGGCGTCACAAAGTCGGACGAACTGCGATTGAATGAACTCACCTGGTGCCTCTTTGGCCCGATAGCCATTTGAGAACGATAAAACCATCGCAGACACCACCAAGCGTGAGACCATAACGAATTCCTAGAGACCGTGTTAGCGGTCTCTACAGTAAATCTTGAAGTAACATCCTGAGGTCGTCCTGTCCCAACGCGGCAGGCAACGCCCTCACCCTATCCCAGCGGGTATGCTCCACCAAGGTCTCGATTCCGTCCGGATTGATACCCAGCGACGAAAGACGGGTTTTCAGCCCGCAGTTATCCATGATCTGAACGATCCGTTCAGTAGCTTCTTCCAGCCCATTTACACCCAACGCATCCCACAAGGCAGGAAGCTTGTGAGAAATCGCCGGAGCCGTCCACCTTAACATGGAGGGCAGTGTGATTCCGACCGCCTGCCCATGGGCTACCTCCCAGAAGAGAGTCAGCGGGCTGCCAATTGCGTGGCAAACGTTCGGTTGACTGTTGCTGTAAGCCACACCCGACATCGTAGCGGCAAGGGAGCACCACGAACGCGACGCCAGGTCCCCACTGTTACAGGAACTCTCTAAGTGGCTGGAAAACCATCGGATGACCTGAAGGTCCAGCGCGTCGGATACGGGTTCCGCGTCCTTGGACCAGTAGGATTCGAACGCGCTGGTAAAGGCGTCCATACCGGTCACGGCGGCCAGCTCTTTTGGCATGCTTATGGCGAGCTCAGGGTCGACGATTGCTACATTGGGAAACATCTTGGGATGGTTCAGATTGATAGAGCGCCTGGTTTCCCAGTCCCAGACGGCTGCCATTGGGGTGACCTCGCTGCTGCTTCCAGAGGTGGTGGGCACCGCAATGAATGGCACACCTTGGTGGGAGATTCTCCTTTCCCCGGACAGGTACTCCTGGCAGGCGCCTTCGTGAGTCGTGAGAATACTGACGAGTTTGCCCACATCGATGGCGCTGCCACCACCGATGGCCACCACGACCTGGGACGAAGATTGGTGGTACGCCTTCAACGCATCCGAGACCAATTGAGGCGCGGGGAACGGGGTGACTTGGTCGAATAACGTTACCCGCGGGGCGCCGATGTTGCCGACGACCTGCTGCAAGACGCCTCCTTCTCGCAAGTTCCTCCGTCCCGTGACTAGGAAGACCCTGGCCTGAGCGCCCGCTACCTCCTCAACCACCGCCGGTAAATTAGCGAGCCGGCCGGGGCCAAAGATAACCTTCGTAGGATTCAGCCAAGTAAACTGGGTTGGCCTTGAAGTATCCGCGGCGCCACCTGCTTTGCCAAAAGTAGCCTATTCTACCACCGGCTTTGGATATAAACTAAAACAATTCCTCAGCCGTCAGCCAAGTTGCACATTCGGCCAACACTATATCTATATCAGAGGAGGTAGCCATGGAGGACCCGCGGCCCTGCCTGACGAAGTGATTACGTTGCAAGCGGCTCGGAACGCCAGAGACAGCTTGTTTTCGGGAGTGACTTCCATAAGGGACAACGGCGCCAAAAACATGACCATGTTCCGGCTGCGAGAGGCGGTTCACCATGGAATAATTCAGGCCCCCCGGATGGTGTTGTGCGGCCGGCCTATAGCTATAGTCGGTGGACACATGGGTTACTTCGGGACCGAGGTGACGGGTCCAGTAGAAGCTGTCGCCGCGGTTCGGCAGTTGATCAAGGAGGGCGCCGATTATATAAAAATGAGCGCCACCGGCGGGAGTACCCGAACTTCGTTTCCATTGCTACCAGCTTTCAGTTTAGATGAGCTAAAGGCAATGACCGATGAAGCCCATAGGTTTGGAAAGTTGACCGCTACCCACTGCAGCTCTACCCAGGGAACAATCGATTCACTGGACGCCGGCGTCGACATGATAATCCACTGCGTGTTCAAAGAAGGCAACGGTACGGTCAATTTCCGGGAAGACGTGGCGGAACGGATCGGTGCCCAAGGAGCCTACGTCAACCCCACGGTGCACGTCGCCAGGTCACGGGTCTGGTCGTTCCAACGCAAAAAAGAAATCCATGGACTCAGCGTCCAAGAACAAGCCGAACTGGACGAAAGTTTGTGGGAACTCGAGGTGCGTTGGACCCATCTTTCCAGGCTATTAGAGATGGGGTTGAAGATTATCACGGGGTCCGATTCCTCTTGGGGTCACTACAAATTGGGCAACACGGTCTACGAGACCGAATGCTTGGTGCAGGCGGGAATGTCGCCGATGAGAGGAATCGTTTCCGTCACCAGCGATGCCGCAAAGTCGCTGGGCATAGATTCAGTTACAGGCTCTTTGGAACAGGACAAGGAAGCCGATATCATCATCGTCGATGGCAACCCGGCGGAGGATATCAACATGCTGTGGAACATCACAGACGTGTTCCTAGGAGGGCAACGGGTGGACCGGGCGAACGAAAATGTCCTGGCAGGAATACGGCAGCATCCACCTGCCACACGCCCTGAGGCCTATATCGCAAGTGCTCTAGGACCCAGCAACTAACGACCGACTGCACGATGTGACAACCGGGTTAGCGGGGTTAATCTTGAAGTGAGGCGAGTCAGTTAAGATCTGACATCCCGACTTCTAACGACGAGGCCCTACACCAGGCCCGACAAAGCCCGATAACCCCCCCGGCGGATAATGACCGCAGAAAGAATGCAGGGAAAATGATCGTGCACCAAGTCGTTCCCGGGTGACACCATCGGCGAATAGTGTAAGCGAACCCTGCCGCCTAAATGCCGCCGCGGTCCGTGGGGGGTACAACGGTACCTCACTCCTTGTGTACGCACTGCACCGCGCGGAATCCATCGTCGGGATAGAAACGGCATTTGGTTGAATCGATGGTCTGCTGAAGTTCGACCCTCGCCCGTCTCCACCAGGCTCAAAATTAACGGTCCGACCCAATCGAGCCGGGGCGTTTTGTGCCTGGACGAAGTTGCGGCAGTCCGTTTATCCACGCAAAGTCGGTGTTGGCAGTCTCCAGGGACGGTCTGTTATGGAAGTGTCGAAGCCGAATGTGCCGGCAGTGGGAGTTTGACGGTAAATGTAGAACCCTCGGCATCTGTGGAATTTCGGGCGACGCCAATAGACCCACCATGCAGGTGTACGATCTCCTGGCATACGGCCAGACCAAAGCCGGTTCCACCAGCTTTTTTGGTGAACAGCGGCTCAAAAACCTTACCCAAGTCCGCGTCGCTAATACCGACCCCATTGTCACGAACCGTTAGTATCGCAAAGCCGTCTTCGGTACCGGTACCAACGGTCAATCCGCCTCCATTAGGCATCGCCTCGCAGGCATTATTTACCAGGTTAGACATGACTCTGTTCAGCTTGTCGCTGTCGCCCACGACCATTGGCATTTCGGGGTCGAGCTGCCGTACGATGTCAACGTCCGCTTTCTCCCCCAATCCTGACAAGGCATCTTCAACCAGCTTATTTCGGTCAACGGGTTCGCTGAGAAGGTCACCCACCCGGGCATAGTTCATTAAGTTGCCGACTGTGCGCTCGGCACGTATAACTTGTTCATCAATCCTTTGGGCTGATCGGATCATCTTCGATTTGGAGTCTGTTCCTGTATCGGAATTTAGAGTTCTGATCAGAATGTAGACCGAGTTTTTGATAGAGCCGAGTGGATTACGGAGATCATGTGCGATGCCGCCGGCCAATTGCCCTATGGCTGCAAGCTTTGCAGATCTAACTACCTGGTCTTGCGCATCAGTGAGCGCACGGTTGGCGTTTTCTAAATCTTGGGTCCGCTGCTGTATCTGGCTTTCGAGGCTTCGGTTGGCTTCTTGAACGGCTAGGACCTCCCGCTTCCTGGCCCGTCCAATGGCTACATCGGCCGCCATAATGAACCCTAAGAGGATGACGAACAAGCCTGCCATAGTGCCCACAGCTACCCATCGGGCGGTTGCTTTGGCTTCTTGCACTTGAAGATTGACTACTCGGCTGATGTCCGAAGAGATGTTCAAGATGCCGATGACCTGACCAGTGTCGGGCAAACGTAGTGGTACGTACGATTCAACGAGGTCCAAGGACCGCTTCGTACCATCACCGAAGTCTAAAGTTTCGTCGAATGATAACCGGGAACCAACACCAGTACTCAAGGCCCGCTGAATTAGAGATCGATCGCCATCGGATTTTTTTCCGATTCTTGACTCTATGTTGCTCCAAACGGTGCTACCGGTCAGGTCCAGGATTTGCAGTTCTACGATGGCTGCGCCTCTAGTCAACTCCTGGAAATGGCTGGGGAGACCGTCCGGGCCGGTCAACGAATCCAGTGTTAGCGGCGGCCCATCGGACCCGTCGGAAGGCTCGTGCCTATGATGACGGGAACCAAATACGGAGTCAGGGTCGGTCAATATTGACTCGATCTGCAACGCGTCGCGGGAGGCGTTCTCTTCCGAAATGCTGGCGAGATTGTTCCTGGCAAGATCGCCGATAAGGTTGGAAACGACTAGGGCTGCCCCCGCGATAGCCACGAAGGCGGCCGCTGTGAAGAGAATGGTCAGGCGATAAATTCTAAGCTTTCGCAGCATTTTGGTCGAAATGTGTTGCTCAGAGGAACTCGGCTGGATACCGCGGATGGCCCGGTCTTCAACGGTCTACGCCTCTAACAACCACCCATGGGCGCGGCCGGCGACGGACGCCACCTCTCTACGTCAAGGCGGCCTTAAATCGGAATAGCTATCAAATCTTAGGAACTGAAAGGGTGGTCATCACTCTTTGACGGTGATCTTTATCGAATGGGAAACAATGGGGTTGAGAGGGTAGTGATCCCCGTCAGCAAACAACAGCTTCAATGTGTGTTCCCCTGGCCCGAGGTCTAGTAGGGCCTCTGTCTGTGCCTTCCCGAAGTGTAGGTGGAGCGAATCATTTGGGATCGCGTTGCCAAGATAATCCTGGATAAAAAATGTTGCGCCGACGTCAACCATGACATTGTGGTGTCCGTGCCCATCTCGGACTTCACCCGCTGGTTCGAGGACGAGGCCTCCGACTCCCATTTTGATCTTGACTGGACTGGTCACCGATGCCCCATCTTTGGGTTCTTCGAAGAAGACCTCGGCGCCCTCCGACTGCCCTCCGCAGGCGACTAACGCCAATAATGCCAGAGGCGTCAGCCCCAATATCACTCTGGTCAGTGAACCTTTCATTGATGCCTCTTTTTCAGCCCTAGACCAAATACTCCCGCTATGCCTGGATAAAAAATGTTGCAGAGTGACTAGAGCCCTAGAACCGGAATGAAGTTGAAATTCTTGCTGATCTTGTCTCGAAGTGAGGATATAAGAGGTGACAAATAACTTCAAACCGTTGATGAGGTTCAGGTGGTTTCTCCGATAATGTCTGCTGACACCTGGTGATTCAGCCGTAGAGGGTGCAATAGGGATTGGTCTTGAGGTTCGAATTTCTGGGCGACCAGAGACGATCTCGATTGGCAACTGCCGATTCAGAGGTCGGAGGGTTGTGTTCAAACCTCTTCGAGCAGGCGGAGAACCAAAGGTGTCTGCAACTGGTTAACACTCGACTCTAGTCTAGCGCTGCAGCAACGAAATCGGGTTGCGGGCAGGTTAGTAGGGACGGGCAGTGGTTCTTGATGTGCGCGGAATGTCGGGACTGCCAGATACTGGTAGAATTCGGGCATGTTCTATAGGCTACCAGCGATTTCCACTGTGGCGGTTCTTGCATTTCTAACATTGACATCGGGGTGCGGACCTATGGCCACGGTTCCTGCCGCGACATCTGATTCGCCGATCTCAGATCTAACCCAAGTGGACGTACCCCCGTCTCTGTCCAAAATAAATCCGGAAGAAGCGAGTCCGGGAGAACAGGTCGAAATCGAAGCAATCGATGGCCTTATCAAGCTCGTGAATGATACAGGCGGTGTGACTGGTTACATCGAGTCCGCCAAATCATTCACATTGTTCTTCGATGGGGAGGCCATTGGGTCGGTCGTGTGCTTTATCGGTAGGTGTGACGGAACATTGAATGTGCCCGAAAACGCACAGCCCGGCAGCCACCAAATCTCAGTGGAAGGCGGCTCCAGCCGCTCTTTGACGGTAACCGAGTCCCCCGCTATTTCGCAGGATGTAGTCACGCCTGAGGTGTTCTTGCGACTGATAGCTCCGCTTGACGAAGTACGAGGCTATTGTTTGGATATTCCGGGCCACTTAGCGGGCGTACGAATAGAGAGACCGTTGCAAGTGCACACCTGTAAGCACGGGATATGGAACCAAGACGGTAGGTTTGACATGGTCGCTCTTGGAGATGGAGTGCTACGGATGCCTAATTACGAACTATGCCTGCAAGCCGAAAACAGTTCAATCGGGGCTCCGCTCCTGCTAACCGAATGCAGACCTGGGAAACTCCAGACTTGGACACTGCAAGACTCCGGCGAAATCGTGTTGGCAGCCTTTCCTCAGCTGTGTATCTCGGTAGAAGAGGGACCGGGCAGAGATGCGGGTGGACCACGATACCTCATTAAGGGAGTTGGTCTTGACGCCTGTGCTCAGCACTCTAGCGACCGTCAACAATGGACGGTGTTGATACCTCGATAGTAGTATGCGGGGACAACACCGTAGCAACCCGTAGGCATGCAACAGTAGAGGATCACGAGAATACACCCATTCAATCCATAGGGGACTGCGTCCCTCAATAGGCCGGAGCTTGACCAAAAGCGTTCGGCCTTCGGCACGGCTTCAATTCCATCGGAACGCCTCCATGGCAGGCGGCATCCTCCAGCGCGACGGAAGGGACAACGTGCAGGTGTTGGCAGAGTCGGGGACCAGGGCGTGGATCGACCAAGGCTACCCATTGGCTACGGGCGAGGAGTAACCCTGGGTTGAGCCTTTTAACCCTTTGTGGAGTAGTAGGTCCGTTTAGAATACGTAACACCGGGGCCCCCGTATGTTGCAACGGGGGCCCCGGCGAGGGAATGGGCGGGCGGCCAGGGGGGTGCTAGTCGCCCGACATGTTCGGAATAGCCTCTGGGACCATCTTCCGGTCTTGGACCGACTCAGAAGAACTGACGTTAGGGAGCCATTCCAGCCACGACGGCAGGTACCAGTTCCGGTCCCCGAGCAGTTTCATTGAAGCTGGGAGAAGTACCGTCCGTATGACCGTCGCATCGATCAACACCGCAACACCCAGTCCCAGTCCCATCTGTTGGGTCTCGATCCCGCGCCCGAGGGCAAAGGTGCCGAACACCCCTACCATGATCGCTGCGGCGCTGGTGATTTGACCGGCGGTCAGTTTGATGCCCCGGGATACTGATTTCTCGTTGGAGAATCCCTCGTCGTAGGACTCCTTTATCCGGTTCAGCAGTAGCATGTGGTAGTCCATCGAGAGTCCGAACACGATGGCGAAGAGGAACAGCGGCAGCCAGGCGCCGATTACTCCCGTCGCTTCCGAACCCAGGATGCCGATTCCCCAACCCCACTGGAACACCATCACCGCTACCCCGTATGCCGCGCCGACGGAAAGAAGGTTCAGGGCGATGGCTTTGAGCGGTATGACGATGGAGCGGAACATCACCAGTAGCAGGATGAAAGCCAGCCCCAGCACGAACGCAAAGACGTAGGGTGCTGAGTCGGTCATCTGGTCGGTGAAGTCCAGGGCGCCAGCGGCCGCTCCGCTCACGTAGGTGGTGGCCATACTGCCGGAGAAGGCGTCCGGGATGATATTGGAGCGGAGGTGGCGAATTGATGCTTCAGCCTCGTCTTCGTCGACCCCGGCCGTCAGCGGGACCTCGACGTACAGGAGGTTGCCCTGACTGTTCTCGACCACGTTGAAGGGCGGGGCGAAGGCCTCGTCTTGCTCCATCGCAGCAATTAGGTTGGTCACCGAAGCCTGCACCGGCCCCGACGTGACGTCGGCATCCTCGACTATGACGAACGCCGGCGTGGCCAATCCCGCCGCGAAATTCTCTTCCAGAAGCTCCATGGCCCTCTTGCCAGCGACGTCGTCGTGGAGGGCGTCGGAGCCCTGAGCGAAACCGAGGTTCAACGACAGTGCCGGGATGGCCAAGGCGATCAGAGCGGTAGCAGTTATAGTGGCTATGACGGCGGGGCGGGCCAGGACCTTGTCGGTTATGGCGCCCCAGATCCCGCCGCCGCTGTCGGCCCGGTCGCGGCCGATGATCGGCAGCCGGAGGGCGTCTACCTTGTCGCCCAGCACCGCCAGCATGGCCGGAAGCAGCGTCAGGGAAGCTACCAGGGCGATCAGGACCACTATGATGACCCCGGCAGCCATGGAGATGAAGAGGTCGCTGCCGGTCAGGATCAGGCCCGCCAACGAGAGAATTACCGTGAGACCGGCGTAGAACACCGCCCGTCCGGTGGTGTTGCTGGCGGTGGCGACGGCTTCCATCTTGGTCTTACCAGCCTTGCGCTCGTTGCGATAGCGGCTAACGATAAACAGTGAATAATCGACCCCAACCGCCATGCCCATCAGCAGCACGACCTGGGCCAGGAATTCGACCATGGGGAAGACGTGGCTGAGCAGAGCCGCGACCCCAAGAGCGGCGAAGATCGAACCCACCGCTAAGATCAAGGGTATGATCGCGGCGACGACACCCCGAAACGCAATCAGCATGAACGATAGCGCCAAGATCATGGTAATCACGATCATGTTGCCAAAGTCTTCTTCGTCGATCCGTTCCACCTCGTGCAGCAGGGAGGCCGGGCCGGCCATGCTTATCTCGAAGTCTGGCTCGTCGGCATTGGCGGCCAACACCGGCTCCAGGACCGTTCCGATGTTGTCTTCAGCGTCGTCAAGGTCGCCGGCCAATACTACCTGGGCCAGGACCACGTGGCCGTCATCAGACACCATCTCTGGGCTGTTGGTGTCGTAGAAACTGGACACTGAGGCGACTTCCGGAAGCGCCCGCAGTTCACTGACCAGGCCTTCTACCGTTGAGCGGTACGTGGGAGAGCCAGCGTCAAGCGATGGATTACTGAAGAGCAGTTGCTCGGTGGGCTCAAAATTGGAACCGAAGCCGTCGGTTACCAGGTCTGCCCCTTCCGCCGATTCGCCTTCGCCTTGGTAGTCTAGGGTCTGGGTCTCCACTGTGTTCAGGACGAATACCATCACTAAGAGCACCAAGAAAGACCCGGCCACCACCCACCAGCGGTGACGCGCACTCCATGCGGCGATCCGGCCGGTGGGTGATAGTCCGGAGGTATCTGGAATTTCTTCCCGGGTTGAGCGGGATTCCTCGATCCGTTTTCCTTTTGCGGTTGCGTAGTTCATCGTTGCCCCCTTTGCGAGAAAGTCTCGGTTTGCTTGGGGGCCACTATGATGGCAGGGATAACTCTGCAAATCGGCCGGTAGTCCGATTTTAGACAGCCAACCGTCCCACCGATGCACAGTCATTTTTAATTACCGTGACGTCATCCATAAGTACTAGGCTTTAGGTTGACGACGATAATGGCCGCCCATACACTGGACTCGTTCTTAAATTCGGAGCAATAGTTCTATCATGAAACGATTACGAGTAAGGTTGGCCCATTGCATCCCCGTCGTCGTGTTGGCTTTGGCTGCGGTCGCGGTATTGGTTACCGGTTGCGGGTCTGGGTCCTCGGACCAAGACGAGCCGCAGGTCCAACTCGTCTACCAAGACTGGCGTACAGCTTGGTTCCAACCAATGGTCGAAGAGATGATGGAGAGATTCCATCAATCTCATCCAAATATCAGGGTCTTCTATACCCCCGACCCCAGGGGGTTGGCGGACATAATGCTTGAACAAATGAAAGCCGGTACCGCTGCGGATGTGTTCCAAGGCTGTTGCTCGTATTTTCCCATCTGGGCCCAGGAAGGGTTTGCTCTCGACCTGAGCCCCTTCATTGAAGAAGACCTAGAAGAGCTGGCGACGAACGACTGGGACCCAGCGCAGTACGCGTCGTTTTTAACAAGCGAAGGGCTACGTTATGCGGTGCCCAAGTATCACGGCGCCTTGGCCCTTTATTACAATAAGGACTTGTTCGACGAGTTTGGAGTGGCATACCCCAACGGCTCCTGGGACCATCGCGACTATTTAAATGCAATGAAGAGCCTGACCCATGACCGCGACAGTGACGGGAATACCGACCTCTGGGGCAGCATGATCGACGTGTCTTGGGACCGGGTCCAGGTGCACGTGAACGGTTGGGGTGGCAATCTGGTGGATCCCAACGACCCCACGGTTTGCGGTATGGACAGACCCCAAGCCATGGAAGCCCTAGAGTGGATCCGGGCCCGTATTTGGGACGATGGAGTGATCGCCACCAACCTGGACGTTCAGGGATTGGCAACCAGGGACGTCACCTTGGCAACCACCGATGGATTCGGAATCTACTCGGGGACTGAACACCCGGAAGAGGCCTGGGAATTGGTCAAGTTCTTGATCAGCGAGGACTTCGGAAGGGCGATGGCCAGGGCCAATTTCCTTCAGCCAGCCAGAGCATCATTGGTGGATGACTGGGCATCGATCATTCGTGATGAGTTTCCGGAAAAGGCCCGGGAGGTGGATATAGTCGCCTTCGCGGACGGTCAGATTAACGGCTACTCAGTGACGGCAGAAGTGTTCGCAAACATGAAAGAAGCCAGGCCGATAACCTTAGACGTCTGGGACAGAATACTAACCTTGGGCCAGTCGCCTGTGGAAGACATCCGGTCCGCGTGCGACCAGATTGAGCAGGCCCAATCCGCTCGGTGAATCAGACTTTGCTGTTGCGGACTGGAATCTATCGGCTGACTAGTCTAGTCTCGGGGTACTGAACACCCCTTTTTTAGGAAGAGGGTGGCCTGGGAATTGGTCCGGTTGGAAGGGAAGAACCTTGGATGATTCAGCCCAGAAAGGTTGCCCGGGGACTCTCTAAAGGCAGAGGGCTGATGCGCCGTGGAGGGCCAACGGTTTCCTTCAGCCCTTGGAGCCTCGAGCATCATTGGATGAGATGATTGCTGGGCATCGATCCATTCGTGATGAGTTTCCGTCCCACGAAATTCGCAGGGTTGAAAAAAACCCAAGGGGCAGGTGGATATTCCCCAGGTCGCCTTCGTGTATGGAGGATGTGCGGACCTTTACGGGAACCCTCAGATTCTGTTTCGACGAGACGCAGCTACTCCGATGACGGCAGACGGGAGTGATTCGCAAACATGAAACCTGAATGCCAGCCCCTGGCGGGCTGGATAGTGACCGAACGTTAGACGTCTGGGACAGAATACTAAAGATCCTTGGGACCAGTCGAAACCTGTGGCGAAGCACGCTTGGAGTCCTACACTCCGCGGTGGCTCAACATGACCGAGTTCATTGAGCGAGGCCCGGCGTATTGCCGATCCGCTCGGTGAATCGAGACTTTGCTGTTGCGGTCAAGCGTGGACCATCTCTATCGGCTGACTAGGCCATTGACCGGTAGCCTGAGAACCAAACTAATCGCCTGGTTCTTCGTGCCGACCGCTATAATCCTGGTCGCCGTTGCCTTGGTGAATTTTTATTCCTTCCAAGGTGTTACCGAAGACCTGGTTATCGAAAGGGACAGAGACCTCACTCAATTGTGGGCCGGACAACTGGCAACCAATCTTGACCGGTTTCCCAAGGTCCTTGGTGATGTCTCCCACACTTTGGGAATCTCTAAGCGGAGCGACGCTGATGTACAGGCGTCCTTGTCTGCCGCCAGCCCTGAGTTGAGAATCTTCGACGGTGGGGTTGTCGTTCTGGACACATTCGGCAGGGTTACCGCAACTCACCCATTCCGCGCGGGCATCGTTGGTCAAGATTTCTCCGCCCGCGATCATTTTCGCCAGATGCTGCGGTTACCGGAGCCGGTTTTCAGCGACGTCCTAATCGATGGCGGTTCCGACACAGAGGTGATTGAAGTCGCAGTGCCAATCATAGGAGACCAGAGCCAGTTCTTGGGCTCGATAGTAGGTGTATTTAACCTGCGTGCCACCAGCATCAGCGCGTTTTACAGTGGAATATTGAGATTGCGCATCGGTAACGGTGGCAGCTACATAGTGGACGGGAACGGCAAGGTCCTCTATCACGACGATCGAGACCAAGTAGGCGCCGATTTCGCAGCCCAACAGCCTGTGGCACAAGTGCTGCTCGGTGATGTCGGAGCTTTTCGCAATCGGAACCAGCAGGGGACTGACCAAGTCTCCGCGTTTTCACCAATTCCGGGCACACCTTGGGGGTTGGTAACTGAAGAAAGCTGGTCCTCATTGACCAGCGGGAGCCGGAACACTCAGCGGTTTCTGCTTCTGTTACTTGCACTGGGCGTAGCAGTTCCAGCTATAGTCGTCGCTATAGGGCTCAAGCGAGTCATGCGGCCCGTCGAAGAACTGAAAAGGGCAGCAAAAGAGGTTGCCAGAGGGAACTTCGGTCAGACTATCGCCGTCCGCTCCGGCGACGAGATCGAAGAACTGGCCGTGGAATTCAACGAGATGGCGGCCCAACTGCAGAGTTCTTACGGACAATTAGAGCAGCGGGTAGCCGAACGGACTGAAGACCTCAGAGTCAGCGAGGCCCGGTACAGGGACCTGTTCGAAGAGTCTAGGGATGCGATTTTCGTCAGTTTGGCTGATGGCAAAGTGGTTGCCGCAAACCAGGCGGCGTTGGACTTGTTCGGATTCACTCTGGAAGAAGCCCTGGGGTCGGAGCTAGGCGACCGCTTCGTGGACCCAGGCGACCGAGACCGATTCCGTATTGCCATAGCGCCCACGGGGTCGGTTCGAGAATTCGAGGTCAGATTGAAGAAAAGGGACGGGTCCGAAATCGACTGCCTGATGACAGCAGTCAGGAGGGTGGACGCCGAAGGTAACAACATAGGCGTGCAGGGTTTGGTCCGGGACGTCACCGAGCGGAAACAAGCTGAGGCAGCGGCCCTCGAACAGACACGGGAGGTAGCCGTCCTGGAAGAGCGTAACCGTATGGCGCGGGAGATTCACGACACCATGGCCCAGGGCTTCACCGGCATCGTCTTACAGATGGAGGCAGCGGAGCAATCGATTGAAGAGAGCTCCGATTCGCTGGCCGACCATTTGGGCCGGGCGAAGGCCCTAGCCCGGGAAGGACTGCAAGAAGCGCGCCGCTCGGTGTGGGGCTTGTTGCCCCAAGCGTTGGAACAAATGCCGCTGGATGCGGCGTTGCAGCAAGAAGTCCGGCGATTCGATGCTGGCGGCACCGAGAAGATCAATTTCTTGCTTTCCGGCAAGAGTCGAGAATTGCCAACGAACGTCCAGACCGTCTTGTTCAGAATCTGCCAAGAATCTTTGACCAACGTGAGGAATCACGCAAAAGCTAGTGAAGTCGGAGTGGACCTTACTTATCAAGACAACGAAGTCTTTCTCAGAGTTCGTGACGACGGCGTAGGCTTCGACTCCGTATCAACCCAGGAGAAAAAGAGAGGGCTGTCCTTCGGGTTAATCGGGATGCAGCAGAGAGCCCAGCAACTGAACGGACTGCTTCGTGTCAACAGTTCGGAGGGCCAGGGAACCACAGTAGAGTTGACCGTTCCCACACCATAAGTCGCCGCTAACCAACACTCGCTGGAGATCGAAAAGTGACGATGATAAAAATATTGATTGTTGACGACCATGAAGTTGTGCGTGACGGGCTGTCCAGCATGATGGAGCGTCAGGAAGATTTTAGCGTTGTCGGCCAGGCGAAAAATGGCCTTGAAGCAGTCGAAAAATCAGCGACTTTGCGGCCTGACGTCGTCCTCATGGACCTGCGCATGCCGGAGATGGACGGGGTGGAGGCGATGCGCCGTATTCGGGCGGAGCAGGAGGAGGTCAAATTCCTGGTACTGACTACCTACGATACTGACGAGTACATTTTTGACGCCATCGAAGCTGGCGCCAAAGGTTACCTTCTAAAGGACGCCTCCCGGGAAGACCTGTTTCGAGCGGTACGCACGGTTTATTGAGGTGAGTCGCTGATCGAACCGGGAGTCGTGTCTCGGGTGCTGGACCGGCTAACCGAACTGTCACATCGCGAGGCCCACGGTTCGGAGTATCCCGTGCTTTCGGAGAGGGAAGTGGAAGTGCTGCAACTGATGGCAAAAGGTTCGGCCAACAAGCAAATCGCCGCCGATCTCTCTATCACCGAGAGTACGGTTAAGACCCATGTGGCCAACATTTTCCAGAAGTTGGAGATAAACCACCGGACCGAGGCGGTCACCAAGGCTATGTCACAGGGAATTATCAAGCTCTAGTCGTACTAAATATCTAGCCCGGGTTGATAAGCGGCTGACCGGACGGTCGGCCGTTTTGCATTTCAAAAACCGGTCGATCTGCCGATTACGCCGGAAGCCTTGCCAACTATCCTGCTAATAACACAAAGCCGGGTGGATTCAACGAAACGACCGAATAGGAGGAGCCCAAATGACGCCCCGACAGACGAATACAAACTACAGCACTCTCATGGAGCGGTACAGGCGAAGAAACCGGATACGGGGAGAGGCCATCGCTCGGTACGTCCGCATGTACCAACTCCGTGGCCGCCGATATTAACAATCAGACGATGATGCGGGCAGAGGTGGTAGAAGCCGGCTTTTAACGAGTTAGGAGGTTGCAATGTCTAGCAAGGGGCCATTCAGCGGATTCCGACGGGTTGGATGAAGCGTGCAGTACCGCCAACCTGGGATTGGGGAGTAATTTCATTGAACCAAAATGCAGTTTTTGCTGAGGGACTCGTGCGCACATTCGGCGGGGTCAAGGCGGTGGACTCCGTTGTTCTTTCGGCGCCACCTGATTTCGGACCAGACTGGTCGCGTCTACTGATTCAAATAGTGCGGACAGTTGGGAAAGTAGTGGGATTTTTCTTTCTCATGTGGAGAATGGTGTATTACACCATTTTGGTGCTGAGCGTTGCGTCGGCGTTATCAGTAGTATTGGGCTTTCTTCTCATAGTTTTGCCTGGGCCGATACTGATGTTTGGGACAGTAGCGATCTTCTACCCCTTCTACCAAAAGTAGTTAGTGGCAAGTTCGATTTGGAGATGCGATACAGACCTAAGGAGGGACCACATGGCAATCAGCATAAGTGATACGGTCGAGATCAACCGACCGGTGGGGGAGGTGTTCGCTTACCTAATCGACCTGAACAACGATCCAAAGTGGCAGAAGGGCCTCGCCGAAGCTAAGTACACGTCGGAAGGTCCGGTCGCTGTCGGGATGACCGGTGTGCATCGAGCGAAGGTTATGGGCATGACCGTCGAAGTCGGGTGGGAGCTCACCGAGTATGAGGAGTCCAGGCGGACCGGATGGAAGTTCATTTCGGGCCCATTCGCCGGCAATGAAAGCTATACGCTGGAATCCGCGCCCGGCGGGACGAGGTTCATGCACGCAGCCGAGCTCCAGCCCAGAGGCCTCCTACGTCTACTCAATCCTATCCCGGCCGGCATGTTCGTGAAGCAGTCGCGGAAGAACCTGCGGAACCTGAAGAGGATTCTCGAGTCTCAGTGACGCGGGCAACCCAAACACCGGACAAGGCCCACTTCGCCTGGATCGGCGGTCTGGGCCAAGATCGTAAGGTCAACTGGTGTATCAGACGACGATTGGCCTAACACAATGTCTGGCCTCTTGTAACTCGCTCTGGTTCCAGAGGCCCCGGAGGAAACGTGTATGCGAATCAAATGGATGATCTTGTTGGCCGGTCTGATCGTAGGGTTGACTGCGGCTTGCGGCGGGTACACTCCCAAGCACGGTAGTTGGCTCAACATGGCAGAGATCGAGTTCAGTGTCTTGGCCAGGGGTCGAGTCCTGCGCCGGCGTATTGCCGATGAAGAGACTTTGAGTGGCGAGATCGCGGCCCTGGAGGCAGAACGAAACCAAGCCGGAGCAACCATTGACTGGAGATTCTCCACTGTGGACGCCCGAGTCAAGCTTCACCATCTCTATCCTGCCAACAATTAGGTTGACTGAGTACTAGTCGTACTAAATATCTAGTCGGGGCTGTTGAACGGCTGACCTCACCGTCGGCCGTTTTGCTTTTCTAAAACCAGTCGACCTACCGATTACGCCGAAAGAATTGCGAACTATCATCCTGTTACGCACACAAAGCAGTAAACGAATCGACCGATCTGGAGGACTCAAATGAGGCTCAATCAAATGGATATCAATACAGGTCTCGTGAAGAGATCAGGAGGATGTCATGTTTAGAGATTCGCGACTTAGCAGATTCCAATGGGCAAGGTTGAGCGGTCCGATGTCTGCTCTTGGCCGAGCTTTGGCTGGCCCACCAATGTCCGATTTGGACCGGTTCAAAGCGGTAGTGGCGGAGTCTAGGGTTCGAGGTTATCACGGTCAAGCGGGTCGCTTGACCCGGTATCCATGACTGAGAGAAGCCTAAACCAGGCTTTGCCCACGAAACTTTGGAATCTGAAGAGAGAATTAATTTGAATTCCCCAACCCAACATTGGAAAGATAAAGTCGCCGCTCACCATGAGCAATCTACCAGGGCCAGAAACGGACACGGAGAGACCGAGACGGATTCTTGGCGGCCCATCGGTTCCCTCTTTATGGCCGACCCCTTGAGGACCCACGACCAGATTCTGAATCGTATCTCGATGGGCATAAACAAAGGGATTTCGGTCATTGACGTGGGTGGAGGAGCCGGCAGGTACGCCCTGCCTTTGGCTCTGGCAGCCAAGCACGTGACCGTTGTTGAACCATCGCAAGCAATGGTGGAAATTTTGCGGGAGCAAGCGGAAGCCTCTGGAATCTCCAACTTGTCGGTCGTTCAGGCATCCTGGGAAGACGCGAAGCTGGATTCGAGAGACGTCGTGTTGTGTTCGCACGTTGTAGACGGCACCCTAGACGTTTCGGGCTTCGTCGGGAAGCTTAACGACCACGCTCGCCAGCGAGTAATTATGGTGGAGTCGATGGAGTCGCCGCAGACGATCTTCGCACCATTCTGGGAACGAGTGCACGGCGAATGGCGCATGAACTTGCCGGGAATTCCGGAGCTGATGGGTGTTCTATGGGAGATGGGTTTGCACCCTGAATTGGAGATGTTTGAGCCGACACCGGTTCAGGCTGTTCCTACCCGAGAAGCCGCCCTTACCCTTTTACGATCGGTGTTGTCCATCGATCCAGAAAGCGACAAGGACCAGAAGCTTCATAGCGCCGTGAACGAACTTGCCATAGAAACCCCGAAAGGTTTGGAAATAAAGAACGCCAAACCCCGGCGGGAAGCGCTTATATCGTGGCGACCGGAACCAAACGCTGGAGTATGCGTTCAAGATGCGTCGTGAGGGCATCCAACGGCGCGGAAACGATCAGATAGGCAGTCACTACAGCGGGCAGTCGCGCTTGCCGACCCTCCGTCTACGGGTATGCCCCTTCCGACAGGCTAAACCAGATCGCCGCTGGACCGGTGTTGACGTGCTATTATTGGGCGACCTAAATCCAGGTTCAACCTAGCCGGGGAGGCTGGATCATGCCATTCGGAGACAACAACTGGCTCGCACTAACTCAGGAAGCCCCGTTGGAGCCGGACATCCCGATCTGCGATCCACATCATCATTTCTGGGATTTCCGGACCGAACGTATCCCCTACCAACGCTACCTTCTCCACGAATTGGCCGACGACCTGAACAGCGGCCACAACGTGCGTTCCACGGTCTTTGTTGAGGCTCGATCCATGTACCGGCGCGACGGGCCCGAGGAATTGCGGCCGGTGGGTGAAGTCGAATTCGTACAGGGACTGGCGGCGGCCAGCGCTACCGGCCTCTACGGCCCCAGCCGGGCAGCCGCAGCAATTGTCGGTCACGCCAACCTCAATCTTGGCGAGCGGGTGCGGCCGGTATTGGAAGCGTTGCAAGCGGCCAGCCCAAACCGGTTCCGAGGCATCCGTCACTCGGTGACCTTCGATCCAGACCCGGCAGTACCAAACACCGCAGCCCATCAGTTAGAGCGTCAATTGGCCAGCGACAATTTTCGGGCAGGGGCGCGGGTACTGGCCGGCATGGGGCTGTCCTTTGAGGGTTGGCTCAATTTCCATCAAATGCCCGAATTGGCCGAATTCGCCAAGGCGGTACCCGATTTGCCAATCATCTTGAACCATGTGGGTGGCCTCCTGCGAGAAGGGCAGTACGCCAACCGGGACGAAGAGGTAATGGCAACTTGGAAGAATGGCATCGACGCCGTCGCCGCGTGCCCCAACGGCTATATGAAACTGGGCGGCATCGGCATGCCCCGCACCGGCTTCGACTGGCACACCCGGAGCGAGCCCATCGGTTCCGAAGAACTGGCGGAGTCCATGGCGCCGTTCATCAACTACTGCATCGAGAAGTTCGGCCCCAACCGGTGCATGTTCGAGAGCAATTTCCCGGTGGACAAAGTCTCGTTCTCCTACAACATCATGTACAACGCGTTCAAACGGTTGTCCAAGAGCTATTCGGCAGCCGAACGGGCCGACATGTTCCACGACACGGCAATGCGGGTGTACCGTATCGAGGTCTAAGGTCGTTGCGGCCTATTTCGACCGCATTCCCGCGAGACGGCGTCCTTACCGAGTGATCACGAATCCCTGGGAGGGATTCGTTTGTCGTTTTTTCGGCTCACCTCTCCGCCGTCCACCGGGAATGATGTGAGGCGGGCCTGCCACTCTGGCTTCGGTTACCTAGTAAAGACCCCGCGAGTACATTGGCCGCTTCTGATAATTTTTCAGGAAGCGGCGTGACCGAACCGTCAACCCCCTATATATTGGTGCTATGCCGCTAGTTGCTTGTATGGCTCGTTAGTCGGCATTTTGTTCCTTTTCGCGAAGATCACAAGGTGATTTCGGACGAATAAATAGGAACGCTGTAGGGGGAACCAACATCAGTTGAGTGTCGAAAATCGGAAGGGCGTTTCTTCGCCAAAATTCCGAGGCCAATCAGGCGATCGAATTCGACAACATTTTGGAGGTCTTAATCCATAATTGGACTGCATAGCAGTCAGTGGCCTACTCTTTGTGGCAGAATCCCGGTTCTCGGGAAAGGAAATAGGATTTCAATAACAGAGGGATTCAAGAGGAATTCAATGGTACAAAAACGGGTACAAAAACGATTCGGCATCATTATTGTTTCTATCATCTCGATGCTACTTGCATTGGGTCTGGCGGCGTGCGGCGGCAGCGACGAGCCAGCCCCGGCCCCGACTACGGCCGCTGCTGTCGCTCCAGCCTCCTCTGAGACTGCATCCATCGGCGAACCGTCCATCAGCTCGGAAGAAGCTCTCGCGAAATACGCCATGGACCACGCTGGCGGCCCCGGGGCCATTTTTGTGGGCGACGTATCCCAGCTCGTTGGGCCCGCAACCGTAGCCGGCCTTGGCGGCGCCGACGGCGACGTGCCTCTCAGACGTGCCTGGGTGGAACTGGCGAGCGTGCGGCGGCAGCGACGAGCCAGCCCCGGCCCCGACTACGGCCGCTGCTGTCGCTCCAGCCTCCTCTGAGACTGCATCCATCGGCGAACCGTCCATCAGCTCGGAAGAAGCTCTCGCGAAATACGCCATGGACCACGCTGGCGGCCCCGGGGCCATTTTTGTGGGCGACGTATCCCAGCTCGTTGGGCCCGCAACCGTAGCCGGCCTTGGCGGCGCCGACCGGCACGCTCACGTCGGTGTCGCTCCCACTCGCGACGTGCCTCTCAGCGCTCTGATGGAACACCTGTGGCTCTATGAGAGCGATTATTATAGCCAATTGATCGAAAAAGCGAAACTGCTAAACCCCACGGAACTGGTTTCGTCTGGCGAAAGTTTCGAAATCCAGCATGCCTGCATCAACCGAAGAATATCGCCTTGTATGCTAATTGAGCAATTTTGGGCGCCCAACCTGGAAGCGCGCACCAATGGCCAAATTAAATTGGCGGTGACTTCGTTCCCCGAGTTGGACCTGACAGGCCTCGACACCCTCCAACTGGTTTCGGAAGGCACCCTGTCAATGGCCAACGTCTACAGCGGCTACGTGGCCGGAGCGTTTCCTGAGATCGAAGTACAGTCTCTGTGGGGCATCTACCCGGACTGGGAGACGATGTACCTTTCGCTGACGTCGATGCACTCGGAACTGGAATCAATGGTGCTGCAAGAGACCGACGGAGGCCGGGTCGTCAACCACAACTGGTTCACCGGAAATGACCAGTTTTTCTACAGTAAGAAGCCGTTAAGCGCTCTGGAAGACTTCAAGGGTCTAAAAACCCGAACTCACGCGGCAGCCCTGACAGACTGGATTGAAGGAATGGGCGCCGATGCTCAATTCATTGCTCTCACCGAGGTTTATACATCCCTTGACCGCGGGATTCTCGATGCCGGTGTCACCGGTGCTGCCTTGGCTTTGAGCCAGCGGTGGCCCGAGGTTTCCAAGTACATGAACGGGCCCCTAAAGAGCCTGATCTCCACCAACAACGTGGTGAACAAAGATGTTTGGGAAAAGATCCCGGCGGACCTTCAGGCGATCATGATCGAGGAGGGCGCCAAGTCGGAACTGGAAGGTCTGAGGCTAACCGCCATCCAGAACTTGATAGCCACGCAACAGAACCTCGATGCCGGCATGGAGTTGGTGGAGTTCTCCCCCGAACTCCAGGCCCACAGCCAGAATGTAGCGGTAATGGAACATGTGGTTCCAGGTTGGCTTCGCCGGGTAGGTTACCCCGAGAAGGGGGCTGAAGCTGTTGCACTCTTCAATTCCAACGTCGGTCCGTACGTGGGCCTGGAAATCGCTGCCGACGGGTCGGTCCAATCCGTTCCAATCACCAAAGGGCCGCACGCCAACTAAACCCTGTTTGATATAGTCGCGACAACGATGGGTAGGCGGGATAAGAACCTATTCCTCCTGCCCATCTAATTGCCGCTGACTTGGCAAACCCGGGCTTGCCCCACCAGTATCACGGGCCTCCATCCACAACGATGCGGGTTAGGCCATAAGCCTAACCGGCGCCCCAAAACCAAACACCACCATCCGGTAGCACCAGGCAGCGAACATTGGCCGTAACCAGCTTAGATGACTACAACGGCGTCAAAACCCCGGCTCTGTCTGCCTTGCTCACGTTTCGGGCTGTCACTCGGCAGACCGACCGGCTGTATTTCATTTTGGGGTATGTCTGCGGCTTGGAATTATTGCTGCTAGGGTTCTTCATTACCTATCAGGTAGTAGCCCGAAAGGCAGGTTGGGTCCAGGCGCCGGGAACAGACGCCATGAGCGGTTATGTCCTGGCTATGGCCGTAACCTGGGCTTTCTCTTACTCCTTACGGTCCGGTGCCCATGTCCGCATCGATGTCTTGTTGCCCTACTTGAACCCCTGGTTTCGGGCTGTCGCCGACTGGTTGGCCCTGTTTGGCGTGGGGTTTTTCGGGTCCATCATCGCTTGGAAAATGTGGGAACGCGTCATAGACGACTACCAACGGGGTGTGGTCACCAACGACTATCCCCTCACCCCAGTGTTTATACCGAAGATTGTCGTGGCCCTGGGGTTTTCGTTGTTGGTTATCACGGTATTACAAATGATGTTGTCGATGATTGCGGAATCGGCGCTGCCCCGCCTGCATCGCATGATGGGTGGCCAAGAGATCGCCAAAGACATCACAGAGAAACCTATTGTGCCAGCGGGCGAGGCTTCTTCCGCTGACTAGAATGTTTCACGAACCGGCTGAAAGGTAATGAAACCTTGGCTATAGGCACGGCATTCGGGCTCATGGGGGCCTTTTTCCTGGGAGGCATGTACGTGGCCGCCGCCTTGGGCGGCATGTCTCTCATCTTGTTGTTCTTTTTCGATAACGGAGCAACATCGTGGAACATCATGAGCAACAGGGGCTGGGAGGTGAACACCAGATTTATTCTGATTGCAGTGCCTCTGTTTGTACTGATGGGCGAGCTTATGAGCCGCAGCGGGATGGGCGAACGGATGTACTCCGCAATTTCCCGCTGGGTCTGGTTCCTCCCAGGCGGTTTGATTCACACCAACATCGTTTCATGTGCCATCTTTGCTGCCTGCTCCGGTTCCAGCGTAGCGACGTCTGCCACCATCAGCCGTGTGTCTCTACCAGCATTCCGGCAAAGGGGGTACTCGGAGCGAATGGTAGTGGGGTCGCTGGCCGCAGGCGGTACGCTGGGCATCCTGATCCCCCCAAGCATCAGCCTAATAATCTACGGATTCCTGGTTGAAGAGTCCATAGGACGCCTTTATCTGGCGGGGTTTATTCCAGGAATCATGCTGGCCGGGATCTTCATGCTGATGATTGGCGTTCTTGCCGTGATTTGGAAAGACATGGCGCCCCGGGAAAAGGACAGGGGCTTCAAGACCTGGGACGCCTGGCGCGAGAGACTGATCGGCACCGTCGCTATTCTTCCCATAGCTGCCTTGATATTCATCGTGCTGGGAACCATTTACATGGGGATTGCGACCCCCAACGAAGCAGCCGCGTTCGGAGTTTCTGGAGCATTTGTGCTTTCCATATTGCTAAATTCGGGGCCTGTGCTGTCGCCGGCTATCGCCTGGTTCAGCAGGAACACCGGTCTAATCAACTTATTGCCCCACGACGCAAGACAATATTGCCGCGCTGCGCAACTTCCCTCGGGCGATGTCGTAAAAAGGGTAGTCCACAATAACCTTCAGATCGTCCAAGCTTCGTTTATTTCGGCGATACGCACCACCGGGATGATATTCCTGATAATCTTGGCGGCCTTCACTTTGAGCTTCACTTTCACCCGGTTGGGGATATCTCAAGATATCGCATCCGCGATCTCCTCCCTTGACCTGTCCCCGACAATGCTGGTGCTGGTGTTGGTGCTCTTCTACCTGGTACTGGGCACCTTCATGGAAAGCTTCGCCATGATGGTAACCACGGTACCGATCTTGCTGCCCACGTTGGAGCAGGCCGGGGTCGACCTGATCTGGTTCGGGATCATAATGGTGATTCTGGTGGAGGCGGCGCTGATTAGCCCACCGGAGGGGATCAACCTTTACGTGCTCCACGGAGTGCGACAGGACGTGAACCGAGAACAGGCGGAGGCTGCCAACCAGCCCGTGCAGCAGAGCACGATCACCGACGTCTGGATTGGGGTGCTGCCGTTTATGGCGTGTATGGCGATAACGGTGTTATTGGTGGTGGCCTTCCCAGAAATCGCCTTATGGTTGCCGGACCTAGTGGAAGGAACGAGAGGTTAACGTAAACCGGCTACCCATTTCAGTCTAACGAATAAGCGCCCCAGCGAGATACTGGGGCGCTTTACGTCGGCTAGAGACCGGCTACCTGTCTTTCCGGTGATGGCGCCGGGTGACGATGCAGAAGGTTAGTTGCTGCTGGCGTCGGTAACCTCGAATCGCTTCACCCAAAACTGTCCGCGATAGAGGTCTTCGATCCCTTTAGTCAGACGCTGCGGAACCTCGCTTTTCTCGTAGTTCAGCAGGTCCTCGTTGCTCTCCCAAATTGTGATACTCATACCCTCGTCGGGGTCTTCGGTACTTCTTAGTAGTTGGCGGCTACGCATGCCCGTTATGGTTTTCGTTGTAGGCTCGACCTGCTCATGGTAGAACTTCTCGAATCGGTCCCAGGCCCCCATCCGCAGCTTACCCCAGGCGATCCTAGCGTGGACGCCGGACCGGGCGCCACCATTACCGGAGCCAGAGACTATTTCGAAATGTTTAATCCAGGTTTCTCCCCATGGGTAGGCGAAGGGATGAAAGAATTGCTCAGCCTCTTGAGCTAGATCGCGGCGGGCCTCGCTCCTTTCGTAGTCTCGCAAATGATTCAGGGTGTCCCAGACGCTCAAGTAAAGCGACTCATCCGAATCGGTAGTCCCTCGCCAAAGCTGGCGCTCCTTGAGACCCGGCATTGCCATCGTCAATGGGATTATTTTGTCCTGATAATGCCTCTTCAGGCCTTCCCAAGCCCCAGCCTTGATCCTGCCCCATGCAATCTGTACAAACATTGCTTTACGCTCTTTTTAGTGACCTATTTCCCCAATCGACATTATGGTCGGCTGGGAGAGTACCAGGAAGGTCAATGGAGGCCAGGCGGGGGTGACCGGTTCATTTAAACCCTTGTCTCGTCGTCAATCAGCCAGCGATCCAAATCGCCTGGAGGGACGATCGCTGGACCAATATCATGGTAGTAATAGTACTTTACACCAGCAAAGGGCATTCGGTACGACTCGTTTTTTGTTTTTTTCGAGTTCGCTCGCTGGCTCCACCGCCAACTCTGACGTGCTGCCAGGCTCAACCAGAGTTACCATGACCCACCTCCCGCAGATAAGGAGACTCGATACCCGGCCAGAA
This sequence comes from Dehalococcoidia bacterium, assembly GCA_965247605.1. Classification (GTDB taxonomy): domain Bacteria; phylum Chloroflexota; class Dehalococcoidia; order Lucifugimonadales; family UBA3495; genus VXOI01. The sequence continues at coordinate 238,818 of CBDFHM010000011.1, read as the reverse complement.
CAGGTTCCTTTCGGTTGACTCTCCGGTACCCCCTGCGGTAAGCCTGCCGGCTTGTCTGTCCCAATAATGGGGCAACTTGCGGGGGCGGCGACAGGCTTACCGACAGGGATTGCCGGAATTTTTACTGTTCAGGGCGCATTGTCGCGCAGTTCTCGAGCGGCGCTCAATCCTAATTGAGTCAGAGTGGCACTGTAGCGGTTGGCGAACAACTGGGCCGCCCCGGCGTAGATTCCCATTCCAATGGCCGAGTCGCTGGCGCACAGCTCGAGCAAAGGGGCGCGGGGGATTTCCAGTACGCTCATCTCGGTAAGGGCTTCCCCGGCGGTGATCAACGTCCCTTCTCCTAGCAACACCGCCAAGGGGAACGACTCCCCGCGCACTGCTATACGGACGGCAATTTCACCAATCTCCGAGTGGGCGGTCAGGTGGGCTTCGCCGTCGAGAATTATGAATAGCCTCTGCCCCAGTTTGCCGCCCTGCCCCAGCTTCTCGCCCTCGGAGATCTGCACCAGTTGGCCTAAGGCTACGACTTTGGTGACTTGGTCATCTGTAAGTCTGTCGAACAGGTCAACGCCTCGAAGACCGATGGCTTCGGCTGAGCCCTCCTCCCCGGCATCCGGTTGCGCCGCAGTCGGAACAGCCAAATCGTCTGGGCGATACACCTTGACCACGGTTGACGCCCTATTCTCCACATCCCGGGCCACGCTGCCTTTCATCAGACGAGCCAAGCCCTTGCGGTCGTGGGAGTACATCGAAATTAGGTCGATATCCTGTTGATTGGCGTACCCTACGATGGCACTGGCCACCGAGGTGTCAACCACAACCGCTGCGGTCGCGTTAACCGAAGATTCTTTCAACCGGTTGGCGATACGGGTTAGGTAAGCCATGGCCCTAATCCGGTCTTCTTCTTCCTGCTGGCTCCCCAGGATGACGAACTCGCCCATCGACTTGGTTCTGCCAGGCGGGATTACGGTCAAGAGAACAGCCTGCCCATCGGGATCGACCAGCCCCGGGATGACGTCCAAGACGCCCTCAGACTCCACTGACCGGTCCATTGGTACCAGAACATTTTGAAACATCGCACACCTCCAATCGCCAGAAATGGTGGTTGAACGAGATTAAACACTTCTGTAGCGATTTACTTGGAATCAACCCCCTGTGGTTCCAACCCCTTGGGCCTCACGACCCTTACGTCGGCTTTGGCCCGCGCTAGGATCTGTTCAGTGACGCTACCTTTGAGAACCTTAGCCAACCCTTTTCGCTCGTGGGTGTACATGGCAATAACGTCGACTCGCTCCAGATCTGCGAAATCGATTACACCATCGGCGACCGACTTGGAAACAACGACTTCGCCTCGCCACTGGTTGGACGACCGGTTTAGACTGTCGGCGAAGTACGTCAAATATCCCATGGCCCTGGACCGGTTTTCTTTATCGATTTGCGCCCCTGTCTTTAAGTTGAGGCCGACCACGCTGTTTTCGCCCGGCCGGATGACATGCAACAAGACCCCTTCACCGTCAGAATCAATTAGTCCTCGAGCAATATCAAGTACGGCACCGACTTCCTTAATCGATCCATCCAGCGGCACTAACACCTTCTGGTACATAACCTCCACGCCTGCCGCCAATACTCTGATCCGTGAACTATCAATAACTTAGATATTGATTATCATATTGTTCAACCAGTGCAAATATATGATATTCCAACGTACGAAGTCAATAGAATTCGTATTTGTGAAATATTTCTCGTAGGTTTTTCACCATACATTGTGATTGTATTCACTATATGTGATCACCAAGGGCATTTTATCGACGAATACAGTATTGACAGAACAGTAGCCGCTTGATAACATTCCAGGCAGGCGCAAGGAACCTCAGTAAAGCGAGGTTCCAAGCGCCAGACTGGGGAGGTTTCGTACTACCCAGTTATTACCGGGCGGGACCAGCGCCTGGTAGGGGGTGGCCTCAATGAGGCGGTTCGAGTTGAACCACGCGTGGCACTACCCTTACCCGGCCGCTGTCGGCGCTGGGGCGTAGCAGTAGCCGCCCCGAAATCGCCGATGGCGGCAAGACGAAAGCTACGGCCCCACTAGTCGCTCAAGGAACACAGCCGTTTGCCCCGTGGTAGAAGGGCAGGCTCCTTTCGCCGCCATGGCGAAACCAGTGGGGCCATAAGTGAGGCAACTAAATCAGGTGCGGCCTTTTCATCCGCACCTGATTTTTTCTTGCTAGAGGTTAAATACGCCCGACCAAGCTTTTTAGAAGCGCCCGAGTCCGGGCAACGGAGACGGGCGCTTCGTCCACCGCGAAGATGGTGGCCAGCAGGTCGGTGGCGCCGCAAGTAGCCAGCGTGCGGAGTTGGCTTTCCACCTGGGCTTCGTTGCCGACAACGGCCACGTCACCAGGCCTTTCCACTCCTTCCCGCTCCAGCATCCGCCGGTAGCTGGGTAAGGACCCGTACCCCTGCAACAGCCTGGAAACCCGGTCGCGGGCACGTTCGGGGTTATCGGTGACCGCCACCGGCATTCCCACGCAGACCCGTGGCATCGGGCGGCCGGCTGCGGCGGCGGCGTTGTTCAGGCGGGGCACCACATGGCGCTCCAGACTTCGGGGCCCGGTCATCCAAGTGACGGTGCCATCCCCCAGTTGACCGGCGACGGCAAGCATTCGCGGACCCAAAGCAGCCACCACCACGTTGCACGTCATTGCGTCCGGGATTTGGAGCGCGCCGCTGACGTTGAACTCCTCACCATTAAAATCCACCCCTTCCTCGTTCAACAGCGGCCGAAGCACCGAAAGGTATTCCATCATGTGGTGGGCCGGCCTCTTGTAAGAAAGCCCCAGCCAATCCTCGATGGTCGATTTATGGGACACTCCAACCCCCAAGGTCAACCGGCCGCCCGTGGCCACTTGAACGGTAAGGGCCTGTTGCGCCAACACCACGGGGTGCCGAGGAAAGATGGGCACAACGGCGGTCCCGATTTCAATGCGATGAGTTCGTTGTCCCGCCATGGCGATGATCGTCAGAACGTCGGCCCCAAAATACTGAGGGAACCAAAAGCTATCGAAGCCGTCAAGTTCCGCCTCTTCCACCGCCCGCAGTTGCTCGGCGACGCTACGAAAAGTGTCCAACGGGCCTAGGAACAGTCCGATTCGCATCTGTTGCGGCCCCCCTCAAGTCTCCTATCGAAGCATTTAAGTTAGTAGCGGCTAGTCTATGGACATCGTCCAGCCAAGTCAAACGGTTTCGGACGGATGCGTATTTGCTCCGGATTTTTGACCTAAAACAATTCAACGCATTTTAGCTATCTGACACTGCGTAGATAACTCTTGGGCGTAGAAACTACCCTGTCGACGGTCTCCAAATACCGCAGTTCCCAAATGCGGAAATCCATCCACCCATCGTTGCTGGATACCTGTGTGCCGAGCGGAGTCGCGAATATGCGGCTGGACTTTAATTTTTGAATCTGCCGAATGTGGGTACATGGTCACGAATCATGTGAATGCACAGAATGCCCTTTATTGAAAGCCGGGCGGTACGAGGAGGAGGAAGAGGACTTGGACAGGAATATTCTATACCTGACGCTAGTCATTATCGCGATAGCTCTGATACGAATGACGTAGTTGTTTAAGTGTTTTTTGACCTCGGTCGCCGGTCATAGGCTCTCCCTTGCCTACGAGCCGCAGCAGATACGAAAAACAGTCCAAAACGTCTAAAACCCTGAAACGCATTAGCAATCTGACACTGCGAACATGACTCTCAGGCATAGAAGTATTCTAAATTCTCTTTGTTTCAGCCTTTCGGTTCGAGTGCACACTTTTCGTACACGATTGGCAGGCATCTTACTAATTCAGCCGAAGTACGGCCGTTGCCTCACCGACTGCAGTGGTGGGCGCCACGCCAAACTCCTTGGTAGCACGACCCGGCCGACGATCTCAATTTACCGCGCGCGTCCCATCCGCGGAAATCAATTCAACCATCGTCGCTGGATACCTGTGTGCCAAGCAAAGCCGCGAATATGCGGCTGGACTTTAATTTTGCAATCTGCCTAAGGTGGGTCAATACGTAGTTATATATACAGGGGCCAAATATGGCAGCTGATATATGCAATACGTAGCAACTCTACCCTGCGGTGGCGGATTGTGAATGTGGTTAAAAAATTCACACGCGGAAGTCCATCGGGACCCAAAAACATGCCATTCGGGCGGCAATCTGGTGACACAGTCTTGTGACAGCATCTGGTACCAGGGCCGGATGAACAGTTGCTAGCTTGGTAGGCATAGGTAAATAAGAGGTACGGTTTTATGGCGAGGAAAAAGAGTTCATTCCAAGACGTATTCGATCTGGATGCTGAACGCAAGAGGAAGGACAGCAGCCGTAAGAAGGTAATCCCGTTTCGGGAGTACCTGGAGTTGTTGCGAGACGACGCGAAGGTCGCGCAGAGCTCTCCGGCGCGTCTCCATGAACTCGTACTTGACCGGGGGACCGACCCGATTCCGGAGGCGGAACGGTGGCTTGGAATCGGTAAACGCTACCCAATGTTCTCCAACGTACTGTACGGGGTCGAAAAACCCATCTCAGAGTTTGTGGAGTACCTTGGCACCGGCGCCGCCGGCCTGTCCACCGGAAAACAGCCGGTGGTCTTCGTCGGACCTCCCGCCAGCGGGAAGTCGTCCGCTGTTTCCATTATAAAACGCGAATTGGAAGACAGCCTCACCCGGCCTATATATTTCATCAAAGGCTGCCCCAAACACGAGGAGCCCCTGCATCTACTGCCGCGGCACCTCCGCCCCAAGTTCGAAGAGGAATTGGGAGTGCGCATAGAGGGAGACCTCTGCCCCCACTGCCGCTACCATTTGATCGAGGCCGGCCTAAAAAACGAGTCGGGTGATATCGACAAGTACCGGGGCGACGACGGGGTTATTTATTGGTGGGACTTCCCGGTGGAGTTGATGACCTTCTCCCGCCAGGGCTCCCGGGGCATCGGCTCGTTCGAGCCCTCCGACGAAAAATCGCAGGACGTGTCCGAATTGGTTGGCGGCGAAGTAATTGGCATCAGCCAAAACCCCAAGTTCGGCCCGACCCATCCCTACGCCTGGGACCTGAACGGTGAGATCGAACATGGTGAGAGAGGAATCGTCGAGGCCCGCGAGATTTTCAAGAAGGGGATGGACGAGCGGATCCTCTGGGTGTTCATTAACGTCGCCGAAGAAAAAGAACTGAAGGTACAGGGCTCCAGCCTGCCCCACATCTCCGTTGACACCGTTACCATCGGTCACTGCAACCTGGAGGGCTTCAAATCCTTCGCCGCCGACGCTGGCCAGGAAGGTTTGCATAACCGGTTCTACGTCATCCAGTTCCCGTATCCGCTACGAGTTAAAGACGAGGTCAAGGTCTACAGGAAGCTGGTGGAGCAGGAGAGCGACTACCGCGAGCTGTACAACTGTCACATCGCTCCCGAAGCCTTCGAGCTTGCGGCCATTTTTGCCATCCAGACCCGCCTGAAGCAGTCCAGTATGGGTATCAGCCTGCTGGACAAGATGAAGGCGTATAACGGCGAAAAAGTCTTGGTTGAATTGAAGGACCGAGACCAGAGTCCTTTGGACCTTCGTGCTTTGATCGAAGAGGGACAGGGAGACGACGACATCGCCAAGAGGGAGGGGATGTTCGGCGTCAGTTCTCGCGATGTGCTTGCCGCCCTCAACACCGCTATCGTTCGGGTCAGCGACCAGGGTTGTCTCACGCCCCTGACAGTCATTCGGGCGTTGCGAGACGTATTCGACCACCGAATGGGATACTCTCCCGAAGAGGTCGTCAAGTTCCGCGAGCTCCTCTCCGCCGGAGAGGGCGGCGGTGTCATGGCCGAGTACAAAGAGTTCGTTCTTAAGTCCGTCAGCCGGGCCTTCCTCCACGCCTACGACGACCTGGCCCGGGACCTGTTCCGGCAGTACCTGGAAGGCGCCACCTTCGTGCGACGCCAGGGGCGAAAGTTCGTCCGCGGTGAAATGAACGACGTTGAACGCGACGACCTGACCGGGAAGCCAAAAGACGTGGACGGAGTCAAGAAATTCCTTCGTTCTATCGAGCAGCACATCGGCGGGATAGATGAGTCGGCGGCCGACGTGTTCCAGGGAGAGATCCTGGAACTCATGGGCAGCGACCCCAACTTTGGTTACGACTCCTATCCGCCGCTGCGCCAGGCGGTTGAAAGGAAACTACTGTCGGACGCCCAAGCAACTCTAAAGCTGGTCTTAGACCCAAACCGTCCCAAGGACGAAGAGGCACGAAAGAGGACCGGGGACCTGTTCGAGGAATTGGAACAGACCGGTCACTGCGGGATTTGCTCCGCTGAGACGGTTAAGAACGCCGCCGAGTTTCTGAGCGAGTAACTACCTCTTACAGAGACCAAGCCCAACGGTCCTGAACTTCGCATTTTGGCGGCTCCTGGGAGATTTGCGTAATGTCCATAACTGTTCCCGAACCGGTGGCACAACGGGAGGCCATACGGGAAAAACTTCCGGAGATTATTGCCGAAGAGTCCATAATCACCCGCGCCCGGGGCAAGACCGTCAGGGTTCCCATTCGGTCTATCGAAATCCCACGGTTCCGCGCCGGCACTCGAAAGAGGAACCAAGAAGATGGTAATGGCGATGGGTCCGGCACAGGCGGAATCGGTGTAGGACAAGGACCCGGAAATCCCGGCGATATTATTGGCCGCCGTCCGGGCAAGGGCCAAGGACAGGGACCAGAAGCCGGAAACGAGCCCGGCCACGACTACATCGAGACCGAAATGGAAATGGAAGAGCTCGTGGCCATGATGCTCGAGGACCTGGGACTTCCCAATTTAGAGAAGAAAGAAGCTAGGGAGCTAGAAGTTTCCCTGGGCTACAAGATTAGCGGGATCCAGAAGTCTGGGCCCAAGATTCTTCTCGACTCCAAGCGAAGCTCGAAGACCCCATTTGGCAGGTTCTTCGCCTTCCTTCAGATGCTGATCGACGAAACGGGCCGCGACGAACTCACCTGCTTCAGCGCTCTCAAGGTGGCCAACGGCGAATTTGGCGAAGCGATGGCGCTCCTTCAAGACACGGAGTTCACGGCGACAGAGGAAGAAGTCGATCCGTTCGGTATATTCACCGATGGCGACCTGCGTTACCACAAGGTCCGGGACGACGTTAAGCAGGTCTCCAATGCCGTAATCGTCGCGATCATGGACGTTTCCGGGTCCATGACGACGATGAAAAAGTACATGGCCCGATCGGTCCTCTTTTGGCTCGTCGAATTTCTGAGGACGATCTACGCCAAAGTCGAAATTCGCTTCATCGTGCACCACTACAACGCCAGGTTGGTGCCAGAGGAAGAGTTTTTCCACACGATGGAAAGCGGCGGCACTCGGTGTGCCAGCGCCTACGAACTGGCAACGAGTCTAATCGACAGCCAATACCCCACCAGCGTCTGGAACGTTTACGCCTTCCACTTCTCCGACGGCGAGGACTGGGAGCCCAAGGACTCGATGCTGGAGGCCCGCAAGCTCTTCAACAAAGGAATCCGCATGTTCGGGTACGGGGAAATCCACGTAAACGAATACTACCGCTCCTACGGCAACCTGTTCCCAGCGTTCAAAGATGCCTTTCCTTTAACCGACCACCAAGTTCCGGTGGATGAAGCAAGCATCAGTGTTTCGTCGGGCACAGCGGAATTCCCTTTCTTGGGCATCGTCATCGAAGACCGGAAACATATCTGGCCGGCCCTTAAAGAGTTCCTACGAGAAGACCGGTGGACACCATGAATCAGGATGAACTCGAACGCCTACATAAGATAGAAGTGCGAATAAAAGAAATCGCCCTGGACATGGGGCTCCAGAGTACGGACACCATGTTCGAGGTGGTGCCCGCCCAGCGCGTGCTGGAGGGGATGTCTTACCACTTCCCGACCAACTTCTCCCATTGGTCCTTTGGCCGGGACTACGAAAGAAACCGCACTATTTACGAGCACACCGGCCATGGCATTCCATACGAGCAGGTGTGGAACTTCGATGTTCCCAAAGCGTTTCTGGTAGAGACCAGCCCGTTCGCCCTCCAAGTGCTGACCATCGCCCACGTTTACGGGCACGTCGATTTCTTTCTAACCAACAAGAACTGCCAGCGTGGCCGCTCGGTTGCCGACATCGCAGAGGAAGCGCGGAACTCCGCCGGTCGTTTCCAGGAATACTCCGACCGGTACGGCGTGGAGGAGATCGAGCGGATTGTCGATGCGGGTATGGCCATTCAGTGGCATCAGGACCTAGACCCGTTCGCCGAAGAGGTCCCCGAGCAAGAGTTGCGCGACCGATTGATAGCTGTGGAACAGGCAAAGCTGGAACGCCCCCAGACGACCGAGGGCGACTTTAAGAAGGCACGGACCAAGGAGCAGGTCGCGGAGATCGAGCAGAATCTCCGTGAGTTGATGTCGAAGACTCCGCCGCTGCCCGAACATGACCTGCTGCGCTACATCAAATCCCATTCGCCTCAGCCGCTGCGCCCGGCTGCCGCCGACATTCTATCGGTGATCCGAAACCAGGCCCGGGCCCTGGCCCCCAACGCTAGAACCAAGCTCTTGAATGAAGGGTGGGCGACCTACGTCCACGTTCACATCATGCGGCAGCTCTTCCAAGAGGAGCTTCTAACCAGTGAGGAGCACGGTGTTTTCAACAAGTTTCACTCGGGAGTCTTGAGGGAGAACAAGTACGGTCTCAACTGGTACCGCGTTGGGGCCGCGCTGTACGAATATATCGAGGACCAATGGGACAGGGGCCGTTTCGGTCGGGAGTTCGACGAATGCGAGGACCCGGTGGAGCGCGACAACTGGGACACGGGGGCTAAATGCGGCAACGAGAAGATTTTCGAGGTCCGAGCCAATTTTAGCGACCGGATGGCCGTTGAGCTCTTCTTCAGTGACGAATTCATCCATGACCAGCGGCTGTATATCTACCAGGAACAGGTAGACCCAGACTCCGGCGAGGTAATCGAGGTAATCGTAGAAAGCCGGCCCGAGGTGCTTAGGACATTACTCAAACAGCAGTTGACGCTTCACGGGGCCCCGGTTATCTACGTCAAAGACGGCAACTACAACGACAACCGGGAGTTGTATCTGGTACACGTGAGGCACCCCAACGGCCATCAGGAGCTGGACGGGGAGTATTCGCGGGCAACTCTGGAGAAGATCTTCCGGCTTTGGGGAAGACCGGTCCACTTGGAAACCGACGAATTGGTGCCAAGCGACCGGGGCGAGCCAGCCAAAGTGGGCCGGGTACTGGATTCATACGACGGCGATGCCCACACGACCACCACGCTGACAGCCGCTGAGTAGCTGGGGCCAATATTCCTTCCCCATCGCAGAGGGAAGGTTGGGGACGGGTGTCCCATCGGCACGCCCGCATTTCAGATGTCGGACCGACCTCTTTCAGCTTTTATAAACGGGGAGAGGCACTGCTGCTACAGCTTCGAGAACCCCAAGTTCTCCCTCAGAGTCCCCGTTGCGTACTCGCTCCGGAACAGTCCCCGACGCTGCAGCTCCGGCACCACCAGCGTCGCGAAATCTTCGTAGGCGCCGGGCATGTGGGTGGCGGCCAGGACGAACCCGTCGCACGCCTCCGCCGAGTACCACGACTCCATCTGGTCGGCCACTTGGGTCGGGTTGCCGACGAAAACCGGAAGCTCCCGAAGCGTACCCCGCCCCGACCACTTTATAAAGTCGTTCACGGTGGGATTACCGGTACCGCTCTGCTGTATCACCCGGTCCAAGAACCCGCGAAGCCCGGTCATGGAGGCAAGTGTGGCGGCGGATAGCGGTTCGTCCACCGGGTGCCGAGAGAAATCGTAGTTGAAGACCTCGGACAGCAGGGCCAGCGAGTCCGCCGGCCTGGCCAAGTTCTCGATTATCTCCAGTTTCTCATTGGCCCCGTCCTCCGTTTCTGCCACCACCAGGTAAACCGCCGGTGCAACTTTGACGGCCTCCGGTGATCGTCCCGCTCCGATTGCACGTTCTCGTATATCCTGCCGGTAGGCTTTGCAGGCGTCGGCCGTCGGGAAGATAACGAACAACAACTCCCCCCAACGCGAGGCAAACCGCCTGCCCCGCTCGCTCTGCCCGGCTTGGATAATCACCGGGCGCCCTTGCGGCGCCCGAGGCACAGTCAGCGGCCCCCGTGACTGGAAATGAGCTCCGGCGTAGTCCACCCGGTGGACTTTGCCGGGGTCGGCGAACCGCCCCTGTTCCTTGTCTCCGATTACGGCCCCATCTTCCCAAGAATCCCAAAGGGCGAAGGCGGCTTCCATGAACTCGTCGGCGATGTCGTAGCGATCGTCGTGCTCAAGGTGCTCCGCCATTCCGAAGTTCTGGGCCTCGGAGTCGTTCAAAGAGGTCACGACGTTCCACGCGGACCTACCGTTGGTGAAGTGGTCGAGGGATGCGAAGAGCCTTGCCACGTGGAATGGAGAGGAGTACGAGGTGGAATAGGTGGCGCCCAGGCCCAGCCTGGTGGTAGCCAGCCCCATGGCGGTGATCACGGGCACAAGGTCTAATTTGACCACTCTCACGCCGTGGGCTACAGCATCTTCAAAGGAGTCGCCGAACCGGCTGGGCATGGCCAACCGGTCGTCAACGAACGCCATGTGGAACTTGGCGGCTTCCAGTGTCGCCACAATGTTCTGGTAATAGCGCAGGTCCAGATAGTCGGGTGCGGTCTCCGGATGCCGCCACGACCCCGTGTAGTTGGAGCAGTTGGCCGCCTGCATGAAGGCGATCAGCAGCATTTCTTGGCTGTTGGACTGTGTCATTTTCAACTGGTCCTGCTGGTGGCCGACGCCATCTGTTGGGATTATTCTTACCCGGTCATTTTACCCAACATGGCCACGGCGAGCGAAGCACTGCACTTCGATAGAGTTTAGATGACGGAACCAGGGGATCAAGGTTCATCACCTTTAAAACATTAGGGGTCAAAGACAAACAAAAATCAACCGGGGACTTTTGGGACCCCGGTTGATTTTGATTCCGCGTTACCTTGAAAACGTCTTTAATGGAACAGACTTCAGTCGTTCAGTCCCCGGCAGCCACGGCTTCACGGGCGGCCACGGCACCGGTGCTCAGATGCTTGTTGTAAAACGCCAGCACCTTCTCCCAACCGTCCACCGCGGCTTCTTGGCGGTAACTGGGCCGGTCGACAGCGAAGAAACCGTGGCCGGCATTGGGGTACATATGGAACTCGTAATCCTTGCCCAGACGCTTGAGTTCAGCTTCCGTCTCGGCCACGTCCTGTGGCGATGGCCTGGGATCTTCGTCGCCGAATAGTCCCAAAAGCGGGCAGTTCAAGCCCTCGGTGAACTCGACAGGCCACCTGGGCATGGCGGGCGTTAGCTGGTCCTGACCCTGGGTGACGCCGCCGCCCCAGCAGTCCACCGCAGCGTCCACGTCGGAGAGGGTGCAGGCGCCCAAGTAGGTCTGGCGGCCGCCAGAGCAGAAGCCGATCAAGCCAACTTTGCCGTTAGCGTACGGCAAGGTGCGCAGATATTTCATGGCTGCTTCCACGTCGCCCATGGTCCGCACGTCTGGCATGCCGCCCGCTTCCCGAATGCTGTTGCTATTCTCTTGGGGAGTGGCTTTCCCTTCCCGAAAATGAAGGTTTGGCGAGATGGTGACGAACCCGTTATAGGCCAGTTTGCGGGCCATCTCTTTGGAGGCTTCGTCCCAACCCGGCATATGGTGGATCAAGACCACGCTACCGTGGGGTCCGGGCCCCAGCGGCCGGGCCAGGTAGGCGTCGATCTGGTCGCCGTTGTGTCCATTTATTAACACAGTTTCCGCGAGCATCCCTTCGTACTTCATTCCCTTTACTCCTATGCGATTGCCTTGGGCGTCTCGGCCGCCGCCAAGCCGTAGCCTACTACCGCCGCCGTAGCCCGTCAATCCGCCGCATTAAGGTCGCAGGGCTAGGCGGCTCGCCTAGGTCTGCACCAGACATCATCTGCGTTGGCAATCGGCTGGGAACGGTCTATAATTGCCGCAGTTACTCGGAGTGGCCCCCTCAGTCACACACCACTTTAGGAATCGATAGGAGAGTCAACGAACATGTCCTTGCCGGAGCGAATGAAATTTGGGATTTTCATGGGCCCATTTCACCGGGTCGGCGAAAATCCCACACTGGCGATTGACCGCGACCTCGAATTGGTCCAGTGGTTGGACGACTTAGGCTACGACGAGGCCTGGATCGGCGAACACCACAGCGCCGGTTGGGAGACTATCTCCTCGCCTGAGATCTTCATAGCGGTGGCCGCTGACCGCACCAAGCACATCAAGTTGGGCACCGGCGTTGTTAGCGTGCCGTATCACCACCCCTTTAATATAGCCAACCGGATGGTGCAACTGGACCACATGTCTCACGGGCGGGTCATGTTCGGAGTAGGACCAGGAGCTCTTCCGGGCGACGCTTACATGATGGGTATCGATCCCACGATCCAGCGCAAACGTATGGATGAGGGCTTCGGTATGGTCCTGCGACTCATGACTGAAACCGAACCGATCACCTACAAGAGCGACTGGTTTGAACTCCAAGAGGCAATGTTGCAGTTGCGGCCATTTACCAGGCCCCATATGCCCATCGCAGTGGCCTCGGTGCAGTCCCCTGCCGGCGTGCAAGTAGCCGGCAAGTACGGAGCGTCAATACTGACCATCACCACGCCTCGCGATCCGGGCAACCCTCAAACGGACTTGGACGCCCTCTGGGATATTGCCGAGACATCGGCGGCTGAACACAACCAGACAGTGAACCGTGACGATTGGCGGTTGGTGATCCCAGTCCATTTGGCCGAAACCAGGGAACAAGCGATTGAGGATGTCCGTCTTGGCGGCGGGCGCTTCCAACGAGAGTACTTTGAAACCACAATGGGCCGACCGTGGGTTGTCGACGGACCTCCGGAAATGATTGTCGATCACATGATCGAGCAAGGAGCTTGGATCATCGGCACCCCCGATGACTGCATCGAGGCCATCAACCGTATGCAAGAGCGCAGCGGTGGATTCGGTGCTTTTATGGTGATGACAATTGACTGGGCGCCTAGAGAGAAGATCCTCCACAGTTTCGAGCTCCTCGCCCGTTACGTTATGCCAGCCTTCCAGGGGTCTACCTTGAGCACTACTTCTTCCAACCTGTGGGCCACCGAGCGGAATGAAGAGCTGGCCGCTGGCCGCGTTCGAGCGCTCGACAAGGCTGCGGCAGACTGGCAAAACCGCGCCGTCACTTAATCGCGCCTAATCCGAACCGCACCTAATCTTCCCGGCCGGATGTGCCATGAAAGCAGTTTGGTACGAACGAAACGGCTCAGCGGAAGTCCTTCAAACGGGTGAGATGACGGACCCTGAACCTGGACCAGGTGAGGTCAGGGTCCGCGTCATTTCATCCGGCGTAAACCCCTCCGACTGGAAGCGCCGCCAAGGGTTAACTCAACCTTTGGGGTTCCACAGGGTAATTCCACACCAAGACGGCGCAGGGATAATCGACCGGCTAGGACCAGGTGTGCCGGAATCCCGCATGGGTGAGCGGGTCTGGCTGTTCGAGTCTCAATTCGGCCGGCCCTTCGGCACTTCCGCCGAATATACTGCCCAGCCAGCCAGCCACACCGTTGCCTTACCCGCAGGGATAACCTTCGCTCAGGGAGCCTGTCTTGGCGTTCCGGCCATGACGGCACACCGTTGCCTGTTCGCAGATGGGCCGATCTCCGGAAAGACTGTGTTGGTGCCGGGAGGTGCAGGCGCCGTCGGCCGCTACGCCGTCCAGGAAGCCAAGCTGGGCGGAGCGACAGTTATCAGCACGGTGAGTTCAGATGACAAAGCCCGAATCGCTGCGGAGGCCGGCGCGGACCATGTGATTAACTACCGCACCGAGGACACCGCTGCCCGTGTAATGGAGATAACCAATGGAACGGGGGTCGATCACATTGTCGAGGTGGACTTTGCGGCCAACTTCCCGGTGAGTCAGGAAGTTTTGGAATCTTCTGGGGTAATCGCGGTCTACGGCCCAGGCATGGGGCAACAACCGCCGGTGCCGTTGGAGTTTCGGTCCAGCAACGTCACTGTCCGAATGGTGCTGGTCTACGATATGCCCGAAGAAGCCAAAGCCGCCGCCGTGAGCGACATCACGCGTTGGCTGACAGCGGGCGCCCTCTCACACCACATCGGCCCCCATTTCCCGTTGGACGAAGTAATTCAGGCCCACCAAGCGGTGGAAGGCGGAGCCATCGGCAATGTCATTGTGGACGTCGCCGAGGCTTAAATACGAATTAACCGCAGAGATCGCGGAGTACGCAGAGGATTCAAAACATATCTAATTAATCTCTGCGGTCTCAGCGCGCTCTGGGGCTAAAATAATCGGGAATGGTGGCCGCTTCTTGTAGAAGGCGTCCGAAGCCTTTGATAGGCTGGGTGATACCGCCATTCCGCAGGGCGGCCCAGATGGTTGCTTGGTTGGAAGTTACCACGGGCTTGCCGGTCCTTTCTTCAAGGCGCGCTACCGCCTCCGCCGAGCGCCAAGCCGTGCGGGCCTGCCACTCTTATTCAGCGCCGGTAGATGAGGGCGGCGTCGGAGAAGCCCGATACATGGTCGGGGCTTGCGCCGGGGATCACCTCCGTACGGATGGTCCGGTCGTCGGTTAATTCCACTAAGAACACACCCAGCGGCGCGTCCTCCAGCGCTTTGGTTCTCACTTGGCCATCAACTCGATCGATAAAATCGGTGGCCAGCAGCTCGTATTTAACCAGCCCGGTGGCCACCGAGACTTGGGCGGGATCGGGGCTCCCACTCCGAACTGCGTAGACCCCCAGGCAGCCTCGGCACAGTTCCGAGTCGATCCCTGTTTCTCGGCCAATGGAAATGCGTATCTGGCTGGGGTCGATGTGATCGTAGGCAATGGCCAGGTGGCCCGACCAGTAATTGCACAGGTACCCCTCGCATGCCGCAGGATCCACCCGGCCGGCATAATCCACGGTCCCGTCCAAGAACCAGTTCCCCACTAAGCGCCCATCGATATCGTAGTCGATCTTACCGCCGCGGGGTTCTTCAGTCCTGGGCACCTTATCCAAGAGTTGCCCTGCTACCGGGTCGGCGAAGTAGTCGAAGGGGTCGACGGTGTGGACCTTCCAGGATTCTCCCTCGTAGTGCTCCGGCACGGCGAAGCCGGTCAGCAGGACCTTCGTATCGTGCAGGCTGTAGTCGAACCCGTGGTAACCGACCTTGCCGATGACCTGACCCGAAGTCAAGCGAACAGGTTGGCCGCTTACGTGGGAGAACCAGTGATCGCCGCTCTTGATCTCGCCGGTAATATCCAGGATGTCCTGTGACAGCTCAGAAAGGTGAATAAAAATCGAGACAAGGGTGCAAGAGTGCCAAATGATCAAGCGGTAGTCTCCCACCTCGCCGCTAAAGCCGCTAACAGTATTGAACGGGAATGTCCCGATTTCCGACAGCAGACCGTCCGCAGGGGAGAAGACATCAAGCTGCGGGTCCCAAGGCAGCACGGGCCCGCCTTCAACAACCGCTTGGGCCTGGGCATTGAACTCTGCGGTCTGGTTCAGACGAAAGTAAGTGTGGTCGGTCGGCGTTACATGGCTGGACTGCATCCGCCCCATGGGAACAATTTGCGAGATTTCGCTGATGTCCATGGGAGAGCTCTGCAGGGCGACATCGGCGTCGCCGCAGCCCGGTGGCGCGTTCAGATGAGGCTTGCTGTCGGTCTGGGCGGTGTCGGACCCGGTCGGTGACACCTGGCCCTCCTGGTTCGGCCAGAAAGTAGGTCTGGGCGTGGGGGTCGCCACGGCTGGAGTCGTTACCGCCGTAGGTGCGGGGGTCGGTACCGCCGTAGGTGCCGGAGTGAATTTCGTTTCTGGTGTCGGCTCGGCGGCGGGTGTTGCCGGGGAGCGTCGTACCGTCGGCTTCGGTGTTGGCAAGGGCGACGCCGTTGGAACCGGCGTCGGCTGCTCGGTCGCAGGTTGAGTGGTTGCGGTAGGGGGCGGATCCGACCCTTCGGGAGTTGCGCTTTGCGGGGCCGCGCCGTTGGCGCAAGCCACTGCTGTCAGCGCCAACAACAGGCCGACTATCGCCGCCGATATGTAACGGTTCAAGTAGGGCATCCTGGGAGGAAAGTTGCGAAAAATTCGGTCGCTGTTAGGGTAGTACTCAGTCAACCTAATTGTTGGCAGGATAGAGATGGTGACGCTTGACTCGGGCGTCCACAGTGGAGAATCTCCAGTCAATGGTTGCTCCGGCTTGGTTTCGTTCTGCCTCCAGGGCCGCGATCTCGCCACTCAAAGTCTCTTCATCGGCAATACGCCGGCGCAGGACTCGCCTGGCCAAGACACTGAACTCGATCTCTGCCATGTTGAGCCAACTACCGTGCTTGGGAGTGTAGTGAAACTCCAAGCGTTTGCGTATTCGCCTAGCCTCCTTGGGCTCGAAGGTTTCGTAGAGGGAAGCTGGTTTGTGGGTGTTGAGGTTGTCCAGCACCACCCGGAGCTTCTCGGACGCTGGGTAAGCTTCATCGGCCAGCCACCGCATCTGCTGAGCGAAGTCCACCATGGTACGACGTTCGGTCACTGCCACATGCCTCCAGCCCGCCAGGGGCTCGCACAGCATGAACAGGTTTCGGGTGCCATTGCGCTGGTACTCGTAATCGTATCGCTCCCGTCGTGCCAGCTTGGGCGGGATCGGAGACCTCTTTTCCGCCAGCAACTGCTTGGAGGTCTCGTCGAAACAGACCACCGGGCGCTCTGGGTCATAGGGTTCCGCGTAAAGGTCCAGCACATCCTCCATACACGCCACAAACTCGGCGCTCACCTGGGGAATACACCACTCCTTCTTCTGCCACGGCTTGAGACTGTTTTTTTCAACCGCTTGCGAATTCCCTCGTGGGACATGGAGGGCGCCAGCCCCAACTCCACCACCTTGTTTGCCAGGAGCCGCAGGGTCCAGTGGTCATGGCCTGGAGGGGCCTCGCTGCACGCCAGGGCAATCAGGTGCGCTTCCCCCCGCTCATCCAGTTTGGTCGGATGTCCTGGCCGAGGATCTTCCTCCAAGGCCCGCTTCAGTCCTCCCTCCAGGTACCGCCGCTTGGTACGGCACACCGTACCCGCAGACGTGTCCAGCGCCTCCACGATGCGCATCACCCCCCAGCCCGTATCTGCCTTTAGCAGAATACGGGCCCGGGCAACCTTTCGCGCTGGGCTCTTTCCCCCGCGAATCAGTCGTTCCAACTGGTCTCGTTCTTCCCTTTCCAACCGGACCACATACCGATCTCGTCCCATGGCTGCCACCCTCCTACGTCAACACTCCTAAAAAAGGGTGGCAACCTTAGACGTTTTCTTAAACAATTACCAAAACCGAGTTGACTGAGTAGTAGCCAATCAATTCAATGACCGGAACACCGACCGTCCTGTCCGGACCGAAAATGAGGCTGGAGCCAAGTCGAATGTTGTAATTAACAGTAAAACCCCGTATAGAAATAAAGCAAGCCATACATATTCAGGGCCCGGTAATTCCATAACACTAAGCATGGCGGCGCCGCGATTTCGAGTCCTGTGTTTCTTCCGGACTTCGAATATTGCAGTGTCGACCTCTGATTGGACCCTTATTTGATCTGGGAGAGTAGATAAATGGAACCGATTCGTATCCTGATCGCGGAAGACTCGGAATTCATGCGGATTGCGTACATGAGAATCCTGGAATCCGAATCCGATCTGTGCGTGGTAGCCATGGCCGCCGATGGCGAAGCCGCAGTGAAGCAGGCAATCGAGCTGGCGCCTGACGTCTCTATAATCGATATTCGGATGCCCAAACTGGATGGGATCAAAGCAGCTCACAGAATCCTGGAAAAGCACCCCACCATGGGCATCGTGATCATCTCAGCCTACGATGACTTGGCTTTCGTTGCCGATCTCATGCAAAACGGCCCAGAGCGGAAGGCCTTTCTTCTAAAGACCTCGCTCTCCACCATTTCCGAATTGATCAGGATCGTTGAATCAGTCCACCAGGGCCAAACTGTCTTGGACCCCAGTATCGTCCAACGCCTGGCCCGCTTGTATTGCAAGTACCCCAATTCCTTGACCGCCACCCTCTCCGAAACGGAGCAAGACATGCTGGGGTTGATGGCCGAAGGGTACGATGACCCATTCATCGGCCGGGCCCTCCACCTGAACGAAGAGCAAATAGAGAAACACTCGGGCTCAATCTTCAGCAAGCTGGGGCTCAGCGAAGGAGCGGCCTTGGACCGGCGCATCAAGGCGATACAGGCGTTCGTCGGCGGGATCCATACAGTCCCGCTCTCCTCGGCAGGCCCCGTACCGACCGTTTCGTAGGCGTGGCGCCGCCGGGGGAGTGGCGATCACAGGCCAACCCCTCAACAAGGCCTCCAGTACGCCTGAGGGGTGTCTGTTCCGGTTGACCGAGATTTTCGCCGCTGCTAGAATGCGGCCAGCAACGGCCAGGCTGGTCCCCGCAGATCGACCTCCCGACGGTCCCTGAACTCGGCAGTATTGTTGAATATTGAGGAGATCACACGGCGCGGAGAAGACATGGCAAGGAAGATCAGGGTCTCGGTAGACCACGACCTTTGTGTCGGCAACGCAATGTGCGTAACCATCGCTACCAAGGCGTTCACCCTTAACGACGATAGGAAAGCGGTTCCAGCCGATCCGGACGACGACACTGAAGAAGTAATAATGGAGGCCGCGGAGAATTGCCCGGTGGCCGCGATCACAGTTACCGACGCTGGAACAGGTGAGAAGCTCTTCCCCTAGTCTCCATTTTTTGCGCCCTTATATTTGGAAATGAAAGTCCTCCTCATTCCCTCGGGAGCGGAGGTCTTCTGTATTTGGGGATCAGAAACGGCGATTAAACAGCTAGAGGGTGCCATCGGAGCGGTGCGGTACGGGGGACACTGACGGACCTCGGTTACTCTGAGTTAAGCGCCTTCAGGTGGTTGGCAAACTGGAACCGGTTCTCCAGCAGGCCGATACCCATGACAAAGGATGACGGCCCCAACGCCTCCACCTTGGAATGGATCACAGACAGGGCCTGGCGGTCGCTGGCGGCGGCAAAGGCCTCCTCCAAGGCTTCCACGGTATCGGCCTTGGTTACGTGTTCCACCCCAGCGGTTTCGGCCACCCCGGCCAAGTCCGTTCCGGTCCCGGTAGCCGACGGAAACCCGCCTACCGACAACAGGCTTTCGTTGTCGAATATCAAGTGAATCAGGTTCGGGGGACTATAGCGGGCCATGGTGCTCAGGGTGCCCAGGTTCATCAGCACCGAGGCGTCGCCGTCCAGCACCGTGACCTGCTGGCCGGGAAGGCACAGAGCAAGTCCCAACCCCATGGACGAAGCCAGACCCATGCCGTGTTCCAGGTAGAAGAAATTTGGCTGGTGCCCCAGGCTGTAAAGTTCCACGGCCACCGCGCCCATGATGGTGACCACGACATGGTCTTTGAGCCTGGGGTAAATCGCTCTGAGCGCGTCCTCCCGCAGCATCACTCCTCCCACATCAGGTCTCGGGTCAGGAGCAGCGCCACCGGGCGCAACGAGCTTTCTGCCAGGGTCTGGGCCTGCTGGACGTCTTTGGCAACGGTTGCCGGATCAGATAGCTTGCGGTAGGTGATCCCTAGCGACTGCAACAGGGGCTCGGTTACCCGGCCCCCTTCCGTCTGCCAGGGGTCACGCTCTCCCATCTCTCCCCGGTAGCTAACCAGCATCAGGAGGGGAATGCGGTAGAGTTGGGCAACCGAAACAATGCCGTTGACCGAGGTCAACAATCCGTGGTTTTGCATCAGCATCGCTGATTTTTGGCCCGCGAAATGGACCCCCACGGAGATGCCCACCCCTTCCTCTTCCTTGTTCAGGCGGACCAGGATGGTGTCCGGGTCGTCGTCGGCCATCCGGACCACGTGCACCAGCCAGGTCTCGGGGAGGGCCGACATCACCCGAACGTCCACGGCTTTCAGCGCATCATAGATGATCTGGGAATTGGCTACCGAAACCGGCACTCCGCCTCCTCCAAGCCACGGTTAAAATGAGAGCAGACACCCCAATTGTAATGGTTTGCGCTCAAAGCCGGTCGAACCGCTTAAACGTGATTTCGCGCAGTTACTCAGGATCGCTACAAGCCTCTTCGCGAACCACGTCACAGCATTCCGTTGCTCCTCCGATAAAAGGGCCGATATACTGAATTTACCGGCCCCACGCGGAGTTAGGCCAATGGGCAACAACCGGGTATGAGAGCCAACCTGACGAGGCCCAGACGATGGAACTAGAAACGATGAATTACGAGACTGACGACGATATCATTCGTCTCACTCTCAACCGTCCCGGAGTGCTGAACGCTTTCAACTACCAGGGCACCCTGGACCTGCACCAGGCGGCCGAAGCCATTCTGGACGATCCACACGCCAGGGTGGTCCTGATCCGCGGAAACGGGCGCGCCTTCAGCACGGGCATTGATCTCAAGGAACTGGCATGGGAAAAGACTCCGGCCGAATATTTCGAACACTGGGACCGAGCGCTGCGCATCCTGGAGCAAGCCGACAAGCTGATCCTGTGCGCCATGCACGGCTTTGCCCTGGGCGGTGGACTGCAACTTCCCTTGGCCTGTGACATCCGTATCGCTACCGAGGACTGCGTGATCGGACTACCCGCCGCCAAAGAGGGGTTCATTCCAGGGCTGGGGACCTACCGGTTGCCGCGATACATCGGACTCGGCCGGGCCAAACGCATGGCGATCTCCGGGGAGAACATCGACGGGACGGAAGCGCTGCGCATTGGCTTGGTGGACTACTTGGTCAAGGGGGAAACCTTCGAGGATGAAGTCGAGGCGTTGGTCCAGAAATACCTGTCCTTCAGCTCGGAAGGCGCCCGGCAGACCAAGCTGATGCTCTCGGCCCACCAGGACATGTCCCACGGTGAATTCTTGGAGGAGTACCTCAAACGCCAAGCTATCGCCATCGCTTCCCCGGACCACGACGAAGCAATGTCCGCCTACCGCGAGAGGCGAGAGCCGGTCTATAAGTCGCGGTAGGAGCGACGCCTCATATCTTCTCGTCCCATTGGCAAGGGAACGAATCCGGCGGCACTCCGCACGCCGTGCCGCCTCTGCCAGTCTGCTAAGATTGAAGCAACCCTATTCGCTGGCATCGTCATTTATGGCCAAAGCCAAAACCTCTGGAAAACCGGCAACCGAACACCCTGTGATCGACTTCGCCACTGACCCCAACCGGTACAAGCACTGGAAGCTGTCCTTCGACGGCCGGGTGGCCTACTTAACCCTGGACGTTGACGAAACCGAAGCATTGCTTCCCGGGTACGAATTGAAGCTGAACTCCTACGACTTGGGCGTGGACATCGAGCTGTACGATGCGTTGCAACGTCTGCGGTTCGAGCACCCCGAGGTCGGGGCCGTGGTGATTGCCTCGGGCAAGGACCGGGTCTTCTGCGCCGGGGCCAACATCAAAATGCTGGGCCAGTCGGGCCACGCCTTGAAAGTGAACTTCTGCAAATTCACCAACGAGACCCGCAACTCCATGGAGGACGCCACCGATAATTCGGGCCAGACCTACATCTGCGCCGTCAACGGACCGGCGGCCGGTGGCGGCTACGAGCTGGCGCTGGCCTGCCAGCACATCGTCCTGATCGACGACGGCTCCAGCACCGTGTCGCTGCCTGAACTGCCCCTCTTGGCGGTCCTGCCCGGCACCGGTGGGCTGACGCGGCTGGTGGACAAGCGCCGTGTGCGCCGCGACCACGCCGACTTCCTCTGCACCACGTCGGAAGGCGTTCGCGGCAATCGGGCGTTGGACTGGGGGTTGGTAGACGAACTGGCCCCTCGGTCGAGCTTCCAACAGGCCGTGGCCGACAGAGCTATGCAATTCGCCCAACAGTCCGACCGCCCAACAGGCCAACAGGGTATTGCCTTGACGCCGCTGCGCCGCGACTTCGACGGCGACCACATTGTTTACGACAACTTGAGCATCGAAATCGACCGTGAACTGGGCGTGGCGGCCTTCATCGTACATGGACCTTCGGAAGCCATTCCTGCGGACCTGGCCGGCATCCACGCGGCTGGCGCCGAGTTCTGGCCCTTGGCCCTGGCCCGCGAGTTGGACGATGCAATTCTGCACTTGCGGCTCAACGAGGGTCAGATTGGCACTTGGGTGTTCCGCACCCGAGGAGACAGCAACCTAGTGGCCGCGGCCGACCAAGCCATGTTCGACTACGCGCAAGACTGGCTGGTCCGGGAGATCTACCTCTACCTGAAACGCACCCTCAAACGTCTGGACGTGAGCTCCCGTTCCCTGATTGCGCTCATTGAACCTGGCAGCTGCTTCACCGGCACCCTCCTGGAGTTGGCGCTGGCGGCGGACCGCTGCTACATGCTGGACGGGACCTCCGAAGATGGGCTCGAATTATCCAGCACTCCTCCGACCGTCCGGGTAACGGAAATGAATTTCGGGCCGCTGCCGATGGTTAACGGCATTTCTCGCCTGGAAGGCCGATTTTTGGGGCAGCCGGAACGCCTGGCCGAGCTGCGAAGTATCGCGGGACAAGACTTGGACGCCGAGGCAGCCCACGACCTTGGGTTGGTCACATTCATTCCCGACGATATAGACTGGCAGGACGAGGTCCGCCTGGCACTGGAAGAACGGGCCAGCTTCTCTCCTGATGCTCTCACCGGCATGGAGGCCAGCCTCCGCTTTGCTGGCCCCGAGACGATGGAGAGCAAGATTTTCGGGCGGCTCAGCGCCTGGCAAAACTGGATATTTCAGCGCCCCAACGCCTCTGGCGACCGAGGCGCTTTGAAGCTCTACGGTACCGGGGCCAAGGCCGAATACGACCGTGACCGGGTATAGCAGGCAGACCATGAGCATCGACTATTCCGAGCGGATCCCCAACAACGTCGGGCTATCCGAGAACCGCCGCCTGCAACGGGCACTGGAGTCATGGCAGCCCAACTACATAAAGTGGTGGCAGGACCTGGGGCCCGACGGCAGCACCAACTTCGATGTCTACCTGCGCACCGCCATCAGCGTCGAAGCCGACGGCTGGGCCAACTTTGGTTTCGTCAAGATGCCCGAGTACCGCTGGGGCATCTTCCTGGCCCAGCCAAATGCCACCCGCACGATCTCTTTCGGTGACCATCGCGGTGAGCCGGTGTGGCAGGATGTGCCCGGGGAACATCGGGCTGCTTTGCGACGATTAATCGTGACCCAAGGAGACACCGAGCCAGCGTCCGTGGAACAACAGCGTCACCTCGGACTTACCTGCCCGTCGCTCTACGACCTGCGCAACCTGTTCCAGATCAACGTGGAAGAGGGCCGGCACCTGTGGGCCATGGTCTACCTACTACACGCCTACTTCGGCCGGGACGGCCGAGAGGAAGCGGAAGGGCTGCTGGAGCGTCACTCCGGGGACGCCGACCGGCCTCGCATCCTGGGGGCGTTCAACGAGCAAACCCCCCACTGGCTCTCCTACCTGATGTTCACCTACTTCACCGACCGAGACGGCAAGTATCAGTTGGCCGCGTTGGCCGAGTCGGGCTTCGACCCGCTGGCCCGCACCTGCCAATTCATGCTCACCGAAGAGGCCCACCACATGTTCGTCGGAGAGACCGGCGTGATGCGGGTGGTGCAGCGGACCGCTGAGTTGATGAACAAACTCAAGACGGCCGATTTCCGGCAGGTCCGCGAGGCCGGGGCCATTGATCTGCCGACCATCCAGAGGTTCATAAATTTCCACTACAGCGTTTCGGTAGACCTCTTTGGCCAAGAGGTTTCCACCAACGCCGCCAACTACTTCACCGCAGGCCTCAAAGGGCGTTACTTGGAGGCGCGGCTGGATGACGGCCACCGGCTCACGAATGTGCTGTGGCCGGTGCACACGGTTCGCGAAGGCAAAATCGTGGTCGAAGAGTTACCGGCCCTGAGCGCGGTCAACGAGCGCTTGCGGGACGACTACATCAAGGACTCGCAGCGGGGGCTGGACCGCTGGAACAAGGTCCTGGAATCCAACAACGTCGATTTCCGTTTCACCCTACCCCACCGGGGTTTTAACCGTCGTATAGGCGTCTTTGGTGGCCAACAGGTGTCTCCGGACGGCGAGGTGCTCAGCACCGAACAATGGGCCACGTGGGTCGGCGATTGGTTGCCGACGGACGCGGACCAAGCCTTCGTCGGCTCGCTAATGCAACGTGTGATAGAACCAGGCAAGATTGCCTCTTGGATTGCTCCGCCGGTACGAGGGATCAACGGCAAGCCGATGGACTTCCAATACGTCCGGTTCAATTGAACCGGACCAAACCCAGGTGAACCAGGCTAAACCCAGGAGCCCCCGCATGCCGAACCACAACGTGACTGTGAATTCCACGGCGACCCCCTCGACGATTGAATACTCGCCGGTGTTCAATGTGGCGGTCCCGTTCGTCGACAGGCATCTAGCCGAGGGCCGCAGCGGCAAAACCGCCATAATTGATGACGACAAAGACGATGCGGGCGCTGCCGTCACCTACCAACAATTAGCAGACCGGGTAAACCAGTGCGGCAATTTGCTGCGGGCTTTGGCCGCCGAGCCAGCGGTCCGGGTGTTGATGATTGTCAAAGACTGCCCGGAGTTCTTCTACGTCTTTTGGGGAGCAATCAAAGCCGGTTTGGTCCCGGTGCCGCTCAACACCTTGTTGCGAGCGGACGACTACCGTTACATGGTGGAAGACTCGGAGTGCGCCGGGCTGATCTACTCCCCCGAATTTCAGTCCGAAGTGGCCCCGGCCCTGGCGGCATCGGGCCACCAGCCCAACTTCGTCCTTTGCACCGAAGGACCGAGCTCCTTGTCCGACATGATGGCGGAATCATCCGCATTTCTGGAAGCGGCCCCCGCTTCGCCGGATGATGAGTGTTTCTGGCTCTACTCTTCCGGTTCCACCGGACGTCCCAAGGGCACGGTACACCGCCACCGCGACATCGTGACTACCTGCGTGCACTACGCCGTCGACACCCTGGGACTGGTTGAGGAGGACATCTGTTTCTCGGCGGCCAAGCTGTTCTTCGCCTACGGCCTGGGAAACGCGATGACATTCCCCCTTTGGGTAGGCGGCACCGCCGTGCTGAGCGGGCAGCGACCCACGCCGGAAATGACCTTCGAAATCATCGAGAAACACCGGCCAACAGTCTTTTTCGGCGTGCCCACGCTCTACGCCGCGCAACTGCGAGCGTTGGAAGAAAAAGACCGCGACCTATCGTCCCTTCGTTTCTGCGTGTCGGCGGGTGAAGCCCTGCCCGCCGACATCTTCTCCCGTTGGCAAAAAGGCACCGGCACCCTGATTCTGGACGGCATCGGCTCTACCGAGGCCCTCCATATCTTCATTTCCAACACGGTGGAAGTCCACCGCCCCGGCACTTCCGGCCTGCCCGTGCCCGGCTATGAGGCAATGATTTTAGGTGACGACGGCCAACCGGTGGCCGCCGGCGAGACGGGCCGTCTCTTGATCCGCGGCGATTCCACGTCGCCGATGTACTGGAACAACCCTCAAAAAACAGCAGAAACCATGGTGGACGGGTGGCTCAATACCGGGGATACGTACTACCAGGACGGCGACGGTTACTACGTCCACTGCGGCCGCAGCGACGATATGCTGAAAGTAGGCGGCATCTGGTGCTCGCCGGTCGAAATCGAAAGCCGCCTAATCGACCATCCGCAGGTGCTGGAAGCAGCCGTGGTGGGCCGTGCCGACGATGATGAACTGACCAAGCCGGAAGCCTTCGTGGTGCTGACCGACCCGTCAAAAGCGTCCGAGGACCTGACCCAGGACTTGCTGGAGCATTGCAAAAACGGGCTCGCCCGCTACAAGTACCCCCGTTGGGTCAACTTCGTCGAAGACCTGCCCAAGACCGCCACCGGCAAAATCCAGCGCTACAAGCTACGGCGGTAGGCGCCGCCGCCGTTCCTTCTATTGCCGAGAGCGCTCCTGTTGCGTATCCGCCGACAAAACCTGTATGCTGGCGCAAATTACCGGGGAGGCTGTACCGTGGCTAAGATAGCGAAGGTTGGGCACGTCGTCCTTAACGTTAAAGACACCAAAGAAGCGATAGATTGGTACACCAACACTCTGGGTATGGAGTTGATGGTCCACGACCAAGGTATGGATATGGCGTTTTTGTCCTTCGGTTCGCAAGACCACGACATCGCGCTGATGAAAGCCCCAGAGGGCGTCGAGACTGGCAGCCCCGGTCTGTCCCACACTGCTCTGATGCTTGAGGGCGGCGAAGAAGAGCTGCGTGAGATGTACCAGCGGGTCAAGAATAGCACCGGCAAGATCGATTTCACGGCCGACCACGGCCTGACCAAGAGTTTCTACTGCTTCGATCCCAGCGGCAACCGCATCGAGATCTTCTTCCAATTCCTTCATGGCGAAGAGGCCCGTACCTTCATGCGTGAGACAGGCGCGGTCCTCGACCCCTACGAACTGGAACCCGGCCGCAGGTAGCACCGGTCTAAATGGGGCGATTATCCTTGCCAGTGGCGCATCTTTGCAGCTCGCTGGTGCACGATTGCTCTGTCTCTTTTTTAACCCTAGACCATATTGGGGGTCGTAGAAAATGGAACGAAACGAAATCCCATTCCTGAGCGTCGCGGAGTTGAGCCGTCTGCTTCAGTCCCGGGAAGTATCACCGGTCGAAGCGACCGAGGCTTATCTTGAACGCATCGATCGCGTCGACTCAGCAATTAATTCCTACATAACGGTCTCTCACGACACGGCGCGGCAGGCAGCACGGGAGGCCGAACAGGCTATATCGGCCGGAAATTACTTGGGGCCGTTGCACGGCGTGCCTTTGGCGATAAAAGACCAGATCTACACCAAAGGCATCCGCACCACCGCCGGTTCCACCATCATGTGGGACTTCGTCCCGGACGAAGACGCCGAGGTCGCGGCCAGGTTGAAGCAGGCGGGCGCCGTATTGTTGGGGAAGCTAAACCTTAGCGAGTTCGCTCTCGGCGAAAGCTTCCATCACCCAGGCGGCACTCCCCGCAACCCGTGGGACCTGACCCGGAACCCCGGAATCTCCAGCAGCGGTTCCGCTGCCGCCACGGCGGCGTTTTTGTGTGCCACCTCACTAGCCGAGGACACGGGAGGGTCGACTAGAATTCCAGCCTCTTGGACCGGACTTGCCGGACTGCGCCCCACTTGGGGCCGCGTCAGTCGCAGAGGCGTGGAGCCGGTGTGCTGGTCGATGGATACTGTCGGCCCCATCTCGCGGTCTGTGGAGGACTGCGCCATCACCTTCCAAGCCATCGCGGGCCACGACCCCCAGGACCCGTATTCGTGGAATACGCCGGTACCCGACTACCGGCAGCAATTGGAAGGAGGCGTCAGTGGCCTGCGCGTAGGCGTGGTGCAGGAAAAGGTAACGGGAGATGACCTCGATCCCGAGGTCAAGAGCGCCGTCGAGGCTGCCATAGCCCAGTTGGGTGAACTAGGGGCCTCGGTACGAGAAGTTTCGATCCCGATTGTGGAGAAAGCGGGCGCGGTGTCCAAGTGCATTACCGACATGGAAGGAGCGGCCGTCCACTACCAGGGCCTGAAAGAGCGGGCCGGAGAATACGACCACAACTCCAGAGTGCGGTTACTGACAGCGATCCTCACGCCGGCCCAGGCGTATTACAAAGCTCAAAAGCTGCGGACCATGGTCCGGCAGGCGGTGTTGGACGCCTTGAAGGACGTGGACGTGTTGGTGCTGCCCACCTCACCGGCGCCGTCACCCAAGATACCGGACGGCCCAGGAATCAAGAGCCGGGAGGATGCCGCGAGCCGCATTTTCGGCGTGCGCAACTTCACCGGCGCGTTCAACCTTGCCGGCGTCCCGGCCCTGGCGATTCCTTGCGGCTTCACTGCGGACAACCTGCCGGTCTCACTTCAAATCGTGGGACGTCCCATGGAAGAGGGAACAGTCATGCGGGTGGGGCACAGCTACCAGCGGGCCACCGACTGGCATACCAGGCGACCTCCGCTTTAGGCGCTTCCATTACCGGCCACTCCGAAATTCATCCAAAATACAGGCGATCGTCCAATCCCCCGTAAAGCCAGTTGTCTCCACCAATTGGTATTATCGAAGCGCCCAGCCTATTTTCGGAGTCGGGACGATGGATGACCTGGTTTCCAGGGCCTTGGACACTGCCGCCGCCAGGGGCGCTCACTACGCCGACGTACGTCTGGTGCAGACCAGCCAGGAGCGGTTCGTGGTACGGAACGGCGTCGTCGACACCCTGAGCATCGATGAATCGTTGGGTATCGGAGTGCGGGTCTTGGTGAAAGGCGCTTGGGGATTCGCGTCCTCCAACGTGATGTCCGCAGAGGAGGCCGACCGGGTCGCTGCAATGGCCGTTGAAGTCGGTAACGCATCCGCCCAACTTAGCAACGGGCCCGTTGATCTTGGACCCCCAGTTACCAGCCGTGGCTCTTACACCACGCCTGTGGAGATAGACCCGTTTACTATTTCCCACGAAGCCAAACTCGCCGTCTTGATGGACGCCGACGAGCAAATGGCCCGGGTTGCGGGACTCTCGGTGCGGCAAAGCAACCTAACGTTCATCCGGGAACGAAAGACCTTCGCCAACAGCGAAGGCGCCCATGTCGAGCAAACGATCTTCGAGGCAGGGGGCGGGATCCAAGCTACGGCGGTGGGCAACGGGGAGATACAACGCCGCTCCTACCCGCAGTCCATGGGCCGCCAGCAGGGTTGCGCCGGCTGGGAGTACGTGCGGGACATGGGCTTGGTCCAGAACGCTGAACGCACTGCCTCCGAAGCTGTCTCCCTGTTAACCGCAGACCGTTGCCCCAGCGACATCACGACCACCGTAATCATCGGCGGCTCGCAATTGGGGCTGCAAATTCACGAGTCCTGCGGCCATGCTATCGAGCTGGACCGGGTGATGGGCTCGGAGGCCGCCTACGCCGGCACGTCCTTCTTGACCACCGACAAGCTCCACGAATTCCGGTACGGCTCCGACCAAATCAACATCACGGCCGACAGCCTCCGCGTTCCGGGGCTTGGTTCTTTCGGGTGGGACGATGAGGGAGTCCCGGCTCAATCGACCCCGATCGTCGAAGCGGGCCGGTTTGTAGGGTATTTGATGTCCCGCGAGACCGCCACCTCCCTCGGCACGACCTCCAACGGCACCATGCGGGCTGCCTCCTGGAACCGGATACCGCTAATTCGGATGACCAACGTTAGCTTAGAGCCGGGTGAGTGGGAGCTGAATGACCTGATTGCCGACACCGACGACGGGGTTCTTCTGGACACCAACCGCTCGTGGTCCATCGACGATCGCAGGTACAATTTTCA
The DNA here is from genome assembly GCA_965247605.1 of Dehalococcoidia bacterium. Lineage (GTDB taxonomy): Bacteria > Chloroflexota > Dehalococcoidia > Lucifugimonadales > UBA3495 > VXOI01. The sequence continues at coordinate 209,424 of CBDFHM010000011.1, read as the reverse complement.
GTTCGGCACCGAAGTGGGCTACGAAATCAAGAAGGGCAAGCTCGGGCGTCTGCTGCGCAACTGCACCTATACCGGGATCACTCCCGAGTTTTGGAACTCTTGCGATGCCGTCTGCAACGACAGGCATTGGACGATGTGGGGGACGCCCAACTGCGGCAAGGGACAGCCGGGACAACTGGGCCACACCGGCCACGGGGCCGCGCCGGCACGTTTCCGCAACGTTCGAGTAGGGGTTTTGCGATGATCGGAGAAGGCGCAGCCTTTGCCTTGCTGGAAAAGGGCCTTGGGTATTCCCAGGCCCAAGAGACAGACCTCTACCTAAGCGGACAGGACCTGGGTCTAACCCGCTTCGCGGGCAACGCGATCCATCAGAATGTATTTCACAGCAACGTCGTCTTGAACATCAGGGCGGTGGAAGGAAAACGGGTGGGCCGCGCTACCACCAACGACCTGAGTGACGCCGGAATCCGCACAGCAGTGGACGCGGCCCACCAAGCCGCGCTGTTGATGCCCGAGGACCCAGATTTCTTGGGCCTGCCAGAGCCATTGACTCCGCCGCAAGTGGCCAGTTGGGACGAGAGCACTGCTCATTGCTCTCCCAACCTTCGCGCCAGCCTGGTCGGTGGCATATGCGCGCTGGGAAAAGCGGAGTTATTAAACACTTCGGGCGCCTGCCGCACCGGCGTACAGGAACAGGCGGTCGTCAGCAGCCGTGGTGTGCGGGCCTATCACGCCGGCACCTTCGCCGGTCTCATCGTGACCACCATGAGCGACACCTCCGCCGGTTGGGCCAAGGGCGGGTCGTGGCGTCTGTCGGACATCGATACAGAAGCTCTAGCCAGAGAGGCAGTGGCCAAAGCAGTCGAGGGGCGGGACCCCCACCCCGTTGACCCGGGCTCATATACGGTGGTGCTCGACCCCTACGCCGTGGACGACATACTTGAAGCCCTGAGCCTGTACGGCATGGGGGCCCAGGCGGTACAAGAAGGCCGCAGTTGGATGAACGATGTCCTTGGCACTCAGGCGATGCACCCGGCCGTCACCATCTGGGATGACGGGTCGGACACCGGCGGTTGGCCCGTTCCTTTCGACGCCGAAGGAGTGCCGCGCCAACGGGTGGATATCGTCGTGAACGGCACGGTGGCAGCCCCGGTCCACAACTCCTACACCGCCGGCAAACAAGGCGTTTCCTCCACCGGCCATCAGTCCTATTTCATCGGGCCCCCGATTGCTTCCAACCTGTTTATGCAGGAGGGCGATAGCTCGGTTGAAAGGATGATCGCCTCGACAGAGCGCGGTCTTTACATCACCCGGTTCTTCTACACCCGCTTGGTCCACAACAAGGGCTGTGTCATGACCGGCATGACACGGGACGGCACCTTCCTCATCGAGAACGGAGAGATCAGCCATCCGGTAAAAGACCTGCGGTTCACCCAGTCTTACACCGGCGCATTAGCTGGCGTGGAGGCCGTCGGGCAGGAATCGCGATTGATACTAAACGAGGTGGGGTTCGCCACAAAAGTGCCGGCCCTGAAGCTGAGCAGCTTCAACTTCACCGGCGTCACCGTCTGACTTCCGTAGTCGAAAACCCCGGATCAGCAACAACTTCTTTGACACGACTGGGGTCAGGCGGTTAAATTCTGGTGCAGATGGAATTTGTCAGGTAGGTGAGCGATGAAAGCCGCAGTATTACGCGAAGTGAACCGCCCCCTCGAAATAGAAGATGTGGATGTTGCTGCTCCTGGACCTAGGGAGGTGTTGATCCGTACCGGCGCCACCGGCGTGTGCCACAGCGACCTCCATTTCGTCGAAGGACTCTATGAAATCGCCATGCCGGTAATCATGGGCCACGAAGCCGCCGGGACCGTTGAGGCCGTGGGCGAATTGGTGGACTATGTCGCTCCGGGGGACCGGGTTATCTGCTGCCTTTCGGTCTTTTGCGGACACTGCGAGCGGTGCATCACCGGCCGGCCAGTGCTCTGCCCCAGAACGGGACTTAGCCGCGGACCAGCAGAAACCCCTCGGCTCAGCCAAGGAGGTGAGCTAGTCACCCAGTTTGCCAATCTGTCCTCTTTCGCCGAGCAAATGTTGGTCCACGAAAACACGTTGGTCAAGATCGAACAGGACATTCCTTTCGAGCAGATGGCCCTCATCGGTTGCGGGGCTATGACCGGCCTGGGGGCTGCGCTCAACACGGCCAAAATTGAACCCGGCAGCACGGTCGCGGTTATCGGTTGCGGCGGAGTGGGGCTCAACGCCATCCAGGGCGCGGCTTTGGCTGGCGCCCTACGCATCATCGCCATCGACGCGGTCGAGACCAAGCTGACCTTGGCAACTGAGTTCGGGGCGACCGACGTAATCGACGCGTCCGGCGGCAACGTTGTCAGCAAAGTCAGGGACCTAACCGGTGGTGGTGTCGACTACGCCTTCGAGGCCATCGGCAAGAAAGAGACTGCCGAGCAGTCCTTCGATATGTTGCGGGCCGGTGGGACGGCCACCATTATAGGGATGATACCCCAGGGGACGAAGATCGAGATTGATGGCCCTTCGTTCCTCAGGGAGAAACGCATCCAAGGCAGCAGCATGGGTTCCAACCATTTCCGAGTGGACATGCCCCGCTACGTTGACTTCTACTTGCAGGGCAGGCTGAAGCTGGACGAACTGGTGTCCCGCCGGTTGAAGTTAGAGGATGTCAACGACGCTTTCAGGTATATGAAAGAAGGCTCCGTTGCCAGAAGCGTCATCACGTTTCCTTAGCTGCAAGTAACTAGGTGCGGGTTTGAAGCCCACCGCTGCTTGTTTGTCGGACTGTCGTCGGGCTTCAAACCTTAGAGAAAACGGACTGGGTTGACGAGAGGACTCCTGGATTCCGGCCTGCGCCGGAATGAGGGGGACGCCCCACCAGCATTCCGCTAGGAAGGAATTGGAACGAGGCTCCGCCTCCCCTTAGTTATTCCAGTGGGCTGGCCGCTTTTCCAGAAAGGCGGAGATGCCTTCTTGGGCGTCTTCTTTGAGCAGGTTGTCGACCATCACTTTCTGGGCTAGGTCGTAGGCGGCGGGCCGGTCCATCTCTATCTGGCGGTAGAACGCCGGTTTGCCGATGGCCAGCGTCTGTGAACTGGACGAACTGATCTGGTGGGCCAGTTCCATCACCCGCGCGTCCAACTCCTCGTCGGGCACCACCCGGTTCACCAAGCCAACCTCCAAGGCCTCCCTGGCCGGGATGGGAGTGCCGGTGAGCAGCATTTCCATCGCCTTCTTGGTGTGGACGGCGCGGCCCAGCGCGACGCCGGGCGTGGTGCAAAACAGTCCTATCTGTACTCCCGGTGTAGCGAACCCGGCGGATTCGGCGGCCACGGCCAGGTCGCAGGTAGCCACCAATTGGCAGCCGGCAGCGGTGGCCAGACCCTGGACCTGGGCGATGACAGGCTTGGGCAGCAGGCGGATGGCTTCCATCACCTGAGTACAGATTTCAAAAATCGCCGTGTACGATTCCTCGTCCCGGTCGATCATTTCGGTGAGGTCGTGGCCGGAACTGAACACCGGTCCCTCGGCCCGAAGAACTACCACCCTCACGCTTCGATCGTCTTTGAAGCGGTCCAGGTATTCTTTCAAGGTTTCCAAGAGCTCAGTCGATAGGGCGTTGCGTCTGCCCGGATTATTCAGGGTCAGGACGGCCACGCCGCCGTCAAGTTCGAACCGAATCAACTCTCCGGCCATGTTTTGCTCCTCGGTCGACCCGAAAAGGCCGATCAGCGACGGAAATCCGACAGAAATTAGATGGTCCGGCTATTATAACCCACCGATGAACGGAACTGGGTTTAGTCGGCCAGACCAGGGCGGTCGGGGAGTAGCATCATCGTGGCCAGCATGGTGGCCACGACAACCCCTTCGCCACTGTCGAACGCGGTTACGTCCCCTTTGCAGACGGTGATGCTCCCGCCGGGCCGTACCACCTCGCCTCGGGCCAGCAACCTCTCGCCCTTGGCCGGGGCCACGAAGTTGACTTTGTATTCGACAGTTAGGAAGGTTGTGTCGGGGGCGCTTAGGCTGAGGGCGGCGTAGCCGCACGCGGCGTCCAGAATAGCCGCAACAATTCCGCCGTGGACGAGATCGTGCTGCTCGGTAAGGTCGGCGCGGTACAGAAGCTCCACCTCCGCCTCACCGGGCGCGATTCGCCCAAGGCTAGCGCCCAGAGTATGCATCGCCGTTTGGCGGTCGAAGCTGGCGCGGACTCTGGCTTCGAAATTTGGGTCCTTGGCCTCGAACCTGGTCATCGGATCCAGTCATCGGACCGGCGACTTAGGTGGGGACGGGTCCAAATCCACCGCGTCTTTGAATCGCCGCATGGCCTCAATGTGTTCGCGAGCGGAACTGAGGCTGCCGCGCCGGTTCTCGACCGAGATGTGGGTCGCTCCCATCTCCTGCCACGCTCGGACCTCGTCAATCCAGTCTTCGGGTTGTCGGCCGGCTGTTTTGAGGCGCCCGTCCAAGCCCAGCGTATCCGGGTCGCGGCCGTCCTCGAGCATGTACTCGTTTACTTTAGCCATCAATCTGCGGCTGCTCTCGTCGGGAGAGAAGTTGGGACACCAACCGTCGGCCAGGCGGGCCACACGGCGCAACACCGGCTCGGGCGGAACCGGGTCCACGGCGCTGCCAGACCCCATCCAGACCGGAATGGGACGCTGCACCGGTAGAGGGTTGATTCCAGCGTGGCTAATGTTATGCCACTTGCCGTGGAAGTCGACCACGTCCTTGGTCCAAAGCTCTCGCATTACCCGAATCTGCTCGGCGCTACGGGCGCCCCTGTCGTGGAAATTTTCGCCCAAGGCTTCGAACTCCACTTCGTTCCAACCCACGCCGATACCCAAGCGTAACCGGCCTCCGCAGAGCAGGTCCACCTCGGCCGCCTGCTTGGCGACCAACGCCGTCTGCCGTTGCGGAAGGATCAATATTCCCGTTGCCAGACCCAGACCGCTGGTGATGCCGGCCAGATAGCCCATCAGAGTCAACGCCTCGTGAACGACAGACCGGTGATTGTAAGCCGCGTATGACGGATGGTCGTGATGAGCGGGGTCGGCGCCCAGCACGTGGTCGGCGATGAAAAGGTAGGAGTAACCCAGGTCCTCGGCAGCTTGAGCGAAATCGCGCACCGCGCTTGGGTCCGCCTCGATTTCTGTCTGCGGAAAGATTACCCCGATTTCCAAAGTCTTCTCCGCCAAAGTCCTCTCGGATGGGTGTTAGAGGCTGTGCAGCGCGGGAATAACTTCCTTGCCGACCAAGTCGATGTGCTCCAACACGTCGTTCTGGGACATCTCTGGGTAGAACAACCGCAGGGAGACATCGGTGAACCCCATCCGGTGATAAACAGCGATCTGCTCGATGCACTCCTCGGGGGTGCCGACCAGAAAGGTGTCGTCCATCAACGTTTCCAGGTCTCCGGTCACTTTCTTGGTCAGCTCGCTGTCGGTGCCGTGAAGCCCGTGCTGGGCGTAAACCTCGTACTTCTTGGCGAAGCCTCGCTTGGCCTTTTCCAAGGCCTCTTCATGGGTCCGGGCGCAATAGAACTCCCGGACGATCACCATGTCGTCTGGAACAGGGTGATTATTTTCTTCCAACGTCTCGTGGTACAACTGAATTTGGTGTCGGATTGTCTCGTTGGACTGGGCCGGACCGATGTACAAAATGTCGCCTTCCCGCCCCACTCTTCGAACCGCCGGGTCGCTCATGGCCGCCTGCCAGACCTTGGGGTACGGCTTCTGATGGGTGCGGGCGGTGGGCCGGGCGCCCGTGACGTTGAAATATTTGCCGCGATGAGTCACCTCGTCCTCGGTCCAGAGCCGACGCATTAGCCTCATGGACTCTGTGATACGAACGCCCCGCTGCGACATGCGAGTGCCGAAGGCCTCACACTCCTCCGGACGGTATCCCAGCCCAACGCCGAGGATGAAGCGTCCCTCGCTAATCTGGTCCAGAGTAGCCACCTGCTCCGCGACTTCCACGGGGTTCAACAGCGGCAACAGCAGGACGGAGGTCGCCAGCTTCATATCACCAGGCTCCCCAGCCAAGCGGGCCAACACCGGCCAGGGCTGAAAATGCTGGAACGGGTCGATCAGGTAATGATGGGCCCAGCAGTATACGTCGAATCCGGCATCACGGGAGGCGCGGAACTGCTCCAAGTGGTTCCGCCACTGCTGCTGGTGGTCGATGGTGTCGCGGAGCACCACTTGGCCTACTTGATAGCCCACTCGCATGGGATAGCCTCCGTTTGGATGAGACGGCGGGTAAGACCGTTACTGGCCAGTGCGCCGATATTTGATTAGGCGCTGCCCATCCAGGTTCTGGTTCACGTATATGTCACCCCGAGAATCGACCCAAACGGCGTGGGCCCCGTTTCCCGCGCCAGCGTTGGAAGGGCTGCCCCATCGGGTGATTAACGTGCCATCGATGGAGAGAATGCTCATGAATCCGTCTAGCTCAGGAACATAGACCACTTCGTCGCTGTCAATGTAGATGTCGCAGGGCCGCGCCAAGTTGGGCCACTGGTCCAAAAAAACGCCGTTGGCATCGAAGATCTGGATCCGGTTGTTCTCCCGGTCCGCCACCAAGACTCGGCCGTCTGTGTGGACCCACACGCCGTGGGGAACGTGGAACTGGCCGTGGCCGGTCTTGCCGGGTTCACCCCAGGAGGCCACCAGCCTGCCGTCATTGGTAAACTTATGCACCCGCGCGTTGCCGTAGCCGTCTGAGATGTAAAGGTCGCCGGAGGGCGAGATGGCAACGTCGCTGGGGCTGTTGAATGGGCCCGATGCCCGAACGACTTGGTCTCGATAGTCACCCGACCAGCCGGTGTCCGAAGGCTGGCCCCAAGAGCCGAGGGTCATCAGCAGATTGCCGGCCGGGTCATACTTGAGTACGACATGGCTGTTCTTGACCGGCATGAACAGGTTTTCGTCGGCGTCGATGTACATGCCGTGGGCGTCCGGGAGATTTCCTTCCCCCCAGGACGTCAAATAATTGCCGTCCCGGTCCAAGACGATGAGCGGGTGATCGCCCCTGTTGAACAGGTACACCCGGTCCTTGGAATCGGTGACTATCGCTGTCTGGCCCAGCACCCACCCGTGGGGCAGCTTCTCCCAGCCATCCACCTGTTCGTAGGTGTACTTCCCGCTGCCAACAGTGACCATATCGGCACCTCCTTGTGTTGTAAGGCCCGACGCCCGGCCGGATCCCGACGCCTCGCCCGATAGACCTGGGGTTGGATTAGCCTGGGGTAGGATTAAAGGCTCAGTGTTTCTATTACTTGCTGCTTCAACTCCGCCGCCCGCATCGACACTTGGTCCGGGGTTAGCCCGCCCAAGGGGTGGGCCATACCCAGGGGATGAAAATCCTTTCGGCCAAAGGTGCGTGCATGAAGCAGCGCCGAGTCTAGAAAGGGGTCGGTACAGATTACGATAGTGGGCACCCCTCGGTTTTCCAGGGCCATCGCGTCGTGCACACTGCACGCGGTACACGACCCTCAATCGGCAATGGCAGTCACCACGAAATCGCACCTGGAAGCCAAATCGTCAACGATGTCGTCGGCCGCAGGCCTGGAGTAGATATACTTTTCCACGGCGTAGGAGTCGCCCAACTCTAGCTCTTTATCTAGCAACTCGCGGACGTTATCCAGCAGCAGGTTAGCGTTGGCCTTCCGGTTGCCCAAGAAGCCACCGACCTTGCCATGCACCGTTTCCAACCGAGGAGCCGCCGTCCATCTGGAATTCGCCTCCGGATCGACTGGGCTCACGATGCCCAATTCCTTTAGGCGGCGTTGAAGCTCTGGACCAAGAGAAGTAGCCAAGAAGCCCCCTTAAGCAACCTCGATTTTTCTGGTGACTCTACCGGAGCCCCACCCAGGCAAATAGACCGAATGGGGACCGCCCTGTCCACCGGCGACGATTATGTAAATGCGGTCGGGTCCGCGCACTACGGGCACCAGCTGGTCATCATCGTCGGGGTCGATGAATTTGGGCCAAAAATGGCCACGCCGGGAGTCGCCTTGGGGCGGCCCGCCTCGCCGCAGCAACCGCACCGGCTTTCGGGCATGGTCGAACAGGAACTGTCGTATGTCCCGCTTGGTCCAGCCTCCCTCAGCCAGGAACCGGGCGTGCTCGGGACCGAGCACCACAAAAGTGTCGCCCATCACGTACATCTGGACGTTGCCCAGAGTGCACATGGAGTCGGCCAAAACGGTCAGGAAGTCCCGCGGGTCGGAGGCGTGATACATCACGTTATGGGGCGCCTCGGCTGGAAACACTGTGACGGTGCTGTCGGTGGCGTTGAAGCCCAACTCGACGTGGAAGGGTTCCCAAGGGTTGGCTTCCTCATTCTCGGCGATGCAGTAGGTATAGGCGCCGGGGTGGCCGAAGGTAGCCTTGTTGGTTTCTCCAGGAATCGCGCCCCCCAAGTTTACCAGCGCCAGCTTCACCGCCCGGCCGATGGTGGCATTGGCACGCCACCCCTGACCGAAGCAATTGTAGCCACCGTTGATGCCCAGCGATTTGGCGATGGGACCGTTGACTATGACCAAGGGGGTGTGGATTCCGGTGGAACACTGGACGCCCCGGAGGTTAAACCGCTCCTCCATCATTGCCTGGAGGGCGGCGATGACCACCGGCATGTGCTCCGGAAGGCAACCGGCCATGACAGCGTTGACGGCGATGCGTTCCACCGTGGCCCGGCCGCCCAACGGCGGCAACTCGGCGATCAATTCTTCTCCGTCCCGGCCGGTCTCGTCTACAAAGCGGCGTACCGAGTCCACCGACGGCGGGACCACCGGGAGACCGTCGGTCCACCCCGTTTCGAACATCAACTCGATGGCGTTGGCGTCATCCGTTGCGACCATGACTTTGTTAATCAACCGCCCTATTGTCCCGGACCGGCCGCAGGCGAACCGAACCGGATTCTCAAATCCAAGTAGCCCGAAGCGGGGACGTCGAGATTTACGGGAGTGTAAATCTGGGTGCGTGGCGGTGTCAACGCGGCCAGCGCTTATTACCTAGGGGTGCCGTGCCACAAAAGAAGGAGGCCGGTGACGACATGCGTCGCCGGCCTCCTTAATCTTAGATGGTTCTCTTAGGCAGGCTAATCTGCCGGAACGCTGGCCTCGACTTTGCCCTTGAACGCCGGCATGACTTCGCGGGCAAACCACTCCAACTGTTCGATAATTAGACTTTGAGGCGTACCCACCGCGTGGCCCACACTAACGCGGTCCAAGCCCGGGTACTCCTTTTCCACTGCTTTTATCTGCTCGATTATCCGGTCTGGCGGCCCGGCTAAGAAGCCACCCGATTCCACCGCCCCCTGTATCGTCGGCAGACCGGCTGTGGGGGCCCGCCTGGGATCGCCCATGTCCCTGATCTGGTCGTCGGATAAACTACGGGTCAACCGCAAAGGTCCGAACATCTTGAGATTCTCTTCGTAAAAGCCTTGGGCCTCCTCCATGGCTTGTTCGACTGTTGGGGCCAGGTGGAAATGGAATCCGACGGCAAGCCCTTCACCGGGCTGCGCGTCCTTGTTTCCGGCACGGACCAGCGCATCGCGGTAGCCGTAGATGATGTTGTCCATGGCGCCGCCCTCGGCCACACCGCCGCCGATAATACCCTTGATCCCGTGTTTCGCCATGAAGTCCAAGGCCCGCTGCGTGCCGCCTTGGATGGGCTGCCAGCATTCCACCGGCAGGTGGGCGGGCCGGGGCACCAATGTCAGTTCCTTCAAGGTGTAGCCCCGGTACGGGACCTCCGGCGGCAGGGTGTAGTTCTTTCCTTTGTGGGAGAAGGACTGTTCGTTGAACGCCTTGAAGATGATCTCCACCTGTTCTTCGAACAATTCTCTGTTGGCGTCTTGGTCCTGCAAAGGCGACCCAAAACTCTCGACCTCGCGGGTGTGGTAGCCACGGCCCAGACCGAAGATCACCCGGCCTCCCGTGAGGATGTCGGCGGTGGCAAAATCCTCGGCCAACCGCAGGGGATGCCACATGGGAGCGATATTGAAGCCGCAACCGAATTTGAGGTTCTTGGTGAGGTGGGCTAGATGCACATTCACCATCAGCAGGTTGGGCAAGCACTCGTAGCCTTCGGGCTGGAAATGGTGCTCGGCCATCCACAGGGTATCGTAGCCTTCCCGGTCCAGCGTCTTGGCGATGGCCTCCGCTTTGGCGAATGCCGTCGAAAGATGGTCGTTGTCGAAAACGCGGTCGTTGACCGCCGTACCCCCGTAGCCGATGTTGGTCATGTCCACATGGCCGGCGTACAGGCTGTCGAACTTAGTGATCATGTAGTGCCCCTCCGGGAAGCAATTTCGCAATGTGGTGTCGTCAATATTCTAAATGCCATGTCTACGGTGTCAACCTACATCAAGCATTTTGGGGTTGCCACCGCGTAACCCTGTCGTTCAGGCGCAGGCGTGAACCCAGAGCCGTTCAAATTTCTGCTTTCGCCACATATACCCGGCCCGCTACGGCTTGGAAAGGGGCAGGCTCAGTAGCCTGCCCCTTTCCAACTTGGGACCCTTAGATTCCAGCGTTCGCCGGAAAGACGATGGCTTCAATTCTTACTCGTAGGGCTGTAGTTGTATCTCGTGCAGGGCCGGGATTACCTCTTTGCCCAGAAGCTCCACCGAACGCACCACATCGTCGTTGTCCATGCCGCCCTCTTGGCCGTAGATGTGCAAGTAACCTGGGTTCAGCCGCTCGATTATTCTCGACAGTTTTTTGGTTACCGTGTCCGGGCTGCCAATAATAACGTTGTCCACGTCCTGCAGCTCTTCGTAAGTCATCTTGCGCCCGAAACCTCCGGCGCCCGGCAGTTGGCGTTGTATCCGAACCGCCTCGCGGGACTGATAACCCGGCGGGTCGTTGTGCTCGAGGGGTCCCCGGTTGCGGTGTTCTTCAGTCCAGAGGAAGTTCCGGCCGATCTCCTGTGCCTTCTCGTCGGTGTCAGCGCACATTACCCGCAGCAGGTAGCCGAAATGTTCCGGACCGGGAGTGAAACCCACTTCCTTGGCGGTATCGATGTACACACCCTCCAGGCCCTCGGTGTAGTCCAGAAGCGAACCCAGGTTCATGTAGGGGTGTTGGTGCCGTGCGGCCCACACAACGCTCTCCGGGCTGGACAGGCCGGGGAACCAGATGGGTGGGTGGGGCTGCTGCACGGGGCGGACCCACGGGTTGACGACTCGATACTGGTAATGCTGACCCTCGTAGCGAAAGGGACCGGGTTCGGTCCAGCATTTGATGATCAGGTCGTGGGCCTCTTCGAACCGGCTGCGGTTCTCGGCGGGGATAATTCCTCCGGCCAAGCTCTCGACGGCGGTGCCTCGAACGAAACCCGAAATAATCCTGCCGTTGGAATAGCAGTCCAGCATGGCAATCTCTTCAGCCATGCGTATGGGGTCGTTGACCGCGATTACATTGCCCAGGATGGCGATTTTGACGTTTTTAGTAATTTTGGAGATGACTGCGGCATCCAGATTGACGGCCGGCTTCATGCACCAGTAGGAAGAGTGGTGCTCGTTGGACATGATGCCGTCGAACCCAACCTCGTCGGCTAGGGCATACTGCTCATGGTACTGGTTATAAAGAACGTGGGCCTTTTCAGGGTCGAAGAAGGTGTTGGGGAAGCCTAACCGCCCGGAGTCATACTTTTCCAAGTCCTCGTCGGTGATATGACTGTAAGGCTGTTCGGAGAACCAAAATACTTCTACCTTGTCTTTCATTGACGGTGCTCCCGGCGGCCTGACTTATTGATGGCCAATGCGCGCCAAAGTAGGGCAGCGCGACTTCAACCGCAGCCTATACAGTGGGCTTCTGGGTGTCAAGCAACGGAATTCTTACGGCTGTTTGGAGAGTTCGACGTTCAATCTGGTTCGTGGCCGGGGTTGATGGTCAATTGGTCCAATTCCCTCGTGGTGACGAACGGTACATACCCTTTAACGGCGGAACGAGCATAGCCATCGTCGATATTGTCCGATGAAACCGCATAGTCGATGGTGAGAACCAATTTCCCTCGTTCTCGAAACCGGTCCAAGTGCTGTTCTAGTTCGGCGGTAACTGCGGGAGGCGTAGCAACGTCGTCGTTATCGTAGCCGTAGTAGATGTCTTCTTGTCCGATCCCGTCCACGTAATCCAAATAGTCGGGGACCGTGCTGGCCAACTCCGGCGCGTTCTGGGGGAATATTAGGAAATTCGGGTCATTCGCCCTGGCGTGGGCCGCGATGGCCGCCACCAGATCAGCCATCCTCCGGGCAGGGGACTCTTCACCTTCTTCCGCCGTGCCTTGGTCCGGCACCCCTGGTTCAATGAAGTACTGGTAAGCGTCGATAATGTCCAGGTAGGCTCCGTCGAAGCCAGCAGCGATGAGGCGGTCTGTGTAGTCGAATATCAACCGCCGCCACTCTTCCTCCCAGTAACGCACCTTATAGTTGCCCTCCCAGTCGGGGTTCTCGGCCTCCAGCCACTGAGGATTTCCGACCTCCCAGCCGTCCTGCCAGTAGAAACGGTAGTCCTCCGCCTCTCCGATACCCATGTAGGCCAACAACACTTTAGGCCCGCCGGGACTCTCCCTGAGTGCTTGAATTTCCTCGGCGCTATACTCCGTGGCGGCCGTCCCATCGGCCGCGTAGTCCATTACCACCAAGTCATAGCGGCTCTCGCCTACTGCTGCCAGGTCCAAGTCCTGAAGCTGGTAGAGAAAGTCGTTGATTCGGGAGAGTTCAGATGGAACGGGAGCGGATCCGCTCGGGGTTTCGTTGGCTACCGCTAATTCGGTCGGGTCGCCGGAGCCCGACGAACAAGCGACAAGTAAGACAACTAGGCCCAAGAGACCGGGCAAGGCCGGCATCGACAACCCCAATGTAGCCCACAGACCTTTTGCCACTGTCTTCACGCCGTTGTTAACGAATCGACCGTTACGCGGGCAAATCGGGCAGCCCCATTGATACGGACCGGTAAGAACCGCCTATCGCCTTGGTGACGTGTCCCTGGCCGGTCATGTCCTCTGCCAGCAGCACATCGCCGGCCTGGAATTGGCGGGAGGAACCGTCGCCGATGGAAACTTCCATGCGCCCGTCAAGAACGAACAGATATTGCCGCCTCGTTGGATGGTGCCAATCGCTAAAACTGTTCGCTGCTGATTGGCGAAACACCAAGTCTTCCCCGGGCTTGGTAGAAATACGCTCAACCTCGCCCGCCGGGAGTTCTAGGTCCTCGAAGTGGGACTGGCCGTCGTCGCCGGTGAAAATTCGAGCAATCATAACCGCGCCTCGTTCACAGGAATTTGGAGGTTAGCCACCAAAATTAAAAAATTCGGGCCAACCAGCGCCGGCGCAAGTATAAACGATTGGGTGGTCGAACGAATCATGAACGGCGCAAACGCCGGGAATGCAAGACGCTCAGCACAGGACCGGGAAGAGGCGACTATTCTGGGTTGATAATCGAGCCGTCGACCATTTCCAAGCGGCGGTGCCCCACCGCTGCTAGGTCTAAATCGTGAGTGGCTACGATTACTGTGGTGTTGCGCGAAGCGATCTCGCCTAGGGTTTCGGCAATGGACCGGGCGGTGGCGGTATCCAACTCTCCGGTCGGTTCATCCGCGAAAACGACCTCTGGGTTGGCGACCAAGGCCCGGGCGATGGAGACCCTCTGCTGCTCGCCTCCTGAGAGCTCGTAGGGACGGTGACGGGCCCGTGCGCCCAGCCCGACCGATTCCAGTACCTCTTGGGCCCGCCGCCGCCGTTCCCGCCAGGCCATCCCCCCGATGTGCAGCGGGAGTTCTACGTTCTCCTGGGCCGACAACAGTGGCATTAGACCGAAGGACTGGAACACAAATCCAATCTTGCGGCGGCGCAGCTCCACCAAGTCTCTCTCGGGCAAACGGGCCAAGTCGGCTCCCTGGAACAGCGCGGAACCACTCGTTGGCCGGTCCAGGCCAGATAGCAGGTTGAGCAGTGTGGTCTTGCCGGAACCGGAGCGGCCGGTCAACACCAAGAACTCGCCGGGGTTCACCGCCAAATCCACCCCGTTCACGGCGGTGACTGCGGACGCGCCGGAACCGAACACCCGGCTGACCGCCGCAGCGGATATGACGGCTCGTCCACCCGAGTCCACCTGATAGTTCTGGTCGTTGCGGCTCAAGATGCGTCCTGCGCCGAGTCCGGCCTCCCGGCGTTCGACGACCGGTTGCGGTCATCGGTAGGATGAATTGTTATCTGATCGCCTTCCACTTCGATCTTGGCCAGTCCCCGGCGCCGGAAACGGTCCACGTACTCCTGGGGCAGTTGTAGGCGTCCCGCGTCGTCTACCACCAGGTATTCTTCGTCCACCGACCCGCCGCCGCGCTGGAACGAGGGTGTCGAGAAAACTTCAGAGCTAATACGTCCGTCGCGTATATGGACGACCCGGTCCACGAACCGAGAGACACCGGGATAGTGGCTCACCAAAACGACGGTCACCCCTAACGTACGGTTCAGACCGCGAAGCACCTCCAAAACCTGGTCCGCTGTAGCGGTGTCCAGTTCCCCGGTGGGTTCGTCAGCCAATAGCAGCGGGGGCCCGTTCGCCAAGGCAACGCCGATGGCCACTCGTTGCTGTTCACCACCGGACAATCCGTAGGGCATCCGGCCCCCCTTGTCCTCCAAGCCCAATGCTTCCAGTAGCTCCCTGCTTCGGGTGCGCCGTCCTCCTGCCTCCCGGCCAGCCAGGGCCATGGGAAGCTCTATGTTGTCGGCCACGTTGAGGTACGGTACCAGGTTTCTGGACGTTGCCTGCCAGACGAAACCCACCTCATCCCGCCGATAGCGCACCAAGTCCCGCTCCGAGACATCCAGAAGGTCGCGGGTCCCCACATGCACCTGCCCGGCGGACGGCCGATCCAGGCCCGCCAGAATGTTCAGCAGCGTGCTTTTTCCGCTACCGCTGGCACCGACGATGGCAATCAATTCCCCGCGTGCCACCGCCAGGTTCAGGCCTCGGAGGGCCACAACCTCTAGGTCGGCCCTTTTATAGATTTTGAACAGGTCGCGGCAGTCGATGTAGGTATCGCTTGCGCCGATGCCAGGGCCGGTCGCCATCACGCTTCTCCCATTCGAAGCACCTGTTGGATTCGGATCCGCGAACTCAGCCAGGCCAGCCACAACACCGTTAACACCGTAACCACCGCCAGCACCAGGTACGAGATCACCAATCTCTGCCAGTCGGTGGTGAAAACCATCGACGGCGTGACCCTTGCGCCATCTTCCGCCACCTCCATCAAAGGCAACAGTCCGGTGCCGATGAGATAGCCGACCCAAGTGCCGAGTCCCACTCCACAGACTACCATCAAAAACAGGTTGAACCATACAACTCGCTTGAGTTGTCCGCTGGATGACCCCATGGTCCGGAGCAAGGCGAACTCGGTCTGGCGGTCCCGTGTATCCAGGTAAGAAAACAACATTACCCCAGACGCGCTGGCCAGTGCGATCGCCAGGAACAGCAACACCAGCAGTGCGCCCCAACCGGCGCTGACCAACGGTTGGTCCAGCCGCTCCGCCACCAACGTGGCGGCATCGTGGGTCTCCCGGACCCTCGCCCCCGCGTTCCGCATGGCTGATTCCAGCGGGCCGGTTGCCACCGGCAAGCCATTGGTGCTGATCCATAGCTCGTTGGGCCCACCCGGGATTCGAGGGCTGTAACGGTTGGCGGCGCTATAGAACCTCTCCAAGTCGACCACTACAAACGGGGCCTCAACAGGGTCCAGGGTCGGGAAATATTCGACTACGGCCGTCACCTCTACCAGGAGCGAATAGGTGGACATGCCCAGGATCACTTGGTCGCCCACTTGAGCGTCGACCACCTCTAGGAACGACGGGCTGACCAGGGCGGGCAAAGGCGCTGCGGGCCCACCGGTCCTAAATCCCTTCATCCCCAATCCCCCGGTCGACCAGCTAAAGCGGGCAGATGTGCCGATCTCCGGTCCGGCGGCCGCTTGGCTGGTTTCCAACGCATAGAGCCCAGGCCGGCCAAAGTCCTCAATGATGCGCCAACCCTCAATGGTCTGAAAATCGACCACCAGCACCTCGCCGCCGCCCGATGTAAGGGCGTCCAAGCTGCCCACGAAAAACGTGCCCGGTTCCGCCTCGCCGAACGGATTGGTCACATGAAACGACATCAGCGAATATGGCGGGACCAGTTGGAGATTGGAGCGCCCGGTCCGAAAATTCCCTCCACCGACAGCCTGCGACGATGGGTCCCAGGTCAGTCGCCTCCAGCCGTTAAAGTCCAAGCCGCCCACCCAAGTGTCAACATACTGTCCGGCGGAATCACGGAGCCGAGCCCACAGGTTAATGGGACCGCCGCCGCCGGCCGGCCGCACCCATAACGCGAACCCGGTAATGTCCGGCGGCAACGGAATGCCCGCGTCAGCCGAGTCCACCGGAATATTGGGGTGAAGCGCCTGCGCCAGTTCCGCCAGCGGGCGGCTGCCGCCGAAGTCGTCTCTAAACCATGCCACGTCCGCAATTCGGTCCGCGTCCACCGCCAGTAGCGCCCCAGACGTGCTGAACCCGGTGGTCGTTGCGTGGGCGGTAGACCGAAGGACATCGGCCGCAGCCTCGACCCCATCAATCTCTTCAACCACCGCAGCCAAACTTGTCGGCCCATCGGTACGGTCCCCGCCGGTGTGCTGTAAACGCAAATCCGCGCCTGCCGCGTAGAGGGTCCGCTCCCGCTGGCTGCGTTCCAAGGTGGTGGAAAAAGCACTCCCCATTACCCCTAATGCCATCGCCAAGGTCAGAAGCACGACCAAGACTCCAGGCACCATGGGGTCTCTGGCAACGTGCCGCAGGGCGTGTACCAACCACAACGGTCCTACCGGCCCCACCAACCGGGACAACAGGGCGGTAAACCAGGGAAACACCCGCATGATAACCAGGCCCGCCGCCATCAACCCCAACACCGGCCCTAACAGCAAGCTGTAGTCGAGCTTCAATTCCTGAGTGCCTACCGACTGCACCAAGAACGCGCCCCGGCTCTGAATTTGCCACCACAGCAGGCCGATCAAAGCCAACAACACCAGGTCCAAGTAATAACGGTGCAGGAATGATGCCGTTGGGGGTCGAGCTCCAGACTGCCGGGCCTCGACGATGCCGTGCCTGGCGGCAGCCAGAGTTGCGATCGTGAACACCGCCACGGCAAGCACTCCACCGGCCAGACCTAACATAAACGCTTCCTGGGTAACACCGACCGGGACCCCGGACAATTCCTCGCTGCCGCCGCCCAAGCCGAAGAAGACACTGCCCAATACGCTGACGACCCCGACAGCCAAAAACGGACCGACGGCCACTGCGGGAGCGGCAAGCAGCAGGCCTTCTCCGAATCCCAAGAACCCCACCTGCAGTGTGGTGGCGCCGCGGCTTTTAAGCATGGCGATTTCGCTGGTTCTGGAGCGCACAATCAACCCGGCAACCAGTGCCAGGTAGTACACCAAGATTCCGGTCACCAGAAAGACCACCAAGAACAAGGGGACCCGAGCCAAGAGCAACTGCTCGTCAAAGCTTTGCAGGACGTTGTCCAACTTGATGGAAAAGCTGGAGTTCCGGAGACCAATTCGTACGTCGCGTTCGGCGTTGGCGATTAATTGTTGGACCTCGTCCACCTGGCTGGCCTGCATTGCTTCCCGGTCCAAGAAGAAGTACCAAGTGGTGTCGGTGTACAGCGCCGGGTAAGCGCCGAGCAAGCGGTCTATGAGTATCTCTTCGCTGGTGAACAGTGGGACAAGGGTCCACCGGTCGTCTCGTCGGCTGAAAGAAGATTTGGTGCCATACCAGAACTCGTCCTCGGGGTCCACTCTTTCGAAAACTCCGGCGATGCGCACCGGGGTAGAAGGCGGGTCGGTAAACGACGCTGCCGGATAAACACCCAAAACGTCGCCGACATCCAACTGGAGCACCTCCGCGCCCAATTCGTCTACGGCAACGTCCAACGGCGCGCCGGAAACACCGGGAGCGCCGGGCCACTCGCCCCGGATCAGGCGCAGGCGTTCCGGAAACAGCCCGGTCATGTGCACGACGGAACCCCGGGGCCGGTCTTCGTTATCCAATTCCAATTGGGGGTGGCCTTCAAAGAAGAAGGTGGCCGTCTCCAGGTACCGAGACTGGTTCTTCAAATATGGCTCGAATGGCGACGCCACCCGGTCCTGCGTAAAGGCCGCCCTTGCTTCAAAGGCTGCTCGCCGGCCCTCCACCGAGCGCGGGTCATCCTGGCTGCTGAAGGAACGCACCCAGAAGTTGGCGTCTGTTGGCTTGGCCTCAGAGAGGGCGTGGCGCAGGGCGGCGTTGGAGAGCAGGTCGGAGAATATGACTCCACTAGCCATCAGAGCCACGGCCAGCAATATGCCGCCGAAGAGAACAGACTCCAGGCGCCAGCCGCTGAAGGCCCTCCGAACGGCCATCACGTAAGCGAACCGTACCAGCGCTGTCATGAAGTATTCATCCCGACTAGTTGCCTTCACGCAGAGTATCGGCAGTATTGAGACGCCGCGCCTGAACCACCGTTAATAGAACGGACGCGACGGAAGCCGCGCTCAGTCCGGCCAAGACCACCGCCAGCAACCAGCCTTGTACGGCCGGTACCAAAGGCGGGACGGCGGGCAGCCCTCGGGGGGTGAGGTCCATCAATTCGATAAGCTCCAGGCCCGGCCAGTAGCCGATGGCTGCCCCAGCAATGATGGCTAGGGCCGCGATCAGTAGCCGCTCTATCGACACCGAGAGGAGAAACTGGCTGCGGGAAATTCCTATGGCGCGGGCCACCGCCAAGTCCATCCGCCCAGTGCGCACGGAGACAGCGGCATACACAAAGAGAGTGAGAACCACCGCTATCCCAATGGCGGCCATCCCCAGTGCGGTTAGACCGTCCCAACCGCCGCCGGCCAGAGGATTGCTCTCGGCCAAATCGGCAACCTGCTCACGGTCGACAACCGACTGTAGCGCGGGTAACTGGGCGATGACCTGCGCTTTTACCTGCTCGCGGTCGGCGGCCGGGTCCAACGCCAACCAAAACTCGTCGGGTGGGTCTAAAGTGCCGACCGGAAGGAGGTCAAGGTAATCCTCATAGTCGCTCAGGTCCACCAGTAAAAAGGGGCGCCGGGACGTGGGGACTGTCGGAAAATGCTGAGTCGTGGCTACAATCCGCAGGGGTACCGCCAGCCGCTCATGCTCAACTCTGACATTCTGGCCAGGCTGGAACGTAGGTCCGCCGATGGCAGGAAGGGGCAACGGCCCAGGAGGAAGATGCACGCCCCGTTGGCCACCGTCAAACGGTTCCTCCCAGCTAAAGGTCAGGCCCAAATTTCCGCTTCGCCCGCCCTCCGGTCCCACCACGGCCGCGTCAGAAATCAGCCCGCGGTTGGAGAGCGGTTGCCAGTTGGACGGAGACTCGAACCCTTCGACTACGGTTCCGTCGCTGGACGAAAACCCCGTAAACGCTGTGACGTCGTCGAAATGGATCTTGGCTGCCGTCACTCTGGTAAAGGAACTACTGGTCAGGAAGATCGAAACCAGCACTAACGGACGGGCGGCGCCCGGAATCGCCGCTGGCAACTCAGCTTGCAGAAAGTGCCACCCGCTCCCGGCAACGGCGCCATCTTGGGAATCAGAGACGCTCCCCAGGGAAACATTTCGGTATTGTCCACGGCGGTCCACCAACCGGGTCCAAACGGTTACGTTCAGCACTGGGTCTTGGTCCACCGCATCCGAAACGTTCACCCAGAGGCCGATTCGGTCGGCGTTCTCCGGCAAAGGAATTTCCGTGACCACAACTCCGGGTTGCAGAGGCCGGAGCAGGTTCACTAGTTCCTGCAGGCTCCGGCCAGCAAAGTCGTCCCTGAACCAGGTTGCTTGGGCCAGCGCGGTAGGCTCCGCAGCCAGCAAGGTTGCATGTGCCCCGGGGTTGACGTCCAACAACGGTACCGAGTCGAATAACACAGGGGTCACTGCTTGCACTCCGCCGACCGATGCTACCTGCGCCGCGGATTCCGCGTCCAACGATGGGCCACGGACGACCAAGTCGCCGCCGACCCGGTGGAGCGCCTGTTGGCGTTGGCTGTTGGAGAGGCTGGATTGAAAAGTGGCCCCGAAAACTCCCAACGCCGCCGCCAGCATCAACATCACCGCCAATGATCCGTGGGGAATCGGGTCTCTGGCCAGCCGTAGCAGCGGGAGCGTTATCCAGGCCGATTTACTACGGCCACTAGCCCAAGCCAGTAATCGGACTCCCAATGGCAACACCCGCATCAGAAGCACTGCGGCGGCGAATAGGCCCAGCACCGGACCCAAGATCAGCGTCGGGTCAACAGCAACTCCGCGTTCGGCCAACTCCCCAGCGACGAATCCGTCCCGGCCGCGCACCTGCCACCAGATCAACCCCACCGCCAACACGGCAAGGATGTCGATATAGTAGCGGTGCAAGAAAGGAACGGATGGCGGACGGGCACGGGACGTTAGCGATTCCACCATCGCCAACCGGGCCCGGCCCAGCGCAGTAGCTACCAGCACAACCACGGCCATCCCACCACCGGCCGCGCCCATCCAGAACATGTCTCCCGACAGGCCGGAGGGTATGTCTCTTTCCCCTGCGACGTCGATGGTGGGGAGCAGGAGATAGCGAACGATGATCCAAGCCAATAGCGGTCCGATGGCAACAGCGATTACCGCCACGATGCTCTCAGCCAAGGCCAAGACGCCGCTGACCTGCAGCACGCTGGCGCCCCGGCTACGCAACAGCCCGGCCTCCTCGGCTTGGCTCCGGCCCAGAATGCCGGTGATCATCACAAGGAAGTACATGATGACAATGACGAATAGGGAAATGAACACGTAGAGGGGCACCCGGGCCAGCGTCAGTTCCTGCTTGAATTCATCGAGAGTGAGACTCAGGCGGCTGAGCACCAACGTTCTGGGGAACTGCTTGTTGAGGTCGGTTTCCAGCCCCACCAAAGCGTCCTGGGTAGCGTCGGCCGTGTCCGCAGTCACGAGGCCGGAATCAACGAAAAGAGAGAACCCAAAATCCCCGACTACCGTGGGAAAGCGAGTGCCCAATAAACCGAAGAAGTCCTCCTCGGTCACGTAGAAGGGGACCTCCAACTGTTCGCCCACAACCTGAACACTGAATTTGGCCGGGTCGCCCATCCAAAACTCCTCGCCGGAGTCGTTGGGTTCGACCAGCCCGACGACATTGAGAGTGATGCGTTCGTTGGGGGCCGCCCGATTAGGCCAGATGAACACCTGGGAACCGACCGGAAGTCCCAGGGTCCGGGAGGTCCGGCCACCGATGGCTGTGTCCATCTCCACACCCTGAGGCCCAAGGGAACCGGAGCTGCCGGGCCAGCGTCCTTCGGTCAATCGCGAGTGGTCTTGAAACCCTGTCATGAAGAATGGGCGCCCGCTCGGGCCGGACCGAGGCGCTGGATCGGACCTATTAGACACCGGCAAGCCGGTTTGTATCCGGCCGAACCGCTCGGTTTTACGCAGCAGATGCCCGACGCGAAATTCTGAAGTCTCCTCCACTGTTTGCAAAAGAGGCCGGTAGTCGGCGGGGTCCACGGGCCGGTTTTGGGCGATAACCTGAGTGTTCAAGACCTGCGGCGAGAAGCTGGCCAACGAATGACGCAGGCCCGCCTCCCCCAACACCCGGGAATACGAGGCGCCGGTGGACATGAGCGTTACGGCGGCGAGAATGCCAAAAGAGGTGAGGGCCAACAACCCCCACGAATAGCGGAGGCGCCGACGCAGCAGCCAATAGACCAACTTCAAATGGTCCACGCAACCGTCCCAAAGCCGCGCCGCAGCAACGGTTGTCCAGGTCCGGCTATTGGCCCGCCCGATGCTATAGTCGTCATATTATGAATTGCGGAAGGTTTCTGATTCGCCCGCCCGGCAGGAAATGATTGTAAGATTAAAGGCCCACGGTGAACGATTATACGGTTTTCTCACTGCAACGGCCTTCCAAATCAGTGCGGTGGCGCCGGAACGCCTAAGGCACGGTGTTATAGTCCCGCCCACATTCAGGAAGCCATTCATGGGGAATGGTGGATTATTCCGGCTCAAGGCTGGCTGCCACGCTGGTGAAACGGGGGCTTTCGATGCTGATCAGGCGTTTGGCCCCTTGGTGTTTGCTGATTGCCCTGGCCTCTATTCTCGGTGTGACTGCTTGCGGCGGTGGGGAGTCTTCAGCACCGGTTGAACCTACAACAACCGCCACAGCGGAGTCCCTGGCCTCCACGCCCATCCCTAGCGCGACTGTCCAGCCGAGTCCAAGTCCGGTGCCAACAGCCACGTCTACGCCCGCGCCGACCCCCACCTCAACACCCCAACCGGATCTGACTCCGGCCCAAGTATTTTCGAGAATATCACCTTCGATTGCGTTCATCGAGACCCCCACCGGTTCGGGGAGCGGGGTGTTAATTGACGATGAGTATGTCGTCACTAACTCCCACGTGATATGGCCCTATCATGTCGTTCGCGTGGTTTTTCCGGACGGTTCGGAACTGAAGGACGTACCCGTGGTAAATTCTGATCCTTTGGCTGATATTGCTGTCTTGGGCCCAATTGACACCACCGCTGCACCATTAGCCCTAGAGGACGGCGAAGACTTGATAATCGGCAGTGAATCGCTTCTGGTTGGATACCCCGCCGAGGGAGAGGAATTTCCTCAGCCAACCATTACCAGCGGCATTCTCTCCCGCTTTCGGGAGTGGGAGCAATTGGGCATGACCTACTTCCAGACCGACGCCGCACTAACAGGCGGCCAGAGCGGAGGGGCGTTGGTAAACGCACGGGGCGAGGTAATCGAAATATCCGGCCTTCGTTTTAGCGACGCCGGATTCGGTTTGGTTGCTTCGGCGTCCGATCTGGCGCCCATCGTTGACCGGCTCATTCGAGGTGAAAACGGTTCCGGCCTGGGCGACCGCATCCTCCCGACTTCAGGAAGTCGTTTCAACTTCGCGGTGGATCCGAACAACTATTGGGATGTGGCAACATATATTGTCGACAAACCAGCCGGAGCCAGTGACGAGCTCGAACTCGACGGCGAAGGGGATGGGAAATTCAGCCTAACTGATGCGTTCGGTAACAGGTGGTTGGCTACGGATGAGGGATTTTCCGGGACCGAGTCTGGAGGAGTAACCCTAGAAGTAGATGGACCCCACTTTTTACAGGTAGGCCTAGGGTCCGGCGATTCGGGAAGCTTCGAGCTCAGGAGTAATGTGAATCTAGTTCCTCTCCAAGACCCTGACGATGGTCTGGAAGCGGTTGTTGGCCAGACTATCGCCGCGAATATGGACTTCCATTGGGATATCGACTACATGACCATTGAGCTCCAAGAAGAGGAAACCATAAGAAGTGCGGCCGATTCGGCGAACGTAGACTTGGCGTTATTGGTTGATTTTCCAGGCTCGAGACCCAATCAAGTTGTCTTCGACAACGACAGCGGAGGTGGGATGTTGGGGGTAAACCCCGAGGTAATCTATCGCGCCTCTAAGACCGGCGTTTATTACATCGCCGTCAGCGGGGCCACCGATAACGACATTGGCGCCTATTTCCTTACGGTGAGCAATCCGCCAGCAGAAGCCGAGCCGGTAGCCATTCCACCGGACCCGAACACGGTCCAGAGCCCGTTCGGTACGATGATAGTTTATGAAAGCCAACGTCATGATTTTTCTGTTCAGGTGCCCGCTGACTGGAACGAACAGGAAACTGACCCGCTGGTTAGCACTTTCCTGGCAGCCAGCCCTTCAGGCTCGATTGTAGAGATCAATGAAGAAAACACTCTAGCCTTGGGAATTGGGGAGATTTCCCTCGAGGTATACACCGACCTGGCCGAATCGAATTTAGTCAATCGACTCTCCGGAAGTGAGACCCTATCTAAGGAATTCATTCAGACCCCCCAAGGGCTCCAGGCTTCCCGTCTTCTCATATCTGCACTAGGCGGTCAGTTCAAAAGGGTAGCAACCTTAGACGTTTTCTTAAACAATTACCAAAACCGAGTTGACAGCAAAATCAGCTTATTGATCTACCTAAGCGATTATTGATCTACCTAAAGTCTCTTCATCGGCAATACGCCGGCGCAGGACTCGCCTGGCCAAGACACTGAACTCGATCTCTGCCAGCGATGATCGTGTGGCGTTCACTAACGCTTACACCTTCCAATCCGACGAATTCGAGGCCGGTCAAGACCTAGTTAATTACTCGTTCGAATCGTTCCGGGCAGGCAACATCTCCAGCGCCTTGAACCAGTATTACGAAGGCCCGAATCTGGCGATCAACATCCTCGAAATCGAGCGAGTGCCCGAATTACGATTTTCGACCGTCGATACGGAGGAGGTGAATCGTCGTTGGTCGCTCAGCCCCAGCGGCGAAGAGACCGAGTTGTTGCTACTCCGCTTGAAGGTCGAGAACCATCAAACGACGAACGCCACTTTCAACGTCGACCAAAACGCTGCCGTGTTGCGAGACTTGGTCAACGGATCCTCCTACCGCCCCTTGACGATATCCTCCACCGTTTACCAGGACAAACGCGGAGAGACCGAGGCCCTGGTGCGCCTGGACCAAGGCCAGTGCTTCGACCCTGTCCGCTTTATCGTGGAAACTGGCACTCAAATCCGGTGGATAAACGAGGGAACCGTCGACTATTTCATCCGATTCGCCGACACTGGGGTAGCTGTTGGACCAGGAGGCCGGGCCCGAATCCCGTCCGGAGATTCGCTGAGCCACACCATTGACCAGACAGGCGTATATCCCTACATATGCGGTGCCGAACGGACCGCCGGGTCTAATGCCGAGGTAGTGGTGGTGGAACAGGGATCTAGGTCCAGCGTCCGAGAGCGCGAGATGCTGTTCCTGGATGGGCCATTTGAGCTACCTAGAGGCACTCAAGTTGACGGCTGGCTGGTCTTTGAAGTGCCGAAGGACGCCGGGTTCCGCGATTTCCGGTGGCGGGCTGGCGACTTAATAATCATCGAATTTTAGCCCTGGTCAGCCATCGAGACTTTAGTCCCGGAGGCGGAACTCCCGCAGGTCGTTGGGGATGACCAGCTTGGCCCCAGTCAATTCCTGGATGTCCTCGGGACTCCAGCCGGGGGCGTGTTCCACCAGCTTGAAGCCCTGGGGCGCGATTTCGAACAGTCCCAAGTCGGTTGCCACCAATTTGACAACGCCTGGCGCGGTAATCGGCAGGGTGCACTTCTTCAGCAACTTGGGCTGGCCGTCCCGGGTAACATGCTCCATGGCGATGAAGACCCGTTTGGCGCCAACCGCCAAGTCCATGGCGCCGCCGATGCCGCCACCCTTGCGGCTGGGGATGCGCCAGTTGGCGAAGTCGCCGTTCTCCGCTACCTCGTAAGCTCCCATCACTGTAACGTCGATCATGCCGCCTCGGATCATCATGAACGAGTCGGCGTGATGCACGATCGCCATCCCGGGGAGTGAGGTGACGTGCTGGCCGCCGGCGTTGATCAGGTGGCGGTCTTCTTGGCCCGCCGCCGCCAGCGGGCCGTACCCAATGACACCGTTTTCCGAGTGGTTGATAATCATCTTATTGGGGTCGACGTAGTTGGAACACAGGGTGGGCACGCCGATTCCCAGGTTGACGACCCAACCGTCCTGGAATTCCATCGCCAGCCGGTCACACATCGCTTGCCGTTCTAGTCTTGGCTTATCGGCCATCTGATTACTCCGAAATCCCGCGAACCATTATCAGTGACGGGGTTAGCTAATTATTAAAGGCCAGGCTTAGCCCCAGACCAAATACCATCCTCTGGTATTTTGACCATGCGGTCGACGTATATGCCCGGAACATGCACTTGGTCCGGGTCCAGCTCTCCCGGTTCCAAAACGTCGTTTTCAACTTCCACGATCGTGGTGGTGGCGGCCATCGCCATGATGGGGTTGAAATTTCTTAGGGCGAGACGGAATTGGAGGTTGCCCAGCTTGTCCGCTTTCCAGGCCCGGATCAACGCGTAGTCGGCGTGCAACGGGGACTCCAGTACATGGGTCCGCCCGTTTATCTCCCGGTGTTCCTTGCCCTCCGCTAGCTCCGTTCCCACCGACGTTGGAGTGAAGAACCCACCAATTCCAGCGGCGGCGCAGCGGATACGCTCCGCCATGGTGCCCTGCGGCACCAGTTCGGCGTCGATCAAGCCCTCGGCGTACATCCGGGTAAAAGGGGTGACGACCGACGGATGAGGCGAGGCGGTGAAAGCGCAGATCATTTTCTTGACTTGCCCCGCTTCGACGAGGGTTCCAACGTCGACCAATTCATCTATATTGCCGGCGTTGTTGGAAATGACCGTCAGGCCTTTGGCGCCCTGACGGTTCAGAGCGGCTAGCAGGTTCCTGGGCACGCCTACTCCGGAAAATCCGGGGGACATCACGGTTACGCCGTCGGGTATATCGGCTACCGCTTCGTCCAGGCTGGCATACACCTTATTCTTCATTTTGGTACACCTTAAGGGCGTTCTTGAACCACAAAAGGTCCGGCCTCCGGCCTAAAAAGGTCCGGCGGCGAGCGTATTAAATACTACCCCAGACCGGCCCGGCACGCCAGCGGACCAGCCGCGGGCCTTACCAACCACAGCGCCGCTACTTGACAACTTGAACCATAGGCAGAAAAATCCAGGATGCATTATTACCGGTGGTCAAGACCAACACGACCGGCAGGAGGCACATGATGGCTGTTTCGGAACACCGCACACACATCTACATCGGTCTCGCCGGAGAGGGAGAGCTCATCGGCGAAGGAAGATTGCTCCGCAAGGCCGACGGCGAGGACGAATGGCAAGACATCTCCCAGGGGCTGCCAGACAATCCTCAGGTGCGGGCGCTGCTGGTGCGGCCCGGCAATCCGGCCGTGATCTATGCCGGCACCCAAGAGGGTGTATACCGAAGCACCGACCGGGGCAGCCACTGGGAAGGACTGGACGATGGGGCACAAGGCAACGACGTCTGGTCTCTGACAGTTCATCCCAAGAACCCCGACGTGATCTTCGCCGGATTCGAACCATGCTCCATCTCGCGCTCCCAGGACGGCGGCAGCACCTGGGAGAAGATGGATACCAGCCGGGTGGTGTTCCCCAATATCACCACCTACATGGAACCCACGGCCAAGCGTGTCATCGGAATGGCCATCGATCCGGTTAACCCCATGAACATGTACGCGGCCATCGAAGTTGGCGGTCTGCTGGCCAGCCGCGACGGCGGAGAAAGCTGGGACCAAGTGATCGACGGTCCGTTCCTGCGCAACAACACTCTGGACCTGCACGAAGTTCAAGTCAGCGCCGCTGCCCCAGATACCGTCCACATCGCCACCCAGATCGCAATGTTCCGCAGCCGCGACCGGGGAGACCACTGGGAGCATGTGCAACTGGAAGAGATGTTCCCGGGCGGCTCGTACTGCCGGGACCTGTTGGTGGCGCCCGATGACCCCAATACTATCTACCTGGCGGCGGGCGCCGGTGGTGGCGCGGCCCCGCCCGACACGGTGCAGGCCGGAGCGTTGTTCCGCAGCCGGGATACCGGCGAGACCTGGGAGCGGGTGGACGTAGGCGAAATTCCCCCAGGACGCATGATGCAGGTCGCCATCGACTCCACAGACCCGTCACGGGTCTGTTGCGCCGCCTACTCCGGCGAGGTGTATAGCAGCGCCGACGGCGGTCAGAGTTGGAATAAAAGCATGCTGCCGGTGGAAACGTCGCGGTCCTTACACGTTTACCCGATGGTCTGTGGGTAAGGTTCTGTCGTTAAGTAATACCATCCCCAGGTTGAACCGAAATTTGGGTGTATAAACCTCTGGAGGTGTACCTGGTTTGGCAAAGTCCCCGCTAGAACGAGCGACTTACAGCGTCTCTGAAAACTCCCTGCCCGACATGGTGCTGGAAAAAAGTGACTTCCCCTCAGACTTTCACGGCCATCAGGTGGTGCGGGACGGAGAGTTGGACAACGACACATTGGCCCGAAATGGGTTTGCTGGCAGCACCGCCGACCGATTTTTCCGGGCCGGCCGGGTTACCGGCAGCATGCGGGAGTTCGGCCCAACTTCCAACATGCGGATGGAAGACGGGTTCGATTTCATGGCTGCATCGGTGGTCCACCTGTTTGACAGTCCGGAGTCGGTGCATGACTGGATGCACGATATCTTTTTGAAAGACTTCGAAGACCATGTAGGCGAAAGCGTTGGCGAAGGCCATCAACTGGTGGCGGCAACTCGCGTTGAAACCAACGGCTTCTTCGACGAGTCGGTGTCGCTGCGAGTACTACAGGGTGGACCCAGCGGCCTGATATCCTCGACCGTGGTGGATTTCCGGCTGGGCCGGCTGCTGGGAGTGGCCTTCGTAGGCACGGTAGGCGACCACGAACGGCCGGACCTGGCTATGCAAATAGGCCAAGCCCTGGAGAGACGAATGGTCGCAGTGGTGCTGGGGTCGGGTTAGGCGGTTAGACCGCGATCAAAAAACGAAAGGGAGGGTTTGGAACCCTCCCTTTCATTTTGCGCTGCTAGACCGGTACAGCTACCTGCCGTGCCGGGTTCCAGAGCTTAGACTTGACCAAGAACTCTTTGATGGTTTGCACCGGGACCGCCATGCCTACGTCGGGACCGCCATGCCTACGTCCACTGCCCCGGGCGAAGCGTTTGTGAATCCCCCAGCTTGATGGGGACCAACCCGTCGGCTTCGACCTTAAGGGCAGCCACATCGTGGTCTGAGTCTTCGGCCAGCAGTTGGGCCGCGTACGTCTCGCCGTCGTTGAGGGTGACTCGCAAGTTGGAGCCCTTCCCGCGTCCCGCCTTGCCCGAGACGACGTGGGCGTTGGTTATTATCAGAGCGCCCGGCAAGCCGGTGGAGTCTACTATCACACCCGACCCGGCGCCTTGGCGTCCCACCTCCACCCGCACCAGACTTTGTCTCACCAAGTCTGCTACGTTTCCCAAGTCATCATTGAGTTGAGGCACTAGCCTCGTAGCTGTCGTCATCTTCGTACCTTTATGAGTGCGCGGCGGGAGAGAGCGTAACTTCGATGAGTTGCCCGCCCCGCAGCACCCGCGCCGAAATCTTGTGTCCAATACTGTCGCCGCCCAAGTTGCCCAGCAGGTCGTCCAAGTGCCGAACGGGGTTGCCGCCCAGGGACACCAGGGTGTCGCCCATGAACAGGCCACCGGATTCGGCGGCGCCGCCGGCCTCAACCGAGACCAGCAACAGTCCGGTTTCTTGCTCCAGTTGTTGGGCCACGCTTTCGGGCAACCGGGTGGGCTGGGCCACGACGCCCAGATAGGCCCGCCGGACCTTCCCGTGTTCCTGAAGTTCTTGGACCACCCGCCGCAGCGTAGGCGCAGGCACCACGACTGAAATACCACGCACTAGGGCCGAGCTGTTCAAGCCGATGAAACGCCCTTCGGCGTCCACCAACGGGCCACCGGAAAATCCGGGGTACATCACGGTGTCGGTCTGTAGATAACGGTCGACACTGCCGCCAGCCGGCGTCCGCCAAGTCTGCCCAAGAGCCGAGATGATGCCCAGAGTCGCTCGAACGTTGTGGCCGGGGCGGCCCAGGGAAAGCGCCAGATAGCCCACTCTCAACGCGTCGGGCTCGGTCCATTGGGGCGGGGCCAACGAGTCCGACGGAGCCCTCAGCACGGCGACATCGATGGTCGGGTCGCGGCCGACCAGCTCCGCCTCGACAGTTTCTCCGTCTTGGGTGCCGATTTTAATGTTGTCGTCCCGCTCCAAGACGTGGTGAGCGGTTACAATAGTCCCGGAAGAGTCCCACACGATACCGGTGCCGGGTAGTCGCTCCCGTCCCTCAATGCGCACCACCGAAGGCGAGGCCGCGTCGACGGAACCTGCAAGCGCGTCGGAAAGATCTGATAGTACTTGGGGCATGGTTTCCTCCTTGTCCCCACGGGCCGCGGATCGTCCGGGCCCGGTGATGACCTGTACGGTCATCGTTGTTTAACCAAGGTAACAAGGCAGGAGCGGGACAGCATTCCCCATACGGCTAGTTGGGGACCTGGAAGAATGGCTAGGTCCATTGCTAGGTCCTCCCCATCGGCAAGGAGGAGTTGGATGGCGTTTCGCACGTAAGGAACAATTCGGACACCGAATACCTTCTAAATAGGGAAGGGGACAGTGTCCCTCAGAGAGGCAACAGACCTAACCGGGTGGCCCGGGTTACCGCTTCGGTGCGGCTCTGGGCGTTCAGCTTGCCCATGATTGAGTTGACGTGGAATTTGACGGTGTGTTCGCTCACGCTGAGGCTTGACGCGACTCCCTTGTTGGGAAGGCCCTCCGCCAACAGTAGCAGGACTTCCAACTCCCTGGGGGTCAACTCGACCGGTGACGGCGCGGCGATACCGGGCGAACCGGGGTCGCCGGAGATCGCGGGGTCCGACACCAAGAACCCTTGGGCCACGGCGCTCAAGGCTGCCGAAAGACCGTCAGCACCAGCGCCCCGGCTGAGGACTCCCTTGGCGCCGGCAGTCCGGGCCTGGAACGCCTGGGCCTCGCTGGCAGCCAGGGCCAGGACCGGTGGAGCACCTTCGGGGAGGAGGCCCAGATTGTCAATGGCGACGGACGGTTCCCAGGCAACGTCCCAAACCACCACGTCCGGACTGTAGATCTCAAGCGCCTGCGCCAGTTTATGGCTGCTTGGGCCATCTGAACCGTCTGGGCCATCGTCGCCCGTGATCTGGCCGGCAACCGCAATTCCCGGCTGCTGTTCCAATAGCGCCGCCAAACCGGCCCGGGAAAGCCGGTCAAGAGATACTACGAGTACTCTTAGCTGGTTCAACTCAGTAGAGCGGCTACCCTTCCCGCAACAGACGTATAGCCTCGTCGCCAACCTGAGCGGTCGACGCGCTGCCGCCTAAGTCCGCCGTCAACACCTTTCGCTCTTCCAAACAGCGGGCTACCGCAGCGTCGACCCGGCGCGCTGTGTCTTGTTCGCCTAGGTGGTCCAGCATCATGGCCACAGCGGAGATGGTGGCCAGCGGGTTGGCGATGCCCTTGCCCATTAGGTCGAAAGCCGCGCCGTGGACCGGCTCGAAGAGTGACGGGAACTTCTTGTCCGGGTTGATATTGGCGCTGGGCGCCAGGCCCAAGCTGCCGGTGACCACCGCCGCGATGTCCGACAGGATGTCGCCGAACAGGTTGGAGGCGACCACCACATCGAAGTCCTCGGGCCAGCGAACGAAATCCATGCAGGCGCGATCCACCAACAATGACTCGGTCTCGATCTGCGGGTATTCGGCCGCGACCTCGGTGAACACCTCGTCCCAGAACACCATCCCGAACGACTGGGCGTTGGACTTGGTCACCGACGTTACTTTTTTGCGCTTGTTACGCCTCACGCAATACTTGAAGGCCGCGCGTATGATCCGCTCGGTGCCCCGGCGGGTGAAGATGTTGCTCTGGACCACTGTCTCGTAGGGAGTGCCCACGTTCAACCGGCCGCCCACCGGAGCGTACTCCCCCTCGGTGTTCTCGCGGAAGATCACCATGTCGATGTCGCCGGCCTCCTTTCCGGCCAGCGGAGAAGTAACGCCGGGATACAAGTAGGCGGGACGGACGCAAATTCCCTGATCAAAGCCGCGGCGCATGGGCAAAAGCAGGCCGTGGAGAGTGATATGGTCGGGAATCTCCGGGTCTCCCACCGCCCCGAAAAGGATTGCGTCGAACCCATTAAGAGTTTCCAAGCCGTCCTCGGGCATCAAACGGCCCGTTTTCCGGTAGTAGCTGGACCCCCAAGGGAACTCGGTAAAGTGGAAACCGGGGCCTGCCCCGCTACTAGCCAAGGCTTCCAGCACCTTCCGGCCTTCGGCAATTACCTCCACTCCGATACCATCTCCAGGAATAACCGCTAGCTTGTATTCGGCCATCGTCCTGCCGTCCCTCATCTTTAATTGACTATTTCTGTTGGGTCGGGTTAACCTGCTGGACGCCGCCGCCCAGCATGCGAAAATGGTACACGGTCTCGGCGTCAGGGAATGCTTGCTGGGCTTGGTGGTAGGTCGATTTGCCTCGGCGCTCCCGAGCGTCCAACAGCACGCCCATGATGGTCCCACTGTGGCCCACGTTCACACCTACCGCGCCGACGTGACGGGCAAAGGCTGCGACATCGTCCAACCGCTCCTTGTGCAACACTTGCTGGCCGGCTTGGGCGCTGATGGTGGCCCCTCTGCCCACCAGGGCTGGGTCGCCTTCTTCAATCCCTTTGCGGACCAACTGTAGGGCTTCGGCAGACTGCTCCTTGACTGCGGCCCAGGCCTGGGTCCGGTCCACCCGGTTAAACTCCTCGGTATCGATGGTCCCGCCCAAATCCAATGCAACGATTTCCATCGGCGGCGGCGGCCCCAGGCTCTCCCGGATCAGGCCGGCCCGGTGGTCGAACAGCGCCACCCCCGGCATCATCACGCCGTCGGTGGGTTCGATGGACAGGGCAATCTGGGCGATGGACTCCGGTGATAGTTCTTCACCCAAGGCCAAACCGGTGGCGGCGATGGCAGCGGCCAAATCGGCGCTGCTGCTGCCCATTCCCTTGCTCCTCGGAATGGGGCTGCTCACCTGGATTTTGGCGCTGAGCTTCGCCCGTTTGAGGTGAAACAGGGCCCTTCTAACTGCCGCAGCCGTCTTCGGGCAGTCCTCGGTAACTTGGATCCCGAAGCCGTTTTCATACACCTCGACCTTCACCCTGGAATAGAAGTCGACGGGACAAGTTATCAAAAACGATATATTTTCTAGGACTCCCTGGGCCAACTCCCCACAGACCCCCGGCGCGCGCACCGTGGCAGTCCCCAATAGTTTTTCGGCGTTATCGATGGCCAATTGCCCTATTCTCCACCCGCCAGTTTGATCGCGGTATTGTCACGTTTTTTTAATTACGGTAGGGATCCCGGCCACGACCAAATACACTTGGTCGGCGGCGGCGGCCATCCTCTGGTTGACCAACCCCAAACCGTCTTGGAACCGGCGTCCCAACGGGTCCGGCGGTACCAGGCTGTTGCCCACCTCGCTGCTCACCAGAACGAACGGCGCCTTGGACCGTTGGATTACTTCCAGCAAATTCTCAGTCGCCGCCACAATGCGCGCCTCGGCAGCCTCCCTTGCGTCTTGTTCGTGTTCCATTGTTAGATTGGCAACCCAAAGGTCCAGGGAGTCGATTAGCACCCCACCGAAGGCGTGCCCCTCCGCAACGTGCTCGGCCAACCTTGCGCCCAACTCCAGTGGCTCCTCAAGGGTTGACCAACCGGAGGGCCGGGACCCACGGTGGCGGCGAATTCGCTCTACCATCTCGGCGTCGAAACCAACGCCGGTGGCCACGTACAAGATTTCCTGTCCCGGGATTTTCTGTCCCAGGTCTGCGGCGAGCCGTTCGGCGAAGGCGCTCTTGCCGGACCTGACGCCACCCAGCACTAGGGTGAGCCGGGATGTCATTAGCGGGCGCCTGGCGAACCGTCTGATACGGCGTCGTAATCCCGGTCGAGCCCGGCCATGCGGTACACCAAGTCCATGTCCAGGCTGGAACGGACCCAGTCGGCCAGCCGGTCGAACTCACGGTCCATGTCCAAGTCGGTGCCGGGTGGGAGATTTACGCCCTTGCGCTTCGCCAACTCTTTAAGTATCGCACCCCTGAGTTCGCCGTTGTGGAACAGTCCGTGAATGTACGTTCCCATAACGTTGCCGGTGGAATCTATGGCGCCGTCTAAAGCGTCGGCCCCGGATACCGTGGCATCGGCCCGGTCCTCGATGCGGACCGGCGCGGCCACGCCCTCGCCGACAGTCCGCCCCATATGTATCTCGTAGCCGCTCACCGGCACTCCGGCGGCGCCAAACAGCAACCCAGGTGCCGCCGCCACCGAGCCCTTCACCCGGTGAGTCTCCTTGGTGCCCTGAAAGATGGTGGTCATGGGCAGCAGTCCCAAACCCTCTATCTCGGTCAGGGAAGACTCGATGCGGTCAGGGTCGCTAATCGTCCGGCCCAATATCTGGTAGCCGCCGCAAATACCGATCACTGCTGAGCCGTCTTGGTGCAGCGCCTGTACGGCGCGGTCCAGACCCCGTTCTTTCATCCAAGCCAAGTCGGGTATGGTTGTCTTGGTGCCTGGAATAATAACCAAATCAGGCCGCCCTAAGTCTCCGGCCGAGTCGACATACCGCAGTGAGACGCCGGGATGGTGCGACAAGGGGTCGAAATCATCAAAATTTGAGATGTGGGGCAACCGCACCACCGCAATGTCTATGACTGCCTCCGGCCGTGTCGGGGCCGCAAGGTCCAAGGCCACCGAATCTTCCTCCGGGATTTGGATGTCCTGGAAATGGTGCACCACACCGGCTACCGGAATGCCGGTCCGCTCCTCCAGCCAGGTCAGCCCGTCGGTCAGTAGGCTAGCGTCGCCACGAAACTTGTTAATGACCAAGGCGCGAACCAACTGACGTTCTTCAGGCTCCAGCAATTCCAGAGTGCCAACCAAGGCCGCGAAAACGCCTCCGCGGTCGATGTCGCCACAAAGCATCACCGGGGCGTCGGCGTAGCGGGCGACCCGCATGTTGACGATCTCCGTGGCCTTGAGGTTGATCTCGGCGGGACTGCCCGCGCCTTCGACCACCACGATGTCGAAGTCTTCCCTCAGGCTGTCCAGCGACTCCTTGACCGAATCCCAGAGTTGGGCCTTGAGGCCGAAGTAGTCCCGGACGCGGGCCGAAACCAGCGGCCGTCCCAATAACACCACTTGAGAGATATGGTCGGCCTCGGGCTTGAGCAAGACGGGGTTCATCTCCACTCGGGCTTCTACTCCAGCAGCGTCGGCTTGGACCGCCTGGGCCCGGCCGATCTCGCCGCCCGACGCAGTAACGTAAGAGTTGTTGGACATGTTTTGGGCTTTGAACGGGGCTACCCGGAACCCGTCTTGGCGGAAGATGCGGCATAAGGCCGACACGAGGACGCTTTTTCCTACGTGTGAGGCGGTGCCCTGGACCATTAAGACGTTGCCAGCCAAAGTCGCTATACTCTTCCGCTATGGTTTGGTAATTATTCAGCTAGTGTACGAGCGATTACGGTGCGGGTCCCAGCCCGTTCAGGTGGGAGCTGTCGTTGAACAACCGCAGCACGGCGTTGTCGGGATAGGTTTCGACAATCGTAAGCGCGCAATTGGCGAAGAAGAACCGCCAATTGGCTTCCAATGACATACCCAGCAGCGACATCATGGCGGCCCGCAGCGATCCACCGTGGCCCACCACCAAGACTGCTTCGTCGAGGTGGCGGTTTTTGATTTCGGTAATGATGCCCGACACTCGGACGCTCACCGCCCTGGTACTCTCTCCGCCTTCGGGTGCGTAGTCCAAGTCCTTGGTCAGGTAGGTCGGATATTGGTCTGGGAACCGCTTTTGAATTTGCTGGTTGGTCAGGCCTTCAAAGGCGCCCTTGTGGTACTCGCGAAGGAGCGGGGTCCGGTGCAGGGGTACGTCCCGGCCCTCCAAGGAAATTTCTGCGGTCTCCGAGGCCCGGACCAAGTCGCTGCAATAGGCGGCGTCGACTGCGACTGAGCGAAGCCGCTCTCCCAAGAACCGGGCTTGTTGGACGCCCTGGTCGGACAGTTCAATATCGGAGTGGCCCTGAATTCTGCCCTGGCTATTCCAGTTGGTCTCTCCGTGGCGAACGATTAAGAGTGTGCCCATCTAAAGATTGCTAACGATTAAATATGCCGATCTAAGTATGCTCATCGGTGAAGCTATTTTATCACTGCGGAACAGAACGTGTACTCGGCACAACGGGTGCACATAACAAGCTCGTAGCTGGATAGTCTCAAAATTCGCCAAATTCTAAGAAAATTGTATACAATATGTTGACATTCGTGCCTGTCCGGAATACAATATGTTGACCTGAATTTAGGGAGGTGTTGCATGGAGGCCTATTGCGTCAAATGTAGGAGCAAGCGCGAGATCAGGAGTCCTCAGAAAATCACCATGAAGAACGGAAAGCCAGCCACAAAGGGTACGTGCCCGACCTGTGGCACCAGCGTATTCCGTATTGGGGCCGCCTAACAAGCGTTCCTGATTTCCTCTCCTGGAATTGTGGGCGGCGTGTCCGGTGGAGTCGGGGGACGCGGGATGTCTCTGATCTGCTGGTTCATGGCTGGGTTATCGCTTTAGAACCGTCGAGGCCACCTCAGTAGCTATGTTGGTGGAGGATGCGGGTGGCCGGTGGACAGCATTTGTCTAGGTCTAGGCGTCGCCTACTTCGATACGGGTGTGTGGAGTGTGGGGAGTAGAAGTATCGACCTCAACCCAACTGCCTAAACGCTCCTGCAAAACAATCAATCGCCAGCCCGGCCTTTAGGCCGGGGACAGGCGAATAGGCTCTTGATGGCCGGAGACCCCTCCTCTCCGGTCATCTGCTTTTGTATTGGGCAGGCATACGGCTGGTTTCACTACCTCGCTGCCACCATATTCTGGGCTGACTCACGGCTTTACGGCTTTACGCCGTAAAGCCGTGAGTGCTTGGACAGGCCCTCAATCTCTCAAAGAAATTCGGGACGCTCATGGCGCCCTCCACTTTCGGCTTGGACCGGCGTCCATGGCATTCAAAACGAAACTTCTATTTTTAGGCTCATTCAGTGGGTCTATTGATTTCCTGTGATATCATGGCGGGCACCGGTTTGCCACCAGTTTAATGGTGGCGTTTCTGTTTGGAGGTACGCCAGCGTTGGTGACGGTGACCAACGCTTTCCGGAAGCAAGCACCCGGCCGCCGCCGGGCCGCCCCAAAACAATCGGACACTCCGAGAGGTGAACCGATGATCAATACGGAACCCATCGTTTACTTTAACGGCGAACTCAAGCCCGAATCCCAGGTGGGGATCTCCATCCGCGACCGTGGTTACATCTACGGCGACGCGGTTTTCGACGCCGCGCGGACGTTTGGCGGCGTGCCATTCAAATTGCCCGAGCACATTAGCCGCCTCTACGACTCGCTGCGCTACCTGAGGATAGACCCTGGGCTTACCCCGGCAGTGATGGAAGACTGGTCTCGAAAGGTGGCCGCGCACAACTTCCCGCTACTACCGCCCAACCAAGACATGTGGATAATGCAACGAATCAGCCGGGGCGTGGAACCGGTGACACCGGATGAAACCATCCGGCCGACGGTCCTGATCGAGACTCACCCCATTCCGTTCGCTCAGAGAGCCCCGCTCTACCAAGACGGCGCTCGGGTCATTACGCCCTCCGTACCCAGGGTTCCGCCCCGGTTCATGAGCCCCAGGGCCAAGACCCACAACTACCTGAATCTAATCCTCGGCGACCTGGAATCCCAGGCCACCGACTTGGGCTCTTGGGCCGTGTTGTTGGACGAGGCGGGGAATTTGACCGAAGGACGCGGTTCCAACATCTTCCTGGTGAAGAACGGCGCGGTATCCACCCCCAAGGGACAATTCGTTTTGGACGGCATCACCAGGGAAGTAGTGATGGACTTGGCGGCGGGGCTGGGCATGGACCCCCAAGAACGCGACTTAGACCTGTACGATGCCTACACCGCCGACGAGGCTTTTTTGACCTCCACCAGCCTGTGCGTCTGCCCCGTCACTTCGGTGAATGGCACTCCCATCGGGGGAGGCGAAACGCCTGGACCGATCACTCGCAGATTGATGACGGCCTTCAGCGATCTGGCCGGCATGGATTTCGAGAGCCAATACTTGTCCCATCTTGCCTGAGCGCCGTATGAACAATAACGGGTAATCAATAAAAGGATAGGAGGGAATCATGGCGGACCAACTTGCCACCATCCTGGAATCCGGGGAACCACAGCGATTAGCCACCGGGTTCGGGTTCACCGAAGGTCCGGTCTGGCACCCCGACGGCTATTGGCTCTTTGTCGACATTCCAGCGGAGGTAATTCACAAGCTCGCACCCGGCGGCCAGCCAGAGGTTTTTCGGGACAATAGCGGTGGGTCCAACGGCCTGACCTTCGATCTCAATGGCAACTTGATCGTTTGTGAGGGCACCACCCGGCAAATGTCCCGCCGTGAAGCCAACGGCTCATACACCGCCATCGCCACCCATGTCGACGGTAAGCGGCTCAACCGTCCCAACGACGTTGTAGTGCGCGCCGACGGCAGTATCTATTTCACGGACCCCGCTCATAGTTTTGAAGCCGGAGAACAGGAACTGGACTTCGCCGGCGTGCACCGCATCGCTCCCGACGGCACCCACACCGTGGCCGCCAGGGACACCGTGTTCCCCAACGGCCTGGCCTTCTCGCCGGACGAGCGCACCCTCTATGTGGACAACACCTTCGAGAGCTTCGATTGTTTCAAAGACAAGGAGAACGGCGAGGCCTGTGAACACCAATACATCCGGGCTTACGACGTGGCGCCGGACGGCGCATTGAGCAATAGCCGCGTTTTCGCCACGATGTTCTCCGCCGTAGAGGGAGTTCCAGATGGCATGAAGGTAGATGTGGAGGGCAGGGTCTACTGCACCGGCGCCGGAGGATGCTGGGTGTTTAATGCGGCTGGAACCCACTTGGGGACCATCGAGTTGCCTGAAGGACCAGCCAACAACGCCTGGGGCGGCCCAGACAACCGCACCATGTTCTTCACCGCCAAGACGTCGGTCTACACGTTGCGAATGACGACACCCGGCACCGCCATACACCGCAGCTAAAGCCGATAACCGGAAGACGGAGCGGTCTCCGCTCCCAAGGGGCCAGTTATTGTCGGAG
Source organism: Dehalococcoidia bacterium (assembly GCA_965247605.1). GTDB lineage: Bacteria > Chloroflexota > Dehalococcoidia > Lucifugimonadales > UBA3495 > VXOI01. The sequence continues at coordinate 170,656 of CBDFHM010000011.1, read as the reverse complement.
GTTTTCCAGGAGACAGTAGCTGGCCCATCTTGCCGCACCCCGCGAACCTTTGAAAAGAAAGACGAATTAGGAGGGAGCCATGGCTGACCAACTTGCCAGCATCGTGGAATCACCGGAGGCGCAGCGTCTAGCCACCGGGTTCGTCTTCACCGAAGGACCGGTCTACCAACCAGACGGCTCCTGGCTCTTTGTCGACATCCGGACGAAGACAATCCACCGGCTGGCACCGGGCGGGCAACTCGAGGCATTCCGTGAGAACAGTGGCAGTTCCAACGGCCTGACCTTCGACCGCAATGGAAACCTGATCGTTTGCGAGATGGACAACCGGCAAGTGACCCGCCGAGGCGCTGACGGCACATATACCGCCATCGCCACCCACGCCGACGGTAAACGTCTCAACCGGCCCAACGATGTCGTGGGACGCTCGGACGGCTCACTCTATTTCACCGACCCCAACCCGTTTATGACAGCGGAAGAAAAGGAGTTGGGCTACACCGGCGTGCACCGCATCGCCCCCGACGGCACCCATAGCGTCGCGACTAGGGACACCGAATTCCCCAACGGCCTGGCCTTCTCGCCAGACGAGCGCACCCTCTATGTGTCCATCACCAGGCGGGATGACAACTGCGCCCAAGAAAAAGAGCGTGGCGTGGCATGTGAGCACCAGTTCATCCGGGCCTTCGACGTCGCAACCGACGGCAGTCTGAGCAATAACCGGGTATTTGCCACGATGTATTCCGCCGAGGACGGCGTTCCAGACGGCATGAAGGTGGACACCGCAGGGCGGGTCTATTGCACCGGCGCTGGCGGGTGCTGGGTGTTCGATGCCTCAGGCGCTCATCTTGGTACTATTCAGCTGCCGGAGGTACCGGCCAATTGCGCTTGGGGTGGCCCGGACAACCGGACCATGTTCTTCACCGCCCGCACGTCGGTATACACGTTGCGAATGACGACTCCCGGCACCGCCATTCCACGCGGCTAGAACTGGGCCGCCCCAGCGATAGCTAGTAGGACACCCCCATTCCGTTCATGGTGAGCTTGTCGAACCACGATTTCCGCAGCTATGAGACCCTTCGACAAGCTCAGGGTGACCGGAGGGTTTACCGGTCCGTGGTGAGCTTGTCGAACCACGATTTCCGCGGCTATGAGACCCTTCGACAAGCTCAGGGTGACCCGAGCGTTTACCCGTTCGTGGTGAGTCTGTCGAACCACATTTTGAAATAGCCTCTGGTAGTAGTACGCAAAGGAGCCATGAAACAGTACGACGCGATTGTGATCGGCGTGGGCGGCATGGGCAGCGCCGCCTTGTTCCATTTAGCCCGCAGAGGCTGGAAAGTGCTGGGGCTGGAGCAGTTCGACGTGCCTCACGAAATGGGCTCCTCCCACGGCCATTCCAGAATGATCCGCTACACCCTTCAAGAACACCCGTCATACGTGCCCTTGGTGCGGCGGGCATACGAACTCTGGCACCAACTGGAGAACGCTTCCAGGGAGCGTCTGCTGGTGACCACGGGCTCTATTCGGGCGGGCTACGAGGAAGGCGAATATTTCCGGGGCGCCATCGAGGCCTGCGACACACACCGAATACCCTATGAGGTGCTGACCGGACCGGAGACCAGCCGCCGATTCCCCGGTTACCAGTTAGATTCCGACATCTTCGCCGTGTACCAGGCCGACGGTGGTTTTCTTCTCCCGGAGCGGTGCATCGTTAACCACGTCTTGGGCGCCTTGGAAGCCGGCGCTGAAGTACACGGCCGGGAGCGGGTGCTGGAATGGGAGCCGGTGGGCGAAGGAGTTAGGGTCCGAACTGACCGGGACGCTTACGAAGCGGGACGCCTTGTGGTCTGCGCCGGGCCGTGGGCTGGCAAAGTCGATCAGGTGCTGGCCCAGCACACGGTGGCCGAACGGCAGGTGCTGGGGTGGTTCCAACCCGAGCGTCCCGACCTGTTCCGCCCGGATACATTTCCGGTTTTCGGTCTATTCGTGGAAGAGGGCCGCTTCTATGGCTTTCCGGTTTACGGAGTGCCTGGGTTCAAGGTGGGCCGTTCCCATCACTTGGACCAACAGGTCGACGACCCGGACCAACTGGACCGGGAGATTCACAGCGAAGACGAAGCATTGCTCCGTGACTTCACCCAGCGCTACTTCCCACTGGCGGCCGGTCCCGCACTGACGCTAAAGACCTGCATGTTTACCAACAGCCCGGACGGACACTTTATTTTGGACGTTCATCCCGAGTATCCCCAGGTATCTCTGGCCTCCGGTTTTTCCGGCCACGGCTTCAAGTTTGCCAGCGTGGTGGGAGAGATCATGGCCGACCTCGCACAGACGGGTGAAACCGCCCACGACCTCTCTCTATTCCGGCTGTCACGATTCGCCTAACCGTTCTATAAATCAGTTCGGAAATCAGTTCGGCTGACAGTCTCGATTAACCGGCCCTTTGGGTCCACCGGCGGCCCTAAACTGTATATGTTAGACTAGATTCAAATGGTACGGTCCTAGCCTGGACTCGAACGCCACCCTCCAATCATTATGGTAACTGCGCTCCGGTGCCGCCCTGCGGTAAATCTCTTCTAGAGCCCATGGAGAACGATGGATTTTCTTTCCGTTCACCAGAAGCCCAATGTCAAACTCGATACTTTGTTGATCGCTTTCAGCGGCTGGGCCGACGCCGCCGAAGGGGCTTCCAGTGCAATCAAATTTGTGGAACGAAAGCTCACCTCCACCAAATTCGCTGAGTTCGATCCTGAAGAATTCTACGACTTCTCCCAGACGAGGCCTCAGACCACGCGCACTCGTGATGGAAAAAGGCGGATTCATTGGCCCAAAAACGACTTCTCCTATTTGGTTAATCCCGAATCCGAACGGGGAATCATGGTGTTCATGGGTGTGGAGCCCAATCTGCGCTGGCGAACCTATTCCAACGCCATCGCCCAACTGGCCCACGATCAGGGCGTGGAGACCGTGGTCCACGTTGGTGCGCTGCTAGACGCCGTTCCCCACACCAGAGCCGTAAAACTCAGCGGGACCGCGAATAGGCCCGACCTCACCGAGTTCCTCGAGAATTCGGACATCAAATCATCCAACTACCAGGGGCCCACCGGCATCAGTTCCTCGGTTATGGAGGCCTGTACCGGCATGGGAATGGGCTACGCCTCCATCTGGGGGCACACCTCCCACTACCTGCAGGCGGCGCCCAACTACCGCATAAGCTATACCCTCCTTCAGGTCCTCACCAAGCTCCTGAAACTGCCGTTAGACTTGGCGGAGCTAAAATCGGCGGCCTCCACTTTCGATGACGAGGTGGGCAAGGCTGTGGCTCAGGACGAGCAGATTAGCTCGTACGTCAACAAACTCGAAGGCCAGTACGACGACGCAATGCCCATCAGTGGAATACCCGACCCGGCGGAAGTGGTACGAGACTTGGAACAATTCCTGAGGGGAGAGCAGCAACGCCGGCCCGGCGATAGTTCTGACTGAGGCGGTGCAACCGCCCTGGCTGAAAGCATCGCGGCGTCTGCTGCATCTCGCCCCCTGTGCTGGTGGCTAGCCACTTTCCCCAGAATTGCTATAATGTTGTCCGCAGTCTCGGATTTCCTGATGGCAAATGCCTGAGGAGTAGATTGGACCCACGACTGCGGCGGACTGATTTCCACGGAACGTACTCAGTTATTTCTGAGGTTTCGGATTTGTATGGCAACAGAGACTGAAGTTAAAAAGGACATCGTTTTGCAGGTGGAAGACCTGCATACCGAATTCCGAACTAGATGGGGCACCGTGAAGGCGGTGGACGGCATCAGCTTCGACCTTCGCCGGGGCGAGACCCTGGGCATCGTCGGCGAGTCCGGCTCAGGCAAGTCCGTGACTATGCTCTCGCTGATGCGGCTTATTCCTGAACCCCCGGGGAAAATAGTTTCTGGCAAGATTATTCTGGACGGAGAAGACCTCCTCCAAAAATCCGACGGAGAGATGAACGACGTCCGGGGCAGCAAGATCGCGCTGATAATTCAAGACCCTATGACCTCCCTCAACCCGGTATTCAACATCGGCAATCAGGTGACCGAGGCAATCAGAATCCATCAGGACATACCCAGACGTTCGGTTATGGAACATGCGCTGGATGTTCTTCGAAAGGTAAATATCCCGGCCGCTGAGAGCAGGGTTAAAGACTACCCGCACCAAATGAGCGGCGGCATGCGCCAACGCGTGGTCGGCGCCATCGGAATTTCGTGCCAGCCCCAGGTCCTAATCGCGGATGAGCCCACCACATCGTTGGACGTGACCATCCAAGCGCAGTACCTCAAGCTGCTCAAAGACTTGCAGCGGGACTCGAACCTTTCGGTGATATTCATCACACACGACTTCGGCATCGTAGCCAAGATGTGTGACCGCGTCGCCGTGATGTACGCCGGTCGGATTGTGGAGCAAGGTAGCGTTAGAGATATATTCAACCAACCGTCTCATCCTTACACCGAGGCCTTGCTGGCTTCGGTGCCCAAGATGGAAGAGGATGTGGACCGGCTGTACTCGATTGAAGGACAACCGCCGCCGTTGCATGACCTTCCTGTGGGTTGTTCTTTCGCCGATCGTTGCCAATATGTAATGGACCGGTGCCGCGAAGAATATCCTGCTAAGTTCGTTGTGGGCGAGGGCCACGACGCATCTTGTTGGCGGTTAGAATGACGACGACAGAAGTTGCTTCAAACGGTAAGTCTGCTGCCGGTGATGTGGTCCTTGAAGCCAGAGACCTGAAGAAATACTTCCCGGTCGTTAAAGGCATTCTTATCTCAAAGACCACAGGATACGTGAAGGCCGTCGACGGCGTTTCATTCGAGTTGAAGGCCGGCGAGACCCTGGGCATTGTGGGCGAGTCTGGCTGCGGCAAGAGCACCACCGCGAAAATGATGCTCATGTTGGAGGAACCTACCGAAGGCTCCATCTGGTTCGGAGGGCAGGACATCGCCCACTCCGACAAAGCTGGCCGCAAAGAGTACCGCAGCTCGGTTCAGGCGGTCTTCCAAGACCCTTGGAGTTCTCTAAACCCTCGGATGCGGGTGCGCGACCTCATCGCTGAGCCAATGGTGATCAACTGGAATTTGCCTAGAGCGGAAGTCCAAGAAAGGGTCATCAAACTTCTAAACGATGTCGGTCTGAATTCCTACCACGCCAACCTCTACCCCCATGAGTTCTCGGGCGGGCAACGCCAGAGGTTGGCCATTGCCAGGGCGTTATCCCTCAACCCCAAGATCATCATCTTGGACGAGCCGGTCTCAGCGTTGGACGTTTCGATCCGCGCTCAGATCATGAACTTGTTGAAGGACCTGCAGGGTGAATACAACGTCAGCTACATGCTGATCGCCCATCACCTGGCTACGGTCCGTTACATGTGCACCTGGGTGGCCGTCATGTACCTGGGGCAGATCGTGGAACTCTCGCCGGTTAAAGAGCTGTTCTCGAATCCCTCTCACCCCTACACCAAGGCGCTGATGTCGGCCGCGCTCCCCTCTCACCCAGACACCGTTCAGGAAGAAATCATACTCACTGGGGAAGTGCCTTCGCCGCTCAACCCTCCGGAAGGCTGCCACTTCCATACCCGGTGTCCCGTGGCCATGGACCGTTGCGCCGTAGACGTGCCCGTGCAGAAGGAAATCGCACCGGGCCACACCGTTTCCTGCCACTTGTTTTAGCCTCCTTTAACTTCGGGGCGGTCATCGGGCCAGTCTGCATGGCGAGCCTAACACCGGTGCGTGATACGCGATTTGGTGCGCTTGGCGCTGCCCGTGGTACCACCTTCGAGCCTTGAGACACCATTGCCCTGATGCTAGAATTTGCGCTGTAGCGTCCCGGAAGGGGAGCAATCGGGAGATGGGACAGATGCCGGCCAAGATCCAGACCAAACGACGAAAACGAACGATGTCGGCGGCGGGGATCGCCGAAGCCGTAGAGTTGATGACCGGGGAGTACGGGCCGTTTGAGCAGGAACGGCGGTTGGACCCGGCTGACGAGATGGTGTTTACCATCCTCTCGCAGCACACGTCGGATACCAACTCCAGCCGGGCTTATGCTCGGTTGATGGAACGTTTCGGCACGTTGGAGGCGGTCGCCGAGGGCAAAACTGTAGAAATCGAAGAGGCGATCGCGCCGGGCGGCTTGGCCAAGATCAAAGCCCCCCGTATCAAAGAAGTCCTTGCCAAGGTATTGGAGCTCAACGGTTCCCTGGACCTTTCGTTCTTGCGCGAGATGCCGTTGGCCGAAGCCAAAGCCTGGCTCCGTCAGTTGCCGGGAATTGGCCCAAAGTCCACAGGGATCGTGCTCAACTTCTCCCTTGGTATGCCCGCCATGGCCATCGACACCCATATATATCGGGTCTGCCAGCGCCTGGGAGTCATCGAGCCGACAATCACCGCAGACAAGGCCCACGACATTCTGGAGGCGAAAGTCGCACCCGAAGAAGTCTTCAACTTCCATGTATCGTTCATCAACCACGGACGACAGGTCTGCAAGGCCCAACGTCCATTGTGCTTGGAATGCGTGGTGTCGGGGGTCTGTCCCTCCCGGAAGAAATTTGTTAACCCCAAGAACATTAAAGAAAAGGGCAAAGAAAACGGGAAGTCGGCGTCCACCGGCAGTGCCACTGCCCGGAGCCGGAATGGTTCAGGCCAGATTCCCCACATTCCCCAACAGGAGGGCTAAGAATTGAAAGTCGGCATCATCAACGTCACCGGATATTCCGGGTCCGAATTGGCCCGGATTCTCCACCGGCACCCGGAGGTGGAAATAACCTCGGTCACCGGCAGGAGCGCCGCCGGGCAGCAGCTTCGTGAGGTCTTTCCGCACCTGTCGGCCTTGGACCTGACCATAGACCCGGAATTGAGCGGGAGCTTGGACCTGGTCTTCTCCGCCCTCCCTCACAAAGCCAGCGCAGAAGCCGTGATCCCGGCCTTGGAACAAGGATTGAAGGTGGTGGACATCAGCGCCGATTTCCGGCTGAAGAAAGCCGACGAGTATGAAGAATGGTACGGCGTCGCCCATCAGGACCCCACCTACCTGGAGGAAGCGGTCTACGGGCTAACTGAGCTGCACCATGAAGACGTCAAGGCGGCCCGATTGGTGGCCAACCCGGGCTGTTACCCCACCAGCGCCATCTTGGGCTTGGCGCCAGCGGTGGCCAGCGGCATCATCGGGCCGGACATCATCGTGGACAGCAAGTCTGGCGTTTCCGGCGGCGGCCGGAGTCTCACAATGACCAATCACTTCTCCGAGGTCAACGAGAACGTCTTCGCCTACGCCCTCGGCGGGCACCGCCACTTGCCGGAAATCACTCAGGAGTTAAAGCCGCTGGCCGCCAACGGCCTGAATCTCACCTTCCTGACCCATCTGATACCGATGACCAGAGGAATTCTCAGTTCCTGCTACGGGACACTGGTGGAGCCCACCGAATGGGAGGGTGAGGGCGGCAAGAAGCGTCTGATCGATCTATACGAGGACTACTACGCCGGACACCCCTTCGTCCAAGTGGTGCCCGCGCCGCCTCAGACCAAGCAGACGCTGGGCAACAACCTGTGTCTGCTCCATCCGGTGGTAGACCATCGGACCGGCCGCCTCATCGTGATCAGCTGCCTGGACAACCTGGTCAAAGGCGCGGCTGGTCAAGCAGTGCAGAACATGAACCTGATGTCCGGCTTCCCCGAGGACACCTCCCTGGAGTCGTTGGCCGTCTACCCGTAGGCGCGAAGCGGCGTTCCCTGGGCGATAGAAAATCCATCCCGTTCCCAAGTCACCGTGAGCGGATAGCCCCCGGTTATCCTCGGCTCCCCGGTCGCCCTCAGCCCTCCGGTCATCCTGAGCTCCCCGGTCTTCCTGAGCCCCCGGTCATCCTGAGCTTGTCGAAGGATCTTGGGTTCGCGGTGAACGTGGCTCGATAGGCCCAACGCGAACAGTAGAAACTTTCACTGGCGGTATTGTCTAGTGACTGCAGGGCAGTCTCTTAGTCCGCTGGAAACGCCAAATCGAATATAGTAAAATACGCCTGTGCCCCGGTCGTCTAGCCCGGTTAGGATGCCACCCTTTCAAGGTGGAGATCATGGGATCGAAGCCCATCCGGGGTACCAAACTAACAATCTAGGCACGAATTAACGGCAATATGCACCCGGGGGCGCGAGTGTTATGGCCGTTAAAGAGGTTCCTGAACTCCACCTTTTCGCAATTCGCGAACGGGCAAAAGGGTTCATCACGTCGTTAAGATCATCCCGGCGGTATACCGAAGGATACCTCGACAACCTGGAGTCCAGTCTGGCCATGTTGGCAGAATACGCCGACAGCCAGCTATGGCCGCTGGCCCATGAGATCACTACCGGCCACATGGAAGAATATTTCCTGTACCTGCAGGTGAGGCCCAGGTGGTTCGGTGATCGCGACGTCGCACAGCGGCCGATCAGCAGTTCCTACTTCGCTACTCAATACCGGCGCCTTCACCGCTTTTTCGAGTGGATGGTCCAACGAGGATTCGGCGAGATAAACCCGCTGGCGATCATCCCCCACCCGAGGGTGGAAGAACGCACCGTACCGACGGTTTCCCAGGAGCAGATAGAGGCGCTGTTTCGGTGTCTAGACTTCCAGAAGTCTACGACACCAGCGGAGCGATTCCAGGTCACTCGGAACCGAACCGTTCTCTTCTTGCTATGGGACACTCCAGGTCGGCTTAACGAGCTGGCGACCTTGACGGTCGATGCTGTGGATCCAACCGAGCAGGCGATCAGGGTTATGGGGAAGGGTCGCAGGGAACGATGGATGCCTCTGGGCGCGGTGGCGACTGAGGCACTCTCGGAGTATATGGAGGTCCGGGCGGCCTTGGTGCCGAGAACCGATCGTCTGTGGGTGGCTGCCGCGGGGCGCCCGCTGGGCCGCGGGTGGCTGTACCAGATGCTCAAGAGGTTGGGGGAAAGAGCTGGGGTGCCGGGGCTACACACGCACCGGTTCCGTCACAGCTATACCATAGCGGCGCTTCGCAACGGTATGCCGGAGCAAATACTAAAAATGATCGCCGGCTGGAGCGGAGAAATCCCCAAGACGTATTTCAGAACCGCAGGCCTCCAGGATACGGGCCGGATCCACCGAGCGATGTCGCCGGCCGACAATCTATGGCACGGGGCGAAGGCGCCCCCGAAGCGGCCGCGGAAGCAGGGGCCGTCAAGGGGGAGGTTGTAATCTCAGCGCATATGAATCGTCTTCCGGGTGAAAGCGACCGAGAATCACGCGATACTACCCTAGCCTCGGTCGATCCCGGAAGGAACGCCGTTTTCGCCGGCCTAATCTGCGCGGTCCTGGCAGTGTTCGTCTCGCCGCTGATCTTCGGCGTCCTGGGCTTCGCCGCCGGCACCATCGCGGTTGCCCAGCATGCCCGCGGGCGCGGATAGATTCTCAGCACGGTCACGTCAATTATTCTGTCAATTGCTGGATTAACACCGGTTGTTTCTAAATCTACGAAAACTAGGGGTCGATCGATCTTGAGTTGCTTCGCAGCGGACAAATCTATTTCTACCATCCGAAATCAACTCCCTGCCGGATGCCCAGAGATTCCTGGGCGCTCAGCGTTTTCATGTACCGCAGCGTCATTCGCGCGTCGACGTGGCGCAAGTGGTCCTGGACCGCCTTCGGGTTGCCGGTGGCCCGCAGCAGCTCCAGGGCGCCGGAATGGCGCAGGACATGGGCGGCACCAACGTGCGGCGGTTTGGAAATCCCCGCCTGTTTTAGAGCTCGGTCGCAGATCTTCCACGTTACGCTGGGGTCCATTGGGAAAATGCGCTCGGCCGGCGCTAATTGATGTCGGTAGGCGTAGGCCTGGAGCCGGGCCGCTAAGGACGCCGATATCCCGACTTCGGCCCTCTTGTTGCCCTTGCCGGTAATCCAGGTGGCCCAACCGCCGGTTGTGGTTTGGTGAAGGCTCTCGGGCGTTATCTGACGTGCTTCAGAGACGCGCAACGCGCCGTCAAACATGGTTTGGATTAGCAGCTCGTCGCGTTCGCCGTTACCGCTGCGGGCCGCGTCCTTGGCGGCTTCGGCCATCAGCCGGACCTGGTCAATGGCCAGGCTGGGGACCCAGGCTAGCGACGTGGCCTGGGTCTGCTCAATCGCTGTGTTTCTACGGGCGAGGGTCATTGGTGGTAGTCGAGGGCGTTGACTAAATCTTTAAGCTGGTCCTCACTGTAGTGCTGCCTAAGTGCAGCTGCCACGACCGCTACGTCATCTCTCAGAACTACGCGTTTGGGATTGTTCACCAGAATCCCTGCTTCCCGCGCTGCCGCCGCGACACTTGTGAACTCCCCGTTCTTCATGCGCTCCCAGATGTCCGGGCGGTCGCGGGCTATACGGGCGGTTAGGTCCGCAGCCCCCTTACCCTTACCTTTACCAGTCCGGTGGCCATCGGACTGCCCTTTTATACGGACGCCACCGTTCCGATTTAACGGCCTTGCCGGGATCGCCTGTGCCGCCACTCTAGTCTTGGCCGATTCTTCATCCCCTACGGCTAGCCGTTCAAGCATCGCCTCTCTCGTGCCGTAAGGGTTGTCAGGCGGTATTTTGTCCCAGATGGCGTGTTCCTCGGCGTCATGCCCGTAGGTCGGGTGAATCGAGGAATCTATTGTGGCCTTCCGGCACGTCGCCCACCCCGCCTATCCTCACTTCGGGCCACCGCACTATTATTTTAACATGCCGATGAACGAGTCGGCATGATTATGGCAGGTGGCACCTTCGGCGGCCCTTCGCTGTTAGCTAGTTGGCCGCGAAGGTGGTGATCAAATTAACCCGGGATGCAAGGAAATGGTCAATAAGCTGGCATTACCGAATCGGCGCCTAGGCGGTAGTGATTACCGGGTAAGCGGCTGTCGATTCCGGCAACATCGAAGAGTTCATCCGGTCTGAGAACGACCGGTTGACACCACGACAGTAACCCATGTCCGGCAAAACGGCCGGGGTCCCAGTCAATTAATGGCATAATTTCCGGCATAATCACCATTGTTGTCAGACAGTATTTGATTCCCTCGTAACAAGGCCTGTTTGAGATGAGCCCTGGCGTGCGAAGGTGGTCTGGAGCGGAGGAGGCCACGGGATGCCGGCTGCTGGCCTCACCGCCCTATCTGCCGCGCTCAGGACAAGCGTGATCCCGTTGCGGTACCCCTTCCGTGGCTCAGGGCACCCGGTGGAAGTTGTGGAGCGGCGCCCTCATGCGGCCGCGACCGCAGGTACCGTCCCGACCGCCCGCTGAGCCGTGTTCTCCATCTCCACCAGGCGTGCATGGACCATCCGTTTGAAGTTGCACGCCAACGCCTTCAGGTAGACGGCAAGCCGCACCCGACGGCCCCCTCGCACCCGCAAGCGCCCAAGCCCGTGGGCGCGCTTCAGCTCGGAGTTCGTTCCCTCGATACCAGCCCTTATGTCATACCGCTTGCGCCACTCCTCGGTGGCCTCGGCCCTCCGGCGCCGCTCGATGTTCACCTTCACCAGGTCCGCCTTGAGGACGTAGGCCCCCGCACGCCGGTCCAGCTTCACTGGGCAACGGGATCGCAAGGGGCAGGGCTCGCATGTTGTCCCGGCAAAGTGGACCTCTACCCGCTCCGGCGCATCCTTCAGCTCGTACTCCTCGATGGACGGGTGGCCGGCGGGGCACACCGTGGCCTGCTCCCCTGTGACGTCGATCTGAAAGTCCGCGGCGGTGAGCGGCGGTGATCCGTCACCCTCTCCTTCGTGCGAGTTCCCCGGCGCCGACCCCGCCACCGGGCTCACCAGTTCCGTTCCCCGGCGCGAGGCTTCGAAGGCATTGCGGCCCGACCCATACGCCGTGTCGGCGAAGAGCTCGTCCGGTCGGACCTTCCGCTCCGCGAGCCCGTCAACGACCGGCACGCTCACGTCGGTGTCGCTCCCACTCGAGGGGGTCACCTCCACGTGGGTGATGAGCTGGGTGGCGTTCTCCTCGTGGCAGGTCTCCGCCACCTGCACCTCGTACCCCTTCCCCTTGTGGCCGCTGTAGGTCACATCCGGGTCGTGGGGCGATTGCAGCGAGTCGGCGGACACCTGCTTCGGGTCCTTCAAGGCCACGGGCACCTTGCATTCCCCAGCATCGTCGTCATCGTCCCTGGGGCGCCCGTCCTGGTGTTTGCCCACATGGCACTGCTCCCGCAGCAGCCGCTCCAGCAGCCGGTACTCCTCCAGCTGGGCAGCAGTCGTGCCATGGAACCGGTCCACCAGCCGGTAGAGGTCCCGGGCACAGACCGAAAGGCGTCGCCGACCCTCCCCCGTGCGGGCGTCCTCGTAGTGGGTCGCCTCGTCTTCTTCCTTCAAATAGCGCCCTAGGAGGCCCTCCGGAACCCCAGGGCGAAGCTCTGGGTGCTCCCAGCGCAAGGCCCGCAGGAACAACCGCATCGTCTCACAGAACAGGCCCAGCCGGGTGAGTGTGGCGATGTTGCTCATGATGTGGGTGGAGTCCAGCCGTTGCTTTCCGGTGCGTATGCCCAGCGCCTGGATGATCCGGTCCGTGGTCTCCTGGAAAGCCAGCCGGCCACCGTCGTGCTGCATCAGGCGAACTCGGAAGTTGTGGAGGGTCTTCTGGGGCAGGTGGGTCTCCTCGATGTCTAGCCGCAGGGCGTGGTGCCAGAGCAGGTTGAACTCTAGTTGTTCCAGAGCTTCATCGTCGGTGAGGTTGAACATCTCTTTGAGGAGGTGGACCCCGAGGACGGTCTGCACCGCCCGGTTGGGACGGCCGTTGTCCACGCAGTACATGGGAGCAAAGCGCTCCTCGTCAATCAGGGGGAGCGCCTCGTTTCGGAAAACCTCGGCCCAACTTCTCTCCAGGCGCTTAGCCTTCTTCGGCGTCACCAGGAACTGGGACTGCCAGAGGCTCTCTTGCGGGTCTCGTATTCGGAACATCCTCCCCTCCCTCGGCCAGGCGCAGCGCCCACGACCTTTTATTACATTATCCCCACCTTGCCCCAGGCTGGCGAGGGGTTTTTACGAACAAATCAAATTTGGTCCATAATCGCTTCTAACTTCAACGGAGCGATGCCAAATGCTGATTACACGGTCAATTTCTGAGACCCTTCGAGATTTTGGGCGACTCGGAAATGATGGAACAGATTCGTGAGGGCATGAGGCAGGCAGAGGCTGGTGAGACCCGCCCCTGGGAAGAAGTTAAGGCCGAACTTGACCTTTAGATCGATATACGTTGCTGCGGCTCCTAATAGGGTCAATGCCACGGCGTCCCTGCGGCAGAGATCCCGGAGCGTGTCGACCGTGGTATGCAGACCATCGTCTATGAAACTACCAAAATCGTCGTAGTGAGCCAGCGGACCGCCGCCTGGTAGCGCCTAGGAGCGCCAAAGATCATCCGTGAGCACTTGCCTCACAAGGCCAGGGATGCTTTCAAGGCGGCTGCCACCATGGTAGATGGCAGAGGCCAGAATCGTAACCGCGCTGCCTGCCTGCTTTGGATTGGTGGTCAAGACAGCCCCGCTTGTCCCCGCTGTCGATCCTCCCAATGCCTTATCAATTCTCCAATAATCTCCCCCCTCAACCGCCGATGTTCGTCGGCGGTTGAGGAATCGACGAAGACGGGGCGTCCTAGTCCCAGCCGTTCTCCAAGTTCATCAGCCACATTCTTATTGATTTCCTTATAACTCTGCCCTGAAAGGTGTGCCAAGTACCCGACGCGCCTACTTTGCAGACGGCGGACGTGATCCTTGCGTTCCCTGCGCAAACCGGTGGGTCTTGGCAATACGGGGCCGGGGATATCTGCCAGTCCAGCGGCTTCGAACAATCTGGTAGCAACAACCTTCATATGGTGAGTCGTCGGTTGGCCTATGCCAACAACCTGGGATTTGGTTCCTTCCTTATCGCCAGGACATCGGTAATGGTTCGATTCTTCCCGGTGTCCATCGTCACAAAGGCATCGGGATCGACTCCCCGGATGACCACCGCTTCTATTGGGATGCCGGTCAGCATGACCATATGAAGACGATGCTGCCCGTCCCGAAGGTCGCCATTCGAGTCAAATCGGATACTGTCGCCGTTGGTTTTCCATTCGGCCCGCTGCTGCCGGCTGATTAACTGGTTTAGGTGGGGCCGCGATACTGGCCGGTTGCCCACGTTTTTCGCGATGTATTGCTGTGCTTTTTCTCTGTCGATGGTCTCTAGGTCGAATGTCAACTCGGGTTCCGCTGCGCGGATGGTCGCGGATATTTAGTTTCCGGTTCTAGCGTCGCCGAGCAGGTCTATTTGCTTGTAACTCCTTGACACGATATCGTATTGACGACAGCGGTCTCAGCATCTGTCTGATCTGGCGTACTCGACGGACATCTCGACGTACATTGGGAGTAGATGATTGAGGACGATACGCAGGATGCTTCGGCCCAGAACCGGTTTGCATACACTGATACTAGTGTCATTCTTTATGGCCTTGGGCGCGACATTGGCTTTGGGGCTGGTGCCATTCTACCCGGAGAGCCTAGCCTCCAAGGTGGCCAAGCTGCAGGATGAAGCTCACGATACCCTTGGCTCCTCTGCAACAAGGCTGGCGGATCTGCAACAGACTAGCGATGGCCTTGGCTCCTCCAGCACGACAGCCAACGCAACAAGGCTGGCGGATCTGGAGGTTGTGCAGGTGTCACCTACCGAGGAGGACTGCAATCCGTTAGCGGATTGTGTTGGAGGTGGAGGTATTATCCCATCCCAGACAACTGGCGACGTCGTGTTTACAGTGCGAACAACCCCAGAGAGCGTCAAAGCAGATCTGGACTATGTTTCATCAGTGAAATGGGAACCATCAGAACTGGGAGGCGACCCGAGAAGCCGCAGTGCACTTAGTCAAAGAATGAAATTGGTGGAGACAAGGATTCCGTTCGACGATATCGCCACGGTTGCGTTCGCTGAAGATTTCAACGATGAGTACCAGGAGGGGATGGAGAGATATGTTAGACGATTGCTGGACGATTGTGGTATTGAGAACATATCGTTTACTCCCCAGTTAACGTTCTCGGTAGAAAAACCAGAATGCTTGCAGAGCGTGGAACCCTACGAATTGGAATCAGGGCAGATTGACCGCATAGTGCGAGACCATTTTAACCTGGGGATCATGCTTGAGAGCGACTACAATTCACGAAGATTACCACCCGGCTAATATTCTGTGTCGATCAGGTAATTAAATATGCTGGCTAAGTGGGCGGCGCCGGACACGTCGGTCCCTGTATCGATGGTAGGGAGGTGGTTGATGGTGCCGTCGGGCTTAACTAGATAAGGCGCGACCTGGCCATTGTCCATGATTAGAGCGCCGTCGACATCCACTGTTCGGTCGCGGCGACTGCCTTCACTTCCCTGCCAGATGTAGTTTTCGTAGAACCAGATGGACCCGTCTAGCTTGTAGTGGACGACGTTGGCCGCGAACTGGTCTTCTAGAACCCACACGTCAAGAATCTTGTACTTTGGGCCGGCGTGAGCGGTGTTAGCGAGCAGGCTAATGGTTAAGGCGGCCATTAGTGCCGCTACTCCAAGCATCCGCGTCATACCGCCCCCTTGAGCAGATCCAGGATATCCCCCCGCTCCAAATATACACTCCTGCAACGACAGCCGCAGCCAAAAGCAAAGAATATCACGACCAATGCGCCCTAGGCGCGCGGGTTCAGCCAAATGTTCACGGGATCCCCAGCTTGGTCTTGACGCTGGCCAGAAACGCCGCATCGTTGTCCAACAACCATAGGAATTCATCGGTCAACGTCGACGGCACCATGTGGACACCCCAGTTCTCGCCCTCGCTGGCGTTGAACTTTAACCGGTCCACTACCATCACCACCGGGTCGCCCACCACCATGTTGTCGCCACTCCTGAAGCCTACCGTTTCGTTAATGGTGGCGTCGGGCACGGTGTAGGTGGCGGGGTTGGGCCAAGGGTTCTCGGCCTTAATCTCTGGTACAGTCGGCACGAGTGGCGTTTCTCCTTCGTCTAGGCTGTTCGCAATGAAATAGGCATCGGCTATAGCGTATTGTGTGTTTAGGTGATTGAGATATGCCTGAGAGAACGACGGTGCGAGGCGGACCAAGCCGATAGCCGGCCATAGAGTGTCAAAGGCCACGAATTCATCATCGGCCTGTTGCGCCCGGTCAATCTGCCATTGTTCGAAACCAACAGTGAATAGGGCGATGTCCCGGGCCAGTATGTCGGGGTTATTCAGGAACGTCAGGCCAGCATCGGCGTTGACTTGGTAGGTGGTGCCGCCAACTTGGAACACGATGCGGCCGTCGACGCCGCCAGCGTCTGAGTCCTGCCAGAGCCGTATCTGTCCGTCTACGGTAGTACCTGGAGCAGTCGTCTGAGAGACGTTCTGGATTAATAGCGGATCGGAACTTACGTCTAGATTGGCCGTAGGGTCAACCGTTATGTCACCTGCGGAGGAACTAACGGTTGTTGCTTCTAAAAATTGGAATGCACCGGCGGCATAATCGAGGCGCCCGGCCCCACCGGTAATGAGCCGGAAAGTGTCGGACGGTGTTGCGGACGGGCCGAAATAGGCTATTTGCCCGCGGTTATTGGCCGTAGGCGTCCCAAAATAAATAACGCCGATGTTGGCTGCGGGATTCAGTAATGCGAGCCCCGTATTCTTGTCGTCTTCTATGACGAATGTGGTATTAGAAGGTGCGGCCACGGTGCCGGCAGAGCCCGCCCAGATTGAAACTGTATTAGTGTCCGGTGTTGGTACGCTATTGGCGAGCCCTATTGTCAAACCCCCGTTCGTTGAGACTGCCTGTAGATCCCAAATCGTGTCCGTTCCATCGTAGAGGATAGTTGAATCGCCGCCGGTACCCCAAGCGGCTGCCACGTTATCGGCCAATGTCAAGTCCGCTGTGACGGTGCTGGCGCCGTCAATAGTCCCGGTCCAGGTACCGCCGTTGATATCGGCAGTAGTGGCGGTGCCTAGATCGGTCCAAGTTGCGCCCGCTGCCGTAGGTGATGTTTGGATTGTTGGGCTGGTGAGGGTGTTGGAACAGGGCCAGAGGCTGCCGTCCCATTGCAAAAACTCGTTCGTAGCGCAGTCTTGGCGTAAGGCCACATCTTTGCCGACCACGCCCAGACCGTTGGCGGCGCTAACCCATCCCGAAGGAAAGCCGACCCGTTGGACAGTGATCAAGCTGAGCACGGCTAATATGACAGCAATTGAGAGCCACCCATAACGGGTCATGGTCATGAAAACACGTTCTCCAATGTGGCGATGGCCACCATGAAAAGGATGATGCCAAAGGAGATCCAGCTAGCAGTTGTCAGCACTACGGACCGTTTATTCCGGCGCATTACCTGATTCGGCTCCGTTTAACCAACTGGGGGCTGCGCTGCTTGCGGACCGTCTCCCGGGCCACATTGCTCCGCAGGGTGACGCCTGATTCGTCGATAAACACGTCCTCTGGTCCGAAGGTGATGTGCCGCCGTTCGGGCACGGCTGGTGTTATGGTCAGCACCCTGAAACCCTGGGCCGGCCCGGTATCGGCGGCATCTATCTGGGTGGAAGTGGATAACCCGGTCTGGATATCCAATTGGACCAGGCGGTTCCCCACTTGAAATTCAACTTTACTGGGGAACATCCCCTCGGGCAGCCGGTCATTGTTCGGCAGGATGAAATGGGGCTCCGGCCGGTGGCCGAAGTCCATCAGGTCGTCGTCGAGGATCTCGTTATTGTTAGACGCTGCCTCTTCGCCGCCGATCTCTGGCCTGCCGACGCCCTCTTCCTGTATTGAAGGCCGGTCTTCCAGGTCTGTATCGAGTGGCTCTGGCCGTTTGACATTGATGAGCGTGGCGGAATCGTCCTCGAAGGCCTCAACATCCGCCTGTTCAATGATGGTGTTATCTGGCAGGGCCACGCCGTCCGGCACCCCAGCGGCGCCCGACTCGATCTCCACCCCTCCGATCTCGAACCCACCCGCGTCTTCGGGCCCATCTATCTCGATCTCGGCGCCCTGTATCTCCGCACCGCCCCGCAAGTCGGTCTCTCCCACCGGCACATCGACGCCGCTTATCTCCACGCCTCCGGCCGGCGATTCAATGTCGACCTCCACTCCATCCAGCGGCACGCCGCCCGCATCTGGCGTACTCGTCTCGGGGAGGACTCGCTGCAAGCGAGTCCGGTCGTCTACCCGTTGGAACTGGATTCCGAACCTGTTGTAGAAAACGTGCTCAAACCCCATCTCCATATCGGTGTCTTTAGGCGGGATTGTAGTTGTGCGCACAACTGTAAACCCCTGCTTCGGTGTGGTGCCGTCCGGGTCCCGGTCAGTCCACACCACTTCGCCGGTCTGTAGGTTGGCCGTAACCTGGTTCTCGCCCTGCGGCCATGTAACGATCCAGGCAAAGATTCCCTCCGGCAGCCGCTGACCGTTGGGAAGCTCAAAGCCTGGCAGCTTCGGCCTCCCCGGTATGTCACGGCCTCCCGGTATGTCACGTGGTCCGGGAGTTCTCCCCACAGGAACACGAGGCACCGCTGGCCGCCCTGGCTCCGGCAACGGATCAGGGAATGGGTCCGGGTCCAAGAATGGCCCTGGATCTGGCAACGGATCAGCGAATGGGTCCGGGTCTGAGAATGGCCCTGGCTCTGGCAACGGATCATCAGGGAATGGGTCAGCCAACGGCTCCGGGTCAGCCAACGGCTCCGGGTCAGCCAACGGGTCAGGGGGCTGGGGCTGGGGCAGCTCCTCAGGAAATGGCAATGGCAAGTCCGGCAATGGCAAGTCCGGCAATGGCAAGTCCGGCTGAGTATCCGGTTCCGGCAACGTGAACGGCGAGACTTCCGGGGCCGTTAGCGGCTCGAAGGGGTCTATTCCTCGCACTTCCAACGGGTCGAAGTCCGGGAACGGTGCCAAATCCGGCCCTGGCACTTCCAATGGGTCAATCCCAGGCCCCGTTTCCGGCAATGTTTCCGGGCCTACCGCTGGCTCTAAGTCCGGGTCCGACACTGGCAACGGTTCCACGTCAGGGCCAACAGCAGGGTCCAGCTCTGGCTCTGGGACAGGTCCGGGGGATATCGCTGGGTCTAGCTCTGGCACATCTGGCCTGCCCGGCTTTTCAACAGGGCCAGGTGCCCCAGGCCGCGACGGTTGCCCCGGTTGGCTCCCTGGTGGCAAGAGAGGGTCCGGGCCAAATATGCGGACATCGGGGCCTGGCGATTGACTTGGGTCGATAGGGGTAGGTTCGCTTGGCTCGCTTGGCGTCGGCGGCATCACAGGGGTACGTGGGACTAGCGGCGACGGCCTCTCAGGCGGCGCGGTTCGAGGTGGGCCAGGAGGTATTCTTATGGGTGTCGCCGGCACCGGTGTTACCGGGGCTGGCGAGGGCCTTATCGGGGCTGGCGCTGGCCTCTCAGGCGCTATAATTATGCCTACGGATGGGTCGCTCCGCACGCCCCCCGCCACGGACCGGAGTGGCCCCCGACTAGGTTGGACTTCCACGCCTGCGGCACTTAACCGTGTTTCAAATTCCGCGACCGATGCAGCGCCAGGCCCGACACTCGGCGGACGCTGGCCAGGCGACACGCGGAACCGGTTCAGACTCGCCCTATTAACCGCCCGGGCCACCAGACGACCAGCTATCGGAGCCACGAGCAGCAGAGTAGTAGCCGAAGCGCCTGCAACGAAAAATCCTGTTTCTCTTGGAGCAAAGCCAGACCGCTTGGCATCACCGAACCTGCGGAAATCACCTATACCGGGCACCAAATAGATCAGGTCTTCCGGGCGCGATTCGGGCGGCTCGTTAACCTCAGCAATTCCGGTTCGAGCGTCATCGGCAGACACATCACCTGTCTGCACCGCATCGGCAAACCCCTTGATAATCTCAGACCGAGTAATGGCGGCCGACAGCACCGGGTTATCAACCACAAAGCGGCTAGAAGTCCCGACCCCAATGAACGCCTCCGCCCTGGCCGAAGCCACCTCACGCCGAATATCATCCGGCAGCGGCAACCGTTCGCCCGGCAGCGGCACCAGCCGCGGCTTCGGCGTTGGAACCCCTACAGGGGTGATCGCCTCCTGCAACTGGGAGCGGGTGAACCCCGCAGACAGCAACGTTTGGCTAGATATCCCGGCGGCGAACGCCGCCGCTACGTTAACGCTTCCATCGGCAGCTGTAAACGGCGCTATACCGGCCCTCGCTGCTAGGAATAATTCTGCCTCTCGTAAGTCCGATGCCTTGAACCCCGCAGACAGCAACGTTTGGCTAGATATCCCGGCGGCGAACGCCGCCGCTAGGTTAACGCTTCCATCGGCAGCTGTAAACGGCGCTATACCGGCCCTCGCTGCTAGGAATAATTCTGCCTCTCGTAAGTCCGATGCCTTGAAACCACGCGCTACGAGCGTCTGTCTAGGGACTCCAGCTTCAAGCGCCGCCACGAGGTCGAACGACTGACCCTCTTTGAACGGCGCCAAGGCCCGGAGCGCCGCCTGTTGCCGCAAGATACCGGCGATCTGAGATTCTGGCACCCTGAGACGGCGTAACAGCTTCGGGCTTACGGGCACGCCTGAGGCGAGAGCGCCGCGAACGTCCTCCAGAATATCTTCCGTTACTGGCAATTCGCTGGCGGCGGCACGAGCCCGGTCGATAACCGCAGGGTTAAAACCAGCCTCGGCCATTATCTTGAGGCTCACACCCGCCTGAGTTGCCGCCACGAGGTCGAACGACTGACCCTCTTTGAACGGCGCCAAGGCCCGGAGCGCCGCCTGTTGCCGCAAGATACCGGCGATCTGAGATTCTGGCACCCTGAGACGGCGTAACAGCTTCGGGCTTACGGGCACGCCTGAGGCGAGAGCGCCGCGAACGTCCTCCAGAATATCTTCCGTTACTGCCACTTCCGCTTCGGCTTGCTCAATCTGTCGGCGCGTTTCGTCGGGAACCACTTGTTTGATGGCCGCCAGGATATCCTCTTCCGCTACACCTTGGGCCCGCAACACTTGGGTGGCGACGGCTGGACTCGTTGTGCCGGTCCCAATACTCACGCCGCCGATTACTACGTTGATGCCCCCACTGCCGATAGTGGCTACCGGCTGATCCGCAGTTGGCGAGGCGGTGGGCGAATCGTCCGACGTACCGGATGTTTCAGTTGGAGCCGGGCCCGGTTCGTCGGGCTCGACCACGGCCGGGTCCGGTTCTTCGGGAGACGACACAGGCTCCGGCGACGGAGTATCAACGGCGGCGACGCCACCGGCATCGGCGACGGCCTCTAGCACCTGGTCGGCTTGGCCTTGGTCGATTAATGTTTGCGCTTCATTCTCGGTTAGACCGAGATCTTGCAGTTGCTCGGATTGCGAGGGCATCTAAACCCCCCTCAACAGCATCAGCCCGCCCAGGACCAACCCTGCGCTTAATGGATACAGAAAGATGTACTTGAAATAGACCATGTTGCCGTCATAGAAGCTGTAATCCCACGCCAGCATGTGGGCGATGTCGCCGAGAAACCCTGGTACGGCTTTGAGGGCGCTGACGGTGCCTTTAATGGCCCCCACGATGCCGCCGCTGCTATCGTCGATCGTGCTCGAAGCTTCATTGAACTGGACCAGGTCATTGATGCGCCCGGCGGATTCGGTATACACGCGGTCGTTAGTGGAATGCGGGCTGGCGGTGGTATCCAAACATCCACGGGTGGCGCCGGTGAATGATGTCGCCGTCAACGCGGTGTAGCAGATAGCCTCGCCCTGAACGATAATCCGGCCATTCGTCGCCTTAAATCCCTGGGTGGTGTTTACCGGGATTGTGGTTGCGGCCGCGGTGACCTTAGATGTTAGGTTGGTCGAGGCAATTCCCACGGCGCTATCGACAACGAAAGACAAGATGGTAAGAGCGATGAACGCTGTAACGAGTCCCATGTAAAGATTTGTGCTCATACCGGCAGCCGATTTCTCGTGCCTATGAGGACCATCGCTCCCATGACCGGCAGGTATACCCAAATGATCCATCCAGGTATCAGGCCTGAGTTGATCGTGGCGCCGAACCCCAGCGTGGAGGCCATGGCGAGCCCGGCAAGGGCGAGGCTCTTGGTGGCCATCATGGTCAGAGCACCAGCCACAATGGTGACGAACCCGAAGAAAAGGAACCATACAAGCCGGATGGGTAATTTGTCTCCCGCGCCGGCGATGGCGGAAACCAGCCCGTAGCCCGGGATATCGGCATCTCCGGTCTCTGTTGTGTTGAACAGGTTAGAGGACACGGCTGCCCCGGATACGGTTGAGGCCACTTCGGAAAGACTCAGTGCCTGCCCGGTGGTTAGTTGCGCAGCGGTTGATTCCAACGGGTCACTAGTGGTGGATATCCCGCTTGGGGCCACGGGGAAGCTCATGGTCCCAGTATTGGAATTCCCGCTTCGGTCTGTCAGAGTCGCGCTGGGCGTGGTATTGAGCTGGTAATACAGGTCTTGCCCAGAGTCGTCTTCGATAATCAGGCCAATGGCGGTCACCAGTGGTGTAACGCTGCTGTCGGTGGTAGAGAGGGTTATTCTGAGACGGAAATCGGTAATGGCGGCCAGCGTTGCGCCCACAGCGATGCCGGTCGGACAAGATCCGTTGGCGGCGAGGGAGTAATCGGTGCCGCCGTTCACCGAAGTTTCAACAGCGACCGTGGTGTTAGTGGGCGTGGTCGCCTCCCACCCCAACGCGCAGTAGGCCACATCGGTAACCGAACTCAGGTCGATGGCCTCAGATACTCTTGTGCCGGACGCTTGGAAGCTGGCGGTGATATTGAAGGTGGAACCAGCCAAGTTTTCACCGAATACCATGGCGGCCGCTGGCGCCGTTGGGGTTATGGTCTCAGTGGCAGGTATGGCGTAATCACTCTCAGCGGTTAAGGTGATGGTGGCCCGCGTGCTTGAATCTTTAACGACGTCGCTAGTGGCAAAAGTTTGGGAGTCCCATCCGTTCTGATCCGATAGGTCCGAATCTAGGCCGTCTAAAATAGCCTGTTGTTCAGCCGTCGAAAAATCATTTACGGCCCACCCTGCGCTGGTTACTGTATTGTTGTCTGTGAGCGTGTTAGACCCGTGGGAATCTGCACGGGAGCCGGAAGTTTCGGAGAGATCCCAAGCTCCCTCAAGCGAAGTTGTGCAGTTCGAACATGCCGTACCAGCAATCCCCAATTCGTGGTATCGTCGTCCGCTGCCGCTGTTGTAGAGCCATGACTTTTCCGGAGCGGTAAAGATGCATTTGCAGAAAAGAACAGATGCTCCACGCCCATCCATCGACGTTCCGCCACCATGCTCAGACCCGATTGTAAAGTCTCCATCTTGGTCTGATAACCCAGAAGAATATGCTCCAGAATCCGCCGTTCCGTCATTGACTTGGATGTTAATCGTGTTGGCCGCAGCAGAATGCCAGGCAACGATGAAATAGAAGGTGCCGGTTGAAGCCACGCCGAGGACATTGGCCGTTACAGCCGTTGTGTTAGATGTCCCATCCGGGCTAACAACAAACCGAAATTTATCGTTGCTGGTCAAATATTGGACAACATATTCGCTGTTGTCCCCTGCATCTTGTGACTTAGCGAAGAATGTTTGGTTAGAATCGCCGCTATCTAGGTAAACCCATCCGAGCATTGTAAAGTCGATATCCCCGGTGGACAGGCTGGGGTTGTCGGCGATGCTGAGATATTCGCTGTTGGCTGCAACAAACTGCCCAGCCCCGGTGGTAGCAGCAGAACCGCCAGAAGACCAAACAGTATTGGCCAGACTAAGAATGACCGTCTGGCCACCCGCTACGATCTCGGCTGGCGTGCCGCCGTCAGACAGTGTGCCGGTAACCGCAACAGCTTCTGCAGCGGCAGTTAACGCAATGGTTGGCGTGGCGGTCAGATCGGAAAACCCCAGCACCAACGCTGCGTTGGGGACAGTAGCGGTAACGGTCTCTGCAGCGGCAACCCGGTAATCGCCTGCTTCGGCTTCAGTGATTGTAATGGTGGCGACGGTGCCAGAGGTTCGCACGACGGACCCAAGCCCGAGTTGGTCTCGGATGCGGGCGTTCCATCCGTCAGGTTCCGCCTCAGCGGCGTCTAGGCCGTTGATGATCGCTTGGCGCTGCGCGTCGAACGTCGCCCCGGCCGCTACCCAAGTATCGTTGGTCAGAGTCACGATGATGGTTCCACCGTCGCGCACTTCCTGCTCACTAGCGCCACCGCCGATGGTGCCGGTGACGGCAGCGGTAATAGCGAAGTGGGTTATGACCAGCCGGGGCCGTTTGTCGCCGCTCAGGACCTCATCGGCCGTGGCAAACGTGATGGTGCTGTTATCGTCCGCAGACCATGTTGGCTCTGCGTCGTCGTTGTCTTGGGTGGACCGCAGGCCAAACTTAGTAATTCCGGTCTTACTGATGTTGCCAAGCCCAGTTGAATTTAGCGTGAAGCTGTTGTAGGTGGAGCTATCGACCGTGAAACTGGCAATCGCAATGTCACCCGCTTGCTTGGTCGTGCCGAGTTGAGCGTAATCAGTTGCGGTCAAAGACGTGTTGGAGGCCGGCGTGCTGGTTACCATCGACACGCTGTCGGTAAAGTCGTCGTTGGACGCCGTTAGAACGATATCCAGGGTTGCCGAGGTTATTTGATCGGTGTCGGCAATGCCGCTGGCGTCGAACAGCGCGATATAGCGATGCCACTGGTTCCATAGGTCGGTCGTGCCGCCGGTAGAATGCCCGCTGATCGCCGTGGCGCCGCTGTCGCTGGCCCCGCAACAGCGGAGCCCGCCGGCGGCTCTGAACGTGCCCCAAACAGCGTCAGGGCCAGTGTTATTGTCGGCCAGGTCGCCGTCCACAGTATCGGTTTCTGTATGGGCGTCAGGGTAGACGGTGGTGATGGTCCCGTATTCGACCAGCCCGAGACCCGGGTTGACGGCTGGGAGTGAGCCGGCGTAAGCCATGATTGTGCCGGTTTCGCTCGATAGGTAGGCTGTATCGGCCAGGGGTTGGAACGTGCTCAACAGGGTACCGATGCCTGCTGTGTCGGCGGCGCGTGGCTGAAGCGGCGGTTCCGATAGGCGGCTTTGGCCTCGCGCCCAACCGGTTTCGGTCCGGGAGGTGTGTACTTGCTGGATAACGCTTAGGATGCTGGCGTCGTCTAAATGAGGCTCTGAACTCCGTAGCCACTCCTGTCCTTCCGGCAGGTACTCGATGAGCCGGCTATCGGTATCCAGCCTCCAAGGGGCTGTGCCACCGCTTTCAAGTTGTAGGAAGCCTTGGGCGTCCAGTAGCCGCGGCTTGCGGGTGCCCTCACGGCCTTGCCATATGTAGTTTTCGAAGTACGAGAAGTCGCCGTCAGGGTTGAAGTGTTCGACCTCGACCAACAAATGACCATCGTGTTCGCTGACGGCGATAATGCGGAAGTCGGGGCCTGCGGCACCAACCGGCGCCATGGTGTAGTGAAGCGAAGCGAAAACGCCCCATAGCACCGCAAAGGCGATTATGGACGCTGCTAGAAATAGGCGGTACTTACTCTTACTCATTGGCCAAGCCCAGTGCGCCGGTATAGGCGTCTGTGTTCGTCAAAGTCCCACCGGTAAAGTCTGTGTAGCCGGTGTCAAAGTCAAACACCGTCGCCACCGCCACGTCCAACCGTATCGCCTCAATGTAGTCGACGCCGCTGTTGCTGGCCCACGTTAGGTTATTGGCAGTATCTGTAATCGTCTGCGGCGCATAGCTGCGAAACCCGCCAGCGTCTACCCAAGTGGCAGACGCGCTCACGCCGTCCGAAGCCACAATGACCGTCTGCGCACCGGCGTCCGGTATTGTCAGCGACGGCGTGTCAGCGGCGCTATTGCCGCCGGTGCCTATCAACAGCGTGCCGATCACGGCGTTGGAGGCGGACCCGCTGACATTCACGGTAATAGCGCCGGTCTTGCAAAGAATACAGGCGTCGGCTGCAGCAGCGCTGAAGTCCAACCTGCCGTTGACGGCCACGGAATAGGCACTCCCCAGCTCAAGCCCTGCAGTATCACCGGTGATGATGCCAGAGACGCCAGGGAATAACTGGTGGCTGGTAACTAGATTAGAGGGGCCTCCGAAATAGAGCGTTACCTGTTCCTGGTTGTCTACATCAAGGTCCGCTATCCAGGTCCACCATTGACCGTTTTCATACCGGATCCGGGACGCCAGCGGCTGGGTGGTGATGCTGGTGAAGGCGCTCACCCGGGCGCGGCCCCAATACGACGACACGGCGGAGCCGGTAATAGTGCGGGTGGCCCAATCGGCCGGCATATCCCACGTTACCGCCTTCTGGCCCAAGACGGTGAAGCCGTTGGTGCGGTCATCGACATTGGACAGGGCGGTGAAATTACTGCCGTCCCAGTATTCATAGGTGATTGTCCAGGTGCCAACACCAGCGGTGTCCGTATCCCAGGTGATGATTCGGCAAGGATTGTCGCACCCGAAATATATGGCGTCATTCACCGCCGGGGACCCCGGAAGCACCGGGATGTCGTTCTGGGCGGCGTTCTGGGCGGCGGTAGTGTATTCGGTATAGGTGGCGCCTGCGAATTGGATCGCTCCCTCAACCTGTATCAGGCCGGTGGCGGGCATGGAAGGGATGTCGGTTCCGCTCTTCTGCACGATGGCGGTGAGGGCGTCGGAGGACAAGAAACTGCCATCGATCAGAGAGACCACCGAAATATTGAAGGGCGCCTGGATACTGGCAAGGTCGGTTGACCCGATATTGGTGGTGTTGATGCTTATGGTGTAGAGGGCGGATGTCACGGTGGTTTGAGCGTTCAGCGCACGGGCCGTCAGAGTCGCGCCCAGAACGGCGAGGCTCACAAAGACCATCAGGGCTATGAGACTGCGGGCTAAGTGCTGCTGTACCAAGCCACCACCACCACGGCGATAATGCCCACCGCTCCCAACATGAACAGGGCGCCCAGCAGATTGGAAATGAGGTTGGTTACCAGGCCCGCTGCGGCCAACGCTAGCCGCAGTGGGGCAAACAGCAGCGGTATCACGCCCCAGACCTCCGCAGAAACAGCGTCCATACGATGCCAAGGACGCCGATCGAGGCCACCGCCAATACGATGTCCATCGGTATCCAGTTGATGGCTCCGAAGAGCGGCAGGGTCAGCGCCAGCGTCATCATGCCGAACTGCCACGAGTTGCTTTCATTTCCCAAAACCTTTGCGACGGACCAGACGATCAAGAACATAAAGAATAGGGCGACCATCGACGTGATGACCGATTTGGGCGCTTCGTACCGGTCCGCCAGAGTTTGGAACCGCTGGTCCACCCAGTTCCCATCCGTGGCCCAGAAGTCATTGATGCTGTTGTTGTGGGAGTCGCTGAACGTTTCCTCGGTGAACCCAATCGCCGTGACGCCCGAGGGGAAAAGGTCTGGGACCATGTTCCGCGATTGCGGCACCGCATTTGAGAAGTACTCCGCACCGGTGTCCGTCAATTGATTGACGCCGACCGTATTGGCGATTAGGTCCTGACTGTTGGCGGCCCAAGCAGAGTTGTTCTCTAGGACATAGGCATGGTCGGATATGTAGGATTGCAGCCCGGCGGTCCCACTGGTGTCCCAGGTTATGGTGCCGGTGGTCGTGCTGGGAACTGACCCGGGGAATACGCCCACCTTGCCTTGGAGCGTCACCTTGTAGTCCTCGCTGTTGGTGTTGCTGAATTCGATGGAATCGGTGGATACCTCGCTGGCCGTCCAATAGAAGCTGAACACGCCCACACCGTAACCCTTGTTATTGAAGGCGAAGGGTTCCACGGAATTCAGGACCGTCGTAGCCCGCCGGAAGGTGGCGAAATAGGTATCGCTCACTATTTCCGTGGGTGTGCTGGCATAGGGCAGGTCATATTCCACGACGATTAAGAGGTCGCCGGTCTCCAGCACGCCCTGGTAAGCCAGGACCCTATCGATGCTGGGCAGCGCGTCGGGGTCTGAGATGGCGAAAACCACTGCGGCCAGCGCGTGGGAGGCCAGCCAAGCCGCTACGAACGCAGTTAGGAGCAGCCAGACGCTACGCCGGCGGCGCCGATCGGGTGAGCATTTCGGCATCTGTCCCTCCTGCCCCATTGGGAAGATGGCGGAGCTGCGTTTCCTAGGAAACGTCAAGGCTTGCAGGCGTCTACGACGCGTAAATCCCTGCAATCACCCCACCCAGCAACATCACTGTGACGGGTGCGGCCACTATCGTTCGCACAGGCAAGATATCGTTATTGGGCTGGCGTGAAGGATGGAGCCAGACACCAACCCCGATGTTTCATCTCCATCCAGCCCATAACGCTCATTGGCACGGTGATTATTACCAGGTACCAGGCAAACGCCGCCGCCACCCTGTCCTGCCGCGAACGCCAACACCGCCGGACTGACTGCAAGCAGCCCCACCATTAGGACTCCGTAGGCCCAGAACACGCTGATGCCGATGGTGAAGGCCAACAACTCGTTGGCGATATAGTTAACCGCCCTACTCGCCGTCATCCTTCCTCCCAGCCCGGTGGATATCGTCTAGAACTGCCTTGAACGTCAGCGGTATCCAAAGAAAGAACATCATCGAGAACACAAATCCGATATTCGGCTCGGCAAGCGTTCCGTAGCCGTAATCCACGCCCAACCAGAGCAGCGCCACCATGGCTAGCATGTGCGCTATTGTGTTCAACTTTGTTGCCTCTGCGCGTGTGCTGTAACTCTATCGGGCCGCCAGGCCATCTCCATACCTAGCATCGCTATCGGAAAGGTTGCTACGAGCATTGGGACGCCAATCAGCAGCTCGACAATCCCCAACAGCGGCGTACTTATAATTGCGAGAACGCCGGCGCATGCCATCATTGCCCCGATAACAGGTACCACAGCGGCCGTTAACATCAAGCAATAGCCTGTGATTACCATTGGCCTTGGCATATTCACCTCCGCACCGCCATGCGGCTCCGGCGCTCCTGCAGAATCTCGAAGCCCATCAGTTCCAAGAACCGCTCCCAGTCCTTGACGTTCTCGATCTCGTCGCTGAACGCCCGTGCTCCGGTGTATTCATGGGCGACATTGAAGCTGGGGCCCAGTCCGGTCACATATTCGGAGAGCGTCGTGGGCTCCGGACTTGCTGCCAGGGACGCCGCTTGGGCTTCCATTACCGCGAGTTCCGCCGCCGCCGCTTCGCCACCCCAATGCTGGGCGTCGATCGTGGCCCGTTCCTCGAAATCGGCCCAAGCGCGGCCGATAACCTCTTTGGTGTTGTACATCCCGAAGATCCGGTTGACGTTGTGCATCCGCCGGAACCATGTGGGCGGGCCCTGAGGCGGTATCCGCGGCTGGACCGGCTCGCCCGCCCATTGCCCGTGCCAGTCCCATATCTTAAGGTCGCAGTATTTCCCAGCGTTCCAGCCCTCTCGCGGCCACATATTCACCACCACATAGAGGTCGATGTTGACAAGCATTTGCTGGTCCAACATCCCCGGGAACTGGGTGGTGAAAATCATCTCGATGTCGCGCTTCCGGATCTGCTGCAAAAAGGTTGACGCGTCAACATTCCGGGTCGCCATGGCTTTCCGGCTGGGGTAGTAGGCGGCGATCTCGTCCACCAGCACGAGCATCTTGGTGGCCCAAGGCGGAAAGCTCAGGATATCGTCCATGATGTCTTGGCGGCGCAGGTCGGGATCCGCCACTGTGGTGTTGTAGTTGGACGCTATCCGCACGTCCGACCCCTGCCGCCGGTATATGTCTCCGAAGAACCTCCCTAAGTAGGTCAAGGCGGCGGTTTTGCCGCGGCCGCGCCGGCCGCTCAACATGAGGGTGACGGGGTCGAAGCGGTGATAGGCGATAGCCGCTTCGGGCGTAATGATTAGTGGACCGCGCGCCTCGCCGTGGGTCGCCGACGGGTACACGCTAAACTCGTGTGCCGTCGTGAGCGCCTTCGGGTAGACATCAAAGCGAGGCGCGGTCTGAAGTTGCATTACTGGTTCACTTCACGTTGAGCCACGTTGTTGGGGCGGCCCTCCTGCCCGCGGCCGAACAAGTTGCCCAGCCACCCGTTTTTGAGCCGCGACTGCCAGGTCTGGCTCCCGGTGGACGCCTGAATGGCCTCGGACCGCGCCTCGCCGTCTTTCCCTATCAGCATCCGGGCCGTGTTGAAGATGATCTCTTCGACCTTCACGCTACCTCGCTCGTAGCGCCCGGCCTTGGCCAGCAAACGAGTGGCAATGGTGATTTGACGCGAGGACAGGCGACTTCGAGCCAGCAGCTCCGAGAAGTCGGCCGGCGCCTCTAGTAGGATCTTCGGCAGTTCGAAGTAGCCGCCGCCCTCACCCGTAATCCCCAGGCCGTCCTGGACCCCAACCCGGGGCTTCGGAGCGTTGCCGTTGGACGATTGATCGTCAGGCTGTTGTAGTTCGTCTGTTGCTTGTGTCATAACGTCATCGCGTACATCAGAAACAACACGATGCTCTCCATCGCAATCAGCCCCAGCAAGCCATACGCCTTGATGAAGTCCTTGATGCCCGCCACCGGCGTGATGAACTCCTGAATGTCTTCCATCTTTGCATCGTTGAAAAGGGTTTCGGCCCGGACCACGAACGGGTGGTGGTCACGGGCGTCGTCGACTTCTACTAGGCTAGGCAGGTTGAGGTTGGTGTGCATGTAAGGCACCAGATACCGTGTGCTGCCGTCGTCGTTGGTATGGGACACAGGCAGCGCCCGCTTGGGCTTTTCGTCGCCCTCCTGCACCGTCACCCTACGCAGTATTGAGAACGGCCGGTAATCGTGCCACGGGAAACTCGGCGCCATCATCCAGCCCACCATCGCCAGCGGCCCCGCCAGCAGCACGCCAATAATCCCCATCCAGGTCCCGGCCTGCCCCGAACCCTTCACCGCCAGCAGGACCCCGAATACCACCAGCAATACACCGATCGCCGCGCCCACAGCGGCGCCCACACGCCGCAACAAGCCGTAATCGGGCATCCACCGGCAGGACGCCGGGAACACGCCTCGGATGTCATCGAAGTCCATCTGGCACCGGATCACCTGATAGTTGTCCGGGTCGTACACGTAGACGCTCTCGGTCTCTTTCGCGGCCGCCCAAGCCGAGGTGAGCACACCCACTGCGGCGGTCACCGGGTCGGTGTGCCCTTGGAGGGCCGGGGTTGCTTTTGCCATTTACGCTCCGAATATCCCTTGCAACAGGTAGGCGACCGGCTCGGGATCCCGATCGAGGACAATCTTGATCACCATGGCCAAGATGCCTACCCCCAGTATCACCGCCAAGACACCGGTGGCCTTGTTGTTAAACATGGCTGTGCCCCCAGCGTCCTTCCAAGCCCGGTCCTCGGCCGCTTGGTACCACTCCTGGAAGGAGTCCTGCAGCACGTTCAACTGTTCCTCGGCTGGGATGGCTTCCGGCAGCCGGTGTAGGGCAAAGGGATTGTTGTCTTCGCAGATCAGCATCCGGTCTTCTTGAACTGACATCATCGGCGGAGGTTCCACCGTCAGCAGGTCTTGGACGGTGGCCACCGGGGCCGGGACCGTCTTGGGGAAGATGGGGTCCCCATATAGAAGATGGAGCTGCTTGTCCCTGTTGTTGAGTAACGTGACTGGGCTGGCCGATTCCTGGGTCAGTTTCCGCCGTCTATAAACATTCCCAACGGATATATACAAGCAGGACAGCCGGTTAAACATAGGCGACCTTCTTGGGAGTCTGGGCGGTCTCTGGAGTTGGTATGCCTCCCCATTCGCCGGTTTTAGGATCTGCGTAAGACACCTTGCCGTTTTTCCAAGCAATAAACCCATGAGGCCAGTCGATATAGCTGGCGCGGTTGAGTGGCACCCCTTGGTGGTAGAGGTCGAGGAGGTGGAAGCCACGGTTGAGAAATATGGCGGCGGGCTGCCTTTGCCCGGTGAAGTAGCCATAGACATTACGGACGTTGGCGGCGCCCAGTCCAAGAAGCATCCCCAGCTGATACTTCGACGAGATGTGAAGACTGTCCATCAGAAAATGAAGGCTGTTCATCGATGCCGCGTGGGTGGGGTATCGGCTCGATGCGCCATTACTCTGCCAGGCGGGCGCGTAAATCCTCAGAGGCACGTCTACGGTTAAGCCGTTGTTCGTCGGCAACATGGTGCCGTTAACCTTACAAGATTGAGGCGGTAATTGCGATAGTCATCTTGTACAAAACAACAATTGACACCCCAATTATTGCATGCGCAACATTGTTTCGTTATGGGTCCGGTTGCAGCACTCGCCTTACTGGTGGCTATCCCCGTCGCCTTGCTGGCTGTCGGCGAGGTAAGCACGCTCCAAGACCAGAGCAAACCTCTGACCAGCGGAGCGGTCAACACCATCCTCGGCACCACCACCTTCATGATGATGCTGACAACGGGGGTTGTGTGTTTGGGGGCGGTGGCGGGTGTGCTGAATTGGATCCTTAACCGGTAGGCTCCCACACGGGAGCTATTCTTATTTTCAAGGAGGTTTTCGTGTGAAAGCCGTACAAACAACGCTAAGCTCTCTGAGCGCCGCCGCACCGACCCAAATGGCTGTCCTGTTGGCCTATTTCGGGACGGTCGTTGGCGACCCCCGGAGTGTTCTAGCCAATCAACGCGGCGCCATCGACTCCCGTATCATGCTGATCGTTATGGGCGTCATTACCATCGTGGTCGGCGTAGTTCTGGCAGATACCATTTTGGCGCAAGCGGCGTCTTCCGGCTCGAACGCCAATATCGGATCCTTCGCAGGTGCCCAAGCACTTAACGACCTCGTACCGCTGATCTACTATGCGGTTGTCGTCATGATAGCTGTCGGCATGATGGGTCTGGGCGCTCTCGGCTTCACTGGCCGCGGGCCGGCGGTTAGGTAGCTCCTTCTTCAACGTTCCAAGCAGGTAAATCAAATCACCCGCGACAAATTAGAAGGAGGAATGCCAGATGAAGGCCAAGACCAAAATCGCCCGGGTTAAAAAGGCCAGGGCGGCAGGGAAGCGGACCGTAAAAAGGGCAAGGGCGACCGCCAAGCGCATGGTGGCCCGAGCGAAACGCTAGACCCGCCAACTAACAGCCAGCAACAAAGGCGGGGAGAGATCCCCGCCTTATTTATATCCATAGAGGGAGTGGGCCCATGGCGCGCACGATAGGCCGCAAGCGGGTCAAGCCAAGCAAACGAGATCAAGTCACCGCTCGCTTACAAGTTAGGCCATCCGAGAAAGGTTTCACCATCACCGGGAAAGACACTCGGGGCCGCACCGTCAAGGTTGGCGTCAAGTCGATGGTAGAAGCGGCCCAAGCGGTCTCCAATATAAAAGCAGGGCGGGGCCCCTTCCACGGGTTCCCCGCCAAGGTGATTGGCAAGAAACGCCCGGCAGCAACAAGGCGTAGGTCTGACGTCGACACACTGGCCGAAACTGCGGTGGTACTGCCGCTGGCTGGAGCGGCCACCATTCTGGCGTCGCGGCTGGGGAGTTAGCCCATCCGCTTTCTCGCCTTGATACTTGGACTTCTAGCCTTCCACCTGGTCCTCACCCTGAATCACGGTGGCCTGCTGGGCGTGGACGGTGGGGCGTACCTGCTAAACGTCAATGCCGTCCTTGGTTATGAGCCCACCGGCGCGGGGTTCCCAAGACCGCCACTGGCCCCAGGATGGCTCTTAGTCCCGTTCACCAGCCTTCTCGGAATCGACGTCGGGTATAAAGTCTGGTCCGCGGTTGCCAGCATCTTGCCCGCTGTCCCCGTGTATCTGATGGCCCGCCGCATCGGGGGCGCCCCAGGACCACTCCTATCCTGGGCTGCCTTCGCCCCTATGTTCGCGGCGGGCCTCCTACTCTTGGATCTGCTACACGCCGAAATGATCGTCACCGGCGCACTGCCGCTGATAGGCTTCGCGCTCCTGGGAATGGTCTGGTGGGCAATGGCAGAGCTGGCCGGGCAATGGTCACTTCCGAAGGCCGGGGTATTAGCCGCGTGCCTCGGCCTTATCCCTTGGGTGAACCAGACCACCGCCGGCCTGGCAATCGTCACAATCCCGGTCTATCTGTCCGCTTTGATGTGGTTCCACCGGAGTTATAAAGATGCCGGACCGGCAGCCGGCACCAGCACTTCCACCTTGTTACGGATGGCCCCCCCGTTATTTATAGGCGGTGCCATCGCCTTGGGCGCCCTCCCTTGGTATCTCAAGGTACTCCCGGTCTCCGGGGTCCTTGACTACCCCGGCCCCTTCATCTACCTCACCCACTGGGGCGACTCATCATGGTTCCAATTCCTCCTGGCCTGGCCCCTGGGCCTTTACCTCATCCGCAAGGGCGGCGAACCCTGGCTCCGGTCCCTCGGCGTGTTGACCTGTTTGCTGGGGACACTGCTGATATTCCTGTCAACCGACGAAACGATCATCAATGTTTTCTACCGGAGCCGGTATTTACTGGCTCTACCGTTCTACATCGGAATAACGTGGTGTGTTTTCGTCAAGTGGCTGCCGTCGCTACCAGAAAGGCTGCTAAAACCCGCTGTGGGCCTCTCAGTGGCCGTGGCGGCCGTGTTAGCTGTGGGGTACGTGAGTCAATTTAACCGGCAGGCGGAGTATTCACGGATGGTCAGCCGGGACACGGAGACCGCCATTGCCCTGATCCCCGATGACGGCCGGGCGGTGGTCAGCAATTCCTTCACCCTGGCTCTATGGATCGCCGCCCTCCACAAGACGCCGGCGCCGCACACCTGGACCTGGGAGCCTCCTCCGACCTGGACGGAGACCGACCGGGAGGTGAGGTGCGTGTTGGGCTGGCGGTCGGGATGTGATGTGGCGGCCAGCGTCCAACGTCTGAACGCGGGGTATGTGCTGATCGAGAGCCGGTTCCCTTATTACAATGCGCGGGCTCCAGGCGTCTGGTTGGCGCCCAACGTCGCTGAGCCGTGGGCTGACCTTCCAGAGGTGCCGTGGCTGTCCCTGATGTACGAACGCGGGACTACCCATCTGTGGAGAATAGTTGATGGAACAACCAAAGCCCAATAACATCGCACGAAACGTAAGTTGGGGTCTTCAAGGCATCATCGCCGTGTTCCTCGGCTTCCTGGT
This sequence comes from Dehalococcoidia bacterium, assembly GCA_965247605.1. Taxonomy (GTDB): domain Bacteria; phylum Chloroflexota; class Dehalococcoidia; order Lucifugimonadales; family UBA3495; genus VXOI01. Next base: position 135,639 of record CBDFHM010000011.1, on the reverse strand, counting down.
GCTGTTCGCCATCGGCGGCTATTGCACCGGCCCTCAGGGCGCCATCGGGCCGCAGGGGTTACAGGGAGAAATCGGACGGCTTGGGCCTCCAGGAGAGGCCACCGTCACCTCAGGACCTCCAGGCCCCCCGGGGGACACTGGCGCCATGGGCCCCGCCGGACCCGCCGGCGAGACCGGGCTTCCCGGCCCCACAGGGCCAGCGGGTGATTCCACCGGCGTGACTGGTCCCGCAGGGCCAGCTGGCCCGCCCGGCCCGCAGGGGCCGACAGGAGACGTAGGCTTCCTGATCGCCGCGCCGGCCTCACTCCAGAAGCCCAACGTGAACCATATCCTCTTCTTTGAGAGTTCGGGCGTGTTGGTGGAGAACGCCACCAATCTGGAGTTTCCGAACCGAATCTCCCGCCGCAACGTGGAATGGTTCGAAAAACAGTCGTTCCGCGCCCAGTGGGCCCACAACCTGAACAGCGCCACCGTCAAGCTGTCCGTGGAGTATTACGAACCGTCTGCGAATAAATGGCTGGCGTTGATGCCTCCATTCGGAGAAGCGGTGGAACCCTACACCCCTCAGGCCAGCCTTTGGTACGCGATCCCGCGGTTCGCGGCTTCCACAAACTTTCTGGTCAGGGCGGTAATCCACGGCGACGGCGAACTCGACCCCAAGGTGACTTTCGTGGAGTTGGACGCAAGGTGACCATCGCTATCACCTGCGCCTTGCTGGTCTTGCTGGCAATCATCGCGATCGCCGACATCAAAACTGGCCTTATCCCCAACGTGATCGTCTACCCAGGGATCCTGGCGCTGCTGGCGCTGGCGGGTTTATGGCCCGCGTTCGGCCCATCGCTGATAAACGCATCACTCGCGGGGCTGTCCGCGTGTGGGGTCTTCCTGTTGATCGCCATGGTGTACCCAGCTGGGATGGGCGGCGGCGACGTGAAGCTCGCCGGCATGGTAGGGCTGATGCTGGGCTTCCCTTATGCGATGATGGCCTTCGGCATAGCCGGCCTAGCGGGAGGCGTCGGGGCCATCATCTTACTCATTTACCCAAGCCGCATACGGCCAGCCACGCTCCCCTATGGCCCATTCCTGGCATCAGGCGGCGCGGTATCCCTGATTGCCCGCACTTTCTTGTGAAGCCGATTTAAGCCCAGATGATCGCGCTCAAAGCCGCGCTGGACCGCTGGCATTTAGATCTTCAGGACCTGGCCCCTCCAGCCACCGCATTATTCCTCGTCTCGAGCCTGTTGGTGCGGTCCTTCTACAGCCCCTGGATCGGCGTCGGATGGACGGCTTTGGCGCTGGCCCTGGTGGTTTCCCGCCGGTCCTATGGGCCACGCCCGATCCTGTATGGCCTCGCCCTTCTATTGGCATTACACGCGCTGGCCATCCCCGGGAGCATCATTTGGGGTGCCGGTAATTGGGAGCTGACGTTGGGCGTCTTATTGTGGATGGTGCCATCCTTCATTCTGTACTTCATCAACAACCAACAGCAGGTCTTCGCTTGGCTAATGCTGGCGTGGCTGGCCCATGCGGGGTTGATAATCTGGCAGGGGTTCACGCAATGGGGGATGTCAGGTGACGGGGCGTTGATAAACAACGGAGCGCCCACGGGGCTTGCCAACAACCCCAATTTGGCCGCTGGATTTCTGGCTCTTGCCGTCGTCTACACCATCTCAAACAGAACAGGACCATTAAAATGGGTCTCCGTGCCATTTCTCATTGCTCTGTTGTTCACCGGCAGCCGTTGGGGGCTGTTGGTCATAGCCGGCGTGCTGGTTTTGATGGTGGTTTTGCGAGCGGCCGATTGGCGGCCTTTGGCGGTTGCTGGGGCGGCAGTGGCCGGAGCGGTGGTGGCCCTGGGGCAGTTCACACCCGCCGGTTACGCAGTGGCGGGCACGGACTCATTCATGCAGGCGGTCTACGCCGCCAAGATAGACGTTGGCGTGCGGTTAGCTGTCCCCCACATCCCCACGTTCCTGCCCAGCGGGATAGCGGAGCACCCTGGGTTGCACAACGTACCACTAAGGATCCTTTTCGAGTCCGGTATCGCCGCCGCCGGGCTGTGGGTCGGGATTACGCTTTGGGCACTTCGACCAACCAAACAACAGGGTGCTGCCCGCCGACACGCCAGCAAAGAGTCCCAACCCAAAGGCGTCAATAACGTTCATCGCTGGCTACTTCTAACGCTTGTTTTGCTCTCGCTGTTGGACTATTACACTTGGATGGGCCACCTTGGCGGCTTTTGGTGGCTGCTCATCGGCGCCAGCGTCAAGGGCGTTACTTCGTTACCCACCGCCACGACTTCGGCCTATGCGAACGCCTCAGCCCTGCCCGCCTACCGCCTTTCTGGTGGATGGCTACCCAAGTGGGTCACGACCCGGCGGTTCACCTCGGAATTAGTGGTGAATAAAGGATCGTATCCTAGGCGCCCATCCATCTCCGCAGCAGAGCTACTCGTAATAGAGTAGCTCTTTTTTCTAGGAGCATAGGCTGCCTGAATTGCAGTCCGCAATTTGGTACCATGTCTTAAACATTACTGGGCCGTGGTTTCAGACCGCTTCTATAACGCCCAACGGCCCTTCTAGGCCCTAGGCTCTCGCAGGCCAGCCGAGTGGTCCAACATTCAACAAACATCTAAACCAATCAACGGAGCAACTAGCGGAGCCTAGTGGGTTTCCAGGCGGAACATCGAAAGACCATGCGGAGACGGCGAGACTCCCATTAAATATTGGCCTCAATCCTGCCCAACTGATGCGGGCCACGTTGTTGTTCTGTTCGCAACCTCTCGTAGACTCGATCTTCGGCGTATGGGGGCCGATATGAAACTTGCGATCACAGGAACCGGTGGCCACGGGCGAGTCGTCGCTGAAGCGGCCACGCTGGCCGGCTACACACCCGGCTTCGTATTACCGGACGGGAGCCCCGAGGGGTCGGTACATGGCTACCCTGTGCTGGGTACTGATAGGGACCTACCGGACCTCTGTCGTGAGACCCATCTCATTGTCGCAATTGGCGACAACTGGCGGCGGGCGCAGGTAGTCCAGCGCATCCGGTCCACTTTGCCCCACGGGGTCTTCGCCGTAGTCATTCATCCGGGCGCCACGGTTTCGGCGGGAGCGTCGGTGGCAGAGGGGACGGTAGTGCTAGCGGGAGCCATCGTCAATACTGGCGCCAGGGTAGGAGCGCATTGCATCCTCAACACAGGGGCGATAGTCGAACACGACAATGTGGTAGGTAACTATGCCTCCTTTGCTCCGCGGGCCGTGACGGGTGGAACGGCCCACATTGGCGACTATACGGCCGTTGGCATTGGGGCGACCGTGTTGCATGGCATCAGCATTGGCATGCATGCGGTCGTAGGTGCTGGGTCCTTGGTGACCCGGGATCTGCCAGACGGGATTGTTGCGTATGGAATTCCGGCTCGCGTCATCAGAAAACGGGACCAGCGCGAGACTTACCTGTAACCACATTGGCTGGGGGTGGGTTCGCAAGAATTGACAAGAGCTGGATTGTTTCTGTCCCAGGCATTGTTTCCACGGCGTAGAATTCGCCAGCGGAAACAATGGCGGGGTAGATAGGGACAAGCAGGTTTCAGCTAGGGGAAGAGGCGGAAACAACGCCTCTTCCCCTAGCGCCACCAATATGTATCGATGGGGCATATAAGGCACATTAGAGGCCCTTTAAGACGTTTTACGTGGGCTACACGAGTGAATCGGAGACATCCTATTGTTTCTGCTGTTGGACCCAATATATTCAATCAATGGAGATCTGATAGTAGCGGGTGCACGGTATCATTCAGAGGGGTTCGCCAGATGGGTTGAAGGATCGTCTGGGGGTCGTCTAAGCTGAAGCTCTTGTCACAGGCAAATAAGAACATGGGGCTACCGCGCTTCCCATCGTCAGCTAACCTCGCAAGTTTCCTGAGATTCTCTTTACGTTTTTCGCTGGTGGTTACGGTCAAAACCCTAAATCGGGGGATGCCGAACTTTCGCTTGTGGCCACCTGCTTTCCACCAAAGCCAGTAGGCCCGCAGTTTGCGGAAGAATCGTCCATTGGTCATGGTGGAACGGTCTGCCTCCAAAAAGAAATGGTGGTCCTGACCTTTGTGCTCGATGGTGAAGAAGCCGTCCGGGACTACAGCCAAACGCTGGCCTTTGAACTTAACCCCTGCCTTCAATCGAGGCCCTTCCTGCCAGGTAGTCATGCAGGTGTCGCCGAGGGAGTTTAGCGCCAAGGTTAGTGTTGCTCGAAACCTAGAAATCATCAGGGTGTGGTCGATGTAAGGGAGTCCAGCCTCCCTATTCTTGGTCTGCCAATCGATCTTTCCTCGGTCGATTTCTAGCACCTCGGCTAAGGTGTCGGCCCCTTTGTTAGCGAGACCGTACACCAAAGGCATTGGCGGCTTCAAAAAGTCGTGTTGCCTGGGCGGTCGGTCCACCAAGCCAGCATGGAATAGATATTGCAAGCGGCGGCGCAGATTACGCAGTCCACGGGGTTGGAGCGAGGCGATTTGGTAGGTGTCCAGGAAGCGGTAGTCTGCCAGCAGTCGGAGCAGTTCTACGTCTCGTTCCTGCATGCGGAATGGTTTGAGGTCTGGATTTCGAGCGAACCGCTTGTAGGTGTATTTGGCCATAGGTAGTTGGAGTTAGTTGGACTAGTAGCGCGCTGGCCAGCTGCGGCTGGCGCGGGCAGCCAGTGGGGGCCGTCGGCGGTGGAGGCCGCCCGACTCCGAGTTTTTCGGTCGGCGCGTTAGTGACGGCCCGAAGTCCTTTGGACGGAGCCACCAGCCCTCCCCTCTCGCAGCATGTTGTACTAACTCAAGTAGAGGGCTGGTGGGGAAAACTCGGAGTCGGGCGGGGTTGTTAAGCCTGACCGACGGCCCCAACCAGTTCATTCCCGATAGGGAGCCTCCTTGAGGAGAGCCGTTTGTTGGTATATTTATGTTTATCTATATCTATAGTGTCAAGATTATTTACGCCTTCGTAAACTTTCTTGACGCTTTGCGTCATGATTTTCTACACCTGTGGATAGCCAGGCGACACCGTGTAAAGTTTCTTTACACCCTGTCAAAAGTTTGACACTGGCTATCTAGTCCCGAACACTCGGTCTTTGGTGACCTCTACCTCAGCCCGCCATACTTCAGTTGTGCGAACATATCCGGTCTCTGAATCTACCTCTACCAAGTCGAGCTTTTTCAGTTTATTTATCATGGTGTGGATCGATTGGCGGGACAGACCCAAACCATTAGCAAGGCTCTCCTTGGCGGCATAGCACCAGCCAGGTACGCTGCTTCTGTTGCTCGACAGCTTATGGATCGTGTCCGTTAGGCAGTACTCATTGATGGTGATGCCGAGTTTCTTGCGAGCGGAATGCAAAACAAACGTATAGCGCGCTTCCTCTGATTGGAGGCGCTTGCTCCTCTGCTTGGCCTGTGCCAAGTCCCCTATCTTGTTTTGTAATGCTGCCTGTATTCCCTCCATGATTTTAGTCTGACATATTCCGTCAAGGAGCACCATGTGGAAAACTAATTTTGGCCGTCTCTGCCCAACATGGTAGCCTTCCGGATCAATTGTGGAAGCTGGGGTCAGTGATTCTAGAGTGCTATCACATCACGCCGTTGTTGTGAGACCGGCCTCACGAACGTTTACAGCTTTGCACCGCCTGCAACATATCTCCCATGGCCTCGACAGCCGCGCCGCAAGCACCCGGTGGCATCGCCAACAGCGGGGCTTGTAGTCCGTCTGAGGCGCCGCCGTCCGCTCAGCCATCGGCTTCCTCGATGACCGGGATGGCCACGCATCGACACATGATGTCTTCACCAGGGTGGCCTACCGCCGGAGGGCTGTCCCACTTCTGTGGGCTGCCTTCCAGTGCCTGGTGCGTCACGCGGACCCGCTCATCTTGGGACGTCCGCCAGGTGTATTCCTGTATCCCTAGCTGCCGGTGTCTCGCATGGGTCAACTGACCAACGGCCTTTGAGGTCTGGTCTCTTGTGATGCGCCGTAGGTTGCTGCCCGATACCTTGAACTCTCGGTTCAGCACCTTCGATAGCGCCTGCTGGTCAAAGGGCTGCTGCGCGAACGTCTCACTCACCCGCTGGTACAGCGACCCGTGGAACCGCTCTGGGATAGTCCGTATGAGCGAGATGTTCTCACGGCGCCACGCCGACATCAGCGGCTCGATGGCCGAGTCCAAGAGCCTGGGCCGGATATCTATACCGAGCGCCGTCCTGAACGTCTGAATGAGCCTTCGCTTGTGATATCCCGACAGCCTGGCGGAGTGGGCCACCACCTCTTCATCGACCAACCCTCCGGTATGCCAGCCTCGAAACACCCCGTCGATGATCTCCAAGGCCAACGACGCGGCTGAAGCCTCGTCCAGTCCTGATTCACCCGGTCAAGGAGTCCCTGCACAGGGTCGTCCTCACCCACCCACTCCAACTCATCGTCAGAGTCCTGGCGGTAGACCTTGAGCCGGGTGCGGGCAACGGCGTCCGACCGTAGCTTTATCGCCCTGTAGACCGGAACAGAGGTGCGGTAGTAGCCCTCCACACCACCCGACTGTCTCTTGCCGAGGTTGTTCATCCACTGGGTGATCTGCTCCGTGGTAAGCCCTGTACCGCCGCCCGCCTGGGCCATGGCGGCGTAGGGTTCGTTGGCGCGCTGGACGCCGCCTCTGGGCCGTCTCACCAAGCCCAACATGCCCCGCATCGCTAGCATCTGTCGTCCAAGTATCATCGTGTGTCCTCCTTCTTAGGCATCGGGCGCCTTCTGATACCATGATGCCCAATACTCTGGCTCCTGGCGCTGGAGCATGTGCTGGACGATAAATGACTGAAGAGTGTGTATAGCTCCGTAGAATTCCGCACTATTCGCACGCAGTCCCCAATCACTGGTTACAATCTCTTGGAACTTCAAAAGCGACTCTGACGCCCTCTCCTCGTGCTCACTGAGCGGCATCCCTATCCCTCTTTCTCAGGCACCGAAAGCCTCCTTACTGCAAATGTATCCTGTGCCCTCCACCTATATATAGAACCCGCCAATGCCTCCAGCCCTGCCCATGAACTGCGTGAGACAGCCCACGAAGGCGTCCACCTGGTCGTCATGGACTCCGTTGGGGAAGGCTGCCAGCTCCTCGCGGAAAGCCTGAAGCCACGGGGCTGTCCTTGGGAGCGTGATCTTCTTGGCCTCCACGGTTCCGGTGACCCGGTTGGCCCGCAGCACCTTGTCTCCCACGGGCTTGACTGGCAACACCGGCAGCCTGGTCTCGCGCCGGAGGCTCTGGACCACCGACTGCCCGCTGGCCGCGTCTTCGACGAAGATGGCCGAGGGGTTGTGCTCCTTGGCCTGATCCTGCATAGCCCTCAGCAGGTCCGGGTCCTGCCCATAGCTCTGATCCTCACACATCGCTCTCACACAGATAGTCCGCCCATTGGATCATAAGCGTCCTCCGCCGCTCGAACAGGTCCGAGCGAAAATAGGCGGCTTCGGTAGAGTTTCCCACAACATGTGCTAAAGCCGCCTCCATGACCGCGTGCGGTGCATCGGTTTGCTCAGCCGCCCAGTCCCGGAAGCTGGAGCGGAATCCGTGGGGTACGCAGGGGATGTTCAGCCGCCGGAGCAACGCCGTGAAAGTCATATCCGACAACGGTCTGCCCCAACGTCCGGGGAAAATCAGCCCGGGACCGTCATCCAGGCTGCGCGCCTCTTCCAGGATGTCCAGGGCGCGCCTCGACAACGGTACGCGGTGCTCCCTGCCTGCCTTCATCCGCGCCGCCGGAACGGTCCAGACCCGGGAGTCCAGAGAGACTTCTTCCCGCCTGGCGGCACGAATTTCACCGGAGCGGGCGGCAGTCAGTACCAAGAACTCCAGCGCCAGCCGGGTGGCGGGCTTGGTAGTGGACGCCCGTATGAACTCCAGCGCCGCTGGGACCCCCGCGTAGGGTAGGGCATCGAAGTGGGACTTGGCCCCTTCGGTTCTAGGCAGCACGGCGGCTACCGCGCTGGCCGGGTTGTCCTGCCGCCAGCCCTTGACAACAGCCCAGTCCATAACGCTGTGAATGTACTGCTTCAGCTTTTGGGCCACCGCCCGCTTGGATGTCCATACCGGGATGAGAACTCCCAGCACGTCGGCAGGGGTTATCCGGTTTACTGGCATGTCCCCTAGTTGCGGGAGAGCGTAGGTTTCCAGGCGGGCGGTCCACAATGCAGCAGTCTTGGCGTTGCGCCAAGTAGGAGCGTTCAAGGCTATCACCTGTTCGACAGCTTCAGCGAAGGTGGGGACAGCAACCTTGCGTTTTTCTGCCAAGGGGTCGCCGCCAGAACGGGCCAATCGCCGATTGAACAGAGCCTTTTCTCTAGCTTCCTTGAGAGATACCAGGGGATAACCACCCAAGCCCAAGTCCCGCCGCTTGCTGTGGATGGTTATCTTTTGGGTCCATCCCTTGCGCCCCGAGGGGTCCACCCGGAGATACAGTCCGTTCCCGTCAGCATAGCGACCCGGTTGTTTAACGGTGTTAACGAAAGCTGCGCTAAGCGAGTTGTGTGGATGCTTCCCTTTGCGTTGCGGCATGTTATTACCCTGTGCCCAATTGTATTAAGGGCCGAACAGTGGCTCTGAATTGGCACGTCTATCGTTACGTCATACGTTTTCGTGCGGACTATATAGGACGTTAAGAGACTATACAATACACTATAGGACTGACAGTTTATAGCTAAATTGTAGCTAGAATTGGAAGTTAGATAGCATTGTGTAGCTGTTCTAAAGGATTTAAGTGGCGTCCCAGGCAGGATTCGAACCCGCGACCCGCTGCTTAGAAGGCAGCCGCTCTATCCCCTGAGCTACTGGGACGTGCTTGGTGGTTAACCGAGAACCATTATCAGGGGCATAATGGCTTTGCCGCAATATTGGAAGCAACGCCTCTATGAAGGGCACTGCCTGATTAGGTGATTATACCAAACGGTACGAGAAATTCAGCCAGTCGTAAGCCATGTGGCCGGTGGCCAAACATGATGCCATTACCCCGCCGTTGGGCGGTTCGCCAATACCGGAATAGCGGATTGGCCGGAATCGCCAATTGATTGCATCGATTCCCGAATGTACAATTTGTGCCAATGGAGTCAGAAAACATCTCAAACAGGACAAAGAAGCTGTCCACCCAACACGACTTTTACAGTGAAGATATCGACCGGCCGGTGGTGGCGCGAGCTGCGGAGTATCCAGCCGGATTTCGTTCGCTTGTACACTGGAAATTATTAACTGAGTTCCAACAATCAGTTGTCAGGTGAGGTAATTACTGAATGGCTACAACTAAGCGGGACAAATCTCTCGTGGTAATACAGTTAACCGGCGGTAACGACTATATGAATACCGTCGTTCCGTATAACGAGGGGCTGTACTACGACTCTCGCCCGGCGATCAGCATTGCGGCGGACGAGGTGCTACCCATCAACGACCAACTGGGCTTTAACCCTAACATGCCCGAGATCAAAGGGCTTTGGGATCAAGGGAAGGTCGCTATCGTCAACGGTATTGGATACGTCAATCCCAACCGCTCCCACTTCCGGTCCATGGATATTTGGCACACAGCCGAGCCGGACGCGATCGGCACCGAGGGTTGGCTGGGCCGGGCTATTCGGGATCTGGACCCCAAGGGCGAGAATGTTTTGACCGGCATCAACTTCGGCCGGGGGTTGCCCCGAGCCCTGGGATGTCGCGGGGTACCGGTAGCTTCGGTTGGCGACTTGGAGACCTACGGGCTGTTTACTGACATCCAGGATGAGACGTTGCGCCAGTATAGCCTGGAGGCCTTCTCCATGATGTACGGCGGGGATAAAGGCAAAAACGCGGTGATGGACTACTTGGGGCAAACAGGAAACGATGCCCTGAAGGGCGCCGACATTCTGCGGACTGCGCCGGCGATGTACTCGTCAGATGTCGAGTATGCGCCCCACGAATTGGCCAAGAGCATGAAGAGCATAGCCCAGGTACTTTTTGCCGACTTGGGGACCCGTATTTATTACACTTCCCACGGAGGCTATGACACCCACTCCGGAGAACTCCCGACCCATAACGGGAACTGGAAGAACGTGTCCAACGCCGTGGGCGACTTCATGGAAGATTTGAAAGAACACGGCCGGGAAGACGATGTCACCATACTGATCTTTACGGAGTTTGGCCGGAGAATTAAAGACAACGGATCGGGATGCGATCACGGTTCAGGCGGTGGCGCTTTCCTCATCGGTGGCAACGTCAATGGCGGGATGTTCGGCGAATATCCTTCGCTTAAGGAGCCCGACCAACTGGAAGGCGACCTTAAAGCGAACAGCGACTTTCGCTCCACCTACACCTCAATCTTGGACCAGGTCTTGGAGTTGGACGCCCCTTCAATCGTGAACGGCCAATTTGAGCCGTTTGACCTGGTTAGAGCCTAAGTAACGGCCTAGCTCTTCCTTTAGTTAAAATTAAGAAAATCGATAATCGAATTCACCGGAGAAAAAATGAGTGGTTCGGATACTGCTGACAAGACCGCACTGATGGCCCACCTGCTGCGTAGGGCTGGTTTCGGCGCCACGCGCGACGAGTTGGAAGGATACTTGTCCAAAGGCTACGAGACGGTGGTCGAGGAGTTGCTGCATCCGCAGGAACCCCAAAACCTGCCAGACGACCTAATTCGGCGGTACCACCCGGAGCAGTCCGAGTTGAGGCTCCTCTCTGCGTCGGGCGCTTACTGGATGTACCGGATGATTACCACCGAATGCCCGATGGAAGAAAAAATGACACTCTTTTGGCACGGGCTATTCGCTACTGGGTATGCCAAGGGTAACCAGGCCAGAGCTCTACTAAACCAGATCGACATGTTCCGCAGAGATGGCCTGGGCAGTTTCCGCGAATTGTTGCTGCAGTTGTCCAAGGACCCTTCCATGCTTCACTGGCTGGATAATAACGAAAATCACAAAGATGCCGTCAATGAAAACTACGGCCGGGAGCTGCTGGAGCTTTTTGCCATGGGAATCGGCAACTACAGCGAAGAAGACGTTAAAGAGGCGTCGCGGGCCTTCACCGGATGGACGCTGGGCAACGCCGAGTACATGGCCATGCGGGCTTTCAAAGACTCCATCTGGCCCTATAGCCGCATCGCCTGGTTCTTTGAGTATCGAGACTACGACCACGATGACGGGGAGAAAACCTTCCTGGGTGAGACCGGTAACTTCAACGGCGAAGACATCATCGACATCATTGTCAAGCAGGAAGCGACGGCGCATTTCATTTGCACCAGGTTGTTCCAGTTCTTCGCCGCCGATGAAGTTGACGAGGCTGGCGAGAGCGCCGTAAAGGACATGATGCGGACCTACTTCGACTCGGGTTACGAGATGAGGTCGGTGCTTCGCACGCTATTTAACTCCGACTATTTCAAGTCGGAAGACGCCCGGTTCGCGCGGGTGAAGGGACCGGTGGAGTTGATGGTAGGGGCCATGCGCCTGGCAGGCAGCTACCAGACTCCAACCCTAGGCATCGAGAATGTGACCAACCAGTCCTTCTTCATGGGCCAAGGCCTTCTTAGGCCGCCCACGGTCGAAGGGTGGCATGAAGGCACGGAATGGATCGATAGCGGGGCCCTGGTGGAGCGGGTCAACTTCGTAGCAAAGGAATTGGGCAACGTGGCCAAGCCCGGTGTTCAGGCAATCATCGGCCGCTTGGCCCGGGAAGATAGTGGCAAGTTGACCCCAGAGGAGCTTGTTGACCGCTGCTTGGACCTGGCCGGCCCCATCAAAGTTTCTGACTCGAGCCGGAATACCCTGGTGGAGTATGCCAAACGGGAAGGTGACCTGGACCTGAGGGACCACCAAGCGGGTGACGAAGCCCAACAGCGGGTAGGCAACATGCTAAGGCTGGTTGCATCGACCAGAGAGTTCCAATTGGCGTAACCACGAATAGCTCTAACTAGAGCCGGTTGGACCGTAAAGTACCCGTCTTGAGTAACCACGATCCGGCCGGCTCTGTTTAGAAAAGGAAAATACAAACGTGAGCACCCAGACCGAGATACAGACCGTTAAGATCGACTACGTGAAGACCATCGGCATTGTCAACAACGGCAACAACGGGCGGGGATTTGCCAACCCCTACGACCTGGCGGTGCACAGGGATGGGCGCATCTTTGTTTTGAACCGCTCCGACGCCAGTCGCTCAGACGCCATTAGAGTCGGCATTTGTAATCTGGACGAAGAATACCTGGGAGAGTTCGCCTACGGCTACGGTTCCGGAGACGGGCAGTCGTTGTGGCCGGTGGCTATGGCGTTCGATTCCAAATACCGCCTATTTATCACAGACGAACAGAATCACCGAGTTTCGATTTACGATTCATCTAACGCCTTTCTAAGCAATTGGGGCGTCCTTGGATCGGGCGAAGGTGAACTTAACGGTCCCGCTGGCATTGCGATAGACCAGGACGACAACGTATACGTGGTGGACCAGCATAACCACCGCGTCCAGAAATTCAACACCGATGGAGTCTATCAACTTAGTTGGGGTGAATTCGGCGGCGGTCAGGGGCAGTTCAATCTTCCCTGGGGTATTGCGGTCGACTCTCATGGCGATGTTTACGTCGCTGATTGGCGCAACAACCGAATTCAAAAATTCAGCGGCAACGGCCAATTCTTGGCCAGCTATGGCAAACACGGAAACGGGGAGGGTGAGTTCGACCGCCCCTCCGGCGTGGCCGTCGACTCGGAAGGGTTCATCTACGTGTCTGACTGGGGTAACGAGAGGCTCCAAATTCTGGGGCCCGATGGTAGTTTCCAGCTATCACTACGCGGGCAAGCCACGCTATCCCAATGGGCCGAGGACTACTTTGCGTCCAATCCTGAAGAGAGAGTGGAACGGGACAAAGCAAATCTCTTTCCGGAGCTCCCGGCTCACCTCGACACGCCTTATCACATATCCTCCCAGACCGAGCCATATTTCTGGGGGCCGGTGTCGGTTTCATTGGACAGAGAAGGCCGCATTTACGTGACAGAAGCTAACCGCCACCGGTTCCAGGTATACCAGAAGCGGTAGAACAAATCATCGCCGAGCGGGGCATCGCGTTAACGGCCCAAGCGTTGGACCGCAACGAAATAACAGGAAGGCCGCCAGGACGTATGTGCCGGGCGGCCTTTGCCAATCCTCTTTGGAACATAGCCGCAAGGCGTAAAGCGCCGGAATCTCGATTTACGATTGGATCTCGCATTGATGCCACCCTTTTCGATACCGGCCAGGCTTGGACCAGATAGCTGATGGATCTCCACATGGAACAGCATTTTCTCCAAATAGCGTTGGAGCGGCCGGATATTCGTTGTTCGGAAGCACCTGCGGAGATTCTGGAGGATTGCGCCTCTGATATCGAACCCACCAAATTCCACGAAGAGTACTTCGCTGCCGGACACACCGAGTGGTTGGTGCGGAAACACGGCCGCCGCGTCAATCTGCCCAAAGCCATGATGGACCGCGCAATCTTGGTGCTCTGGTACCGGGCCACGCTCCTAGACACCGCCCGAATTCTGGGCGTGGAATCCGATTATGCGGACCAACAATTTTTCTCCGACGAAGGCCTTTACTGACCCACCCCTCTCTTCTTGTTTACGGATTGACATCGTTTGATATAGGCGAGCGCTAAGTAGTTCCTGACGAATTTGCCAAGGGTGTTGCAAATCAAAAGCGCATCGTCTCGATAGGGATACTCCGGCAAGACATCTAAATCATATCTACACCCCGCGATTTTAATTTAGTAGGGAGCGCCATCACCTCTTTGATTGATGGGCTGCACGTTACTCGCCAGGACAGTTTTCGTCTACGCGACCGGAAGCTGAAGCCGCTTTCTCAGTTAGGCAGAGTACCGGTTTGGCCTTTTGACTAAAAAAGAAGCCCATTTCGAGGCGAATTTATAACACGAGTGTCTTCCCCTCCGATCGCAAGCCTCATCTATAATGACCTTATGATGCGTCAGGACTATGCGTCAGGTTTTTGAATCTCCCTGATGAGGCGCTGGCCTCGGAGGACTGGACCGTGACAACCCATACTGAAACTGAAGCTGTCCGCTGGCGGGAATGGGGCGAGGAGTCCTTCGCAGCCGGCCGCCAAGAACGAAAACCGGTCCTGCTGACTTTGACGGCCACTTGGTGCCATTGGTGCCACGTGATGGACCAGACTTCCTACTCGGATCCGCGAATAGTTGCTCTAATCAACTCCGATTTCATTCCGGTGCGAGTGGACGTCGACCAGCGACCCGATATTTCACGTCGCTACAACCAGGGGGGATTTCCATCGGTGGCCATCCTGAATAGCGAAGGTGACTTGCTGGCTGGCCGGGTCTACACACCACCGGAGGAGATGCTCGGTCTGCTGGAAGGGGTAGTGGCCAGCTACCCGGCTTCAGGCCAGGTCACACTGCATGGCCGCACGGCAGAACCTCAAACTGAGCAACCTCAACGACCGCAACCGGAAACTGGCGAATCACCCGACAGCCGCGTCTTACAGCGGTTGGAGGAGATATACGACTTTGACTTCGGCGGATTCGGTTCGGAGCCCAAACAGCCGCCGTGGGAAGGACTGCGCTTCTTACTGGCGCTACATAGCCGTACCGGTGGCAAGTCCTACCTGAAGATGGCGGTCGATTCCTTGGACGGAATGATCACTGGCCTCTACGACAGCAAGGACCAAGGGTTTTTCCGCTACTCTGTGTCGCGGGACTGGAAAGTTCCGCATTACGAAAAAATGATCGTTTCCAATGCCAATTTGGCAGTCCTTTTCCTCGAGGCCTACCAAATTACACGCAAGAGGGCTTACAAAGAGGTAGCTACCGGGACCCTTGAATACATGTTGGGGACTCTATACGACGAATCCTCCGGCCTCTTCTATTCCAGCCAGGACGCTTGGGAAGACTTCTACCGGTTGCCTTGGAAAGACCGGGACTCAGCCGACCAGCCGACGGTCGATCGTAGGCCTTATCTCGGTTGGAATGCACTGGCCGCGACTGCTTTTATCAAGGCCTACGCTGTTCTGGGTGCTGCATCTTATCTCCGAATTGCCGCTCGCAACTTGGAGGTCCTTTGGGCGGACTCCTGGGACCGTGAAATGGGGTTCCGGCACGCGATCGGCGTCTCGGGCGAACAACCCAAAATATTGGAAGACCACGTCATGTTCCTGCGGGCGTCGTTGGACCTCCACCAAGCCACCGGCGATGGGAAACACCTCCAAAGAGCCGTCGATGTTGCCCTGACCATCCAGAAACTGTTCCATGCCGATGACGGCGGTTACTACGACGTTTGGGAAAGTGGGGAAACTTTTGCTGGCGCCCCTCTGGCGAAAGAGAAGCCGGTTCTGGACAACGCTCTGCTTGCCGAGGGCCTTATCGTCATGGCGTGCCTCACGGGTAACGACGAGTACCAGGCCTGGGCGTCGGATGCCCTCAAAACATTCGAGGTTGTTGTTCCCGGCAGCAGCTACCGGGGCCCAAGACCCTCTCGGCGTGTGGAAGAAGATGAGGAAAGTCTTTTCCTGCCCGCTGGCTCGGCTTGGGCCAGGGCCAGGCAGCTTTTGGACTTGGGTCCGGTCCACTTAGTTATCGTGGGCAGGTCGGCCCATCCAATCACCAAGAAACTTTTGGCGGCCGCCCTCAAAACCTACGCGCCACACCAAGTCGTGCAGGCGCTGGACCCCCAGCGGGACCGCGAACGCATCTCGTCTCTGGGGTTTCCGGTCAGGGAAATACCTGTGTTGTACGCGTGTATGAATAATATGTGCCTGGCGCCCATCCATTCGGCCCAAGAGGTTGGCCGGTTGTCTGCCGCCCGGCCTTGGGCTCAGGCAGCGAATTCGTCGATAGGCAGTCCAGTTTAAAGGCGAATACCGTGACCCTTCCAAGAATGACACCGGCCCTCGCCGCCCGCATCGACCGCGCGGAGGCTGCCTATGTTGCTTCCGATATGGCGATGTTGGCGGGCACGGCCGACAACCCCCTGGGAGTTGGAGTGCACAGTTTCGGTCGGGCCACCGCGTTGTTGATGCGAGAAATCAACGATTGGGAGTTCAATCGGGTGTTGGGCCTCCGCGACCAGAGCCCCTCCGAAGTGGACGAGATTCTGGCCTGGTATGCCCAATATGACGCTTCATGCCACTTCGACATTGTTTCGCCACTAGCCAGCAAAGCACTTCTTCAAACTCTGGCTGATCGCGGTTTCTCCGAGTCCGGCTCTCACGATTCGCTATTTGTGGTACCGGTCGAAGATTTCCCCGAGCCGCCCACCGGCATCGATGTAATTGAAGTGCTTGCGGGACACATGGAGATATTTGCCGACCTCTACATGGTGTACCTGGACGACTTCAAGTATCCCGACGAATTGAAAGCCCGGGTGCGGGCCAACATCATAAAGGAATACCGGCAACCGGGTTGGCGCCTGTATCTGGCGGCGGTCGACGGAGCACCGGCCGCCTTCGCCAGTCTCTACGTGCAAGACCGCATCGGGTCGCTGGCGATGGCCGCTGCGGCTCCGTCCTCCCGCGGCCGGGGCGCCCATACGGCACTGCTAACCCGGCGAATCGCCGATGCCGCTGCCGAGGGTTGCGAACTGGTTATCGCTCAAGCAGTCCCTGCCTCAACCAGCCACCGCAAATTGGAGCGGGCCGGCCTGAAAGTAGCCTACACCAAGACTATCTGGTCACGTCCTCAACCTGCCGTTCAGACTTAATCCATCCACTACGGCAATTTAATCCGTATTACCGGAGGACCAACACGACACGACTGTCGTTTCCGGCGGACCGACCGCCTTTCATGCCTGTTTGGGCCCTATCTTCCTTAGTTCACCAACGACCGGAGTTCACCAATGACCGGAGTTCACCGACGACCGGGCACTTTCCCAGTTCCATTGATCACTAGCTCCCACCCGTAGCGGGTGTTGGGGCGAATGGTCCCTAACCGGCTCTCCCAAGCATTCGAAATTTACGTATTTGGCGTTAGAATCTTGGGGGTCTAATTAGTTCGGTCTGATGAATCCGGACCGTAGCTATCCCTTGCCCCGTGGAATCAACTAAGAGAGGCCGAAGAGGACTGATATGTCGACCTTTGGAGATATTGAACGAACATTCGCCGACCTTTATGAATACCGATGGGCTGTCGGCGCCGGCGTCCTGGTATTCATCGCCGCGGTTATTGCATTCGGATACTGGCGCGGCTGGCACCAAGTAATCTGGCGCAACCGGCTGCCCCTTGGGGTCGTATCGGCCCCGCTTTTGGTAATTACCATTTGGCTGGGCTGGTCTCTGGGGTCGCCTCTTTTCACCAACGTCACGGTCGAGGAAGAGTTTCCCTTCGCTATAAACGCTGTCGTACCGGCGGGCATGGAGCGGGAGGACGTTGAAGAGGCCATGGCTAGCATGGCCAAGGTCAGCAACCAAGTTACCGAGGCAATGCCCGGCAACGACGCGATAAAAGTCGGCGCCGCCCTGGGCGCCACTGATGGCAGCGGTTTGGATGGTATGGTTGTGCTGACCGAGGCTAACCAATCGGCGCTGGAGGAGGGGCTGGCCATGGTATCCGGCGGCGAAATGATGGACGCCGAGACGATCGAAAAGGCCGTCGGAATGATACAGGGGGCCTTCGATCAAGCGACCGAATCCGGAGGTGGTCAGGCGGAGGTATCACAGGTCAAGCGGGGCGACTTCAAGGACGCCGATAGCTTCCACCGGGGCAGCGGCCAAGCTACCATCTATACCACTCCCGACGGTTCTCACCTGTTGCGGCTGGAAAATCTCGATGTGACCAACGGCCCAGCCCTGCATGTGTTCCTGTCGCCCCATGCGGACCCAGGGAGTTCCTCGGAGGTCAAAACTGAGGGGTACATCGACCTTGGCGATCTAAAAGGCAACCGTGGAAACCAGAACTACCCCATACCCAACGGGGTGGACGTTTCGGTTTTCAACAGCGTAGTAATATATTGCGTACCGTTTAGCGTGGTGTTCAGTGTGGCTACCCTACAAGAGGCGTAATCGCTTGAATGGGAATTGGCCACCTTGACCGATTCCGGAATATGACAGGAGGAGAACGTGGGGTACCAGCCGATAGAGAACTATGGCGTCATCGGGAACATGCACACCGCCGTCTTGGTGGGCATGAACGGGTCCATCGATTGGTACTGTTTTCCTCACTTCGACTCCCCCAGCGTCTTCGCCTCGATACTCGACGACAAGAAAGGCGGGCACTTCAGCATTGCTCCGTCCGGCGGCGGCGTCACCAACAAACAGATGTACTGGCCGGAAACCAACGTGCTGGTGACCCGATTCTTGTCGCCCCAAGGCGTGGCTGAGGTTGTCGATTTCATGCCGGTAGGCCCCAATTTGGCTCCTGAGGCGACCCATCAGATTATTCGTCGGGTTACGGTGGTTCGGGGGCACATGGATTTCCACCTGGAGTGCATCCCGGCCTTTAATTATGCCAGAGACGCCCACAAAACCACTGTCACCAACGAAGGAGCGGTCTTCAAATCGGCTCTGGCGGGCCTGACACTGAGCACCAGTATTCCCTTAAAAAGGGGAAAGCGGGGCGCAATTGCGGACTTCGAGTTGAAAGAAGGCCAGACCACTACTTTCGCCCTCACCCAAAACGTCGCCGGGGAACATCCCAGGCCGCTGACCGGACGTGAAACCGACGATTTGTTCACGCGGACCGTCGATTACTGGCGGCGCTGGTTGGCCAAGTGCCGGTACAAAGGCCGCTGGCGGGAGATGGTCGAGCGTTCGGCGTTGGTGCTGAAGTTGCTGACTTTCGAGCCGACCGGGGCCATTGTGGCTGCTCCCACCTGTAGCCTTCCCGAAGACCTGGGTGGGCAGCGCAACTGGGACTACCGCTATACCTGGATCCGCGATGCCGCCTTCACACTCTACGCCCTGCTCCACGGCATCGGCTCCACCGACGAGTCCACGCGGTTCATGCACTGGATCGAGGAACGTTGTCACGACTTGAACCCCGACGGCTCGTTACAAATCATGTATGGCATCGATGGACGCCGCCATTTGACGGAAGAAACGCTGGACCATCTGGAGGGCTACAAAGGGTCTCGCCCAGTCCGCGTCGGCAACGGCGCATACGGTCAATTGCAGCTCGATATCTACGGCGAGTTGATGGATGCCGTGTACTTGTATAACAAGTACGGAGCGCCCATCTCCTACGATTTCTGGACCCACCTCAGGGAGCTGGTCAACTGGGTCTGTGACAACTGGCAGCGCACCGACGAAGGGATTTGGGAGGTTAGAGGCGGCCAACAGCACTTTGTTTATTCCAAGGTCATGTGTTGGGTGGCGGTGGATCGGGCCCTGCGCTTGGCAGACAAAAGGTCGTTCCCCGCTGACCGGGAGAGGTGGCAGCGGGTCAGAGACCAGATCTACGAAGAGATCATGGAAAAGGGTTGGAGCTCCAACCGGCAGGCGTTCGTTCAGGCCTACGGCAGCGAACACCTCGACGCCTCGAACTTGATTATGCCATTGGTATTCTTACTTTCGCCCACAGATCCTCGAATGCTGAGCACCCTGGACGTAATTAACCGGTCGCCCGACCAAGGCGGCCTGGTTTCCAATAGCCTGGTCCACCGGTACGACGTGAATAAATCGTCAGACGGGTTGGATGGGGAGGAGGGGACGTTTAACATCTGCTCCTTCTGGCTGGTCGAAGCCATGACCCGGGCGGGGCGATACGACCGGCCGAGACTGGACCAAGCCCGCCTCATGTTCGAGAAGATGTTGAGCTATTCCAATCACCTTGGACTCTATGCCGAGGAAACAGGACCCAACGGCGAGGCACTGGGCAACTTTCCCCAAGCCTTCACTCACCTGGCCCTCATCAGTGCGGCCTTCAACTTGGACCGCACCCTGAGCTCCTCTAATTAGCTAACTACACCAAAAACCAACCGCATCAAAACGACGGTATCGGGGCGGATAGGTATGAAGATTTTGGACAGGCAGCGCCTGCGGCCGTTCCTCCGCAATTCGACCGCCGGCGCTTCCTCCGGTCTGGTGGGCGGGTTGATCTTCTGGTGGGCCCTCCAAGCTCAGGAAATTGCAGGTAGCGTTCCCGGGCTTTTGGGAATTTCTGTGTCGCCGGAATGGGTAGTCCTGCATCTGGTGGCAGCCGCGCTGCTTGGCGCTGTCTTCGCCGCTGTAGTTGGCTACCAACCCGGCGGCCACGCCTCTACCATCAGCACCGGCGCGTTGTATGGGCTGCTCTTGTGGATCGTCGGTCCCATCACCTTGGGCGTCGTCTACGAAGGCGACGGCCCCGCATGGTCATTGTTCGAAGCTGGAAACGCTTTTCCCAGCCTGATTGGCCACCTACTGTATGGAGGGCTGACCGGCCTAGGTGTCTACGGTCTGGTCGCCCTGTACCTGGCGGTGCGGCCGGAACCGGAAGGCACCGAAACCTCACCCGAGCCTGAGAAAAAGCGGGTGGTGATTCTTGGAGGCGGCTTCGGGGGCGTGAGTGTGGCCAAACGGCTGGAACAGATCTACTCCAGGGACCAAAGCCTGGAAATCACTCTGATCAGCGAGAGCAACTATCTCCTCTTCACCCCGATGTTGGCGGAGGTGGCCTCCAGTGGGTTGGAGGCGCAGCACATCAGCGCCCCGATACGTTCCGCCTGTGTGCATACCAGGTTTCTACGGGCGGAGGTCTCGGAGATTGATACCGAGAGACAAGTGGTGGTGAGCCGCTCGGGCGGTGGGGCGCCCGCCGAAGAAATACCGTACGACCACTTGGTGTTGGCCTTGGGGTCTGTTCCTCATTATTTCAACTTGCCCGGAGTTGAAGAGAATTCATTCACGCTAAAAAGCCTGGAAGACGCCACCAGTTTGCGCAACCATGTTATCGAGTTGCTGGAACACGCCGATTCCGAAACCGACCCGCAGGAACGCAAACGCCAGCTTACTTTCGTCGTGGTGGGCGGCGGCTTCGCGGGGACCGAGACCGCAGCCGAGATGTTCGACCTTGTGCGCAATGTGCGTCGTTTCTATCCAACGATCGGCCACGACGATCCCCGGTTCGTGCTGATTCATCCCAGGGAGCGGATCCTACCAGAGCTTGGTGTCAAGCTGGGGGAATATGCGCTGCGGAAACTGGAGGCGCGGGGTATCGAGTTCTTGCTCAATAGCCGTGTTACCGGCGCGACGGCGGGCGAGGTGCTGTTCGATCAGAACGAGTCCCCGGAGAACCAGTCGCTGCCCAATGCCACACTGGTGTGGACTGCTGGCAACCAGCCGAACCCCCTTCTGCGGCTGTTGCCTTGCGAGCGAAACCGGTGAGGCGCAGTGATCGTCGACAGCACTTTGGCGGTGCCCGGCCTCACCAATGTCTGGGCCGTTGGCGACTGCGCCCAGATTCCCGACCCTGACAGCGACGGTGGGGCCTACCCGCCCACGGCCCAGCATGCGTTGCGGGAAGGCAAGGTTCTGGCCGAGAACATCGCTGCGTCCATCGCTGGCAAGCCCTTGAAACAGTTTCGATTCCGGGCCATCGGTGTCCTGGTCGGCTTGGGCCACCGGACTGCTGCGGCCGAAATCCGAGGACTGCGGTTCTCCGGCCTGTTGGCTTGGCTGATGTGGCGTTCCATCTACCTCAGCAAGCTGCCGGGTATCGAAAAAAAGGTGCGGGTGACCCTGGACTGGTCATTAGACCTGTTTTTCCCCAGGGACATCGTCGTTACCCGAGCCGAGAATCGTGCCACCGGGTCTCATCTTGCGCCACCAGCGGTTCCCGACGATCCTGACCGGCCTGACGCGCTCCCTGACGCGCTCCCTAACGCGCTCGATGAGCGGACGTCGTGAAATTGGACCAAGCTGCAAGAACGGGGCTGCTGCTTGGCGCCCTGTCTGGACTGGTCGGCGGGGTGATCTTTGCGGTTACCGCGTGGGAGATGGACCGCCTTGGCGAAATCGCCCAGTTGTTCCGGGCAAGCTCTCCGGGGGCCGGGTTCGCTGTTTCACTAGTGGCCGGAACGGTGATTGGGGCCGGTTTCGGGGTGCTCGTCTGGTACCAGAGGCCGGGAGTAGGTGAGACCTTGTTCTGGGGCCTGGCTTATGGAGTCTTCTGGTGGTACTTGGGGCCGCTAACTTTGAAACCCTTGTTGCAAGGTGATGGACTGCATTGGGACGTTCCTTCCGCTCAGTCTGCGTTCCCGTTGCTGCTGGCATTGGTGCTGTACGGAGCGGGGACCGCCCTGACGCTACTGACCTTGCAGTGGGCGGGACGGGTGGGTACCCGAGTGCCCAACCGGGTGTTTTTCGCCACCCCGGGCGGCCTGGCCCGGGGCATGGTGGCCGGGCTGTTGGCCGCAGTGCTTCTGGCCGTGTGCCTCAACTCCCAAGACCAGTTGCTGAATTTCGCCTCAATGTCCGCCGGGGATTCGCGGGTCGGCGCCTGGTTTATCACACTTCTGATTGGACTGCTGGCAGGCGGCGTTTACGCGGTGCTCTACCCCAATCCCACAGACGGAGCCGGCGGCGCACTGATTCGCGGTACTGTTTACGGGTTCTTCTGGTGGGTGGCGGCCGGACTGACCGTGGTGCCGTTGCTCAGCGGGTCCGGACTGACCTGGTCGCTGGGCGAAGTCCGGCAGGTCTCGGCCGCGTTGCCGGGCTACTTTCTGTTCGGAGCGGCCGTGGCCCTGTTCTACCAGTGGATCGGATCGGTCCTGAATATCCTCTTTTCAGACCACCTAGGGGGCGAGGACAACGAAGGGATCGGCACCCAAGGACTCAGGATCGTGGGACGAAGTGTGGTCGGCGGTTGGCTGGGGGGGCTGATCTTTAGTCTGATCATGCTCCAGACCGGGTTCCTGCCCGATGTGGCTGACCTGGTTGGCTCCAGTTCCAAGGTCGCGGGGTTCTTCGTCCATCTGTTTATTGCCACCATGGTCGGGATGAGTTACGGACTGCTCTTCCGGCGACACAGCTACAACATAAGTTCGGCCCTAGGTTGGGGAGTTTCATACGGGTTCTTCTGGTCGATTCTAGGCCCGCTGACTTTGATGCCGGTTTTTCTTGGCGGGAGTCCCAAGTGGACCATCGATTCGGTGGCCTACGCCTTTCCTAATTTGATCGGCCACCTGGCCTTCGGCGTCGGGCTCGGGTTAATGTTTTATTTCCTGGAAGCCCGTTACCGTCCTTGGTGGCTGACTCGCACTCAAGCGGGAGCGGCGGTAATTGCCAATCGAAAGGAGCAGCTAATGACGTCGGCGCCTGCGCTGTGGACGCTGCTGGTGGCGGTGGGACTGACCCTTCCGGTGGTTATCCACAGATAAGGCGTACCGGCTAGACCGGACCTTGGAGCACAATGGGGCCTTGGGGTTGGCCGGTGGGACTGCCGCCTTTCGCCTCGATGCTAATCGCTACGGCATCGGCGCCGGAAATGTCGCTCTCCCCTGAGATATCGGTCTCCAACGTCACCAAATGTTCCAAGCCTGCGGAGAGGGCGAACGTACCAAGACTTTCCGGCACCTCGTTTCTAATGCTCCAGACCTCGAACACCTCATCCTGGGATAGGGGGGCCACGTTTTGAAGCAGAAGATGCAACACGTTCCCCTCGTTGACCACCACGACCCTGGCGTTTCCTTGTGGAAGGGCGTCGGTGCCGGAGAGTTCGTAGACCGTTCCACCCTCGCGGATAGCGTCTATCACCGCTTGTTGCTGCTGAGAGATTTCTGAAGTTCCGTCACCACCCACCTGCAAGGAAATATTCCAGGCCACCAGCCCAGCTACCACCACGACCAGGGCCGCCGACAGCCGCAACGGCCGCAAAACTGTCCAATGCGGCCAACTCGGCCAACCCCAAGTCCATCCGCCTACAGCTTTAGTAGTCCGGGGTGGAGCGGCGGCGGGTGCGGCTACATCTCGGGCCGCCTCAGTGAAAATCCGGCTCTTGAGACTGGGAGAGGCGACGACATCGTCCAACGCTTCCGCCAACAACTCTGCGGACCCCTGATACTCGCCGACTAGCCCCTGGCAAAGGTAGCAGCCTTCGACGTGCAACAGGTATTCCTGCCGCTCCTCCGGCTCCATCGCATCCAACGCCAAGGCCGAGGCCAGCTCTTCCAGGTCGTCTGACCGCATCGAATGAACGGCCCTTGTTTCAAAAGGTAATTGGTTAATCGTTCTCTCCGCTGTCGGGCGGGGCGACGATTCCCCGGAGCTTCTGCAGTCCCAAACGCATTCTGCCCTTTACGGTCCCCAGGGGCGTACCCGTAAGCTCCGATATCTCCCGCTGCGTGTAGCCTCCGAAATAAGCCAGATCGATGGCCTCCTTTTGCTCCGGGGTCAGCGAATCCACCGCCGATTTAATGCGGTCTCGCTCCAGGATTCTGCTCACCTCCTGCCACGGATCGGGGTAGCGTGGCTCGAATTCAATTTCCTCCAACGATAGGCGTTCCCAGCCAAAAGAGCGACCTCGAGTAAAGTCGATCGCCCGGTGTCGAACCACGCTTAGCAGCCAGGAGCGGCCCCTTCCACGGTCGGGGCTGAACGACTCGGGCCGACGCCAGACTGCCAAGAAGGCCTCTTGCACCACGTCTTCAGCTAACTGACTGTCCCGCAACACCTGATACGCCACCGCCAGGGCTCTGCGGTGGTGGCGATCATACAACTCCTCGAGGGCCTCGATGCTCTGCTGCTGGAGTGCTTGAAGTAGCTCTTCATCGGTGGCGGTTTCCCGGTTCATATGTGGATTTTAACGGGCCTCACATAGAAATTACGAGGTTCGGGCCGGCTCCAGATCATTCCCGCTTCAATTGCCCTCCCAAACCGCGATGATCCAACAGTCCGAAAAATTCGCATGGATCAACGGGGACCTGCTGCTTAAAGGCACAAGGCGCAGAGTTTAGGCACGAAAGGAGGACCTTACCCAGCATAGACCGTATCCGCAAACGCTTCATCTTCGGACCAATTTGAGATGGTCCTGGAAACCAAAACCAATCGGAGGAAACCGGTATGCGACATAAAATCCTTATCGCTGTGGTGGCGGGCCTCATCATGGCAGGAATCTCCGCTCTGGTAGTTAGCGGCTCCAGCCATAATGATGCGCCGCTAATCGCGGAGGACCCAACCGTCAATAACACGGACGTCTACGCCTTCGTCAGCACGGAGAAAGGCCGCTCCGATTACATAACCCTCATGGCGAATTACATACCCATGGAGGAGCCGGGGAACGGGCCTACCCATTACCGGTTCTCCGACCAAGCGTTGTACGAGATCATGGTAGATGTCGATGGCGATGCCCAAGAGGACATCACGTACCAGTTCCAGTTCGAAAACAACGTCGCCAACGGTAACACAATTCTATACAACGCCGGGAAGATCGGCCTACCTTCTGATCCAAGCGACCCCTCATCCCAATACGAAAACCTCAACGTACAACAGAGTTTCACCCTGACCGAGATCGTGGCTGCTGGGGACCATGACGACGACAGCAGCGACGACGGTGGTGAAATGCGCCGCACGGTGCTCCTGAAGGACGCGCGCGTGGCCCCAGCCAACGTAGGCCCGGTCTCCACCGGCACCAAGCCCCCTCTCTACGAAGCCCTAGCCGATGCCGCCATCCATCCCATAGCCAACGGCGGCAAGGTATTCGTGGGCCCTCGCGACGAGGGGTTCTACATCGACCTGATGGGTTTCTTCGACCTGCTGAACCTGCGCGACCCGGCATTCGACACCTTCAGCGGGTTCAACGTACATTCGATAGCACTGGAAATACCCAAGTCCCAATTCGCCGCCGCGGGTGACACCGACGGCATCATCGGCGTTTGGTCCTCGGCCAGCCGGCCCCGGCTGACCATACGGAATGAAGGTGGTAGGCCGAGCGGGACATCCCGGTCAATGGTTCAGGTTTCTCGGCTGGGCAACCCCTTGGTCAATGAATTGCTCATGCCTTTGGAACACAAGGACCGCTTCAACGCCACGGAGCCCAAGGACGACGGTGAAAATTTTGCCGACTTCATCATCAACCCGGCATCGAGCCAGGGCGCAGCCGCACTTATACCGGTGTTGGTTGGTGCCCTGAACAACCCACCAGACTCCTGCCTAACGCCCGTCAACGAGCGGGTTGACCTCGACCTCGTCCTCCTCAAGGGCATTCCTGCGGGACTTCTGATGCTTCCCGGCACTCAGGATACCCAGCAAGAGGGTGGACCGGTCCAGGCCGATATGCTTCGCCTAAACTTCGATGTCCCGGTAGCTGCCGATCCGCATCCCCTCGGCGTGTTTGGCGGTGACGTAGCCGGGTTCCCCAACGGGCGCAGGGTCGGCGACGATGTGGCCGACATCTTCGCCCGGGCCGGCGCAGGAGCAGTTCTGGAATTGCTGGACGAGAAAAACGACCTCTGCCTAGCTTCTCTTGAGGTCACCGACAACGTCCAGGAAAACGATGTGGAGTACCTGGACAGCTTCCCCTACCTCGGCACGCCTCACGAGGCCTATAACCACGGCCATGATCACGGTAAGGGCCCTTCGGCCATGATCATGTCGACCAACGCCGCTCTAATCGGTGGCGGATTACTCCTGGGAGGAGTGTTCGCTTGGCGGCGACGCAAGGACTCTCACAACGATTCCGAAGTTAGCGACTAGTCGCCCTTCGCCTTACGCTCGGCGTCGCCTGGTCTGGGCGGCGCCGGGCAACAAAGTTTCAGGCACTATAATTTTCAAATCAGGGGTCGAATAATGGCTGGAATTCTCCAATCGCGAGTCTTGAGACGGTTACCCTACGGCCTGGTGCTGCTCGGGGCGATCCTGATCGTTGTTTGGGCCTTAAGCCTTGTTGTTGAATGGAGCGGCGCCTCAAGTACCTCAGGCGCTCGGGTCCAATCGCAGTCCACCGACGGCCAGATAGAGGCCCTGCAGGCACGGCTGGCGTTGCGGCCTGTCGACCCCAACCTTCACATCCAACTAGCTGAAGCTTATCTGCAGAAGGGGCGAGAGACATCAGCGCCCAGATACTACGCCCGAGCGGAAGACGCGCTGTTTGGCGCGTTGGACTTGGACGCCGAAAATTCCAGCGCCATGAACTCGTTGGGTTCGGTGGCATTGGCCCGCCACGAGTTCGCCGAGGCCATGGAGTGGGCGGAGCGCTCCCTGGGGGTCAACCGAATCAACCCCGACGCTTACGGAGTCCTAGGCAGCGCCCAAGCCGAGCTCGGCCGGTACGCTGCGGCGACAGACAGTTTCCAGATGATGGTCGACCTGAAACCCAACTTGGCCTCGTACGCCAACGTTGCCTACGTTCGTAACCTAACGGGTGACGCCGATGGCGCCGTAGAAGCTATGAAATTGGCGGTGGCCGCCGCGCCAAGGGGGACGGAAAACTCTGCCTGGGCCAACCACGAGTTGGCCGATATTTACTTCGATGCCGGAAATCTCAACGAGGCGGAGAAATACTTCCAAGCCGCACTTAATGATTTCCCTGGCTACCACGAAGCATTGACCGGTCTGGGCCATATTCGAGCGGCCGAGGGCGACGACGACGCAGCTAAGGAGCTATTCCAACGTTCCCTATCGGTTTATCCTGATATCGAGGCTATGGCTGCCTTGGGCGACCTGCTTGCGCTTTCCGGCCAGGCCGATGAAGCCCGGTTGAAATATGACGCTGTGGAAGAAGTCGCCTATTTGCCTGCGGTCGGACAGCAGCCGTACAACCGGGAGTTGGCCCTTTTCTATGCGGACCATGACCTGAAACCGCAAGAAGCCCTTGAGCACGCGGTGCTGGAGCTTGAGGTCCGTCAAGATATCTACGGCTACGATGCGCTGGCGTGGACCCTGTACAAGAACGGACGCTTCGCCGAAGCGGCAGAGGCCATCGCCCAGGCGATGCAGTTGGGGACTCAGGATGCCACGCTCTACTACCATTCCGGCATGATTCATTACGAACTTGGAGATCGAGCGAGAGCCCGAGAACACCTGGAACGCGCGCTCGAGTTGAACCCCCATTTCTCCCTGTTGCAGAGCGGCGTCGCCAGCCAGACCCTTTCCGTGCTTACCGGAGAGCGACCGACTCCATAGCCGCTGGCGGTCAAATTCGGTGATCGAGGTAAACCGGTGATCCGGCGGTTGTAGCCGAGTTCGCTATGACCGATAATGTGTACAATTTCTTGCCAGAAGCGCATAGGACGCGGGAGGTTGACGGATGTCCAAAATCACCATGATCCACCACATCAACATTCAGATAACGGACCGCCAGCGGACCAGGGAGTGGTACGAACAGGTGTTGGGCGCGCAGTTCCTGGACCGCGGGCCGGCGTTGAACAAGCGGCAACTCCAGTTGCGCATCGGTTCCGGCGAGATTCACACCAGCGACGTTGACCAAGTTGTCGAAGTACCTAGGGTCCACTTCGCGGTAGAGGTGGAGGACTGGGACGGGATGCTCTCCCAACTGGATGTGCTGGGCGTGGCCTACAGCCGTTCTCCCGGTGGCTCATTCAACAATACCGGCGGCGATGATCCGTACCAGGGACGCCGGGAAGACACGAACGAGCACTACACCTACATCAGCGACCCCGACAACAACCTGGTCGAGTTGGTCTACCACCCGCTTGGCCTCGAGGACTCCCAAGGAACAAAGCTAGGTCTTACGCAAGACTCAGACAATTTGCGGTGGACCCAGGCTGCGGGTTTTGTCGAAGACGCCTGCCAGGCGGAGCCAGCCAAGACATCCTAACAGCCGACTCTCTCCGTTCGTCCTGAGCTTGTCGAAGGACTTTCAGGCTCTAGCTCCCGCTCTCTTGCAGGGCCTGCCAGACCTTCTCCGGGGTGAGGGGCGTGTCGATATGGCGCACTCCAGCGCCGGATAGCGCGTTCATCACGGCGTTTGCAACTGCCACTGGGGCCGCCAAAGTCGGCAGTTCGCCGATGCCCTTCACACCCAGTGCGGTTATAGGTGAAGGTGTCTCCATCGTTTCTAGATCGAAGTCGGGCGTGTTGGTGGATGTGGGCAGGGCGTAGTCCAGCAAGCTGCCGGTTAGCGGCTGGCCTTCGGGACTGTAGACCATTCCCTCCAACAACGCCTGGCCCAGCCCTTGGGCGATCGCTCCCTGTACCTGACCTTCCGCCAACATCGGGTTGATGATCTTGCCCGCATCGTGGACCGCCGCGTACTTCAGGATCTTGATGGTACCCGTTTCCCGGGAGACCTCGACCACCGCCACATGGGCCCCGAAGGAGTATGGGCTCTTCCCCAACGTATTTGTTCCCTTGAAGTCTAGGCCCGGCTCGGCTCCCTGTGGCAGGAGCTCCTCGTTGTAGGCGGCCGCCGCAACCTGGGAGAAGGGCAGGCCTCGATTGGGCCGGTAGCGGTTGACGGCCTGTCCCTCCCGAAACGATACATCATCCGGCGGACAGTCCAACAAATGAGAGGCGATGAAGGCCAGTTTCTGTTTGACTTCTTGCAGGACGACGTGCAGGGCCGTGCCCCCCGCGATCAGACCACGACTGGCCGAGGTTCCCCCACCGGCGGGCAGGACGTCGGTGTCGCTGTGCAGGACCCGGATGTCGCCCGGCCCGATGCCGAGCTCGTCAGCGGTCATTTGAGCGAAGGTGGTCTCGGTTCCCTGCCCGTGGGGCGAAACCCCGGTGTGAACAGTGACTTCTCCCGACGGCTCGATAATTACCCGAGCGTGGTCGGTGAGAACGATTCCCCGGGCCCCGGACCCCTTTACCACCGTGGCCAAGCCCACACCGATCAACGGGCCACCGGCGGCGTTACCTTCGGCAGAACGCCGGCGCCAACCCTCGTAGTCCGCCATTTCCAGTGAGCGGTCAAACGCCGCCTCATAATTCCCCGAATCGTATGTAATGCCCGTGGGCGTGTCGTGGGGGAAGGCGTCGGGTGGAAGGAAATTCCGGCGCCTGACCTCAGCCGGGTCCAGATTGAGGTCGGCGGCGATCAGATCGATGGTGCGTTCCATGCAAAAGGCGGCTTCCGGCCCTCCGGCACCGCGGTAAGCGCCGGTTGGCGGCTTGTTGGTCACTACGCCCTGCACGTGCACCGCCATGGCCGGGGTCTGGTACGGGCCCGTGAGGCGGTGGCTGGTCAGGACCGGGATAGTCGGCGTCGATAGAAAATAGTAAGCGCCAAGGTCGGCCACGATGTTGACCTTGATGCCCAAAAGGGTTCCGTCGTTCTTGACCGCCGCCTCCAGTTCCACGGTGTAACCTCTCCCGTGGAACGACAACATATTTTCCTGCCGGGACTCCATCCACTTGACCGGTCGGCCCAACAAGATGGAAATGTAGGGGATGGCCACCTCTTCGGGGAACAAACATCCTTTTTCGCCAAATCCGCCGCCGACATCGGGTGCGACCACCCTCACGTTGGCTTCGGTCCGTCCGAGCAGATGGACCAAGTGGTCCCTGATTTCGTGGGGGTGCTGAGTGGAATCCCAAACGGTGAGCAGGTCCTCGTCTTTCCGGTAATCGGCCACCACTCCCCGGGGCTCCATCGGCGCCGGGGCCAGCCGCTGCACTTCGTACTGCTGCTTCACGGTATGGTCGGCGGCAGCGAAGGCCGCGTCCAAATCGCCACCGGAATTAACGGTTTGGAGAGAAACGTTGCTGCCCAGGTCTTCGTGTACCACCGTGGTCTCTTTTTTGACGGCTTCCATCGGATCGATGACGGCCGGAAGCACCCGGTAGTCCACCAATATTTCTTCCAACGCGTCTCCAGCAGCGTAAGGGTCTTTGGCTACTACCACAGCCACCGCCTGGCCTACGTAGCAGACCTTGCCGGTGGCCAGCACCGGGTGCCGGGGAGGGCGCAGCTCGTCGGCGTCGGTTGCTGCCCTAGTGGGGATGTGTGACGCGACTCCTTGAATGTCATCGGCGGTGATAACCGCCACTACGCCGGGCAGCCGACTGGCGGCCGTTGCGTCGATAGACTCGATGCTGGCGTGAGCATGGGGACTGCGAAGAACGGCGGCGTGGAGCAGGCCCGGAAACTTCAGGTCATCAACGTAGGAACTCTGGCCAGTCAACAAACGGTGGTCCTCAAACCTCTTTACCGATTGGCCCGCGTAGGTCATGGCCTGCCTCCGTAAATGTCGGGTGGTTCGTGTCTCAGAGGAGTACATCTTAAGCTGAAATCCTGCCGCCCGCTATGCCTGTGCCCAAGGGTCCGAGGGTTGGTTTACAATATTCGTTACTACATAAATATTATTCTCTTCTTGACAGTCCATTATGCAGTCCGTAGGATGTTAATCACTTCAAGATTGATTTCCCACAGGAGGGAAACCATGCCCGACAGGGAAGAAATTGCGCTATTCGCTCATCTGATGCGGCGGGCCGGGTTCGGCGCATCTCGGGAAGAGTTGGAGGCCCGCGTGGGCAAGGGGTACGAGGCCACCGTGGAGGAGCTGCTACACCCCGAGAACCAGGCTCCCATCGACGACGACCTTCTCTTCCGGTTCATGCCCGGGTACGAATTAGCTGGGGCGCCGGCCATCAACCAAGGCGAGTGGGTCTATCGCATGATAAACACTCAGCGGCCCTTGGAAGAGAAGATGGCCCTCTTCTGGCACCAGTTGTTTGCCACCG
This sequence comes from Dehalococcoidia bacterium, assembly GCA_965247605.1. Classification (GTDB taxonomy): domain Bacteria; phylum Chloroflexota; class Dehalococcoidia; order Lucifugimonadales; family UBA3495; genus VXOI01. The sequence continues at coordinate 104,058 of CBDFHM010000011.1, read as the reverse complement.
GCAACTCTAAGGTGGACAACCCACCGGAACTGACGGTGCAGATTGCGATGTTCCGCAGCCAGGGCCTGGGTAAGTTCCGCGATTTATTGGTGGCGCTGGCCAAAAATCCGGCCATGCTCTACTGGCTGGACAACAACGGCAACCACATGGGGGCCATCAACGAGAACTGGGGCCGGGAGCTTTTGGAGCTCTTTTCCATGGGAGTCGGCAATTACTCCGAGGACGACATCAAGGAGGCGTCCCGCGCCTTCACTGGATGGACCGTCGGCAGCAAGATCCCTCGCGCTCCGTTGGGCCGGTACCTTTGGAATTTCGAGTTCCGGCCGGAAGACCACGATGACGGGCAGAAGACCTTCTTGGGGCAGACTGGGGCATTTGACGGAGACGACATCATCGGCATCGTGGTCAACCAGCCGGCGACCGCCCGCTTCCTGGCTCGCCACCTTTATAACTTCTTCGTCGCTGACGAACCCCAGGTCCCCAGTTGGAACATTACGCCGCCCAACGATCCAGAGGCCATCGATCAGTTGGTGCAGGCCTACAACGATTCCGACGGCGAAGTCCGCGTGATGATGAGGGTCCTGTTCAACTCTGAATTTTTCAAGAAGGCGCGTTTTTCACATGTGAAGAGCCCAGCGGAGTTGGTGATTGGCACCGCCCGCCTGGCGGGCAGCTACCAAGGCCCGCGCCCTGGGTTCGATAAACTGGCCCTTGAAGCCGCCTATCAGGGACAGGAACTGCTCAACCCGCCCAGCGTGGAAAGCTGGCACACCGGCTCGGAATGGATCGACGGCGGAGCGCTGGTGCGGCGGGTCAATTTCGCGGCCAACCTGCTGGGAGACACCTCGCTGCCCGGCGTCCATTCGATGGTAGAGAACATACGTGGACGCGGCGCTCTGGCGCCCGAGGAGTTCGTAGATAGCTGCCTGGAGTTGGTTGGACCGTTGGAGATCAGCGAAACGACCAGGAATGAACTCTTGGATCAGGCCCAGACCGGCGGAAACCTTGCTTGGAGCACTGAAGCAGAATCCGCTGAGTCCGAAAAGCGTATCGGAGTGATGCTGGCGTTAATCGCCGCGTCCCGGGATTTCCAGTTCGCCTAACATAGCAGTTCTCCCGAAATACGGGTTTTACGACTTTGCTGGCAGAAGAGGAGCGGAGCATGGCAACAACAAAAAAAGATCCGGTACTGGTGGTCTTACAGCTTACCGGTGCCAACGACTACCTTAATACGATCGTCCCTTACACCAACCCGTATTACCGTGACGCCCGGCCCAGGGTCGCCATAGCGGAAGACGAGGTCTTGCCCATCGACGACGAACTGGGCTTCAACCCCAATATGGGGGCGGTCAAGCAGCTCTATGACGACGGCAAAATGGCGATTATTCACGGCATAGGTTACGAAAACTCGCCGCGGTCCCACTTCCGGTCCATGGACATCTGGCACACCTGCGAACCCGACATCGTGGGCACCGAGGGTTGGGCAGGCAAAGTCATTCGCGACCTGGACCCCGCCGGTGAGAACGTCCTAAAGGGAGTCAACTTTGGGCAGGGGTTGCCGCGGGCTTTGGCGCTGCGCGGCGTTCCTGTAACCTCAGTTTCCAACCTGGAGTCCTACGGTGTGTTGTCGAACGTTCCGGGAGTTGGCGACGACCGAGACCAAATCCTTGAGCGTTTCGCCAGGATGTACTCACCGGCCGTGGGTACCGGTGTGGTTATGGACTACCTGGGACAGACGGGCAGGGACGCTCTCAGGGGCGCGGACATCATCAAGGTGGCGCCTGAAAAATACTCCTCCACAATTGAGTACGCAGAAACTCCCATCGCCACGGTCCTGAAGGATGTTGCCAGGGTCTACCTGGCCGACCTGGGTACTCAGGTTTTCTACACCCAGCACGGCAGTTTTGATACCCATTTCAACCAACCGCCGGCACATATCAAACTGTGGACCGACGTATCCCGGGCCATCGGCGATTTCTTCGACGACCTGAAAGAACATGATGCCGGCGACAACTTGGTAATGATGCTCTTCACCGAGTTTGGCCGACGGGTCAAAGACAACGGCACCGGTACCGACCACGGGGCTGGCGGCGTGGCTTTCGTCATTGGAAACCAGGTCAAGGGCGGCATGTACGGCACCTATCCGTCGATCCGACCTGAGGACCTGACCCAGGGCGACCTGGCGCCAAACTACGATTTCCGAGGTTTCTACTCCACCGTGGTGGATCGCTGGTTGGGCCTCGACCCGGTGCCCATCGTGGGCGGAAAATTTGAGCAGCTAGATTTTGTTTAGCCAATAGTACTCACGCGGAGGTTTCCCAATGCTAACAACCGTTGCGGCGGGGCGGGTATTTGATCACAGCTTTTCATTCGGCATGTATGCCTTGTCTGGACAAGGCTTTTGGACACCCCAAGACTTTGCCCTAAACGGAGATACCCTCTACGTAGTCAATAGAGGCGCTGAGGACTTGGGCCAGCGGATTACCATCTGCACCCTCGACCATCAGTACGTCACTCAGTTCGGCGGACCCGGCTCCGGCGACGGCCAGTTCGTTTGGCCTCGCTCCATTGCTTTGGACCGTGCCGGTAATATCTATGTATCGGACGACTACCTGCACCGTATTTCGGTCTTCGACAAGGATGGGCAGTTCCTGTCAAAATGGGGCAATCCGGGCGACGGCGACGGGCAATTGAACGCCCCGGCCGGTATTGCCTTCGACTCCGACGACAATCTATATATCGTCGACAGCCTCAATCACCGGATCCAAAAGTTCACCAAAGACGGGACCCCTCTTGCCACCTTCGGCAATCAAGGCTCCGGCGACGGGGAACTGGACATGCCGTGGGGAATATGCGTTGACTCCACTGACAACGTATTCGTTGCGGACTGGCGAAATAACCGAGTCCAGAAATTCGACGCCAACGGCAACTTGCTGGTCAAGTTCGAGGGTACCCTCTCGGGAGTCGGCGGGCTGTCCAACCCCACCGACGTGGCCGTAGACTCGGAAGGTGATGTCTACGTGACCGATTGGGGCAACCACCGTGTTCAGGTGTACGCTCCCAATGGGACCTTCATCACCACTCTGGTAGGCGACGCCCAGCAACCCTCGCCTTGGGCTCAGACACTCATTGAGGCCAACCCGGACAATATGAAAGCCAGGCGGCGGACGAACTTGGAACCCGAGTGGCGTTTCCGGAGGCCGACGGCGGTCAAAGTGGACGCCCAAGACCGGATATTCATTCTGGAATCGGGGAATCACCGTTTCCAGATCTACAATAAAGAAAAAGAATACGAGGAACACGCGCTGACCCTCTAAGGCAGGACCAACGAGGATTCGGCTGACCAACGTTGACAAGGGGCGCCGCCTTCAAAAGCGGCGCTCTTCCTTTAATCTCGACCCTTTTTGACGCAGGCGCCAGGCAACACATGGACGACAAGCAGTCAACCCGAAACAACTCCTTTCGTCGACCGTTCTATTTCTTGGTTCTGACGCTCGGTGCAATCATGTTGTTGCTGCTGGCAGCTTGCGGCGATAACGACGACACAGGGCTCTCAAGTACCCCGCTGGGCACCGACAGCGTTGCGCCCCCGAACGTGGGCCAGGACCGTTGGTTTGTGAGGACCGTGGCTGCTCTGGGCGACGAGCGGGGATTGTGCATCGATCTACCGGGATGGACTCCCAACAACATAAACTTCGAGATCCCCGTCCAGTCCCATACCTGCAAGCATGGTCTGTGGAACATGGACGGTAGGTTCGATCAAGCGGCGCTTCTGGAGGGGCGCCTTGAGATGCCGTACTTCCGAAGATGCTTGGAGGCCTCCTCCCTAGAGCCTAGCTCAACTTTTTTCGTGAAGGCCTGCGACGGGAATCCAAGGCAGAAATTTGAGCATCTGGAGACCGGCCAGATTGTCCTTGTCAGCAATCCCGAGCTCTGCATCAGTATTCCCGATGCGCCTCATCGAGACGCCGGGGGAAACAACTTCGTCGCCAATGGCCTAATTCTCGATACTTGTACCGCAGAGGCCGCCAACCGCCAGATATGGGCCTTCACCGAACCGTTGTAACTACGGCCCGTGACTCGGAGTAGTTGGACGACCCGACCACCTTTCACTTCTCCTTTCCCAAATGAGAAAAACAAACCAGTCCGCCCAGTTAAGAATTTCGTAATATTTGCAAGGGTATAGCAATATCTCCCCTCCAGAATCAGGCTAATCCTTAATCTGGAGGGAAAAGATGCCTACTTTTCTTAAAAGCCGGCTAACGTTACCGGCCCTGCTCATTGCAGTTTTGTTTCTCATCGCCGCTTGCGGCTCCGATCCTACGGCCACACCCCGGCCTGAACCCACACAGCCTCCACCCACTGAGGCGCCGGCTGCCTCCGACGCCGAGGCGATGGCAGACGACAAGATGGTCGAGGATGGGGACGCCATGGAAGACGACAAAATGGCCGAAGATGGCGAGGCCATGGCAGACGACAAGATGGCCGAAGATGGCGAGGCCATGGAAGACGACAAAATGGCCGAAGATGGCGAGGCGATGGCAGACGACAAGATGGCCGAGGATGGCGAGGCGATGGCAGACGACAAGATGGCCGAGGATGGTGACGCCATGGCCATGGAAACCGGCTCTATTGCTCTGATGCTCACCCGCATTCAGCCCCTTGCTAACGGATACCACTACGAGGGATGGGCGATCGTGGACACCGGCGAAGGAATAGCCGGGCAAGACCAAGAGCGGTTGTTCGAGCGGTTCTACCGCATCGATCAAGCCCGGTCCCGAACCTCAGGCGGCGCCGGCCTGGGACTGAGCATCGCCAAAGGCATCGTCGAAGCCCACGGCGGCCGCATATGGGTGGAGAGTGAGCTGGGCCGGGGCAGCAAGTTCAGTTTCACGATACCCAAGAGGACGATTGCAACCGTCGATAACGTTGATATTCGTTGGAGTGCAGTCAGTCCAGACTAGTACTCAGTCAACTCGGTTTTGGTAATTGTTTAAGAAAACGTCTAAGGTTGCTACCCTTTTTTAGGAGTGTTGACGTAGGAGGGTGGCAGCCATGGGACGAGATCGGTATGTGGTCCGGTTGGAAAGGGAAGAACGAGACCAGTTGGAACGACTGATTCGCGGGGGAAAGAGCCCAGCGCGAAAGGTTGCCCGGGCCCGTATTCTGCTAAAGGCAGATACGGGCTGGGGGGTGATGCGCATCGTGGAGGCGCTGGACACGTCTGCGGGTACGGTGTGCCGTACCAAGCGGCGGTACCTGGAGGGAGGACTGAAGCGGGCCTTGGAGGAAGATCCTCGGCCAGGACATCCGACCAAACTGGATGAGCGGGGGGAAGCGCACCTGATTGCCCTGGCGTGCAGCGAGGCCCCTCCAGGCCATGACCACTGGACCCTGCGGCTCCTGGCAAACAAGGTGGTGGAGTTGGGGCTGGCGCCCTCCATGTCCCACGAGGGAATTCGCAAGCGGTTGAAAAAAACAGTCTCAAGCCGTGGCAGAAGAAGGAGTGGTGTATTCCCCAGGTGAGCGCCGAGTTTGTGGCGTGTATGGAGGATGTGCTGGACCTTTACGCGGAACCCTATGACCCAGAGCGCCCGGTGGTCTGTTTCGACGAGACCTCCAAGCAGTTGCTGGCGGAAAAGAGGTCTCCGATCCCGCCCAAGCTGGCACGACGGGAGCGATACGATTACGAGTACCAGCGCAATGGCACCCGAAACCTGTTCATGCTGTGCGAGCCCCTGGCGGGCTGGAGGCATGTGGCAGTGACCGAACGTCGTACCATGGTGGACTTCGCTCAGCAGATGCGGTGGCTGGCCGATGAAGCTTACCCAGCGTCCGAGAAGATCCGGGTGGTGCTGGACAACCTCAACACCCACAAACCAGCTTCCCTCTACGAAACCTTCGAGCCCAAGGAGGCTAGGCGAATACGCAAACGCTTGGAGTTTCACTACACTCCCAAGCACGGTAGTTGGCTCAACATGGCAGAGATCGAGTTCAGTGTCTTGGCCAGGCGAGTCCTGCGCCGCCGTATTGCCGATGAAGAGACTTTGAGTGGCGAGATCGCGGCCCTGGAGGCAGAACGAAACCAAGCCGGAGCAACCATTGACTGGAGATTCTCCACTGTGGACGCCCGAGTCAAGCGTCACCATCTCTATCCTGCCAACAATTAGGTTGACTGAGTACTAGCGTGCCACTGCTGTCCAGTTAAGCAAAAAGGTCTACCAGACCGCCAGCTTGTAGCCAACCCACACAGCGCCCAACCCCAAACCGATCTGAAGGCCTACGTTGGCGATTGCTTGGGTGATATCGCCCTCCCGAGCCAATTCAATGGTATCGTAGCCAAACGCTGAGAACGTGGTGAACCCGCCGAGAACGCCCAGAAACAAAAAAGCTCGGCTTCCACTGGTAACGTTGAATATCCCGTGGGTTGCGGCCAGTCCGCCCAATATCCCGATGACCAGACAGCCAACGACGTTCACCAACAGGACGCCGTAGGGGAACCCGTTAGGGGCGATCAGAAGTTGTTGGACTTCCTTATTAATGAGGTACCGGAGAGCAGAACCGATAAACCCGCCGGCGCCTACTAGCAGGACTGTCGTCATGAAGTCTGTCTCATCGAGGATGGTCTGGAGCCGGTAAAATGGGCGGTCATTAGCGCTCCTCTGGCGGGTCCTGGTTCACCAATCCGTGTTGGGCTGCGAAGACGGCGGCCTCACTTCGCCGGGACAACCCCAACTTGTCCAGAATACGGCTCACATGGTTTCGGGCGGTGTTCTCGGTGATCACCAATCGCTCGGCAATGCCGCGGTTGGTAGCTCCCTGGGCGATTAACGCCATAACCTCCCGCTCCCGTTGTGACAGCTCGGCAACTTCCCGGGCCTCCTCGCGGGCGCTCAGCTGGGCCAGTTTTTCCATTACCTGTCGGGTAACGGCCGGGTCTAGCTGGTTCTGGCCGGCCGCCACGGCGCGGATGGCTTTGATTAACTCCGAGCGGCCCACGTTCTTCAATAAGTAAGCGGAAGCTCCGGCCATGATCGCCGCAGTCACCGCCGCTTCCTCGTTGTATGAGGTGAGCATCAAGACGTTGACCTCGGGATGCGCACTCTTGATGGCCCGGCACGCTTCGATGCCGCTCATTTCCTCCATACGCACGTCCATCAACACCACTCCCGGGCGGTGGGCAGCGACTTGTGCGATCGCCTCCTCTCCCGAGGCGGCCTCACCGACTATAGCAAAGTCGCTCTCCGGTTCCAGGATGGCCTTCAATCCCGAGCGGACCACCTCATGGTCGTCCACGATCATTATCCGAACTTTTGCCATGTAGACATCTGCCTTTTTATTTGGTGTGCCTTACTCTTGGGTTAAGGCGACGCCGGTACCTGAGCTTGGGTGGGCAATCGAATTTCAACCCTAGTGCCTGTGCCGAGCGCACTCTCCAAAACCAGCGACCCGCCTAGCTCCGCCGCCCTTTGGCGCATGTTGTTGAGGCCCAGACCAACCGTTTCCGTAGAAGTATCAAATCCCAGGCCGTTGTCGCGTATCGCGAGAGCTACGTCAAAGGTTCCATATTCCAGCGTTACATCCACGCGGGAGGCCTGGGCGTGTTTGAACACGTTGGCTAACGCCTCTTGGGTTACCCGGTAGAGGCAGGTGGAAACCGGCATGGGAACCTCGCGCTCCTGACCGCTGACTTCCAGCTCGGTCGCCACGCCCGCCACGTTTCGGAATTCCCGGACTTGGCTTTCGACCATGCTGGCGAGGCCCTTTTCTCCGGCCAGGTAGGGCTTCAAGTCGAATATATAGTGCCTTACCTCCAAGAGACTCTCTTTGGAGAGGGACACGAGACTCTTCAACCGGTCGCTGAGACCGGTGGGGTTGCTGTCGGCCAGATCGACGCAGGTCTCGAGTTGCAGGCTGAGCATGTAAATCGATTGGGCCACACCGTCATGTATCTCCCGGGCGATGCGGCCTCGTTCCTCCACTGCCGCCAGCTCGGCCTCTTGAGCGCGGCGTTGCAGCTCCAAGTTTTCCTGCGCCCGTTGCTGTTCCGCAGACACCGCCTCGCGACGCCTGGCCCGTTCCCACATTGCCAGCAGGATGCCGGCGACGACGATCCCGATCATGGTCATCACCCGAACCACCAACACCTTCTCCTGAAAACTGCTTCTGTCCAAGGTGGGTTGGATGGTCAATGCCATCGTCACGTAGAGAGCAACGACTGCTCCTATCGCGATGAAACTTGCCCGCCGGGGGAACATGAGGGAGAAGCCGAGGAGCGCTGGGTAATAGAAGACGTAAAACCGGTTCTGTAACCCGCCGAACATGTACAGCCCGGCTGTGATCACGATGAGGTCCAGCGAACTCAGCCCCAATGCGTGACGCCAGGTGATTCGCCGGTCTGTCAGGATAAGCCACGTTACATAAGCGTTGACTATCGCGATGGCCAAACCCATGGAGTTGAATAGCAGACGGGGCGATTCGTCGTCAGGCCGGTAGTTGACCATTGCCAACCAGGTAGATAGCAGGAGCCATCTGATGGCGACGGTAATGGCAACGGTTGGCCTGTAATCGTCGAAGATGGCGAACGGTGGAGTAGCTTCCTGTTGCATAGCCTTGGCCCGGCGTCACCTGGCTTGCGTCAATCGTCGATGGATGCCAGCGCTGCGCCGGGCATATCTTAACACGGTGCGATTGCTGCAGCCCCTTGCTACATTCGTCTGGAATCCACGGCTGATGTCGGGCCGGACCGGTGATGGCCCGCAATGGGTCACGGGAATGCACCTTAGGAATGCGGGTATTTGGCCCCAGAGGTACTCAGTTATTAAGTAGCAATCCTCGACCATTACAACGTTACGTCTGCTAAAGCGAACCCGGTTCAGAAGTCCTAACGGATGGTGAACGTTACATGACGCAATCAGGTTTAGAGGCGCAGACAGCGCAAGCGGAACACCGAAACGGGACAACTATTCAGGCCGCAGTGAATCGAAGCCCCAGTAGACCGTCCCAGAACTGCACGGGTTGGCCGGGGGGCACCGTAGGCAGGCCTGGAGAATTTCATAACCGGGCACACAATTTTGCCGCCGAGTGCCGGGAATGTTCCTCGAACGCGCTCCATATCCTCTATGTCGGATATAGCTTCTACGAGTGGATTTGCGATATCTGCGGCACGAGGATCGAGACCCCGATCCAACCGGACTAACACCGGACTAATAATGGGAAGCCCGAACATCATCCAAAATACCAAATAACGGTGGCGAGTGGCCTGGCAGGTACAAGAATAGTGGTACCAATGGACCGATTCTCTCGGCCCTCCAGGGCCTTAAACGTAGAAAAACCCGGTGTGAGAATAGCGAGAGTGTATTGGCGTGGTAGTGAAATGGCTTTCTCTGCCATCCGCCATCTTTACAGGGTAAACCAGAACCAATCTGGGAACATTGAGAGTCACCCTGATGCAGATCTACAAAGAATTCATGTTCGAAGCAGCGCATCGGCTGCCCAACGCTCCAGAAGGACACAAATGTGCCCGTCTTCATGGGCACAACTATAAATTTGATATTTGGCTTCGGGGCTCGGTAGATGAAGAAACCGGCTGGGTCACGGATCTAGGAGATGTATCGCGAGCATTCCAACCAATTCTTGATCAATTGGACCATCAATACCTGAACGAAATCGACGGACTAATTAATCCTACCAGCGAAAATCTAGCTCGCTGGGTCTGGAACGAATTGCACAGGGCGCTACCGTTGCTCGACAAAGTAGTCGTTCACGAAACCAGTACCGCCGGCTGTGTTTATCGAGGAGAAGAAAATTGAACGTGGCACATCTAAAAGGCCAAAACGGTAGCTCCACGATGATGTTGGAAGACGTTCACCTGCAGGGTTCCGACCGGCGTATCGCCCTCAACCTGGTTGGGATCAGCGACATACAGTATCCAGTAATCATCAAGGACCGCGGGTCTTACACGCAGAACACGGTCGCCAAACTCAGTTTGGGGGTCGACCTTCCAGAGGAAATGAAAGGCGCTCATATGAGCCGGTTCGTCGAAATCCTCGGCGATTATCGCGGGGAGATCGGCATTATGGAACTGCCCAAGATGTTGAATGTGGTTAGAGAAAAGCTAGACGCCGACCACGCCCAAATTCAGATTACGTTTCCGTATTTCATGGAGCGGACCGCGCCGGTCAGCGGCGCCAAGGCCCTCATGGATTACGAGTGTTCGTTTTCGGGCGAGATGGACCAGTTTGGTTCCGAATTCGTTATTGGCGTACGGGTCCCGGTAGCCTCTCTTTGCCCATGTAGCAAGGCCATTAGCGACTACGGGGCTCACAACCAAAGAGGCTATGTCAATATCGAAGTGAAGACGGTCCACCTTGAGGACCAGATTTGGTTGGCCGATCTGATTGAAGTTGCTGAAAGTTCTGCTTCGGCACCGGTCTATCCGGTGCTAAAGCGGCCCGACGAACGGTATGTAACTATGCAGGCCTACGAGAACCCGGCTTTCGTCGAGGACATCGTCCGGGAAGCAGCTTGGCAGTTGAGTCAAGACGGCAGAGTCTTATGGTTCCGCGTCAAGACCGTGAACCACGAGAGCATACACAACCACAACGTTTTCGGGAGCGTGGAGTGGCATCGTTTCGATTCAAAATCGTAACTCTGCCCAACACCTGGCGTAATGCCTCCCGAAACGGCGGTTGTTTTAGAAACTTTACAATGTCACAGGAGATTGAGCTTGCCGGCCAAGGGCCAACATACAAGCCATAACGGCGTTTTCGAAACTGGGCCCAATCGCGACGCAGGAATCGATCCTTCGGTCATGACTGGGCTGCAGATGTGCGGAACCTTAGACGAGCTTGTCGGAGAACGCGAGCCCGGCAAGGCGCGCGATGGATTCCTTTCGATGGTCTCCGCATTGAGAAAGGTCAAGAAAGTGAACCCGCACCAGCACATCACCGGCTCAATCGGCCAGCGTGAACTGCTGGAACAGGTTGTTCGAGTCTACCGCGCCGACCCGGAAATAAAGGAACGGCTGCTGGACTACGCCGAGTCTCGGGGCATTTTGGACAGTTGCGCCCGGGACCAGCTATTTCAAATGCCGGATAGCTCGTTGGCAGAGTGGTTCGAACGGCAGATTCCTTTGAACCGTGAGCCAGGGAATTTCGCCGAATCCGACCGGCACCTAAACATGGCCCGGCTTGCCTTCAGTAGCAGCCATCCTGAGGCGATGACCCTGTTCCGCCAAGCCTATCGCCAAGTAGGCTTGGAGAATTTTGCGGACGGGGTGACCGAAGTTTGGCTCCGCACGACCATGGGAGACCATGCCGACGGTTCTTTCGCCCGGGCTGCCTTGGAAGGCGCCAGACAGGCCGAGCGAGAAACAGGCGAAAGTCTCCAAGTGAAATTCATGATCGGCATGCGCAAACATGTAGCAAACGACGGCCTCGGCGACTACAGCCAGAATGGCGGCCGCCACGACGCCGTCTCTCCGGTCAATCCGCTGAGCTATATCTATGATCTGGCCGCGGAAATGGGGCCGATGATTATCGGCGTCGACAGCGTTGGCGTCGATTCCGGGTGGCCGCACGAGCAACAGGAATCACTTCGGAGCAACGCCGCTCGACGCAACCTAAGGGTCGCGGTCCACTGTGGGGAGTCGTGGCACGAAGGCGGCTTAATCGAGGCTCTAGAAGGACTCCAAGAGCTGACCAACAATGGGGTCTTGGACCATTTGGACAACGCCAACGCGCTTTTTGCCGCCAAAGACTCATCGAGCTCGAAGCAGCATTACTCCCAAGCCGAATGGAACTCGATTTCCGAACTTCAGTGGCGGGTGTTTGCGGCGTTGACCAACCGCGGTATCGCCCTCGGCATCAATCCAACCAGTAACGATTGGCTCACCCGGAAAATCCGTCGGCAAGAGGGTTGGCGGTTTCGCGACCTTAACGAGCCGTTCTGGACCGGGGCCCCTTCGGTCATCGAAATGATGAACTGTGAAGAGGAACTCGGCACAAGACTGCGATTGGTGGTGGGCAACGACAATAGCCGGATCTATCCATCTCGCATCAACGGGGCCTACCTGACCGTGAGCGAGGAGTTGGCCAGCCTTTGGTCTGTCCCCGGCCAGTCTGACGCCAGCCCGTCCAACAATAGTGTTTACGGCACGTTTCCCACTGCCACGATTGCCCGGTTCATCAAGAACGGATCGGAGTTAACCGTGGCCGGCTCCACCCTGGCATCGGCAAAGCTGGCAAGCTAATTCATGTGGATGCTCCTGGCAATATGCAGTTCTCTTATTTACGCGTCTATGGCCGTGATCGACAAACGTCTGATCGACCGCTACATGCCCAGCATGGGTTCGTATTACGTCTGGGTCGGTATCGGCGTGTTGGTATACGGCATTACTTTCTTGTTCGTGGAAGGAGCGCCGGATTTTTCGGCGGGCCGTCATGTCGCCGTGGGGGCAATCTCAGGCTTGGCCTGGGGAGGCGCCGTGGCCATGATGTTCCTGGGCTTCAAGCTACAGGAAGTTTCCAGGGCCAGCGCGATGGTATTCACTTTCCCGGCATTCGTGGCCATCTTCGCGGTGGTGTTTTTGGACGAAGTACTGGAGCCGCTCCAATGGCTCGCGATCTGTGTCGTGGTCATGGGCGCCTCGTTGATTTCAATGACCGGTTCGGTTACCACCGGGTGGACGAAGTTAACCAAAGTGCTACCGGTCTTGCTAATGGCCAGCTTGTTGACGGCCGTCGGCCATTTGACCGCCAAGTACGCTCTAGAGGAGTTGTCGGTCTGGTTGGTCACCTCTCTGCACTTTTTGGGCATGGCGGTGGTACTTCTGATGTTCGTTCGGCCGAACACGGTGTCTCATCTCCGACAAGCGATGCGCCACAAAGAGGCCGTGCTGTTATTGGTGGTCACCGAGGTCTTAATGGCCCCGGTCGCGATTCTTTTGCTAATTTGGGCCACCAAGCTAGGGCCTGTATCTCTGGTGGCAACGGCTACGGCCTCGCGCCCAATATTCATATTTGCCTTCAGTGTCTTGCTCGCCTTGCCGGGACTACGGCTGATAAACGAGTCGGTGAACCGAAAGACGTTGGTCATAAAGTTCGCCTCGGTCTCGATGATAGTTGGTGGAGTGGCGGTGATTTAACTTCAACTGGAAGTCGGCCTCCCGCCGTTTCATACAACAGGACATTTGGAACCGCATGGCGGCGGTAAACGAGAGAAAAAGTAAGGAGCGAAAGAATTTCAACGAAATTATAAAAAAGTAATTGGACCCAAGAACCGTTCCCCTCACTAGAAGTTTATGGGGCCCCTTAGTAGGATACAGGTAATAAAAGGAGAAAATATGTTTCACAAGACTATTAGACTTCCCTTAGTGGCTGGGCTGCTGACAGTCGCCTTGGCTCTGGTGGCCTGCGGCAGCAACGCCGCAGGCACTGACACCGCCGAGTACGACGTGGTGACCCCAGCCGTACTCACACCCGGGGAACCGATCCCGGCGCCGTCCGGCGACGTGGTCCTCACTCTCTTCGGAGATATTTCCGTGACCAACTCCGGTGAGACCCTCCAATTGGACATGGCGACTATCGAACAGCTGGGTCTGGTCAAATACACCGTCGACGACCCCTGGCTGGAAGTCAGGACGACCTACACTGGCGTTCTCATGTCAGACATCAAAAAGTACGCCGGGATGTCTGCTGCCGCTACATCCATCCAGATGACGGCTCTTGACGACTTCTCAGTAGACATTTCGGTCGCCGACATCGACCGCTGGCCGATAATGCTGGCCACCCGGATCAACGGCGATTACATGGATATCGAAAACGCGGGTCCCACCCGGATAATCTTTCCCTACCATACCGGGACCTTCGACTTGGAAACCTACAACAAGTTCTGGATTTGGAATCTCAAATCCATGGACGTGAGTTAAAGGATCTGTAGCTTGGATGGGGGCCGCCGTTGGGGCGAGCCCCTGTCAAGCTGGACTCACCACGGGAGAAAATAAGACCAATGATAGCCTCGACTACCAGTCCCAGACAGATACTATCGCCAATACAATTAGGCCTATTTTTCGTGGTCGGAGTTTTTGTCGTCGTCTTCTTGGTCTTGATTGTTCGCGCATATATCGACGCTGGCGAAACTGCCAACGGTGTGGAATCGGCCAGTTTCGAAATTACCGGATTGGCGAATATCCAACGTGAAACCTTGGTGCTGCAATCGGAGTTGGGCCGGCTACTTCGGGACCCGGACCGCGGGTTCGATGCCCACGACGTCCGCCGCGCCCTGTTGGGCAACCAAGTCAGGTTGGTCGGCTCAAAGGCGACAGACGACCCGGAACTCTCCGCCAAATTGAATGAGTTAAAACAAACGCTGGTAGCCTATGACCAAGAAATCGTCCGGTACCGTGCCGGGTTGAGCGACGGAGAGACTGCCAGTTCCGTCCGTTTAGATGAAACCGTGATCCAGTTGGAACGCCAGGTGAAGGTGCTTTACGACCAAGAAGAAACATCTTTCTTCGTGGCGACGAGTAGACAACTCCTTTCCCAGCGTAATGCTCAGGTGCTCCTGGCCGGTGTCAGTGTCTTGGTCTTGATATCCGGAGGAATCCTGGGAGTGTCACTAAGACGGACGGTAGGCGCGCTACGGACCGAAATGAGTGAACGTGACCGCGCCCAAGCCGAGCTGCGGGACGCCAACCAAGAATTGGTCAAGGCCCAGGACCAGGTGGTCAGGTCGGAAAAACTGGCGGCCATCGGGCAGATGTCCGGCGGCGTCGCCCACGACTTACGCAATCCCCTGGGGGCGATCAAAAACGCGGCGTTCATGCTAAACAAGCGGCTGGTTGGTGACGGGGCAACCGACGCCAATCCGAAGCTAGCCCATTACCTAGAAACCATCGACCAACAAATCGTCCGGTCAAACCGGATCATCACCGACCTTATGACCTTTGCCCGAGTAAGTCCTCCCACGTTAACGCCATCGCGGGTAGAGGAAATCCTTGAAGAGTCGCTGGCCACGATGAACCAGCAAGACAACGTGCGTTTGTCTAAAACGATAGCCGTGGACCTGCGCCCGGTAATGGCCGACGGCGAGCAATTGCAGCGGGTCTTTTTGAACCTAGCGAACAACGCTCAGGAGGCGATGCCAGATGGTGGCGAACTGGTCATCAGCGCCCAGGGAGTCAACGGCCACATTGAGATCGCTTTCACCGACAGCGGCTCAGGGATCTCCGACGAAAACCTGGAAAGGATATTCGACCCGCTATTTACTACCAAGACCAAGGGTACCGGACTGGGCCTCGCCGTGTGCCAGGAAATCATTATGAAACACGGTGGCACCCTCAACGCATCAAGGAATCCAGAGCCCGCTTGCGGTAGCACTTTCGCTATAACATTGCCGGCGGTTGAAGACGAGCCGCTGCCGAAAGGAGACGACATCAATGAATAACGGCGTGAATAGTACGATCCTGGTGGTTGACGACGATATGGCCCTGCGGGAAACGTTGCAGGAAATCCTAACCGATGAGGGGCGGAACGTCGTCACAGCGGAAGACGGCTTCGATGCCATCGAGCAGGTGAATCATGCACCGTTCTCTCTCATCTTTATGGATATTCAGATGCCGGGCATTAACGGGGTTGAGACGTTCTTGCGGATCAAGCCGAGCAAGTTATTCCGATGAAGATTACTTCGTAGCGGGGAGGTCTTGCCGCAGCGCAATCTCAACATATTGGTTGCGGACGACGACTCAGCCCTGTTGCTCTCCATTACCGATATCTTGGAGGACGAGGGCTATGAAGTCTACGCTAGCGGAGATGGCCATGAGGCCGTCAAAGCAGTCACGGCGGACAAAATAACGCTCGCTTTCTTGGACGTTCAGATGCCGGGAATAGACGGTGTTGAGGCATTTCGCCGGATTAAGGAGATCAGCCCCGACACCTTCGTCGTCATGATGACTGGGCTGCCCGCCGACAACTTTATCAATCAGACAGTCAATGAGGGCGCTTACACGGTTTTGTACAAACCCATTGATACTCGCCACATCCTTTCACTCGTGCAGTCGTTGTCAGGTTCGCCATGCGTGCTGGTGGTAGAGAATGAGCCGGAAAGCCGGGACCTTATTAAAATGGTTTTTGAAGACAGCGGAATCCGGTGCGCCGAAGCTTTGGACGGCAGCCAGGCTGTTTCCAATATAGCCAACGGACAATTCGATGTCGTCATGGTGGACATCAAAATTCCAGGGACGAGCATTGTTGAATCGTGTCAAGAGATTCTAAGAATCAAACCCGATACCAAGTTTGATTTGTTCGTAAAAACCCCTCGCCAGCCTGGGGCAAGGTGGGGATAATGTAATAAAAGGTCGTGGGCGCTGCGCCTGGCCGAGGGAGGGGAGGATGTTCCGAATACGAGACCCGCAAGAGAGCCTCTGGCAGTCCCAGTTCCTGGTGACGCCGAAGAAGGCTAAGCGCCTGGAGAGAAGTTGGGCCGAGGTTTTCCGAAACGAGGCGCTCCCCCTGATTGACGAGGAGCGCTTTGCTCCCATGTACTGCGTGGACAACGGCCGTCCCAACCGGGCGGTGCAGACCGTCCTCGGGGTCCACCTCCTCAAAGAGATGTTCAACCTCACCGACGATGAAGCTCTGGAACAACTAGAGTTCAACCTGCTCTGGCACCACGCCCTGCGGCTAGACATCGAGGAGACCCACCTGCCCCAGAAGACCCTCCACAACTTCCGAGTTCGCCTGATGCAGCACGACGGTGGCCGGCTGGCTTTCCAGGAGACCACGGACCGGATCATCCAGGCGCTGGGCATACGCACCGGAAAGCAACGGCTGGACTCCACCCACATCATGAGCAACATCGCCACACTCACCCGGCTGGGCCTGTTCTGTGAGACGATGCGGTTGTTCCTGCGGGCCTTGCGCTGGGAGCACCCAGAGCTTCGCCCTGGGGTTCCGGAGGGCCTCCTAGGGCGCTATTTGAAGGAAGAAGACGAGGCGACCCACTACGAGGACGCCCGCACGGGGGAGGGTCGGCGACGCCTTTCGGTCTGTGCCCGGGACCTCTACCGGCTGGTGGACCGGTTCCATGGCACGACTGCTGCCCAGCTGGAGGAGTACCGGCTGCTGGAGCGGCTGCTGCGGGAGCAGTGCCATGTGGGCAAACACCAGGACGGGCGCCCCAGGGACGATGACGACGATGCTGGGGAATGCAAGGTGCCCGTGGCCTTGAAGGACCCGAAGCAGCTGTCCGCCGACTCGCTGCAATCGCCCCACGACCCGGATGTGACCTACAGCGGCCACAAGGGGAAGGGGTACGAGGTGCAGGTGGCGGAGACCTGCCACGAGGAGAACGCCACCCAGCTCATCACCCACGTGGAGGTGACCCCCTCGAGTGGGAGCGACACCGACGTGAGCGTGCCGGTCGTTGACGGGCTCGCGGAGCGGAAGGTCCGACCGGACGAGCTCTTCGCCGACACGGCGTATGGGTCGGGCCGCAATGCCTTCGAAGCCTCGCGCCGGGGAACGGAACTGGTGAGCCCGGTGGCGGGGTCGGCGCCGGGGAACTCGCACGAAGGAGAGGGTGACGGATCACCGCCGCTCACCGCCGCGGACTTTCAGATCGACGTCACAGGGGAGCAGGCCACGGTGTGCCCCGCCGGCCACCCGTCCATCGAGGAGTACGAGCTGAAGGATGCGCCGGAGCGGGTAGAGGTCCACTTTGCCGGGACAACATGCGAGCCCTGCCCCTTGCGATCCCGTTGCCCAGTGAAGCTGGACCGGCGTGCGGGGGCCTACGTCCTCAAGGCGGACCTGGTGAAGGTGAACATCGAGCGGCGCCGGAGGGCCGAGGCCACCGAGGAGTGGCGCAAGCGGTATGACATAAGGGCTGGTATCGAGGGAACGAACTCCGAGCTGAAGCGCGCCCACGGGCTTGGGCGCTTGCGGGTGCGAGGGGGCCGTCGGGTGCGGCTTGCCGTCTACCTGAAGGCGTTGGCGTGCAACTTCAAACGGATGGTCCATGCACGCCTGGTGGAGATGGAGAACACGGCTCAGCGGGCGGTCGGGACGGTACCTGCGGTCGCGGCCGCATGAGGGCGCCGCTCCACAACTTCCACCGGGTGCCCTGAGCCACGGAAGGGGTACCGCAACGGGATCACGCTTGTCCTGAGCGCGGCAGATAGGGCGGTGAGGCCAGCAGCCGGCATCCCGTGGCCTCCTCCGCTCCAGACCACCTTCGCACGCCAGGGCTCATCTCAAACAGGCCTTGTTACGAGGGAATCAAGGTTGAGCGCTTGTAGTTTGGCTAGCTGCTCGAGGGTTAATCGACCATTAACGAAAAGTCCTTCCTCTTGAGCCCTGGCAGCGCATTTGCGCAAGGATTCGAAAAATTGAGTTTGTGTAGTCAGCTCCTCTATTGTCGGACCCAGAACCTCAACGATGTTCTCCAGGGTCGGGGAACCCTCTTCCAGCATTGACGCGATTGCTTCGCTGGTGGGTCGTGGCTGGTCCCCTGCGATCTCGTCTAGCTGCTCCAACACGGATTCCGGAATATCCAATTCCACCCTCGCAGAACGCGGGCGGAACCTGGTATTTGCCCGCAGCGACTGTATCCGACCCCACGCGCGGGCGGCAGCCCTACCGAAGCCGCCGAGGGCCCTGCCTGCTCCGGCCACGACTATCCTGATCGATCCGAGAAACGACCATTCGGCCGAGTGCTCAGCGCGGTCACGCGCCAAGCCAGCGACATACTGTTGAAATTCACCCTTGCTCGGTCTGGGTACAGCGAAAGAAAGCTGGATGAATTTCTCGATGAACTCGTACCCGTGCTCAATGGCCCCAATGCGTAAATCCGCCTCCTGTCCTCTGATGTAGGGGATCAGATCCTGATGCTGTACGGCCAGCCCGGCGGCCACTTTTTCCCGGTCCATACCGATGATGAATACGATTGGGAGATCACCCTCGTTGGATATCATTAGGTTGATCGCCTTCATCAGTTCGGCGGCTTTAGGGATCTCGCAGCGGTCAAGATCGTCAATAAAAACATACGCTTTGCGCTTCCCGACATACGTCCGGACGATCTTTCCAAAGTCTCGATGAAACTGCTCGACGAAGGAGATTCGGTCTTCGTAATTGGGACTCTTTACGAAGCGCCGAAGATCGACTTCCGCTGGGCTTTCGAATAACTTTCGGACCTGCATCGCGAAAGTCAGAAACATCGTGACGTAAACTGCGCCACCACCGAGGGCTGTGGCCAGCGTGGCTAATGTTTCCTGATCTTTCTGATCGAACAGGGCCCTCAGGTTTCCCAAGCCCTCCAAACCGGCGTAGATGGGAGCGCCGACAATCAGACCAACGGCAAGTAACGTGAGCACTACCTTGCGAACGAGGTGCATCCAGCCTTGGCTCCAGTCGAACTGCCAGAAATAGAGCCACCAATTGCGAAACGGCCGCTGCCACCAACGCACCGACCTTTGAACCTCGTCGAGAAATTGAAGAACGAACGCGGCCCAAAGCGCCTTTTCGTCATCGTGTCTCCAGGGGTTGAACCATACAGTTATTGACTGGGGATCGGTGTCCTTCAGCATGCCTTGGAGTTGCTTCATGAAGGACGACTTGCCGCTGCCCCACTCCCCTTCAACAGACAGAGTTAGCGGCGCCTCGGTGTCCTCGCTAATGAGGAAGTCGCGTATCGCCCGACCGTATGGTTCGAACCCCAGTTTGTCGTCGCTTGTGGCCTGGTCAGCGGTCATCGACCGGCTGACGGACCATTGCTGAGTGTTCTGAGTCATTACAGTCTCAGTGGTGAAGGGTGGAGATGGAGGACAACTTTACCACAACGGTATTAACCACCTTCCAAAGGCGTGGGAAACCGGAAACAAGCCGTCCTTACAGCCCGGCAATCTCGCGGCCAAGAAGCACCGAGCCGCCGGCCAGGATGACCGCCACGGCCACGTACCGAAAGGCCCGTTCGTCTAGTCGGCCAACCACCAGCGCCGCAACCGCGAATCCCGCCAACAACCCAGGCGCCAGCACCCCAATGTTGGCCAGGGTGTCCCGGTCTACCAAGCCGGTGGCGCTGTAGAGAGCGAAGGCTAGACCGTTAGCGGTGAGGAACAGCAGGGCCAGGGACGCTCGCACCGCTTGGGGGTCCCACCGTTGGGCGATGGCGTAGATCGCGGCCAGCGGACCGCCTATGCTGATGGAGGTTACCGCCAGAGACGTGGCGAACCCGAAAGCCGGTCCAGACAAGCGCCGCTGCGCAAAAGGCAACCGGATGTTGGCAAGGCTGAGCAGGCCCAAGATCAAGATCACCCCGGCGATGATTATCTTGAGAGTGCCAGGATCGGCGGAGTTCAAGGCCAAGACTCCAACGGGCGTTGCTGCCAGTCCACCAACGATCAGACCGCCGCTGACCCGCAGGTTCAAGTGACGCCACGTCTGCATCAACACCATCACCAATAGCAGCCCCGTCAGACAATTGACCACTACCACGGTAGGCTTGGCGTCGAGGAATAACAGCAGCACCGGCGTGACGGACAACCCAAAACCGAAGCTAACGGTGCCCAACACCAAGGCGCCAACCGAAACGATTAGGAGAGCGAATACCAGCTCGGGGCCAGACAGCACGGCTAGGGGGGCTGCGCCGTGGAGCGAAGTGCCCGAATCCTAGCCCGATTCAATGAAATAAGCTCCGGCGTCGTCTAAACGTCGAACAGATGCTGGGCTGTCGCATGCCGCAGGACCGCGTTAACATCGACGACCGGTGGACCGTCGCGAACGACTTCGATTGCGAGCTGCTGCTTGGGACTGACGGCGAAAGCACGCTCACCGTCCACGGCCACCGTACAAGCCCGGCGTTCCAACGACACCCGCTCGCCGTCGGCCAAACGCCGCCAAGACGAGATGGCCACAGTTGGCACCACTCCTGGGGCAATCGGAGCTCGAACGTAAGTTTGGCCGTCCCTATGTTCCGCATCCGGCACCGGCCCGTCATGTTCCATCAGGCTGTATTGCAGGCCGCCGTCGTCGGTCAACGACACCGGTTGCAGGCGAGCGCCGATGGACGAGAGGCCGATGGAAGCTGGCTCAGCTCGAGTGAGGAAGACCTCGTATAGGGTCCTTATGTCCCAGATGGCGCGGGTGGCCACGAAGCGTTCCTTGGATAACGCCACATCCACCAAAGCAATATCCGTGGGTTCCCCGTCGATATAAATCTGCAGTATTTTACTGCGGACTGCGGCGTCCGCCAGGTCGATGTCGCCCCTGGCGATTAGGGCTGCGGCCAGCCCGGCCATTGTGCCCTCGACCATGACCGGAAACACGTTATTGGTGCCGGTGGAGATGGCGATCATGGGTATCGTCCGGCACCCTTTGACCACCGCCCGGTTCGTCCCATCCCCGCCCAGGGTGATCAGACAGTCGACTTCCATATCGTGCATCCCGGCGGCAGCCCGGACGGTGTCGCCCTCGTTATACAGGGCAGACATTTCCAAGAACTGCAGGTCCAGCGAAAGATTGGGGTCGTCGGCCGCCCGCTCTACTAGGTGAGAGCTGTCGGGCATTCCCACCACACGGTTCACGCCCACCGACTGAAGGCCCAACATCACCCGGCGGATGATGTTGACTTTCTCCCAATCGGGCACCACCCTTCCCTGGGCCACCAGCCGACGAATATCCTTGCTGGCTGCGGGATTGGCGATTATTCCTACCAGAGCCAAGACCTGCCTCCTGTCGATATCGGCGTTGGGTGAGCCAATAGTGGTGTCCAGCTCTCGCCGCCGGTATAATTGCGCAAATTCGTGGTCTCGCCGGGCTCGTTCGGGTACGTGGGTCCGAGCCAGGCCCGATTATAGCATTAGCGATCATATTGGACGCATACAGGAGAAAAGATGAGCGCAGAGTTGTCGTTTATGCCCGCAACCGAGTTGACCGCCGCCATCAGTGCTAAAGAGGTCTCCTCAGTTGAAGTTACCGAGCATTTCTTCGAGAGGATTGACCGGCTGGACCCGCAACTGAATTCGTATCTGGCCCTACGCCGGGACGGGGCGATGGCCGACGCCAGAGCGGCCGACGAGGCAGTGCAGCGCGGCGACCGTTTGGGGCCCCTCCACGGCGTCCCTATCTCAATCAAAGACCTGGAAGTGACCAAGGGGCTCACGACCACCATGGGTTCGGCCCTCTTCCGCGACCGAGTGCCCGAGGTCGACTCCATTGTCGTCGAGCGAGTAAAAGCAGCCGGGGCCATCATTCTGGGCAAGACAAACACTCCCGAGTTCGGTCAGTCGGGGACCACGGAAAACGAGTTGGGTGAGCCGTGCCGCAATCCCTGGAACACCGAACGCACCCCCGGCGGCTCCAGCGGAGGAGCCGGCGCCGCCTTGGCCGCAGGCCTTTGCACGTTGGCTACGGGCAGCGATGGTGGAGGCTCAATTCGCATCCCAGCCAGCTTCAGCGGCATTTTCGGTATAAAGCCGTCACAAGGCAGAGTCCCCCGGTTCGGTGGATACGGCCGGCCATCGGCCAACCATTTCTCTCAATCGGGACCGTTGACCCGAAACGTCGCCGACTGCGCGCTCTTGTTGCAGGTGCTGGCCGGCCCCGATTCCAGGGACGCGACATCTTTACGCGAGACGCCGCCGGATTTCAGTGCTGGCCTCCGGGCGGGAGTCCGGGGGATGCGCCTAGCCTGGAGCCCGGACTTTGGCTACGCCGGAGTAGACCCAGAAGTGCTTCAAGTAACGGAAAAGGCGGCCCGGCTATTCGAGGAACTCGGCGCCACGGTGGAAACCCCCAATCTGGTGTTGGAAGACCCGTTCCCGGCCTTCTGGGACGTTTTCGCCACCGCCACCTACACGTCCTACGGGCACCTGCTGGACGAACACCGAAACGAATTCTCCTACTACGGTCTGCGCGCCATAGAACACGGCGCAGAAGTTACCGGCGCCGACCTATCCAGGGCGATACTGCGGGTCGACCAACTGGGGCGGCAATTAGAAGACTTCTTCGACGACTACGATTTGCTGCTGTCGCCGACCATGGCAGTGCCCGCCTTCCCCATCGACCAACGGCCGTCGGTGATTGGAGGCAAACAGGTGGAGCCGTTCTGGGGTTACTTGCCCTTCACCTATCCGATCAACATGACCGGACAAACGGCGTCCAGCGTTCCCTGCGGCTTTTCCCAAGACGGAATGCCCATTGGTCTGCACATAGTCGGCCCGCGAGGCTCGGAGGCAAAGGTGCTGCAAGCCTCAGCCGCCTTCGAGCAAGCCCAACCCTGGGCCGACAAACGCCCGGCGGTGAGCTAGGACGCAGCCGCCGCGATCTTCTGGCGCAGCAGTGTCAGCACCTCAGCAGAAACGCGGCGGCACTCCTCGACGTGGAGAGAATGAACTCTTCGAAACCCAGCTTCCAGTAGGAAAGTAGTACCTCTGCGGTCTGCTCCGGTGTACCAACCACCGCAGTGCCGCAATTGACCCTCACTTCGGATAGTCCGTTCCACAAGTGAGGTCCAACGCGGTGGCCGTCGGCCTTCCGGGCCTGGGCTTGCTGGCCGACCATCGGCGTACCTTCGACGGCCGACCTGCGCTGCGCTTTCACCGCCGGGTCGGCGTGGGCGATGAGTTCTTCCGCGGCAGCCCAGGCCTCAGCTTCGGTGTCGCGCACCACCAAGTGGGTACGCAGCCCCAAACTCGGTCGGCGGCCCGCCTGCCCGAATTCGGCCCGCAACGCCTCTATTCGAGCCTTCGTTTCGTCGATCGGCTCGATCCAACTCAGGTGAACGTCCGCCTGACGGCCTGAAAGACCCATTGCTTGCGGGGAAACACCGCCCAAGTAGAACTGGGGCGGCCGCCCGTCTGGAATCGGCGAACAGTAGGCGTCATGCAACCGGTAATGTTTGCCCTGAAAGTCCACCGGGCCGGGTTGAGTCCATAGCTCCCGGCAGGCCGCGATGAATTCCTCGGCCCGCTGATAACGGGTGGCGTGGTCGCTGACTTCCCCCACCCGTTCAAAGTCGTGCTGGATGCCACCGGGCACGATGTTGATATCGATGCGGCCTTTGGATATGTGGTGTAGCGCCGCCGCCATCTGGGCGAATAGGCCCAAGGATATGAAGCCCGGTCGAACGGCGATCAGAAACCGGATCCGGTCGGTAACCGCCGCCAGAGCGGTAGCGGTGGTCCACGTTTCCGCCAGCGGGGCATCCACGGCGAACAGACCGTTGGCGAACCGGGTCAGGATGAGCAGCGAATAGAAACCGCACTCCTCGGCCGTTTCCACCACTCGGCGTAAATAGTCGAAGTCAGGGGGGCGTTCCGCCCGCAGCGTGCCTGCCCGGGCGCCGTCTCCGTCAATGGGTATGAACCAGCTGAATTTGACTTGGCTCGATCCGTTATGACTGGTCAATACTGGCCTCCGGGCCAACTGGAATTCAGTGGACCGCTGACTTGGCCTGGTTTTCCGCCTCCTCCCGCTGGTACCACATTATCATCACCACCCCGGCGGCCAATACGCTCATCATGTCACCGGGCACCCAAAGCATCAGTCCCCCTAGTTGCTGGTCAGTCATCAGGGAGATGTCGTAGGGTTGGTTTACCTCGGCGTAGGCCGAGTAGAGCAGGCTCTTGGAAAAGGTTATGGCCGCTCCCAGCACGGTGTTGGGCAGTACGATCAAGCCCAAGTACAAAACTCGCAGCCCGTAATGGAGCCGGGAGCGGTGGGGTTTGGGGTCGATGATAACCCACCAAAACAGGAACCCGGAGGCGCTCATGGTGAGGTGCATCAGGGCGTGTACGGCGTCGTTGCGGAGGGCCAGGTTGAATGCCCCGGGGAACTGCCAGAGGTACAGGCTGCCCATGAAAAACCCGACGGTGAAGACCGGGTTGGTCAACAGGTTGTAGGCCTTCCGGGCGTGTTCGTTTTTGACAGTGGGCTTGACGATTCCTTGTAACGCCCAAACCGGCAGGCCACGCAACATCGGCGTCAGCGGCGCTCCCAACAGCACGAACAGCGGCGCCATCATCCGTAGCAGGAAGTGCTGGACTTGATGGAACGAAAGCATGTGGTCGGCGATCGGGTCCAGCGGCGATTGGAGGGCAACGAAGATTAGAAAAAGCCCGAAGAAGAAGGACGCTTTCTGCCAGTTGTTCACCGGGTGGCTGGGCCGTTCCCAGTTGGCCAAGCCGTTCATGTAGAGGTAGGCTGCCATTAGGAGCAGCACTGTCGGCAGCGGGTTGGTGTTCCAGGCCGTCCACGGGTTCTGGCCGGAATCGATGCCGCCGTGGGCATCTGCGCCGATCACGACAAACAGCAATTGGAACGCCGCAGCCCCGGCTAGAACCAGGAATATCCAGCGATCTGAAGCGCTACGGACCACTGCGGCGATCATCCCTGGGCTGCCTTTCGGCGCTGGTTACGGCGAATACTCCACCACAAATAGGCGGCACCGCCGATCAAGACCGCGAACACACCGAAGAAAACCAGGCTGCCGCTGGTATAACGCTGTAGGGCCGGAACATGGAGGGTCATGAGGTCGGCTCCGCCTCTACCCAGAGGGCTGTCGACGTCGATACTGATTAGCCAATCGCCCGTCGATTCCAGGTTTACTCGGGCGTCGTACTGTTCCGGCAGGCTGGGTGAGTTTAGCGCCGTAGCCCAGCCTTCGTATTCTTCTTCTTCGTTCTTGGCCAGCAACACGACCCTGGCGTCGGACACCGGTTCGCCGGTGGCCGCATTGCGGACCAGAACAGAAAATTGGACGAAGCCGGCGGCCAAGTTGGTGTTAACCGGAATTACCCGAACGTCGTGCGGCCCGGCCGACACCCGGACCTCGCTAGTCGGTGCTTCTTGCGCCTGGGCTGAAGGTATCGGCCAAGCGGCAACCCAGATAGCCAGCGCGAATACGGCGAATGTCGCCCAGAAGAATTTGCTTTTTACAAGGCTGGCGGCCAACATGCTGCAATTCTACCCTACAGCTGTACGTGTGGTCGCCTGGCAAGGGATTCTTGGGAGGTTGGAGCGGTTCTTCCGTCTTGCTGGAAGGCTAGCCGACGGGGTGTTCTATGTGGTGGTCCTCGGCGCATCCTTCGCGAGAGTCTTCCAGCTGAATCGTCACGTGACCGATACCGAACTCACCGCAGGCAATCTCCCTGAGGCGGTCCAACATTGGGTTTGGGTTGCCCAAGGCGGAGGCGTCGGCGGTGACGTGGGCGCTGAGGGCCTCGTATCCGGTGGTGATTGACCAGGCGTGAATATCGTGGACGCCGGTTACCCCTTCCAACTCTTCCAACCGGGTGCAAAGCTGGTGCAGGTCCAGGTGGGCGGGGGTGCCCTCCATCAAAACATGGACCACCTTGGCCAACAGCCGCCAGGAACTGACCAATATTAGCAGCCCGATTACCACGCTGATGATTGGGTCGACGATGTTCCAGCCCAGCGACAGTATCAGACTGCCGGCAATGACGACTCCAACCGAGCCTAGCATGTCGGCCACAATGTGGCGGAAGGCCCCTTCCACGTTGAGGCTTTCTTTGGCGGACCGGCGCAGCACCCAGGCCGCCACGATGTTCACCGCCAATCCGACCCCTCCCACGGCAAGCATCAGCCCGCCCGCGACCTCGGGAGTGTCCTGGAAGCGTCGGGAGGCTTCGAAAAAGACCCATGCCGCGATGAGCCAGAGTCCCAAGGCGTTTAGCAAGGCGGCCAGGATCTCGGTGCGCTGGAACCCGAAAGTCCGCTGGATGGATGCCGGCCTCCCGGCGACCCAAATGGCCAGCAGCGCCAGTCCGATGGCGGCGGCGTCGGTAACCATGTGCCCGGCATCCGCCAGCAGGGACAGGCTGCCTGAGATGATCCCCCCGGCTACTTCGGCCACGGCGTAGCCGGAGATCAGTGCCAGCGAGATTACAAGGCTGCGCCGGCTGCCAGCCCGGTTATCGTGCCAGTGAATATCCCGAAGTCTGCTTGGGTCCGGGCCTGGCTCCGGGCTTGTATTCACGTGCTCGGGGTGAGTGTTACCGTCGTCTTCGCGGTTTTGATTGGACGCCATTGCTTGTTCATCGCTTCGGATTGGGGCCCGGCGGAGCCCATTATGATTGGAAGGTCTTCTTCCAAATCCCGGGCGAACCTGGAGCGTGAGTCATGAGATTTCTCATGCGCTCGTTGTCGGGATGTATCTCCCGTTGGGACAACCATTCTTGGGTTTCCGAAACCTTCTCGTTCTCGAATTCGTAGACCACGCCGTAAGCCGGTTCACCTTTTACCGTCTTCCAGCGACGGCCGCGGATGACGCCTGAGACTTTCTCATAGTTGGGGACATAGACGCCGCTGTACCATGTGTTCCACTCAGCTTCGTTCTCGGCAGAGATAGCCATTCTGCCGATCTGCAATGCCGGCGCCATGCCGCTGTTGGCGATCTCACCAGTGAGTGCCTCCGGGTGGATCATTTCGTAGACGTTCTGGATAAAGTTCGAGCCTATTAGCCGGGGATTGCACCTTTTACCCCATTCGGTCACCGGCCGGCTAGTGTAAGCCTCGCTATCGACCACGGCCGGACTCTCCAACTCGTAGACGGCTAGATGCTTAGGCCCGCTCATGGTGGCCTCGTAACGAGCCGCGTCGAGCACCCCCGGCACCGATAACAACTCGGGCAAGTGTTCTTCGTTGTACCAACGGTTAAAATCGTCCTCTTTTTCTGCGGGCATATCAGTCCACACCATCATCAGCCCAGTGCCTTTCTTATTGGCCATGACATCCTCCCAAATTTACTGAGGCCATGATACCCAAGGCGGCGTGTTCTGGCTACGGCGCAGGGTTGTAGCCGGCATGGACACCCATGGCAGCTGCGGGTAGGGGAGTTTCCGCGATGACTTTAAACCGTTGGAGACTTTCTTGGACGCTCTCTTGCAACTGGGTCAATCTGGCCTGGCGTCCGCCGTATAAGAGCAGCACCAGCGGTTTGGTCCACCATAAGACCTCGAACGACTCCCGGAGGCGCGTCCCACCGGAGGTGGCTTCTAGCTCGTACCGCCAGAGGCTTTGGGTTTTACCACCCTTGGGTTGAGTGCTAAAGGAGAACACCTTGCCCGGTTCCGATTCCGTCACGGTGCAGGTGGTGGACCACTTATGCTTGCCGCGGCGGTTGTATCCCTTGAACCGGGCCCCGACTTCGGCCACCACGATGCCGTCCAGCCATTCGCAGCGATAGCACTCAGGGCTCCACTGCCCCATTTTGATTACATCCGAGACTAACCAGTAGACCTTGTCTGTCGGCGCGTCGATTTCTATTTCGGCGCTGCCTTTGAGTTCGTTCGCCGCGTCGCCACGAGTTACAAATAGATCCAAAAGGCCCATACAATCCGCCTCCGTTTAGATGCCAGGAACTCGGCGGAGGGTCACTTGACCGGGTCAAATGCTTCCGGTCTGTCATTACCCTTCCGTCTGTCACTACCATTGTATCTTCGGAGAGGATTTCCCGGCCTCGTCAACGAGGGTGGTTATTTATGGGTCCAACCGGAACGGCGGGTACTCGTCACGCATCAGCAGCGCATAGACCGCGACCCGAACCGTCCACCGGTTCATCCCCATGTTCAAGTTGTACAGCGATTCGGGGTACCGCCCGGTGAACAGCAGCGCGGCAGCCGCAAAGAAAACGATGATGCCGTTCAACCCCGATCCCGACCGTGGTCCGACGCCTCCCTGGAAAAACCCCACCACCACAAAGTGAGGTATGGCCAGTATCCACTTCACCAAGACCAGGCCTCGAGATAGCCGCTCGGGATACTCAACGCCAATTCTAGCCGGATAATCGACGTCGCTTAGGGAGAACGGTGGGTACTTGTCGGTGCCCAGCAGACTGTACGAGTAATAACCCACCCGCCAGGACCATCTCAGCACACCCAGGTTGAAGTCGAATATTCCACGAGGGTAGTGCCCGGTGAGCAGTATGGCGAAGAAGGCGACCACCACCAGGATCACGACCGCCACCCACAAAAACGCCAGCACGATGACGTGGGGAATTATCAACAGCCATTTGACCAGCGGGAGCCAACGGTTCAGGTCAGATTGCAGCTCTCCTTCTACAGAAACCGGGTATTCGTCCATCAGTTTTCGCTCCATTCGTGCAGTTGTTTACTTGGCCCCGTTTGGCCGCGATAGAAAGTCCAAGTGGGTTGCCAGCTCTTTGGGGGCGGAAATGAACGGCGAGTGACCCGTGTTCATAGATAGCACACGCCGGCAAGGCAGGTTGGTATGCATTGTCCGTTGATGTTCCAGGGGTATGGCCCGGTCTTTGAGGCATTCGATGTAGACTCGGGGAACCCGGCCAAAATTCTCGGCCGTGGTCCGCACCGGCTCGATCATAGGGCCTACCGGCTGAGGGACTAACATCGACATGGCCCAGGCCACGTCTTCGAGAGAGCAACCGTTGTAGAATCGCTCCACCGCTAAATCCGCATCGTAGACGACTGAACCTAGATCGTCAGACAGGCGCCAGGCAAACGGTTCGCCGAATGACCGCCTGATCTCTCGGGGGTCGCTGGAGGAGACCTGAGCTAGGGATTCGCCGGATGGTAGCAATAGAGCGGTCAGATAGACTAGGGAGTCGATTTTGTCGGGCCGGTATTCGGCTGCCTGGGTGATGGACAGACCGCCTAGGCTGTGGCCAACGAGTATTGCCGGACCAGCCTGTGCGTCCAACACTTGGCACACGTGGCTGGCGTAGGTTTCCAGCGAGATATCTCCCAAGGAGATATCGTCGTGCCCGTTGCCGGGAAGGTCGATGGCCACGACTTGGTGCCCGTTCCCCCGGAGCAGCGCTGTAACTCGCTCCCAACACCACGAACCATGAGACGCACCGTGAACCAAGATATAGTTCGCCATGGGTAGCACCTCAGCAGGCGGGTGGATTCTCAGTCTAGCAGAACCGTTCTCAGTAGCTGAACCGTTTCGATTGTCACGCCGTGGACGCGGAGATATTCCTCTGGACCGCCGTAGGTGGAGTGCAGGGTTTCCTGGAATTGCTCCATGGCCAGTGGGTGGGCCCTCAGCGATTCCGGCGTATAGTCGTATTGAGGTTGCATGCGACGGATGCGCCGGAAGATGTCAACCGCAACGTCGTTGGTCAACAGATAGTCAGCCATCACGATTTCGTGTTCCACTCCCAAGACCCCCAACACCAGGGCGGCGATGATGCCCGTCCGGTCCTTGCCCGCGCTGCAATGGAAGACTGCTGCGCTTCCGGGGCCGCGTGAAAATCTGGGGCTCCGGGATATGACAGTAACCGCCTCCGCCAGCAGTTCGCCCGAATTGTGAATGATCCATTGGTAGGTAGCGGAGAGCCGCTCCGCAATATCGGCCCCATTCATGGGTGGTGGTTCGCCCCGTTCTTCCAGCAGAGGAAAGTGATGGTATTCCAGCCCGTTTTCCGGTAGGGCGCCGGTGCCGTCGCGGCTGGCTTCGTCGCGGTTTCGCAGGTCCAACATGGTCCCCAGGCCCAAATCTCCCAAGGCTCGGTCGACATCACCGGGAGTAAGCTCGTTCAGGGCATCGCTGCGGAACAGCTTCCGCCACTTGACCGTGCGCCCGTCTCGGGTCGGATAGCCGCCCAAGTCTCGGAAGTTGACACACCCCTCAAAGGGTATGAACCGCTGTGCTTCGTTGGTAATTTCTGAGGTCATTTCTGAAAAGCCCCGATAATCTCCATGTAGTCGTCGGCCCTCACGCCCCAGCCACCCCCATCTCTCTGGCCATCTCCAGCATGGCGCGGGCGGTTTCCTCGTGGGCAATGTCCACCATGTCGCCTTCGAAAGTGACGGCCGCGCCGCCCCGGGACCGCTGCTCCTCCATCGCCTGAACCAGGCCCTGCCATTGTTTGACCTCCTCCGCCGTGGGCGTAAACACTTCGTTCACCACCGGCACGTGGGAGGGATGGATCAGGTGCATGCCAGTATATCCCAACTGCTTTCCTTGCCGGGCCGCTTGGCGCAACCCATCCAAATCGTGAATGTCCATCCAGCCGCCGGTCATGGGGTACTGGATTCCGGCCGCTCGAACGTCCACCAGCACCTTGGAGCGGAGGTACAAAGTTTCCATCCCCTCTTGGGTCCATTGGAAACCTATCGACCGGGAGGTGTCGCCTCCCTTACCCCCGCTGGCGCCCATGTGGGCCACCCGGGGCGACGCGGTCGCGATCTCGTACGACTGCCGAATTCCTTGGGCGGTCTCAAGGGCCGGATCGATAAAAATCCGGCCTGTTTCCAAGCCGTCCTTGCGTTCGAAGTGCCGCAGCAGGTTATCGAACTCCACCACGTCATCGGGGCCTTGGACTTTGGGCAACATTACACTGTACAGGTAGGGGCTGGTGATGGCCTCAAGGTCCTGGGCGGTCAGCCCGGTCTCCAGACGGTTGACTCGGACCACCAAGGTCTGCCCCGCCTCGCCCAGTTCCCGTAGCATCTTGCTCACCAAGACTCGGGCCTCGGGCTTATTCTCCGGCGGTACTGAGTCTTCCAAGTCCAAGATCAGCGCGTCCGCGCCGTATTTTGGCGCCTTGCGCATCCAGTCCTCTTTGTTGCCGGGAACGAACAGTTCCGTCCGAATCGGCTTCGCTTTAAACGGCACTTTCGCAACCTCCTTAGAAGCTATTACCATTCAGCTGTCAGCTATCGTCTGACCACTGACCACTGACCGCTATACCAACCCTCGCTCAACCAGCTCCTCCAATTCGGCTTCTCCCAGGCCCAGCAGGTCGATATAGACCTCTCGATTGTGCATTCCCAGTGTGGGGGCCCCCGGGAGCTCCGGGAGTTCGCCGCCGGAGAATCGCACTGGAAACCCAGAGACCACGCCCTTGACCGGATCATTCATCGCGGCGTGGCGCATCGGAAGCAGGCTCCCCCGGTCCCAGAATTGCCCGTCGTTCATGACCTGCTTGGCGGTGCGTACCGGAGCGCAAGGGACGTCGTTTTCCTCCAGGCGGCTCAGGGCCTCCTCAAGAGTCAATTGTCCGATCAGGCGCTGTACTTCCTGCCGGGCGCCCTCCACGTTGACGGTCCGGGAGACATAGGTACTAAATCGCTCGTCTTCCAACAGTTCCGAAGCGTCCAACGCCCTGCAGAACCGCCCCCACTGATCGTCACTGGTCATGGTGATGGATAATTCGCCGTCCTTCGTCGAGTATAGGCCGGTCGGCCCACTACGGCTGTTGTTCCCCGTTCGCAGAGGAACTCCGTCTTCCATGGTTTCTTCTAGGTTCTCCATGAACATGAGCGAGACCAGGGTGTCCATCATCGACACATCCAGGTATTGGCCCCGGCCGGTGCGGTCTTTTTCGCGCAACGCTGCAAGGATGCTGTAACAGGCGAATATGGGCGTGACCAAGTCGCCGATGTAGAACCCGACCTTTAACGGAGGGCCGTCGGCTTCGCCGTTAATGTCCATCAGGCCGCTCATCCCTTGTATCTGGGGGTCGTGGGCCGGTTTATCGGCGTAAGGGCCGGTCTGGCCGTAACCGGAAATCGAAGCATAAACGATTCCGGGGTTGACCTTGGCCACTTCTTCGTAGCCCAAGCCGATGCGCCGGAGCGATCCAGGGGCCAGATTCTCCACGACCACGTCGCTCTCTTTGGCCAATTGGAGGAACAACTCCTTTCCTCGGGGGTGCTTCAAGTCCAGGGTTGCGCTCTTCACTCCCTGCGTGCGCTTCAAGAACCGGGTGGAAATGTCATCGCCGGACTGGCGTTGGTCGTGGGTGCCGGTGGGGCCGGCGAAGGGGCCGTTGCCGCGTACCGGATCGCCGCGGCCCGGAAGTTCCACTTTGATGACTTCAGCCCCCAGTCGGGCCAGGTTCATAGCGCAGAACGGTCCGGCCAGATATACCGTTACGCTCAATACTCGGATACCTTTGAGTGGCTCCATTGTGCCTCCGTTGTTGCCCCGGGTTAGGCTGCCAAACGGACTCGGCAGCTTCATTTCCCTCGACGGCAATTCTCTCACAGAATCGCGAAGCTATGGTACAATGCTGGGTGCTTCAGCCAGGCTACCAACAGGATACAAACTCCTAGTGAGGTGGAAATTTTTATGGCCTCTAATATCGTTCTTTCCAACATCGACTACAAAGTCGTGGGAACGCGCCCTATCAGGCATGACGGCACCGACAAAGTAACGGGCCGCGCCAAATACGGCGCGGACTATGAGGCGTCGGGAATGCTGTTTGCCAAGGTCCTGCGCAGTCCCCATGCTCATGCCCGTATCAAGTCCATCGACACCAGCAAGGCAGAGGCTTTGGATGGAGTGCGAGCGGTCATCACCGGCAAGGATATGCCGTTGGACAACGCCGCCACCAACAAGGTCATGGCCATCAAGAAGGCGCTCTACAAGGGGCACCCGGTCGCTGCGGTGGCCGCCATCAATGCCCACATCGCGGAAAACGCCCTCGAACTGATCAAAGTGGGGTACGAAGTGCTTCCGGCAGCAACGGAAGTTAGAGCCGCCATGCGGGACGATGCCGCGCTCCTTCACGAGGACCAGACCACCGAAGAGATGGGCGAAAAGACCGATAAACACAGCAACATAGCCGCCCATTACCGGTGGGAGCAGGGTGACCTGGACAAGGGCTTCGCCGCCGCAGACGTGGTTGTCGAACGAGAATTCAACACCGCCACCGTACATCAAGGTTACATCGAGCCCCAGAACGGGTCGGCCTTCTGGAGTGCCGACGGCCAAGTGACAGTCTGGGTCAGCACCCAGGGCGCCTTCACCACCCAGGACGCGCTTTCAGGGGTGTTGGACGTGCCGGTGTCCAAGATTAAGGTTGTCCCCATGGAGATCGGCGGCGGGTTCGGTGGGAAGATTAACATCTACCTGGAGCCGTTGGCCGCGATCCTGTCCAAGAAGACCGGACAAACGGTCAAGACGGCGATGACCCGGAGCGAAGTCTTCCAAGCCACCGGTCCGACTTCCGGCTCCTACATGAAAATGAAGATCGGCGCCGACAACTCGGGCAAGCTGGTCGCGGCTGACGCCTACCTGGCGTTCGACGCGGGAGCATTCCCCGGTTCCCCGGTCTCGGCCGCGGCCCAGTGTGTTTTCTCTTGCTACGATATCGAAAATATGCGGGTGGACGGCTACGACGTCGTGGTAAACAAGCCTACCGTAGCCGCCTACCGCGCGCCGGGCGCTCCCATCGCGGCCTTCGCCTGCGAATCGGTCATCGACGAGTTGGCCGGAAAGCTGGGCATCGAGCCCCTCGACTTCCGAGTGCGGAACGCCTCCAAGGAAGGGACCCGCCGGGTCGATGGTCCCATATTCCCTGTAGTCGGGAACCTAGAGACATTGGAAGCCGCGCGGAACTCCGAACAATACCAGTCGCAGCTTACCGGTCCCAACCGAGGGCGTGGCGTAGCCTCCGGGTTCTGGTTCAACATCGGCCTTTCGTCCAGCGCTGCCATCAGTGTGAACGGCGACGGCACCATTAACCTGGTTGAAGGTTCCACCGACATCGGCGGCACAAGGGCCTCAATCGCGATGCACGCCGCCGAAGTCTTGGGTATCGCCGCAGAGGATGTCCGCCCCAGTGTCGGCGACACCGAATCGGTAGGTTATACGTTCCTGACCGGCGGTAGCCGCACCACCTTCGCCACCGGCTGGGCCGCTTACGAATGTGCCCAGGATATCAAGAATCAGATGATTGAGCGCGCCGCCAAGATATGGGACGTGACGGTCGACGACGTACACTTGGTCGACGGTGTATTCCAACACAAATCGGACCAAGAATTGAAGCTGAGCTTCAAGGATTTGGCCGGGCAATTGGCCGGATCCGGCGGACCCATCTCGGCGCAGACGAGCGTCGACCCTAGGGGCGCCGGCGGGGCCTTTGCCGTCCACATCGTGGACGTCGAGGTCGACCCCGAAACGGGCAAGGTCGATGTCTTGAATTACACGGCAGTGCAGGATGTCGGGAAAGCCGTTCATCCTAGCTACGTCGAAGGTCAAATACAAGGCGGCGTCGTCCAAGGTATCGGCTGGGCGCTCAACGAAGAGTACCGCTTCAGCAACAAAGGGGAGATGGAGAACTCCAGCTTCCTAGACTATAGGATGCCCACCAGCCTGGACCTACCGATGGTCAGCACAATTATCGTAGAAGTCGCCAATCCGGGCCACCCCTACGGGGTCAGGGGCGTCGGCGAAGTGCCGATTGTGCCTCCGATGGCTGCGATGGCCAACGCCATCCACGCCGCAATCGGCGTCCGGATGGAGAAGTTGCCGATGTCGCCGGATGCCATCCTCGAGGCCCTCTGGGCCAAGAACGGACAGCCGGCGGATTTGCAAGCCGCCGATTAGTTCCCCGTCGTGAACTAAGAGGCCAGGCTTCTCCCAAGAGAAGCCTGGCCTCTGTTTATACAAAATCTGGCCGCTAATGAGAGAGGGCGAGATGACCAGGATGCCGTTGGCCAAACGAGAGGAAATGGATGCCGCCGGACAGGCCGTATGGGACGAGATCGGGTCCAGCAGAGGGGGAGTCGCGCGGAATTACGCTGCCCTCTTGAACAATCCCAAGGCCGCCGGTAGCCTGGCTCACCTGGGAGGCTACGCCCGGTACGAAACGCCGTTGGACCCCAGGGTCAAAGCCTTGGCA
Organism: Dehalococcoidia bacterium; assembly: GCA_965247605.1. Classification (GTDB taxonomy): domain Bacteria; phylum Chloroflexota; class Dehalococcoidia; order Lucifugimonadales; family UBA3495; genus VXOI01. Next base: position 68,427 of record CBDFHM010000011.1, on the reverse strand, counting down.
GTCCTAACCGCTGCCAGGGAAGCCCAAGGCCACTATGTGTGGACGGTGAACCAGCCAGCGGCCAAAGAGGCCGGCCTCTCGGACGAGACTATCGCCGCCATCAGGGAATACCGCGCCCCCGCTGGCTTTGAAAGCCGGGACGCCACGGTGGTCCAGTTCGTTCTTGAGTTGTTACGCCAACACCGCATCTCAGACACCACGTTTGAAGCGATGCGCGAGTTAATCGGCAACTCGGGAGTGGTGGACCTGCTGGTGGTGACCGGCTACTATCACACCTTGGCCCACAGTCTGCAGGCCCTGGAAGTGGAGCTGCCAGAGGGTGTCACCTCGGCGCTGACGTACTAAAAACAGGCAAAAAGGAGCGGCCGGTCCGCAAAAAGCGGAGGAGCCGCTGAAGGAGCGGCCCACGACCGGTCGCTGAGAGTCCGATTCTACTATCGTGCTTAACTCAGGTCAACGGAGAATGCGAGGAGGTCTACCAGATGGCGGATTTCATCTTCTTGGTCCAAATGGACATCCCGGCGGAACTGGACGACGACTTCAACCGGATCTACGACACCGAACACGTGCCCAACATTTTGAAAGCCCCCGGCGTACACGGCTGCGCTCGGTACAAGCTGGTGTCGTCGGAAGGCGAAGGGGTGGCGAGGTATGCTGCGATCTACCAGATCGACTCGCCGGACGTTCCGGCGTCGGCGGGTTGGCAAGCCGAGTCGGATAAAGGCGATTGGGTCACTCAAATCCGTCCGCACGCCACCAACCGGACCCGGAGCATATTTCAGCTCATGAAGTAGCGTTCGAGGTGTAGCTCCCAGCGCGAGCTAGCCGGCGCAGACGCACGTGATGGTGCGCATTACGCCTTGGACTCCTTGGACACTGCCCGTCACCAGGTCCGCCATGGTGACCATGTTATCCGCTTCGACCAAAGCGATAACATCGTAGGTGCCGGTCACGATTTCGGCCGATGTCACGCCGTGCATGGACCTAAGGGCCGTCATGACCTCTCGGGACCTGCCCACCTGGGTCTCTATCAATATATAGGCCTTGGCTGCCACCTGATCACCCCCAAGCGCTGTGCGGTCTGAAAGTCGCTTCCGACCAGCGGCGGTAACTATGTGTTCTATTCCGTTCGCCCTGAGCTTTTCGAACGGTTGCTTCAGTGATTAGGTAGTTTGACAAGCTCACCGCGAACGGGGAGACGGACTAACCTGCCGCGTCGGCGTTGATCAGTCCGGTATACCGGCCGTGCTGGTAATCTCAACCAGGTTGTCATGTGATCCAAAGTTGACGATTACCGTGGTCCTGGCCGGGTGGTCCGTAGGAAAGAACTCGGAATAGACCTCATTGAATCCGGGTAGGTCCTCCCTTTTAGTCACGTAGCAGGTGTTGGTAAGCACCTGGTCCAAGGAGGAGCCGGCGGCCTCCAGGATCGCCGAGATACGTTGGAGGGCATGCCTGGTCTGTTCTTTAATGCCTTCCTCAACGTGTTCCGTTGTCGGGTGGCGGCCGGTGCATCCTTGAACGAACACCAGGTTGCCGAATCGAGTTGCCTGAGACAGCGGCGCGGACCCGGCGGATACGCGGTTCGTGGAAATAATTTCCTTTTTGGCCATGACTACCGGCCCTCCAACTAAACGTTCGTTCCTATGTCCGGCGCCGGTTAAACCGATTTCGGCGCCCGGTCCGATGGTTGTCCCATTATATCGACAGGTAATCGGGTGTCAATTTGGCAGTTAAGGCTCTAGGTTTTCGATGAACCCGTCGAAGGCCTCGGTGCCGTTCCAGCGAATTTGGCCGCCGGATGAGCAAGCCCCGCTCTCTCGCGCGGCACTCTGTCCGGTCACCGAGACATCGCCGGTTTCTTCCAGCAACTCGACATGGCTCATTACCTCGTTCAGGGCCAGGAAGAAGTTACTGTCCTCCAGCTCCCGATGAGAGAAGTGGTCGCGGGTCAAGGATGGCAGATCGGCGGGTCCCCGTCTCAGAAGGTCGATCAAGTCATGGCACCTCTGACGGTGGTGGTCGACGATCTCACCAGCCCGTTCCAGCCCTATCAAGTTGAACTTGCTACGGTGATAAGCACGATGGGCCGGCAAAACGCCGACATCGTCACCCAACGTGGCGACGCGCTTGAGAGACCGTAGGAGCGCTTTTAGGCCGTAGACTTCGTTGCTGGTGCTGTAAGAATCCGGGAGGGTCGTCTGAAAGCTGCTATAGCTTCGGCAGACCGAAGGGTGAGGGGTAATCTGTGGCAGGACGTGGTCGCCGCTGAACATGAACTGGTCGAACTGTATGCACAACTCGTCGGGGGAGTGGCCCGGTGTGTGGTAGAAGGTCAGTCCGTCGGCGGCGAACCCGTCGGTCACTGCGACGTCGACGTTAAGGTGCTGAGAACGGCGATGGTGGTCTTTAACACGGTCCACCACCTCGGTGTTTTCGAAGGCTTCGAATCCGCTGATTTCCCGGCGCCACTCCATCTCCCGTTCCCACCGGTCGGCGGTTAGCAGGGTGCCGTAGATTTCGTGAGCCCATAGCTGGGCGCCGCTTTCTTGGACCACGGTCAGGCAGTTGCCGTCGTGGTCCATATGCCCATGGGTGACCACGATTCGGTCGACGGCGCTTATCGAATATCCGATGGCCGCCAGGCCTTCCTCGAGGAATTGAACGGAACCGTGACACCCCGGGTCCACCACGATCAGGTCATCGCCCTCCACCACGTAGCACCAAGTTGGCCCCAACGGAGTTTTCCACGCTTGCGGCACGCCGATTCCGTACACCTTCGCTCCCGAAGGAGCCGCGTATCTGACGAGCATCCGGTTGCCCGAACTATCGCCGAGTCTGAGGACCTCAGGTTCTAGCATGAAACTCCGTGGTCTGGATTCTCGGATGGTAGGTCTTTCGGGCCAACGGGATTATTATCAGAACAGGAAACTGCGGCCTAGCCGCCGGCCGATTGGATATCCATCTCGCAAGCGTGTCGAACGAACTCGCCGCCGCTGGCCAGGCGCGCCATCCACTTGGTGAACTCTTCCAGGTGGCTTCCCAGCAGGTGCTTGGTTTCGTCGTCCACCAAGTCACCGTTGTCGTCGAATTTCATCGGGGCGAAAGCCGCGACGAGGAGCCCCGGCTTGGCCAGTACTAAGGAACCGGTTTCGGCCAGCGTCTGTTGCAGTTGTATCTGGGCTCGGGCCGTGCCTGACCGTCCGCCCGCTCCGACGATTGTCGCCGGTTTGCCCATCAGCGACCCTTCCCCCTTGTCGCGTGACGCCCAGTCGATAGCGTTCTTCAACGCTCCGGACGTGCCCCAGTTGTACTCCGGCGTGGCGAACAACACGCCGTCGGACTGTCGGATGGCGTTCTTGAGGTCAATTACGGGTTGCGGATCTCCTTCGGCTTCCACGTCCCCGTCGTAGAACGGAATCTCGCGGATGTCAAAGATCGATATTTCCACACCCGGCTGCGTGACAGTCTGGGCGGCGCGCAACAACCCAGAATTAAATGATGCCTTTCGCAGACTCCCCGAAATTCCCAATATCCGAAATTGCATACCCTGAGCGGTGTCGGTCGCCATTCTCATCTCTCCGAATCGATCGAGTTACCGGGTGGTGTCCGGCCAGTGACCACGGATTCAAAGGGACACAGACTCCTGACCAGCTTACACGATGGGGAGACTTCTGGTGCGATGCCGCCGGAGGGAGGGGCTTTAGTATTTGTTGGTTTTAGACGCTCCGGCTTGGACTTTGCGCCAATCCGGTAGAATACTGGTAGGCCACGCAATAGTAAGGGTATCGAGGGATAGGTTGTAAATGTGCGTCAAGGTTATGAATGGCCGATCTGAATAATTCCGGTTCCTATTCTTCGCTGGACCCCAGCGGGCTGCGCCACCGCATCCGCGATTTGCCGCGCCACTGCGAACAGGCCTGGCAACGGGCCCAGAGTTTTGACTTCCCATGGATTGGGGAGCCCATCGAACAAGTCGTCATCGGTGGAATGGGCGGCTCGGCCATTGCCGGCGACTTGGTAGCAGACTTGGCCTCCCAACAGCCTGTAGTGCCGATAAAAGTGGTCAGAGGCTTCGATCTCCCGGTCGCGCTAAACGAACACAGCCTGGCGGTACTGTGCAGCTACTCGGGAAATACCGAGGAAACACTGTCGCTTTTCCGGCAGGCACGGATGACCGGCGCCCGAGTCTTGGTGGTCGCTGGCGGCGGGGCTTTGCGGGAGGAGGCGGTGGGCCGAGGCATCCCAGTACTGGAGATCGATGCGCCGGGGGAACCCAGAAGCGCCGTGGGGTACAACTTGATGCTCCTGCTTGGTGCCCTTGACCGGCTGGGCGTGGTCGCCACCGCTGAACAGGAGCTGCAACAGGCTATCAGTGCCGTTGACCGCCAGAATTCCACGATGGGCGAAGGGGTCGTTACCAGTGACAACCCGGCGAAACAGCTAGCTACAGATTTAGTGGGGAAGATGGTGATTGTAGTTAGCGGGGGTTTATTTACAGGAGTGGGCCGGCGGTGGAAGTCACAGTTCAACGAAAATGCCAAGGCCTGGGCATTCTTCGAGGAGCTTCCCGAACTCCTGCATAATACGGTGGAGGCATTCCGAGGCGTGAGCGGTGAGGGTCAAGATTTGTTTGTGTTGTTGCTGCAACCCGGAGCGGTCAACCCGGACCTGCTAGACCGGTACTCCGTTGTAGCGGAGCTAGTGAAGAACAGCGGCCTTCAATTCCGGACCCTTGAGGCCGTCAACGGCTCGCCCTTGGCTCAAATGCTGGCGATGCTTTCGTTTGGCGATTGGGTTAGCTACTACCTGGCTCTTCTGAAAGACGTTGATCCTTCGGCCACGCCAGCCATCGAACTGGGCAAGGAAACGCTGGGTATTCTCCGGAAGGGCGAGTAGGCATCGGTTGGCGGTGGACCGCCGTATTAAGTAATAATGGCTTTGATATGCTCTTACTCGGCCACCTAGGCATCACTCTTGGCGCAGCCCGAGCCTCAGACACTGCGTATGATAAGGTTTCACGGCGGCGGCGATTCCCCGGGTCTGCGTGGTTCGACTACCGATTGATTGCGATAGGGGCGATTTTGCCGGACCTTATCGACAAGCCGCTGTTCTTGCTACCCTTCCCAGAAGCCTTGGACGTTTCCAGGTCATTCGGTCATTCCTTGTTGTTGCCGCTGCTGCTGTTGATTCTGTGGTGGGCCGGTCCCGACCGGCTGAGAAGAGCCACATTGACCCTGGGGTTCGCTACCCTGTTGCACTTGGTGCTGGACGGAGTAATCTCCACACCTCAGACCCTCCTATGGCCGCTGCTGGGGTGGGAGTTCGATCACGGCGGAGCAAGCGATCTTTTCACCAGCCTGCCTATCCCTTGGGAACCGCCGTGGAATCTGCACTGGCTGGTGGTTTCGGAGTTGTTGGGTGCGGCAATTGGAGGAGTGGTTGCCTGGGGGTGGTGGAGGGACCGGCGGAGGAAGTCGGCCGGCCGTGCCAGAAGACGGTTGCCGCTCCAGGGGCCCGCCTAGCGGCGGCGGAGTTCCAGGCAGAGGCTTAGGAAGGCGAATACCTCAGAACCGGCGAACTTGGATTGCCCCTGCTCCCGTTCGACGAAGACGATGGGCGTTTCCCGAACGGTGGCGCCGCGAGCCTTGGCCAAAATCTCCAGCAGCAGCTTGAAGCCCCGAGGCGCCAAGGCGGGTAAAAGCGGCTCCACAGCCTCTCGCCGGAACGCAACGAACCCGGATGTGGCGTCTTTGACCCGCAGCCCGACCAGCAGGCGCCCAATAGCCGACGCGGCGCGGCTAATGGCCCGCCGGTGCAGCGGCCAACCGACGATGCCCCCGCCTGGAACGTAGCGGGAGCCCACCACAATGTCGGCGTTCGACAAGCCCTGCAGCAGTCCAGGGATGTCTTCCGGCCGGTGCGAAAGGTCTGCGTCCATCATGACCCACCGGCTGCCCTTTGCATCACGAAACCCGGCGACCACTGCGCTCCCCAACCCCAACTTCTTGGGGCGGAGAACCAGCTTTACCGCCGGGTCTTTTTTTGCCGCTTGCCGAACAGCCCCGGCGGTGCCGTCGGGGCTGTTGTCGTCCACGAAGATTACTTCGTAGGACCACCGTCCGGCCAGAGCCCGGTGAATTCCGTCCGCCAAGGACTCCACGTTGCCCCGCTCATTGTAGGTCGGCACAACAATGGAGACCTGGACGTTTCCCCCATCTTCTAGCATGTCATCGCGTAGGCCGCCGATGGGCCTATCCTACGCCTCTACGGCGCCTCGTCGCATCCTCAGGACGAAGTAAACGCCGGCCCCTACGGCCGCGAGTACGCCGAGGACGATGCCGATTATACCGCCGATGGGGAACCCTCCGGCATCTTCACCGGGCGGTGCTGGCGTGGCCGGCGGCGCTGCCGTCGGTGCCAGAATAGGGGTCGGAGTAGGAGCCTCTGCAGTGGGTACCGGGGCGGGAACGACTGTGAAGTCGCCCAACGCGCTGCCGACCCGAGCGTGGTACAGGCCAGTCCCAGGCGTTACTTCGAAGGAGATCGTGACCTTCGAATTCCCTTCAATTACCACGGCCTGGCTCAGGGTGACCTCGTCGTTTAGCGAAAGGACCGCGTTGTATTCAGCACGGCCGGCAGTCAGATTGGACACGTCCACCGATATCCCGACAGTCTTGCCTTCAGCGATGTTCACCGGGCTAATCCGCAGGTCCTCCGTCTGGAACCGGACAGGCGGCACGGTTTTCGAGCCGGTGATGGCCCACAACGAAAATCCCGGCGGCGAGACGGAATAGACTAACTGGTCGCCGGTTTCACTCACCAGCTTTGCCGTTAACGGGACCCAAGTCTGGCTCGCTTCGTCGAACCGGTTAAACTCGATAGACCAAGGGTGCAGATCGTTTTCGGATACGAACGACTTGTCCACTTGGACTACTATGTTGTTGGCGAGCGGACTGGATTCAAAGTTCACAGGTGTTAGCTCAAACACCGAGTTGACAACCTGGTCCTCGGGAAGAGGCGGAGTTCCTTCAGGGACGGCTGGAAACTCTTGGATGTCCACGGAGGCGGCGGGCGAGTCCGTAGGAAACTTGGTGAGGATCCCGATAGTGGTTGTGACCTCACCGTTGGGAGCCAATGTAGTCTGCCAACCTTCTGTTCCGGACTCGGGCGGGACTTCCGGTGTGAACATTTCTACTGGCAAGGACCTGGAGATGTTTTCCAGGGCGGTGGGGTTGTCCGACAACTGGGTGAACAACTCCGTGACCTCGGCGGCGTTTTCCGCGTCCTCGGCAGCGAGCTCGCCCACATTGGCAACAGCCTGCTGTTGGTCCGGGTCCTCGGAAACGGCCAGGTCGGTAATGATGTTGGCCACGGCGTCATTCTGACCCGAGTCGGTGGAAACGGCCAAGTCGGTAATGATGTTGGCTGCGGCGTCATTCTGGCCGGTATCGGTGGAAACGGCCTGGCCCGAGTCGGTAATGATGTTGGCAACGGCGTCATTCTGATGTTGGCAACGGCGTCATGGAAACGGCCAGGTCGGTAATGATGTTGGCTGGCGTCATTCCCGAGTCGGTGGAAACGGCCAGGTCGGTAATGATGTTGGCCACGGCGTCATTCTGACCCGAGTCGGTGGAAACGGCCAGGTCGGTCACCAAGTCGGCAACAGCGTCATTTTGATCGGACTCGGTGGAAACGGCCAGGTCGGTAATCAAGTCGGCAACAGCGTCATTTTGATCGGACTCGGTGGAAAGAGCCAGGTCGGTAATCAAGTCGGCAACAGCGTCATTTTGATCGGACTCGGTGGAAAGAGCTAGGTCGGTGACCAAGTCGGCTACGGCGTCGTTATCCTCGGAGTTGGTGGAAAGCGCTAGGTCGGTAACCAAGTCGGCGACGGCTTCTTGCTGACCGGTATCGCCGCCGGCTGCCACGTCGGTAATGATGTCGGCGATCTCGCTGACTTCTTCGGCGCCCAAGCCGTCATCGCCACTCTGATCGATGATGTCGGCTATGTCCGAGGCGCTCCCCCCAGCTGCCCCACTGCCACCGCCATCTGCCCCCCCGCCACCGCCGCCTGCCGCGCCGCCGCCTGCCCCTGCGCCTGTGTCGGCAGCAGCTCCCTCATCTTCCACTGCTGCGGCTGCGTCATCGTCCTCTATCGTGTATGTGGCGTTGCCGGGATCGGAAAGCGTAATCTCGATGGTCTCGTTGGACTCATCCAACGCGTCGTTATTGATGGACACTGAGATGCTCTGGGCGGTAATTCCAGGGTTGAAGGTAAGAGTCCCGCTGGCGAGAGTAAAATCGACCCCTCCACCGATGGCCGAGCCGCCGGTGACTGCGAAATCGACCGTTACCGTTGACGGCGATGAGGCCGATAGGGAAACGCCCAATGAAACCGGGGTAGTGCCTTCGGACCCGCTGGAAGAAGCGGCATCGAAAGCTACAGTGGGCAGAGCGTCGTCGTCTTCAATCGTGTATGTGTGAACCGTAGTAGCGCCCAGACTACCTTCGTCGGCATTCGAAAGCGTAATCTCGATGGTCTCATCCGACTCTATCCCGGAATCATCAGTGACGGAAATTGAGATGCTTTCCGTGGTGCTTCCCGAGGTGAACGTTAAGGTTCCTGACGGCAGAGTGAAGTCCGTCCCCCCGCCTGTCGCCGTGCCGCCGGTGACCGCGTAGTCCACGGTCACGTCGTGCCCCGTGGCGGTCCCCGAAAGGGACACGTTGACGGTGGGCAGCGTAGACGATTCGCTGCCGCTGGAGGACGCTGTATCGAAGGCGATCGATGGCGCCGCGGTAACGTGATAGCCGAAGCTGACGGGTTGGATTCCATCCAATCTACTTACGAGCCACAGCCCGATCAAGACGGCCAACGCCAGGCCGATGGAAACGGGCAATCCACGGTTGCGGGTTGCCTTGTTTGTTCTCGGCCTATCAGCCACGGCGGGACTCAACCGGCATCATTGGAAATTCAACATCAATGTCTGGAACGCTCTCAGTACAACTCGATTTTCGCGTCCGAGGATTTATACACAGCGAAGGAGTGAAGCTGCGGCCAAAGTCTACCCGGACGAGACTGGGTCTTGCGACCGCTGATAATCGATGACCGACCTGATTATTGCGGTGAGGTCGTGTGTTGCCCTGTAACCGATGAAATCGCGTATCTTGGTTAGATCCGGAATCCTTCTTTGGATGTCGGCGAACCGCTCTTCATACACTTGGTTATAAGGTATGTATTCGGTAGGTGATTCGCTTTCGGCCAGCTCCTTGATCAGAAATACCAAAGATTCGATGGTGACTTCCTGGTCGTTTCCGATGTTGAATATGTTACCGGCAGTTTCGGGGTGCTGAGCGAGACCGATCATTCCCCGCACGACGTCGGCGATGTGTGAGAAACAACGAGATTGCTGGCCGTCTCCATAGATGGTCAAGGGGGCGCCAGTAATCGCTTGGTGCACCAACCGGGGCATGCCCATACCGTAGCGGCCGCTTTGACGGGGGCCGACGACATTGAACGGGCGTACGACCACCACCGGGAGCCGGTGTTCGTGCCAATAGGCCATGGCTAAACATTCGGCCATCGCCTTGGACCATGCATAACTCCAACGGCTCTTCGACGCTGAATGTAGCAATATATGGCCGTCTTCCCGGAATGGAATTTCCTTGGTGTCTCCGTAGACCTCTGAGGAGGACATCAAAATTACTTTTCGTCTTTTCTCATGGGCCAGGCTCAGGACTTTCGCTGTCCCATCGACGTTCGTTTGGTGGGTGTACAGCGGGCTGTCTATGGCCATCTTCACCCCACCGCCGCGGCTAGATGAAAAATAACGTCGCACCCATCGACCAACTCCCTCATGAGCTCGTCGTCCATAACCGAGCCGTGGCAACAGTGGAACATAGGGTGGTTCACGATCGGCTCGACATTCGCGGAAGTGCCCGTAGAAAAATCGTCGACCACGAATGTATCATGTCCGGCTTCGACCAGGGCTTCGGCTAGGTGTGAACCAATGAAGCCGGCTCCCCCAGTGATGAACGCTTTCATCTAGTCTCCTTTTTGGTAGCGGAGCTTCTGGGTAACAGGACGCCTCTCGGTCTCTATCCCAGCCTGCCGGGCGCCTTGTGTCGTTACCATGGATATTGGCGCCGTCGCGAATTCGTTTACCCAATTGGCCGATCGATTAGGCCTGAAGACTCGGACTATAGGAGCCGCTCCATATCTGGGTGCCCGTTGGTAAAGTTTGGCGAAGGGGCCTCGAACGTTGACTGAGGGCGTCCGTTGCTGGATTTGTTTACCGGGGGGCGGCCGATGGCGTACAAGACCTTGTAGGTTGGGTCGGGTTCCTGGTCGGAAAGACGTGTCAACTGTTGGCCTGGCACCGGGGGTACGTCCAGCTCGGCCGGGAGGGGAACCAGTTTGCCGAAGAATATTCGCTTCAGCCATTTCTTGCTTTTCATGGCGCGGGGTATCAGATGGAACTTAACCGCAGTGCGTTTGATCAGGGATACCGTTAGGTCCGATAGAGAATGAGCCGCAGTTGGGAAGGCGCCGAACACGTCGGGCTCGAAGCCGTTGGCCCGTAGCAGGCCGGCCAATTCCGGCGCGGAGTAGTAGACGGTGTGGTAAGGACTGGGGTTAAAATCCGACCACTCCTTGTTCACCGAACACAGAACCAGAATGCCGTCCGCAGCCAAAATGCGGCGGCACTCCCGGAGGAACCCCTCCAGCGAGTGGAGGTAGTAGAGCGCCTCGAACAGGATTACGGTATCGAAAGCGTCGTCCCTAAAGGGCAACTGGTGGGCGTCCAGTTGGACCAGGTCCAAACGGTCACGATAGTGGCCCTTGGCCATGCGGACGAGCCTACCGCTGTAATCGCCGCCGACCACGCGGGCCGCGCCTCGGGCCAGGCTGCCCAGGCCGAGGCCCGGGCCGCAGGCCACCTCGAGCACCCTTTTGTCCTGGCAGTACTGGGCTGCGATCCGGTACCGGTGTTGCAGGCGCTGCAACTGCTCCTCGCTGGCCCCGAGGCTCGGGACCTCGGTCACCGTGTAGTAGTCGGTCCCCAAAGCTGGTGGTCTCAGGCTCATTCGTCGTAGAACTCCCGCACGCTTTGTACCACATACTCGACATCGGAATCATCCAATTCGGGGTGCATGGGCAACATTAGTACCCGTTCGAACATCCGCTCCGTCCGGGGAAGGCGGTGGAGCGTTAGGCCCAATGCTGTGAACTGGTGGACGCCTCTCCCACCCCACGAAATCATGGTCTCCACCCCCGCCCCGGTGAGATGGGTTACCAGGCCTTCCCGGTTTTCCGCTTCAATCTCGTAGTTTTGGAATACGTCGTGGAAGGGTCCCTCGTGAACGGGAGGGGGCGGGAGACGTAACTGCGGGAGGCTAGCCAGCCCACTTGAGTAAATGTCGGCGATGTCGCGCCTGCGCCGGGTCCACGAAGGCAAATGCTTTAGCTTGACGTCTAAGATTGCGGCATGAAGGTTGTCCAAGCGAGAATTGAACGACCAGCCGGAGACATCTCCATCGGGCATTCGGCCATGGTTGCGCAATAGCTTGATCTTTTCGGCTATCTCCTCGCTGTCGGTTACCACCGCCCCGCCGTCGCCGAAGGCGCCCAGCAGCTTGGCGGGATAGAAGCTGAAGCACCCGGCCAAACCGAACGAGCCCGCGTTTTCACAGTCGAAAGAGGCGCCCAGCGCTTGGGCTGCGTCCTCAATGACCAACAGGCCGTTAGCCTCTGCGATTGGCATTATCCGGCCCATGTCGCACACCCGGCCATTGAGGTGCACCGGCATGATGGCCTTGGTACGGTGGGTGATTGCCGATTCGATAGTGCCGGCGTCCATGTTGTGGTCTTCCCCGATGTCCACCAAGACAGGTGTTGCGCCGGCGTGGTGAATTGCCGCCGCAGTGGCCACCATGGTATGAGAAACGGTAATGACCTCGTCGCCGGGGCCGATTCCGGCGGCGCGGAGGGACAGGTGTAAGGCGTCCGTGCAGTTATTCACACCGACCGCGTACCTGGTGCCCACGAAGCTGGCGAAGTTGGCCTCGAAATCGCTCAACTGATGCCGGAGCATGACGTCGCCTTGCGACAGGGTGTGGTCAACAACGCCCAGAATCTCGTCGCGCATCTTCTGATAAGAAGCGGGGTCATCGATATAGCGTACTCTCCAGGCCACTACTCTTCCTCCGGCTCCATGTTGTTAAGGGAATGGCCTAGCGACGGCCCCGGCGTCCGATTAGACCCTGCGGTCATGGCTTCGGCGGACCGGACCAAAGACGTTCGCGGGCGCAACGGGCCGGCCGAAATTTGGGCGTGTCCAGTGTAGACTCCATCGGACTACCGCAGGTCTGGTGATATTTTTGACGCGCGTATCGATAGCTCCGTGATAATCGCCCGCCTAATAGACCAGGCGCAGGAGGCGTTCGAGCACGGTTTTTGGCGCCAGGCCAAAGGATGAACGCAGGTAATCCTGATCGCCGGCGGTCTGAGCGAAATCTGAGTCCACACCCAATCGGGTGAACGGTACCCGGCGTTCGGTGCATTCGGCCAGGACTTCAGCGACGGCACCGCCCAAACCCCCTATCTTGCTGTGCTCTTCCAAGGTAGCAATCGCGCCGGTCTCCCGCGCCGCTGCCAAGACCGCCTCGGTGTCCAGGGGCCGCACCGTGTGCATACTAATGAGCCTGGTGGTGACGCCGTGCTGCGTTAGCTGCTCAGCCACGGTCGCAGCGGTAGGGAGCATTCCTCCGGTGGAAATCAGGGTTAAGCCGGCCCCGTCTGTAAGCTGAATCGACTTGCCGATCTGGAAATCGATTTCGCCCTGGTGCACCGTCGCCTCTCCGGCGCGGCCCAGCCGCAAATAGCAGGGGCCGGGTCGGTCGATGATCGCCCGGGTGGCGGCAGCGGCTTCCACCGGGTCCCCTGGCGCCACCACCGTCATGTTGGGTAAGGCACGCATGATGGCCAAGTCCTCTGTAGCGTGGTGGGTCATTCCCAAAGAGCCGTAGACGAACCCGCCGCCCACTGCCACCACCTTGACGTCGGCGTTGTGATAGCAAACGTCATTTCGGATCTGTTCCAAGCAACGGAGGGTAGGGAAATTGCCGATGGAGTAGGTGAACACCACTCCTCCGGACAGCGCCATGCCGGCGGCGATGCCCGTCATGTTCTGCTCCGCCACGCCGGCATTAATAAACCGGTTGGGAAAGCGCTCTGCAAAGTTGCCCGTCACTCCAAAGCCCAGGTCACCTACCACCAGCATCACGCGATCGTCCTGCGCCGCCACCTCTTCCAAGGTGCGGATGAAGGCGGTCCTCATAGGGGGCTCTCCAGTTCGGACAGGGCCAGGCCATATTCGTCTTCGTCGGGCGACCGGTAGTGCCATAACAGTTTGTCTTCCATGAAGCTGACGCCCTTGCCTTTGACCGTATGGGCAATGATACAGCTGGGCTTGCCGGTGGCAACCGGTACGTCCCCCAAGACGCTGTCGATTTCGCCCAAATTGTGGCCATCGATTTCACGTACCGACCATTGAAAGGCGGCCCACTTGGCAGCCAGAGGCTCCAGATCGAGCACTTCTTCAACCCGGTCCAGGCTTTGGATTTTGTTGTAGTCGACGATAACTGTCAGGTTGTCCAGCTTGTGGTGGCCGGCGAATAGCGCGGCTTCCCATATCGAGCCTTCGTCGCACTCCCCGTCGCTCAGGATGGCGAAGACCCGGTAGGGCTGGTTGTTCCGCTTGGCGTAGAGCGCCATACCCGTTGCTACGGGAAGCCCGTGCCCCAACGAGCCGGTGGACAGTTCCACACCCGGTATTCCCTTGTGGGTAGCGTGTCCGACCAGCGTAGAGCCGTTCTGGAAGAAGGTTTCCAGCCGTTCCACGGGGAAAAAGCCGCATTCCGCCAGGGTTGCATAGAACGCCGCGCAACCGTGTCCCTTGCTCAATATGAACCGGTCCCGCAGCTGCCGGTTGGGGTTGGCCGGATCGACCTGGAGTACCCCGTTGTACAGGACCGTCAGTAGCTCGGTCATCGAGAAGGACGTGCCGATGTGAGATGCTCCGCTGCGGTGGGTCATCTCAACGACGTGACGGCGGACTCGGTTGGCAAATGCCTTGAGTTCTTCCAGGTCCTTTACGTATTGTTTCATGTGCCCTATTCCCTAGTCTTGAGGAAATTGATGCGGTTCAAGAACTTGATTGAGTTGATGTATGCGCGCAGCTGTAATCTGCTGGCCACCAACTCGGTGAAAGTCTGCCACAATATCTTGAAATCGGTCCAGAGCGACGCGCGTCCCACGTATTCCAGACCCAATTGCATCTTCCCGGGCCGGATCAATTCCCGGTATGTCTCATGGGGTTCGGCGCTGCCAGTGAGGATTTTACCCTCGTCGCTGAACTTGATGGAGGCGTAGTCTGTGATTCCCGGCCGAACCGACAGCAGGGCTTGCTCCTCTTCGGAGTATAGGGCGACCTCTTCGGGGACTTCCGGCCGTGGGCCCACCAGGCTCATTTCCCCTTTAATCACGTTCATCAACTGTGGCAGTTCGTCCAGTTTGTACCGCCGCAAAATTCTTCCGGCTTTGGTAATGCGAGGGTCGTCGTCGCCGGAGGATGGGCCGCCAATGCGGTCGGCGTCGGTCACCATGCTGCGGAACTTCCACAGGCGGAAGGTGGCCGAGCGAAACCCCACCCGCTCTCCCCGGTAGAAGACCGGGCCTTTGGAGTCGAGCTTGATCCAGATGCCGATCGGGACAAACAGAGGCGTCAACGCCGCCAACGCCAGTGTGGCGAAGGTGAAGTCGAAAGTCCGTTTTATCAGCGGGTAAATCATTTTTTACCGGGTCTTATTTGGCCCGAACGGGCACCGGCCAAGAGCCCCGCCCAGAAGCGTTTGGACGTTAGCGCCCAGGCCAGCCCGGCGATCGACCCCAGGCCGTAGGCCACGTGGCGGGCCGCGAAAGTAATGGGTAAAACTGCCAACAACTTCGGATCGCGTTGTCGCCAGACGATTTGTATGGTCGAGAGACCGCTGGCGACGACATAAGCCCCGGCCGCCGCTAAAAAGAGCCACAACATTGCTGTCGAGAAGAACGCAAGGGCGCCGAAAACGGTCAATGTGGCCACAAAGGCCAAGGGAACAAGGTGCCTCCAGGAGAGTACCCAGGCCCCGAACTTAAGCGGATAGGTGGCCCAGAGACCGTCGTGGAAGTTGTGCTGCCAAAAGGCCGGTAGTGTGCCGCTGGGGTAGTAGTCCGTTGAGGCTTCGGGAATTAGCAGTATCCGCCCCCCAGACTTTCGAAGCCGAGTATTCATCTCGATATCGGAACTGCGCACCATATCCTCATTGAAAAGGCCAACATTCCGGAAGACATCACGCTTGAAGCAACCGGCGAACACCGCGTCCGCGAAGCGAAGGGTCGAGGAGCCGATCCTGAATCGGGCGTTGCCGGCACCGAAGGGGTGGGAATAGGTCATTGCGATGGCCTTAGCCACGGTGGTAGTCCCGTTGGCCTGGGTCCGCAGCACTCCGCCCACCAGATCAGCGTCGAACTCGGCGAGTCCGTTGATGCAGTCGGGGATATAGCGAGAGTCGTAAGTGGCGTGCGCACTCGCTTGCATGACCACATCGCCCACGGCAGCCCGGATACCGATGTTCAGCGCCGAGGGTATGATCCGCTTGGGGTTGTTCAGCAGCTTTATGTTGGCATGCCTTTGCGCGTATTGACTGCCGATACTCGCTGTGGCGTCTCGACTTTCCCCGTCCACAACGAGGATTTCGAGCTTGTCGGCGGGGTAGTCGCTAGCGAGGATGGATTCGAGGCACGGTCCGATGTGATCCTCTTCGTTGCGGCACGGCACCACCACGGAAACAAAGGGCATCTCCCCATCCTGCGGTATTGTTTTTGACACTTTATCGTCGGTGATCACGTCGATCTGGACCTTGTGAAAATGAGGCGATTCAGGTAATCAGCCTGATTGGTTCGAAAGCTTCGGCCGCGTAGGTGTTTATCTGGGCGCCCCGGACCTTGGCGAACCCCGAAACGGCGTCGGGGTTCATTCCACTCCGAAAATACTGGGACTGGTAGCATTGGAGACTTTCTATCTTCTTGGCCAAATGCCGTTCTTCCAGCTTGACGAAATAGACGTTTCGGGGGGGCATGGTATTCTTGGCGCGTTCATACCCTAGGATCGAACACTGCTGGAAGGCCCTAAGACCTTCGGCGGCTATGACCTCGTGGTCCTGGTGGAAGTCGAGGGACGATGGCAGCAGAACCAGGCTTGGATTAAAAGTCCTCTTTAATTTCACCAACGATTCGAGTATTTCCTGGCGGTGTTGGGGGAAGTTACGGACTCTAAAATCGAAGAGGATCAAGTTGTCCTCTGGGAGCCCTAGCGTCGTGATAGCCGTCAAGGCTTCTCGCTTGAGTACATCTCTATCAAAGTCCTCCGGGACCGATTCCTCGCAGGCCGAAAAGCAGGCGACGTTCACCGTGGCGCCTTCCTCCAAAAGCCGGACGATGGTCCCGGCAGACCATATTTCGTCATCGGTATGAGCGGCCAGTACTAGGACACTAGTTGGTGCGAAATTAAAGGCAGTCATCGTTGAGGGACATATACGGCTAATATTGAATCCATTCGGAGATCAAATTCACTTCCGCCGCCGGAATGCTGAAGGAAGTGGGCTATCTACTGGGCGCTGTAACAGATCGTCGTACAAGGCAAGGTGCCTGGCGGTAGTCTCGTCCATGCTGAAGTCCTGCGAGTATTGAGCTCCGTTGGATCTCTCCCGGCGATCTAGGATGGCGGCCAAGGCCCGGCCGATGCAACCAGGGTCCCGGTCTACGATCATCGACGGCACGACGCCGTTTAATCGCTCTCGAACATCTCCTACGGCCACTGTCACTACGGGCAGGTTGCAGGCTATGGCCTCCTTGACCACGTTGGGAGAGCCCTCGCTGTCGCTGGTGAGCAACAGGCAGTCGGCGGCGTTCATGAGCAAGGGTACGAGGGCCGGGTCGGTGCCACCGTCTAATACCTCGAAACGGATAGCACCGGTCAAATCCTGGGCCACGTCCACTGCGGCCTCCGCCAAATCCAAGCGCTTGATTTTTGGGCTGCCGCTGGCGTTGAATAGGACCGCCTTCTCCTGTGGGTCCCACCCGAGCTCAGAGCGGGCCTGGTCTTGGTCCCGAGGATAGAAAACCTTAGTATCTATGCCGCTGGGAATGACCACCGCCGTGTCCTTGCGCCACCATAGCTTTTCGACCAACTGCGGGCTCACGCAGATTATTCGCTTGGCCCGCAGCACCGCCCACTGCGAAAAAAGATGAGCACTTAACCTCCGCAGCCAGTGGGTCGTGCTGACCCAGTTCAGATCGCTCCCGCGATAGGTGACTACAATCGGCGATGTGGTGGCGAAGGTGGCAAACAATGCAGTAACAGTGCCGAATTGGGAATGCACCAAATCTGGCTGAAACTCTGCGATCTCTTTTCGTACCCTTCGCCATTCTTGAACCAGGAGTGGTAACGAGGTACGAGAAGACAGGTAGAACACCCACGTGTCGACTCCGCTATCTCGTAGGGCCTGTATCTGTCTCCTAACAAAGATCATCGAGGACCCTTCCCCGCTGCCCGCCACTATGAAGAAAACACGCAAGTCCGAGAGGAGGCGGCCGTCTGCTGCTTCTTTTTTCATGCGGTAGCGCCTTCTCGTTGCCGCTGTAGAGGTTCCATTAGCCCGGAGTGACCTCCGTTTCAGGGAAGGGACGTAAAGCCAGCCGACCGCTTCGAAGATCTACGTCCAGTTTTCTCCGGCGGCCGAGTTGCATGCCTCGCGTCATCCCGCTGGGCTCAGCAAAGGTGTCAATGTATCTCACGCCACCCTGCTCAAACATCCCGATGACCCGGGTGAGAAGCTGCAGCCTGTGTTTTTGCACCTGCGTCTCTATACCGTCGATCCCGGTTGTCGGCTCCACCATTACCTGCTCTCTGAGAATCACGGGTCCGGTGTCTATACCCTCATCCACGGAGTGAATCGTTGCAGCTGGGAGCCATCCATCTTCCATTTGATACAGCTGGCTCCCAAGGCCTCGGTACGTGGGCAGCCAACCCGGATGGGCATTTAAAACTGCCAATCGAGGGATCCGAAGGGTGGCCTTGCCAACGATGGCGTCCGTAGCCAGCAGCAGGCAATCGGGAGCTTCATGGCTCAGAATCTGTCTACACTCCGCCGAGTTGTGGCTTGGAACGAAGTACTCCCGGTGTGACTTACGCGTCTTTGGGCTACCTGATTCGTGCCCCTTTTGCTTGCTAAAGGTGGCGTAACGCACACGCTGTAAAGTTGGTCCGACTCCCGCCCCCCTGAGCTTTCGGCGGAGCCGCC
Organism: Dehalococcoidia bacterium; assembly: GCA_965247605.1. Taxonomy (GTDB): domain Bacteria; phylum Chloroflexota; class Dehalococcoidia; order Lucifugimonadales; family UBA3495; genus VXOI01. The sequence continues at coordinate 50,019 of CBDFHM010000011.1, read as the reverse complement.
GGAGGTTCGCGCGGAAGGACGGCTTCCAGTAAATAACGAAATCAAATGGGACGCTTTCGGCGTCCAAATGAGCCAGTAACTCGCGCGTATTTTGGTTGTCGGGCATCCCTAGGACGCCGACTGTGAGTCGTTTCTTCACCTCTTCGAGCCCGACATTCCTTGTAGTTTCAGCGACCTTTGATGCCAATGAGAGGTTATCTCCCATGGAGTCGCGATCCAGGCGTCCGAATCGCCCAGGTAGGGGGCGACGATGCTTTTTAGGATGGAGAAGAAGTTCGTGTAGTTTAGGCGGTCGCAGCCGGTTTCAGTGTGCCAATCCAAAACCGCCATGCCGCCGACGTGTTTGATGGTGTCCATGACCCGTCGTCCAGCTTCTACCGCCGGTGGCACTTGGTTGCGGTCGAGTATAACGTGGCCGTCCATAATAGCCGTGGGTAATTCATATATGTCCAGGGGCTTCTCTCGCTCGGGGTCATAGGGCGCGTAGGGTAGAGAGGTCCCTGACCGCAGGCCTGGGGCATCCCGAGAGGAAATTGACGTATCATACCGGAATCCTGCGTTTATGTGCATCCGGAAGGTCCGGTGCGGTCGGCGCCAGTCGAGAGCCCAGTAGTGGTGACGAAGCCCTCGAATCGGACGTTGCAGGAGCTGCTCCACATCATCCTTGGACTTGATGAAATGGTCCAGATTCGACTTCGCATTGATGGAAGCGTGTAACCCGATTTCCCATCCATCGTCATGTAGCTCACGTATCAGGTTCCAATCGATCTTCTGGTTGGTAACAGTCGATCTGCAATCGTTGAGATCGATTCCGGCGCCCTTGGGCTGTGTGAAAAGGAAGAAACAGCTCCGAATATCCTTTTCCTCTTCGAATTCTCTCCACTGCGGAAAAGCGAAGAATGGGTTTTCAGAAGGGCGTCCCCAGAATCTCAGGCCTTCCCGAAGCATCTGGAAATGAGTCGCATCCCTCCGGATGACGAATTTGCCCAAGTTGTATAGGAGTTCCTTCGGTGCGCCCACATGGACTGCATCCGTGTCATGCGTCAGGACCACCGCATACTTTTTTCCATTGGGCCAGCGCGGAAGTCTGGCATGTTTTAGTCCCGGCTTTCGGGCCGCCAGCTCGGAAAACAGAGATTCGGCGTGTTGTTCAACGAAAGGAACGCCTGCCGCTTTCCGGCGCTCTTCTGGAAGGGCCGCATTGAGGAATATTCCCCGGCGGTCTCGTGCCTCTTCGGCCACCTGCTGTTCGTCGAGAAGGAGAAGGAGCCGATACGATCCGCCGACAAGGTCGGGCGGGCTGCTGTCACCGGCTTTGGCCCAGAGTTCAAAGCCACCAGCCTCCAGAGCCCGGAATGGCACCAGAGGGTCGTAGCAATCGGGGTCGAATGGGATGTGCAATGGACCGTCCGCCTCCGTCGGTTCGTTTCCTGGCCCGTACACCACATCAATGGGTCTCTCTGAAGGCTGGTAGACGACTTGGATCGGGATACCCCAAATTAAGGAGAGAACGTACAAGGCGTACTCCGCCTTGGGAAGGTAGTCATCCGGGACCTTTACCAAGATGTACAGAGCCTGTTCGGCGTAGGAATCCGTTTGCAATGGCATGCTGTTCGCCCTACCGCCCTAAAGGTGACGCTGGCCGGTCAAAATCCTCGTAGAAGTGTAGCGGCCGGACGCACCTAAGAGGCCGTCCCTCCGGCTTCACACTTGAATTTACCGAATTTGCGGGTTCCAGCGTTCCAGCCATTTTTCCAATGACCAAAGGAAGTAAACTTGCTGGTATAGGTTGAACCGGCTGCGTTTAGCTGGGTCCCAGACGTGATTGACGAACTGGGACAGTAACACGCTTACGTAAGCCGGGGAAACCAGGTCGCGGATTCTGGCTCCTGGCGAGCCGAGCATTGCCGCAACCTCCCCTCGGCCGGCCGGCCCCAGCCAGGAGTCCAGTGGAATACCAAACCCTCTTTTCGGAGTCTGTAAGATACTGCTGGGAAGATATTTGGCGGCGATCTTGCGCAGAAGAATCTTGTTGGTCCGGACGGAATATTTCATGTCATCCGGAATCTGGGCCGCGAATTCGAGTACGGACTCCCCGAGATAAGGTACTCGTACTTCCAGGCCGTGGGCACTGCTCATCATGTCCACTTTACGCAAGTAATCACCCGGCAAAGCGTATTTAATCGTCGAATCGATAAATTGCGGTCCTCCCGGATCCTTCATACCGACCGCAGTGGGAGATAGCGCTGGTGAGTAATCCCCCACCGATTGGCAGGCGCCGGGGGCGAGTACGGCGGATAAGTCCTCTGGCCACAGGTATGCGGACAGAGCCAGAAGCCGCCCCTCGTCTCTCAAACGCGCGGCTCGTAGAAATCTTTGACTCTTGCGGTAGGTATTGGGTGCGAAGCGTTGGACTCCGCCCATCGCGCCGCGGAGCCCAGTTATACACCATCCGGGCAAGACGCCAACACGTCGCGCCATGTCGGCATGCCTAAACCGGGGGTAGCCGCCGAACATCTCGTCTCCGCCATCTCCTCCGATGCAGACCTTTACGAATTTGCGTGTTTCACGGCACATCAAAAAGGTGGGAATGGCGGAGGAATCACCAAAGGGCTGGTCAAACTGAAGGAGAATCTCATCGACCATGGCAATATCCGGGCAAGAGGAATCAACCACAATCTCATGGTGCCGGGTTCCTAGGTGCTTGGAAACCGCCCGGGCATAAGCAGATTCATCGTAAGACGACTCCCCAAAAGCGACGTTGAACGTGTCGATTTCCTTTTTCCCCAGCACCTTGACCAGCATGGCCACCAAAACAGACGAGTCGATCCCGCCGCTAAGAAACGCGCCTACCGGCACGTCAGAAACGAGATGCTCCTCTAGGCTGATCGCAATTGCTGCCTCCGCATCAGCCACGGCTGCGGAGCTATCGAGATCGGTTGGATCCCTCTGCCATTGCCAGAACCTTCCGGTTTCGATCCCGTGCTTGCCAGCCTTTAGCCATGAACCGGGTTCCACCTCGTGAATGTCACGGAAGAAGGTTTTTGGCAGGACCGGGTAGCTGAGGACAAAGAAATCCGCCAGAGCTTCAAAGTTCAAGCGCCGGGGCACCTCCGCCACACTAAGGATCGACTTCAACTCCGACCCAAAGTAAACGCCGTTGGGTCCAGCATGATAATAAAGTGGCTTGATGCCCGTCCGGTCCCTGGCGAGAAATAGCTCTCCTGTTTCGTTATCGTAGAGGGCCAGCGCGAACATTCCGTGCAGTCGGTCCAAAAAGGCGCTACCCCAGCATTGGTAAGCAACAAGTATGACTTCGGTATCGGACCTCGTCCGGAACCGGTAGCCGTTGCTTTCTAGTTCGGAACGAATTGATTTGAAATTGTAAATCTCTCCATTAAAGGCCAGGACATAGCGTCCGTTAAAGGCCAGGACATAGCGTCCGTCGGCCGACTCCATGGGTTGTTTGCCGCCTACTATGTCGATGACCGCCAGCCTGGTGTTGGCCAGTCCAGCAGTCTGATCGACGGCCAGCCACATTCCGGTGCCATCGGGGCCTCGGTGGACCAGAGTCGAAGCCATTCTGTCGAGCGTCGAAAGGGCTTCGCCGCCGGGTTTTATGCTGTAGAATCCGCAAATTCCGCACATTGGTATACTTTTCGACTCGTGTGGCCGTTGGGCGTGACACGTCGGCCACGGGTCGAAGAATCTCTCTATTCTGCCGGTCGGCTACCCCGTGCCTGTAGTCCATTGGGTCCAGGTTCACAATACACGTCTTCTGTCAATGGCGGAGGCATGTTGGGCCACTGGGGCGGAGTAAAACTGTACCACCTGGTGTGTTCATGTTCAGCGAAAAAGTCCGAGCTAACTGGCCAGCATAAATGTCCGCACCACTTGTTGAGGGAAATGGCCTGCTTACGGGTGGGTCAGCAGAGGACAGGCAGGAAGGTCTTGATGCTACCTATTCTTCGTGAGGCTTGTCTTGAGTTTGGGAGGCAACTCCCTCTCTGCTACGCTTGAGCCGGTAGCTCTCGCCGTTCATCTCCAGGATGTGGACGTGGTGGGTGAGGCGGTCCAGCAGGGCCCCGGTGAGCCTCTCCGACCCGAAGACCTCGGTCCACTCGTCGAAGGGAAGGTTGGTGGTCACCAGGATTGAGCCCCGCTCGTAGCGCTGGCTGAAGACCTCGAAGAGCAGTTCCGCCCCGGTGGGTGACAGGGGCACGAAGCCCAGTTCGTCGATGATCAGCAGGCTGAGGCGGGAAAGTTGTCTCTGGAGGCTGAGCAGACGTCTTTCATCCCGGGCCTCCATCAACTCGTGGACCAGGGCGGCGGCGGTGGTGAAGCCCACGGACATCCCTTTCTGGCAGGCGGCCAGGCCCAGTCCCAGGGCCACGTGGGTCTTGCCGGTGCCGCTGTTGCCGAGGGCGATGACGTTCTCCCGGTTTTGGACGTATTCGCAGCGGGCCAACTCCATCACCAGCGCCTTGTTCACCGACGGGATGGCCGTAAAGTCGAAGGTGTCGAAGGTCTTGACGGCAGGGAAGCGGGCGGACCGGATCCGCCGCTCCACCATGCGCTGGTGGCGGTCGATGAGTTCCAGTTCGGCGAGCCTGAGCAGGTACCCCGGGTGGTCCACTCCCTCGGCGGCGCACTGGGCCGCCATCTTCCCGTATTCCCGGAAGAAGCTGGGCAGCTTCAGTTCCTTCAGATGGTGTTCCAGCAGCAGCGTGGACCGGCTGTTCATGCCGCCCTCCCCGACAGCAATGTCATGTACTCCCCGGCGGAAGTGATACTGACCCGCACCTGGGGCAAGTAGGGATAGAGTTCCAGGTCGAGGCGGGGCGGCCGGCCCTCCAGCCGGCAGAGCACCAGATGCTTCACCGCGTCGAAGCTCAAAGCCCCCAACCGGATGGCATCCCGAACCGCGGCGTGGACCTCCCCAGGCGAAAAATGCTCGAATAGCCGCAGTACCTGGACGAACTCCCGCTTGCCCCTTCGTCCCATGCGGGACTCCAGCAACCGGCGCAGCGTGGCAAACTCCTCGGGAAGGTCCCATCCCTGCAGGGGAGCGGCCTGGTCCAGGGCCGCCGTCTTCTGCTCCAGCAGGGGCAGGTAGTGGACGGGGTCGAACACAAAATCATCCCGCTGGTAGGAGCGGTGATGGCGGGCGATGACCTCGGACCCGCAACTGATGACCACCCGGTCCACGTAGCCTTTTACCAGAACGTCCCGGTGCCCGTAGGCCACCGGGGCCGAGTAATCGTTGGTCCTGTACCTCACCAGCGACAGCGAACTCACCCGGCCTGCCTGCTTCTCGCAGGCGTCGTAGGCCACCGCCGGCAGAGGCAGCAGGGCCTCCAGGTCCCGTTCCATCCGCTGGCCTATGCTCTCTGAGTGGCCCCTCAGCCTGGCATCCATCCGCGCCAGGCAGCGACGCTCCAGGTGGGCGTTCAGCGCCTCAAAGCTCTCGAAGGACGGGACCGGCACCAGGAAGTTGCGCCGCATATAGCCGACCATCCCCTCGACCTTCCCCTTGTCGTTGCCCTTGCCGGGACGGCCGAACCGGTCCGAGAACAGGTAGTGGGACTGGAGTTCCGTGAAGGCCCGGGTGCGTTTACGGCGTCCATCCCCCAGGATCCTGGCCACCGCCAGCTTGGTGTTGTCGTACAGGATGCTCTGCGGCACTCCGCCCAGGAATGCGAAGGCCGAGACATGGCCGTCCAGGAAGGCCTCGGTGGTCTCGGCCGGGTAAGCCTTGACGAAGCATCCGTCGCTATGGGGCAGGTCCAGGACGAAGCAGTGGGCTTTCTGTTCCACCCCGCCAATGATCACCAGGGCCTCGCCAAAGTCGCACTGGGCGTGGCCCGGCGGATGAGACAGAGGGACGAACATCTCCTGCGACCGGCGGCGGTGCTCCCTTACGTAGTCCTTGACTATGGTGTACTGGCCGCCGAACCCATGCTCGTCCCTGAGCCGCTGGAAGATCCGCTGGGCTGTGTGGCGCTGCTTCCTGGGACGCTTGAGGTCGTCTACCAGGATTTGGTCGATGACGGCGGTGAAGGGCTCCAGCTTAGGACGCCGGGGCGGAGTCTGTCGCCGGTAGCCCGGCGGCGCTGAGTAGGCCAGAATCTTGCGCACCGTGTCCCGGTGCAACCCGAACACCCGGGAGACCTCCCGGATGCTCATCCCATCCACCATCACCGCCCGTCGGATCCGTAGATACACGTCCACCTGGTACATCCATCCCACCACCCATAAGCACGACTTCGAACCTATGGATGGCAGAGGACGGTACATTTTTCAACCGCCACAATGTCAGGCGGTCAATCCGTCCAGGTGGTCCACTTTAGCTCCGCCTTTTACAGCCATTCTCCTTGTAGGGGAATATGATATAACCTCGACTTTCGTCCAACGACCACGCGACGGTGTACGTTGGTGGGGCCGTTTGTGGCCTAGAAACTATTTTACATAACACGGCGAACTAATTACAGCCGTGACCGGCGAGGCCAGTCCCAATGCGCCTGATCGGAACTCAAAGCCGCCGATTTGCGCCGCGGCCGGCCTGCATCCAGAGGAAATTGGATGACCCTGGTAGTTGATTGGCGGACCCCATAACGCCCATATTATGGGTCAACATGGGTGGTTTGTCCGGGGAAATCGTGCAGACAACCTCGCGGCCTGTTCTCCGGGGATTTTACGAAACGAAGCCAATTATCGATGGGGAGAATATAGGGTGTGACGGTTTGGACTGATCCCGTAGAAGATTAATTATCCGTATCTACCACTGTCTGCTGTTCCGGGCCTGCCATCCGACCAACTTCCCGCCATCCCGCCCTTCGGCTTCTAAACGGTGGATGAGGGATAATGTCGTCGACTTGGCCGGTAGACCGCGGTTCGGTGGCAACGCCGGGATTCGTCGGCCGGTTTGGGGAACCTTAGTTGGAGGCAAACGTGAAAGCTCTCATAACCGGTGGTGGCGGCTTCATCGGCTCACACCTGGCCGAAGCATTACTGAGGAACGGCGATGAGGTGCGGGTTATCGATGACCTCTCCACCGGCGCAATGAAGAACGTTCAACATCTCAAAGAAAATCCGTCCTTTTCGTACGTGCTCGACACGGTCATGAACCGGCCGCTGATGTTGGAACTGGTCGATTTGGCTGACGTGGTCTTCCACTTGGCCGCCGCCGTTGGTGTACGGCTGATCGTTGAGCAACCAGTCCGCACCATCGAGATCAACATTCAGGCCACGGAGGTGGTGTTGGAGCTTTGTGCCCGCCAGCAGAAACCGGTGCTGATCGCTTCGACCTCCGAGGTCTACGGCAAACTGGACCGGCCGTTCTTTGGCGAGGAGGACGATCTGGTCTTGGGTCCAACATCCAAGTCCCGGTGGAGTTACGCCAGTTCCAAGATAATTGACGAGTTCTTGGCCCAGGCCTATTACAAAGAAAAAGGAGTGCCGACAACTGTCGTCCGGCTTTTCAACACCATTGGACCCAGGCAGTCCGGGCAATATGGGATGGTGGTCCCACGGTTCGTCAGACAGGCCATTACCGGTGAACCGATCACTGTCTACGGTGACGGGTCACAGCGGCGGTCTTTCACCTGGGTCGCGGATGTCGCCGACGCCATGATCGCCTTGGTGCAGAATCAGGGCGCATATGGACAGATATTTAACATCGGCCACAACAAAGATATTTCGATTTATGAACTAGCCCAGATCGTTAAGGAAATCACGGCCAGCCAGTCGGAAATTATATTGATCTCGTACGAAGACGCTTTCGGTGCTGATTTCGAAGACATGGCCCGCAGGTTCCCCAATATATCAAAGATTCAAAACCTGATCGGGTACCGCCCCAAGATGGACTTGCCGGAGATGCTGGAATCGATTATCGCCTACGAGCGAAGTTCCATCTGCTGACTCAAGAACCGACGGGAGCGGACCAATAGATGTTCACGGCCATAAGCACTCGGTAGCAGAAGCTTGAGTTCGATTTAGACACCGGCAAGTCGCGGTTGGACTAAAGAGAAATCGAGAGGTCTGAGGGGGAACACTGCGATATGTGGCGACCCGGATGGGATTCAAGGCCTCTATGCACAATGGGATTTCGCCATGCGGGTGGATGCAAGTGAACCGCTGCTGTGGGCGGCGTGATTAAACACTAACACTACTAATATTGCGGGCAAAGCGAAGGGCCGCCTAAGTGGGCGGTCTTTTTGTTGTACCTCAGAGGCCGGAGACGTAGATGACACAACCCGATGGACACACACCCTCCGACTTGTTAGCGTGGGTATGATGGAGCCCATGAACGATAACGACGACATTACATTGCACCGGGCTGCTTTGGCCGTCCACGTTGGTACCTGCCAGACCCTTGGGGAGATCCTGGGTCCGACCGCAGGAATGACTCTGGCAACTTTGTGGAATTGCGGGAGCCCTCCCGAGCTGTACGGTCAGGAACTACGCTCGCGGGCGGCGGCTCTATTAACAGCCTTCCCCGAGATAGCGGATGAACTGTTTGACGTGGATGGTATTAAGACTGCCGCTCAACTTGTCTATGTATTCAATCTGGAGACCATCGGTGTGGGTGGTCTCGCGAGGGAACTACCGAAGGCGCGGGAGATCGCTAAAGAGCTGGAAACAGACCTCAACCATCTGCTGCAGGGTATCGACGGTGACGGCAAAACACCGTTAGGTGAGGAGCTCGAAACGGATACAGAAACGGTAGCCTGGGAGCAATGGAGGCTGCGGAAGGCTATTCCACAATCCGAACTCGGGTTACATCCAAGTGAAATGCTTAAGCTGGAACGGGCCCTTGGAATCAGTCTAAGCGATCGAGGGGACTCCGAAGGAAGCACAGATCAGTACGCCCAAACGATATTAACTCTGCTCCTGGACACCACCTCTTTCCATGAAATGTTGACGGACAAGGCCAAGACCGGTCTACGACGTAAGAACTCAAGGTTGTGGCAGTGGGCCGGAATTCCAAAACCGGGACCACATGAAACCCCCGAGCCCGACACGGTCTGCCAAGGCATCGCCAACATCTTCCAGAAATTGTCCACGCTTGGAGGGCGTAGAGAGATAGCCAGCTACCTGGTTGGCGTTTCGTTACGGCGGACCTACGGGTTGAATAAGGGGAAGAAGACCGATACGTTTTCTGAGCTGGAAGAACGACACTTCGCCACCGCGGAACAAGCCGGTACGGAAAGCTCAGAGCCTTGGGAGCCGGAAGATGCCGACTCAGCGCGTGGCTATGAAGACGTCGACACCTGGATGGTGCTGGAAGCAATCTGGGACACTGCACCGCCCGCGCAGAGAGAGGCATTGGAAATCTACCTAGAAGCTGATCTTTCTGGCCTTTCGGTAGCGGAGGTTTGTCGGGCCAGGGGTGAAGATCCCAACGTTGTGAGGAATAACCTCCGAGCTCTCAGCCGAAAATACCGCCCCAAAGCCAGCTAGCCCTACAAGCTGTCCCAACTCTGGCGCAAACCCCCGGGAGCAATTTCCGGGGATTTTTTATGCCCACCTATGGGCCCAACCCCTAGATGTAAAGGGGGTACGAAAAGTGGGCCCAATAATCCTTACCCTCCAGGTCCCAAAGGGTGGCCGTGGTATCCCAGTGGCCACGACAGCGGATGTAGGACTTCTCTATCAGTTCCGCCAAGTGGTGTTGGCTGACGCCCAACGCAAAGTAGAAGCGGCGGGTGACGAAGTAGAAGCCCTGCTTGCCCGGTTAGAGCTTGAGCGTCTGACCCGAGCCCTAGCTGCACTTATCCCGTTGGACGGGCCCAAAGAGCCTAATGAAGGCTAAGAGGAATCCAGGAAGAGAACGGGACCAGATCGCCCCTCTTCCCTTCGAGGTTGTGGAGTTCTGTCGCCTTCTGGCCCGGATTCTCAGGCGGAGCAGCCAGATAGCAATCGAGCGTTCTCCAGAAGATTCTCAGCTTAGGGAGCAGTGATTCGTGCCAAATAATACAGCTGTATGGGCTGGCGATATCGTCGACCTAGGCAACCATTTCGCCCAGGACGAGAGCGGAAGCCTGTACTACTACGCCAAAGGGGCATATCGGACCGGCGGTGAGCCCTTTATCAAGAGCGTCTTTAAGGATCATCTTGCGGGGACTAGACGCTCTGACGACTGGACGACCAGGACGGCCAACGAGGTTGTGGAATACGTCAGACTAAACGCGGCCCGACTGATGGAGCAACCCCACAAAGACTTCGTCTGCGTCCGCAACGGTCTTCTGCACCTTGCTGATCGAACTCTTTACCCGCACCGACCGGAGTACCTAAGCCCCGTGCAACTACCGGTCGACTACGACCCAAGCGCTACATGCCCGGCCGTCGACAAGTTCATCGGTCAGGTGTTCCCGGACGATGCTATCGATGTGGCCTACGAGATACCGGGAGTGTTGGGTGTAGCTGGGCTCGGTCAAGACAAGGCAATTATGATCGTGGGTCCTGGGGGAAACGGCAAAGGGGTGTACCTCAATGTCATCACCCAGCTGATCGGTTCCTCGAACATCACCGCGATACCCCTCACAGACTGGAAGAAGATCGGTTTAGCTCATCCCGGCTGGTGGGCAGGTTGGCCAACGTTTCTGCCGACATCCCTGGCGGTCGTCTCAAGGGGACCTCGGTGTTCAAAGAGATCACCGGCAACGACTTATTGACCGCCGAGCGCAAATACCAAAGTGGTTTTGAGTTTCGGCCCTACTGCCGCCTGGTGTTCAGCTGCAACCAACCGCCGACGACACCGGACACCAGCGATGGCTTCTTCGACCGATGGTTGGTGGTCCCCTTCACGAAGTCCTTCAGGGGAACGGAAGCCGAGGTACCCCGTCATCAGTTGGATGCCATCTTGACAGCTCCCAGCGAACTGTCCGGGTTGCTCAACAAGGCGTTGGACGGGCTAGATCGCTTCCGGGCCAACAGCGACCACTACACCGTAGCCCCCTCGATGCTCGGGGCCTTCGCCGAATTCCGGCGTGACAGCGACCCGATCGGCATGTGGTTGACATTGAACCTGGTTGACGCGCCGGGCTCGATCATCACGAAGTCGGACTTGGTCCGGGCGTACAACCTGTGGTCCCGCTCCGCCGTTACTGCCACCGCGGTTGGCCGGTCACTTAGAGGGTTGCGCCCTGACATCAAAGATTCCCAGCGCACCGTCGATGGCTTGGTCCAGTGGTGCTGGAACGATGTGGGACTAAGGCCTCGACTAGGGAATTAACGAGTTTAACGGCTTTTTTGCTAACTGTTATTTGGTTCCTTTGCCATTAAGTAAGAGAAAAAGTGGTGAAAGTCGTTTATGCCGGGGCCACAGGGGGTCGAAATCTAGAAGCGACAAAGGAGTCTGCCTTTGAACAACTGACCCGAAGCCATTCCCAATTCCGGAACGAAAAGGAGAAGAAATGTTTGAGGAACGCATCGATCTCGAAGAGGTTATACGGCTGGTGAACGCTGCCAGAGAAGCCGCAGGATTGGAGGCAATTGACGATCTGCCAAAATCCCGCCACGGAGCTGCTCGGAACCCGTTATGCCTGGCACTTGATTGCTTGATTATTGGCGGCATTGCGTTGATGTCGCAACCCCAGGCCCGCAATTTTGCCTCGGCTTGGGGTGTGCATGTGGTGCCTGTCCCAAAAACCGCGGTGTACACGTGCCCAGTTCCCGATGCCCTTGCCGTTTTCCGCCGTCAATTCGACGAGGGTTTGTTCCCTGAATACATTGCCCCCACGCCGGTAATAGAATCCGCCGCTAACTACTCGATGAATGAACTCGAAAACTTAGTTGTGGTAGCCCGACTGGATGATGACGATGGTTGCGTACACTACGGCATTTGGTACGGAGCCAGCACGGACGTAGTGCCGTTCTACGGAGGCCCACAGCCGGAAGAGGGTCTTCAAACGAGCGGTCACCCATTAGGCTATTTCCGGTTTAGCGACGGAACAGGTGAAAAGCTGCCGGATCTTCATAGACCATCGGCCAACAGGGAATTACGGACGGATATCCCGACAATAGGGGTGCACGTACCAGGCTGTATCAAAGAAGCATCGGGGTAGTTCAGGATTAGCTAACCGAGGGCGGAATCACGGCCCCGCTTACGAAACCTTGAACCGGGATCAGCAACAGCTGAGTCGCATCTTGACGGAGAAAGGTATCGGGTAGGCCGGGCCTAAATACCAATACCGGAACCACGAGGAGTCATAACAATATGGCAGCTGAAAAAAGAATCGAAGACGTGGGTCACTACCGTGGGGAAGCTTCTCCATACACCTGTGATCGCTGTGGCGGACCAACGGAGTACGTTGACCTCAGGCGCAACATCATAGATCTTGGCCAGGTCGCCGACACCGTCTACGTCCTTTTTGTCGAGTGTGTAGGCTGTAGTGCAGGTCGTGTCGTGAAACACTTCGACGAGGAACTGAATCCGTACTTACAAATCTAAGACCGCGGACGTCCAGGGGCCTTTCCCGGGAGGAATTGGCCCATAACGCCGGGTGCCATCCGACGTGTGTCGCTGTACTGGAACGGCGAGAGCCGAAGGTGGCTGACGCTTTGGGCGTAAGGTGGTGAAGCTGCTTACACAGGTCAGGTAGGGCCCTCAACACACTTCAAAACATGTCACCGTTTGAGAACCCCAGATAAACCCGCTATCCCAACGGGAACCAGTATCCAGCCCGGAATAGTGAGAACCAATACGCCAAAGAGTCTATACCCTCCCGAAGGCTGGAATTTTCCACCTGTGGGCAGCTCTACAATTGGCAGAAACAGGTCGAAAGTCACCAAAGATGCATCAAGCCAAGATTGGGGTGCGGGTGAATCGGTGGTTATTCGATCGTTAGGTGTCTCCTCAAGGGACCCATCCACAATACCGAAGAGTAGTATCCCTGCCATAATGATTGGCAGGATGAGATACATTAGCCGGTTTAACCTGGTTCCGTAGCCAGTGAATAGCCACAGGAACCGGTCGACTACCCACCCAACACTTCCTGCTGTGATTCTAGCGGATTCTTTACGCTTCCTAGCGTAATAGACGTCTGACGCGTGTTCATCCTGTCCAGACTGACGGAGTTTCTCCTCAAAATATTGGTAAGGTTGCCTGTCGTAGGGTTCCAACTTGTCCGTTACTTCTTTCCAGAACGAAGCGGGATGTATCAAATCGTAAACGCAGCCGCGCATGTCAATGTCTGTTTCGATTCGCGCCACCGGTTGGGAGGCGTTGCCAGGTAAAAAGTGAATTGACTTTGAGCGCAGATTCTGAAGGCTCACCGTCTGCCGGAACGTCGCGCCCCACAAAAACAGGTCCCCTTCGATCTGGGCACTCCCAAAGGTGGCCGACTGGTTAAACCGAGTCGTCTGGAATTGAGCGCTGCCGCCTATTTGGACCAGTTGGAAGTCGGCAGGGCCGTCGAAGGTCGCCGCGTTCAAGGATTGATCGGAAAAGAAAGCCGACCCATCCATCCGAACTCTTTGGAAATAAGCTATTTGTTTGAACCGAACTCCGACGAAATAGGCGTCACCGCCGATACGTGCGGAGACAAAGTCGGCGTCTCCACGGAATTGTGCAAAGTTGAAAAATCCGGCTCCGGAGAACTGTGCCCCATTGAAGTTGGCCAAATGGGTAAACTCAACCCTCTCAAAGTGGGCATCACTCCCGATATTTGAGCTTTGGAATACCGCATTTCCTCCAAATTTCGCGTCCCCGAAGAACACGGCACCGCCGGCTTTCAACATAAAAAAATTTGCCGAATCTCGGAAATCGACTGCCGCGAAATACCCGTTCATCCCGATTCGTGCAGCCGCGAAGTCAACCTCCTCTTTGAAGGTTGCTGAGGGCAATTCGCGATTCCCCGCAAAGAAAATTGAGCCACCGACTCCTACGCCGTTGAAACTAGCCTTCCCGATGAAACTGGCTCCATGAAAGTACCCGTTGCCCTTGAAGTAAACCCCCCTGAAGTTGGCCTCCCCTTCAAATGTGGAACAGAAGTAGACGTCGCCGTCGAAATTCGCCCCAGTGAAGGAGGCGGTTCCTTTGATTTGCGTTCCAGCAAAATAAGAGTTGCCCCTGAACTCTGCTAGCATGAAGTCAGTGTCACCCGAGAACACTGATTCCCTGAAATGGGCGTCACCCGAGATTAAGACGCCGTGGAAGGAGGCTGGGCCACCAAATCCTGACGAGCTCAAATAAGCGTTGCCAAGGAATTGGACAATAAGGAAATTAGCCCGCTGAGCAAACTGCACCTGGGTGAAGTGGGCATCTCGGGCGAATATAGCGCGTCAAACCCCAGCAGATCGATTCGGTCGCCTCCGCACTGGGGCGGGTCGGACTCGAGCAGTACGCTGCATAGTCGGGTTTTGCCGTCCCTGTTGGTAATTAACATTCCGCTGACCGCGACTTCGGTTCCTTCGGCCGCCTCCAGGGCCTGGCTGATCTCCATAGTAGTCGGGGGGACCGGATCGGGGCACTGCGACACACCCGCGCCCCCTGCGAATTGGGGCCCCATGGTCTCCTTGAGTACGTTGATAACATCACTGTCGCACCCGACGTATAGGGCGATCAGTTTGCCAGCCTTGTAGAAATGTGGTGGTTTGTCCCACAGGATTGAACTCGCGACACCCATCCCCGTTTCGGAGTCGACTCTGCTGATTGAGCTGCCGCTTGCTGAAACGCCGAGGGCTGCGGCATCAGCTTCTTCCGCACTGGCAAATTCGAACGTCTCAACACGTTCGCCGTTCACAGTCAACAACTGCCCCTGCGGTGCGAAGAAGTCCGATGATACGATGCCCGCAGGATCAACAGTCGCTCCCGCCGCTCCCAGATTGTCCACCAAGCTTATATAGTCCTTGACCGGTCCACCGTGGGAAACAGCGGGGGTAGTTGGTTGGCTCGATGACTCACCGCTGCCGCACGCCGCTACAACGACCAACAAAACTGTGGCTCCAAGGACTGCTCCAAGACCTTTGACCCTGCCCATTTCGTGTTCCTCCTGAACTCTGTACTTCACTGTGATTCGCTCCGTGCTGTCGCCACGAAATTCCAGGCGGACTCTGCGGTCGAATTGGAGCTTCAAAGAGGTGTCGGAGCTTTCACCCATCGGGTGCCTCCAGCGATATGGCGGTATACAGAACTATATCCAAATGACACGGCCAGTCTAGGCGCACTTAATGGACCCTGATGTCCATGTAAACGGCCCATGTAGGCAGTACTCTTTCCGGATTACGACACACCTATGTGGCTGATCTGGGAAATGTGAGTTTAAATGGCCCGCAACCGAATTGAACCCTGGGAGGTCCGCCCACCAGCCGGGGTTACCTCGGCTAGCTAACGGCCACCGGTTGACCGTCCTCCACACTCCACCTACACTCCCATCGAACCTAGCTCGCCAGGTGAAGCCACTGAAAGGGAGTTTCCTATGCCGACAGCCAATGTCAACGATATCAACGTTTACTACGAAAGCCACGGCATCGGATTCCCGCTGGTATTTGCCTACGGCATAGGGGGCAACACTACCGAGTGGGAGCCGCAGATTCCAGCGTTCTCTAAGCGTTATCGTTTCATAGTCTGGGACCCTCGGGGTCACGGCAAGTCGGACTCCCCACCCAACGCGGACCAATACACCCAGGAAATATTCGCTCAAGACTTGAGGGGGTTGCTAGACCACTTGGGTATCCAACAAGCCCATGTTGGAGGCTTGTCCATGGGGGCCGGAATTGCCACCCGATTTACCATACTCCATCCAGAACGAGTCGCGGCCTTGCTAGTTATCGATTCCTTCTCAGCATCGGGGATGGAAACGCCTCCGGAGAACCGGCAAATGAGGGAAGAGATCATCCGCTTAGCCGAAACCGAGGGAATGCAAGCAGTGGCGGATTACTCGATGAAGAATAACCCCAACATCAGCCGGACCGCTGCACAGGGGAAAGAGCTAGAGGAACGCATCCGCCAGATGTACTCATCCAACAGCCCAGTGGGCTACGCGCATAGTACTCGTATGCTCCTAAACGCTGCGTTTGAAGCCAGGTTGTTGGAGGGCATCAAAACGCCCACGCTGGTGTTGTCGGGACAAGAAGACCCAGCCTTGCCCGCCTGCCGCTACATCCACGAGCGGATAGTCAACTCACACATGGTGGAAATTCCCAACGCTGGCCACCTCTCGAACCTCGATCAGCCGCAAGCCTTTAACCAGGCTGTACTGGAGTTCTTAACCAACGTGGACCAGTCCAGGGCACCCCAGGCTGCCCAGGTGCCGCCCCAGAGCGGTTAGCCAAGACGGTCTTGTCAGTGTCCACACCTCACTTAAACCGGCAACGCTTCCTCGGTCCTCTCAGTTGGTAACTCGACCCCGAAAGCGTTAACGTTGAAGGCAAGCATGGCGTAGCAGCCCATGAGGTTGGTAAGTTCAGTCAGTCCAAGGACCCCAAACTGGGCCAGCGCCGCATCGAACGTGGATTGGCTAACCCTGTGAGTCCGGAAGAACTCCCGGCCATAACTGACGACAGCATCCTCATCAGGTGAAAGTCCAAGAAGGGCTTTTTTGTCCCGAAGGGCGTCCACCACGTCATCCCTCAAACCTGCCATACGACCGGCAGGGGCGTGGGCGTTCCAGATGAACTGGCAGTCGTTCTCCCGCGCCGCCACGAGCATCCCGAGCTCCCTTATACGGGGTTCTAAGGATGTTTCCGTCCGCAGGTACGAAGCTAATCCAAGCGCCCGCTGTGCCACCTCCGGTGCGTTCAGCATTACTGAGCCAGGTCCTGTCGCCGGAATCTCACCCCGCTGTTCGACCAACTCGTCAAAAGTAGCCCTTTGGCTCTCTGGAACGCTTTCTCTGGTCAACGCAGGTATGCGGGCCATAATGTCCCCCTCAATTTGATGGTGTTGGGTTCGGTGCGCAAAGTATACGTTAAGAGTTGACGGTGTGGCACCGACCCGGCTAGGCCCAGACGCCATCCGGCGGTATCCGCACGATACGGTTTACGTACACACCAGGGGTGTGGATTTGGTCCGGGTCCAAGTCCCCTACGGGCACGATTTCGTTTTCCACCTCGACGATGGTGATTCGGGCGGCAGTGGCCATTATTGGGTTGAAGTTGCGTTGTGCCAAACGGAACTGAAGGTTGCCGAAGGTGTCAGCATTCCAAGCGCGGATGAAAGCGTAGTCGGCGTGCAGAGCGTACTCCAATACGTGCATCCTGCCGTTAAGCTCCCGGTGCTCCTTGTCCTGGGCCGACTCGGTGCCCACGCTGGTTGGCGTGTAGAAAGCGCCGATCCCTGCCCCGGCGGAGCGAATCGTTTCCGCCCACGTGCCCTGCGGCATCAGTTCGGCTTCGATCTCTCCCTCGTTGTACATTTGGGAAAAAGGGGTTTGGCGGGAAGGGTGGGGGGCGGCGGTGAAACAGCATATCATCTTGCTAATCCGTCGCGCCTGGACCAGAGTGCCAACGTCAACTCTGCCGTCTGCTCCCCCGGCTTCATTGGATATACCGATAAGATTGTACGCGCCTTGCCGGTGGAGGGCGGCGATGAGATTTTGGGGTGCCCCAACACCGCCGAAACCAGCGAACATAATGGTGGCTCCATTGGGGATGTCGGCCACCGCGTCATCGAATCCTGAGTAGATTTTGTCTTTCACTCGCCGCGTCTCCTTTAATCCTGTAATCCTGGTGTTCCTGCCGGGCGCATCCCGTCCCGCCTCGCATCAGGATTCGATGATCGTAAGGCACTTTGCATGTTGACGAGGTGGTGTCCTCTATAATCCAGGCATAAACCTTAAACGGGGGCAACGATGTCCATCGGATGGGCAATCATCAGCTGCGGCGACTATGCGGACTCCAGGGGTGCTCCGGCTATAAACCGAGCCCAGGGAGCAGAGTTGGTTGCCGTCTACAGCCGGGACCAGGGTCGTGGTCAAGCCTTCGCTGAGAAGCACGGAGCCAAAACCGCCTACACTTCGGTGGAGGACGTGCTGAACGATTCCCGGATAGACGCAGTCTACATTACCTCGCCCAACCACCTGCATGCCCCGTTCACGCAGATGGCCGCCAACGCGGGCAAGCATGTGCTGGTGGAGAAGCCCCTGGCGGTAAACGTGGCCGAAGGTGTGGAAGTATTGCAGGTGTGCCGGGACCGAGGCGTGAAGCTAGGAGTGGGCTTCCACTTGCGGCATCACCCTGGGCACATAGAAACCCGTCGGCTAGTGGCAAACGGCACCTTGGGTACCATTGCTCTCGCCCAGGCTCAGATTGGTCAAGGCGAGAGGGGCAATGTATGGCCAGAACCCAGGGCTGGCCTTCGCGATTGGTGGACTCACCCGGAGATGGTTGGCGGGGCATTTTCCATGTTGACCATTGGAGTCCATGCAGTGGACGCTCTGCAATTCCTCTTGGGGCAGCAGGTGGTGGAAATTGCCGCCATCACTGATGGACAAACTTTGGAACGGCCTCTGGAAAATCTGGCCACCATGTGCCTGCGCTTCGATGGTGGCACCATTGGGATGATGTGTTGCGGCATGCGCCTGCCCGAATTCCAGAACGATGTCGCCCTTTACGGCAGCCACGGCAAGTTAGTTCTATCCGATGCCTCGTGGCCACGGCTGCAGGGGGAACTGCGGGTGTCCAGCGAAACGGTGAACACCAAGGCTGCCTTTGAGTCAGACTTTGTGGCCCTGCCCACCTGGAACGTAGAAGACTTCCAGCGGGCCATAGCCGAGGACCGCGAACCGGCCGCCTCAGGTGTTGACGGGCTCAAGATGGTGCAGGTGGCGGAAGGCATGGTGGAGGCAGCCAAAACGAGGCGGACAATTAATCTGGAAACTCCGTCGTTCTTGGTGAACCGATAAATACTCCACAGCATTGGCAGCCCCAAAGGGTGTGAAGCGGCTAGCCCGCAAGGGGAGTGGTCGCCGCCTCAGCTGGCACCGCCAGCACCAATACCCTGAAGACGGCGCTCTCGTACCCGTTCTTGGAGGCTAATGTGGTGGGTCTAGTACTCAGTCAACCTAATTATTGGCAGGATAGAGATGGTGACGCTTGACTCGGGCGTCCACAGTGGAGAATCTCCAGTCAATGGTTGCTCCGGCTTGGTTTCGTTCTGCCTCCAGGGCCGCGATCTCGCCACTCAAAGTCTCTTCATCGGCAATACGCCGGCGCAGGACTCGCCTGGCCAAGACACTGAACTCGATCTCTGCCATGTTGAGCCAACTACCGTGCTTGGGAGTGTAGTGAAACTCCAAGCGTTTGCGTATTCGCCTAGCCTCCTTGGGCTCGAAGGTTTCGTAGAGGGAAGCTGGTTTGTGGGTGTTGAGGTTGTCCAGCACCACCCGGATCTTCTCGGACGCTGGGTAAGCTTCATCGGCCAGCCACCGCATCTGCTGAGCGAAGTCCACCATGGTACGACGTTCGGTCACTGCCACATGCCTCCAGCCCGCCAGGGGCTCGCACAGCATGAACAGGTTTCGGGTGCCATTGCGCTGGTACTCGTAATCGTATCGCTCCCGTCGTGCCAGCTTGGGCGGGATCGGAGACCTCTTTTCCGCCAGCAACTGCTTGGAGGTCTCGTCGAAACAGACCACCGGGCGCTCTGGGTCATAGGGTTCCGCGTAAAGGTCCAGCACATCCTCCATACACGCCACAAACTCGGCGCTCACCTGGGGAATACACCACTCCTTCTTCTGCCACGGCTTGAGACTGTTTTTTTCAACCGCTTGCGAATTCCCTCGTGGGACATGGAGGGCGCCAGCCCCAACTCCACCACCTTGTTTGCCAGGAGCCGCAGGGTCCAGTGGTCATGGCCTGGAGGGGCCTCGCTGCACGCCAGGGCAATCAGGTGCGCTTCCCCTCGCTCATCCAGTTTGGTCGGATGTCCTGGCCGAGGATCTTCCTCCAAGGCCCGCTTCAGTCCTCCCTCCAGGTACCGCCGCTTGGTACGGCACACCGTACCCGCAGACGTGTCCAGCGCCTCCACGATGCGCATCACCCCCCAGCCCGTATCTGCCTTTAGCAGAATACGGGCTGGGGCAACCTTTCGCGCTGGGCTCTTTCCCCCGCGAATCAGTCGTTCCAACTGGTCTCGTTCTTCCCTTTCCAACCGGACCACATACCGTTCTCGTCCCATGGCTGCCACCCTCCTACGTCAACACTCCTAAAAAAGGGTGGCAACCTTAGACGTTTTCTTAAACAATTACCAAAACCGAGTTGACTGAGTACTAGGCACTGGACTAGAACAGGGACAGGTACACTAAGAATCCCTGTGAGAAGACCTAGCAATCATCGGTCACCAAGCCTTGCGGAAATCTGCTCGTCGCTTGCTCCCTTCGCGGAGTTTCATCTCCAGCACGGCACTTGGAGTTGTCGACCTCATTGGTGCCACCGGCCCGGCATGGTTTAATGTCGGAAAACGCACCTCCTTACAGTTGGTACCTAGACCTCCGGGGACTCTATGCCAGCGATTCTAGTCGCGAGTGGAGATTTGATGAAATCGGAGCTTGACCTTGAGGCCAGAATTCATGCTATTGGCAGCCGCGTAGCATCGTGCCGGAAGTACTGCGACGGCATTGCGTTGAACCCAAAGGAAGGCATCTTGCCTCGGGGCTTATTTCTGGAGCTTGTCGGGAGGTCTGAAGGCAAAGGAAGCGCGATAGTAGGAATTAACCCTGGAGTTGGAAGAGCCAGAGAGACCTCATGGTACGTGAATAAAGGGATTACTTACGAGCAAACGCTAGCCCACTGGCGGGCCAACAATCACAACATCCGATACCATACCGAGCTCAGGCGTCTTCTGAACCAACTTTCGTTGGGCGGGCCCATCCTATGGACGGAATTGGCGAAGTGTCAAAATGCCCCTGGAGAAAAACCCTCTCTTCAAACGTTTCGTACTTGCACTAACTCATTCCTCACAGAGGAGCTGGAATGCATACCAACGGATTGGCCGCTATTGGGGGTAGGCTGGGAAGCCTACAAGGCACTCGCGTATCTTTATCCCAATCGGGTCGTAGTGGGCGTCCCACACCCAACTGGCTCGCGTGGTCAATTCCGTCGGCTTTTCGACCACAACATGAGCTTGCTGGGGCATGTCAAAGACTCCGTAAGCGATGTGTTATCTAATGAGACTGCGAAAGTCGCCTGGCTCAGCGCGAACTCCGGGCGTAGACTATGAATTTCCGCTTACGTTCGATAGGAACCAGAAGGCTCAACCTCCATCCAAATCAGGGCCTCCAACGCCCTTACGCCAGTCAATCGAAAGCTCTGTGAGTCCAGTATGGTCTGCAGCTCCTTCCCCGCGGCGGCCAGGTCAGTCCTGAAACTCCCGAGACATTCCATGCCTATACCTGGGGCGTGAATCTTATTCTGTGCTCGCCTTACCCCCTTTTCCCCAACGTAGTGTCGCATGACCACGTTGTCCAGAATAGGTATCAAGTCGCGCCGCTTCCGGTGGAGAATCTTGGTCGCTACAGGTACTAATACGAACCGGACCGAACAAGCCGCCTCGAGTAGAGCCAGCAATGGTTCGTCAACGTCCAGGTTTAGCAAGCTCGCATCCGCTGGTATCTCCCCTAGTATGGGGTCACACTTCTTCGACATTTCACGGTGAACACTTCGAATCTTCCCGGCCGTAAGCTGGGAGTTCATCGCCGCTGTGACTATCACGTCTTTGGGAGAGATATGGTTATGGCCTTTCGAAGGGATGGCGTCGTAGTAGTCGTACTCTTGGTCGACGAACGCCAATCGTGAGGCCGCTGGGAAGAGTTAGTTGCATCTAGTTATCCTGATGAAGCCCGGTGGGGCTAGCGTAATTAGGAAGATTCTCAATCCGGAGACGGTCCCTCGTACCTGTTCATAGTGGTTGATGCGGCAGGGACTAGAGAAAGGCCGGGAACGCTCAGAAACCGAGGGAGAGGACCCCGCAGCGCTGTCAGAGGCTAAGCGGGTCGCTCGATGGGTTGGCGAGGGCCTATGAACTCTCTTTGTGTTTTGATAGCGGTTGCTAGTCGAGCGGAGCGTCCGCCTAACCATTTCTCACCAAATGGGTGCTAAGATTCTGCAATGGATGAGCGATTTGACAATGTCGTTACCAAGATGCCTCTGTTACTCAGCCAACTTTTGGCTACGGTGGCATTAACCAGGGCCAATCTGAAAGAAGTTCCCGAGCGCGGAATCTACGTATTCTACGACCGCGGAACACCAATATACGTCGGCCGGTCAAATCGCCTAAGACAACGTCTCCTGGAGCACGGACGTCCCAGTTCGCGGCATAATTCCGCTACGTTTGCGTTCAACTTAGCCATAGACGCTGCCCATCATTCGAGAATCGACGTCGAAGGCAAGACCAGAACAGAGCTAGAAAATGACATTAGCTTTGCTAATGAGTACACCGAGCAGAAGAAGAGGGTCGCTGCGATGCAAGTCAGGGTGGTCGAAGTGAATGATGCGATTGAGCAGACCCTGTTCGAAGTCTACGCGGCGCTTGCATTACGGACGCCGCATAACGATTTCGAGACTCATTAGGGAATCCTCACATAACCAGTTGTCCGAAAAACCAGGTCGACCTCACAAAGCGTCTGAATCTCCATATTCTTTGGTTAGAATTCGCTTTTCGACCCTCTTGATTAACTCAGCGAGAGTTTGTCGGTGCTCGTCAGATAAATCCCCCTGTGTTTCCAGAATTGTTCTTGCTCGGTTTGCTAATTCTTGGATATCAACAAAGGGCTCGATTTGCCCGACGTCGACCTCAAAGTGGACCCTAGACCCGACCTCGTTTCCCCCTGCGGTCGTAATTTTTTTCTTGGTTTTGGATAAAAACTTGAGCATCCCGGCGTCCGAGTCTGTTTGCTCGTTGACCCAAACCCTGGCCTCATGGATATCACCCCAATCTCTCCAACGACATAAATACGTCAATAAGTCCAGCGAGTCCATCAGTCTTCCTTCCGTTGCAGCACTCTTAATTTTTTGCAACGCTTGCTTTCGGAGTTGCTGCAAATGAGGCGCAGACACCAATTCTTCCTCGGCAGATGGCATATCGCCTAAATATCCTTCAAGCACAGAGACTTCACTAACAACGGTATAAAGACTCTCGCTCCTCTCAATGGCCGATTGAAACGTTTCAAACCGCTCCTCTTTCCCCAAGACTTGAAGGAGTTGATAAATTACGCGACCTACAGAAACCTCGGTGCCAAAGTTGAATATCGAGCTCGGTTCGTCTCCCGGTACAAGAAGATTATCGCCCTCGAGTATCAATGCCGAGATAATTGAACGGGCTTGCTCAGCCGTAACCTCAGAGCGAGTGTAATCTTGGAGGCGGTCCAAAAATGGCCGGACCCTTGTAATGCCGTCCGGACGATTTTCAGTAGTTAGCTGTAGTAGCTTGGCGCGCATTGCTTGCTCGTCTGAACTCAATGCCAAAATCGCCTGCATCTCGGCGTTGGATATAGCGCCTTCGGGCAAAGCCATACGGAAGTACACTGGAAAGATGTCTTCGCTGCAAACGCGAAGATCCCTTCTCCATATCCCGTCGATTCCTTCGGGATTTCAGTTCCCGAGGCCGCAACGACCTCGACTGCGAGCCGCGGCCAGGGATTCTCCGTGCTCCATAACCAATTTCATTTGCTGCTCATTATTCTATCGGTGGGCCTTTTGTCCAACATTTACGCCCCGGTCGGTTAAGTCTTAATGACATCCCAGTGTTGTGTGCTGGGCATCAGACCGATACCCTCTATATTTTTAACATGGACACCAAAGTTTCTGAAACATTTCGGATTCAGAGAACCGTAAATATATTAGGTTCGTATATATTAATTGCGAATCCAATATATATTTATTATAATTATGTTTATTTATCGTCACAACAGGAGGCAGACATGAGGGCCGCGCTGTACGCCAGGGTTAGCACCGAGGAACAGGTCGAGGGATACAGCATCGAGGGCCAATTGGCCTCCACTCGCGGTTACGCCCTAGATAGAGGCTGGCAGGTGGTGGAGGAGTACGTGGACCCTGGCTTCTCGGCCCGCACCGATAACCGCCCGGCCTTCAAGCGGATGATTTCCGATGCCAAACAGAGCAAGTTTGATGTCGTGTTGGTGCTCCGGGGTGACCGTTTCGCCCGCAACCGGATGCACGCCGCGATGTATAAGCAGCTGCTTCGGGAAGTCGGTGTCAAGGTGGTATCCGTCAGCGAACCCATCGAGGAAGGCACCCCTGCGGGGGTCATCCTGGAAGGGATGAACGAAGTTATCGCTGAATGGTACAGCGTGGACCTGTCAGTTAAGGTCGCTGATGCAAAGAGGCGCAGGGCTGAAAAGGGACTGTGGAATGGCCCGGTACCTTTCGGCTATATCCCAAAAGAAGGCCTGCTCGAAATCATCCCCGCGGAGGCTGAGCTCGTAAATCACACGTTTGAGATGTACGCCTCCGGTCGCTACACCGATGAGGCCGTAGCCACTTGGCTGAACCAGACCGATTCCCGGCCCAGGGTCCACCGCAAGGACCGGAAGGACAATGGGTATTTGTGGAGCAAGGACACCGTCAGAGACATGCTCAGAAATCCTTTCTACTTGGGGCACGTGAAGTACAAGAAAGAACTGATGGCCGGGAAACACCCAGCTATTGTCACTGAGGAGCTCTTCGGGAATGTCCAGCGGGTCCGACGAGAGCATCATAAAGGACCGTGGACATACACACCAAGGCACCGGACCTATCTGCTTGGGGGTCTGGTGAGGTGTGCGGACTGTGGCCGAAAACTATGGTCCCAGCACCTTTCGGGTAAGGATTATTACCGTGAGGAGGCGAAGCTTCGAGGATTGCCCTGTGGGGAAGGTAAGTCGGTGATGCGGGCTGAGCACCTTGAGTCTCAGGTGGAGGCCGTCATTACTTCTTTGAGGCTACCGACTTCGTGGCGAGAATTGGTCGCGGAGTACTTCGCTTCAACCGATGAGAAGCGGCGACTCGTAACCGAGAGAGAGCGGTTAGTAGAGCGAAAACGCCGTTTGTATCATACGTATCTTGACGGGTTGCCCGAGTACGACTACCGACGTGAGATCGAAGCCATCGATGCCGCGATAAAAAATCTCGGTTATCCGGAGGACCAAGAGGTCGTAGCCCTTGGCGACCACGTTGAAGGGATGTTAGAGGCTTGGACTCATGCCTCTAAGGAAGAGAAGCGCGATATTCTCTGCATGATGCTCGATGCCGTGTACGTTGACACAAGCACCAAGCGAATTGTCGCCCTGCAGATAAAACCCTCGTTCAAGCCCTTGTTTACGGCGTGGCTAGGAACAAAAAATCCGGACGAAACGACCGTCCGGCTAGGTGCCAAGAAAATTGTGGATGGCGACCCGGATGGGATTCGAACCCACGATCTCTGGCTTGACAGGCCAGTATGTTAAACCGCTACACCACCGGGCCACAAAGCAGCCGGGCTGTCATCGCCTGGCTTTTCGCCAACTTTTCGAGTGTAGGACTTTCGATTTTCAGTGTCAAGTTGAGTTGGACCTAGGAGCGGCCACCCGAGACGGTTTGTTGCTAGCTCTTGGACTCTCCCTCGCCGGTGCTCAGGCCGTCGTCCAACGTATCCTCTACGATAGTAGCTGCCAGCAGCGCACCGTTGTGGACGATCCCTTCCACCACCACGCGTTGGCCGGGAATCAACGCGCCCTGAATAAGGGTTAACGCCTCCACGCTGATCCTCTCTCCGTCTACTATTAGGCTAACGATATCGCTGTCGCTGTTCCGGCGCACCTCTTCTATCACGCCCTCGAGTTTGAACTTGGACGGCCGGTCTCCGGAGGGTCTAGAATCTTCGCTCTCGACCTCGTCGGCCACTAGGCCGCCGTCCCTGATTACACCCTTTAGTTCGATGGCCTCGCCGACCTCAAGCTCGCCTCGAATGCGCGATTGGGGTCCCACCTCGACTTCGATTCCGTTGATGAAAACGCTCACGACGTTGCCCGTGGCGTCACGCTCGATTGCCTCGATAATTCCTTGAACCTCAACCTCGGGCCTTTGGGTCGTAACGCCGGCTGCCTTCGGTTCCACTGTCACTGCTAGGAACAGGCCGTCCTTCACGATTGTCTGTACGACGACTGAGGCACCAGGCGCAATCACAACATTGGACGTGGTGAGGTCTTCAATAGCCAAGGTTACGCCCTCTACCACGAAACTCCCGACGTTGCCGTCAGCATCGAGGAAGACCCGTTCTACTACACCTTCGACTCTGGCCTCGGTCTCACCCTCGGTCAAACGCCTCCCTTGGCCCCGGATATCGCGGGCCAAGACCGCTCCGTTTCGTTGAAGGATTCCACGAATCTGGACGGTCGCCCCTGGTTGGATGTCACCCTCAATGTCGGAGAGTGGCCCGGTTACAATGCGAATCCCGTTTACTATTAGGCTGCCGTCGTTGTTCACTCTTTGGATTTGGCCGTCGATGTCGACGGGGTTGGCCCGGGTCTCTCCCGTCTCGTCCTCCGGGGGCGCAGCGTCAATCACTCTGGCAACCAGAGTGCCATTGGAATCGAGCAGCGCCTGAATTTCAACGGCGTCGCCAGCAATGGCCGTAGTGGCCAACTCTGTCAGGTTACTCAGCAGAACCCGCACCCCGTCGACCACCATAGAGCCGTCTGCAAGAACGCGGTCAACGGTACCGCGGACCTTCACCTCTCGGACCGTGACATCTTCATCACGTTGGATGGCGGAAACATTGCGGGCTACCAAGCGCCCATTTCGGACGACGGCGTCCACGGCGACACGGTGGCCGACAGATGGGCTGCCTTCCAGTCCGGTGATGGAGTCGACAGCTACAGGCAGTCCCCCAACGATCCAGTTCCCGTCATCGTCGATACCGGCGAACGGACCTTCCAGTAGCGTGACGTCGTCTAATCCGCCTCCCAACTCTGGGCGCGTTTGGTTTTCGATCTCGCGGGCCAGCAATGACCCATCCGTCTGCAAGAGTGCTTTGACTTTGACCCGTTGCCGGAGGTACGGCAGACCGTCGGTGTGGGTCCGCTGGTCCACGGTGACGCCAGTACCTCCAACCAGCCATTGGCCGGATATTTCAGCGATTCCCCGGAACAGGCCCTCCAATATGGTCTGTTCCGCGATCTCCTCGGTCCCT
This sequence comes from Dehalococcoidia bacterium, assembly GCA_965247605.1. Lineage (GTDB taxonomy): Bacteria > Chloroflexota > Dehalococcoidia > Lucifugimonadales > UBA3495 > VXOI01. The sequence continues at coordinate 22,910 of CBDFHM010000011.1, read as the reverse complement.
CTGTCGCGTTCCACTTTACGGGCCACTAACGAACCGTCGGGCCTAAGTTCAGCTTCCACCTCGACCGCTTCCCCTGCAACCAACCCCTGAGCCATCTGAGTGGCGGCGTCCAGAGCGACCTCCGTGCCCGAAAGGATCATGTTGCCATTTGAAGGGTCGATTCGCTGGAAAATCCCATTGAGTTTGGCCAAAACCGTCGGGTTCCGCGTTTGTTGGCCGTCTTGGGACGGGGTCCGGCCCGTGGTGACGTTGATCTCACTGGCCAGGGACGATATTTCGCCAGTTTGAGGGTCGCTCACTGCGGAAACAATCACATAGGCTCCCGAAGTGAGCTCGGTGATGCCTTGGTGGAATTTGATCTCCACAGATGGCGATAACTGGAACTTAACCTGCTCTTGGTCTTGGCCGGTAGGCTGGATGGTTATTTCGCCGGGGTTCAGGTCCGTCACGGAACCGGACACATGGCGGTTAACTGTTTTGCCGGGGATCAAGAAGACTTTGTCAGCTACCAAGCGGTTCAACTGCCTAACCAACGTCACCGCTACATCGTCGCCTCTGGCCAGGTCGGCAATTGACGCATCAGCTTCTTGAGGCAGCCGAATTGAGGTCTCCGGCACAACCCGCGCTTCGATGCTTCCTCTGGCGGAATTGATTACCAACACGCCGCCGCCCCCCTGGTCCAACTCAACTCCGATTACAGTACCGAAGAAATCCAGGTCTGGCGGCGCTAGGTTGGAATGCTCAGACTCGTTACCGGCTTGGTCGAACGCGGTCACCACATAAATGAAGGAGCCTTCCTGGGGGAGCGTCTGATCGGTAAATGCCGATCGGGTGCCAACGACGGCGATCGGAACCAGCGGGCCATTCCCGTCGCTGCGGTAGACTCTATAGCCCTGCAAATCTGGATCGGTGTTATTGGACCAGTCCACCGCAGCGATCCCGGAGTCTTGGTTCGCAAGTACCAGCCTCAGTCCAGAGGGGGCATCCGGCGGAATCAAATCTGAGGGAACCCCGTCGGCCACCAGGGATTGCCCCGATTCCCGGCCATGATCGTCGATTGCCGTCACGGCGTAGTAATAAGCTTCGTCTTCGCTTAGGCCAGAATCCGAGTATTCGGAGTCCGCCGCCGATGAAGCAATCGGCCCGTAGGGGCCGGTCCGGCCCAGGCCCACGTAAACGCGATAGCCAGCAATTCCAGGTTCCGTGTTGTCGTTCCAGTCTAGGTCGAGGGTGGCGGGCTCGGTCGTGGAAGCTGTTACGGTTAGCCCGGTGGGAATAGCCGGTCCGCGTATGGGCCGGGCTTCATCGCAAGGAGACTGCGAGACAAAGCTGTAGGCGCCAGCTATCCGGCCGCCCTGAACGCCGTCGTGGCTCAAGTCAAATGAGATTCCGGCGGCATCGATCACCACCTCCGGTGCCGACCATAACGTGGTCACCGAGTCGATGAACCCGTTTCCAAAGGAGTTGATCTGGTCCAGCACCAAGTGAGAGCCGGAACCGACATCGGGTAGGGCGACCGTGCAGGCTAGCGATCCCGGGGGAAGCGGATTGTCCGTGCCCAAGAACCGGCCGCGGTAATAGAACTGGTGAGGGGCAGTGCTTCCCGGTACGTTAAATCCTACGGCCGCCGACGTGATGTGCGCCGGCCCCGAGTTTTCCAATACTGTCACCGGTCCGGTGGGACCGGCTTCAGCCGGGTCTTCAGCTAGTATTTTGACGACCCAAATGTCGCGTACTCCTTCCAGGGGACCCGTCCACCCAGCAACCACGTAGCCGCCGTCTGCGGTCTGCTGCACCGCCCGGGCCCCGGATGAGCGGCCATAGGTGTTGTCCCATTGCTTGTTGCCGAAGGGGCCCACCTTCACCACCCAGAAGTGATCGCCTCCGGGGAAGGACTCAGACCAACCGGCCATGACGTAGCCGCCGTCTTTGGTCTGTTGCAACGAATGGGCCGCGTCCCGCGGTACGCCGCCGAAAGACCGGTTCCACTCCTCGTCGCCGGACTCGTCGGTCTTTACCAGCCAGAAATCGGACAACCCGGCGCCGAACGACCAGCTAAAGCCACCCAGCGCGTACCCCCCGTCCATCGTCTGGACGACCGCGCGGGCCTCGTCGTTATACTCTCCGCCGAAAGTTTTGGTCCATTGCTCCTCGCCGGTAGAGTCGGTCTTAATCAACCAGTAGTCGCTGCCCCCGGCGCCGAAGGAGTCGGTCTTACCGGCGGCGACATAGCCGCCGTCGGCCGTTTCAAGCACGCCGAAAGCCTTGTCTTCCAGTTCGCCGCCGAACTGGCTCTCCCACTGCATATCACCTTTGGAATCTGTCTTGACCAGCCAAACGTCTTGGCTGCGGCCGTTCTCGCTGGAACCGGCGACGATGTAACCTGAATCGGTGGTCTGCTTTACCCCATGAGCGACATCGGTGGTGGTGAGGTCCCGAGCGCCCCGAAGCTCAATGTTGCCGTAGGTCTGGTTCCATTCTTCTTGGCCAAAGGCGTCGGTCTTGATCAGCCAGTAGTCGCTCTTGCTGCCGGAACCCGTACCGCCTGCGCTGAATGAGTGGGTTTCCCCGGCAACGATGTACCCGCCATCCGCAGTTTGTTGCACGTCGTAGCCAATGTCGTCCAGCTGGCCGCCAAATGTCCGGGCCCACTCTTCGACGCCATCCGAGTCCAGCTTGACCAGCCACACGTCTTGGCCACCGGCCCCGGAGGACCCTGTTTCGCCAGCGACGACATAGCCGCCATCGGAGGCCTGAATCGCAGCATGGGCGAAATCGTCTCCGTTGCCGCCAAGGGTCAGACTCCATTCGATCCCGGGCTGGTCGATCCCGGACTGTGCCGAGGCCACACCGGCGCTCAGCAACAGGGAGGCCAAAACCGCAGCAATGAAACCGGGCCCGGTAAGGCGTGCCCTCGCAGGCATCAAGATGGTGTCTTTTATCTTTCGGCCCAACTTGTTTCCTTTTGGCAATCGGCCATTGTTGGATTGCTGTATATCCAGACTGGCACGTTCATAGTTACGAGTGTGTTACGTTCGGTGTTTTCATATGATTTCAGGCGATTTCAATAACATTCAGCCTATTCAACTCTATTCCGGCGTTGGCCGGTAGATCACGGCTACCACTGTGCTAAGCACCTGTCCATCGTCATTGGTCGCCACCACGTCAATGATGTTGGGACCGGACTCCAAGATGACGAAGGTCGAGAAAGTCCCAAAGGGGTCTACCGCCACCGACACCCCGTTGACGCTGACAATGGCGAGTGGACCAGTACGGCCAGCCAGACGCAAGTTTGCGTTCGTAACGATGCTCTGGTCTTGTGGCTCGGTGATCAGCAGCAGGAAGGGTTGTGGCGGCAGCGCCAGGGAGGTAACTCTTACGGTGGCCGATTCCTCGTTGCCGGCGCCGTCGGATGCCACGATTTCGATGGTGTTGATCCCCGGATTGAGCTCGGCTTCGGCCCTGAACCCGCCGTTGGAGTCCACCGTAGCCACTCGGCCGTCAACAGTTACCAATGCGCCCGGCGAGGTCAGTCCGAACACAACCACGGCACTGCCTGGTACATTTGTTCCGTTGGCGGGCGCCCGCACTTGAAGGGTGAGTCCCGGCACCGGAGAAGGACCGGGCGAAGGGTTGGGCGACGGAACAGGCGTGGGGGACGGCCGTAGAGTCGGCGACGACGTAGGGGCGGGGACCGTTGGCAGACTGTTTGGGGTCGCGGTGGGTGCAACCGGCGTCGAGGTTGTTCCTCCGTCACGCGCCACCTGAGACACACAGGCCGAGAGCGTCAGCACCAAGACTGCCGAGGCTAGGGCCAGCAGCCCTAACCGGCGGGCGGCACGGCCCCTCTGACGGCCCTTGTGAAATGAGGGGGCCCAGCGGATTGATTCCCTTAATCTGTCCAGCTTGGCCCGAGCACCGTTAAGCAATGGTCTGTTGGGAGCCATTTAAGGGCAGTCCCAGCAAAAAAGCCGTATGGTGATCGCCGTCTGGCTCCGTAACCGATTCCACGGTCAGATCTCCGCTGGACCTTTGGGCTAGTGTCCGGGCGATGAACAGCCCCAGTCCAGAACTTGTTTTCTCCTCCCGCCTGGCCATCTCGGGAGTCCAACCCCGGTCGAATAGGTGCTGAACGTACTGCGGCCCGATTCCGGGTCCGTCATCCCACACCCGCACGAAGAAGTGGCTGGGGTTCTTGGTGAGTTTGACCTCCACGTGGTTGGTGGCGAACCGGACGGCGTTGTCCACTAGGTTGGTCACGATGTGTTCGATGGCGCCAGGGTCGGCGTAGACGATGCCGAACTCGGTCGGTTCCGCCCACCAAGTGACTTCTTTCCCAATCTCGGCCGCCACCGGCGTGTACCGGTCGGCGATACGCCGAATTACTTCCGACGGCTCCACCGGCGCTGATTGGGCCAGTCCGTCCGGCGATTCCAGTTGAATCAAAACTTGGACGTTGGATAGCATCAACCGAAAATTGGGGGTCTGCCGTTCGATCTCATCCAGCAGGTCGGTCACCGCTGGGCTAACGGACTCCTCAGAGGACCGAAGCACCGCCCGCAACTCCCGTTCCTTCCCGGCTATCCGCCTCAACGGGCGTCCCAGGTCGTGGTCAAAGAGTTCAAAATACTGTTGAGTGGTTTGGCTCCACCGTCGCACTTCATCCCCTGAGGATTGCTGTCCGGTAGAGTTCCGGTTGGTGAACCCGGGAACAACGTAGACCAGAGCGGCGGCAGCCAGTCCGACGATAAGTAGGAGCCCGCCGATATAGGTCAGTGGCTCCACGCCCCACAGATTGTCGAAGGCGGTACTACCGACGATGGGGGCCAGAATTAGGCAGACGATACCGGCCAACGCGAGGACTCCAGCCAATATTTTCGCCCGAGCAACCAAGCGTTCCGGCATGATTAACCGATTCGGTACGGGCGTGCTCATGGTTTGGGCGGGACCAGCCGGTAGCCTTGGTCCCGAACGTTAAGAATTAGCTCGGTGGGCCCAAACCTCGTACCCAGCGCCTTGCCGATGGCGTCCTTGATCTCTCTGATGCGGACACGTAGCGACGCCCGGGGGTCCTCTCCTTCCGAGTAACGCTCCAACCGAGAGAAGGGCACCAGCTCTCCTGGGCTACGGTACCAGGCGGCTGCCAACTCCCGCATTATTTCGAACTTCATGCCCTGAATGTCCAATACCGGGTCCTTCTGTTCCCCTTGTCCGACGTAGACTAAACGGGCGCTCAGGTCCAGTTGGATCCGGCTTCCGATGGCGATGGCCTCTGGAGAGGTCCCAATAAGACGGCGCAAACGGAGCACGACCTCGTCGGGGCTGGCCAGCTTGTCGATGAAGTCGACCGGGGTGTCCCACTTTAGTGTGCCGCGCACGGCGGTCTCCCGCTCCGGCCCTTGGGCGTATTGCGTAAACATCAGAATTGGTAGTTTGGGCCACCGTTCTATGATCTCTCCCAGTATTCCCAGGCCCTTGAACAGGTCGTCCCTGTGGTCGCCAAACCTTACATCCAGCAGAACGGCATCGGGTTGGTCTTCCTCAATGGACCAGAGGGCCGCCGCCTCAAACTCTTCGCCGATCGAGTAGCCGTCTTCCGGTTGGACGACCACGGCCCGCCAGCCCTCTTCCTCTACCCGGCGGCGGACCGCCCTGAGGATGGCTGACTCGGCTTCGTCGTCCACAATGAGTATTTTGCGTCCGTTTTGGGTGTCTTCCATCGTTCCGGTACCGTTCCGGCGTCTCAGAGAGATTTCTGGTCCAGCCATGAGGAGAGCAACTGGCTACACGAATTCTACCAAAGCTGCCAAGGATTGCCTCGGCGATTCGGACATGTTGCCGCCCGAAAGCGGGCGATTGCGGCAACATGGGTCAATTGATCCGGAGTTGACAAGCATCGGAGCCACACTAAAATAGGCTCATTACGGGGGCCTCATACAGCCTGACCTACTGGAGTAACACTATGATTACCAAATTCGGTAGCCTGTTCGCCGGACATGTAGACCTAGATAACATGGGCTTCGACGGCACGCCAGTCAATGACCGCTGGCTAGACGACGGCCGGTTGGCCTCGGTGTTTGATAAGACCGAGGCCATCGTCTTGAAGATGGAGGAGATGGGGTACGACACATTCTGGTCGGCGGAGCACCACTTCCAGAAGGAGGGCTACGAGTGTATCCCAAATCTGTTGTTGCTCTATGTCCACTTGGCCCACCTGACCGAACGGATCAAGTTCGGTTGCGGCTTCAACATCAACCCCATGTGGCACCCTCTGCGGTTGGCCGAAGACTACGCCACGGCCGATATCCTCACCGGGGGCCGGGTTATTTTCGGGGTCGGTCGCGGCTACCATTCCAGGGAGGTTGATACGTTTGGGGTGCCAAGCACCCTCAGCGACAACGAGGCCAACCGCGAGATGTTCGAGGAACAGGTGGAGATCATCTTCAAGGCCTTTAACGAGGAATCTTTTTCCTACGAGGGGAAATATTACAAGATTCCCCCGGAAGTCCCGTACCGGGGTTATACGTTAAAAGAAATAACCCTAGTCCCTCGGCCTCGGACTCTGCCGGTGGAAACCTGGCAGCCGATGGTCAGCGCCAGCCAGCGGGCCATGGACTTCATGGCCAAGCACCACATCAAAGGCATAATCGGTGGCGGCGCCGCGTCCGGCGGCGCTGCGGAATCTGTGATGCGCCAGTGGCAAGAGACCCTCGCTAAACACGGCCGCGAGACCGAATTGGGCGGAGATCTGGCTATCGGATACACTTGCCATATTGCGGAAACAGAAGAGAAGGCCATAAACGAGGTCAGGACCTTCTTCGAAGAGAACATGAAAATGTTTGCGCCCCTGGGTTTCGTCGGGGGCCTGTCTGCCGACCAAATTTCCGCAGTCGCCGATCCGAAGCGTGCCCGGTCCGCGGGATTGCCGACCATGGAAGATGCGGTCAAAGCCGGGGCGTGGCTATGCGGCCCGCCCGAGTTGGTGACAGAGAAGCTAATGGCCATTCAGGACCGGTATCCCGGCCTGGAATCGGTCAACGTCGGGTCCACCGTTGGAACGCCGCAGAACGTGCTTGTGGAGCAGTTGGAGGTGTTCGGCAAGGAAGTCATGCCCAAGTTCAAGCAGCAGGCCTGAGGAATTGCCTGAGGAATTGCCCTAGGAATTGGATGTTAGCCGATGACGCAACAATTCTCTGAAGCCGAGCTTCTGGAACTAGCACGAAAGTACAGTTTCAGGAGTCGAATCGATAAAAACGTGGTCACCGGTCCCATCATGGTGTGGGGCCGGGGGTCGGTCGTCCGCGATGTCAACGGCAAGGAGTACTTGGACTTCAACTCGGGACAGATGTGCGCCGCTCTGGGCCACAACCACCACCGTATCGTCCAGGCCCTTCAGGAAAGCGCTGAAACGCTCATCCACAGCCACATGAGCATGTTCAACGACCGGGAGATAATCCTGGCCAGCCGTTTGGCGGAAATTGCCCCACCCGGCATGCACCGGTCGATGTTTCTGACCTCGGGCAGCGACTCCAACGAGGCCGCCATGGCCATCGCCAAACGCTACACGGGCGGCTACGAGTTCGCCAGCCCGGCGGTCAGCTTCCACGGCATGAACGACTCGACCCGGGCGGTGACCTTCTCCGGTTGGCATGAGGGCTACGGACCCTACGCCCCGGGCCATTACCCCATCATCGCCCCTTACCGTTACCGCTGTAAGTTCTGCCAAGACCGCCCGGCCTGCGACTACTCTTGCCTGGACACCAGCTTCGAACTTCTGGACGCTCAGGCCGATGGCCCCTTGGCCGGAGTAATTACCGAGCCGCTGTTCAGCGCAGGTGGCGTGATTGACCTGCCACAGGGCTGGCTCCAAGAACTCAAACGGCGCTGCGAAGACCGCGGCGCCCTGCTCATCGTCGACGAGGCCCAGACCGGTCTAGCCAAGTTGGGTTCGATGTGGGCCTTCGAGCAGGAGGGCGTCGTCCCTGACATCTTCACGATTTCCAAGCATTTCGGCGGAGGCGTGGCCATCAGCGCGGCGATAACCACCGACGAGATAGAAGAGAAAGTTTCGGAGTCGGGTATGGTGGTCGGCCACTCCCACTCCAACGACCCCCTGCCCTGCAACGCCGCCATCGCCAGTATCGACATCATCCTGGAAGAAATGCTGGTCGATGTCGCTCAGCGAATCGGGGCGTACTGGAAGGAGCACCTGGAACGGCTGGCCCAACGCCACGAGATCATCGGCGACATCCGTGGCCGCGGACTCCTCCAAGGAATCGAGCTGGTGAAGGACCGGCTCACCAAGGAACCGGCGTTTGAAGAAGGGCGTCAAATAGGTCGCTTGTGCTTGGAAAACGGTCTGATACTGAGCGTCCGGCGGGGTGGCTCGGTCTTCCGGTTCGTTCCTCCCTTTACCACCACCGAAGATCAGATGGACCAAGCGGCGGATATCCTGGACCACGCCATATCCCAGTTGATCTAAAACTAAAGCCATTCTTGGTCGCTGTTCGAACGCAGAAAGTCGCCCGGCGGAGGAGTGACATGGTTAGGTTAGGCGGTGTGGCTTCCGTTTCCCATATGGAGGTCTTCCAAGGTCTCGAAACCCTTTTTCGGCGCCGCGGGATCGACTTGGACTGGGTGCTCTATTTCGACTTCGACATTATGGCCGATGCGTTTGTGGCTGGCGACATCGATCTTGCTTGGAACGGACCACTGGGCTACGTCAAAATCAAGCGGCTCTTGGATGAGCCCTGCCGGGTTATTGCTATGCGAGACGTGGACATTAACTTCACCACCCACTTCATTGCCTGGCCCGACTCAGGCATCCTGACGGTCGAAGACTTGAAGGGCAAGCGCTTCGCCTTTGGCCGGCGCAGTTCCGAGCAAGCCGGATTGGTACCCTACTACCTGCTGAAACAAGCGGGCTTGAATCCTCGGACCGATCTGGCGGTCAGCAGTTTTTACGAGGAACGCTCGTCGCAGACCAAGTCCGACGAGAAAGACGTGGTGGAGCGAGTCAGTTCGAGGGAGTTCGACGCCGGGGCGGTTAGCCAGCGAACGTTGGAGGTGATGGCTGAGGACGGCAGCTTGCCTAGAGACAATGTCCGGATCTTCTGGTCCAGCCCCCCATTCAGCCACTGTTGCTTTACCGCCCAGCGGAAAATGGACCCGGCCCTGGCTGAAGAAATTGAAGCGGCGTTTGTTTCCGTGACTGGTTCGGACGAGGTGGAACGGGCAGTATTGAAGGGCGAGGCCTGCCAAAGCTTCGTGCCGGGGGTTGATTCGGGGTGGGAGCTAATCGAAGCGGCCGCAGAGTCCGAGGGTCTGGTCTGAGGCTTTGAGGTACACGGAGGAAATCCCCCCTAACACCCTTTGCCAAAGGGGGAATATCGCGTTTACGCGTCGTCGTCGCTCCCTGGGATATTGCGCAGTATGTCCTCTAACGTCTTGTCCAAAGCCGGGTCCAGCTCTACCACTTCTTCGAAAGGCACGCAGTTGAAGTCGTTGTGGGCCCGGTCGATTAGTTCTTTGGCCGTTGGGTTGGACGAACCGATCTTTTCCAGGGTCTCTTTGAGTTCTTGCGATTCGGCCTCGCCAAGCGACATAAGCTCCGACAGGTCCAAGTCCAACTTAAGCATGGCGTTTAGCCGACGGAGGATGTCGTAGAACGCCCGGTGGTCGCGGCTGATCCCCACGGGGTCGTTGTTTTGGGTGAGGAAGGGGAACATGGGCGCCATCGCCCCCATTCGGAACATCTCAAGATCTGTGTGCTCGAAGTGGGCCATCGTGATCAGCGCCATCCCGATGGTGGGGCCGTTTCGGCTCTGAGTGCCATAGTTGGAGAAGCGCAACCCGTACTGTTCCAAAACCTCTTTCATGTGGGGCTGGCTATAAATGCAACTTACGCTACGTTCCATTTCTGGCGGAGCGGCGCCGTTGTACCCCTCTACCGCCACCGTCTGTAGCACTCCCAATTCCCTTACCGCCTTGAAGAAGGCCTGGGCGTAGACGTCCAAACGGAACCAGGGTTCTTCTCCAAGAAAGATAATTAGGCCGTTACCGGCGTCGAAGAAGGCGTTCTCCCTCGCCATCGCCCTGCTGGGCAGGCCGTCTTGGTAGGCGACTCGAGGCCGGTAAGTGTCGTGGGTGCCCGGCACTTGGAATGGATAGCAGAGCCTGGAGACCTCGGGCCCCATCTCTCCGATACGCTGTGCTTGGCGTTTGTCGATCAGGTAGCGCGGCAGCCCGCTGGAAATTTCACCACCGTCGGACCATTGCCGGCGCCAACCGGCCAGCAGGTACTTGGCGTCGGGACTGGGTTCCAGGTTCAGCAGCTCGTCAGCCATAGGCCAACACTCCTTCGCGGACAGCGACGCTAAATGCCTACCCAACTGCGTGACGTCGCCAAAATAAGGGCTGAGTTCGCCGGAACCCATTCTGACAGAGCGCCCATGGTATCGCAAATACCGGGCTTAGGGGATTCAAGGCGTTGGGGTTATTGCATTCCGTCCGGAAGTGATGATTGTTGACGCCGCCCCGGCTCCACTTTTGGCATCCAAGCTCACCACAAACGTAATTGCTCACCGCGAACGGACCAGGGCTATTAACCCTTCACCACCGCCGGGCGGGAGCCAGGCGTCACGTCGGAGAAGTGCGTATCGTCGTGGACCCAGCCTACCGCAACCAAGACAGGGGCCGTGGGCTGATGCACAGCCCATCGAAATCGCCAGGGACGAGGGGCTGGAGAAGCTGATGTTCGAGGTGGTCGGCGACACCGAGGAGGCGGCCCGCCATACCGCCCAAATATTGGGATTCGTTGCCATCGCGGTGCTGCCAGGCCACGTCAAAGACTACTCCGGCGTCAACCACGACATGGTGATCATGGAGATGAAGCTGCCGGAAACTGAGGCCGGTCTGTCGGTTTTCTGAGCACTGTGACTTAATTGGCTGGCCAAACCTGTCTTTGCTTTATTCGAATCTCGACGCATGGTAGGCTGTGACGAATCGGCCATTACACGAGTCGATCAAGGATTTATTGACGCCCCAAAGAAGGGATTGCTCAATTGATCGCTGCTCTTGTGCCGGATACTTAAGCGTGGACCGGAACGAACCCTAATGTTCAGACGATCAGCAGATTCGTTCCGGTCCGCTGGAGTTTCAAGGCCATCTTACGTCGAACTCGACTGCTCCAAGCGGAGCCGCTACTCCAAAAATACGGATAACGTTATCCGGCCTAAACGCTGAGACCGTCGGGACTTGGATATGAAAATTATTTCTATCTTTGGCTTCCTTGCACTGTTCGGGATTTGGCTTTACTTGTCACGTAGACAGCAGACTGGAGTGGTGGAAAGCCTTCGAGGTGGAACACTGGCCCCGTTACGCTCCGGGCTCATGTTTGGTGTTCTGATACTCCTCGGTTTCGCCGAACTGTGGATGTTGACCAGAGTGTTCCCATGGGAGCTAGTGCTAATTCTTCTGGGTGCTGCTGTTGTCGCAATCGTAGTTCACTATTCTATCGGTACCGTTTTTGGTTTTACCCAGGAAGAGAACGCTACGAAGGTTGGTGCTCTCGCGGTTATTACAGGCTTCATAACTGGGGCTAACAACCCCTTTGTGGTCTTGGCCAATATTGGCTTCGGTCTTTTACTGATCCTGGTGATGGTAGTGGGTTCTCTCTACACCTTTGTATCCCATCCGATAGGTGACCCTGAGGCCAAAGTCCTGATCGCATTCTTCTACTTCACCGTTCCGTATCTCCTGTCGGTACCCGTGAAGATAGCGATGCTTTGGCCTATTGTGACGTCACCGTATAACGACAACGACTTGCGAAATTCCTTTTTGTCGTCAGAATTCTCTTCCATCATTTATTGGACGATCTATCTTCTCTTTCCAATCTGGTTGTTTAAAAATGAACTGTCTGATGTCGTCGGCAAATTGCCTCCATTATGGCTGCTTCTGTCAATTCCGCTGCTGGTGTTCATTATAGGGGTGATATTCCCTGTATTCCTGGGCATATATCGCTATCGGCATCGAGCTCGCCAGTTACTCCTCTGGCAGCGAAATTGGCTTTTAGATGTCTTGGAAACGGTTCAAACTCCATTCTCCGATCAAGGGCGTTCGGAGCGCCTCATGGAAAAGCACCGAGAGCTCCAAACGGAACTTGAAAGGTGGGCTGCGGAAAGCAAGTTGTTCCAATTCTATATGGAGACAACGGAAGGGCCGGGCCCCACGCTACCGAGTTTATTGCCAGGGTCACAGGAATTGGATGACAGCGAGCCGAATCCGCCTCAAGCCGGAGAATACATTGAAGGTGAATTGCCGCTGGCCGCCGCTCCCGGAACTTCACCAGCATCGCCAGACTTACAAGATGGGATCAGGAGTTCCCTCAGGGAAGTCAGAAATTGGTTGAAACCCCGTAAACCGATTGAAAATCCGGTCTTCGGCGGAAATGGGTTTGAGTCTTCTGTGCTCTCGATGGTCACCGAGCACAGGGGAAGTCTCGTTCAGTGAGATATCAGGTTTGGACATATCTATTCGTTGTTGGAAATCTGGGAAATGACCCTGCCGGCGGCAACGCAAGACGTTAGCCCCGTGATCAACGTCCGGTTAGACCGGATCAGGGGGTCCTTAGCGGACCTGGAAAGTAAGAACGGAGCAATCGTACCGTCGCTCATCAACCTCGGTGTGGGCGTCGCTTCTGGAGTCATCGTCCTGTTATTTGAGCGATTGGACCCGAACATAACAAGGTTTGTCGATAAATTCTCTTAGGCTGCGGCCCCTTCCATTCGGGCTACCGATTAATGGCCTACAAGCCGTATTCCTCAGCCGCATCCGTGAGCCAACGAGCGAGATAGTCGGCGAAGCTGCGACGCACGCTGATGTCGTAGGAAGGCGACTCATCGAGCTGCCGGATCGTAACAGTGGCTTTGGCTAGGTTAGTTTGGGCACACTGGCCGGGGCCGAACGCTCTCGGGTGAAGGTCCAAGGTGCAACCCTTCCATAGTACGTCCCGCGCCCGAGGCCCTCGCATATTGATAACCGTCTGAGCGCCTGAGATGTCGGTGACGGCGGCGAAGAGATTGCCAAGGGCGCTCCGAAGGGCCGAAACATATTGGAGTTGCCGGTCCGGAGGCGTCAAAACGAGCCATTCGTCGGGCCCGAGCCAAAGCGCGGTTACTTCGGGACCCTCGGCAACTGTGTTTGGGTCCAGTGGCGGGACTACCTTTAGTGCGTTTTCGACGGCCTCGAGAAAGGCGCGGCCGGAGGGACCGGAGGGCTGGCCGCGCAGATTAATCTGGCCCATGAAAGCCCGTTCAGACAGTTGGACCTCGGCCTCCGTCGGAGACTCGCTTTTGAGTTCCGCAGCCAGGAACTGCGCCAGTGGAGAAGCTCGATGAATGTTGTCAGACATTCTGCTGGACTCCATCAGGATCATAGAAAACCGGATTGGTGACGGTTGCCCTGATCCTGCGCCCCCCTTCCAGCGGCACATAAACCTTCTCACCCAAACGGGCGCGGCCGCATTTGACAAGGGCTAGAGCAAAGTGGTGTACGAGCTTGGCGCTGAAGTAGCTGGATGTAACGTGGCCGATCATATCCGTCGTGGCCTTGTGGTCTTCGACGATCTGGCCCCCGCTGGGTAGCATCTCGTTTGAGTCGTCGGTCAGAAGGCCGACAAGCTGTTTGCGGTCCTCTCGTAGTGTGTCCTGGCGCGACAGCGAACGTTTGCCGATGAAGTCCTTACGCGTGGACACCAGCCAGTCCAGGCCCAGGTCTATGGGAGTGACAGTTCCGTCGGTGTCTTGGCCGATGATGATAAAGCCCTTTTCGGCCCGCAGCACATGCATGGCCTCCGTACCGTAGGGAGTGATGCCGAAGTCCCGGCCCGCATCTATGATGGCCTCCCATACGTGGCGTCCGTAATCGGCGGACACATTGACCTCATAGGTCAACTCGCCGCTGAAACTGATGCGGAACACCCTGGCTGGGACGCCCGCCACGCTCCCCTCCCGGAATGACAGGAAGGGGAAGCCTTCTTGGGAAAAGTCGATATCGTCACATATCTTGGAGATAACCTCACGGCTTTTGGGGCCAACGATAGACATCGTGGCCCAATGGTCGGTGACAGAGGTCAAGAAGACGTTAAGTTCGGGCCACTCCGTCTGGAGCCATCGCTCCAGCCAGCCCATCACATTGGCCGCTCCCCCGGTGGTTGTGAACATGTGAAAGTGGTTCTCGCCCAGCCTGGCCGTTACGCCATCGTCCAGCACCATGCCGTCCTCGCCGAGCATCATGCCGTAACGGCAGCGGCCGATTTCCAGCCCACGCCAATTGTTGGTGTACATCCTGGTCAGGAATTCAACGGCATCGGAGCCCTGGATATCTATTTTCCCCAGCGTGGACTGGTCCAGAAGTGCTACGTTGTTTCGGGCTGCCAGACACTCCCGGTTTACTGCGCTACGCATGTCTTCATCGGCCTGGGGGTAGTACCAGGCGCGCTTCCACTGACCTACGTTTTCGAATTCAGCACCGTGCTCCACGTGCCAGTCGTGCATCGCCGTTTTTCGAACGGGATCCGACAGACCGCCAACATTGCGACCGGCGATGGCGCCGAAACCAACAGGAGTGTAAGCAGGTCGAAAAGTGATGCTGCCGACAGTCCCAATGTCCGTACCCAAGTGCTTGGCTAGAATCCCCATGCCGTTGACGTTGCCCAACTTGCCTTGGTCGGTCCCGAACCCCAAGGTCGTGTAGCGGCTGAACAGGGGGACTGAATCATACCCTTCCATGGCTGCTCGGACGATGTCGCCGGCGGTCACGTCCTCCTGAAGGTCTACGAACTGCTTGTGTTCCCGGGTCATGGGATGTCTGGAGGGTACTACCCACATGGTGCCGATGGGCTCTTCGCCATCCACAGCCGTAGTAGGAACCGTCGCTGATGTGCGCCCGTTTACCCGTCCCGCGGCTCTGGCCGCGTCAGCCCCGGCCTCGAACCCTTCGTTGAGACAGTCCGCCAAAGCAAAACTTCCGTTGCAGGAGCCTGCTGACCGCTCTGCCTGAGCCGCATCGCCGGGCACAAAACAGGCCTTGGCGGCGTCGAATCGAGTCTTTCCACCGGACTGCCCGTGCAGGTGGACGGTGGGATTCCAGCCGCCGGAGCTGGCAACTAGGTCGCAAGATATCTTCCGGACCGGCCCTTCGACCCCGTCCCCAGGAGCATCGATTTTCATTATCTCGACGCCTTCCACCCGCTTTTTGCCGTTGACGTCGACGATTGAGTGCCCCCCAATGACCTCTATGCCCATCTCTTTGACCTTGGTGGGCAGAGGACCTTGTGGGTCGGCCCGCACATCCACCACGGCCGCCACCGCTACTCCGGCGCCTGCCAAGTCCAAGGCCGTTTGATATGCGCTGTCATTGTTGGTGAATATCAGCGTCCGGCGCCCTGGGGCCACTGCGTAGCGGTTCACGTAGGTAGATACCGCCGAGGCCAACATGATTCCAGGCCTGTCGTTATTGGGGAACACCAAAGGGCGCTCGATCGCACCGGCGGCGATGATCACCCGCCCGGCCCGTACCCGCCAGATGCGCTCCCGGAGCCCTTTGCCAGCAGCAGCCGGTTGGCCGGTAGTCATTTGGAGGATAGTCAGAAAGTTGTGATCGTAGTAGCCGGTTACCGTGCTGCAGACGAGCAGGCGCACCTCTTCCATGGCGGCTAGTTCCGCCACGGTGGCCGCCACCCATTCCATCGCCGGAGCGCCGTCGATAAGCTCGTGCACTCCCAACAGACTGCCACCGAATTCAATCTGCTCGTCGGCGAGGATTACCCGGGCGCCGGAGCGTCCGGCCGCCAGAGCCGCAGCCAACCCGGCCGGACCTCCACCCACTACCAGAACATCGCAATGCGCGTTCATTCTGTCGTATTGATAGGGGTCCGGCTCTCTGGGCGCGACACCCAATCCCGAGGCTTTGCGAATGAAATACTCGTACTTCTTCCACATCCTTCTGGGCCACATGAAGGTCTTGTAGTAGAAGCCTGGAGCCAGGAAGCGGGAGAATAGGCCGATAGCTGCGCCAAGGTCGCGGTTAGCGCTGGGCCAAGTATTGACGCTCTTCGCCTCAAGGCCTTCGTAAAGCGCAACTTCGGTGCTACGGAGGTTAGGCGTCGTCCGGGCCCCTTTGCCGATTTGAAGAAGGGTGTTGGGGTCTTCGGGTCCGGAGCCGACAATCCCTCGGGACCGGTGATATTTAAAGCTGCGGCCCACCAAGCACACCCCGTTGGCCAGCAGAGCGGAGGCCACGGTATCGCCTTCATAGCCTTGGTATTTCTTGCCGTCGAAGGTGAAATTCAGAGGTGTTTGCCGGTCAAATCGGCCACCGTCCGGCAGACGACAACGTTGAGACTTCGGCGAGCCGACTCTGGATGTCATTCCTGGCCTGCTCCCCCTTGTTCCTGGACAAGGCCAGGAGGTGGTTCGCCTACTTTAGATGCGGTGATAATCTCGTAGGTCACCGTGTCTCGCTCAACGTTGAACCAACGGCGGCAGCCCGATGAATGAGACCATTGCTCCCGGTGGCGGCCGCTGGGGTTTTTGCGCATAAAGAGGTAGTCGGCCCACTGTTCATCAGACAGGGAGTGGGGGTCCTTGGGCCGGGCGATATGAGCTTCGCCACCGTAGGAAAATTCCGATTCTTCTCGGGGTCCGCACCAAGGGCAAGGGATTAACAACACAATTGCCAGCCTCTTCTCGGTCTATTCAGTGCGCCACGGCCGCAGCGCCATGTTCGTCGATCAGGTACCCGGTGGTGAACCGTTCGATGGAGAAGGGGGCATTTAGTGGGTGCGGCTGGTCACGGGCGATGGTGTAGGCGAATACCCAGCCCGAACCGGGTGTGGCTTTGAACCCGCCGGTGCCCCATCCTCCGTTGAAATACAGCCCCTGAATGTGGGTCTTGCTGATGATGGGACTGGCATCGGGGCAGATGTCCACGGAGCCGCCCCAATGGCGCAACATCCGGAGCCGACTAAACATGGGAAACAGCTCCAATACTGCCTCCATGGTGCCCTCGACCACGGAGTAGCTGCCCCTTAATCCGTAGCCGTTGTATTGATCGATGCCCGCGCCGATTATTAACTCACCCTTATCGGTCTGGCTGATGTAGGCGTGGACGGCATTGGACATGACGACGGTGTCGAGTATCGGTTTGATGGGCTCTGACACCATCGCCTGTAGCGGGTGGGTCTCGATGGGCAGACGAATACCCGCCATGGAAGCCAGGACGCTGGTGTTTCCGGCTACCGCCACGCCGATCTTCTTGGCCTTGATAAATCCCTTGGTGGTATCGACACCTACCACGTGAGCATCTTCGATTCCGAAGCCCGTGACCTCGCAGTTTTGGATGATATCGACGCCTCGAGAATCGGCCGCCCGTGCGAAGCCCCACGCGACGGCATCGTGCCGGGCCGTACCGCCGCGCCGCTGCAACGACCCACCCAGGATGGGGTAGCGGGCTTCCGGCGAGGTGTTGAGGATCGGCACCAGCTTATTGACCTGCTTTGTATCTAAAAGTTCGGCGTCGATGCCGTTCAGATGGTTGGCATTCACTCGCCGGGCCATATCCCGCATTTCCTGATCTGTGTGGACCAGGTTCAACACTCCTCGTTGGCTGAACATCAAATTGAAATTGAGTTCCTGGCTGAGGCCCTCCCAAATCTTCATGGATTTCTCGTACAGGTGGGAGCTCTCGTTCCACAAGTAATTGGAGCGCACAATGGTGGTATTGCGACCGACGCCGCCCCCACCGACGTAGCCCTTCTCCAAGACGGCGACATTGTTGATGCCGTGTTCCTTGGCCAGGTAATAGGCAGTGGCGAGGCCATGGCCCCCAGCCCCGACTATTACAACGTCGTACTCGGTCTTGGGCTGGGGGTTGCGCCAGACTCTGGGCCACTTCTCGTGGTGGCTGAAGGAGTTGCGGATGAGGCTCAATAAGCCGTATTCGGGCATATTCGATCTACTTGCCGTTGGCCGGTTGTGGCGGCAGCAATGATAGGTTTACTCTGAATTTGGTGTCAATGGGCGAATTAAAGGGCATCCTTCTTTTCGCTTGGGTATGGTAATTCCCCTATTCGGCCAAGCACCGCGATATTAATTCGAATTTCCCCTTATGGCCCGGACCCGAGGTGGAATACGAAGGTGTATTGGTGGGGGTTGAAATGGTTGGCGTTTTCGCTAGGCTCGCGAGCTCAAGTTGACCGTGGCGGCGTCACCTGAGATACTCGCGCCTTGGGAAAATCCCTATGAGCAAGATGCCCGGAGTAACCCGCCGGTCTGTATTTCGACCCCTCGCAGGTGTGGACACAGTGAGGGAGATCGCTAGTCCTATGCGATGGTTGATGGCTTGTGCCGTCCCTTTCCTCATCGGGATTGCTTGTGGCGGCGCCGACTCCTCAGGTGCGACTAATTCAATTTCCGAGGTCAACATGGATGCAATTACCACTCCATCGGGGCTGCAATACAAAGACTTGGCGGTTGGGACTGGCGAGGAAGCCCGCGTGGGCGCCACGGCAGTCGTGCACTATACCGGCTGGCTGTTGGACGGCACCAAGTTCGACAGCTCCGTGGATAGAGGCGTGCCCTTCGAGTTCCTCATCGGCCGGGGCCGGGTCATCCAAGGCTGGGACGAGGGGGTGGCTACGATGAGCGTGGGTGGCAAGCGGGAACTGATTATCCCACCCGACCTGGCCTATGGGGACCAGGGCGCGGGAGCGGTCATACCTCCCGGTGCAACGCTACGGTTCGAGGTGGAGCTGCTAGACCTGAAGTAATGGAAAAGCGTTGCGAATTAGACCAATTAGGCACACTTTGAAATCTCGATCGTCCGCATTGAAACATCTTGCGCCAGCAATAAGGTTGCTGCCGTTGCCTCAAATCGTGGAATCGTTGTTCCGGGAGCCCGGCGCCCTTCAGCAACGCCTTAAAATCGCGGATTTCTAGAATACGATAGAATCGTTTGTCGTGGCCTGGCTCAAACAAGTAAAGTTCTTCTCAGTCTGGGTGAGAATGCTCATTGCATTTGCTTTTGGTGCGTTCGCCCTGTTGGTTGCCCTGATAGTCTACGACGCGGCGGTTCCCGGTGGGGGAGCTGAAATGACAAATGATGAAGCCGGGACTCAAACTCAGTTCTCTTCGACCGACGAGCAATCCGTAGCCACCGCTCCGGATGTGTACCAGACGATTTTGCCGTCACTCGTCGCGGTCAGCGCGGGGCCCAACCGAAGGGAGACCGGAGATTTATTTGATCTGGGTAGCGGCGTTTTAATCAACGGCGAAGCCCATGTCTTGACTGCGTTGCACTTGGTCGAAGACGCATCCGAGATAGAGGTGCATTTTTCTGATGGAACCCAGTCAGAGGCAACGATTGCGTTCCGTCGGCCCGGTCTTGACCTAGCGATCTTGGAGCCCGCCGATCTTCCAACGATTTTTTTGCCGGCGACTATTGATGTCTCGCAAAGAACGCGTATCGGAGACCCGATATTCGCCGTGGGCAACCCCCTGGGTCTCGGAGGATCAATGAGCGCGGGTATTATCTCGGGATTCGAACGTGTCTTTAGTCCTCGTTTGGGCTTTGCACCAGTCGAGGGGTTGATCCAATTCGATTCCGCCGTTAACTCAGGCAGCCCGGGGGGACCCTTGTTGAACCAATTCGGACAGGTAATCGGGATTGTGATCGGCCTTGCCAACCCGACGAATCAGGAGGTCTTCATTGGAATTGGCTTTGCGGTCCCCATGGAAGTGGCTGGCCGCGCCGTCGGTATTCCAACGCAGTAAGCCATCGTGATCGATACTTTCGTGATCGACACTTTCGTAATCGACACCGCAGTGATCGACACTTTCGTAATCGACACCGCAGTGATCGACAATGGAATCGCCAAGACGAGTATTTTGCTGAAATGAAGGCTGAAGGAAATGGCAGGCCCATAGAACAGGTACTTTATGAGGTCAAGAAGGTCATTGTAGGCCAGGACCATTTGCTGGAGATGCTTGTGGTGGCCCTTCTGTCCCGAGGCCATATCCTGGTCGAGGGAGTTCCCGGACTAGCAAAAACGATGGCGGTGAAAACGCTCGCCAGTGCGATTGGAGGAGAATTCCAGCGGATCCAGTTTACTCCGGACCTGGTGCCTGCCGACCTCATAGGCACGCGTATATACAATCAAACAAAGGGCGAGTTCGATACGGCCCTGGGTCCGGTCGCGACTAATCTGCTTCTAGCCGATGAAATAAATCGTGCCCCAGCTAAGGTACAGAGCGGGTTGCTGGAAGTGATGCAAGAACGGCAGGTCACAATTGGGCGCCAGACGTTTCCCATCCCTGATCCGTTCCTGGTAATGGCTACCCAGAATCCCATAGAGTCTGAGGGCACCTATCCTCTGCCGGAAGCCCAAGTCGATCGCTTCATGTTAAAGGTATTGGTAGGTTATCCCAGCGAAACCGAGGAGTTCGTGATCGTCGAACGGATGACTGGAACGCCTAACTCCATCGGGCAGGTTCTGGAAACTGAAACCCTGCGCACACTGCAAAAGCAGGTCGAGCAGGTCTATGTAGACCCCGCAATCATTGAGTATGCCGTTAGGTTGGTAGCCGCTACCCGCGAACCAGCGCGGGCCGGACTACAAGACCTGGCTCGTTATGTGACGTTCGGCGCCAGTCCCCGGGCCTCGATCAACTTGGTGGTTGGGGCAAAGGCGTTGGCTTTTCTTAGAGGGCGTACGTACGCGTTGCCGCAAGATGTTGTGGATATCGCTTTTGATGTGGTCCGCCATCGGATCGTTCTATCCTACGATGCGCTATCTGACGAGATTGATAGCGACCACATTCTTGGCCAGATTATCGAGGCGGTTCCGGCGCCCCAGGTGCTGTTGCAGGAAATGAACGGCGATAGTTCGCCAAAGCCGGAATAGAAACGTCCTATATGGCGGCGTTAGTTGACAACACCGACGCGGAACGGATACTGCGATATCTCGATTGGCATGTCGTTCGTAGGCTAGACGGTGCTGTCCAGGGAGACTTTCGTAGCCTGTTTTATGGGCCTGGCCTAGATTTCTCTGACCTGCGCGAGTATCAGCCGCAGGATGATTTTCGTCACATAGATTGGAACGTCACGGCGAGGACGAATGTTCTTCATGTGCGCAAGTACATGGAAGATCGTGACGTTGCCGTTTGACGTTCCTGGTCGATCTAAGCCCCTCGATGAAATTTGGCGGGCGGGGACGACACAAACACGTCGTCATGAGTGAAGTCATCGGTACACTGGCACGCATCGTCTCTAACGGGGGGCATCGTATTGGCGCGGTGTTCTATGACGACGAAGTGAAGCTGGCTATTGCCCCACGCGCGGGACGGCCCCAGGTCTTGAGGCTGGTTAGTGAACTGTATCAAACACGGCCATTTCGCGGTGGCAAGACTACCGACCTTAAACCGCTGCTCGAATTCGCAGTTAAAACCATAAAGAGGCGATCACTAGTATTTTTGGTTTCGGACTTTCTATCCGTCCCTGGCTGGGAAGGTCCTTTGAACCTGCTCGCCAGGCGCCACGATCTACTCCCCATTCGAATTTGGGACCCAACCGAAAGAGAATTACCCGATGTAGGCGTAGTTCTTGTTGAGGACTCGGAAACCGGCGAGCAACTTACTGTCGACACTCGCGACTCCAGGCTTCGCCAGCGCTTTATCGAGGCTTCCCAGAGGTGGGAAAGGGATTTGGCCCACGCTTTCAAGCAGGCGAGCGTGGAAGCTTTGTTTATATCCACAAATGAAGATTGGGTGCGCAGCATAATACGGTTTGCCGGACTGAGGAAACGGACGCGATATCGGCCTCAGCAGGTTTGAAGTGTCTTTTATTTGGCCATGGATGCTGCTCACAGCTTTGGCGGTTCCAGCGTGCCTGATTTGGTACTGGCTGGTTCACCGTCGCCGGCAGCGAGATGCCGGGCATCTCGGAGAACTGGGAATTGTGCGGGACGCGGATGCTCGTCCCGTCGGCTGGCGGCGGCACGTTCCGCCTGCGTTTTATTTGCTGGCGCTGCTGGTGACCGTCCTGGCCTTGGCCCGGCCGGAGATATCTTTGCCGGTGCCTCATAGGGAAGGAGTCGTCATTCTGGTATTCGATGTATCAGCCAGTATGGCGGCTGAAGATTTATCACCCACTCGAATCGCCGTCGCCCAATCGGCTGCACGGGGATTCGTGGACCAACGTCCCGGCAGTACAAAAATTGGTGTGGTTGCGTTCAGTGGGAGCGGATTGGTTGTACAGGAGCCGACCGACGACCGGTTGGCGGTTACTTTGGCGATTGATCGCCTCATCCCACAGAGCGGCACATCGCTGGGACAAGGTATTTGGGCAGCACTCGATGTTTTGACGTCCGACTTGGATGCCCATCCAGATAGTGGTGACGGCACCCAACAATCGTTGTCAACAAGCGCATTCGGACCTGATGCGTTCGCCCCTTTCGTAATCGCCTTGTTCACCGACGGAGAGAACACTGAACCTCCAGAACCTCTGGAAGCAGCTCAAGATGCGATCGAGTTGGGGGTCCGCATCTTTCCAATTGGTGTCGGTAGCGAAGTGGGCACGATTGTGGAAGTCGATGGGTTCAACCTACACACCCGTTTGGACGAAGACATGTTAAGGGAGATCGCCCTTTTGACCGAAGGAGAATACTTCAATGCCGACAGCCCCGAGGGGTTACAAACTATCTATGAAGGTCTTGATACACCGTTCGTGGTTAGTGATGAAGAATTGGAACTGACGCCAATCTTGATGGGAGTGAGCATGGTTTTGCTGCTCGTCGGTGGCATAGTGTCCGCAATCTGGTTCGGGCGAATTCCGTGACCGGATAATCGTATGGG
>CBDFHM010000010.1:0-270426 GCA_965247605.1 Dehalococcoidia bacterium | reverse complement strand
CCGCGCTAGGAACTCTTTGGCGGTCCGGACCCGCCGGCCCCACCATTCAGGGCCTTCTTGTACGTACTTCCACTCAGGGTTTTGTTCGCTATCCCGTAGCGCGGCCATCACTTGGCGGAACATCGGCGCGTCGGCTTCGGCAAACTCGAAGTAGCCGACGAAGTCGTAGTTCTCCTCTAGGCCGTAGCCTTCCGGGGCATGGACCAAGCGGCGGATGATGTGGGCGACGCCAGCGGCGCTGGCCATTGTATGGCCTTTGGCAATTAAGTTTTCGTTGTCGTCGTAGCGGGGAAGGAAGAAGCTCTCCCGGTGCAAGGAATCCATCCGCCACCAGGCGTCCGTCTTGTTCATTGGGGTCACCGACGCCAAGGGGTACTTTTCGCCGGACCCCGGCGGCAGGGCGTGGGTGTAGGCCACTTGGGCCATAGCGTGGCTGGTGTAGCTGCGCGGCCGCTGCACCCCGGCCAAAGTCTCCACTGAACCTCCGCGAGGTTCGATTAGTGCCCGCAGTCCGGACTCGTAGCTTCCAATGGGTTCCAGAGAAGCGCACTCCAACCTTATCAGCCCGTCGGAATTGGATACTGCCGAATGGTCGATCTGTTGTTCGTTGACCAGAGCGGCCTCCGTTCGTAGCAACTGGAACCGGCCACTCGAGAATGCCTTCTCGGAGGGCGGCCCGTCCACGTCATGAATGTTCTCCATGCCGTGCCCCAGTAGATTCAAGCCCTCGACAAGTTCTCCATCGGCCGGGCCGTCGTCCAACGTCACGAACAGGAATAGCTGATGCCCGATGATGGTGTTATCCATGTTCAAGTCGGCGGGTTGCATCCGGGTGTCCTTGTGGGAGGGATCGAGGATCTAAGGAATCGGCCCTCAGCTATATTGGTACCTAAGTCAGTCCACCCTGCGAATTACCGCTGGTGGTACAAGGGGTGACCACGGAACGAGGTGTGGACCACGCTGAAATGGTCCCCTTCAAGATTGGCGATATAGAGGTCCTGGAGACCGGGGCCCCCGAAAGCGCAGTTGGTTGGGAAATTTAGCGATTTGCCCTCGGAATCGTCGATCATCATGGACCATTCGCCGCTAGGGTTTATCGCGATTAGCTGGTTTGCCGCAACGAACGAGTCGCCTTGGACCAACCCGGGGAGTGTCACGTACATATTCCCGTCGACGTCGAAGGCCATGCCGTCGGGCAACGCCGGGAACCCTTCAGAGAATATCTCGGGCTGACCGAAAGTGCCGTCCTTCTTGAGGGCAATGCGGAGGCAATCGTCGGTACCGCTTTGCAGCAGATAGATCGCTTCTTCCTTGGGATCGATGGCGGTGCCGTTGGCCGCGTAGACCTCGGTGGCGACCACGTCGCCTCTACCGTCCGGGCGTATGCGCACCAAGGCCCCAGTCGCCCTACGGTTCATAATGTCCGAAATAGCGTTGTCCATATCCTGAGATGAGGTGTTGGACACGAAAAGATTCCCTTCGGCGTCGTAGGAGCAGAAGTTGGGTGACGTGAGTTTCACGTTGCCCACGTGGTCCGCGATCATTGAAATCTGCCCGCTCTGGGTCGCTCGAAATACGCCCTGCTTGCCGAGGTCGCAGTAGATAATATCGCCGTTCCGGTCTAGGGCGATGCCATTGGGGATGGACCCTTCAGGCAGTGCGAAGAGCTCCTCCACGCTGCCGTCCGGTCTGACCTTGTACATAATGCCGTTGCGGCCCCCGCCGTAGACAAAGCCATCTTTGTCGATAACGACACCCTCGGCTCTTAGCACGCCGTCTCCGAAATTTCTAACTTGGTCAGCAGTAAAGGAAATCATAACTCTGCTCCCAACGCCTGTTTAATATTCCCGTGGCCGGTGGACATTACTCCGGGGAGCGCCAGTCTGTCAAACTAGCTCTCAGCGGTCAGCTTTCAGCCATTAGCTTCTTGATCTGACTGGAAAATCTTCAGTACCGGAACCGCCGTTCAGGCGGCTAACCGCTGCCTAACGACCGTCGACAGATTCCCAGACCGCCCCTTCCGTCTCGCCATGCCTGGTGTCCGCGTCGTATTCGCGATTGCGCCGTATCAGGACTGCCAAAGCAGCTTCGAATCTCGTTTGTGCCGAATGCCGGGGTCCGTTCCTCAAGGCCTGCTCTATGTCGGGGAAGGCTTCGTAGACAAACCGTACATGGTTGGCCTCGTGTTGAGCGAGACGTGTGACGTATTCCTGCCAGGCCTCAATCAGATGATCTTCGGCTTCATCTGGCGGCTGCCAGCGCGGCAGCGTCACGTTGATATAGTCGATATTTGGGTCGGCTGTGGGACCTTCAACCGAGATGTACCATTCAGTCGTTGCGTCAAAGCGGCCACCCGAGATGTCGGTCATCCGGGCATTGTCCATCGCCGACCGCAATTCCTGTCGTGTGGAGCCTTCGATTTCGTAGAACTGGACGGTCGCGCCGGGAATCTCCGGCTCCAAGCTGTCACCGGTTACGACTCCGGCCTGCTCACTTACCTTGCCAAGGGGTACGACGTTACAAGCCAACAACCCCACAACCATGAATGCGGCGACAAGCTGCGCGACCTTTAGGCGTCCCAGGGAACCGGTCATGATGCGATTCTATAGCTGTCGCTGCCATTACGGCCAAGCGGCGAGTGGCGGCAGGTACAAGGAAAAGGTGGAAGGCCAGGGAAACAAGCAAAGGCCCCGACTCCGTTCCGGATATCGGGGCCTACTCATGTGACGATTTTGGTAGCGGGGGTTGGACTCGAACCAACGACCTTCGGGTTATGAGTTCGATCTCTTGTCCCAAGTAAGAGATTCTTCGCATCCATCCGCCTTAGGGGGAGTCCGGTTCAGATGCCGTATTGTTTGTCAACCTTTAAGGTAGCCTGATGCAAAGAAAGATCGAAGGGCCGGCCGCTTTTGGGGACGCCGAAGCAAAGGCGCAGCAGCTTGTGCATGGCAGCTACGATGCGCACTCGACCAGTTTGCCCTCGTCCTCGCAGGCGTTCACCCAGGGCTTTCACCACTGGATTCCAGCGCAACGCGCTGACCGCGCTAAGAGTAGCGCACGATGTCTTCGCAAAGCTAAACAATTGGATGGAGAAAAAATGACGACTGCTCAAGATAAGCAACAAGTAGAATCAGTAATTCAAGATTGGAGGTCTGCCTTTGCCTCTAAGGACGTGGCGCGCGTAAAATCCCTCTGGGACCAGGGTTACTCGCAACTCCTCTACATTGCCGAAGAGAATAACGACCACCTTTCAAGCTGGGCCGCTATAGACGAGTACTACAATGCTATTCCCGGCATGGTAGGGAACATGGACTGGTCAATCGACAACCTGACAGTGGATGTGATCGGAGACATGGCCTACGCTTACTTAACCTTTCATGTTGAGGCAGATGTTCCAAGCCTTAGCCGCACACTCGAGGCTAATGGCCGCAACACTTTTGTGCTCAGAAAGACTGGTGGCCAGTGGAAGATAATCCACTATCATGAGTCCTTGTCCCGGGACCGAAGCCATGAGATGTGGCGCTTCCTCTGGGCGTAACAGATCAGCCCGGGTCAGCTGCTAGGTGACTGGAGATTCAGGAACAAACCTGGAATGACGGAGTCATAACCCGGGGGAAATGGTAGCGTTCTAGGGATCGTCTGGCCGCTCCGACGGCTGGGTTACCAGACCTGCTAAAACCTCTGGTACCTAAGGGAAGTAGCCATCGGACTATATTAACGGAGAAAGTGCATCTAGATCCTAGTACTCAGTCAACTCGGTTTTGGTAATTGTTTAAGAAAACGTCTAAGGTTGCTACCCTTTTTTAGGAGTGTTGACGTAGGAGGGTGGCAGCCATGGGACGAGAACGGTATGTGGTCCGGTTGGAAAGGGAAGAACGAGACCAGTTGGAACGACTGATTCGCGGGGGAAAGAGCCCAGCGCGAAAGGTTGCCCGGGCCCGTATTCTGCTAAAGGCAGATACGGGCTGGGGGGTGATGCGCATCGTGGAGGCGCTGGACACGTCTGCGGGTACGGTGTGCCGTACCAAGCGGCGGTAGCTGGAGGGAGGACTGAAGCGGGCCTTGGAGGAAGATCCTCGGCCAGGACATCCGACCAAACTGGATGAGCGGGGGGAAGCGCACCTGATTGCCCTGGCGTGCAGCGAGGCCCCTCCAGGCCATGACCACTGGACCCTGCGGCTCCTGGCAAACAAGGTGGTGGAGTTGGGGCTGGCGCCCTCCATGTCCCACGAGGGAATTCGCAAGCGGTTGAAAAAAACAGTCTCAAGCCGTGGCAGAAGAAGGAGTGGTGTATTCCCCAGGTGAGCGCCGAGTTTGTGGCGTGTATGGAGGATGTGCTGGACCTTTACGCGGAACCCTATGACCCAGAGCGCCCGGTGGTCTGTTTCGACGAGACCTCCAAGCAGTTGCTGGCGGAAAAGAGGTCTCCGATCCCGCCCAAGCCGGCACGACGGGAGCGATACGATTACGAGTACCAGCGCAATGGCACCCGAAACCTGTTCATGCTGTGCGAGCCCCTGGCGGGCTGGAGGCATGTGGCAGTGACCGAACGTCGTACCATGGTGGACTTCGCTCAGCAGATGCGGTGGCTGGCCGATGAAGCTTACCCAGCGTCCGAGAAGATCCGGGTGGTGCTGGACAACCTCAACACCCACAAACCAGCTTCCCTCTACGAAACCTTCGAGCCCAAGGAGGCTAGGCGAATACGCAAACGCTTGGAGTTTCACTACACTCCCAAGCACGGTAGTTGGCTCAACATGGCAGAGATCGAGTTCAGTGTCTTGGCCAGGCGAGTCCTGCGCCGGCGTATTGCCGATGAAGAGACTTTGAGTGGCGAGATCGCGGCCCTGGAGGCAGAACGAAACCAAGCCGGAGCAACCATTGACTGGAGATTCTCCACTGTGGACGCCCGAGTCAAGCTTCACCATCTCTATCCTGCCAACAATTAGGTTGACTGAGTACTAGTTACCTAGGTAATCCCTGGTCCCAAGCTAAAGACTGATGTAAAGCAAGTAAAGCGAGGCTTTATTAGGTCACCTAGTCGAGATGATATATTCTGACGCTATTCTCGCCTACGATCTTGGCTTTCTCCTCATCAGTACAGTCCACCAGGATCTTTTCAATGATCTCCCTGCTTCTTGGGAATGTGGACTCGACATGGGGATAATCTGAGCCCCACATGAGGTTATCTACCCCGATGATGTCTCGCATCTTTATCCCCAAATCGTCCTCTTGGAAGCCAAGGAACACGTTGCTGTGGAAAAAGTCGCTGGGTAGCGCGTCTCCCTTGAACCGGTAGGATGTGTCCCCTATGGCCCTTTGGGTGTAGTTGTAGTCCAGCCGGTCCAAGAAATGCGGAACCCAAGACAACTCCATCTCCACCGAACCCACCTGCAGCTTCGGATACCGCTCGAATACGCCGCTGTAGATCATATCTGCCAGAGATATCCTCACCCAGTGGTCGGTGTTACATACGAAGGAACTCTTCGTAGTATCTAAGTCCATGTATTGCTGGCCGGGGCCCGGCCGATTGGTAGCAATATGAAGACTGAGGGGCATTTCCAGGTCCTGGGCTGCAGCCCAGAGAGGTTCGTAGATCGGCGAGTCGTATGGCTTATCCTCGGGGGGATAGATAGTGATCATCGCTCCGGCCAGTCCCATCTTCGCTCCACGCTCCAGCTCACGTAAGCCATCCTGCACGTCATCCACGTTGACCATGCCGATACCCTTGAGCCGGTCGGGGCAGTGCTTACAAAACTCGGCAAGCCAGTCGTTGTATGCTCTAAAGGAGGCCGACAGGAGCTCACTATCCGGCACAGTGCAGTATAGCTGTAGACCGACAGAGGGATAGAGAATGCTCACATCTATTCCATCGAGATCCAGGTCTTTAATATGCTCCTCGGGGATATAACCCCCGGGCCGGACATCCTCAAATCTAGCCATAGTACTCAGATTCTCCGGCTCCTCAAACCTCACACCCGGCTGCGAGCTAGAGGCCATCATTTCGCCCCAGATGCCGTCGGTAAACCAGCGCTCATTGCCACTCTCTAGGCGTACGACACGAGGTTCTCGGCCTTTGAACTTGGGATCGATTCTACTGGTCCATAGGTCCGGTGGCTCAAACACGTGATTGTCCGACGATATGATTCTGTAATTAGCCATGCTTGACCCTCGCGAGTTTTACTTTATTCCGCTTAGTTCCCGTCACGTCCCTGCCTTAATTCGGGGCGTCAAGGAACCGCCCGGTCAGGGAAGTTGAAGCAGCCTAGCACTAAAGGTGCTGTTTTCCTTGGTCCCTCCTATTAGCGCCTGCTGATATATGAGGAGGGCTCTAATCCAAACATGGCTCCTCCGTTAGGCAAGCCGTGATCAGGTCCAAGTGGCCATAGTTAGCGCCATCGTCGCCAGGGTAGGGCCAATCATCGACAATATTAGGGTTGACCACAAACTCAATAGAGAGGTTGAAGACGGATCCCATGCCATAGTTGTCATAGACGATCTGGCCTATCTCCCGCTGTATCCGGTCCCGCTCGCCCGCGTCAACCGTCGTTATCAGCTCCTCGTACAGCACGTCCATGTCCTGATTCGGGTAGAAGCGTAGGAAGCCCTTGGAGTAGTGCTGTACGTTTATTGCCGCCTGGGCCAAGAAGATGGAATGCGGAACTACCCAGAGGGCATTGGCCTCCTCTTTATCATCCACCACGGCGGCGACGAGGTTGTTAAGCTGCCACTCTTCTAGGCTCATATCGATGCCCACGGCCTTCAAATCAAGCTGAATGGCCTGCATCATGTCGTTATACTCGGGGAATCCAACAAAGTTCTTCGCGATCCCCTTGATCTTGACGCCGTCGCCGTAACCGGCCTCTTCCAGAAGCTCCCTGGCCCGCTCCGGATCGTACCCGTAATCCCTGTCGAAGTTATCCTGCCAGTCGGGGTCCCAGCCCGCCACGCTCGTAGCAAAGGAGGCAGTGAAGTTAGGCGAAGCGGCGCCGTAGAAAATGTTTCTATTGATTTTGTCAATGTCAACGGCGCGCGAAATCGCCTCCCTAAACTTCACATTGTTAAAGGGTAGGTCGGGGTACTGCATGCCCCCAGCCCAGTTACCATCCAACGGACCCTGGCCCTGGTAAGTCATAAAGACATTGTAGGCGTTTTGTTGGCTCTCGATGATTTTCATGCCATTGTCGGTCACAGCGGTGTTGCCCAAGTCCCGGGTGAGCTCGGTGATGTGCAACTCTCCTGCCAAGAGGCCAGCGTTGCGGGTAGCGATTTCCTGGATCCAGCGGATTTCAACCTTCTCAAAGGCGGCATCGTTCTTCACCCGCCAGTGGTCTGGCAGGCGTTCGTAGGTGGTGTTGACGCCATAGGTGCGGCCGGTGTAACGGTATGGGCCGGTGCCGATCATATCCTGCTCGTAGGCCTCGTCACCGCCGGCGTCCCACTGGGCCTTGCTCATCATGAGACCGCCGCCGCCGGGCGAGAGGTAGAACATGAAGTCAGGGTTCGGGTTTGAGAGCTTGAGAATGACCTCGTACGGGCCCACCGCCGTGGACTGCTCCAGGTCAATAGTCCGCCAGTCGGCTGCAAAGGCCAGGAGCGAGTCCTCTCGCTGCTGCATGGTGATGCTGTGGATCAGGTCGGCCGAGGTGAACTCACCCCAGTTATTGTGGAACGGCACGCCCTCTTGAAGCTGGAGGTGCCATTCCGTGCCATCGGCGCTCAACTCCCAACTCTTGGCCAGCTCAGGGTTAAATATCGAATTTGACCCAGTGAATGGGTCAATGTCGACCACGACCTCCATCACCAGGTCAAACTGCTGGTGGTGATCAATTCCTCCAGCCCAGGGTATGTTGGTCTCCCCGGCTGCGGGGTCGAGGCCTAGCACCAGCGTTTCAACCTTTGGTTTGCCGCCGATTGCCGCTGCTGGCTTGGCCGTCGGCTTGGACACCTGGGTTGCCGTGGCCGCCGTAGCAGCCGGGGCTGCCGTAGCCGCTGGGGCTGCCGTAGCAGCCGGGGCCGCGGTAGGCGCCGGCTGGGGAGTCGCTGTAGCATCGTCTCCGCCGCAAGCCCCTATCATCAGGAGTAGCAACAGGGGGATAAAAATCAGCCATTTTGCATTGAGAAACCAACCTTGATTTGTTCGTAAAAACCCTTCGCCAGCCTGGGGCAAGGTGGGGATAATGTAATAAAAGGTCGTGGGCGCTGCGCCTGGCCGAGGGAGGGGAGGATGTTCCGAATACGAGACCCGCAAGAGAGCCTCTGGCAGTCCTAGTTCCTGGTGACGCCGAAGAAGGCTAAGCGCCTGGAGAGAAGTTAGGCCGAGGTTTTCCGAAACGAGGCGCTCCCCCTGATTGACGAGGAGCGCTTTGCTCCCATGTACTGCGTGGACAACGGCCGTCCCAACCGGGCGGTGCAGACCGTCCTCGGGGTCCACCTCCTCAAAGAGATGTTCAACCTCACCGACGATGAAGCTCTGGAACAACTAGAGTTCAACCTGCTCTGGCACCACGCCCTGCGGCTAGACATCGAGGAGACCCACCTGCCCCAGAAGACCCTCCACAACTTCCGAGTTCGCCTGATGCAGCACGACGGTGGCCGGCTGGCTTTCCAGGAGACCACGGACCGGATCATCCAGGCGCTGGGCATACGCACCGGAAAGCAACGGCTGGACTCCACCCACATCATGAGCAACATCGCCACACTCACCCGGCTGGGCCTGTTCTGTGAGACGATGCGGTTGTTCCTGCGGGCCTTGCGCTGGGAGCACCCAGAGCTTCGCCCTGGGGTTCCGGAGGGCCTCCTAGGGCGCTATTTGAAGGAAGAAGACGAGGCGACCCACTACGAGGACGCCCGCACGGGGGAGGGTCGGCGACGCCTTTCGGTCTGTGCCCGGGACCTCTACCGGCTGGTGGACCGGTTCCATGGCACGACTGCTGCCCAGCTGGAGGAGTACCGGCTGCTGGAGCGGCTGCTGCGGGAGCAGTGCCATGTGGGCAAACACCAGGACGGGCGCCCCAGAGACGATGACGACGATGCTGGGGAATGCAAGGTGCCCGTGGCCTTGAAGGACCCGAAGCAGGTGTCCGCCGACTCGCTGCAATCGCCCCACGACCCGGATGTGACCTACAGCGGCCACAAGGGGAAGGGGTACGAGGTGCAGGTGGCGGAGACCTGCCACGAGGAGAACGCCACCCAGCTCATCACCCACGTGGAGGTGACCCCCTCGAGTGGGAGCGACACCGACGTGAGCGTGCCGGTCGTTGACGGGCTCGCGGAGCGGAAGGTCCGACCGGACGAGCTCTTCGCCGACACGGCGTATGGGTCGGGCCGCAATGCCTTCGAAGCCTCGCGCCGGGGAACGGAACTGGTGAGCCCGGTGGCGGGGTCGGCGCCGGGGAACTCGCACGAAGGAGAGGGTGACGGACCACCGCCGCTCACCGCCGCGGACTTTCAGATCGACGTCACAGGGGAGCAGGCCACGGTGTGCCCCGCCGGCCACCCGTCCATCGAGGAGTACGAGCTGAAGGATGCGCCGGAGCGGGTAGAGGTCCACTTTGCCGGGACAACATGCGAGCCCTGCCCCTTGCGATCCCGTTGCCCAGTGAAGCTGGACCGGCGTGCGGGGGCCTACGTCCTCAAGGCGGACCTGGTGAAGGTGAACATCGAGCGGCGCCGGAGGGCCGAGGCCACCGAGGAGTGGCGCAAGCGGTATGACATAAGGGCTGGTATCGAGGGAACGAACTCCGAGCTGAAGCGCGCCCACGGGCTTGGGCGCTTGCGGGTGCGAGGGGGCCGTCGGGTGCGGCTTGCCGTCTACCTGAAGGCGTTGGCGTGCAACTTCAAACGGATGGTCCATGCACGCCTGGTGGAGATGGAGAACACGGCTCAGCGGGCGGTCGGGACGGTACCTGCGGTCGCGGCCGCATGAGGGCGCCGCTCCACAACTTCCACCGGGTGCCCTGAGCCACGGAAGGGGTACCGCAACGGGATCACGCTTGTCCTGAGCGCGGCAGATAGGGCGGTGAGGCCAGCAGCCGGCATCCCGTGGCCTCCTCCGCTCCAGACCACCTTCGCACGCCAGGGCTCATCTCAAACAGGCCTTGTTACGAGGGAATCAACCTTGCATCATAATT
Organism: Dehalococcoidia bacterium; assembly: GCA_965247605.1. GTDB lineage: Bacteria > Chloroflexota > Dehalococcoidia > Lucifugimonadales > UBA3495 > VXOI01. The sequence goes on along the minus strand of CBDFHM010000010.1, from coordinate 260,293 downwards.
GCACTCTCTACTAGGAAAATATATTTAGCCGAATCTACTCTCGACAACCGTGTATGAGATTTCAGTTAGGCTTGAATGCCGGAGCCGGCGTGAAAACCCCAACTACTTCCTTCACCAAAACACAACGGGCCAAGAAGGCTTCCTACAGACTTTTAATAAGCCGGTTGGTACCGGCTGGACCAGTAATCGCCGAGAGACATACTCAGATGCGCCGCAATTTTTGGCCCTCGACCCCTCACCTGCGCTATAACGCGGCGATCGATGGCGCTATACGGCAACGGTATGTACTCGTCGGTGCTGACTCGACGCAAGATCAAGTGCAGCCTGGGTGGGCTCGGAGGAAGGTTCAGTCTTAGGGCCATAACTGATTTCTCCTTTCCTGATAGAGCGTCATTTTACCCGGATGGTCTACCTTGCTTTGACGTTCGCTTCGAGTCGCTAACTCACCATGTCGTAGCTACGCAAGAGCTTTCCTGGCAGGCTGCCGGTCGGGTTATTACCTTCGAACGTGACCGTCCCGTTGACGATTGTGTAGCGGAGCCCCGTGGGTTTCTGGATGAACCGTCGCTCCCCACCTGGGAAATCGTTGTTAAACATAGTGATTAATCCAACGTATCCGTATGTGAGTACGCAGATTTTACCCCCCCCCCCCAACAATGCAACAGAAGGCGATGGATGACCTGGATGGGTTGCTGACTGCTTGAATCGCGGGGTTGCTGTCAACGTTGCTGTCAAAACAAAAGCCCCGACATCCACCAATGGTGTCGGGGCCTATTTTTGTACCTAAATTTTGGTAGCGGGGGTTGGACTCGAACCAACGACCTTCGGGTTATGAGTTAGAAATAGAACGTCCATGAACGTCCAACTCCGTACGTTGTGTATTTGGGTCCTCTGGGGTCCTAGCCGTTATCGGCCCGTGCAGACGAGCGGCTTGCCAATTCCCCGGCCACCCGCGTTATCATTTCTTTCATGGGACTAAATTGGTTGCGGTTTGTTTTCTTAGGGTTAGTTTTATTGGTGTGTCTGGCATGTGGCGGCGATGAGGCCTCCCCGGCGGCGCGCCCTACACCGGCGCCGAGCCCAGTTGTGGCAGCGACCCAAACACCAACGTTGCCCGCCGCTCCTGCCGCAGGGCTTACACCCGCGGCGGTGCAGGCTGAAACTCCGGAGGCTCCGCCAGCACCAACGCCCGGGCCGACGGGAACTGCTATCCCGACCGCAACGGCCACGACCGAGCCTGCACCTCATCCGACCGCAACTCCCACATTGACTCCTACTGTGACGCCCACCCCGACGCCTTTGCTCTTGGAGACATGGGTTGCCGTATCCGGAGTGGTGCGGGCTCGTACCACCTCTACCTCGTCCATCAGCCTGCTGGATGGCACTATTCGGACCTACTTCCTGGATGTGGGAACCATTGTTTTCGCGGAGAGCAGCGACGGCCGCGACCTGTCCCAGACTGTACCGACCAATATTGTCGGCACCGGCATTTCCGGCGATAGCCAGTCTTTTGTGTCCAATCCCGCGGTTTTGTTGCGCGATGATGGAATGTACCTGTTGGTCTATGAAGCCGGTACAATCCCGCCTCCCAATCAGAAGGACCGAGCGTTGTTTTCGGCTGTATCTGAGGACGGCGTTACCTTCGGTGCACCGATGGCCCTGCCTGACTCCAGCTTGGATCAGTCTCCTGGGGGCGAAACCTTGTTTCAAAGTGTGCCGGACGTCGTAAGGCTGCCCGACGGGTCCATCGGCCTGTATTACGTAGCCCGTGGAAACGCCGTGGCCAGCATGAGAAGCGATGACGGCGGTAAGACCTGGTCTCAGGACGCGGGCTATCGCCTGGGCGAAATGTTCGGTAGGTCCGAGGCGGCTTACGTGGACCCCGACGTAGTGGTACGGCCGGACGGACGCATAACGATGTATGTCGCTTATAGTGAGTTTGAGCCCCGGTGCGGTGGGCTGGGCTGTCAGCGAATAAGGACTGCGCAATCGGAAGACGGGCTGGGCTTCACCATGGCTCCGGGCGATTTGTTAACCGCGCCTGCCGGAAAACTAGGTCTGGTTGACCCCGATGTGTATCAAGACGCCGACGGAAATTGGCACATGCTCTACGCCGAAATGGTGGAGAACCACAGCGTCGACCTTCGAAGCGCTATCCTAAGCCCGAGTTAACCGGCTAGAGCAGCCCCGACCTCTGCGCCAACTGCTTGAATCGTCGGGTTGCTGTCAAATCAAAAGCCCCGGCTCCATTTCTGGAAACCGGGGCTCATTTTGTTCCTAGATGTTGGTAGCGGGGGTTGGACTCGAAACAACGACCCTTCGGGTTATGTGGTAGATCGCATCAATCACCCGTTAGCCCCTCTTTGAGGGCGCGGACAGCCGAATGCGGTTTTTCTTGTCTGGGAACAAGCTCGTGAGGATATCGATCTTCTTAGTGAAACTCAGAGCCCGCCGGGAGCTATGGTAGGCCTCTTTAGCCGAGTACAGGTGCGCCGGGGATGCTTTCAAGCTTTGTTGTAAGCGAGCCTTCTTCATCGTCAAACCTTATTAATAGTTTACCAAGAATCTCCAAATCGGCAACCTCAAGGAGCTCTAGGATTCGAATGCGATCGATGGGCCGGAAGGCCTCCAGGTAAGTCATTATCAAGTGCTCCGGGGAAGCAACCTTCACCCGAAGGTTCCCGATCCGTCCTTCTCGTGCATTTTCAAATACGTCCTTGTAAACCGGCTTCATGGTTGTGGGAAATATCTGAACAGGTATCCCGGCAAAGACGTGATGCATCCCCTCCATACCATCCGCAGCCTCTGTCATCTTCCGGAAGACCTCGATATATTCCGCATCCGAGTCTACAAGGATTACTATATCCAGGTCCTGAGTAGTTCTAGGCTCGAGATATGCGGTCGCAGCGACGGCTCCGATGACGACGTAATCCCGTAAAATCTTACGACGCTTTAGTTGATTTAGACTCCGCAGCTGCGGAGGCGAAATTAGGCAGCATTAACGACCAGCTCTTGCAGTGGCGCCCTACGGATGTGCTGAAATAATTATCTCACAGCGGCCGAGAAACGGGCCAAGGGGAACCACTTCAACTCGACACTGCGAAAATCGTGATCGTCCGGCTCGACTGCGTGGAGTGTCGACACTGGCTTCCTCCACAGTAAAATCCCCGGCTCCATTTCTGGGGCCGGGGATTTATCTTACGGCAAGATTTTGGTAGCGGGGGTTGGACTCGAACCAACGACCTTCGGGTTATGAGCCCGACGAGCTGCCACTGCTCCACCCCGCGACGCTTCGCGCCTTCGACGCTGCTATCAGCTATCAGCGGTCAGCTTTTCTGTTGCGGGGGAGGAAATCCCCCTAGCCCCCTTTGCGAAAGGGGGGACTTGAGGAAGGCTGACGGCTGAGTGCTGACAGCTTGGGAGAACAAGAAACTTTTGAAGTCTACCGTTTGCTGAAAGCTGACTGCTGGCAGCAGCAGCTTCGCTACTTAGGTTTGAAATTTTTTGCGTGGGTCAAGCCTCTCGACCGGTTAGTACCGGTTTGCTTAAGATATTACTATCCTTACACATCCGGCCTATCAAGCAGATAGTCTCTCTGCAGTCTTACTCCCTAACTAAATAGGGAAGGGAGGCCTCATCTTGGGGGCAGCTTCGCGCTTAGATGCCTTCAGCGCTTATCAATTCCAGACATGGCTACCCAGCGCTGCTCCTGGCGGAACAACTGGAACACCATAGGTCTGTCCCTTCCGGTCCTCTCGTACTAGGAAGAGGTTCCCTCAAGCCTCCTGCGCCCACGGCGGATAGAGACCGAACTGTCTCACGACGTTCTGAACCCAACTCACGTACCCCTTTAACCGGCGAACAGCCGGACCCTTGGGACCGCCTTCAGCCCCAGGATGGGACGAGCCGACATCGAGGTGCCAAACCTCGCCGTCGATGTGAACTCTTGGGCGAGATAAGCCTGTTATCCCCGGGGTAGCTTTTATCCGATAAGCCACGGCCCTTCCACACGGTGCCGTAGGATCACTTTGCCCGACTTTCGTCCCTGCTCGACTTGTAGGTCTCGCAGTCAAGCCCCCTTATGCCAATGCGTTCTATGGACGATTTCCATCCGTCCTGAGGGGACCTTTGGGCGCCTCCGTTACACTTTAGGAGGCAACCGCCCCAGTTAAACTGCCCACCAGGCACTGTCCCCCGATTTTATCGAGGTTAGAACCAAAAACAGCCAAGGGTGGTATTTCAACGGCGGCTCCACCCCGACTGGCGTCGGGGCTTCAAAGCCTCCCACCTATCCTACACATGACAGCTCCCAGCCCAATACCAGGCTACAGTAAAGCTCCACAGGGTCTTTTTGTCCTGCCGCAGGTCGCCCGCGTCTTCACGGGCACCGTAATTTCACCGAGCCCTCCGTCGAGACAATGGCCAAGTCGTTCAACCATTCATGCGGGTCGGAACTTACCCGACAAGGGACTTCGCTACCTTAGGCATTTTGTTACTCCCCGAAATCCTCATTGGTCCCTTCTCCTTTGTCGGGGGAAGGTTAGGATGGGGGTTTCGGAGGGGACGGTCATTTCTGCCGGCCTCTGCATGTCGCCATACAGATCGGACCATATCTTCCCGCACGTTCCGACAGCGGGTCTGGCGTATGGTCTCTGAGGATTCTTCAAAAGACGGCGCGCTCACCTTGCCGGATACCGCCACTTTCGTGGAAGCCATCTAGTTCGATGACGCGTGGACTTTGCTTTTGAAGTCTTTCCTGCTGATTGTCCGCACCGGACGCATTGTTACCATCCCCGTATGATGTTGGGGATTAGTAGCGCCGGATACTCGGAGTTCCCAGCATATAGTCAGATTTTATAACGGCCTTAAGCCACCATTTCCGTGGGGGCACCCAATAAAGGGGCCCGGCCCGGATGTGATGCTCGGTTGACCGTTAGAGTTACGGCCGCCGTTCACCGGGGCTTCAGTTCGCAGCTCTCACCGCTCCCCTTAACCTTCCGGCACTGGGCAGGCGTCAGCCTGTATACGTAGGGTTTCCCCTTAGCACAGACCTGTGTTTTTGTTAAACAGTCGCCCGGCCTTCTTCTCTGCGCCCCCAGAACGCTCCACCAGCTAGTGGCTTCACCCCCCGGGGGGCCCTTTCTCCCAAAGTTACAGGGCTCTTTTGTCTAGTTCCTTAACGGAGGTTATCTCGAACGCCTTAGGACTTTTATCCTAGCCCACCAGTGGCGGTTTGCGGTACGGTCGCCACAGTTCCATAACCACGAAGCTTTTCTGGTCGGTTTGGGATCAGCAGAGTTTCGGAAGCCCGAAGGCTTCGATTCCCTCTGTCCTCAGCTTAACGCCGGAGTGGATTTGCCTGCCCCGGCTCGCCTACAACAGAGGACACACCATGTCCAATAGGCATGCTCTACCTGCCCTCCCGCATCCCTCCTTGGTTTTAAAGCGAAAAAATGGCGGTGCAGGAATATTAACCTGCTGTCCATCGCCTTCGGCGCTTGCCTACGGCTTAGGACCGACTAACCCTACGCCGATAAACGTTGCGTAGGAAACCTTGGGCTTTCGGCGCCAGGGATTTTCACCCTAGTTTACGCTACTCATTCCGGGATTCTCACTTCCCCGCGCTCCAGCAAGCCTCGCGACTCACCTTCTTCGCCCGAGGAACGCTCCCCTACCATACCCAGGCAGTATTCAAGGGGTCCGCCCTCGCTTCCTCCGGCTTCCTCGCTGACGGCCGCCTCCCGAAGGAGACTTTCATCTTTGGTTCCACTTTCAGTTGCGGGAGGTTCTCCCTTGTACCTGAACATCCACGGCTTCGGCGACAGACTTAAGCCCCGTTACATTTTCGGCGCCAAACCCCTCGACCAGTGGGCTATTACGCACTCTTTAAAGGATGGCTGCTTCTAAGCCAACCTCCTGGTTGTCTGGGGGACCTAACTTCCTTTCCCACTTAGTCTGTACTTAGGGGCCTTAGCCGGTGGTCTGGGCTGTTTCCCTTTCGACTGACGCACTTATCTGTGCCAGTCTCACTCCCGGGTATCGGATAAACGGCATTGGTGGTTTGATTGGGTTTGGTAAGCTCACGCCCCCTAGCCCATTCAGTGCCCTACCTCCGTTCACCTATAACCCGAGGCTGCACCTAAATGCATTTCGGGGAGAACTAGCTATTTCCGGGTTCGGTTGGCATTTCACCTCTACCCACAGCTCATCCCAAGCTTTTGTACTAGCCACGAGTTCGGTCCTCCAGTCCGTGTTAACGAACCTTCAACCTGGCCATGGGTAGCTCACCCGGTTTCGAGTCTAATACATGGAACTAGTCGCCCTATTCAGACTCGCTTTCGCTACGGCTCCGGAACTACAGTTCCTTAACCTTGCTCCACACATTAAGTCCCCGGATCATTCTTCAATAGGCACGCCGTCATCCCGAATTAATTCAGGACTACGACCTTCTGTAGGCTTACGGTTTCAGATCTATTTCACTCCCCGCTAGGGGTTCTTTTCACCTTTCCCTCACGGTACTGGTACGCTATCGGTGACCAAGGGTATTTAGCCTTGGAGGGTGGTCCCCCCAGATTCCCACAAGGTTTCCCGTGCCCCGTGGTACTCAGGTAATACGCCTGGAGTCTCATCCCTTTCGCCTACGGGGCTTTCACCCTCTATGGCGGTCCTTCCCAGGTTCCTTCGACTAGAGATGAGATTTGTAACTCCATCGAACCTAGTGAGGTGGTTCTAGGCAATCCCTACAACCCCGATACGACATAGGCCCTCACGCCGTTAGGTCATATTGGTTTGGGCTGTTCCCCGTTCGTTCGCCACTACTAAGGGAATCTCGGTTGATTTCTTTTCCTCGGGGTACTTAGATGTTTCAGTTCCCCCGCTTACCTTCCGCCGGGAGGCGGATTGTCCGACTCAACACCGGACAAGGTTTCCCCATTCGGGTATCCCCGACTATGCCCGCTAGACGGCTCGTCGAGGCTTAACGCAGCCTTGCCGCGCCCTTCATCGGCCCTTGGTCCCAAGGCATCCACCGTAAGCCCTTAATAACTTGACCCACGCAAGAAACTTCAAACCTTCTTTTCGTGTTTCTTCAGTTAGCAGGACTTCTACAGTTTCTTATTCTCTTTTTAAGGTGCTACAAGAGAAACGACGGCACGGGTGTCCCCCGAACCGCCGCTCAGGTATCCCAGTTAATTCTAACTATTTCAAGTACACAACGACATTAACGAGACGCCGCACCTCTCTTGCGGTCTATGATTATAGGGAGCCTCAAGAACAGAGTCAAGTAGGGGTGGGCGCGGATTTTGAATCCGCCACGTATTTTCTAGCCGGTCTCAGGGGTCTTCTATCCCGTGATCCGCTACCATGCAAGCTGACAGGCACCAAACCCGATTGACACCACCCACCCACAGTGCTAGCGTCCCAGCTACCAAGCCCATGATAGCTCCCAACGTGAACAAATCTCTCCTGCAGGAAGGGTGAAATGGCTTCTAACGTAGTGCTGTCCACACAAGAGTTCAACGTGGTGGGAACCAGGCCCATCCGTCACGACGGCGCCGACAAAGTCACGGGCCGGGCCCGGTTTGGGGCCGACATCCACCTGCCGGGTCTGCTTCACGGCAAAGTTCTCAGGAGTCCCCACCCCCACGCCCGGATCAAGTCCGTCGATGCCAGCCGGGCGTTGGCCTTGGAGGGCGTGAAAGCCGTGGTGACATCGGCGGAGCTTCCAGAGCTATCTGGCCTGGCAATCGACGTGCCCGAGGGTGGCCATCAGAATATGCGGTTCATCAGCAACAACTGCCTGGCCAGCGGCAAGGTACTCTACAAAGGCCATGCCGTGGCGGCGGTGGCAGCGACCAGCTCTCACATTGCCCAAGAAGCTCTGTCATTGATCGATGTGGAGTACGAGGTCCTGCCATGGGTCATAGACGTCCTCGATGCTATGAAGGACGACGCCCCGATCTTGCACGACGACTTGGCGCTGTTGACCAATCCGGAAATGATGACGGGCATGGCTGGCGCCCTGCGCTCGGGTGATGACGCCAGCAACGGCACCAACATTGGCAGCCGCTACGAGTTCGAGATCGGGGAGTTGGCGAAGGGTTTCGAAGACGCCGATGTAGTTGTTGAGCACGAATACAATACGTCAACGGTCCACCAGGGCTACATCGAGCCCCACAGTGCCACGGCCCGTTGGGGCGCCGACGGCAACCTGACCGTTTGGTGTAGCAGCCAGGGCCACTTTGCCGTACGCGACCTGACCGCCGGAATTCTTGGCATTCCAGTCTCCAAAGTAAAAGTGATACCTATGGAAATTGGCGGTGGTTTCGGTGGCAAGACCCTGGTCTATCTGGAGCCGGTTGCTGCCCTCCTTTCCCGGAAGACCGGGAATCCGGTGAAGATTACGATGGACCGGTCAGAGGTCTTGGAGGCGACCGGCCCTACCTCAGGCGGCTATCTCAGGGTGAAGATAGGCGCCACCAACGATGGGCGCATTACAGCGGCGGACGCCTATCTGGCTTTCGAAGCAGGGGGCTTTCCCGGCTCGCCAGTTGCTGCGGGAGCTCTTTGTATGTTCGCCCCCTACGACATTCCCAACGCTCGGGTCGAGGCGTATGACGTTGTTGTGAACAAACCCAAGACCGGCGCCTACCGGGCGCCGGGAGCTCCCAACACCGCATTTGCCGCAGAAACGGTCATCGACGAGATCTGCGAGAAGATGGGGATGGACCCTCTGGAGTTTCGTTTGCTCAACGGCTCGAAAGAGGGGACCCGGCAGGTGTCCGGCGTCCGTTTTCCGCGCATCGGCTATCTTGAGACGCTGCAGGCGGCGAAGGAGCACGAGCACAACGCCGCGCCGGTTAGTGGGCCGAATCGAGGCCGGGGTATCGCCACCGGGTTCTGGTTCAACGCCGGAGGGCAAGCCAGCGCCACGGCCAGCGTGAACTCCGACGGCACTGTTAGCTTGGTGGAGGGTTCCCCCGATATTGGCGGCAGCAGGGTGGCCGTGGCCATGCAAGCGGCGGAGGTGTTGGGCATTCCTGCCGAAGATATCACGCCTACGGTGGGAGACACTGATTCGGTTGGGTTCACCTCTATCACCGGCGGCAGCGGCGTGGCCTTTAAGACCGGCTGGGCCTGTTACGAAGCGGCTTTGGACATCCGGCAACAAATGATTGAGCGGGCCGCCCTCATCTGGGATGTGCCTGTGGATGAGATCGAATACAAGGACGGAGTCATTTCCCACAGCTCACAAGAGCTTAGCTTCACTTTCAAGGAGCTTGCCTCCAGGTTGAACGGCACCGGAGGCACCATCGTCGGCCGCGCATCTTTAAACCCGCCGGGTGTCGGTGCGGCCTTCGCTGCTCATATCGTCGATGTTGAGGTCGATCCGGAGACCGGAAAGGTGGATATTCTGCGGTATACCGCCGTGCAGGATGTTGGCAAAGCGGTCCATCCCAGCTACGTCGAAACCCAGATCCAAGGAGGCGTGGCCCAGGGAATCGGTTGGGCGTTGAACGAAGAATATTTCTACGGCGCTGAGGGCGAGATGCAAAACAGCAGCTTGCTGGACTACCGGATGCCCATCAGCCTTGACCTACCGATGATAGACACCGTACTCGTAGAGGTGGCGAATCCGGGTCACCCCTACGGGGTCCGGGGTGTGGGGGAAATGCCCATAGTGCCCCCGATGGCTGCCATCGCCAACGCAATCTACGACGCTGTCGGCGTCAGGATGACCAGCCTGCCCATGAGCCCAGGCAAGGTTCTGGAGGCCATCCAAGACCAAGGCTGATTACCTCTGACCTCACTCGCTGGGCAGTATCCCTTGATCGAAGATATCCAGCGGCAGGTACAGGGTCACGCAGGCATTGGGCACGTCCGTGATCCCGCTGATGCGGAGTTCAATTGGGGCGACGCTCAATAGAGTGTAGGCTTGTTCGCCGCTGTAGCCGAATTTCATCAAGTAATCGATGGCCTGGAGCATCGCTTCTCTGGCGGCCATCGTGGAATCGTTGAAGGCTTGCTGGCTGTCCCGGAATGGGAAGCCGGTGAAAGTCAGGTACCGGTTCCCAAACTGGGGCTCTATGGGGCCCGGCTGAAACATCGGTGTGCGTACGTTGTATTTCGCGGCGCCGCCTTTAATCAGGTTTACCCGCAGCCAGGTAACGCCATCCATCTCAATGGCGTTCCAGGTGGCCTCGCCGTCCCCTTCAGCGAAATGCAGGTCGCCCACCGAGAGCAGGGCCCCCGGCACGAACACCGGGAAATAAACCCTTGAGCCACTGGAGAGGTTCTTGATGTCCACGTTGCCGCCGTTCTCTCTTGGCGGAACCGTTCGGGCGGCCTCAGCGGCCATCGAAATGTGTTTCGCTTGGTCGACTCCCCGGAACAACGCCTTCTCCGCATGCGGCGGATAGGCCCGGTCATCCGGGGCCAACGGAGCTTCCCGTTCGTTCCACTGCCGCAGCATTTCGTGGGAGGGAGCTACGCCAATTACGCCTGGGTGAGGCAAAGCAGGAATTCGGACTCCCGGAATGTGCCGGGACTCGGCGTAAACGTTCCCTCGCATGTACCAGACCGATTTAAAGGCGGCCGGATAGACGTCCCGCAGTATGCCGCCGATCTCCGGAATGACGCAGGAGTAGCCCACCCCGCTGAGAGGGGATAGCTCCAGCAGGTCCACGACCAGCAGATCGCCAGGCTCCGCGCCTCTAACAAACACCGGCCCCGCCAAGGGATGGACCCGAGTCAGGTCCATGGTCGATACATCGTCGGTATTATCGTTGTCTTGGAGTTGATAGTCGTCGTAGCCCGGCGACTCCAGAATTACTTCTTCTCCTGGTTGAAGCTCTATCAGGGGAGGAATGTCCGGGTGCCAGCGATTATGGCCGATGTCCCGTTGCTCGGCGAGAGGCTTCCCTACCTGGCACCTGATACGCGGAACTCCCATGTCCCGGTTATCGAATCGAGAGACACCCGACCTAGAAAAATCTGTAGCCATCTCTTTCCTCACAATTGGATTTATACTAAGTCCAGACGCCGCCGATACATCCTTGAACGGGTCAACAGGCCGTTGGAATTCTACCATCGAGCCTTGGCGATAGCATCAAGGGTAATTCAATCCGGCCCGGTCTAGGCAATAATCAACTCAACAATCAACGGGGAGGTCCCAGGTGATAGGTATTCTCGGCGCAGCGCGGTACGAGGCAATTGTGGAAGGCCAACTCGATAGATCTACGGTCTCCACCCGGTATGGCGATGTCTCGGTGTTGACCGGCACCGTGGGCGACTGTCCCGTTGCCTACATCCGCCGTTTTGGCTGGGAGGGCAATATGGCTTCCGACGTTGTGTCCCACGCTTCCCACGTCTTGGCCTTCTTGCAGTTGGGCGTGCGCCGGGCCATCACCCTTAACGGCTTCGGCGGGGTGAATCCGGAATTCAACGTCGGCGATCTAGTGGTCTACCACGACTACATCAAGATGTGCGAGAGAACGCCCACGACCATCTTCTCTGGCGAACCGATCTGGCCCAGAGCAAAGATGGAGGTCCCTTTTTGTCCAGAGATGCGTGAGACGCTGGCCGCCGCCGCACACCGCAACAGCCAGCGACGTGTGATCGACCAAGCGGTCAATATCTGCGTGCAGGGTCCTCACAACGAAACGCCCGCCGAGATTGAGGCCTACCGCCGCTGGGGGGCCGACATCGTTTGCACGACTATCTACCCGGAGGTCGTTTACTTCAGGGAATTGGAGATCTGCTTCGCGGGACTGTGTTGGGTTTCAGATGCCGCCGGAGTAAGCGCCCAGAAGGACTGGGTTAGGATAACGCCGGAGGAGCTGACCCCCATTATCAGAGATGCCATCGCCTCTATACCGGAGCAGGCCAACTGTGAATGCCAGCGGACGTGGGCAGGGAGCGAAACCCCGCTGCCCCCCTGGTACTTGGCGACGCGATAAGCAAGCGAGGTGTCATGGCGACCTTGGTTACCGGCGGCGCGGGATTTGTGGGTAGCAACATCGTTAGAGGCCTGGCTGAACAGGGCCATCACGTGGTCTGCTTCGATCTGACTCCCGCCGACGCTCTCCTTAGAAAATTCCTGGAACCGTGGTCAGAGAATGTGACGTTTATTCGGGGAGACATCCTGAACGTGGACGATTTGCGGCAAGCGGCTGCGGAAAATCCGATCGACAAAATAGTTCACGCCGCAGTGTTCACTCCCAGCCGGGCGGGCAACCTGGAGACCGAACGCAGCCGTGACATCGTGGAAATCAATATCGAAGGCACCGCGAACCTACTAGACCTGGCCGCCGGCGCCTCACTCAAACGGTTTGTTTATGTGAGTTCCGAGGCGGTTTACGGAGACCCGTCGCCCGGTGTGGCGCTGGTGGACGAGGATTCACCGTTGCGGCCCCGCAACCTCTACGCCGTGGGCAAGCACACCAGCGAGTTGCTGGCACGAAGGTACGGCGAGTTGCACGGCTTCGAGACCGCCAGCGTAAGGCTGAGCTACCCCTACGGTCCGATGGAGCGGGTTACCGGCCACCGGACCCGGATGTCGCTGATTTACCAGTGGACCGGCAATGCGGCCCGGGGCGAGCCCATCGTTGTCGAGGACCGCACCCTGGCTCGCGACTATTCGTTCGTGGGCGATGTGGCCGCCGGCATTCAAACCGTTTTGGATGCACCTGCTCTGCCCCATGACACCTACAATGTGTCCGCAGGGCGAGCCATAACCCTGGACGAGGTGATTAACGCCCTAACGGCTTTGCGACCATCCCTTGAGGTGATTGATTCCCCGGTGGCGGACCTACGGCCCGAGGAGTCGCAGCCGGTGCGAGATACTACCCGCATCGAATCTGACCTGGGGTACTCGCCCGGCCACGATATAGGTTCGGGCCTCAAGTCTTATATGGAGTGGCGGGAGAGTTCCGGCTTCATGGACTGAAGGTCGGGGCGCCACCGCTAGGAACTCCAAGGATCAGGCCGTGGAACTTGGCGATTCTGGTTGTAAACGCACAAAGGGGCGGGTTTCACCCGCCCCTTTGGGTATGCTCTGCATTAACGAGGCGCTAAAGCGAGGCGTAAACTGCTTTGAGCAGGTTCACGTAGCGGTAGCCGTCGCCCGCTTCTGACCGCATCTGGTTCATCGCGTACCCGAACGAAATCCCGGCATCCGGGTCGGCGATGCCCATGGAACCCCCGGCGCCAGCGTGTCCAAAGGCCCGCTTGGCGGGTTCCATGGGGAAGGTCTCGCTGCTCAGCATAAAACCCAGGCCGAACCGGGTGGGAACGCCCAGTACAGCGTCCTTCCCTTCGGACTGTTCGACTATTGCTCGCTCGATGGCATCGGAGCTCATGACCCGCACTCCGTCGAGTTCGCCGCCCACCGAAAGAGCAGCGTAAGCCCGAGCGATGGAACGACCGTTGGCATGTCCGTTTGCGGCCGGAATTTCGGCGGCACGCCACTCCCGCGTATTGTCGGTCACCCCCATGGTAAAGGCAGGATTGGTCATAGCCTTGGCCGTCACCGATTCCGGGTCCTGTTTTATCAATTCTTGTAGCGGGTCGGTCTCGCCCGGAGGCGGTGGCGCCGGAGCGATCATTTGCGCCGTCCGAGAGTCGTGTTCCGGCCCGAATCCAATGTGGAAGTCTAAGCCTAAGGGACCGGCAATTTCTTCCCGGAAATAGGTTCCGAGGCTTTTGCCCGTGATCCGCTTGACTACCTCTCCCACCAGAAAGCCGTAGGTAATGGCGTGGTAGCCGTGCTTGGTTCCAGGCTTCCACCAAGGTTCTTGGGCCGCCAACGCGCTGGTCATCCGGTCCCAGTCGAACATGGCTTCCGACGGCACCGGAGCTTGTATCGCCGGAAGGCCAGCCCGGTGATTCAGCAGGTATCTTACCGGCAGTTCGCTTTTACCAGCCTGCGCAAACTCGGGCCAATACCGGGTCACCGGGGCGTCGAAATCCAGCTTGCCTTGGTCGGCCAACCGGTGGGTGCAGATGGCGGTCATGCCCTTGGTGGTTGAATAAACGGTTACGATGGTGTCCTGTTCCCAGGGACGGGTACGGGCGGCATCAGCGTAGCCGCCCCAAAGATCGACCACCAACTTCCCACCGACGTACACAGCGGCGGAGGAACCCACCTCATCCCGGGAAGTGAAATTGTCTCTGAACGCGTCTTCAACGGCGCTGAACCGGCTGTCACATTGGCCCTGAATTTCGATCTTGGTCGCCATGCTGGCCTCCTATCTGCTTCCCAAAAGCGCCTTGATTTCTCTTGATGAACCGGCTTTGAGAGCTTAGTTCTGTTGGTTCTGTGCGTCAACCGGGCGGGCGGCCCAAGCCGCTTTGGCAAAGGCCTCTAGAAGATCTTAATGGCCGGTTCCTGGCCCAACAACAAGAGCGCTCCGTCGGCCAGGCTGGACGGCCGCATGAACGCGTGGGCTCCGTCGGTGTGTACGTCCCTGAAGTACCGTTCCAAGTCGGACGACACGTAAATGGAGCTGGCGCCAGCGGCTCCGTGGACCCGGTTAACCGCCTCCACTGATGCCGAAACCGCGTTGGTACAGGCCAACCGGAAACGGCCGCGCAGTTCTAGCGGGACTTCCTCGCTGTTCAGCACTTTGGCCCAGACCTGGCTCAAGACACTGTAGAGGTAGGCTTCAGCCGAGCCCACCAAGGCCTCTGCCGCGCCTAGATCGGCCTGTTTGTCGTAACTCGCAGCCACCGGCCGGCCGCTGCGGCGGTCCATTTTGCTTTCGTACAATTCAACCAGCCCATTGACCGCTGCGCGAGCGGTGCCCAGCGATACTGCCGCCATCATCGGCATTACCACCGCCGGGTAGGCGTAGTGCCGCTCGCTTCGGACCGGCGCGGCTTGCAGCGGGTGCTGAATCACCAGCCGGTCTGGCACGAAAATATCCGCCATCGTGTAGTCGTGGCTGCCCGTCCCGCGCAACCCGGTGGTGTACCAGGTATCCAGGATGGTGCAGTCGTCGATTGGGGTTAAGAAGATTCGCCACGCAGGATTACCGCGGTCGTCGGCGATAGCGCCGTCGTCGTCGTGGAGCCAACTCCCGCTGGCCATCCAATCGGCGTGCGCGCAACCGCTGCCGAACGGCCACTGGCCGGTGAGCCGCCAACCGCCTTCGGTCTTTACTGCTCGGCCGTGGGGCACCAGGGTCCCGGCAACGTTGCAAGGTGGCCCTGGCGGGAACACCTCGGGCACCGATTCCTCAGGCAACACCCTAGTCGCCCAGTAGACCGTCGAGGCGATGATCATTACCACCCAACCCACCGAAGAGCTGGCGGTGGACAGAGTCTGAACCACCTTGGCGGCGGTAACCGGGTCGGTCTCCAGGCCGCCGAACGGCCGCCGGAACGCATTGCCCAAGAGCATCCGGAAGAAGCCAGCATCGGTCAAGCGCTGAACCAACCGGTCCGGTAACCGGCGCGAATCGTCTATCTCCTGCGCCAGGCTGCGTATCTCGGGGAGCATCGCCGAGGCGGAGTCGAGTAATTTCTGAGAAACGGCGGCGGCTGGATTCCTAGAACGCGGACTCATTCGCTAGCTCCATCATGAGGAAAGAGACAGCCCAACGTGGAAGAAGTTGTCAGTCTCCT
Organism: Dehalococcoidia bacterium; assembly: GCA_965247605.1. Taxonomy (GTDB): domain Bacteria; phylum Chloroflexota; class Dehalococcoidia; order Lucifugimonadales; family UBA3495; genus VXOI01. The sequence goes on along the minus strand of CBDFHM010000010.1, from coordinate 244,669 downwards.
CCACCGGCCGGGGGGTTAGGGTGGGGTCGTTGGTCTATTCCAGGGACCGAGAAACAACCGCCTATCATCCCCTTAACTCAGGCCGGCGCTCCTCCAGAAACGCCTCAACTGCCTCAACGTGGTTCTCTGTGTTGTTCTCAGTTGTTCTGACCTGTTGGGTTGCTGGCGCCTATTCAGTCCAACGACTATAATCCAGTCTTGATTAGACGTGGAATATCCCAGGTGCGCCAACGGGCCCACATTAGCATACGGCCCGGTCCACTAACAACGCAGGCAACGCGGGAGGAACGACGATGCAGCAGGGTAGTATAACCAACCTGTACTTGGCCCGGATCAAAGAGACTCCGTCGGACCCTGTGGCAGATGTCACGGCCATTTCTGGGATGGGGCTGGAGGGGGACCGCAGCTGTAAAAAGGGAAACCTGCGGCAGGTCTTGATTATGGACAACGAGACGCTGCAAAAATACGAGCTGAAGCCCGGTCAAATAAAAGAGAATATAACGACCACTGGCCTCGACCTGTCGCAGACCAAAGCTGGCCAGGTAGTGTTCATTGGAGATCAGGTGACGATGGAATTAGTCGGAGAGTGCGAGCCGTGCGCCAAGATGGACGCCATTCGTCAGGGCCTGCAAGAAGAGATCAACCACCAGCGGGGCATGCTGGCCACGGTAATAAACGGCGGTCCCATCAAGGTCGGGGACTCGATTCGTATAGAGCCTTAGAAGACAGTTCCCGACCAGGGCATACGGGTGCCCTCAAGTAGTTACGACCCAAACGTAGGGGCAGGTTTCAAACCTGCCCCTACGTCGCTTTGTGGTGGCGAGTCTTATGAGGCTAGGGTTGGCGGCCGGTTATGGCTAGGAGCTTGTCCTGAATGCTGGCGCTGGCGGGCACCGAAACCGCGTCGGCGAAGTTATTGGGGTCGCGGCCACCTGCTAGCAAACCCTCCAGAACGTGGTAGCACACCTCAGCCAACCCACTGTCCAGAGAGGTGTCCTGGCCCGTAGCGTTGGACAGGTCCCATTTGTGGATGAGCATATCGGCAAAGGGGATCATCAACAATTGTCCTGCGGGCATAGAGCCAAAAGGCGCTTCGACCACTTTTGCCAGGTCGGTGGTCTTGGCCGTTGCCAGCAACCCGCTGGTAGCCGCTTCAAACGCGGCGGCCGCGCCCTCCGCAGGCAACGGCACGTTCACTTCCATAGAGTTCAAGGCAGTTCCAGTCAAAATGTTGTTAAAAAACTGAGATACTTGGATGTTGTGGTTGATCAAGGCCTGTACGTTCCAATCGGTGCAAGGGGTGGGAGTGGTTAGCTGATCTGCCTTCACCCCAGAAATAATCGACTGCATCGACTGCACCGTTGCTTCGTAAGCTTCGACCGGGTTTGGTCCTTGCTGCGACATGGCTGCGCCTCCTGAGGTTTACATTTGGGGATGGTTCCTATCTTGATACGGCGGGACCCGAAATATAGATCGCTGGGTAATCCATGCTACAGACGGATCCACGCTTTGGGCGCGCCGCCTGAATGGCCGAATTGTATCTTTCGGATTGCAGCCGGGTCAACCGGGCCTTGGCATGGCCGTACAGTCTCAGACTTTGTTGGCCACCAGGGTGCTGCGGACCAAGTCGGCGACATCGGTCACGTCCGGTATATCCGACCAGGCTTCCACCGCCTTGCTGACCCCCTCGTCGTTCAGCACCAAAGCCACGTTTTCCCGGAACTTGGTTTTGATGGCATCGAAGCCCCAGGGGTTTTTCTGGCTGCCCAGGATATCCGCCCTTGCCGTGGTGTGTTCGAAGACCCGGCCGTCCTTCAACGTGATTTTCACCTTTAGGCCGTCGGCGGCCTCTGTCAGCAATTCCTCCGATTTGGCCATAACCCGTGTTCGCACTTTGCCCATGACTTCGTTGATTGCCGGGTCGGCGATTTTCTCCTGTGTGAAGGTGTCGACCTTGACTTCGCCATCGACCAACGCGGCGGCCACATTGTATTTGGCGCTGAACTTGCCCTTCAGTTCGTCTTCCGGCTCCTGGTAAAGCATCACCACCGAGTAATACGACTGGTCCACCTCGGCGTTGGCCACGTCGTCGACGCTGAAATCGTTATTGCGCATCAAACTAAAGAGGCTGTCCAGCATAGCGTGGTTGCCACCGCAGCACGGGTATTTCTTGATGATCAGGGCATCTTGGGTGCGGAAGGGCTTGCCAAGATTGTCGGCCATGTCGTCCAGGTCGTAGATTCCTTCCCCCAAGACGGTGGCGGCGAATCCGAAGGGATGCTCCACAATTTGGTCGCCGGCAGTAAGACCCAGTTGTGCCAATTGGACCGCCGTTACCCCGTCGCGCCCGGTGAGCCCGGCGTGGAGCGGTTTGGTCATGGTGCCGAAGTTGTGAATCAGCCCGGAGGCCATGGACCCGGCCATGCCCAAAGCCATGGTGGTCTGATGCTCGTCCAGATTTAACAGCTTGGCGCAGGCGGCGGTGCAAGCTAGGCGGCCAATGACGGCGGTGCTGTGAAAGCCTTTGTCCATCTGCTTGTACTTGGTGGTGTGCTGCAGGGCCAGGCCCACCTCGCAGCCCACGACATAGGCCTCCAGCAGGTCGCGGCCCGTCGAACCGGCATGTTCGCCGATGGCCAGAAGCGCCGGGAAAATCGCCACGGTGGGATGGCCGAAGCCGCCGAAATCGTCATAGTCCAGAGCGTGGCCCATGGTGCCGTTTGCCAATGCGGCGTTGGCCAGAGTGCTCTGCACGCCGCCGGATAGTACCGTAGCCTCGGGCGCCGCCCCTTGGCTGGAGACATACTTCTGGATTATTTGGCCCACCGGTTGCACCGAGCCCGCTAGAATGACCCCCAACAGGTCGAAACACGATTCGTTGGCGACCCGGATCGCCTCTGGAGGGATGTCTTCATAGTTGGTGTTGACGATCCATTTGGCGATGGTCTCGGTAGCGCCCATGGTATTCCTCCACTCCGATAACGCGTTCAAAGCTCTCAAAGTTGAGCCACATTATATAACGCCGGAACCCACAAGGTGGTGATTGGTGTTGGTCCGGGGGGCTCGGGAAGAGTCTCGGTTCAGAGTTGGCGCTCCATACGGCTTTACATAGGGCGCCACCTGGTGTTTGCTGAGTAAAAGCGCATACTCCGTTCGCGCCAACTTAGCCCGCGCTAGGAGGTCCGTATGGCCCCAACAGCGGCTATCAATATCTCCTCACCTCAGGTCGCCCCGCTAACGAGTCTCCGTTTCGCCTCAGGAGTTCCGAGTCAGCTAGCTGACTGGTCTTTTGATTTCCTTGTCTAGGCCAGCGTTGGCGATTGCCAAGCGTGTGTGGCCGGGCATTATTCTAGCTCTGCTAGTTGTTGCTATTGCGGCCTGCGGCGGTCTGAGCGAGGCCGACAAGCAGTACAACCGCGGAGTCGAGCTGCTAAGGGAGTCGCGCCTAGAGGAGGCCATCGCCGCCTACGACGAAGCGATCCGGTTGGACGGCACTCTGGCGGTGGCATATCACAACCGCGCGTTGGCCTACGAGAACCTCGGGTTCGTCGAAAAGGCCGTGGAAGACTACAGCGAAGCCATCCGGCTCGACCCTCAATTAACGGTCGCCTTTTCCAGCCGGGGAAGCGCTTACACCAGGCTGGGCCGGTTCCAAGATGCGGTCAATGACTTGAACCGGGCCCTCGACGCCGACCCGGAATCAGCCACCGGGTACAATTACCGTGGCGTGGCGTTCCTCTATCTGGGCGAGGTCGACAAATCCCTGAGCGACCTGACCGAGGCCATCCGCCTGGACCCGAGTCTCTCTGTCGCTTACGGCAACCGCGGCAATCTCTACGACCGGCTGGAACGCTTTGAGGAGGCGGTACAGGACTACGACCGCGCCATAGAACTCGACCCAGAGAATGCGCTGGGTTACAGCAACCGCGGCGGGACACTTCTGGACCTGAACCAGCCAGAACGGGCGATTCAGGACCTAGACAAAGCCATCAATGTCGATCCCGGTTTGGCTGAGGCGTACACCACACGCGCCGCAGCTTACACCGTAGTGGGCGACCTGGACACGGCGTTGGATGACTACGACGAAGCTATCTCGATCAATGCCGGATACATCGAGGCTTACCTTAGCCGCGGGTCGTTACACGACCGCTTGGGGGACCTGGAGCTTGCCATCGCCGACTATGCTGTTGTGATAAGTCTCAATCCGGAATTCGCTGTCGCTTATATCAACCGGGGCGTGGCGTACCATCGCGCTGGAGAAAATCGCCAAGCCATTGAGGACTTCGACCAAGCCGTTGCTCTTGAACCACAACTTGCTGTTGCTTGGTACAACCGGGGCGTTGCCCACGAGGACCTGGAAGAGGTTGAACTGGCCATCCGCGACTACAGTCAGGTCATAGTCCTTGAGCCGGGCCACATTGATGCCTACGTCAACCGGGCCCTCAGTTACTCTAACCTGGGACAACCAGGTCTGGCCCTCAAGGACATGGATGTGGTGGTCGGCTTGGCGCCCGATTACGCCCGAGGCTACCTATTGAGGGCCTACGCCAACACTCTTTTGGGCCGCGACTTAGTCTCGCAAACTGACTTGGACCGGGCCGTGGCCTTAGGCATCGACCGGTCCGCAGCCGAAGCAACCATCGCCGAAGCCAGGTCGTCCCGCTAGGCGTATAATCCGCTGGTTGACCGCATTGGTCATCGTCTTTCCCTCACCGTGACCGATCGCCGCAGTCAATTAACCAAGTCGGGCAGCCATGGCGGGCCCTGAGATGACGAGATGGTGTTACGTTTCGTTGGCCGGTTTCTCCCTGGCTCCATCGGCCAGTCTACGGCCGAGCAGTGGTACGGCCGCGGCGTGGGGCTACAGCGCCGGGGACAGTTGGAAGAGGCAGTCCGGCGTACACCGAGGCCATCCGCTTGGACCCAGCGTTGGTGGAGGCCTACAATAACCGCGGCTCCGCCAACATCAACCTGGGCAAGCCCGAACTGGCTATCCCCGACATGGACGAAGCGATACGGCTTAAGCCAAACCTGGCCGTAGCCCACAGCACTCGAGGACTGGCATATACTTCCCTGGGTAGGCTCGACGAGGCCGTGCGCGATCTAAACGAGGCGATCCGTTTGAATCCCAGGTTCGCCGACGCCTATAGCGGCCGGGGTATTGCCCACAAGGTAGCCGGACGCCATCAAGCGGCCATTGACGACTTTACCCAGGCCATTCGCATCGACTCACGATTTGCGGTAGCCTACAACAATCGTGCTGACACCTACTTGGAAATGGGCCAGGTCGCCTCGGCGGTGCCCGACCTGGACCAAGCAATCGAGCTGGACCCCGGGTTTGCGGTCGCCTATGCCAATCGTGCTTTCGCGCTCACCATTCAGCAGTGGAACGGGGAAGCGCAAAAGGACATCGAAACCGCAGTGCGGTTAGGCGTGGACCGCCAACTCTTGGACGAAAAAGTCAAAGAGTTGAAAGCGCGGATTTCCTAGTTTCCATCGAAACGGTAGTTCGGCAGGCTCATTACGACGGGCAGGCCCCGTAATTCTGGGATAGTCGAAGGACCTCCAAGTGCGCCGGAGACATGGTTCGACTGGCGCATCGCAGCTGGGCGAGCCTCTTCGAGCGGACGATTCGAACAAAGAAGGTGATTACCATGCCTGTCTATCCGATCAATTCGGAGCGGTTGAACCGTTCCTTGGAGGAATTGGGACGTTTTGGCGAAACTCCCTACGGCATGGACCGGTTGGCTTTTTCGCCGGCTGACATTGCCGGCCGGGCGTATGCCATGGAGTTGATGCGGAAAGCTGGCCTGGAAATTCGGATAGATACGGCCGGAAACATTATCGGGCGCAGGGCCGGTTCGGAAAATTCGCTTCCGGCAATCGCGATGGGTTCGCATACCGACACCGTCCCCTACGGAGGCAAATACGACGGCGCGTTGGGGGTGATGGGCGCCATAGAAGCGGTCCAGACTTTGGCCGATCGAGGCCACGCCACCCGCCATCCGGTGGAGGTGATCGTCTTCACCAACGAAGAGGGCACCAGGTACCACCGTTGGCTCATCGGCAGCCGAGGCATGGCTGGGCTGTTGGAGCAAGAAGACTTGGACGCCGTGGATGACGAGGGGGTCAGCCTGTCCTCGCGGATGGCCGAAGTTGGAGGCGACTTGTCGCGGGTGGGAGAAGCGGCGCGGCAGACCGGGGATTTGGCTGCGTACATCGAGTTGCACATCGAACAAGGCCCCAACCTGCACCGCTCCGGCGCCCCGCTTGGTGTCGTCACCGGCATCACCGGCCGGGCGGTCTTCGAGGTTGAAATTGAGGGCACCACCAACCACGCCGGCACCACCCCCATGGCGGATCGGCACGATGCGTTGGTCAGCGCCTCCAAGCTGGTGTTGGACATTAGGAAGATGGCGGCGGAAGACGAGATTTGCCGGGTGACCACCGTCGGTTCTATCCAAGTAACGCCCGATGCCGTGAACGTGATTCCTGGCAGCGCCCGGTTGGGGTTGGAGTTTCGAGATGTCGACATGAACGCGATGGCCGCTGCCGAGAAAGAACTGAACCGGGCGGCACAACGCACCGCCGCCAGCGACGGAGTAGAAATCACTGTCAACCGCCACCGGTTCAACCCGTCGGTCCCTATCGATTCCGGGATGCAGTCCTTGGTGGCCGAGGCGGCCGGGCGTTGCGGGCTGGCCTGGGAGGCGTTACCCAGCGGCGCCGGGCACGACGCTCTGGCGATCGCTTCTATTGCGCCGATGGCCATGCTGTTCGTACCCAGTGTCGATGGCATCAGCCACGCCTTGGCGGAGTACTCGACGCCGGAGGACTGCGCCAACGGGACTCAGGCCCTGTTGGAGTTGCTCCTCATGGCCGATGCCCGTATCTGATAAGCCTAAGTGATGATCCAATCTGGATTTTTGGGGCGGTAAAACGAGATGAAAATTTCAGGCATCTACGAGTTCAACGCCCCACCGGAAAAGGTGTGGAGCGCTCTGACCAATCCGGAGTCGCTTTCCGGCTGCATACCCGGATGCGAACGCCTGCAGTCCGTGGGCCAAGACCAGTATGAGGCTGCGATAGCGGTGGCCATAGGGCCCATTCGGGGAAAATTCGACGCTAAAATCAGCATGGTAGACCAGGAGCCGAACAAGTCATACAAGCTGGTAATCGAAGGCCGGGGCACTTCTGGATTCGTTAACGGCGAAGCGGTTGTGACTCTCCAAGCAAACGGTGCCTCCACTACCGTCCTAGTGGAGGGCGACTCTCAGTCCGGAGGCCTACTGGCACGGGTGGGACAACGAATGGTCGAAAGTGTCGCCAAGTCGCAAATGGACCGCTTCTTCAACTGCCTCGGCGAGGCGACGGAGCGGTAACCGTCAGCCGTCAGCTATTAACTTGCCCCCTTTCGTAAAGGGGGATGGGGGATTTTCGCCGCCGCAACAGAATTAATTGAGTACCGACGGCTGAAAGCTGAATGCTGACAGCTGAGCGCCGATAAAAGGGAGGGCTTATGGAACGCAGAATACCAACCAAAGAGGAAGTCCTTGCATACCTGAAGGAAGACCGCAACTGGGGACGTTGGGGCAACGACGACCAAGTTGGCGCGATCAATTTGATTACCCCGGAGAAGCGAATCGCGGCTGCGGGGTTGGTCAAGTCCGGCCGGGCTGTCTCGCTGAGCCGGGAATTTCCAACCATTCCTGCTCCCAACAATCCCAACCCGGCTCACCATTACATGAAAATCGTCCCGCAGGACGCTGGCTGCGGGTACTCGGCGGACTATTACGGCATCTCCTATCACGGCACCTCGGCCACTCATATTGACGCCCTCTGCCACGTTTGGGACGAAAACGGCATGTGGAATGGCCGCCAACCCCAAGACGCTATAACCATGGACGGGGCCAGGTGGGGCGCAGTGGAGCACTGGAAGGACGGCCTGACCACCCGCGGCGTATTGCTGGATGTTCCAAAGCACCGGGGCGAGGCCTACGTTACTCAGGAGAACCCTATCCACGGTTGGGAGCTGGAGGACATCGCCAGGGAACAGGGAGTTGAGATGGCCCCTGGCGACGCTTTGGTGGTTTACGCCGGCCGCGAGAAATGGAACGAAGGCGACAATCCCGTTTGGGGCAGCAACGGCGCCCAGTGCCCCGGTCTGCACGCCAGTTGTTTGAAGTTCATCCGCGAGTCCGACTGCGCCGTGCTCGTCTGGGACATGATGGACCTATCACCCAGCGGCTACGGCTCGGGCTGGTCGGTCCACGGCGCCATCTTTGCCTACGGCATCGGCATGTTGGACAACGCGCTTCTCCAACCGCTGGCCGAGGCCTGTGCCGAAGAAGGACGGTATGAGTTCATGCTTACCGTGAACCCTTTGCGGGTGGTTGGCGGCACTGGGTCGCCGGTCAACCCAGTCGCGATTCTTTAGGATCCAGCGATCAGCCCTTCCTGTTGTGAGGCCGACATTTTCAGGCACTCGTTTGGAGTAAGGCCTAACGCTGATAGCTGTCGGCTGCTTGCGTTCAGCGGCCAGCCGACAGCTACTGAAGTCTAGACGACTGACGGCTCGGCGAGTCCGTCTGCAAAGGTGTGGCGGCTGCTCGGCATGGAGCCGTTCAATTCCTGGACCCTCCGCTTCATATCGTCCAACCGCGAGAAGTCGGTCAACCCTGAAACAATTGTGATGGCCGAAAGGTGCTTGGTCCGGCGGTCCGGGAAGTCGCCATACCGAACCTTGCCCACCGTGGTTAACTGCTCCAACCTGGCCTTGCCCTTGGAGATGGCCTGGGTGTACAGGTGGTCCGGCCTTCCGTGTACGATTAACGAAGCGGACCTGGCCCCGCTGACGTCCGCCGGGAACGTGAGGGCGGACTTCTCCACGCTTCGCTCGATGATGCTTTCCAGCTCATGGGTCCCAGGTTCCATGCCGCCGCGCCAGAACTGGGACTTCACCCTCACCTCTTCGCCGCAGTACCCGATGGTCGATACGTCGCCGATTAGTCCCAAGGTAGCTTTGATCTCAGAGGAACTGAACACTTCTTGGGGCGGCGGCCGGATCTCACCGGCGGTGAGAATGGTGGTCAGAGTCTGGGCCAAGTTTTCGTTGACCCGTTGGAACATCCTTTCCACCGACTCACGGGTTACCAGGTTGCTTTCGTACTGCTGGTTGTCCACGAGCATTATGTTGTTGAAATAGTGGTTCCAGAGCTCGAAACTCTTGATGGTGTTGGCCAGGTTTAGCGCTTCCTTGTCCGCTGGCATTCCGGCCACGGAGGGCACGACGCCCAAGCCGTAAACCGGAATTTGCTTGTAATTCCGTTTCAGCTCATTGGCCAGAACGAAAGCCCCACCGGCTCCGGTCCCGCCGCCCAGGCCTGCAGCGATCCAGATTGCTTCCGGGTCACGTTTGCGCACGACTTCGTCGATCTTGTCCATCATCTGGGACAAAGCCTTTTCGGCGATGCTCGCGCCCAAGTCGATGTCAGACCCGACCCCGCGGCCTTTTAGGGCATATTTCCCGATCAAAATTTGCCGTCGGATATTGCCCAGCCCCGACAGATCGGCTTCTTCCGTGTTGATGGCGATGGAACTGTAAATTCGCCGGTTCATGCCCATCAGGGCGTTGACGATCTTACCGCCCGCTTGTCCGAACCCAATCCAAAGTACTCTCATCTATCCCAACCTCCAATTTCGGTCTCGCCGGTTCGTTCTGAAAAGCCCGGGAGAACTTTTCATATCAGCCAGGCCCGGTAGTTGTAGCCGCTATTCTCGGTCCATGTCGCTGATCGAGTTATGAAATTCCTTAATCTCGTGGCAGACCTGACATTCGCCCCAACTTATCCTGCCGTTGGCTGGTTCTATGATCCAGTGGTGTTGGCAAGTTGGCGAATTAGTTTCCTCCACACTTAGATCTACCGTTTCTCTCTCGATTACCATGGAATCCTCCGTGACGCACGCGCAGGTGCTGCTGACCGATAGGCGGCCCAAAATTTCTGGTAGAGGCGCTGACTCCGGAACCGGAATGGGTCCGCAACTGAGACGGCCCCTTGTCCCGAACAGAGACTCGTACCCATTTGAAATTACCGAGATGGGCAGGCTTATGTCAACGAATTTTGGATGTTTGTTTTAACAATTTTTGAGCTTTTGACCAAAATTGGTTCAATTACATATAGTCGATCGAGTGTCGTCGGGTTCTGAGGTCGCCATATCCCATGTGGGCTGAAGTTGAGGAAAGCCGACAGCCAAGCAGCGGTGGCCGAGGCAAACATGAAACGGAGAGACCCATCAAAGTAGTCATCCTTACTTCTTATCTGGACCCTGATGAGCGAAAGTTGGGCCTTGAGGCGGAGTATGCAGGCATGTGTTGAAGGACATCGACACCGACGGCCTCGCCGAGCGTATCTGGCTTGTGGCGGCCTCCGGGCGGTAGTTCTAGACATACACACATGGCTGGGAAGCGGATCACGGGAATAATTCGACGCCGAACGCGGACGGGCCGAAACGAGCATTAAGTTTAGAAAGCTGGGTAATTCAGAGGTAATGAACCGCCCATTACATTTGTCATACACCAGCCCGGACATAGCAGTGGTCCGGGGCAAAGGAGAGGGTGATGATCTATTTGTTGAAGGGCTGCCAGCGGTGCTGGGGGGATCTATACGCCAGCGACGACATGTACGGAAAATACGTCGCCTGCTTGCAGTGCGGGCATCACCTCGGCGAGCGGGAACTCGATGACTTGAAGACTGGGCGTGGCCTCGAATTCACCGCCAGCCCAGCGGTCCCCGATTGGGCCTTGGCGGAGTTAGCCGTATGACAGCGCAGATTGGTATCTTCTCTCCATTCGGACGGGTCGAACGCGGTGCTCCACGGAAAAATTCGGCGTATCATTTAAGTGGGAGCCTTTCATTCCATGGTGTCCAGTACCGCAGTAGCGACTCCTCAGTTCAGGGCCATCGGGACCCGGCCCGTACGTCACGATGGGGTCGACAAATTAACCGGCAGAGCCCAGTACGGGGCCGACCTGATACTTCCGGGGCTAATCTTCGGGAAAGTACTGCGAAGTCCTCACGCCCACGCTCGAATCAAATCCATTGATGCCAGCCGGGCCCTAAATTATCCCGGCGTGCTGGCCGTGGCCACCGCCCAAGACCTGGCGCCGGTCGATGAGGCTGATCCATCCAACCTCACGCTTAAGTTCCTCAGCAACAACATCCTGGCCGGGGACAAAGCGCTCTACAAAGGCCACGCGCTGGCCGCCGTCGCTGCTGAGAATATTCACACGGCGGAAGTCGCTCTCCAACTCATCGAGGTCGAATACGAACCGCTACCGCCGGTCGTCAATGTTCGGGCCGCGATGGCCTATGACGCCCCCATCCTCCACCCACGGTTCCCCAACCGTCATCTGGATGACAACGGCCTATTGGGCCCAAACGTCGCCGAGCACCATCGTGTATCGCTGGGCGACACCGCTAAAGGGTTTCGGAAGGCCGACATAGTCCTTGAGCAAGAATTCGAGATTCCGACCGTCCATCAAGGATATATCGAGCCGCAGAACGCCACCGCGTGGTGGGCGCCCGACGGACAGTTACCCGGGGGACGGCTGACCATCTGGTGCAGCTCTCAGGCCCCCTTCGGCATCCGAACCGACACCGCCCTGGTACTGGGCATCCCAGAATCTTCGGTAAGAGTCGTGCCAATGGAGATCGGCGGCGGGTTCGGCGGCAAGCTATCTGCCTATCTGGAGCCTGTGGCGGCGGTGCTTTCTCGCAAGAGCGGGAGACCGGTAAAGATGACCATGACCCGCGCCGAAGTTTTAGAGGCCACCGGCCCTAATCCAGGAGCCTACGTCCGGGTGAAGATAGGCGTCACCAAAAAGGGCCGAATCACCGCGGCCGAGGGGTACGTTGCCATGGAGGGCGGCGCCTACCCTGGAGCGTTCGTTGCTGGGGCCATCGCCTCGATGTTCACTCCCTACGACATCGCCAACGTGGCCATCGACGCCTATGACGTGGTGAACAACAAGCCCAAGTCGGCCCCCTACCGGGCACCGGGCGCGCCCATAGTCTCCTTCCCCGTCGAAACCGTGATCGACCAGATAGCGAAAACGCTGGGAGTCGACCCGGTGGAGTTCCGGTTGGCCAACACCGCTCATGAAGGCACCCGGCGGGCCGACGGCACCCGCAACCCGCCAATCGGTTGCCGGGAGGTTCTCGAGGCGGTGAGGGAACACCCGCATTACACCGCGCCATTGGGCGACAACCAAGGCCGGGGCGTGGCGGTCGGGTTCTGGCGCAACAATACCGGTGCATCATCGGTATTGGTGAACGTTGCCCCCGACGGAGCGGTGGGGCTGGTTACAGGCTCGGTGGATATCGGAGGCAGCCGCGTGTCTTTGGCCCTGCAGTTGGCCGAGTCCCTGGGGATACCGGTCGAGGACGTTAATCCGCGAGTGGCCGACACCGACACCATCGGCTACACGTCCAATACCCCCGGGAGCGGTGTCGAGTTCAAGACGGGCTGGGCAGTCTACGAAGCGGCCCAAGACGTTAAGGCGCAGATGCGCCAGCGGGCCGCGCTGATTTGGGACAGTTACGTGGACCGAGTCGAATACGACAATGGCGTTCTTTTAAATCTCGACTCCCCCGGTAGCCCACTCACTTTCAAGGAACTGGCGGCCCAGTTGAACAACACCGGAGGACCCGTTGTGGGCCGTGGTAACCTCTCCCCGAAAGGGGTCGGTGGTTCGGCCACTGCCGCCATCTTGGATGTTGAAGTGGACCCGGAGACCGGCAAGGTATCGGTGGTCCGTGCCACCGCCTTCCAGGATGCCGGGCGGGCCATTCACCCCAGCTACGTTGAGGGTCAAATTCAGGGAGGGACGGCGCAGGGCATCGGATGGGCGCTGAACGAAGAGTACGTGATGTCCGACGACGGAGCCCTGCTCAATACCTCGTTCCTCGACTACCGCATGCCCACATCGTTGGACCTGCCTATGATCGACGCTGTGATAATCGAGGTGCCCAACCCCGGCCATCCTTATGGTGTCCGCGGTGTCGGAGAAGGGTCGATCATTCCGCCGCTGGCCGCCGTGGCCAACGCCGTCTACCAGGCCACCGGCAAAAGGTTCCATAGTCTGCCAATATCCCCCGGCCGCGTGCTGGAAGCACTGATTTGACGGCGGCCCAGGTTGGTATTCGGGACCTGGGGAGGACGGTTTCGTGTGGGCGGAAATCCCCCCAACCCCCCTTTGCGAAGTGCGGCCCGGATTTCTCCGGGTCCGAACAGGTCTCTCTCGAGGTTTCCTTAAATGAACTTAGGGGCAGGTTTCAAACCTGCCCCTACTCGCGTTTCTAACATTGCTCCAAAGTCGACCCTTCCCGTGTGAAAACGAGGCTGCGCCTCCCGCCTAGCCGGGGACTTCGTCGTATTGGTCTTCTTCGGAGATGACCCGGTTCTTTCTGAACTCCTCGATCTGCTCCTCGGAGTAGCCAAGGATGCCGGAGAGCACGTCCTCGTTGTGCTCGCCAACCTGGGGGGTGGAGCCGATGGAGACAGGGGTGCGGGAGAAGTGCCAGTAGTCTCCGGAGACCGCGATCTTCCCGGCCAGGAAGTCGGGCACCTCCACCATCGCCCGGCGCTCCCAGGGGTGCGGGTCCTCGGCGGCCATTGGGATGGTGTTGACCGGAGCGGCCACCACGTCGTGGTCGGTGAAGTGAGCGATGGCCTGCTCCATGGTCTTGTCGGCCAAAAGCTCGTTGATGGCCTCATTCACCAAGTCCTTGTTGTTCTGGCGCTCGTGGCGCGTGTTGAATCGGGGGTCCTCCAGCCACTCCGGCTTGCCCAGCGCATTACACACCCGGTACCAGTGGTGCTGGTCGCCGGCCGAGACCAAAACCCAGCCCTCCTTGCAGGGGTAGATGCCGGAAGGAGGCGCAGTATTGTCGCCCCGTGTCGGTGGTATTTTGGTGCCGTGGTAGGCCGTGATGGGGATCTCGGTCATGGAGTAGCCGGTGTCGGCGAGGCAGACATCCATGGACTGGCCCAGGCCTGAAACCTCCCTTTCATGGAGAGCGGCCAGGGTGCCGATGGCGCCGTGGAGGGAGGTGATGCGGTCGATGATCGGGACCCCGGTGCGTATGGGAGGCATACCCTCCTCGCCGGTGACCATGGTAATGCCGGACATGGTCTGTCCAATAGGGTCGTAGCCGATTTGGTCGGAATAGGGGCCGAACTGGCCGTAGGCGGAGATGTTGACCATGATAATGCGGGGATTGAGCTCTTTTAGGGCGTCGTACCCGAAGCCCATTTTCTCGATGGTGCCCGGCCGGAAGTTCTGTACCAACACGTCGGAGACCTTGACCAGTTCCCTCAAAACCTCTTTGGCTTCATCCTTTCGCAGGTCCATCGCCAGAGATTTCTTGCCCGAGTTGTACTGTACCCAATAGGACGACTGCTTTTTGACCCAGGGGCCGTGGTAGCGGGTCTCCTCGCCGCCCAAGCGCTCGATCTTGATGACTTCGGCGCCCATGCGGGCCAATACCTGAGCGCAGCGGGGTCCAGCTTGATGGCGGCCCAAGTCGATGACCCGAACGTTTTCCAATGGATGGCTGAGAGCAGGCATAACGAAAGACTCCCGAAAGAATGATCAAGGGTGAACCGCAATTTGGGCCATTTTACGGCCCGCCCCTAAAAAGGGCAACCGGGCGGGCGGCGAAGCCGCGTTGTCATGGGGACCTGATCCGTTAAAGGAGCCTTTGGGATGCGCAGGAGCGAAAAGCCCCACTTTCGCAAAGGGGGGTTGGGGGATTTCCTCCGGTCAAGTCCAGCTGTCTGGGAGCCGCCGATAGCAAATGCGGCGTCGGGAATTCCAGAAAAAGAAAAGGGCGGGATTTTCAACCCCGCCCTTTTAATACATCACAGCCTATGGCACATAAGAACCAATGGCCGGTCTAGGTTTGGCGGCGTCAGATCAAAGTTTCCTACGCCGTGGGGCCCTACGCCGTGGGGCGTTGAATAAGCTCGACGCTGACCTCGTCAGGGGCCACTACGAACGCCACCTTTGTCCCGGAAGGCATAGTCCAAGGCTCGCAGTTGAACTTCACGCCGTTGGACTTGAGCACCCCGGCCAATTGTTCGATGTCATCCGTCTCGAACCCAAAGTGGTCCAGACCGAAGCGGGGTTCGGTTGAGCCCGCCACCGGGTCTTCTCCCTCGGCCTGCCCGGAAATGGTCATCAATTCTTCCCCGTTGAGTTCCAACGAGATCGATTTGGTAGTGGAAAGGGGACGTTCCGAGGTGATCTTCGCTCCGAAATTGTCGCAGTAAAACTTTGCGGCGGCGTCGGGGTCGCCACTGCGGAAATGAAGGTGATTGTAGATAATCTTCACGGCGCATCTCCTTAAACGTACTTGGGGGCCGAAATTGGACCCACTCAAGCAGTGCGCCGACCGGCGAGGTGTTGACTGGACCCGGGCCTAGTGTACCCCACAAATGCCCGGGGGTGAAGGTTGCAAACAGGCTAACCCGGGCGTGGCTGACAGGCGGCGTATTCATCGGAATCAGACGCGGGGGCACCCAATACCGGCGAATTTAGGACGATTCCTTGAACCGCTTGGCAGTCACCTTCCGACATTACAGCCTCATAGACCAGAAAAGGGTTCCGGTTTCCGGACAGTTTTCCCAACAGTAGTACTGTTCCAGAACTATCTTGCTGTTTCGAGCGTCGATGCCCAGAGTCACCGGGTACTTTTCGTGGTTGGCCTCTGAGAAGTCGGTCGTGCGGTTGGTCTCATCGATCCGTTCGAATGCCGCGTCGATCTCCTTGTCGAACATCAAGGGTGTCTCCGGCAGATGAGTCCCGATTTCACCGCCACAGGCGACAGCCAAAGCAATGACCAGGGAGCCGATAATCCAGCCAGGCAGCCTCATTCTTGTATTCCTCCGCTTGGCACCTACAAGTAATACTGCCTTGAAATTTTCTTAATAGCAAACCGCGGTTCAGCTACAATCGCAGGCCGGGAGTCCAACCGGCCAGGCCTAATTGGCGGCCACCGCCCGGCACGCGCCGTAAGGACCGGGCACCGGCGTCGGAGCGAATACCGCCTGACCTCCTACTGCCCGGCAGTCCAACTCGTTGTTGACATCCTGATAGGCTAACAGGACGGAGCCAATGTCGGGGCATATGTCCCAGCAAAAATATTGCTCCACCAACACTCGCCCGTTACGGGCATCGACGCCGACTATCCGTGGATAGCTGGATTGGTCGACCCGTGAGCGGTCCAGTGTCCGGTTGATTCCGGCGATTCGTTCCAACTCCGCCGTTATCTCGACGGCCGACAATAGTGGAAGTGGTGTGGTTTGCGGTAGGTTAACGGCGGCGGCATCGGCGCCAAAGTCTGATGGCGTTGACGTTTTTACATTGCCACAGGCCGTCAGTACGGCGGTGACCGCTGCCAGTAGCAGGAAGACGGCGGTGAGTTTCCTCATTAATACTCCGGAACGAGGGCTATTACCATGCTCACCCGTCCCGGCGCTTAAGGCAATGGCACCAAGCCAGCGGCTAAATACGGCCTAGTTGGCGGTTAGCCCATTTGGTGGTTAGCCCAGTTGGTGGTTAGCTAAGAAAGTCCTTGGTCCACCGGTCGTAATTGGAACGGCGGGTAAACTGGTCCATCTGCTCGGCAGTCGCCAATTGGGGGCTCAAGTCTGCCGGAGCCACACCGTCTCGGAGGGCCTTCAGGGTGTCGTGCACTGCCTTGACGGCGGCTTGGAAGGGCAGGTGCCCCTGGAGGGCGATACGGACCCCGTGGGCGCCCAAATATTCTTTGTCGCTAAGTTCGCCCGAAGCGCCGCCCAATAGCAGTGGGGCCGAAAGGACGCTGTTGAGGGTTTCCACCTCCTGCCGGGTGGTGGCTCCAACAATGAAAATAGCGTCGACTCCCGCCTCCTCATAGGCCTTTACGCGCCGGACGGTGTCTTCCAGACCGGAAATCCGAAGGGCGCTGGTCCTGCCCACCACCACTAGGGCCGGGTCCTGCCGGGCCGCAAGGGCCGCTTTCATCTTCCCAACACCCTCTTCCAATGACAGTAGCTGGTCTCCCCCGCCGCCAAACATCCGGGGCAACACCGTATCCTCGATGGTAAGCGCGCTCACGCCGGCGGTCTCCAATTCCTCCACGGTGCGCATCACGTTCAGCGCGTTGCCATAGCCGTGGTCGGCATCGACCATCAGGCTCAGCTGGCCGGCGCGGCAGATGCGGTGTATCTGCTGGGCGAACTCTGTCAGGGTCAAGACCACCAAGTCGGGAGCGCCCAACACCGTTCCCGAGGCGATGGAGCCAGCGAACATGCCCACCTCGAACCCCAAGTCCTCAGCAATGCGCGCGGAGATGGGGTCAAAAACAGACCCTGGGTGCACGCACTTGTCCCCGGCCAGTATCCCTCTGTATCTTTCTCTTCTTCCAGTAAAATCCATAATGAGCCCTCGATTGATTCCCTAGATCGCTTAAGTGGATTGGCGCCGCCAGTTAACCAAAGGTTTGATGAAAGCCGACGGTCAGCGGAGACTGGGCTATACTGTGGTCGCCTCATTCAGGGCTGAAGCCAAGATCAGCGGAATGTGATTGGCGAGCTCGCTTTGTTGGCCGCGCATCCATCAGGCCAAAATTCGTCGGCCAAAATTCGGGGCAATTCTAACACAGGAGGACCCTGGGGCCCGCCGTGGAGTAGAGAATGTCCGGTGACCGGCCCATTATCGGGGTGGACTTCAGCGGCGCCCGGTCCGATTCAGCGACTTGGGTGACCCAAGGCTGGCTCCGAAGTGACCGGTTGGAGTTGAAATCCTGCGCCGCCATGACCCGGTCGGAACTGGCCGGTCTGCTG
The DNA here is from genome assembly GCA_965247605.1 of Dehalococcoidia bacterium. Lineage (GTDB taxonomy): Bacteria > Chloroflexota > Dehalococcoidia > Lucifugimonadales > UBA3495 > VXOI01. The sequence goes on along the minus strand of CBDFHM010000010.1, from coordinate 226,780 downwards.
GTCTCATTGCCCGCCAACGCGGTTGCCGCTTTGGATTTTCCTTTCTCGGTACCCCAGGGGTTCGCTGCCTTCTGGCAGCCCGAAGCCGCGGCCATGCCCGAATTGTGGCAAGCGGCGTCGGCCATGGATTTCGGAGATTTTCTCTCGTTGCGGGACCGCTTCGTCGCCCGGGAAGGAGAGCCCCTTCGCCGGGGCGACCTCTATTTTCCTGAGTGTTATTCCTGCCTGCACAAGTTCAATCCCAACATGGTGCCCATGACCTTCCGCGGCATGCAGCTTTTGGACCGGCTGTGGGCCGCCGGTTGCCGTGTGCCGCCGCTGCCTGACGCCGGTCCGAACACCGGCTCGGATACCGGCCCGGACACCGGCCAAGGCACCGGTACAAAAAACGGCCCGCTCCTCTTGGAGTCGATGCCCGGCGCCGCCCTGCGAGCTTACGGTCTGCCCTTCAAGGGTTACAAGAATGGAGCGAATGCCGCCGCTTTGCGGAAAAAGGTGTTGGACGGCCTGGAGTCGGGCTCCGGTGTGGCGGTAACCAACCTTCGTTCGTTTCGGCAGGCATGCCTGGAAAGCCACGATTGCCTGGACTCGGTGGCCGCAGCGGTTACAGCTGTACTGTGGTGCCGGGACCCCGGCCTCTTCCGTCGGCCTGAGGACGACAACGCCGGTAGCGCACTTGATGAAGCACCTGACGCCGGCAGGAGGCGCCGGGCCTCGCCACAAGCCCTCGAGTGGAGCGAATTACAGGCGGCCTGCCTGGAGGGGTGGCTGTACGCGCCGGTCTTTTTGCGGCGCAACCCGCCCCCGTGATGCCTCCTCATGACCTACCGGTCGATTCTTGGGATTCAAACGAGTTTGTTGCCCCAGGGCCGCCCAACGTTTAAGCTTTGATCCCGGCAAGCTTTGATCTGGTCCTCACGCCTGCCGCAGCGGTCGTGGGGTTGGGCACGACCGATTCGATCCTGATCAATGGAGTGCTGGCAATGGGTATCTTTCGTCGCTACACCGGCGACGACGGCCACAGTCATATCGAGAAGCTCGACCTGGCGGCCCACCCGGAACCAGCGTCCGCCAGCGGAGCATTGGAAGGGAACAGCAACAATTCTTCAATTGCAGGAGGTATGAAAAAATGGGGCTCTATAGGATGTATACGGGAGATGACGGCCAGACTCACATCGAGTCGTTGGACCTAACCTCCCACCCGGAATTGGCCAACCCAACCGCTGTTTCCAGCATAGTCTTCCAGGAAAGGGAGGCGGATTCGTTTATGGATTGGCACCCGGCGCCGCGCCGCCAGTATGTGATTTGCATTTCGGGCGGGGTAGAAATCGGGCTGGGCGACGGAACTACGCACCGTTTCGGCCCAGGAGACGCCCGGTTGGTGGAGGACACCACCGGCCAAGGCCACACCACCAAGTGGACCGGAGACGGCAAGAACGTAACGGCCACCATCCCCCTGGCTGGGTAAATCCAAAAACAACCGAAAACGTTCGGTCTCACGAATCTGGCGTTAGGAGAGCAATGACATGAAAATTGTAAGGGTATATTCGGGCGACGACGGCGAGTCCCATTTCCAAGAGGTCAGTCCCGAGGAAATGGCCGAGATCGCCAACCGGCTGGGCAGCGGGGACATCCAGTTGAACCGTCGGCCCTCACCGTCGTTCTTCGACTACCACACCGCCCCGAGGCGTCAGTATGTGGTGAACCTGGAGGGCACCGGGGAGTTTGAGACCGCCGACGGAACCAAGGTTCAGATGGTCCCCGGCGACATTCTGGTGGCCGAGGACCTGACGGGGCACGGCCACATCGCCCGAGGTCTGGGCGAGGGGTTCCGCACCTCCCTGGCCATCCCTTTGGCCGACCCCGGTTAGGGGGCGCGGCCCCGCTTCCTCTGGTATCTTGGGCTATGGGACCGGCGCCAAGGGGTTCGGTGGTCTTGGAATGGTTCCTCTCAGCAGGGCCGCCAGGTGCAGCAGCCCCTGTTGCCGCCGCGCGTTGTTCACTTGGGCTTTCCAGTCTGGGGGCAGCAATTCGGCTGTCATTTCCCGGACGACCTCGTTGTCCTGCGACTTGAAGCACTCGTGAAACAGGCTAAAATACTTTGGTTGAGCGGTCGGGGCACTGTGGGCCTGGAGGAACGGCAGCACCGCATTCACCGCCAGGTCTTTGGCCCGGTCCGTGCCGATACAAGTGCCCTGTCCTGGCGCTTTGACCACCAAAACTTTGATCAGGGCCATAAGAGTGCCGGTTTGCGCCGCTTCCTCGAGTCCTTGCACCAACCCCAAGGATAAATAACGGCTGATTAACTCCGCCGCGCCCCTGATCCGTACTGCGGGATGATTGGCAGGCCGGACGCGGAAAAGGTGCCACTGGGTCTTGGCCATGGTCCGCCGCAGCCCCGGTGGCCTCGCACGGGAATCTGTCGGGAGCCCTAAGTCGGAGACCGCTAAAAGCCAACTGGCGATTACATCGCCCCGCCCGCTTTCCGGCAACCGGACTGCGGCGTTCTTCACGACCTCGTAGGGCGCCAAGTAGGCCAGCCTTAGGAAGGGTTGGCGGTTGTGGCGGTAGCCCAGGCCTTCCATCAAGGCCTCATAAAGGGTCTGGTCCGGACCCTGCTCCTCAATGAATCGTCGAAAGGCCGCCGCCTTGACCCGGAATCGCTGGTCGCCGGCCCGGTCCAGCAGTTCGCCTGCTTCTTCGGCGGTCTCCGGCTTGGAAAAACCGTGCCGTGCCAGCCGGGGCCACAGGCCCAGCTTGGGAGCCAGGTCTTCATCAGGCGACGATAAGGACAGCAGGCCGTCCAGGGACACCATGGGAACGCGTCCGCCGTTTTGCAGAGGGGTCTCGGCGGTATCCACCTGCAGGGCGCCGTGAACCACCACCCCGTTGTAGTTGGGGTCGGTGCTGTGGCCGTGGGCGGCCCAGTCCCGTTGGCGCAGGTGAAGCTCAACGTCCCCCCGCACCAAGCCCAACCCCTCGATCTCCAGGAGCGCGTCGCGGAAGTCCGGGCAGGCGGAGGTCCCCGGCCGGCCGGGGTACAAGACCCTAACACGGCGCCCGGCCTCGGTCCGAAGCCCCTCATGCAGAGCGGCCCGCTTCTTCCAGAGCCTCCACAAGACCCGCTCCGGGATCGGCTCAGTGCGTTCAGCGACACCCCTCAAACGGGCGCCAACCTCAGCCTGCCGGTAGGTGGTCATGATCGGGCGTCTCCCCGGCCTTTCGGCTCCCAGGAATTCGCTCTATATTACCATGTTGGCAAGGTTATCAAAATCAGCCCATCTTCTGGTTGGCATCGTGCTGCTGGCCGTCGTTGTTGGAGATTGGCCTCGGAGACGGGCACCGCGTCATTCGGGCGCAGGCCGGAATCCAGGAATAATTGCGGTTCTGACCAGTACTGTATAGGCCACGGCTTGTTTCGCTTCTTCCCGGCGTGCCGATAATGGCGGTCGCCGCCCTGGGGCCAGATCCTGTCGGCTCAATTAGTCGCTGGTCACGCCGTGGAAGAAATCGGGCGGCACCTGCTCTCCGTCGGTTACTGCGGGCAAGGCGCGGATGTAGTATTCCCGGCCCAGGACTTTTGCTGCCACCGCCCGTGGCACCCGGTGGTATGGCCAGTCCGGGGCCACCTGCGTGCGGTGAGACAGGATGCAGGCCATCTTGGTTTCCAAGTGGTCCGATACGTCCAGTTCCAAGTGGATCTCTTCGGTAGGTGTGCCTTGATCCACCTGTTCCGGGGAGGGCAATGGGAAATCGATGCCGGCGTCCCTGAGCGCCGTCGCCCACTCAGTGCGGAACCCTTTGGGCCTTGCGCTATAAAACAACCGTTGGGCTGTGTGCGGCGTCAGTCCGTTGGAAAGCTGATGAGGAAAAGCCTCTGGGTCCGCAGCCTGCTGGAACGCCTGGGTGGCGTGGCGGGAGATAGCGATGTGGTCCGGGTGGCCGTAGAGGCCGCCGGGCTCGAAGGTCAACACGACCTGGGGACGGAACCGGCGCACCTCCAACACCAACCGCTCCACCACCTCCTCGGCGTCGGCGTTGATGAAAGCCCGAGGGTGATCGTTGGACTCCCAACCCGCCATACCCGAGTCGCGATATTCATAGACCTCATTACTGTGCAGGCCCAGGGCACGCACAGCACAAGATAGCTCCACCCGCCTTATCTCGCCCAGCGTCTCCCTGGAGGCCGCGCCTTCCTGGCGAATATCCCCCTCCTCGCCCAGAGTCGTGGTAATAAGCCTGACGGTAATGCCCCGGCTGACGTGTTCCGCCAACAACCCACCCACCGGGAACGCCTCGTCGTCAGGATGAGCAAAACAGGCCAGTAGCCGGAGTCCATTTGGATTCTGATTTCTGCTGGTCAAAATATCGTCATCCAGCCCAGACTGGCAGTCCAGACTGCACGCTCTCTCGAAATATTGCTGTGCCAAACTCAGCTAAACGAGTTACTGGGAGGAAGTGTACGGGCGGTGGCGCAGCAGGGTCAACGACACACCCACGGCCCGCCCTCGGCCCGCCCTCGGCCCGCACAGTCAGCATTATCGGGAATCGAAATAATAATTCACCGAAATCATCAAAACTAATTGACAGCCCCATGGGGCCCATCTAAAATTCGGCCCAGACGCGGTCGAACTTCGGACCGCCGGGAGGATCACGGCATGCATTTTGGTCTGGTAATGGAATGCGACTACCGCTATGGCACCACCGAGGAATCTGCCTTCGATGAGGCCTTTTCCATGGCGGAGGCTGCCGAATCGGGCGGGTTGGACGGCGTTTGGCTGGCCGAACGGCATTTCGCGGCCCCCCGCAACCCCTTGGACCCGGCTGGCGGCGGTATTCCGTCGATCGTTTCCTCTCCTCTCATCATCTCCAGCGCCATCGTGGCCCGCACTGAGCGGTTGCGAGTTGGCGTGGCGGTGAACGTTCTTCCCCTGTCTCACCCGGTGCGTATGGCCGATGAGGTGGCGACGGTGGACCAAATCAGCCGCGGACGGATCGACTTCGGTGTGGGCCGCAGCGGGTTTGTCAGGGCCTATGAGGGCTACGGAATCCCGTACGAGGAAAGCCGAGACCGGTTCCAGGAATGTCTCGAAGTTATATTGGCGGCCTGGTCCAACGAGAGGTTTTCTTACGAGGGCAAATACTATACCTTCAATGACGTTTGCGTCATTCCCAAGCCCTACCAGAAACCGTTCCCACCGCTGAGGGTGGCTGCCACTACCATGGAGACCTTCCCCAGGGTCGGCGCGGCCGGTTACCCTGTCTTCGTCGGTCTTAGGGGCATGGACCGGCCCGATTTGGCACGCAGCTTGAATGAGTACCGGGCCGCCTGGAAGGACGCCGGCCACCAAGGCGAAGGCGATGTCTATCTTAGAATTCCGGTTTATGTGGCCGAAAACGAAGAGCAGGCCCACGCCGACGCAGAAGATAGCACCATGCGGTCCTACCGGCGGATGGCCCAGAACTTTGCCAGCAGCGCCACGGTCGCTGGCGCCACGCCTTCGGAGGAGCGCGTCGCCCGCGGGCGACGCTTGTCCGAGGTCACTTACGACGACTTGCTTCGTGACCGCCTGGCCTACGGCAGCCCCGAAAGTGTCACCAGCCTGCTGCTGGAGATTACGGAGGAGTTGGGCCTATCGGGAGTGGTCGCCGAAACCAACGTGGGCGGTCTCATCCCCAAAGAGAAGGTGTTGGACTCCATTGGCCTGTTCGCCCGTGATGTGGTTCCAAACCTGCGCGCTGCCGCAATCTGAACGGGCCACAACACAACCCGGTGGTTGGACCCCAAACTAATTTTCGCCAGCAGGATTCGGGGCAGCCTCGGTCCGAGGTAACCTAGGTCCTGGGTAAGATGTATTCCCGGATGGCGAACGCTAGCCCATCCTCTTCCACCGTCGGCGCCACGAAGTCGGCCACCTGCTTTACCTGGTCCGGCGCGTTGCCCATGGCGATGCTCAGGCCGCTGGTGAGAAGCATCGGCAGGTCGTTGAAGCTGTCCCCGGCGGCAGCCATGTCGGCTGCCTCAACTCCGATGGACTGTCCGACTTGGGAAATCCCGGTTGATTTGTCCACGCCCGATCGAGTGAAGTCCACCGCCCAGAGTCCGTTGTAGGGCAGTTTGGCCCTCACCGCGTGCACCTCTGGATGTCCCGAGAATTCGTCGGCCAGAGCGTCCGCCGCGCTATGGGAAAGGTCCAAGGCGGAGACACGGACGATGTCCCAGTCAGTGACTTCGGCCAAGGTTCTGGCGGTTCCGTTGGCGTGAGTGGCGACAAACGCGGAGCCCATCCGGTCCAGCAGCCGCACGATTGCTTCGGCGTCGGCTTCACCCAATGACGCCGTCCAAACCGCCTGCCCACTGACCGGGTCCAATATAGCCGCGCCGCCGTCGGAGACTTGCGGAGTCGTGAGTCCCAACTGCCGGGCGAACCTGATCACGTCATCGGGTTCACGACCGGTGGCGATGAACACCGGGACTAGACTCGCTAATTCGGTGACGGCGCTGTGTACCTGGGGCGAGATATTTTCGTTGGGGCCGATCATGGTGCCGTCTAAATCGAAAGAGGCCCCCCGGACAACCACGTCCTTATCCTTGGGTTTTCCTGTCACGTTGCCCCTCTCACGAAATATCAGGGTGCCGAATATTAAGCGCCCCGGCCAGAAATAGAATGGAGAGGGAGTGACCCCCTCTCCAAAGAAGTATAGCTCGTCCCGGTCCCAACCTCGAAGAGTCTTAGTTTCGTCCGGACCGGTATTTTTTTACCGGCTTTGCCGGTCGAAAACCAACTCGATGTTTTGCCGGTCGGGCCGACGCATTTCGGCCAGACCGTCCGCCGGATTTTCGAATGTGTTGCAGAATAGCTCGATGCCGTTACCATCAGGGTCCTTGATATAGATGCTCTTGGTCATGTTGTGATCGACGGTCCGTAGCTCGGAGACCTCGAAATACTCTTGCAGGCGGTGGTAGTAGTCCGTCAGCTCTTGGAAGTCTTCCACCTGGATTGCCATGTGGTTCAGGCCAAGACCGCCTTCGGTCACCGGCGCGGCATCCGCAGGGGCTTGGAACAGGGCCAAGTCGTGATGGACCTTGCCGCAGGTAAGAAACGTCCCGAACCCCGGCCGCTCCAGTGAGACCTCGAAACCCAATACCTCGGTGTAGAACTTGGTGGAAGCGGGTACATCCTTGACGTTGATCACCAGATGCCCGATCCTCTTTGGCTTTGCCATACCGTCCTCCTGTCACCGCTAACGGATTGGCGCCGTTACGCTGCAGATAACGTCCGCAATCGTTCTTGGAACTAGGAAATACTATACGCTTCCAGGCGTGGATTTCCAAGGTGAACCAGGACTGCGGCGGGTCTTGGGCACCTCCCGCCGGGCCTTGGAAAACTCCCCCGGCATTGATTATTCAATCGATTATCCACACGTCGAGGAAGGCCGTGGCTAGGGGTCAAGAGGGGACGAGGCAGGGCCTCTGACCGCAAGCGGCCCTGCCTAGAGTTTGCTACCAGCGGATTCTTTCGTGGTTTGACCGGCCAGATCAGGCTGCTAGATTCAGGCCGGTAGATTCAGGGCCAAATAAAAACCGGTGACCGCCAGCGCCGAACTTGCTCCGACCCCGGCCATTCCACCCAATTTATCCCCTTTGGCGATGGCCACCGTGCCTAGTGCCACCCCAACGAGCCCGAACACCGCCGGAGCTGCCAGGAGTGACAATGCGCCAGCCAGCAGGCTCAACACGCTAAACCGGCGCGCCGGCACAGAGCGGGTCGCGGTTCTCTTCGTTACGCCGATGCTTGCTTTCCAAGAGGTTATGGAACACCGGACCGTTTCAGACATCTCACACTCGGCCATTATTGCTGTAACGGTTAGAGATACAAGCTATGATGGCCGTTACGGTAATGTCAAGGCGTGGTTGTCACGGCTACCGTTCACCCCGGTTCCCGTTGGAACAGGTGGACGAGGCCCTCCCTCATGCCGAGTTGGACCAGAGGCGGCCCGACATCACCTGAGCTGAGGAATTTTCTCCCCGCTTTTTAGCCGAACTCACTGCCCTGGCCCCCCAGGTGTGCTAACATGCGACAGGCAATTCTGCGACCGGCGGCTGCGAAAATTCGTCAATCAGCATCCCCAAGAATGCTCGACTCCAGAGAGGAAAAGAGAAAATGAAATTTGGTTTGATGTACGAAATTCAGATACCCGAACCCCATTACCCTGGCATTGAGCAAGAACGGTATAACCAAGTCTTGGCCCAGGTGGACTTAGCGGACGATGTCGGGTTCGATTACTTCTGGACGGTTGAGCACCATTTCCTAAAGGAGTTCTCTCACTGCTCGGCCCCAGAGGTCCTGTACGGCGCCATCTCTCAGCGGACCAAGCGCATTCGCATCGGCCACGCCGTAGCTTTGCTACCCGGACAGTACAATCACCCGGTTCGTGTGGCGGAACGAGCGGCGGTGCTGGACATAGTTAGCAACGGACGCATGGACTTGGGCACCGGACGCTCGACGACGCTGATCGAGATGGATGGTTTCGAGGTTGACCCGGAACAAACAAAGTCCCAATGGCGAGAAGCCATCGGTATGATTCCCAAGATGTGGACCGAGGACCCCTTTTCTCACCAGGGTGAGTTCTTCAACATTCCAGAGCGCTCTGTGATCCCGAAGCCGGTGCAGAAACCCCATCCCCCGATGTGGGTGGCCTGCAGCCAGCCCGAATCCTTTGCAGCTGCCGGAGAAATGGGACTGGGAGTTTTGTGTTTCAACCTTGCTGGCTACGACCAGATGGAGGAACGCGTCGCCGCCTACCGCGAGGCAATCAAACACGCCACTCCTGTGGGTTCCTTCGTCAACGACCAGGTTGCGGCGCTGTGCGTCGTCCATTGCGAAGAAGATGACGCAGAGGCCAAACGGGTTGCTGGACCGGAGGGTGCTTGGTTTGTGGCTCAGGCCGAGAACCTTTACGCGCCGTGGGCCGGTCGCCAGGTGCCTGACTCCTACAAATTCTCAGTCGATGCCATACAGACGGAGCGGGCCAACAAGACGGCCGAAGACCACATGGCCTCGGGGGCCTTCGCCATGGGCAACCCGGATACCGTCATCGAGATCATGAAAAAGTACCAAGAGGCGGGCGTGGACCAAGTATTGTGCTTCGTTCAAATGGGCCGGTTGGAACACACCCGAATCATGGAATCGATCAAGCTGATGGGCCGCAAGGTTATTCCTTATTTCAAGTAGGCCGCCAACGGCGAGGGTCGTCCCTAACGCCCAATTGATAAGCCCCCTTCAACCGGCTAGGCGAAGGGGGCTTACCGTTTTCTGTTCATAGCGAGGCTGCGCCGTACTGGCGGCCGCTACAGAAATGCTACGGGTCAGTCGGACGAAGGCAGCTTGCGAGGTTCCTGAATTTCCATTTTGACCTCGCAACACTCTATCTCGCCTTCGCCGCCCTTGGTGCATAGGACACTGCTGAGGCAGTTTGGGCAGAGGTACCGTTTTCCTAATTGGTTGGCCATGTCGGGTCCACCGTTAATTAGAGTCTGAGGGCTGAGTGTTCTACTGGGACGTGACCCGACCTACTTTTTGATCTCCATGGGCACGCCGCAGCATCCTACGCTGCCGGACCCGCCCTTGGTTACAATGAACTCGGAATTACATTTGGCGCAGATATAGCGCTTCCCTGTCTCGTTTGCCACCTGTCTCGCTCCCCTAGGCATGTAAATCGGGTCATGGAATTTCTATGCGGCGCACGGAAACCTACTCGCCCTAGCCGCGCGCCCAATTATAGACAAGCCAATCCGGGGTTTCAACTTGGGGCGGTGCTGGAGGAGGAGGACGGTGGCGTTGCGAATACTAGTCGGAAGCTGTCGAAGTATCGGCGGAGGGGTCCGGCTTGAAGCGGACCAAGAAACTGGCTTCTCCCAAAGGAGTGCCGTCGAAGAGGATTGCTGCGGTATGGAGGCCGGGTTTTTGCACCGGAATACGAAAGGTCTTGATCCACCGTTGGAAGAGGATGCCTTCTTCCCACTCCACCTTTTGGGCGGGAGGGGTATCCAAGGGAAGGCCGGGTGTCTTCAGGGCGACGAACAGGTAGTGGTCGCCGGGTTTCACCCCGCCTACACAGAACGCCAGGTTGACGTCCACTTGAGTCAGTACCGGGTCCTGCTTTGCTTCGCCAGCATCGTCAGGCTGGGGCAATTCGACCAAGTCGATGACGCCGTTGAGCGAAAGGTCACCGTCGATCGCCTCGTCGGTGCTCCGGCAAAACAGAGCGTATTTCAGATAGGGTTCGCCGGCGGCCGATGCCAAAGAGCCTGCTCCTAAGGGTTTTTACCTTCTATTAACCAATTCTAGCATGGCAGCCTTATTACTGAAACGGCGAATTAGTAGGCAGAGTCCTGAGTCCGGGGATTGCGAAGCACCGGCAATGTTGAGAAACTAGCTGTGCCATTCTTGGCCGCATTCCCACATTCAATTAGTTCAGGCTATGGGCGTAGGGGGTAATTCATGGCACTTACCAAAACCCAATTCGAAGCGGGCATGACCGTCCAGCAGTACATCGACCAGATCAAGGTCAACAAAGACCCCTTCGTTGAGATTTTTCATCAGGTGCAAATACCCCAGGAAGTCAGCGATCTTTTCAGCAGCCTAGCCGAACCGGTTAACCTAGCGGTAATCACCGCCGACTGGTGCGGTGACGCGGTCAGCACCACGCCGGCGATCCTGCGGCTGGCCGAAAACACTCCCAATATCTCGCTGCAGGTGTTCAATCGCGACGACGATGTGCCGCTGGCCAACAGCTTCTTGCCGGAACATAGGGCGGGAACGGTGCCGATTTTCGTGGTCTTCGACAAGGCGATGAACGAAGTGGCCCGGTTCATTGAGACGGCGAGCGGACTGGTCCCCCAAATAGACGCCATGGATGAGGCCATTGAGCGGGAAGCTGCGGCTGGTAGCGAAGAAGAAGCCAGAGTCGCCAAAAGGGGCAAACGCACCGCGCACCGGGTCTCTCACGCCAGAGACTGGGGCGAAGTTATACTAAAAGAGTTCAGCCAGGTGGTTTCTTCCGGCCTCAGCCTTCCTTCCGCAGACCGTCCGGCGGTGGGCGGCACCAAATGGCCACCAGAAGACTGACCTAAGAGGCAGGAGCGCCGATGGCGCCGACCTAGGGAGAGGTAATGCCTGACGAAGTTATCGGAATGGACGACATGGCCGCAGTTTTTGCGGTAACCGACTCCCTGGGGATTCACCGGGAGTCGGTGAGCGTTGAACTCAGTAAAGAAGACCCGGGCTCGCTGGAGCGGCGGGACAACGCCAAAGTCGAGATCACCCTGCCGGTCACCGAATCCGTCGATTCGTTCTGCCGGCGGGTCCGTACCCAGCTAGAGGCCATGGGTTACGAGCCCAGCGACGCCGTCTTGGGTGACGACCTAGAGGATTGATCCCTACTAGGGCCTGGGCGCCTGCCACTCGAAAGCCAGGTCGGCGTAGCGGACGAAAACCCCTCCTCCAGGGAAAGCCAGAGGGCCGTTGGCCGCTAAGATGGCGATGGTGTGCTGTTCGCCAGGAGCGGCGTCCTCGGTGACAACCACCCTCTGCGCCCGGTTGAACCCTTGGACCGTCCCACGGTCTCGATCGCACTCTCCGTCGATCCAGATTTCTCCATAGTCATCGACGCAGGTCTCGAACTGTACCCGCTTCTTGCCTACCGGCTCCCCACCAACTGTCTCGGGGAAAGTGAAGCGGAGACGGTACCAAATGAAAGAAAATCCGCGGGTCAACGATTTGTCCAGGTCCTGGCAGACCTCCCACGATGAATCGTCGTATTCCGGCAGGCGGGCTGGGCTGCCCGCAAGCTGAGAGACCAGCCCTTCGTTGGGCTCTCCGGGGACCAGTCCTTGAGCGAACTTCCACTGGCCTTTCACACTGGCTAGCCCATTGGGTTCATTCAGATTGATGACTAATCTACCCATCTTGTCTCCTATCAGGTCGTGGGCGTCCAGGCTGCGGCCCGGCTATACCCCCACTATCTTGATCCCTGCGTGAATCTTATAAATCCGGTTGATGTTGACCAGCATCGGTGTGATCTGTTCCACGTATTTCGCGTTGGCCAGGCTTCCGCCGTCCACCCCCCGCAGGTTGGCGATCTTGTCGGCCAGGCCGATTACCAGTTTCTTGGCCTCCGGGTGGTCGGAGCAGACGATGACGTCACCCTCCAAGGATTCGCCGGGATCTTGCAACACCTCGGCGCTGACGTTCTGGAAGGCCGCGACCACCTGAGACTTGGGGAGCATTTCCTGGGCCTCTTGGGCGGCGGAGCCGGCAGCGACCTCGATGGCCCGAGCCCCCTTGCCCCGTTCGAATGCCATAGGCGAGATCACGCTTACGACAATCTTACCGTCCAGGCTGCCCGCCAGTTGCTCCAATACCGGCCGCTGACCCTCGTAGGGAAAGGCCAGGAACACAATGTCGGCCTGTTCCGCCGCCCCCGCGTTGTCTGAACCAGCGATGTTGGCTCGCAGAGCGTTGGCGGCCAGTTCTTCGGCGGCGGCCGCGCCCCTGGCGGCATCCCGGGAGCCAATTATGGTCGGTTCCCCGGCCATCGCCAAACGCACGGCCAGTCCCTTCCCTTCAGGCCCAGTCCCTCCCAAGATTGCCAGCATGCGCCCTCCCGAAAATTCTTCACCGGACCGTGGCCCCTAGTCGAGGAATACTATATCGTCTCGTTGACGGAGAGGGAAGCAGGACGGTGAGGGGAGCATCAACCTGTTGCAGCTCCCGACTCTTAGGTGCTACCTATACAGAACTGGCCGAGTTTACCAAAATTTCCATCTCTTCTTGTCTTCCCTGTTAGGCCCGGCGATAATGGGGCTACTATCCGCCCGGTCGGCGGGTGAAATTCCTAAGATATTCCGCAATAGAGGACCGGAGGCTAGCCATGGACGAAGATGCCAAGAAGACAGCACTGCGTATGATCCCCTACGGGATGTACGTTCTCACCAGCAAGAGCCAGGACGGTCAAGACCTCAGCGCATCTACGGTCAATTGGGTCACCAGACCTCATTTGCGCCACCCCTTGTGGCGGTTGGCGTCAAGACCGACTCCAGCAGCCACGCCCACATCACTGAGACCGGGGTCTTCGCGGTGAATGTCATTGGGAAGGAACAGGTAAACCTGGCGTTCAACTTCTTCAAGTCTCATGATCCGGATGGCTCCTCGATCGGAGGCGAGAGCTTCGTGCCCGGCCCCGAAACAGGTTGTCCGCTCTTGGTTAACACCCCCGCTTGGTGGGAATGCAAAATCGTTGGCCAAGTGGCCCAAGGAGACCATACCCTGTTCGTGGGAGAGGTGTTGGAGGCGGGGCTGCGCAACGAAGATAACGCTATCTTGATGCGAGACCACAACCTCAACTACGGCGGCTAACCGCCGACCGGCATCGCCGGGTTTTCTCGGACCTTGGAGCCAGTTGGAGTTGGCTTATTTCTTTGGATTGAACCTATCTCGTAGTTGGTGGACCAGATTGGTGGCTTTGTCGCCAATCAGCCACTACTAAAAGGGGACTGCGTCTCAATGGTCGACCTTCGACGTGCCGCCGCTATTGTGGGTGTCCACGAACACGTCACTCGCTACGCGCCAGACAAAAGCGAACTGCAAATCCAGGGTGAGAGTGTTATCAAGGCCCTGGAAGACGCCGGTTTAACCAAGAGCGATGTCGACGGGTTATTCACCGCCTCGATGTCGGTGCGCAACAGCGGCCTGAACCTGGCCGACTACCTGAACCTGTATCCCAAGCACGTGGACAACACAACGGTGGGCGGCGGCTCCTTCGAGTTCCACCTGGCTCACGCTTTGAACGCTATCTACGCCGGCCGAATCAACTGCGCCGTTATCACCTACAGCACCCTGGCCCGTTCCGGCGGGGTTTCGGTGGGCACCGGTGGCGTCGGCCGGTTTGGCCACCCACGGCTGGACCCATCCCCCGACAGTTTCGAAGAGCTGTACGGCCTGACCACCGTGGGTCTTTACGCCATGATCGCCCAGCGGCACATGCATCTGTACGGCACCACCTCGGAGCAACTGGCGGAGATCGCGGTGACCATGCGCTACCACGCTTCGATGAATCCAGAGGCGTTGTTTCGAGATCCTATAACTGTCGAAGATGTAGTCCGCTCTCGAGTAATCTCTTCTCCCTTGCACCTGATGGACTGTTGCGTCATCACCGACGGAGGTGGCGCGGTGGTGGTGGCCTCACCCGAGGTGGCCCGGAACTGCAAGCAGACCCCGGTGTGGGTATTGGGAACCGGCGAGGCGGTGGCCCACCAAGGCGCCGGCAAGCGTGACCTAATTTATATCGCCGCCAAGCAGAGCCACGAGCCAGCTTTCGCCAGTGCTGGGGTAACCCACGACGACATCGACATGGCGATGGTCTACGACTCGTTTACCATCACCGTCCTGGAAACGCTGGAAGATTTGGGGTTTTGCGAAAAGGGCGAGGGCGGTGAGTTCGTGACCGGCGGGCGGCTACGCATCGGGGGACAGCTACCCATCAACACCGACGGCGGCGGTCTGTCATCCAACCATCCGGGGATGCGTGGCATCTTTTTGTTGATGGAAGCCACCAGGCAGCTGCGGCACCAGTTCGAAGGCACGCCGCGACAGGTGCCCGACTGCAAGATCGCCTTATGTCACGGCACCGGCGGCACCTTGGGCTCGCGGCATAGCGGCGGTACCGTGATCTTGGGGAGGGATTAAAAGATGCCCGAATGGAATAAACCCCTGCCCACTATTGTTGGGGAAACGCGCCCTTACTGGGAGATGTGCAAGCGGGGCCAGCTAATGGTCCAGCGCTGCGACAGTTGCCGGGAGTATCAGTTCTACCCTCGGGGTATCTGCGCCAATTGCTGGTCCAACGACATTCAGTGGGTAGCCTCCAGCGGCAAGGGAACGGTCTGGACGTTCACTGTTACCTACCAGAACCGCACCACCGGCTTCGACCAGGGGCCCTACGTGTTAGCGCTCGTCGAGCTTGAGGAAGGCGTCCGCATGTTCACCAACGTGGTGGAGTGCGAACCTCAAAGTGTCAAAATCGGGATGCCGGTGGAAGTCACCTTCGTCCAGGCCACCGACCAGATAACCATTCCCTACTTCAAGCCGATGGCTGCCTGAACGGTCTCCGGTGTGAGATCCTTCGACGGGCTCAGGATGACTCGGGTGAGGGCGTTGCCGAGAGTCTAAGAGCAGCAGGACCTGCCTAGCTGTAGTCATGGAGACCGGGTTTCACTCGCCCTCGAGTTGAGCGCGGAAGCGCAGGGCGTCGCTCTCGTCTTGGTCGGCCTGGGCTAGGTCCGGCTGGTCATTGAAAAGGTAGACCACCGAACGCTGGCCGTAGTATTCGTCGGCGCCGGGATCAATCTCGATAGCCCGGGTCAGGTCTTCGATGGACTTGTCGAAGAGCCCCACTTCGTAGTAGGAACACCCGCGGTTGTAGTAGGCCTCGGCGTATACCGGGTCCAGCTCGATGGCCGTGGTGTAGTCCTCTATGGCACGTTGGTAAACGGCGTTGCGGCTATACCGGTTGCCCCGGTCCACGAAGCCCGCAGCGTCGGTGGGTTCTTCCTGATGCTTTCGTTGAAATGTCATTTCTTTTTCTTCGGAGGTGAGGAGACGTTGGCGCCTACATTACCGAGCGGACCAGACCTCCGTCTACCAGTATAGTGGTGCCGGTGATGTAGCTGGAGCGGTCTGAAGCCAAAAACGCCACCAGGTTCGCCAGTTCTTCAGGTTTGCCGATACGGCCCACAGCGGTGTCGGCGGCCCTGTTTGCCAGCCCCTCTTCTACAGTGATCCCCATTTCGTTCGCCCTGGCGGTGACATTGGAAAGCATGCGCTTACTCAAGATCGAGCCTGGGCACACGTTGTTCACCAGAATGTCGTCCTTTCCTACCTCGTCGGCCAGGCTCTTGGCGTAGGCAACGACGCCCATGCGGGTTGCCCCGGAGAGCGCCAGATTGTGGATCGGGTTGTAAACGGTGCTGGCCAGGATGTTGATAATGCGGCCTCCGCCCTGTTTCTGCAGGTGAGGGATACTTTCCCGGCACATCCGCCCGAAGAAGATCAGGGACCGCTGCACTGCTGTTTCCCACAGTTCTTCGCTGGCGTCGGCGGCACGGGAAAGTGGAGGGCCGCCGGAGTTGTTGACCATGATGTCCAGCCCACCGAACCGTTCCAACGTTGTGGAGAGGCGACTAGTGATGGTGTCCAAACGGTCCAGATCGCCGGAAAATGCCAGCACCTCGGTGCCGGTGGAGATCCGGATCTCCTCGGCGGCTTGTTCTAGGTCGGCGCTGGTCCGGCTACAGATGGTGACCTTGGCGCCCTCCTCGGCCAATACCTGGGCACAGGCCCGGCCGAGGCCTTTGCTGGCGCCGCCGATGATTGCCACTTTGTCTTTCAGTCCCAAGTCCATTTCGTTTGTCTTGCTCCTGTTGTCGCTCCACCCGTGGCCGTCGTCGGGGCGATTATAGCAGGGGCCTTGGTTCTGGCCAATTGCGCCTAGGTAAGCGGCGGCTGGGATAGGGTTGGGCAAAAATCACCCATGCTATACTTGTCTCCGCCCGCCGGTTGGCGAATTTTTAGGCCTTTTTAGGGAGTGCTGTGCAGCCCTGGGACGATGCACTGGCCCGAGAAATCGAGACCCACGCGGTGGACTTGGCCAGAGGGGCTGGCAAGATTTTGGCGCAGCACTTTGGTCGGCCGATCGAGGTCGAGTACAAAGACGACAAGGAGCGCGATCCGGTCACTGTCGCCGATAAGACTACCCAAGAGTATCTGGTCACCGAGATCGTCAAACGGTTCCCGGAACACGGCATCCTTGGCGAGGAAGCCACAGAGGAAGAAAAGGAGTCGGAGGTGCCCGCCGCCGACATACTTTGGGTACTCGATCCTCTGGACGGCACCACTAATTTCCTGAACGGCCTGCCGTTGTTCGCCTCATCCATCGGTGTTCTATATCGTGGTTGGCCCATGGCCGCCGCGCTTTACCTGCCGTGGCCCAACGGTCAGGGCGGGTTCGTGTTGCATTGCCGGAAAGGCGGTGGCACGTTCGCCGATGACGAGGCCGTCGCGGTCTACGCCACCGAGGAGCCGGTGCCCAACCGTCTGATAGGCGTTCCCGGCTATTTCGGAGTCTCCAACCACTTCTCGAAGCGTCTGGCAGGCAAGGCCGGCGAACCGCGGACCACGGGTAGCATTGCCTACGAACTGGCCATGACGGCGCGGGGAGTCATGCAGTACACGATCATCGGAGCGCCGAGATTGTGGGACATGGCGGGCGGGGCGCTGGCGGTGGTGGAGGCGGGCGGTACGGTAATGACTCGGTTCCGCGGGGAGCGGAAATGGCACCCCATGGAGTGCTTGGTTCCGTCGTGGAATGAAAAAACGCCCACGATGAAGGAGCTCCGCGGATGGGTGGCGCCGCTGGTGGCTGGCAACCAACAACTGGCGCCCTTGATAGCCAACAACGTGCGACGGCGCTTTAGCCTAAAGTCCACGCTGAGGCCGCTGATCAAGCCATTCAAGCGGCGAAAGAAATCACCCGCGACCTAGGCTTGGTCGGGCTCCCAGCCCCAGGGGCGCGGGCCCCAACCGGCCTCGAAGACCGCCCCTTTCTTGATGGCCATCACCGGTGTGACCGCTTTGTCTGCTTTTCGCGATTCGCCCAGCACGTCATAGACCACCCAGTTGCCGTCTTGGACATCCAGTACCGACAGGTCGGCCTGCTTGCCCGCATGTAACGTTCCCAAGCGGGTTTCGACTCCGGCCGCTTTGGCCGGGTTCTCGGTGCTCATCGTCACTACTTGATCGAAGGTGAACCCCATGGCCAAGAACCGAGTCATCATCTCGGTCATGCTGTGCACCGGCCGGGCCCGGCCCGGGACTGTTAGGTCTGTGCTGATGCAGTGGGGCAGGACTCCTTGGTCCACCACCCGTTCGCCCACGGCGAAGCTGAAGTTCATCCGCCCATGTGCGGTGTCCAGCCAAACTCCCCGGTCGTGGGCCTCTTTGGCCTCGGGCACGAGTTTGCCGTCGCTGTCCAACACGCCGCCGGGGTTGGCCGTGAAGTAGTGGGTAACAATGTCGCCCGGTTCCATGATGGGCAACAGTTCGCGAATCACGTTGGGGTCGTAGCGCTTCTCTGTGTCGCCGATGTGGACCATCAGTTTGACCCCTGCCTCCTTGGCGGCCCGTTTGGCCATCCGCGGCATTTCCATGCCCATGATTTCCAGGGCCGGCGAAACCATCCGGGCCTTCACGCCTGAAATTACTCCCTTGTTGTCGGAAATGACCTGGATGGTCTTGTCCAAGTCGATGCTGGACGGACTGAAGATGTCCGGAGTGGTCGCCAGTCCGGTGCGGCAGATGTGCAGGAAACAGATTATCTCGGTTTTGGTATTGGGAATGATGTGCTGGGGGAAGCCGCCGAAGGTATCGCAGCCGGAGCTGCCCGCGTCCACCATGGTGGTAACTCCGGCCCGCACCCCGCCGATGTCCGGGTCGACGCCGTTGCCGTTGACACCGGCGTAAACGTGGGTGTGCAAGTCGATCAAACCCGGTATAACCACTTTGCCCTTTACTTCCACCACTCTCCCGGCTTCGTCGGCAGAAATGTTGGGCGCGATGCGTGCGATCTTTCCGTCCTCAATCGCCACGTCGTTAACGCCATGAATGCTTTGGGAGGGGTCGACTACGGTCCCGCCTTTAACAAGCAAGTCGTACATGGTGAATCGGACCTCCGTTGGCGTTGAATCTGGAGCGTTGAATCTCTGAAAAGGTGGAACAGGGCGGTCAGGCTAGGCAGCCGGTTGACGTAACGGCATCGCGAAGTTGGGCCGGCCATGAAAGGCGGGGGGAAACCCTAGTCGAACATTTCGCCGACAGAAAGCCCTTTGTGGATGCGGTAGATCGCCTCCCCCAGGAGGGGAGCGACCGAAAGAACGGTGAACTTTCCGTTCCGCTTCTCGGAGGAAATGGGGATCGTATCGGAGACGACCACCTCGGTGAAATCGCTCTCTGCCATCCGTTCCGAAGCGTCGCCGGACAACACCGGGTGGGTGACGCAGCAATAGACTTCTTTCACCCCGTGGTTGGTCAGCGTCTTGGCGGCATTGATGATGGTGCCGCCAGTGTCGATTTCGTCATCGAAGGTCAGAGCGACTTTGCCAGCGACATCACCAATTACGTTCATCATTTCGGTCTGCTCGTTGTTACCCGTGCGCCTTTTTTCAATGATGGCCAGTGGAACCCCCAGCCGTTCGGCAACGTCGCGGGCTTTTTTGGTGATTCCGATGTCCACTGCAACCACTACCAAGTCCTGGATCTCTTTGGCTTTGAAGTAGTCGGTCATTATCGGCAGAGTGGTTAGTTCGTCCACCGGAATGTTGAAGAACCCCTGGATCTGCCCGGCGTGGAGGTCCACGGTGAGGATACGGTCGGCCCCGGCCGCCTCCAAGAGGTCGGCCACCAGGCGGCCGGTAATGGGCACTCGGGGTTGGTCTTTTTTATCGGTTCGGCCATAACCGTAATAGGGCACCACGGCCGTAATCCGGCCCGCCGATGCCCGCTTGCAGGCATCGATCATGATCAACAACTCCATCAGGTTGTCGTTGACCGGATAGCAGGTGGGCTGAACGAGGAAAACGTCCCTCTGTCGAATATTCTCTTGAATTCTAACGAAGGAGTTATCGTTGGCGAACTTGAAAACCTCGGCGCGGCCCAAAGGCATTTCCAGGTATTCACAGACCGATTCGGCCAACTGGCGATTGGCGTTGCCGCTGAAGACCTTTAGCTCATCGAGAATCGGGTTCATTAACGCCCTTCTAGATAAGTTTCGGAAAAGCCGAATTCGCGGCTGCGACGTAGTTGCGAGGAGGAATGATGATTGACTCGTCCGCCGCCGTCTATTGCTTAAGCCTGGCTGGCTCTTGGTCCTGATCGGGGTGAGTCAACACTTTTGCAGTCCGGCGCACTGTGGAATCCCCAGACGAAATTTCCTTGACCCCGTGGGGGCCGCCAGACGTGGAACTCGCGGGGCAGTCTGGGCGGCAAGAGAAATTATAGCATAGGGCCAACGCGTGAAAAAGGAAGCGACCCGGTCTTTATTTGACCACCTATTCGCCGTCTGGGGCACTAATCCGTACGGTATGATTTGAATAATACCGCTGCCATTGGCCCAAGGCGGCTATGGTATCATAGCCGCGGCGCTGCGTTAGGTACTGCCTGGCTGGTATGTACCCTGGCCGGCCCAGGTCCCGAACAACGAGTCGCGATAGGAGAGACAGGCCTTGGAAGTTTTGCTAAGTTCCCCTCGCGGCTTTTGCGCCGGGGTAGTGCGGGCCATCGACGTAGTCGATATTTGTCTCAAGCAGTTCGGCCCGCCGGTCTACGTTAAGCACCAGATCGTCCACAACCCTCATGTGGTCCACGACCTTGAAAGCCGCGGCGCGATTACGGTGGAAACCGTCGAAGAGGTGCCCGAGGGCTCGTTGGTGGTGTTCTCAGCCCATGGATCTCCTCCTGAAGACTTCCAACGGGCCAAGGCGCGAAATCTGCGGGTTATCGACGCCGTTTGCCCCTTGGTGACCAGGGTCCACAATGAGGCCAAGAAATACAGCCGCGAGGGTAGGAAGGTCCTGTTGGTGGGGCACCGCGGCCATCAGGAAGTCCGAGGCACCATGGGCCAGATGGACATGACCCTCATCGACGATACCTCGCCCACCGATTTGCCCGACTGGAGTCCAGACCAAGAGATAGCGGTTTTGACTCAGACGACTCTTTCCGTGGGCGACACGGCCAGGGCGATTCAGGCCATCCGGGACCGTTTTCCTGCGGCGTTGGTCCGAAACGACATTTGTTACGCCACCACCAACCGTCAAGAAGCAGTTACCAAAATGGCGGCCGATGTGGACTTGGTGCTGGTGATCGGCGCCCAGAATAGCTCTAACTGCAACCGCCTTCGGGAGGTTGCTGAGGCCCACGGCGTCCCCTCCTACCTCATCAACGGACCAGAAGAGATCGACCGTGCCTGGTTGGACGGGAAAGAAAGAGTGGGCGTAACCTCCGGCGCTTCCACCCCGGAGGTGCTGGTAGAGAGTGTGGTAAAAGCGCTGGCGCCGGAGCAAGTGACGGTGCTGAGCGGGGTTGAAGAGGACGTGGCGTTTACTCTGCCTCGGGAGTTGCGCTAGCCATGTCCAGGTCTTTCCTGGTTGCTGTTTCGGCTCGGTAATGTCCGGGGCTCAAGACCGCCAGGGAGGGCTGGAATCCCTCAAGCGTAAAGTATTCTCCCTGCCTGCCTTGGTATCCCTGGTTGTGGCCAGCGGATTCCTGGTATTTCTGATTACCCGGTTCGACGTTGACTTGGGCGCTACCTGGGACCAGATGCGTGGCGCCAACCCCTGGTTGCTGGCCGCGGCCTTTTTGGTTCACTACACCACTTTCATATTTCGTGGGGCCCGCTGGCGGATGCTGCTACAGCATACTGTCGGTCCCGGCGCCTCGGTCCCCAGTGTTGCTTATTGTAGCCAACTGGTGCTGCTGGGCTGGTTTGCCAACTCCGTCGGATGGCTAAGGTTGGGCGACGCCTTTCGTGCCTACCTGTACCAGGACGAGCAGGAAGGCACATTCTCGGGAACCATGGGCACAATTCTCGCGGAGCGGGCGTTGGATACGGTGTTGGTGGTGGGCTTGCTCCTGATCGTCGTCCCGTTTCTGGTCGACCGAAACGACAATGTTACCTGGACGGTGTTGGTATTGGCGGTGGCCTTGGCCGCGGGATTGGCTGCGTTATTGGTAGCCATGGTCTGGGGCAAGGACCTCGTCATTCGGAAGCTACCCGGCTGGCTATCAGAACGCTACCAGCGATTTCATCAGGGCACAATGGGCAGCTTCCAGCGGCTGCCGCTGGCAACGTTTTGGGGCCTTCTCGGCTGGATGGCCGAGGTGGGGCGGATGTATCTGGTGGTCCGTGCGCTGGGCTTTGAGTTGAGTTTGCCTTTGATTATCTTCTTGACCCTGGCCAATTCCCTGCTTTCGTTGGTGCCGACGCCTGGAGGCGTCGGTGCGGTGGAATCCGGAGTGGCCGGGCTGACGGTCCGACTTTCCAAGCTGGCCAGCCACTCCGCCGCTGCCTTGGTGCTGGTTGACCGCTTTATCACCTACATTAGTGTCATCTTGGTTGGAGCCGCTATCTTCTTGGTCCGTCAAGCGATTCGGCGCCGCTCGTTCGTACTGAGGCGACCGGTCAGTCTTGACCCGGCCGACGGTGGTTGAACGATGGTTGATCGGAGTCCTAGGGAATAACCGGAAGAATGCTCTACACTGCAAGTTATTATGCGCAGGCCCACTGGGTCGGTGCGCGCTATCGCATCTCCCGAGGACACCCGCGGGGGAGGCCGGTGGACTGGGATGTACAGCCCTACCTCTACCCTTCGCGGCCGCTACTCACCGAGTACCAAGACGGCGCCATCGATTTCGCGGGCTTGGATCTACGCTATCGCGAGGAATTGGAAAGCACATATCAAACTGAGAGCAACTTCCGGGAGTGGCTGGAAGGCCTGGCGGCGTCCGGGGATGTTACTTTGTTGTGTTTCGAGCCAGGCGGCGAGGCGTGTCACCGGCGGTTGGCCGCGGCGTGGCTGCTGGAGCAAGCGCCCGGCCTTGAGTTGGGCCTGATGCGGTGAGATGCGGCCGCCGCTACCACTCAGAGCGGGCAGGCCGTTCCATGAGCTCGGCAGCGGCCTCACGGGGGGAAAGGCCCTCGTACAGGACCCGGTAGGTGGTCTCTGCAATGGGCATCTCGACATTCAATTCTTTAGCGAGCTTCAGGGCAGCTTCGGTGGCATTGACTCCCTCGGCGACGTTGTCCATCGACTCCCGGATGTCGCTCCAAGAACGGCCTCGGGCCAGTTGTTCACCTACGTAGCGGTTGCGGCTGAACTGGCTGGCGCAAGTAGCGATTACGTCGCCCAGGCCCGCCAACCCGGCGAAGGTGAGAGGCTCTGCGCCGGCGGCGACGCCGAGCCGGGTTATCTCGGCCAATCCGCGGGTGATGAAGGCCGCTTTAGCGTTGTCGCCGACCTCCAGTCCGTCGCTGATCCCGGCACCCAAAGCCACGATGTTCTTTAGCGTACCGGCCAGCTCCACTCCCAACAGATCGCTGCTGGTATAGACCCGAAAGCGGTTGGACATGAGCAATGTCTGAGCCCGCTCGGTGGCCACCGGGTCTTTCCCAGCCACCACGGTTGACGCCGGCTTTCCCAGAATAATTTCCTTTGCCAAGTTGGGTCCGGATAGCGCGCAGATCCCGGAGTGGAACCTGCACGGCAGCTCGTCTTCCAGCACCTGACTCATTCTGCTAGCCGAGGGTAGCTCCAGCCCTTTCGTGGCGCTAACTACGATCGCACCGTCCGCTAAGTGGTCCCGCACGTCTATTATATTCTGGCGCAACCGGTCGGATGGTACTGCCAGGATGACGACAGCGGCCGACGCGATAGCCTGTCTGATGTCGGCGGTTACTTTCAGGGCTTCGGGGAATGGTGTTTCGGGAAGGAATCGAGAGTTTTTGCGCTCCGACTCCAGCAGTTGGGACTCGGCAGCAGTGCGGGCCAGCAAAGTTACCGGTATTCCCCGATGCGCCAGAATCACGCTCAGGGTCGTACCCCAGGTGGTTGTGCCTACTATGA
The DNA here is from genome assembly GCA_965247605.1 of Dehalococcoidia bacterium. Taxonomy (GTDB): domain Bacteria; phylum Chloroflexota; class Dehalococcoidia; order Lucifugimonadales; family UBA3495; genus VXOI01. The sequence goes on along the minus strand of CBDFHM010000010.1, from coordinate 203,046 downwards.
CGGCGCTTTCTGTCAATTGATAGCCATTAACCAAATGGGAGTGGGAGTCCGAAGACGCTGGCGAGGGACTGGGGCGCGGTGAGCCTATTCGGCCGCAGCGGCCGGGTGCCCTAAGCGCCGCTCGTTGCCCTGGCGAATCCGCTTGATATTGTCCCGGTGCTGCCAGATTATCATGGCGCCGCCCACCAAGGCGTAGAGGATATATGTTTCGGAGTACCATCCCGCCAACGCCAGCCCAACGACCGAGAGGCCCCCAATGATCACACCAACAATCGAGCCCAAGGAGATGTAACGGCTCAAGAACGCGGTGGCGAGAAAAGTCGCTGTGGCGAGTACGGCTGGCACCGGCGTCATCATCGACAGTCCTCCCAGGGCGGTCAGGATTCCCCTACCGCCTTGGAACCGCAAGAACACCGACCAGTTGTGGCCCACCAACACTATCAGTGAGGCGGCGACCTCCGCCGGGTTGCTGCCGATGATCTCTCTGGCAAGCATCACGGCCAGCACGCCCTTGGCGATATCCAAGGCCAGCACCGCGCCGGCTGCCTTGCCCCCTGCGGTTCGCAGCACGTTGGACATGCCGGTGCGCCCGCTGCCGAAGTCCCGTATGTCCAGACCCCGACGCCAACGCAAGAGCATGTAGCCCCAGGACATAGAGCCCAGAAGGTAAGAAAGTGATAGAACGACTGCCCATTGGGCCGGACGAGGTTGGTCTCCCATGATTAGGAAGGCCAACACCACCGCTGCGGCCAGAAACGGCACGGCGACAGCTTGTATTAACAGGTTCGCCGACAGTCTGCTCATTCGTGTTTGAATACCAACTTCAGGTGCGTTCGGTCGAAGCCAAAATTGTCCCGAATCTTGTTCTCTAGGTAGCGCCGGTAGGTGAAGTGTACCAGTTGTGGATTATTGACAGTAAAAAGGAATGTGGGCGGATTTACTCCAACCTGACTAATGCGGTTTATTCTGACCCTCTGCCCACGGTGCCGCCGCACAATGGGGGGCTGGTGCTCGGCCAACGCGTCGGCCAGCATGAATTGGAGGTCACGGCCTGGAACAAGGCGCCGCCGTTCGTCCCACAGGTCTAGTGCCGTGTCCATCAGCGCACCGATCCCCTGCCGGTTCAGGGCCGAGGTAAAACATACCGGGACGTAGGGCATGAAATGCAAACGCTCACGAACGATAGACTCGGCTCGCGAGCGAGCGTAGGCTCCTTCTTCAGACATCAGGTCCCATTTGTTGACAACGACGATGATCCCTCGGCACAGTTCCCAGGCCAGGCCGGAAATATGGGCGTCTTGAGCGGTTGCCAACTCTGAGGCATCGGTGATGAGTAACGTGATGTCGCTGCGGTTCACCGCGCCTACGGCGCGGATTACGCTGTACTTTTCTATTCCTTTTTCCACCTGGCCGGGGCGGCGCATCCCGGCGGTATCCACTGCCACCACCTCACGGCCCCGATAGGTGAATTGTGTGTCCAGTGCGTCCCTGGTCGTCCCTGCTACCGTACTGACGATGGAACGCTCTTGCCCCAGGATGCCGTTCAGCAGCATAGACTTGCCCACGTTGGTCCGGCCAACTATGGCCAGATTGAGCTCAGCTTCAGGAGGCGCTTCCTCCATCGTGAAATCGTAGTCATCGCTGGATGGAGCCGCAGGCAGGTGGGACAGCACCTGGTCCATGAGATTGTAGATGCCGTAATTGTGGTAGGCGCTGATGGGGATTGGGTCGCCTATTCCCAACTCGTAGAACTCCGGCGCGCCGAACTCCCTGGAATCGTTGTCCACTTTGTTAACCGCCAGCACCACCGGTTTTTCCGTGGTCCGGAGGCGGTCGGCTGCGGTCAGGTCCACCGGCATAACCCCGTCGGCGACGTCAGTGACCAGAATGATGACGTCGGCGTCGGCCGTCGCCATTTCAGCCTGCTCCTGAACCAATTGCCGGATGGCGCCTTCGGGATTGGTTTCCAACCCGCCGGTATCCAAGAGAATAAACCGTTGGTCTTCCCACTGTGCATCCGCCATCAACCGGTCTCTGGTGGTACCCGCGACCTCCGATACGATAGCGTGACGCCAACCGACGATGCGGTTGAATAGGGACGATTTACCCACATTGGGGCGGCCTACTATGGCGATTATTGGGAGAGGCATCTCAAATCCGTTGTTTCTGCTAATTGAATCTGTGTCGGAAACAGGGGAGCACGCCGGTGGGTGAGATTCACTGGGAGTGGCCGCCGACGAGAGACCGTAGGGTTGGCGCCGTTTTAGCACCAAGTTGGCGACGATTTCAGCGGCCAGCTAAGAGGAACTCTAACACCGATTTCTGGGCGTGCAACCTATTGTGAGCTTGGGGAAAGGCCACTGACTGGGGGTGGTCCAGCATCCCCGGGGCAACTTCCTCGCCGTAATGCGCCGGCATATCGTGCATGAACAGGGCGCCTGGCCTCGCCTTGGCCAGGAGGTCGGGGTCAACAGTGTACCCTTCGAATATCTGTTGCCGTGCCTGGGCTTCGTCTTCTTGCCCCATGCTGGCCCAGACATCGGTGTAGACGACATCGGCGTCCGCGACTGCCTCCGCCGGGCTGATCAAGGTACGCACAGTTGCTTTTCTTCCGTTGGACCGCAGCCGGGCCTTCTCCACCGATTTTGGGTCGAGGTTATATCCGGTGGGCGAAGCGCTGGTGAAATTCATTCCCAGACCCGGGAGGGCCAAGCAAAGGCTGCGGGCCACGTTGTTCCCGTCGCCGATGTAAGCCAGCGTGATCCCGTCCAGGTTTCCTTTGTTTTCGTAAATAGTCAAAAGGTCCGCAATTGCCTGGCAAGGATGCTCCCAGTCGGACAGGGCGTTGATTACCGGAACGGTGGAGTGGCGGGCCAATTCCACCAAGTTGCGGTGCTGGAAGACCCGGGCCACGATGCAGTCCACGTAGCCGGAGAGCACTTTGGCTACGTCGGATATCAGCTCACGGGAACCCATGCCCACTTCTTCCTGGCCCAGGTACAGCGAATACCCGCCGAGTTGTTGGATGCCGACCTGAAAGCTGACCCTGGTACGTAGCGAGGGCTTCTCGAATAGCAGGGCGACTGACTTGCCCGCCAGCGGTTGCCCTACAGATTTTTCCTTTCCTTTACTGGCACCCTCAATTATTTGGAGGGTCTCTTCGGGAGTAAAATCGGTTACAGAAAGAAGGTCTCGTTTGTTCGACATATCAGGTACAGAAAGAAGGTCTCATTGGTTCGACATATCAGGTGTCCCGTGTTCAAAATGGTACTCTATTTGTCCTAGCCCGTTCAAGCGACGGCGTTTCCAGCTGCCGACCTCGCCTGGCCTGTCTGCTATCATTTACGGGCGACTCCGGCTCCTTCGCCGATGGTCCGGCCCAGCCGGGACTTCCCGGCGTTGTCGGGGATGCTCGATAAAATCGGCACTCGATGAAACCGGAGCCCAAACCCGACAAGATTCGCACGGGGAGGCGCTATAACATGGCCAGTTCAAACCTGCACCCTGGCCTGACGGGCCAAAAACAGACAATCGTATGTGACCACAACGTAGCGGGCCACGTGGCCAAGTTCAGCACCCCTTCCATGATTCTGCTAATGGAGCAGGCCTCGATGGAGGGCATAGCGCAACACCTCTCCGATGGTGATATCTCGGTGGGAATCGAAGTTAACGTACGGCACTTGGCGCCGGCCGACATCGGGGACACGATAGTTGCTCACGCCGAACTGGTTGAAGTAGACCGTAACCGCCTGACTTTTCGCGTCGAAGCCTTCGAAGGGGAGCGAAAGATAGGGGAAGGGACGCACCGGCGGGCTGTGATTCAGAGCCCAAGCTAAACCGCGCTCCAAGCAGACGTGCCTACGAGCTTCCCAGATCGTCCCGGAAGTTAGCTTGTGCTAGAATCGTCCTGCGCCGGTGCGGCCGCCGTGCCTGGAATCCTGGGGTCCGGTTTGGCTGTCTACGATGCTTCCGGCGTTCCGTAGCCCCAGAAGACTAAGCTTTGTTTATTGGTCTGGAGCGGTGATTATGGCCAACATGGAGCACGTTCAACTGGTGAAGCGTGGTAGAGATACAGTAGCCCGTTGGCGGGAGCAGAACCCCAACGACTTCCTTGACCTGAACGCGGCCTACATGAGCTACGCCAGGGCGCCACAAGTGAATATCAGCGGCGCCGACCTGCGCAACGCCGATTTGATGGGTGCTGTTCTGCAGCGGGCAAACCTCTCCGGTTGCCACCTGAACCCCTGTCACCTGTACCACGCGAACCTCAGGGAGGCAGATTTGACTCGGGCTCGGTTGAACGGCGCCAACTTGCGCGGCACCAATCTCGCGGGAGCGGACCTCAGCGGCGCAGATCTGGACCGGGCGACGCTTTCGGACGCCAACCTCAGCGGCGCGAAACTGGTCAACGCCAATCTCTCTAGGGCCAACCTTACCGGCGCGAACCTGACCGAAGCCGACCTGACTGGAGCTAGTTTCGAGGGCGCCACCCTGGCCCGGACCGACCTCACCAACGCGGTTTTCCAAGATAGTGATTTCTTTCAGGCCCAGTTTTGGAACGCCAATTTTAGCGGCGCCCAGTTGGCCAGGTGCTCCCTGGGGTATACGGTGTTTCAAGATTGCGACCTGCGGCTCGCGCAGGGCTTGGACCAAGTACGGCACGACGCGCCGAGCACAGTTGGTCTGGACACCATTTATCGCTCGGGTGGAAAGATTGCAGAACCGTTCCTGACCGGCGTGGGTCTCCCGGCGTCAGTTGCGGCCCTTCAGGCCGCGATTTTAGGAGAGCCAACGATATTGGGCGACTGTTTCATCGCCTGTAGCGATCAGGATGATGACTTCGCACAGGCACTGAAAACGGACCTGCAGACTCGTGGCGTCCGTTGCTGGGTGTTTTCCGAGCGGGTGCGGGGCAATTCGTTGGTCAACCGCCACAGCACCTCAGACCAAGAAGAGGTGGAAAGGTGGATCCGCTACTACAGCAAGATGATCGTGGTAGGTTCAACGGCGGGGCTGGATACCGAGGCCATCCTAAACGACATCACCCAAGCCAAAGAGCGACAGCAGTCCACCGATAGGTGGGTCTTGTTCCTAGTCTCTCCAGACGACGGACTTATCAAGCCGGCCGGCCGGTCCGCCAGGAGTTTGGCGGCGGAGCACATCGTGTTTGACTTGCGGGGGTACCGTGATGACCGCCAAGCCTACGATGCGGAAGTAGAGCGGTTGGCAGAAGCGCTGAAGCAAGACCAGCCAGCGTCGGCGTCGGGAGCCACAGGCTCGGTTCCATCGTAGGCTGAGCAAATACATGAGGTGGTCAGGCCAAAAGCCCCACTTTTGCAAAAGGGGTTGGAGGGATTTCCACCGCGTGGGTAGGCTGAATGCGCCTGGATTTCGGCCTTCTCCGAAAAGACGGCAATCCCTACGGTACCTCGAGAAAAATAAAACTCGAGCAAATAAATAAGGGCCGGCAATTTTGCCGGCCCTTTGATTTACCCAGTAATGGTTTCCGAGGGGCTACTAGATGTAGTCCTCTTCTTCCATCATCTCCAGGTTGTCACGGCTCTGCGAAAGCCCGCGGGCAACTTGCTCCCGGAGCTCTTGCATTAGCTCGTCACTGATGACGCCACCAGCGTCCAATGCCTTCTGTTTGAAGTTGTCGAACGCCCACTCCTCGGTGTCACCGTGGGGCATGGAGGAGAAGAACTCCCGCTCGAACACGGGCAACTCGCCGGGGCCGAAGTAGCCCTTACCCTCGAGTTCGTAGCCTTCCAGGTCGTGAGTGCCCTTGCCCAGCACCTGACCTGTCGCTGCGTAGTGCTCCATCACAGTACCCATTCCGTACTTCTGGATGGGGCAGACCTTCATGCAGACTCCGCAGCCCAAGTAGCGGGCCATTACAGGGCGGCAGCGCTTGAAGTACAACTTGTTCTTTTCGATGCCTCTCCACCAGACCTTGTCACGCATCAGTGCGCGACCGGGGCAACGGTTCACGCAGACCTGACAAACCTGGCAGAAGGCGTGAATCCCGTAGTCGACGGGCGCGTCATGGCTGACGTTGGCGTCGGTGGTGATGATCATCAGGCGGCACCGGGAGCCGACGTGAGGGGTAAGCAGGTAGCCGCAAGCACCCAAGGAACCAAGACCGGCTTTAACGAACATGGGGATGTAGGGTCCGGTGTTGTCGTTGGGGCTGTGAACCTGGGCCCGGTAGCCCAAGCTCTGGATGAACTTGGAAAGCTCCAGACCGGCCGCACCCTCGGTGCGATAGGTGCTGGAGTGCACGATCTCAGCGTCGATGCTGGGGATGGTCTGAGTGGGCTCGAAGTCCTGCTCGTACGCCAAGCAAATGGCATGGGGGAACTTCACCCAGTCCTTCTTGCTCTGGTAGGTGTACCGGTGGTCATAGGCGGTAATGCCTACTTCGATGTAACCCAGGTCACGGGCCTTGCTCTTAATGGCCTCGGTGACATCCTCGCCGGTCGCCTCGGCCGTCGGCTCTTGGTCGCCGGTCAAGCGGGCGGCCAGAACGAGCGGACGGTTCAGCTTGTCATGCTCTTTCCGGATCTCACGCATCTCTATGTGCTGATCACGGATTACGTTAGCCCAATCTCGGGAAGCCCTCTCGGTGATGTTCATCGTTTCAAGAGGGTACTCCCTGGCGTACCAATCGACCTCACGGTTTTCCAGCGGAATCCCGGGTACCGTTTCCAGCTCTTCGGGTACCGGAATGGTGACGGTTGGATCGCCCTGATATCTGCCAGGCCGTACGACCTCATGGCCAATCTTTAGCATGCCTACCCTCCCAGAATAAATAGATGCGCCGGGCAAAGGGTTCTAAACTTGCCCCAACAATAACCCGAGCCTGTTTTATTTGTCAATAGTATGAATCGGGCTTTGGTATATTCACATACGGAATAGACATTAACGACCGGCACGATAGTTTAGAGGCAGGCCGGATGGCGACGCTAATAGTAGGGTCATTTACAATTCTACTACGATAATCGTTAATTACACACTTGGGTCATCCGGCACTACCCGCCAGTGCGCCGGGAGATCATCGCATCTGCCAGCGGGCTCGCCCCAGACCTTACTGTGACATTGACTAGAGAGGGCCTGCCGGAGGCCAAGGCACGTCCCACCGCCGGGCCGACTTCTGCGGCCCTTTCCACGTGCTCTGCATAGCCGCCGATGGCCTCAACCATTTTGTCATAGCGGATGGTTCGAAGGTCGGTCCCCACGGCACGGTTGTAATAAGCCACTTGGAATGTCTTGTCTATGCCCCAGGTTGAATCGTTGCCCATGACCGTGGTGATGGGCAGATTGTGGCGGATGCAAGTGTCGTACTCCATGGCGTAGAAGCCGAATGCTCCGTCGCCGATGAAGACCAATACCTTGCTTTCGGGATGGGCCAATTTCGCCGCCATTCCGTACGGAATACCCGCCCCTAAGTGGCTCAACGGGCCCAACCGCATGAACCTTCCCGGCATCCTCGCGCCCAGGAAAGAACGGCCCCATTGGACATAGTCGCCGCCGTCCATGATTATCACCGTGTCGTCGTCGATATGCTGCTGAAGGTTGGTGTAAACGTCCAGTGGATGTAACGGCTCCTCCCCAGTGGCCTTGGAGCGAAGCTCCTGTAACCAGTTCTCACGGTCGTGAGTGAGCTGGTTGATCCAAGGCTGGGTATCCCCCTTTGAACCGCCTGCGGCGGCGGCGGAGGTCAACTGCTCGACAACCGCGCCCAAGTCGCCCTGTATGCCCACCGCAACGCCTCGGTTTCTGCCGATCTCCGCCGCCGATGGGTCGGCCTGCACTATCCGGGCGTCGGCGGAGAAGACTCCACCGTAGCGGTAGCGGTGGTCGAGCCGCTTGCCCAGCAACAGAACGACGTCTGCCTCCCGGAACCGCCGGGCTGCCGGGTTAAGCGCGCCGTCAGCGTAGCCAAAGCACAGCGGGTGCTCGTCGTCCAGCAGTCCCCGCGCTTGCTCTACCGTGAATACCGGGATGCCGGTGGTCTCGGCCAGCGCCTGTAGCTGTTCTGGGGCCACCGAGTATCGGGCCGGGTTGCCTGCCACGATTACAGGCCGCTGGGCGCTTTTCAGCCACGCCGCAGCCTCTTCTATCAATACCGGGTCGCCTTGGGACCGGCCGGTGGGCCGGTATTCTTGAGGCAGGTACTGGGGGAGTTCGTCTTCGCTTATCTCTTGGTCTTGTATGTCCAAAGGCAGCGTGAGGTGTACCGGTCCGGGCCGCCCGGTGGTGGCGGTGCGGAAAGCTGTCGCTACAAATTCCGGAATTCTCTTCCGGTCATGTATCAGCCAGGAACCCTTGGTCACTGGGGCGGCCATGGCTGCCTGGTCGATTTCTTGAAATGCGGCCATACCCTTCTCCGGCAACTCGGCACACCCGGCTATGAACACGACAGGGCTTTCCGAGGTATAGATGGCCGGAAGGGCTGAGATGGCGTTGGAAAAGCCGGGACCTCCCGTGAACATGCCCACCGCAGGCCGTCCGGTAATACGGGCGTAGCCGTCCGCCATATGCAGCGCCGCGCCTTCATGACGGGTGTCAATGAACTGGATTCCTTCATCCTCGGCGGCGTCTACCAGAGGAAGAATCGTATCTCCCACTATGGTGAAGACCTTTTCGATCCCCTCCAATTTCAAACACCGGATGAACAGATGTGCGCCGGTCAGTTTCGCCATGCTCCCTCCAGAAAGGGGTATCGATTTAAGGGCATCGATTTGGTGGTACGGACGCCGCCTCGGAGAGCTTACTTTAGCTCAGGCCGTCGGGCAAGTTTGGTCCTGTCCACCGTCTCGGGAACGCCGAGTATCCTATAATGGCTAACGTGATCCATAGCAGGAACATCGAGTAACGGGTTCCGATTGGGCACTTTATACATAGTGGGCACCCCCATCGGCAACCTGGAGGACCTGTCTCCCAGGGCCGCTCGTGTTTTGGGGCAGGCCGGTCTCGTCGCCGCTGAAGACACTCGCGTTACGCGCCGCTTGCTGAACCACTTGGGCATCCGTCCCAAGCTCACGAGCTTTCACCAACACAACTATCAAGAGAAGTTGGAACTGCTATTGCGGGCGCTGGGTGAAGGCGACGTGGCTCTGGTGACCGATGCCGGCATGCCCGGAATAAGCGACCCGGGCAGTGAACTGGTTGCTCGGGCGGCCTTGGAGGGTTTCGCCGTGGAGTCGGTACCTGGGCCGTCCGCTGTTACCACGGCATTGGCCGCTTCAGGACTTTCCGGCGACGCTTTTGAGTTTTTGGGGTTTTTGCCCAGGCGACGTAAGGACCGGCAATCCCGGCTGCGAGAATCGGTTTTCGGCAAAACGACCCTGGTGCTGTTCGAAGCGCCTCACCGGGTGCGAGCGACCTTGGAGGATTTGGACCAAGTATTCGGTAGCCGCCCAATGGCGCTGTGCCGAGAACTGACAAAGATACACGAAGAGGTGTTTCGAGGGACCGCCGCCCAAGCCTTGGAGCATTTCAACGCTCCCCGGGGCGAGTTTGTGCTTGTGGTCGCCGGAGCTTCCGAGGTAAATCAGCTAAGCCAGCAAGCGGACCCTGATGAGCTGCACGCTGAGATCCAGAGCTTTTTGCTGGGGCTCAAAGACTCGGGTCTGCGAGCCAAGGACGCGGTAGCCCAGGCCTCGGCAATCTTCGGCCTACCTAAGAACCGGGTGTATGAGATATGGCTAGAGGTCGGCCGGGCCGGGCGCACCAGCGATTAGATCCTCTAGGACTTCGCCGACCCGTATCCGCTTCCGGCTGTCCCGTCTCGACCCGATCAACGTGTTATCTCGCCATCTGAAACGGAGTATATAGTCATATCAGATATTGATACTGTCATGTTAAGGGGTATCTGATATATGGTCTCTGGCGCGGATTTGGCAATGACACCCGAGCGCACTCGCGGTATCTGATATCTAGGAATCACCCTGGCGGCTCTGAACTTGCTCGGAGCCGGTTGCTTCCTTTTCGCCATGAGACCCGCCAGGAAGAACGCGACCAGACCGGAACCCGCCGAACAATTAACCGCCGATAGCTGATCGCTACTTATGACTCGTTGATCTCCACGTTGTTGATTTGCAGCAACTCGGTGGGCGTCGAAGCCTCACCACCCCGGCCTCTCGTTACCGGAGAGTTGGCCAGCGAGTCCAGTACATCTTCCCCTCCGGTCAGCCGGCCGAAGATGGTGTAGTTGGGCGGCAGCCCAACTGAAGCCCCGTGCACGATGAAAAACTGGCTGCCGTTGGTGTTCGGTCCGGCGTTGGCCATGGCCAGCGTTCCTTTGACATATGAACGCGTCACCGGCTCGTCTGGAAAGCGGTAACCCGGGCCGCCGGTACCGTCTCCCGTGGGGCAACCGCCTTGAATCATGAAATCTTTCATCACACGGTGAAATTTCCCGTTCTCGTAAAACCCTTCCCGGGCCAAGAACACGAAGTTGTTCACGGTAAGAGGGGCGTCCGCCGCGAAAAGGTCCAAGGTTATGGACCCTTTGTTGGTCTGGACGGTCGCGGTGTACGTCTTGCTCTGGTCAATGGACATTGCCGGGGCGCTGGGATATTGCTGAGGCATCAACTTCCTCCGGTTAGGCTTGGCGGCGAACGCCGATTTATGCCAATGGGCTGGCCCGGATTGTAGCATCTGGAGCAGGGCATAATACAGGCGGTGAGGATTTCCGCGCGCACATATTCTGGTTTCCCTAGAAAGTGTGTTTCGGATGGGACAAGCGGTTTTCATGTTCGCCGGGCTATAATTGACGTTGGAATTGCGAATCGTTCCTAGCTGGTCCGCATCATTATTATTGTGTGGGTGTCGTGAGAGTTATCGGCCGGGATGGCTCCAGGAATCCGGCGAACCTGAACAATGCTCCCACCAGCCGAAATAGGGAGTTCTCCACCAATGGAAATTCTTAGCCAGATGGGCGCCGAAGGCCACGAGCAGTTGATGGTGGTCTCCGACCCCGCCGCAGGCCTCAAAGCGATCATCGCGATCCACGACACGACTCTGGGCCCGGCGGCCGGGGGCACCCGAATGTGGCCCTACCGGTCTGAAGAAGAAGCCGTCTGGGACGCGCTACGCTTGTCCCGCGCCATGACCTATAAGTCGGCCGCGGCGGACCTGCCGCTTGGCGGCGGCAAGGCCGTAATCATCGCCGATTCCCATGCCGATAAGACCGAGGCGTTGTTGCGGGCCTTCGGCCGGTTCGTCGACACACTGGGCGGACGGTATCTCACCACCACCGACGTCGGCACCACCGGGCGAGACCTAGAGTACGTTAAGCAGGAGACCGACTACGTGCTGGGGTTGCCCACCACGGCCGGTGGCAGCGGCGATACTTCGGTTATGACCGGGTTGGGAATCTACATGGGAATGAAGGCCTGCGCCCGCGAGGTTTGGGGTTCCGACTCACTGAAGGACAAGACCGTGGCCATGCAGGGCTTCGGCAAGGTCGCCTCCCATACGGCCCACCACCTTATAAAGGAAAATGCCCGTTTGGTGGTTACCGACGTCTACCAGGGCGCCCGCGACTTGGCCAGCGAAATGGGCCTGGAAGTCGTGGAGCCGGACGCGATATACGATGTCGACTGCGATATTTTCTCACCCTGTGCTTTGGGCGGTGTTTTAAATATCGACACCATTCCCCAGCTAAAATGCCGGGTGGTCGTCGGCGGCGCCAACAATCAGTTGATGACCGACGCCGACGGTGAGGAATTGGACCGGCGGGGCATCCTCTACGGCCCCGATTACATTGTGAACAGTGGTGGAATTATTAACGTCGAGGCCGAACTGGGCGGTGAATACAACCCTGAGCGGGCCCGAGAAAAGACGGAGCGAATCTACGAGATCATCGAGCGGGTAATCGCCATATCCAAGCGGGAGGAAATCCCAACCTCCAAGGCTGCCGACCGCTTGGCCGAGGACCGCCTGTCTTCCGTACGCGGCATCAAGCCCATATACCGGTCCCGCTAGGCGGCACAGCCGCATCCCCCAGAATTGGTTACGACAAAACGGGCGGTTATTTCCCGCCCGTTTTTTCTGCCTGACAATCTCGGACCAATAACCGGGGGATAACGCCATCGCACCTAGAAAGCTTTGGACTCAGCTTGGAAGCCGGAGTCAGTGTGGGACGTGTCGCAGAAAGGCTTGTTCTTGGATAGGCCGCAGCGGCACAGCGTCACCCACCGGCCTTCCGGTATCGTGTAATTGGTGCCGCTGGCGTCGACGATTTCGATCGGACCATGGACGCGGTTGGGACCATTTTCCCGGATTTCGATTTTCACATCTGGCATCAATACAACTCCGTCTAAGCAATCGGCCCATGTGCCACTTCAACACGGGACCGCCATATTTACAACCGTGGGTTCGAAGCTAGTCTCCCATTTGGAATTTTACGTGTCAAGCGTGAGGACGCCAACCGCGAGGAGGGCCTAACCGCCAGCGGCTTCCGCACCAGGCGGCTCTTGTCGCTCGAGTGGTCGGGCAAACGTTGCCGCGACTCCCCCAACAACAGCCCGCGTAAACAGCAGGTTATTTTGGGGCTGAAAACGACTTGCGTGTTATGGTGCCATTAGTTTGTAAGTTGTACTAGTTTGTAATGAAACGTACTCCTCCGTGGTACACTAATTCATGCTGTACGCGCTTGATACAGACGGGTTAATTAAGCTTTTCAAAGCAGGAGTGCTCTCCGCTGTTGTCGAGGCAGTCGATTGCGTAATACCGGATGCTGTTTACTCGGAGGCCGTCATAAAGGGTCGGGAATACCTGTATCCGGATGCCGATCGCATCGACCTAATCATCTCTGAAAATATCCAACGGGTCAGATTATCCAGCACCGATCTTGTGCTGATTGATGATTGGACCTCGAATAGTCTACGGTCCGGGGAACGAGAGGTACTTGGGTTAGCCTACGCTCACCGCGCTGAAAATCCCTCGATGGTAATAGTTAGCGACGATGCCGCGTTCCTTGCGTTGGTTAGACGGCTAGGAATGATATACATGACACCGAGCGCCATGATAGTACAATTGGCCCAACTCAAGCTGCTAGACCAACGCGTAGCCGTTCGAGCCTTACATCGAATGAGGCCTTACATACGCCAATCGGTGTTCGAAGAATCGCTAAAGGACTTGGGTGAGTTGCAATGACAGCCAGACCGACGGCGCTGCGAATTCCAGAGGAATTGCTGCAGTTAGCTGACCTACAAAGCCGTGAACAGCGTACTGACCGAGCTTCAATACTTCGGCAATGGATGTACCAAGGAGCCGAGGTCTTCGCACTCAGAATGGTAAGCCAGGGACGCCTGACCATTGGACGGGCGGCCGAATTGCTGGATAGGACTCACGAAGACCTCTACAGAATCGCCTCCAGTCACGAAATAGAGTTGGGGGCCACGGTTGAGGATTACAGAATGTCGCACCATCTTTCAGCGGACCCATAGGAAGGCTTCCAAGCTTGGTATTCGTCGATTTTCAATTGGTCAGGCCTAGTCAGTTCAGACGAGATGCTGGCCAAAGCCGAACGGCAGGCAGCGTCAAATATTCGGCCCGGCCTTGACTGCGCTTGGGCGCTTCGGGTAAATTCAAGCACGACGATTTGAAACTATTTTTACAAATGGCGTAGACCACGAGGAGGGACGGCATGCCTCTTTACGAATATTTCTGCCCCACTTGCGGCCACAAGTTCGAAAAACTTCAGTCGATGACCGCCGCTGGCGCTGATTGCACCAATTGCGAGCAACCGGCCCGGCGGGCGATCTCGGTATTTGCTTCGGTAGCCAAAGGCGGAGAAGAACCAACCGCGATGAACCCCCTGCCGCCGATTAGCGGCGGAGGCTGTTGCGGCGGTGGCTGCGGCTGCGGGCACTAGACCTTTCCACGCGACAAAGTGTCAAAACAGGGGCAGTTTGATTTGCCCCTGTTTTAATTTTCCCGTGGCCCCTTAGGTCTCCGTGGCCCGGTCCAAGCTCTTGGCCTGTTCTTGGTGGGCGGCCCAACGTTGGTATACCAGGTATCCGCTGCCGGCCGCCGTCAATATTAATGCGCCAGTGATGGCGCGGAGCGCCACCCACATCGTGGCGTCAAACCAGAAGTCCTGGGGGAACAGCCGGACCAAGTAGTCGGTCCGTGGGTCCAACTGCCAGAAATCGTTGGCGAAGCTGAACTGATGGAAGCGCAAGAACAAGGTGTCGAAGCCAGTCGCCGCCAATAGTCCGAACGCCAGCAGCAAGACCAGTGTCAGTCCACCGCCCCAGGCCAACCGAGGGGCCAGGATCCCCACGAAACCTCTCCGCCGACGGCCAAAGCCGACAATCAGCGTCGCCAATAGATACACCGCGGAAGCCGCTCCCAATCCATAAACCCCCCAGACCAATCGTTTTACGTCCCGCATATGGGCAATTTCTGTCGGGTTGAACAGCTCGCGCTCGGTCCCCAGGATTCGGGTGCTGACGTTTAGCGGTTCGTCGGTCGAGTTGAAATACCCGCGCAGATCGGTGCCCACTTGGCGCAGGTCGGCCGGGGTTATGCCGCTGGTGAGGGAGATCTGGTACTTATCGAAACCGTCTTCGTACAGGCCGGGACTGTTGAAGGCCCAAGTCACGCTGGCGGTGATCAGACACAGGGGGACTGCGACTATGAATGGCGCAGTGGTAACCCAAGAGATGCGGGCCATCAATTTACCGTAGGGTGAGGCTACCGGGCGGACCTTGATACTGCTCTCCAGATTCTGTTCTAAGGTAGCATCGGCTGCCTTGTGAAGCAACCAGCCCCAATCTATAATTCGCCCATGGCGCAGAAGAATCCAACAGGTGATAACCCATTTACGGAACGTGAGTTAGGCGAGTTCCAAACCCTGTTGGACATCGTCCAGCGGCTGCGAGCCCCCGGCGGTTGCCCTTGGGACCGTGAACAGTCCCACCAGTCGCTAAAGCGCAACCTTTTGGAAGAGTCCTACGAGGTCTTGGAAGCGATCGACCGGGGCGATCCGCGGGTGCTGGCCGAAGAGTTGGGCGACATCTTGGTCCAAGTAGCCTTCCACGCCGACATCGCCCGCGAGGCCGGTGATTTCGAGTTGAGCGATGTCCTAACTCAAATCAACGAGAAGCTGGTGCGGCGGCATCCCCATGTTTTTTCTGGAGAAGTGGTTGGCGACGCCCGGGAAGTGGAGCGCAATTGGGAGCGGTTGAAGGCGGAAGAGCGTAGCCGTCAGGGAGTGCGCAAGTCGCCGGTCGAGGGTATCCCCATCAATCTGCCGGCGCTGGCCTACGCCCAATTGATGCAGGACCGGGTGGGGCGCGCCGGGTTCGAGTGGGACGATGTCTCGGGGGTCTTGGACAAGATCGTCGAAGAGGTGGAGGAATTTCGGAGAGCCGCCACAGAAGAACAGCGGGTCCACGAGTTGGGCGATATTTTGTTCACCATGGTCAATTTCGCTCGATGGACCGGCGTCCACGCCGAGGACGTGCTCCGGCAAGCCAACCAGCGTTTCCAGTCCCGTTACCTCGGGATGGAAGCGTTGGCCGAGGAACGCGGCCTGGATTTCACCGCCCTCCCTCTCAACGAGAAAGAAGAACTATGGCAGGAGGCCAAACTCCGTGAGACCAGCCTCAAATCTTCAGAGCCTAGAGACGCCTAAATGACGCGCCTAGCTGTCTAGTCTTCTAGCCGGTAATCCCCACCTGCCAGATGGGAAGGTTCCAGGTAATAGACCCCGCCGGTGAGGACCCGCTGCAAACCCTCGGCCAGACTGTTCATCCCGCTCTGCCCCATTGATGAACGGCCCATCAGCCTCGACGTGAGCCCTCGTTTTGGTTGCAACCATTTTGGCCGAGGCTTGGTCTTGCCCGCCACGGCGGCGGCGTTCAGGGCATCCTGGAAGTCGCCGATCTGGTCCACCAAGCCCAGTTCCACGCCTCGAAGTCCAGTGACCACCTCGCCGGTGGCCAGGTCCCTGACCTTGGGTTCTTCGAGTTTACGGGCTTGGGCCACTACTGATACGAAATTATCGTAGATTTCGTTGATCAGTCCTTGGAATTTTTCAGATTCCTCGGCGGTGGGCCCGCGCCAAAACCCCGACATGTCTTTTAGCCGGCCTCCCTTGAAGACCGAGAACTCAACCCCAACCTTGGCTAATAGCTGTTCCAAGATAGGGCGCAGGTAAATGACGCCGACCGAGCCCACCAAGGCGGTGGGCAGGGCGAAGACTTGGCTGGCGGCGCAACACAAATAGTAGCCCCCTGAAGCGCCGATGCCTCGAACGTAGGCGAAAACCGGCTTGTTCTCCGCCACCCGTTGTAGGCTGCGGTATAGGACTTCGGACCCGGCGGCCGACCCTCCCGGAGAGTCGATATCCAGCAGCAGCGCCCGGTAGCGTTTGCTTTTAGCGACGTTGTCCAAGAGGCGGGTGTAGACCGGAACCCGTACCTGAGTGCCGATCACGCCGTGCATCTCCACCACCGCCACACCGGAGCCCCGGCCCAAACCCAGCGGCATCTTCGCACCTCCTAGACCCGTATGGTTCGCTCTTCCTTTATTGTACTGCAACGGGGACGCCGGAATGGCTGGTAGCACTCACATGGCCAAAAAGTCCGGGGTCTTTTGGTAAAGCACGAGATGTTAAAAGGCCCCGGACGACTCCGGGGCCTTTTTAGTTCACCTGATCATGAGTAGTTACTCAGTCGGCATTAACGTCTATGGGGCATGCCGGAGCACTGTTCTTGTCCTTTTTAAAGGCTGGGATTACGTGTTTGCCGAACATCTCGATGGACGACATCACCTGCTTGTGGGGGATGGACTCAGTCTGCATCAAGAACTGCAACTGGTCGACGCCCGTGGCCTCATGCAGCTTTGCCGCCTTGATGCAGTCCTCCGGGTCGCCTGCGACTATTATCCCGCGTTCCGCCATGGTGGCGGCATCGAACTCTTCCCAGACCTTTTGGGCCAATGCGTTGCCGCCCGACAGGTCCGGTCCGGAGCCTCCGTTTGTCGATTTGGCTGGGTCGGGAACGTCGACATACCTGGCGAAGTTCTGTGCCAGGTGATCGGGCACCCCGCCCCATTGCTCCAACAACCGGGAGTACACATCTTTCTGGTCTTGAACGTAAGGACGTCCAGGGCCGAAGAAGGTCTTTAACGATTGGGCTGAGAGCTCTTGAATCGCGGCGTTATCCTCGCCGCAGAGGCCGAAAGTGGAGCTGAGCCATTTGTCGTTGATGAACGACCCCACCGGATTAGCTTCATTGATAGTGCTCTTGTACTGCTTGATGCTGGGCTCCAGAACTGACGGGGCGTTGATCCCCAACGCCATCGTGCCGATGCCCTTTTTGGCCGCGAGTTCGTAGGTGGCAGGCTGAAGGGCCGCCACCCAGATGGGCGGATGGGGCTTCTGGTAAGGCTTGGGCAACACCTGTCGCGGTGGAACATTCCAGAATTTGCCTTCCCACTCGAAGTAATCCGATTCCCAGATTTTGGGGATCATGCTCAGGGACTCTTCCCACATCTCACGTGTATTACGTGGGTCGATGCCCATCCCCATCTGCTCGTAGGGGGCCGACCGGCCGGTGCCGAATTCGACGCGGCCGTGGGACAGGTGGTCGACCATGGCTATGCGTTCCGCCACTCGGACGGGGTGATGGTAGGGCAGGATCACCACACCGAAGCCCAAGCGGATATTCTTGGTCAATCGGCTTAGCGCGCCGAAGATAACCTCCGGGCAGGGCGACCCCGAGAACGTGGTCAGAAAGTGGTGTTCGACGAACCACACCGCATCGAAACCCATCTCGTCGGCCAGGATGCACTGCTCGATGGTTTCCTCGATTACCGCATGATCGTCCAGCATAGGCCGCTGCATTTCAAATGCCAGCGAAAATTCCATATCTACCTCAAGTCATCACGAATTCGATTTCGATAAAGTAAGCCCCGCCATTCTAAATGCCATGGTGGGCAAGGGCAACCGTAACTGGCAGACACTCAGTATAACTGTTAGTATAATGTCATACTACTGAAAGAGAGTCATACAATGGCCAATGTGGTAGGAACGAAAGGGCAGATTGTAATAGCCAAGGAAATTCGTGAAAAGCTGGGCATCGGGCCTGGTTGGTTGGCGCTCCAGCGGTTGGTCGACGGCCACGTCGAGATATATTTTGTTCCGCCCGAGCACAACCGGTCTTTGAAGGGTGCACTACAGAAGTATATCGACCCGGCAGTCGTGGAGAGTCTAAAGGGCCTTAGCTGGCAAGAAATCCGAGACAAAGCCTGGGCTGACTCGGTGAAGGATTGGGACCCGCAGAGATGATGCCCGGAATTGCGTTTTTGGACACCAACGTAGTCGTCAGATACATAACCGGAATTCCTTCAGAAATGGCCACCCGCGCAGCTCACGTGATCGATCATCTGGATAACCTTTGGGTTACCCCGGTAGTCGTTGCTGAAGCGGCCTACGTTTTGATGTCTGTATATCAAGTACCCAGAGCTGAAGTGGTCGACCATTTGATCGAGTTCATGTTAAAAGAGAACATCAACTCCCATGCGATCGATGAAGACCAGGTAATTCAGGGCCTGCTGCTATGCCGTCCTTCTGGTAGAGTCTCAGTGCCCGACGCATTGATCTGGGCGGAAGCACGGTCTGCGGGAGCTCAAGTTATTTACACTTTTGATGAAGCGTTTCCCAGCGAAGGGTTAGAGGTGCGCCGGTGATACGCGGAACCGGTTACCCCGCCCCCATCAAGACCACCGCGCGTTGCACTGGGGAAGTGGCGACCGGGCCGTTGGCCGACATGAAGACGTCGATTTCGGAGCGGACCCCGAACTCGGGAAGGTAGATTCCCGGCTCTACCGAGAAACATACGCCGGGTATGATGTGCCGGGTGTCGTGGGTTTCGAACCCGTCCAGGTTCACGGCTTCGCTGTGGACCTCGAATCCGATGCTATGGCCCAACCGGTGGGTGAAGTACTCGCCATAGCCCCGCCTGGCAATGAATTCGCGGGCCACTTGGTCGGCCTGCCACCCCTGGACT
Organism: Dehalococcoidia bacterium; assembly: GCA_965247605.1. Classification (GTDB taxonomy): domain Bacteria; phylum Chloroflexota; class Dehalococcoidia; order Lucifugimonadales; family UBA3495; genus VXOI01. The sequence goes on along the minus strand of CBDFHM010000010.1, from coordinate 184,012 downwards.
GCGGTGCCTTGTTGGTGGGCGTCTTCCAAGTAGCGTAAAGCCGCGTCCCTGGCGCCCGTCACGATATCGAATATCTCTTGGTGCCGGTCCGGTACCGCATCGCCGGCGAAGGCCACCCAGGTGATGTCGGCGTAAACGCTGCCCGGCGCCGTGCCCTTGGCCCAGAGGTCGATCAGCAGCCAGTCTCCAGGCTGGATCGCGCTGGTGTTGTCCATCGCCGGTTCGTAGTGGGGGTCGGAGGCGTTGGCGTTGACCGCAACAATGGGCCCATCCGGCGACTCGATGCCCTCCTCCGCGAAACGATGCCGAATGAACTCGGCAACCTGATACTCCGTTACGCCTTGGGACAGCCGCTGTCCGGCGTGCGCGAACGCTTCGTTGACGATTCTCCCCAACTTATCCGCAGTGCTCCGGTGGTCCTCAAGCTGCTGTGGAGTCCACTGATGGGTCGCGGCCTGCATCAAGTCTGCGGAAGATACGACCTCCACTCCCAGACTGCGAACCAACTCGACAGTCCCGGCGTCCACCCGGGAGACCCTGGGCAACTCGTTTTGCGGTGAGTACTCCATAGCGACCTGAGAAAATCCCGATAGCAGGCCCCGCAGCGACTCCAGCATCGAGTCACGGCTGCTGTAAACGATGGTCCCTACGCCTGACTCGGCGAATTTGCCAGCGTCCACGTGGTGTACCAGAAGTTTGGGAGCGCCCGAAGCCGGCAAGAAAAAGTAGCATGGCCTGGTAACATGGCCGGACGAAGAAATTATCTGCCAGAAAACGGGGTTGGCCCCCCGGTAATCGTATACCAGCCACCCCGGAATCCCTGTGGATGAAAGAAAGTCCTGGGCCGCCTGGTAGACCTGCCGGTAATGAGAAGTGTCGTTCTCCAATCGCGCGCCGCTCATCTAACTGATTGACTGTAGCATTCCACCGTCCAGAACCACGCTGGTACCGGTAAGGAAAGCAGCCCGTTCCGAGCCCAGAAACGCCACAAGGTCTCCCACCTCTTCCGGCTTTCCCATGCGGCCCATGGGGATGCCCGAAATTGTTTCCTTGATAACATCGTCACTGGTGCGGCCTTGCGCTTGGGCCCGGGTTTCAAGTGTGGCGGAAAGGTATTCGGTCTGAACCGGGCCGGACACGAGGTTATTGACGGTGATGTTGAACGGCGCCAATTCATTGGCCAGCATCTTGGCGTACCCCACCAAGGCCATTTGGCTGGAGGTGGACAACGCTGTTGCGTCGCCGGATTGGCGCATGAGTTGGGGCAGCAGGTTGACTATTCGGCCCCAACGTTGCTGCTTCATATAAGGTATAACTTCCCGGGCAAAGCGGACCGCGCTCAAGAAGTTCTCCTCGAAGGCGGTAATAATGGTCTCGTCGTTGAGCTCCGAAGGACGGCCCGGAGGGCCATAACCGACGTGGGTGACCAGAATGCTGATCTGCCCAAAGCGGTTGAAGGTGTCGCGCACGACCCGGCGGATGTCTCGGGCAACAGAGAGGTCGGCTGGGATGGCCAAAACGTGGTGTTGGGACCCGACGCGGGCTAACTCGATCTCAGTGCGGCGGAGGTCAGCCTCGGTGCGGCCGCAAATTGTTACGTTCGCCCCTTCTTGGGCAAACGCCAAGGCAATAGCTCGCCCCATGCCCCTGCTGGAGCCACCGATAATAGCTACTCGATCTTTTAATTCCAAGTCCATGGCCGCTCACCCCCATGTTATGAGGCGTTGGGTGTTGGATCAAGGGCAAAGCTGAGAACCACGCGCCAGACTACCACGCAGCCGCGATCAGCACAATTGCGTGCGGCGACATGAATCGAGGAAATCACCCGATCAATTTCAGGTTAATATCAGGGACTGGTTGGGGCGCCGGGCGGATTATATTATGTCTTTGGTCTCAAGTTCGGAAATATCGGCGTCCGAAAATCCCAACTCCGAGAGTATTTCGAGGTTGTGCTCACCCAAGAGGGGTGGGGGCCGGTCCAGACCGCCGGGCGTGCGGGAAAACTTGATGGGAATGCCGGTCTGTTTGATGCTGCCCAGGGTCGGGTGGGGCATTTCCAAGAACATCTCCCTGGACTTTATTTGAGGGTCGGCGAAGACGTCGGCTAAATCGTTGATCGGGCCGCAGGGCACGCTAAACTCCTGAAGGTCCGCCACCCATTCGTTGACCGGACGGGTCAGAAATAGCTGTTGCAGGTAGGGCACCAGCTTGGCCCGGTTGCGCACCCGGTCTCCGTTGGTGGCGAATTCGGGATTGCGGGTCAGGTCCTCCTGCTTGATGCCCTGGCAGAACCGCTCCCAAATCCGTTCCGAGCCGACGGCCACATTAATGTACTTGTTGTCCTGGCACATGAAAGCTTGGTACGGCGTGAGGGTGGGATGGGCCGCTCCAACTTTGCTCGGCGGCTCGTCGTTGGCGAAATAGTAGGCGGCCATGTAGGTCAGCCAGGCGACCTGAGCGTCCAACATGGAGATGTCGATGTATTGACCCTCGCCGTGTTCTGTCCGGTGGTGGATGGCCGTCATGACAGCAAAGGCGGCCCACATCCCGGCCCCAATGTCCGACACGGCAATACCCGCCTTTTGCGGCTCGCCGTCGGGTTCTCCCGTAATGCTCATCAGGCCGCTGAGACCCTGAACAATCTGGTCGTACGCGGGACGGTTCCGGTACGCTCCGTCTTGGCCGAAACCCGAAATCGAGGTGTATACGATGCCGGGGTTGACCGCCTTCACCGCTTCGTAACCTAAACCGAATCGGTCCATTACTCCCGGAGTGAAATTCTCCACGATGACGTCGGCGTCTTTACACAGTTTCAGAAAAATTTCTCGGGCCTTGTCTTCTTTGAAATTCAGCGTAAGGCTTCGTTTGTTGCGGTTGATGGATAGAAAATAGGCGCTTTCATCCCCAACGAATGGAGGGCCCCAATGCCGGGTGTCGTCGCCGCTGCCCGGAATCTCGATCTTGATCACGTCGGCCCCGTAGTCGCCCAACATCAGGGTGCAGAACGGGCCGGCCAGGGCCCGGGTCAGGTCCAGCACCCTAATCCCTTCCAGCGCTTTCATCGTGTGCTTAACTCCTCAAGGCACCATAGATTGATCGGATTCACGGCAGAATATTACCACAGGCAACTCCGACCCGGAACGCGAAGGGATACTTTACACGAAGGGACGGTTTGGGAAGGTGCCGGAGTCATCAAAATGCGGTCTTGAACTAATTAATCGACAGGCTCAGACTAGGCTCCGTGAACTATTTTCCCCGTTTTGAGATCCTGGTAATTTCGAAGCCGCTAGCCTGTTATCCAGGCACGGTTCCATCGGTTGCTGTACGCATTCCGTTGTCGTATCATCGTTTAACTCTCCTTCTGGAGCACTATTTAAAATAATGAAAAAGGTTCTAACCACCAAGCTGACCGGAATAGCAGTGATTATCTCCGTCATGACTGTGATGAATGTGGCTTGTGGAGGGTCGAGTTCCGGAACGGCGGCCCCCACCGCTACTACGGCCCCTCCGGCGCAGGCCACTGCGGTCCCGCCGAGTGTTTCGCCAACGGCGCCGCCGACTTCTGCGCGGCCAACGACTCCAGCACCCGCGCCTACGGCTGCGCCGCCTGCGGCCCCCACGGCGGCGGCCACTGCCGTTCCCACGGCGGCGCCTACCGCCACACCGGTGCCGACGGCCGCCACACCGGTGCCGACGGCCACCCAACCACCGACGCCAGAACCTACCCCCACCCCGGCGTTACTGACCACGTTTAGCGAGTTCGGCTTCATTCTGAAGCTGGACCGGGGAGCGGACGTGGAGAGCGCCGGATGGACCGAGGCGGAACCCAGCGCCGCTCAGGGATTGATTGCTCTCAATTTTGGAGGCGTGAACACCAATCTGGTTTGGGGCGCTTCGGAAAACCGGACACCGATAGAGTTCGTAGCGTCCACATACAATCTGCTACGCGCGGCGCAGCCGGGTATTACCTTCGAGACCATCAGCGAGGGTGATGTCATTGTAAACGAACAAACAGGCTTGTTCGGTGGCTTCCGGGCCCTGGACAGCGGTGGCTCTGCCGTGGGCGGAGGGCTCATAGGCGCCTGGGTCTGCCCCAGCGGTGACACGGCGTTTCGGCTGACGGCTGACAATGACTGGGGACGACGCTACGGTCGTGCAACTTCGCTTCGACAGGCTATTGGAAAATTTCACCTGTTCTTCTTAGTCAATCCCAACCCGATAGACCCAAAGCAAATAAGAGGCAACGAGTTATGTTTCGCATCGTAATGCTGGTCACTATGTTCAGTATGGCGGTTGTGTTGGTCGGAACGGTCTCCGTGTCCTCCATGGGCACCGGGGTATCCTCGGTCTTGGCTCACCAGATAGCGACTTTGCAGCCAAACTAGCCGAGTTGGGCGATGACGCTCATAACCTGCTGGCTGCCGCCGACCACGACTTCTACGCTGTGATCGGCGACAAGATGGAGCAGATCTTCGACTCCATCGACTTTGAGAATCTGGACTTGGGGCAATCTGCTCTCGACGGTCCTGATATCGGGGCAATGATGGCCGAGATGGGTGACACCCTGGCTGGCAAGAGTAGGGGCGGCATCTTGGCAGCTCTGGCCCACACTGAAGCTAGAGACCTGGTTACGATAGAGGCTCATGCGGCCTCTGAGTTAATCGCTTCCATCGGCCTAGGTGAAATTCAGACCCTCTCCCAGTTTGATGGGCTGGTCGCGACCCTGAGGGTCCTGGAGATTCAAGATTTGGGCCAAGACTTAACCCAGGTTTTGGACAACCTGGACTTCGCCGCCAACGGTGAAATCCTCGACGGTTTCTCCTTCGATGCTCTGAACGTCATCACGGCAGAAGGCCTGGATGGGACCAACCTGAGGAATCTGGACTTGAACGAACTGGGTGACCTGGCAAACTCGGCGGCTGGCCAGATATTCAATCTCGACTCCAGTCAGTTGCAGGATATTGTTGCATCGGCCCAAGTCAACGGGTACGCCAACTGGGACCCCAATGCGGTTAGCGGGGTGTTTGCTGGTCTCAACGCAGACGAAATCAATGATTTGCCCCTGCAATCGCTTCAGAGCGCGCTACTGGCAGCCAACGCCGACTTCGGCCTGGGCGATTTCGCTTCCGCTATCGCCGGTCGGGACACGGCCTTTGACCAACTGGCTGATGTGACCGACCAAGGTAACGCCTTAGGCCAGGACGGTTCCCAGGCCCTGCAACAGGGAGTTGCTAGTTTCTTCCAGCAGAACCTATTCGGCAATTAACTCTAGCGGTCATTAGCTCGCCTCGTTAGGGTGGGCAGACCTAAGGTCTGCCCACCCTTTTATTTTTTTGACTCCCTCTTTTTTCCACGATCCCGCCGCGCTAATTCAGGCCGTGGTCAACCGGAGGCCTCCCGCTCCTCTTCTGCTTGCCTCTTTCGGACTCTGCTGGCCCCACTTGTCACAAGAAATAGGCTCTCAGACGGCGTCCGGCGTGACCCCGTAAGGGCCACGGCCATGGCCTCGAAACGGGGACGGATGGACTGAGCAGTACAGACGGCTTGGGCTATTTTGCGTCCGGGATGCGGTACGGCAGTAACTTAATCCTGAATCGTCTAGTTGACAAAATTGAAGGACTGATTTCGGCCCCATCCCGGTCCCAGATTGCTGCGGTATGGGTACCTCATGAGCCCTGTATGTGCCCGGAGTTGTCCTTTGGAGGATTCCGGGTCGGATGCACGGGAAAACATAAAACAGAATCTGGAGGACTATTTGGTTATCAAACACCCATTTCGCTATTTGGCAATCTTGACGGGCATCGTCATTGTCGCGGTTATCACTGCGGCCTGTGGGTCGGGTAGCAGCTCCAACGGGTCCGCGGCAGTTGAGAGCGCTCCGGCGGCCCCAACAGCAGTTGCGGCCGCCCCAAGTCCCGCTGAAGCGCCGTCGGTTGCGGTGGCCGCGATGTCGAAGGACGAGCATGCTGCCATGTCGGCAGAAGAACATGCCGCGATGTCGAAGGACGAGCATGCTGCCATGTCGGCAGAAGAACATGCCGCCATGTCGAAAGACGAGCACGCCGCCATGTCGGCAGAAGAACATGCCGCGATGGTGAAGCCCGACGAGTCAATCGAAGACGCCGGAGCCGAGTCTGAGACAGCGGCAGTGATCGACCCCGCTCCGGAATCCGAGCCCGTCGTCGAGGCACCTGCTTTGTTGACGGCCTACAACGCGTACGGCTTTGTACTCAAGTTGGACCTGGGCGCGGCGGTCGAGAGCTACGGCTGGACCGAGCCCGACCCCAGCACCACCCAAGGGCTCATCGCTTTCAACTACGGCGGGGTAAACACCAACTTGGTCTGGGGTCCGCCCGAAGACCGCACCCCGCTGACCTTCCTGGCCGACACTTACAACGTACTGCGGGCGAGCCAGCCCCAGACCACCTTTGAGTCGATCAGCGACGGCGATATTACTGTCAATGACCAGTCCGGCGTCTACGGAGGCTTCAGGGCCACTGGATCCGACGGCTCCACGCTGGGTGGCGGACTGATTGGCGCCTGGGTCTGTGGAGACGCGGATACGGCGTTTCGGATGACCCTGACCGGTGAAGACGCCACGTTGGTGCAACTACGTTTTGACCGGCTTCTCGAGAATTTTACTTGCGCATCGTCCAGCTAACGGTCGGGCAAACCAAAATCTAATTAGAGGATAGAGGATATGATCCGACTTTTAACCATAGCCGCAGTATTCGTGGCGGTAGTGGCGACGGTGGGTACCATTAGCCTGTACGCCTTGGGCGCCAGCGCGCCCGCCGCTTGGGCTGATGGCCATCCCCCGGAAGAATCACCGCCCGAGCCGCCGCCGGAAGAACCACATGACCCGGGGCCGACGGAGCCCGAACCATACGACCCGGGGCCGACAGAGCCCGAACCATACGACCCGGGGCCGACAGAGCCCGAACCATACGACCCGGGGCCGACAGAGCCCGAACCATACGACCCAGGGCCGACAGGGTCCGAACCATACGACCCGGCACAGGACGGAGGAACAACCCACGACCCGGCACTGGACGGAGGAGCAACCTACGACCCGGCACTGGACGGAGGAGCAACCTACGACCCGGCACAGGACGGAGGAGCAACCTACGACCCGGCACAGGACGGAGGAGCAACCTACGACCCGGCACAGGACGGAGGAGCAACCTACGACCCAGCACAGGACGGAGGGACTTACGACCCGGCGTACGAAGACGCATTCGCTCCGCCTCCCGACGACGGTTTCTACTACGAGCCGCCTGAAGGCGATTTCAAGTACGAGCCGCCGCCTGAGGGATTCCTTGGTACCGAAGGGGAACCCGGGACAGAAGGCACGTTCTCCTTCGACGACAGCGGCAAATTCGTCTTCGAAGCCAGTGAGCAGTTCGGCCCCGGACCCGAAGGGCCGGAATTCGGAGACCCCGGGTTCGGCGGCGCTTGTTGCGACCCTCTGGTCAGTCCCGAGGACCCAGGGTATTTCCCTGACGGAGACTTCCACGATTTCTTCGATCCGGCCGACTTCGAGGACGATCTCTTCGTGGAGACCTTCAATCCCGACAGCTTTGCTGGGGACTTTGGGGATTTCTTCAAGGGTGACGACTTCCAACCTGGAGACTTCGACGTTCTCTTCAAACCTGAGGAACACAACCCAGCCGACTTCGGAAGCTTCTTCGATCCCGAGGAGTTCGTCCCCGGGGAGTTCGGCGACTACGCCGCCGTGGGAGAGGACTTCCGGGACTTCGGCAACCATTTCGATCAGTTCTTCGGTGAAAGACCCGAGGAAGCCCACTCGGCGAGTGAATATTTCGCTGATATTAGGCCCGAAGACTTTACTTTGCTGCCCCCTGAAGACCTATTGGGGCAGGTCCATCAATTGGACTACCAGGGGTTCCAGGCCATGGAAAAAGACGCCGTCTTCGAGCTATTCAATGGCGGACTGGCCGGCCAGGAATTTGACCTGAACGGAGACCAGTGGGCCGGCGCATTCGCCCAGTTTAATCCGGAAGACATCAAGGCGTTCGAACCGGAGTTCATCGAGCGAGCGATGCACGATTTCTCCCCTGAGGACTTCCTAGGCATACCGGACGACCAAGCATTCGCGATGTTCGAGGCCACGTTCCTTGGCCCCACACCGGGTGGGCCGGAGGCTGGCCTTGATCCGGCGTTTGGAGACCCCGCGTTAGGTCCCGATGGCGTGCCCCCGTCGGCGTTTGATCCAGAGGCCTTTGCGGCCAAACTGGACGAATTCGGCGGCCAGTTTGGCGGGCTCATGGGAGCCATGGGTCAGGAGCAATACGCGCAGATTGAGGACCGTCAAATGGTGGACATCCTCAGCCGCATCGATTTCCAAGCCCCGGACTTTGACCGGGAAGTGCTCACTGGTGACAACCTGGGCGGCATCTTCGGGTCATTGGACCACGAGAGCTTCCAGGACCTGGGCCAGGAGCACATCTTCCAGTCCATCGAAGGTCTGCAAGCCAATGACTTTGGCAAGTGGGACCCCGAGGCCGCGTTCAACGTGTTCGAAAATATCGATTTCGACCAAGCAGTGGGTTTTGAACACCTGGACGGGCTGATCGGGACCTTCACTCCGGAGCAATTCCGCAACGTCGACGACGGACAAATGATCGACATGATCGGTTCCTTCGGCTTCGGCGGACCGGACTTCGACCTAGCGACCTCAGCCTTGGACGGCCAGGACATCGCCGGATTGATCGGCTCCCTGGACGGCGAACACCTGGGACAGTTGGGTGGTGATGGTGTCGTCGGTGCGATCCAACACTTGAGCGACGGCGACTTCACCGCATGGGAAGGAGGAGAGGCGTTCGACGTCTTTAACACCATCGGCGTGGAACAGGCCTTGGGCCTGGACCAGTTGGAAGGCATCGTCGGCAACTTCGGTGCTGAACACATTCAGCAGTTGGGCGACAACCTCGGTGAGATCTTCGGAGCACTGGACTTCGAGGCCGGAGCGGGCGTTCTGGGAGACTTCTCCTTCGAGGCCCTCAGTTCGCTGAGCGGCGACCAAGTCGGCGCTCTCGACCCGGCGCACCTCATCGGCCTAACCAACACCACCGGTGGTGACAACATCATCGGCCTAGGGGCCGAACAGCTCGAGACCATTGTTGGGAACCTCCAGGCCGGAGCCTTCGCGGACTTCGACCCGACCGTGGTGGGCGGCATGTTCGCTGGCCTAGACGGCGACCAAATCGGCAACTTCGAGGTAGACACTCTCGTAGCGGCCCTGGAAGCCGCCGGCGCCAACCTGCTGGGCGGTCTTGGAGACTTCAACGCCATCTCTGGCGGTGCGACCTCCTTCGACCTTCTGGCTGACGCCACCGACCTAGCCTCCGCATTGGAGCAGGACGGTTCTGGACAGCTGCAAGAAGGAGCCGTTGGTTTCTTCGGCGGCAGCCTGTTCCGAGACAACTAGTACTCAGTCAACCTAATTGTTGGCAGGATAGAGATGGTGAAGCTTGACTCGGGCGTCCACAGTGGAGAATCTCCAGTCAATGGTTGCTCCGGCTTGGTTTCGTTCTGCCTCCAGGGCCGCGATCTCGCCACTCAAAGTCTCTTCATCGGCAATACGCCGGCGCAGGACTCGCCTGGCCAAGACACTGAACTCGATCTCTGCCATGTTGAGCCAACTACCGTGCTTGGGAGTGTAGTGAAACTCCAAGCGTTTGCGTATTCGCCTAGCCTCCTTGGGCTCGAAGGTTTCGTAGAGGGAAGCTGGTTTGTGGGTGTTGAGGTTGTCCAGCACCACCCGGATCTTCTCGGACGCTGGGTAAGCTTCATCGGCCAGCCACCGCATCTGCTGAGCGAAGTCCACCATGGTACGACGTTCGGTCACTGCCACATGCCTCCAGCCCGCCAGGGGCTCGCACAGCATGAACAGGTTTCGGGTGCCATTGCGCTGGTACTCGTAATCGTATCGCTCCCGTCGTGCCGGCTTGGGCGGGATCGGAGACCTCTTTTCCGCCAGCAACTGCTTGGAGGTCTCGTCGAAACAGACCACCGGGCGCTCTGGGTCATAGGGTTCCGCGTAAAGGTCCAGCACATCCTCCATACACGCCACAAACTCGGCGCTCACCTGGGGAATACACCACTCCTTCTTCTGCCACGGCTTGAGACTGTTTTTTTCAACCGCTTGCGAATTCCCTCGTGGGACATGGAGGGCGCCAGCCCCAACTCCACCACCTTGTTTGCCAGGAGCCGCAGGGTCCAGTGGTCATGGCCTGGAGGGGCCTCGCTGCACGCCAGGGCAATCAGGTGCGCTTCCCCCCGCTCATCCAGTTTGGTCGGATGTCCTGGCCGAGGATCTTCCTCCAAGGCCCGCTTCAGTCCTCCCTCCAGCTACCGCCGCTTGGTACGGCACACCGTACCCGCAGACGTGTCCAGCGCCTCCACGATGCGCATCACCCCCCAGCCCGTATCTGCCTTTAGCAGAATACGGGCCCGGGCAACCTTTCGCGCTGGGCTCTTTCCCCCGCGAATCAGTCGTTCCAACTGGTCTCGTTCTTCCCTTTCCAACCGGACCACATACCGTTCTCGTCCCATGGCTGCCACCCTCCTACGTCAACACTCCTAAAAAAGGGTAGCAACCTTAGACGTTTTCTTAAACAATTACCAAAACCGAGTTGACTGAGTACTAGGCTTAAACCACAGAGTAATGCTGGCGAGGGACCGGTAATCCCGGCGCCTTCGTCGGGCCGTATTGGGGGCGGGTCAAAAACCCGCCCCCTTTTTATTGGCCTTTTTTATTGGCCTTGATTGAGGTTGCGGTTCGGGAGTCCAGCGGATATCATGTGGCTCCCCAATAACGGGGACCGGACCTTGACCGACAGATGCTTGGAGGGATGATATGACATCGGATCACACTTACAAGATAGTGGAACTGGTGGGCTCTTCCAGCGAGAGCATACAGGCGGCCGTCGATAGCGCCATCGCACGAGCCGGTCAGACATTGCGCCATCTGGACTGGTTTGAGGTAAAAGAGATCAGGGGGACCATCAAGGACAACTCCGCCGCATGGTACCAGGTCAAGCTGGGCGTCGGGTTCCGAATAGTAGACGCCGAAGACCTTCACCAGGAATAGCTAGCTAATTTAATCAAGCAGAGGGCGCCGAGAACGCAGAGCGGTTTCTATAGCTATTCCGCGCTCTCTGCTCTAAAAAGAGTCTCGCTAAAAAGAGTCCTTAGTAGGCGGCGAGTTTTCGAACGGCTTGGATGACGTCCTCGGGCCCAGGCAAGACTGCCGCTTCTAGTCCCGGGCTGTAGGGAAAGGCCGGTACGTCCGGCGCGGCCACCCGTTGCACCGGGCCGTCTAGGTGGTCGAAGGCTCGGTCGGCCAGAATCGCCGCCACCTCAGCCCCCACGCCGCTGGTCAGGTTGTCTTCGTGGACGATGCAGGCCTTGCCGGTCTTTTGTACGGATGCCAGCACCGCAGCGGTGTCCAAGGGTTTCACGGTCCGCAGGTCGACCACCTCGCAACTGATGCCCTCGTTTTCTAGGGCTATCGCCGCCTCCAGGCAATGGTGGACCGACAACCCGTAGGAAATGAGGGAAATGTCGCTCCCCAGGCGGGGCACCGAGGCTTTGCCGATGGGCACGGTGAAATCGTCGACCGGCACCTCGCCCTTTACCATGCTGTAGGCCCGTTTGTGTTCGAAAAACAGGACCGGGTTATTGTCCCGGATCGATTGTTTGAGCAGGCCCTTGGCGTCGTAGGGGTTGGAAGGAATCACCACCTTCAAGCCGGGCACGTGGGAGAAGAACGCCTCGACGCTTTGCGAGTGGTACAAGCCGCCGTGGACGCCCCCGCCGTATGGAGCGCGTATCACCAGCGGCACCGGGTATTCACCGTTGGACCGGTAATAAAGCAGTGCGGCTTCGCTGACGATCTGGTTGAACGCAGGAAAAATGAAGTCGGCGAATTGAATTTCCACCACTGGACGTAGACCGTTCAGCGCCGCGCCGATGGCCACGCCAACCAGGCCCGACTCGGCCAACGGGGAGTCGATCACCCGGTCGGGGCCGAACTCGTCGTAGAAACCGTCGGTGGCCCGGAAAACCCCGCCGTTGACACCGATGTCTTGTCCGATGGCTATGACACTGGAGTCGGCAGCCATCTCCTCCCGCATTGCATCACGGACCGCGTCTATCAACCTTATGTCGGCCATCACACTGCTCGCCGCTAGGGAGCGTAAATTCCTTCAAAGGCGGTTTTGGGGTCAGGGGCAGGTGCGGCGCCTGCGTACTCGATGGCCTCTTCCACTTCGTGCCCGATCGCCTCCCTCAACTCTGCCTCCTGGTCCGTGCCGAGAACTCCGCTGGACAGCAGGAAATCACGGAACCGGGGTAGTGGATCCAAGAGCCTTTCGGCGTCCAACTCCTCCTGGCTGCGATAACGGGCCTGGTCGTCGGAACTGGTATGAGGCATCAGCCGCAGCGTCTTGGCTTCGATCAGCGTCGGACCGCCGCCCGAGCGGGCACGGTTCACTGCCGATTTCGTGGCTTTGTAGACTTCCAGGGGATCGCAGCCGTCCACCATCACGCCTGGGAAGCCGTAGGCTTGGGCCCGGACGGCAATGCTGTGTCCGGCGGCCTGGAGATGGGTGGGTACCGAGGTAGCCCAACCGTTGTTGTTACAGAAAAAGACCACCGGTAGTTGGTGTACGCCGGCGAAGGCCAAGCCCTCGTGGACATCGCCCTCGCTGGCCGCTCCTTCTCCAAAGTAAACGATGGTCACCGCGCCATCCCCGCGTATTTTGGAGGCCAGGGCCACTCCGGCGGCTTTGGGAATCGACACTCCCACGGGGCTGCCCATGGATATGATGCCCAGACGCCTGTGACCCCAGTGCATCGGCATCTGACGCCCACCGCTGTTGGGGTCGGCGGCCTTGGCGAAAAGGTTCAGCATCACCTCGCGGGCTGTCATGCCCTTGACCAGCATCGCCGCGAGATCCCTGGCATAAGGAACAATGAAGTCCTTTGTCCGGTCCAAAGCGAAGGCACTGCCCACGTCCCCGGCTTCCTGGCCGTCGCAGGGCATGGTGAAGAAGATTCGACCCTGGCGGGTCAGTAGCCAGGCCCTTTCGGAGAGTGTTCGGGCCAACAACATGTACCGGTAGATTTCCCGTAGGGCTTCGTCGTCCAAGCCATGGTTGGCCCGGCGTTTTGTTCCTTTGGTAGTGGTCATTGCTTACCTGACGTTCCCTCCGAACGCCGCCTATTCGGGCGGTCGAGAACTAGCCAGTAGGCGTAAATAAATCATAGCACGCAGGCTGCGGTGAATCAGGCCGCCGCCGGTTCGACCTCGAACGAGAGTGCGGGGCAGCCACCGTTACCTTCTCCATAGGCACCCGGTTCCGGCGGCGCGGGTATCGGTTTCCAGGTCGTTCAGAAAGTCCCGGTGCTGCCCGTCCCTGGTCCAGGCACGGGCTAGGCCCTCGAGAATTAGAATCTCATCCACGCTGTTGCCGGATTCAGTGTAGACGTAGTAGAGCAAGCGTCCATTGGGGTCTCGGAGTCTGGGTCCCACTTCCACTTTCACTTTTCCGCCCGCCAATGATTCGAGAGCGCCGGAGGCCTCGTTGAAGCATTTCTCGCCCCGTTCCGGTGCGTCTACGCCGAAGAGCCGGACCCGCCCGGCATTACTGTCGAGGGTGTCGCCATCAATGACTCGCTCCACGGCCAGGGTCGGACAATCGGCACAACGCAGGGTCGTCTCGTACTCTTTGGGTACGGAGCCGGCGGCGCCGCACCCGATCAGCAGTGCCAAAACGAGCAGAAGCCAAACGGTGCGTCCGATAAAATGCTCCCGCTGCCAAAGCGAGCAGATTGCCGATGTCATCGGAGTTTTTGACGTCAATCGATGCACAATCAACAGTTGAAAGTTATTATAGTCTGATGACAACTGAGCTTTCTGACGATTATTTGGCCATGTGGCGGGCGTTCATCGAGGCCCACTCTTCAATAATGCGAAGCCTGGAACGAGCCATGGATGTAGAACACGGAGTTGCATTGACCTGGTTCGATGTCTTGGTCCACTTGGAGGAAGCACCTGACGAGCGGCTCCGATTGGGGGAACTGGCCGAGTCGGTTATCCTGACCCGCAGCGGAATCACCAGGCTAGTGGACCGGATGGTGGAGGCCGGGCTGATACGCCGGGAGCCTTGCCCCGGTGACCGCCGCGGCCATTATGCTGTTCTAACCCAAGAAGGCAAGGACACACTGGAGCGAGTGGGCCCCAGCCATTTCCGAAAAGCGGTGGAAGTGTTCTTGAACCATGTAAAGCCCGAGGAAGTTTCGGTGCTGCTTGGGGTGTTTACGAGGGTGCTCGGGGCGCAAAAGCGTCAAAAGTAGCGCAACCAGCCTGAATTCGGATCCCGAAAAACAGACGGCCCCGCTCCAGCCCGGGAGCGGGGCCGCTTGGCCAACCGAGGGAGCGATTTCTAGAGCGTCGAGCTACGGGGAAATAGCGGGAACGGTGTCTATAACTTCTGAGGACACCGCAGCCACGTCTACTCCCATCTTCTTACTAAGAATAGCCGCCAAGGTTACGCCCAAGGCCTTCAATTCTCGCCGGTTCAGTTCCGGCAACCAGTCCAGCGCCTGGACTAGGTCAACGCGGAACCGCCGGGGGTACTTGGTAGATAATGACCCGATGCACCGGAACCGGACCGGGGTCGCGGGCATTTCACTGAACTGGTTTTCCATGCAGGCGGTCCGGCCATCGTTGGTCCACCACCAAAAGACGGTGGCGTCGATGGGATCGGGGCGGTACGGTTCCCGGTCACGGCTGCGCCTCCGCTTTGCTTGGCCGGCTTCGACCTGCTGCTCGTCGGGCGCGGTTTCAGGTATCGAGATTGAAGGACGGGTCGCCACGGCGGAAGTCATGTTCATGATTGCCTCGGTTGGTACAGAATATGATCGGTTGCTCGGACCGACATCAGTACTGTAGCCGAGGAAACATTACGGAAGCATTACGGCGCTGTTGGCCTGCAAAATCAGACAGCCGCTACCGTTGCGCCGGGAGGGGAAGTACAATAAGCCCCTGCGTTGACCGGGTTTTAGCGGACTATTTCGCTTATCCAAAGGACGGCCAGAATTATGGGAGGGACGGTGAGTATTATGCCGAAGACGAAGCGAATCGGTGCATTGGTGCCCGCGACCAATCCGGTAGTGGAACCGGACTTTTACCGGGTAATTCCCAAAGAAATCACCGTCCACTTTGAGCGTATGTGGAACGGTCAATGGGGCAACCAACCTCAAGTAGCGGACCAACAGGGCCACAGGTTGAATATGACCAGCGAGGAGGCCAACGAAGTCGATTGGGCGTTGTTCGGGTTCGACGTCAACAAGATGAACGACGACGTTGCCCGTGGCTCCAGGTCGTTGGCGAATATTGAGCCGGACCTGTTGGTCTACGCCTGCACGTCAGGGACCTGGCATAAGGGCTACGTGGCCTATGACCAACAGATGTCTGAGATCATGGAGAAGGCCAGCGGTGTCTCTTCCATCACCGCCGTTGGCTCGTGCATCGCGGCCATGCGCCACATGGGCAGCAACAAGATAAGCATAGCCGGCCCGTACCGGAACTTCCATCTGCGCAACCGTCTCAAGCCGCTGATGGAAGAAGCCGGGTTCACCGTGGTCAGCGCCGACGGCGAGCCGTGGATGCAGGACTCCATGAGCCCGCTGGAAATAGAAGCCGAGGACCCTCAAGTGATTATTGATTTCGTCCCCACCGTGGTGATGGACGAAGCTGATACCGTTTTTTTGCCCGGCACTGCGTGGCGGGCATTGGACGCCGTCGAAGCATTGGAACAAAAGCTGGGCAAGACGGTCATCACCGTGAACCAGGCGACCATTTGGATGGCCCTGCGCCGAGTGGGTTGGACCAAGCCGATCGAGGGATACGGCCGGTTGCTGCGGAGTTTGGAGTAACTAAAAAACCCACGGCTTCAGCCGTGGG
This sequence comes from Dehalococcoidia bacterium, assembly GCA_965247605.1. GTDB lineage: Bacteria > Chloroflexota > Dehalococcoidia > Lucifugimonadales > UBA3495 > VXOI01. The sequence continues at coordinate 168,015 of CBDFHM010000010.1, read as the reverse complement.
TCCGGTTGTCGGTTGTTTTCCGTAGCGGGTTTTCTAGGCCACGCCACCATAAGTGAGTTCGCTGTCCACTGAGAACATCAGAAATGCTGGAGACGCCTCGCCATCAGAGTCGGTGGGGACAATCATCATACCGGCGATCTGGGGACAATCATCATACCGGCGATCTGCAAAATATCGTCATCTTCAAGGCCGTAGGCGACACGAGAATCCCGGTAATTCTCGACGGCGGTTGCGACAAAGCAAGGAACTTGGCCGCGAGCCTGAAGCTCGAGACACGCCCGTTGCACCGATGTTGGACGAATAACGATGGCTGACCTTCCACTAAGTTGACGGGTGTTTCTAGCCTCCATGGTAGAGGTAATCATCCCCGGCTCCGAGAGGGCCCTCAGGGCCGTTTTCCTTGGCCTAATAGGGCCGCAATTTTGGACCGATTGGACGGCCAACACTGCTATTCGTTCTGGCAGCCGCAATTCGTTCTAGCAGCTGATGGAAACGCGGGAAGATTGAGATGATGTGGCTTTGTAAGTTATTCGACCTGATTAGAGGCCCAGCGGCCTTTCAGTTCGGCTGGCATATCTTGAACCGTATCAGCCGGTTGACCGAAGCAGAGACTGCCGTCATATCCCAGGTCCTGGGGCCTGGCCAAGGCCGGTACGGAGAAGTCCGCGTATCCGAAGGGAGGCTATTGAGCTGGATCTTTAAACGCAACGGGGACCGGGCCTTCACCACCTTCCACACCATCAATCTCCCGGTAGAGGGTCGCCACTCTAGGTCCAACCTGAATCTTTTGGTGCACGAGATGGTGCACGTGCGCCAATTCGAGGTGGTGGGCAGCGTTTATATTTGGCAGGCGCTACGGGCCCAGCGGGCTGAAGGCTACAGCTACGGAGGATGGGGACAACTGTCCGATGACCGGCATCGAGGCCGGCGGCTAAAGGACTACAACCGGGAGCAGCAGAGTCAAATTGCAGAAGACTACTACGCCGACGTCGTGAAGTCCGGCCTTGCCTCGGACGACCCAATACGCCAGGCCTTCGAGCCTCTAATCGAGGAGCTGCGGGCAGGGAAGCTATAGGGACGTTGTACTCGTTGTTATTCCCAGGGAGCGTACCGGCCGATTCCGGACCAGGCCGCCAGCTGACCCGGAATAGCGATACTTCAGAGGGAATCAATAGGCATTTTGAATTAAGCTGTCGGACAAGGAGCCGCCATGCAACTTAAAGGGGAAGTGAACCAGGCGGAGCCCGCTGGGCAGTTGTTTTACTCCCCCACTTTGCTGCCCCTAAAGAGCCATTTCAGCATTCCCGGCTTCATGCGGCTATCCATGCGCATTGTCGCCCAACTGCGGAGCATCGAAGGAGTGGTTCGTTACGGGGTCAAAACCGACCTGCCCCGCAAAACGTTCCAGACTTTCACAGTTTGGACCGATCCAGAGGCAATGCGGGCGTTCGTTCGCACCGAGCTCCACCGCGCCGCTGTGGCCCGATTCTGGGACTGGCGCCAGGAAGGCAGCGGCGCGACGGTCGAATGGACCGAAACAGACCGGCCGGTGAGCTGGCCGGAAATCAATGAGCGGCTGAAAGAGCCTACCTTCGTTTTCACCCGCCGGGATTAATCCGAACTAGGAGCCAGCAACGCGCCGCACTTGGCCCTCCCAGTAAGGTTCGCGCAACTCCCGTTTCAACACCTTGCCGGAGGCGTTGCGGGGCAGCGCCGGGATGGTGTCGACTGAGCGGGGCAGTTCGAACCCGCCCAGGTGGCTGCGGCAGAATTCGATGATCTCCTCGGCGGTGGCCGACTGCCCATCCCTCAAGACCACCACGGCCTTTACCGTTTCACCCCACTGCTCGTCCGGCACTCCGATGACTGCCGCGTCGGCGATGGCTGGGTGCTTGAACAAGGCCTCCTCCACGGTGCGGGGGTAAACGTTCTCCCCACCGGAAAGAATCATGTCTTTGACCCGGTCCTGAATGTATACGTAGCCTTCATCGTCCATGGTGCCGGCATCGCCCGTGTGCATCCAACCGCCGCGCAGGGCTTCGGCAGTCTCCTGTGGTAGGTTCCAGTAGCCCTTCATCACTTGTGGGCCGCGGATTAGCAACTCGCCTATGCTCCCGTTGGGCACCGGGTTGTCTTCTTCGTCGACGATTCTTGCTTCCGTACCCAAAATCGGTTTTCCTGCGGAAAGCAGCAGTTCCGGGTTCTCCTTCAATGCCCTCCGGTGGTCATCGGGCGTCAGGAAAGTGGCCACAGGCGACAGCTCGGTCATCCCGAAGGCCTGAATGAAATCGCACTTGAACACGTCCATCGCCCTTCGCAGCGTATCCTCGGCGATGGGTGAGGCGCCGTATGCCAAACTCCTCAGGTTGTCATATCGTCGTTCTGCCACGTCTGGGACAGCCACCAGGCAGGCCTGGATCATCGCAGGGACTAGGAGAGTCGAAGCGATGTCCTCTTCGCTCAGTACACGGATGACTTCCATTGGGTTGAAATCCTCCTGAATGTAGAGGCAGCCGCCTCTGGAAACTGTCAGAAAGGTACAGAATCCGGCGGCTGCGTGATACATCGGCGCGACTATCAAGAATTGATCGCCCCGCTCCATATCCAAGGTCGGTGAGCATTGATGGATATTTTCGCAGACGTTGTTGTGGGTGAGCACTGCGCCTTTAGGCCGACCTGTAGTGCCGCTGGTATACATTTGCAGCAGGTCGTCGGCCGAGTTGACGTTATGAGACGGCGCAGTGGTTGGCTGGCCGCTAACGAGGCTTCGATAGCCGGTCCAGCCCGATTGCGCGGAATCTCCGATGACGATGAAGTGTTCTGCAGTCTGAAGTTCGCCTCGAATTGTGTCGATGCCCTCCACGTACTCCGCCGAAGCGATCACCATCTTCGATCCCGAGTCATTGATGATGTAGACCCATTCGGGAGGCGCCAGCCGGTAGTTCATGGGTACCGGAACCACACCGGCCTTGGAGGCGGCGTAATAACCGATCGCGTATTCGATACTGTTCTTTGAAAGCAGGGCCACTCGGTCACCGGGGCCAATCCCGGCGGCGGTGAAAGCGTTGGCCAGTTGGTGTACCTCGGCGATGACGTCTAAGGTTGCTACCCTTTTTTAGGAGTGTTGACGTAGGAGGGTGGCAGCCATGGGACGAGAACGGTATGTGGTCCGGTTGGAAAGGGAAGAACGAGACCAGTTGGAACGACTGTTGCCCGGGCCCGTATTCTGCTAAAGGCCCGGTAGCTGGAGGGAGGACTGAAGCGGGCCTTGGAGGAAGATCCTGGCCAGGACATAGCTGATGGCGCCCTCCGCCGCTGGCCTTGGACCGCGAAGTTGCCGTCCGGGTACTGGTCGGCGTAGTAGTCCAAGAAATCATGTAGCCTCATGGCTAACTCCTCCTTTCTAGTGTTCTCTGCGTTCATTCACCAAGCCGTTTAGGCATCGGCAATATTCTACCAACTTACGGCAAAAGCATTAATAGCGGAAACCCACAGCCTGGGTGGGTCGAGGACTCGCGGCTTGAAACTATCCGGCGTTGGAAGGAATCTTTAATAGTTGGCTAACCGACAAACGGGTCACTTTCCTTGAATTTACAATGGGGAGTCAGGAATGGAAAAGCAGAAAGGACGAAATAATAACGGACGAAAGAGCACGGCGGCCGTACTCCCTGAGCCCCAGGTAATGAGTGGTTTGACCATCAAAGAACTTGAGATGGTGCCCAAACTGGAACAGATCGCGCGTCTTAACTCGATCCCAGTTGGTGGCGATACTAGCATCAATGACGACGTAATTGGGTCGATTGCTAGCCAAGCAACGAGAGAAGTGGAGGGAGTGGCGGAAGTTGGTGACAGTTCCTTGCGCCGTAGTCTGGCGGAACGAGTGGGCGGCGCCAAGCGCAGGGCCAGAGGGATGGAGGTTGAAGCGGGGGCCAGGCACGCGATCTTGGATATCACCGTCCGGGTTGTCTATGGCTATAGCATTCCACATACCATCGTTGAAATACGGCGCAACGTTGCCGATCGGGTACTTAAGCTCTGTGGGCTTGTGGCAAAAGAAATTAATGTAAGGGTATCCGGTTTGGAGTTCCCGGCTAAGACGCCTCGTAAACTACAGTAGCCCACACGGTCGTGAGTTTTACCAGAGAAATCTTCTAACCGAGACCTAATCTACTTGAGCACATTTGCACGGAGGTGTTATTTTGGCGACTGACCAAAGGATCAAAGAACAGGAGATGGGAACAAAGCTTATGGCAATGGCAAACCTCGAAGAAATCGAGGTGGGCGGAGATACTTCGATAGACGATGACGTTGTTGCCTCTATTGCAGCAACAGCGGCCGAAGAAGTCGAAGGAGTTTCTTCACTGGGAACAAGGTCTCTTAGCCGGTTAATCAGCGAGCGCGTGGGAGGAGCCAAAGGCCGTACTCGGGGAGTGGGGGTAGAAGCTGGCAGCCGGGAAGCTATCTTGGATGTTGAATTAACAGTCATCTACGGATTTAGTATCCCCGAAATCGTTATCAAAGTGCGCCACCTCGTGGCTCAGCGAGTTCTCGAAATGGTCGGGCTGATTACCAAGGAAATCAACATTAACGTTGTAGGCATAGTCTTTCCGAATAAGATGCCAGGAAGGGTTGACTAGGACTTGATGCCGTTGTAACCCGGCGTTCCATCTTCGTCTTGGCAAAAGCGTTAACGACAACATGACAAACAGGATCGACAGGGGATAATGACCCGACTTTTCAACTGGTGGAATCGAGCGATCGCGGTGGCCTTCGGATTATTCATTCTGACGGGGGCAGTAGTTACCCTACTCGTGGCCGCTGATGCACTTCCACCGAGCTTCCTGCCTGGAGGTTCGGGCAACCCGCACACTGGGGCATGGTTCCAGCCGCAACTGGAAGGTCTCGCCGCTTTTAGTGGAAACGAGCTAGAGGCCACCATGAGTGTAGCTGCGATAGTGGCACTTGCCACGCTGGTTTTGATCTTATTGGAAATCAAACCGGCGAGGAACGTGAATACACTGCCGATTAGTTCAACCGATGAAGGGTGGCTGACCGTGGAAGAAGACAGCGTGCGCCACCTGGCGGAACAAACAGGAAGCAGCAATCGCCAGATAGTCTCATTGCGCTGCCAGGTTCGGGCGAATGGGAAACGTTCGGTCGTACCGGCCAGCATTGTTATTGCTTGCCACGCTCGGGTAGTTCTGGGAAGCAACGTACAGGATATTCGAGACGATCTGCAGACCCGAGTGAAAGCAACTGTAGAAAACCTCACGGGTCTAAACGTTTTGCAAGTAAACGTATCCAAAGTCAAATACGACCGTGTCGATCGTCCAAGACTGATTGGTGCTTAGCCTAATATGAACAGTCCTAAAAGCATCGGTTTGGCCGTTGGATTTCTAATTGGAATGGTTCTAGTTTGGCTTGGGCCGTGGCAGGCCCTGGTGGTGGGAGTATTCGCTCTCGTCGGGTGGCTAGTTGGCAAGTTTGTGGCTGGTGAAGCCCGATTTCTGGATACACTGCTTGAGCGGTTTGTGGAAGAGAGGGGTAGGAGCCGCAGGGAATAGTCCTGTGCTCAAAGCAATCCAACGCCCCGGTGGAGCCGGGACGTTGGGTCCAGTTCAATCCTCTTACTCACCCGCCTAAGGCGGGTAGTTTTCTTTCCACCATCTGGCGATATCCAACCGGCTGGCAAACCAGACCCCCTCTTTCTCTGAAGCATATTTGAGGAACTGGTCCAGCCCATGCGCCCGGGAAGGCTTCCCGATGATCCGGCAATGGAGGCCCACCGACATCATCTTGGGGTGGGTAATGCCTTCCTCATAGAGCATATCGAAGGACGACTTGGCGGCTTCGAAGAAGTCGCTGGGGGTAATCAGGTCTCCCCGCCAGAACTTGTAGTCGTTCACTTCCAGAGAGTAGGGGACCACCAACCACGGCTTGTCGTGAACCCGCGTGTAGTAGGGAAGGTCGTCGTTGTAGGCATTGCAATCGTATTCGAAGCCACCCTCTTCGACCACCAGTTCTCTGGTGTTTACGCTGGGCCCGTAGCGGGTGTACCAACCAAGGGGGCGCTGGCCAGTGGTACGGGCAATTGATGCCACGGCCTCACGGATTGCTGTCCGTTCGGCGTCTCGGTCCATCTTGTAGTACTCTTCCCAACGGTTGCCGTGGCCCATGACCTCATGCCCACGGCGAACGATCTCCGGACCCACCTCCGGGTTCCTTTCCAACGCCAAGGCGCAGGCGTAGAAAGTGCCCTTGATGTTGTAACGGTCCAGGACGTTCATGATGCGCCACACCCCCACCCTGCTGCCGTATTCGAAGAACGATTCGTTGGCCAAATCTCTCTCGCCGGGGTCTACTGGCGAGGGCGACTCCCCCGAGGTTTCCCCTGCGGGGTCTCCGTCCAGGATGGAATACTCTGAACCTTCCTCGTAGTTGACCACCACCGACACCGCGATCTTGGCGCCGTTGGGCCACTTGACCGCCGGCGGATTGGAGCCGTAGCCAACAAAGTCTCTCTCGGTCATAGTAGCAACCTCCACGAAATCCAGGAGTGGGGAGCCGGTTGGAATTCAGGCCGGGATTGGGCGTAATATCTCTGTTGTGACGACGCAAGAGGACCGGCCGCATTTCATCGAACTCGAAGGAAAGAGACTGCGTCTCTCGCATCTTCCGAAAGTCTTGTTTCCCGAGGACGGGATCACCAAGGCCGAGTTGTTCCTTTACTACCAGACCGTGGCCCCGGCATTGATTCCGCACCTCAGAGGCCGCCCGGTCACCCTAAAGGCATTTCCCAACGGCGTCAAGGAGCGGCCGTATTACCGGCGCCGGTTGGCAGAGAATACACCCAAATGGCTGAGCCGTGTCGAAATTGAGGACCGTGAAAATCCGGTTATCGAAGACGCGGCTGACCTGCTATGGGTGGTGAATAAAGACTCGGTGGAAATTCATTCTTGGTTATCGCGCCGAGAGAGCCTGCACAACCCCGATCTGTTGGTGTTCGACCTAGACCCCGGCCCCCGAATTCCGTTTAGCCGGCTCTGCGAGGCCGCCATGGTCGTCAAGGAAGCCCTAGATGCGCTGGGTGTGGAGAGCTTCCCCAAGACCAGCGGGGCCAACGGGCTGCACGTTTTGGTGGGTTTTCAGCCGGAGTTTGACTTCGAGGAAGCCCACACCTGGGTTATCGCCGTTGACCGGGTGTTGTCCGAGCACCGGCCCGACCTGTTCACCATGGACTACACCCGTAGCAGAAGGACAGACAAGGTGCTGCTGGACCACAACCAAGTGGGATTCGGCAGGACCACCGCCTCGATCTACAGCGTGCGGCCTCTGCCCGGCGCGCCGGTGTCGGCGCCGCTGCTCTGGAGCGAGGTCGAATTGGGGGAAATCACGCCCGGCCAGTTTACGATCAAAACGCTGCCTCAGCGTTTGGAAGCGATGGGGGACTTGGCCGCCGCAGTCAACGGCGCCGAGCAGCGGTTGCCGCACATTTAGGCTCGGTGCCCAGTCCTTCGACAGGCTCAGGATGACCGGATGCTCAACCGTTACCCGTTCGTGGCGAGCTTGTCGAACCCCGTCTCCGTTGCACCTTGGACTCCGCCAAATATGTTTGTCACGTTGACCGGTGCTAGGATGGCCGAGTAATATTTCGCATCATGGGGGGAGCTGTCAGCTTAGTTGCCTCTTTGTTGGCCACGTGGAACCTCATTTGAAGTTATCGTAGGTGGGTACGGCATGGACAGTGGAAATACAGCTTGGATCCTGATGTCGTCGGCGCTGGTTTTTATCATGATCCCCGGCCTAGCATTTTTCTACGGCGGATTGGTTCGCAGAAAGAATGCTGCTGCGACCATGATGCAGAGCTTTATTGCTATTGCGATCGTTGGCATAGTCTGGGTGCTGTGGGGATATAGTCTCGCATTTGGCCCGGACGTTGCTCACGTCATCGGTAACTTGGATTACGTCGCACTGCGGGGTGTTTCCGCGATTGAAGCAGGTCCGTACTCCGACACTATTCCCCACCAGGCCTTCATGATCTTCCAAGCGATGTTCGCCATCATTACGCCCGCGCTCATTATCGGGGCTGTAGCCGAACGGATTAAGTTCAGCGCATTAGTCATCTTCATCGTTGCTTGGTCGACTATCGTGTACGCTCCGCTGGCCCACTGGGTATGGGGAGACGGAGGATGGCTGGGTCTAAGCGAGTGGGGCGCCTTGGACTTTGCTGGCGGCGCCGTGGTCCACATCAATGCCGGAGGCGCAGCGCTGGCCGCAGTTTTGTTCTTAGGGCGGCGCCTAAATTATGGCGTGGAGCCCATGGGGGCCCACAATATCCCGTTCGTGGTCTTGGGAGCGGCACTCCTGTGGTTTGGGTGGTTCGGCTTTAACGCAGGGAGCGCCCTTATGTCAGGAGGCAGCGCCACTTCGGCTTTCGTAGTGACCAACACAGCGGCGGCAATGGCGGCTCTAGCCTGGGTGGCCTGCGATTGGGTCTTTACTGGGAAACCCTCGGTCGTGGGCGCGGCTACCGGCGCCGTCGCGGGGCTGGCGACCATCACCCCGGCTGCAGGATTCGTGGGGCCGATGCCCGCCATTATCATCGGACTGGTCACCGGCGTGCTCTGCTACATGGTGGTCCGATTGCTAAAGAGGGCTAAGTTTGATGATTCTTTGGATGTTTTGGCCGTTCATGGCATCGGAGGAACCTGGGGAATCCTGGCAACCGGGATTTTCGTGGGCGTCGGCTTCATGAGCTTGTCAGAGTTGGTCCTACCCGGTATCGACCGGGGCGAACAGATCCTGCGACAGCTGGCAACTATCGGCGTCAGTTGGGCTTGGGCGTTCATCATGACTGTGGTGATCTTGTTCGTGCTCAAGTACACCATCGGCCTACGCGTATCGCCAGAAGAGGAAGAGCAAGGACTGGACCTCTCTCAACATGGAGAAGAGGCATATCGGAGCTAGTAGTCAGGCAAATGGCAATTGCGAAGTGTCATAGGATCGCCGGTGGTCCCACCCGTTCGTGGTGGATTTGTCGAACTACGGAAGGAACTGTAAAGGGGATCTTCGACAAGTGAGGATGACCGGGGCTGGGCCGAGGCTAGTCCGCGGCTTTCGCCTTGGCCTTGGTCCTCTTCTTGGCGGCCGGTTTTTTCTCCGCGACTTCTTCGGAGGCGCCGTTTTTGCGGGCGGAGCGCTCCGTTTTAGTCGCTTCGATGCTGGCTTTTAGGGCCTCCATCAGGTCGCCGACTTTCCCCACCGGAGCAACCGGCGTGGGAATGACGGGCTCGGTCCCCACCAGTTTGGCCTCGATCACCCTCTCCAACGCGACCCGGAACTCGTCCTTGAAATCCGCAGGTTCGAACTCGCCGGTCAACTGGTCGATTAGTGCAACGGCCATCGCCATTTCTTGCTCGGAAACAGTGGCGTCGGCTTCCGGCAGCACCAGTTCGTCCATCCCCCTGATTTCATCGGGGTAGTGCATCGTTTCCATCATTAGGCCGTGTTCGTAGGGACGGAGGCTACACAGGTGCTCTTTTTGGCGGATCGACACCTTGGCCACGGCGACGCGATCGGTGGATTCTAATGCCTGTTTGAGCAGATAGAACGGCTTGAGACCTATTTCGAGTGGCTCCAGGGAATAGCTTCGCTCATAGAAAATGGGGTCGATGCTGGATAAAGAAACAAAGCGGGTGATTTCGATGGTGTGTTTGGAGGGCACGGGAAGGTCCGAGAAGTCGGACTCCTCCATAATGATGTACTGGTCCTTGGCGTACTCGAAGGCCCGGACCATCTCGGAGGATTCGACGGTGGTCTCGTGGTAGGGACAGAACCGTGGCTGGCGGATCCGGCTGTTGCAGGTCGTGTGGAGGTTAACGAAATTGATGTCTTTGCTGTCGGTAGCCGGATAAAGTTTAACCGGAATGACCACCATGCCAAAACTGATTGCGCCATTCCAGATCGAGCGTCGGGCCATCTATGCGCCTCCGAAAAGTGCGACGGCCTCCCACCACTTTCCCACTCCACAAGTCGCTATGGTTGAAATCGTAGTATTTTTTGTGGGGACAGGTCAAGCCATTATTGCGTCGGCCCTGGGCCAACCTGGGGCATCACTTAAGGTGCAGTCGGTCGGTGCCTTGTCGTCTCGCAGCCGCAAAAATATGGGGTAACGGAGCTTGCCTTCGACGGTGAACTCGCCATACTCCACCTGACACACCAATTGCGGGCGGCACCAGTGGATCAGCCGTTTCACGTCGGGCGTGTTGACGAATGGCCGTTCCTCGATGTGAAGCGACTTCAGTTCTGCGTAAATCGATTTGGCTTGAGCTTCCGAGAACCCGGTCCCCACGCTGCCAACATACGTGAAACAGTGGTCGTTATCGTAGAGGCCCAACAGCAGCGAACTGAAGAACTCTTTCCGTGCGCCGCCGAAGGAATAGCCGCCGACAACGAACTCGCTTTCCCGTACCCGTTTGACCTTCAGCCAATGAGGAGTCCGCTGTCCTGGCAGGTAGAGGCTATGTTTTTCCTTGGCCATGATGCCTTCCAGGCCGAGGTCGCAGGTGGCTTGGAAGAAGGCGGTTCCGTCCGTTTCCACGAACTCGGAAACTTGGGCCAGCTCCGTCGGCTCTAATAGCTCGCTGAGGCGCTTTTTGCGGTTGAGCAGCGGCTCGTTCATCACCGGCCGGCCCTTGTCGTAAAGGAGGTCGAAGGCGATAAAGTTCACCGGGTGAGTGCGCCGGACCGACGTTTTTTTGGTCTGCATGCGTTGCTGTAAACGGTGGAAGCTGGGCCGGTTGTTTTCGTCCAGGCAGACTATCTCACCGTCCAAGACTGCCGGCCCGGTTTTGACGTGAGAGACGATATCGGAAAGCTCGGGGAATTGGGTGGTCATGTCTTTGCCGTTTCGGCTGACCAACCGCAACGTCCCGCCTTCAATGAACGCCAGAGCCCTCCAACCGTCCCACTTTAGCTCGTAAATGAAATCGGGCGAGTCGAAAGGCTGCCGGGCCAGCCGGCCCAGCATCGGTTTGATCGCCAGGGGAAGTTTTGCATTGGAGAGTGCCATACGCGTCAATTATCGCATCTTAGCGCGGAGGGGTTGGCCGTGCAATGAGGTTTGTGTGCTGAGATCGGTCGATGGCACGACGTTTGTTCAGGGGCTCAACTTGGCTTTTTTGTCTCCCCGGCGGGCACGAACTTCATCGATACGGAGTTGACGCAGTGACGGGTGTCGGTTGGGGTCAGGCGTTCCCCGGTGAAGACATGTCCCAGATGGCCGCCGCAGTTAGCGCACTCGATCTCGATTCGATGGCCGTCGGGGTCTGGCAGGTGGCTCACCGCTCCCGAAATCTCCTGATCGAACGCTGGCCACCCGCAACGAGCGTCGAACTTGTCGGCCGACCTATAGAGTTCGGCGTTACATCTCCGGCAAACATAAACACCTTCTTCGTAGAAGTCGTCGTACTCTCCGGTGAACGGGCGTTCCGTGCCCTTCTGCTCGATAACCCATTTCTCTTCCATGGTCAGCGGGTTGTGGGTGAGCGGGTTGTGATGAATGTCGGTCATTTTCTAAGGTCCTCCTGGAGTCACGTTAAGATGCCGGGCTCTCTCCCTGTCGGCAACGAATACTATAATCTCTCAGGCTGATGTAACCGTGTGGCGAATTTTTCCCGGACCTTCTCAACTTTTGGCCTGATCACTATCTGACAATACATGCTGCCCGGGTTCTTCGCATAGAACTCAAAGTGTTCAGGCTCGGCGTCGTAGAATTTCTGCAGGGGGACCACTTCGGTAACGATTTTTCCTGGTTTATACGTGGTTTCTTCTAACTCTCGGATGGACGCCTCTGCCTGCGCCTTCTGTTCTTCGTTGGCATACAGGATGATGGAACGGTACTGAGTACCTTTGTCGGCGCCCTGGCGATTCAACGAAGTCGGGTCGTGTGTGGCAAAGAATACGGCGAGCAGGTCACGATAGGTAATCTGATCGGGATCGAACTCTACCTTGGAGACCTCCGCGTGTCCGGTAGTCTCACTGCACACCTCGTAATATCCAGGATTCTCGGTGTGACCTCCAGCGTAGCCAGGAACCACGGACTCCACGCCCGAGAGCTCCGCAAACACGGCTTCAGTACACCAGAAACACCCTCCTCCAAATACTGCCACCTGGGTTTCGTTATTCATCGGTCATTTCCTCAGCCTTCGGCATGAGTCCGCAGATTAAAGCCTGAGCGATAGTTTACCGCAGGTCTAACGACAAGCCTAGACCTCTATCTACCAGGGTGGATAGAGGGCGACTGTGTGGACAATCCCAAGGCGGATTAATTCGTCGTAGCCCAATACCGGTGACAACAACGAGGATAGGCTAATGGTGGCAGCGATCGGACCGGGAGGGGAACCGCCGATGTCGAGCAGAGAGACCGTTAATTGACGGTAAGGTTCAGGACGTCAGCCCCACCCTGCTGCCACGTTGCCGACTCCGCAGCGTCCCGGCCGTTGACTTTGAACGTGAGAACCTTGCCTGCGTAGGACTGATTGATGGGTTGGCTTATTTGGATGGAGTAGTCACCGCCGCTGACAGTGGTCTCGCCAACATTCACCGGCGCGCCGAACACCGCGACAGACAGCGAGTCAGTCGCCGATTGGCCAGCATCGTTGGTTACTGTGGCCTCAACCTCTAGGGTGTCCACCCTGACACCTTCAATGAAGACTGTGATTACTGTACCGTCCAGAGCTTGCGCTCCGTCCAGCGTTACGGAGCCAACGAAAAAGTTAGGCGGCAACGAGCTGGGATTGCCTGGTACCGCTGGCGCTCCCGACGGTACCGTGTAGGAATAGCTGTAGACCCCCGATTTTTGCTCTTCACTGCGCTCTCCATTCACGGTGAACACCACACCCAACGGAGAGTCGGACACGCCGGTTGAAGCTTTGATCACCACCGTGTCGCCTTGGACGATTCTGAAGTCCGGGGTCGGTGATGTGATCTGGATGGTCAATTGGGCGGCCGCTGGGCGGACGTTCACAAACACGGAGTCTTCGGCGGTATTCCCGCTATCGTCGGTGGCTGTGGCCAATATGTCGAGCGAAGTAATTCCCGCTGGCACTGTGTATTCCACGCCAAAGGGCGCCGTAGTATCTGGACGGAGTTGGGTCCCGTTCGCGGTGAAAACGACCGACACGACCTCGCCATCGTCCGAAGCCTCAGCGCTCAAGACAATGCTCTCTCCCTCGGTCACGGTGCTGTCTGGAGAGGTGATGGCTACCGTAGGGCGTGTAGGCCGCGAAAGATCCACACTGAAGAAAATAGCGTCGGTCGCGGTATTTCCGGCCGCGTCTCTTGCAGTGGCCTCGATGTCCAGCGACGTCCTATCGTCGGGCACGATCACTTCCAACCGATAGGGAGCGAGGAGATCGGTGAGGCGGCCTTCACCGTTGACATTGAACGCCACCGACACCACTTCCACATTGTCGGTAGCCTCGGCGATGACAGTAACGGTTGATCCTGGTGTTACCGACGAGCCAGTCGATGGCGCCGTTAGTGTGACCTGGGGCGGCTCGACGTCCCCACGGCTGGGAGTGCTGCCACAGTCTTGTGCGATCTGGTCTTGTTCTTCCGCGGTTAGGGCGGAGAACGCAATGACGCCTGCATCCGTCAACGCGGGGAACCGAGGGTTGCCCGCACGCCAACGGTTGATGGCGTTCTTGGAGCAAGCGATGAACCGCTCTCCAGCCCCTTGCAGGTCCTCTCGCTCCTCAATACGGATTTCGGTGATCTCGATCCTGTCCAGCAGGATCAGGCGTGTCTCACCCGACGTGTTGCTTGCCGTTGTGTCCAGGCGGGTCTTTTCATCCAGGTCGCGGTCGTCTCTCAGGTCGAGCAGCCGCGCCTTCTTGATGGGATCGACTTCTTCGTCGTCCACGAATTCATCCAGACGCTCATCAACCTCGTCGGACCTCACTGATCCGATGATCTCGATATCGCCCGTGTCGATGTTGCCTTGGAACAACACCACCAGGCTATCTCCGGCTTTCGCGTCCGGGTCTTGAGGTCCGATGAGATTTATTTCGTTGCCATTGGCGTCGACGGCCGCCAAGCGGCCTGGGACAGCAACGCCGGTGAGTACCACCCGGGTGTGCTGACGGGTGGCCTCGGACGGAATAACCGTAATGCGTAGGGCGATCACCGGGTCGTCGTCGGGCACCCGATCGGCGAAGACAGCCACCCGGCTGGCCGGGTCGGTGGACAGAGCGTCCACGCCTACATCCATATCTGGCGGGGCATTTATCTCAGTCTGGCCGTCGACCAGCAGTATCACTGATTGTCCATCGGACCTGACGGTAACCGAGTCTCCGCTCAGACCCACAACGTGGCCGATGAAGCCGCGTTTGGTAATAACCCTGGGAGCGGGGCCCGGTCTTTCTTGCGGAATCGCCGTTATCAAGTCACGAACGCGGACGCCTTCGTCGATGTTGACCGCCTCGCCAGTTACACTCCCTGGAGTGTCGGAAACGGTAATGGATTCTTCGATCACCAACTCCACATCCGGCGGTTCTTGCGCTGCGGCCGGACTGGTCATGACACCTGCGGCGAAAACGGCGGCGAGCAGTACGAAGCCGATTAACCAGAAATTGAAGGCGCCGGACGGCGAACGCATTTCAGAAATGCTAGTCACAAATAATCCCTTGCTTTCAACTAGTCTTGTCGGGGTGTCGAGGGGCCTTAGGAGAAACTGATCCTAACGGTTACCAGCATGGTTTGGCCGTCTACCAGTTCTATCCGGTTGAATTGGGTCTCCGTAATCGTCTCTACAGACGTCGCGACTGGTCGGCCGCTGGAGCAGTCCGCGATGGTTACGTCTGTGGGACAAAGAGTCAGCTTCGTGCGAGCTATTTCCAGTGACCCATTGAAGGACGCCAATATGCTTCCGGTAAGAACGATCTCGGCGAGATCGCCGGTTACCGGACGGTCGACCACCAAGTTCTTAAAGGTGAATTCGCTTTCGGCTGCCCTCGCAACGGCTTCAATAATGTCGCAGTTAGGAAGGACGTCGATGGCGTTTTCTCCGACCCCCCTGCGAGTGCTAGGCCCGCAAGGGGATATGTCGTCCAGGGAGCGCGACTCGAGTGTGAGGGACCAAAGCCCCGGTGTAATGGAACGCCCTAGGATAGCGGCCAGGACATTGCCCCCGACCAGCGCATTTTCGAATTCGTAAGTCCAGGCGTGGCTGCCGTCCGGGTTGGTGACATCGAACGTCCAGTGTCCGTGGACTTGGATCCCTTGGCCGGGCAGCGCCTTGGCGGATTCGCTGGCAACGTCCGGGTCCGATGTCCCGGAAATGCCTGCGGTAACGACCACTGCGATCACGACTGCGGCCACTACTGCGGCGAGACCCAACAGAGATTTCTTCATTTGAAAACAGCCCCCTCGTCTATTAGCTGGCTTAATTTGCCGGGATATAGATGGCGACCAAGACCAAGTCCTCTTGGTCGCCGCTGGCGACGCTGGCAACTACCTCGATGATGTTGGGCCCGGTCTCTAGGTCCACGGTTAAAGAGAACCGGCCGTCGATGTCGGGTTCCACAATCGTGTCGTTGATGGTTACCACCGCGTCCACGCGGGTCCTACCCACCACTTCCAAAGCAGCGTCTTCGGTGAGCAGTTCCAGTCCCTCGGGTCGCTCAAGCTGTAGGAACAGCCCGCCCTCAGTGGCAAGAGGAGTGGGAGAAGGAGGCTCCGTTGGTGCGGGAGTTGGCGCCGGGGTGGGCACCGGAGCACTCGCCACGGTCGGAGCCGGAACAATGGTGGCAGTGGGAGAGGCGATCGTTGGAGCGGACGCTACGGTCGCGGTGGGGGATGGCCGGGAGGTGGCTTGGACGCTGTCACCACCACCGCCGCAGGCCGACAGCGCTAACGCCAGCATCCCGACACTGAGGAATAATAACGGCAAAGTCCGGCTAACAAACATTCTCAAGATAATAACCTATGCTGCTGCTGACGAGTCCGAACGCCTAAGCGCATGATTCAGCGATAGCACGATTAGACGCGGAATGATGCTGGCGCTAGTACTCAGTCAACTCGGTTTTGGTAATTGTTTAAGAAAACGTCTAAGGTTGCTACCCTTTTTTAGGAGTGTTGACGTAGGAGGGTGGCAGCCATGGGACGAGAACGGTATGTGGTCCGGTTGGAAAGGGAAGAACGAGACCAGTTGGAACGACTGATTCGCGGGGGAAAGAGCCCAGCGCGAAAGGTTGCCCCAGCCCGTATTCTGCTAAAGGCAGATACGGGCTGGGGGGTGATGCGCATCGTGGAGGCGCTGGACACGTCTGCGGGTACGGTGTGCCGTACCAAGCGGCGGTACCTGGAGGGAGGACTGAAGCGGGCCTTGGAGGAAGATCCTCGGCCAGGACATCCGACCAAACTGGATGAGCGGGGGGAAGCGCACCTGATTGCCCTGGCGTGCAGCGAGGCCCCTCCAGGCCATGACCACTGGACCCTGCGGCTCCTGGCAAACAAGGTGGTGGAGTTGGGGCTGGCGCCCTCCATGTCCCACGAGGGAATTCGCAAGCGGTTGAAAAAAACAGTCTCAAGCCGTGGCAGAAGAAGGAGTGGTGTATTCCCCAGGTGAGCGCCGAGTTTGTGGCGTGTATGGAGGATGTGCTGGACCTTTACGCGGAACCCTATGACCCAGAGCGCCCGGTGGTCTGTTTCGACGAGACCTCCAAGCAGTTGCTGGCGGAAAAGAGGTCTCCGATCCCGCCCAAGCTGGCACGACGGGAGCGATACGATTACGAGTACCAGCGCAATGGCACCCGAAACCTGTTCATGCTGTGCGAGCCCCTGGCGGGCTGGAGGCATGTGGCAGTGACCGAACGTCGTACCATGGTGGACTTCGCTCAGCAGATGCGGTGGCTGGCCGATGAAGCTTACCCAGCGTCCGAGAAGCTCCGGGTGGTGCTGGACAACCTCAACACCCACAAACCAGCTTCCCTCTACGAAACCTTCGAGCCCAAGGAGGCTAGGCGAATACGCAAACGCTTGGAGTTTCACTACACTCCCAAGCACGGTAGTTGGCTCAACATGGCAGAGATCGAGTTCAGTGTCTTGGCCAGGCGAGTCCTGCGCCGGCGTATTGCCGATGAAGAGACTTTGAGTGGCGAGATCGCGGCCCTGGAGGCAGAACGAAACCAAGCCGGAGCAACCATTGACTGGAGATTCTCCACTGTGGACGCCCGAGTCAAGCGTCACCATCTCTATCCTGCCAACAATTAGGTTGACTGAGTACTAGGCACTATATTGGGGTAGGCGGGGAATTGGTGCAAGCCGGATTTTGCCCAGGCCTTCGGCGCGAAAATCGGCCCCCGAATAATTTCAAGGGCCGTTTGTATTTTTAGACTATCTGGCGGGGAGCGGGACCCGATTCTCCACACCCGGAGAGTAGCGGATTTTAGGTCCGCCAACATCCTTCAGATACAGGCTTCAGGCCGGTGGTGGTTCTTAAGCCCTGCTGGGGTCCCCCACGAGATTTAACTCACGGCGACGTTCTTCTACGCCGTCCAGGAATTCCCACCAGGCGTCCAAACCCCGCTGCACCGCTGCTTCGACCGCGCCCTCGTCATCTAAAGCAGTTTGGGCAACCAAAGCTTGGGCTTCCTTGGCAGAATGTTCTTCGTCCAACGTGGAGTGGACCTCGAAAAACTTCAAGGCAACTGGATTGTCGAAGCTATAGAGGTCTTTTAACCCCCGTATCTTCTCCAATGCCACCTTGGGGACTTGTGCTTCGTAAGCGTAGGTGACGGCTAACCCTTCTTGGAAACTGCCTTCATTGCACACTTCGGCATAGGTGTTGAGAAGTTCTTGGGTCTTTGGGTGCACCTCGGTGCATTCGACCTGATCAAGGCCAATTCCAACATGAGAACAAAAATCTAGCCACATCGCACGGTGATTGTTTTCCCCGTGCTCCTCATCCCAGAGGTTTTCAAGGATATCTTGTCGAACTTCCACGGCGGGGCAACGAGAATGGATTGCACTCAGATATCGAGGGAAATTGGCCTCGAAGAAGTAATACTGTGCTGCGTAAGTTTGCAGGTCTTGGATGCTGAGCTCGCCCGCCTGCCAGGCTCGATAAAATGGGTGTTCCAGCAATGATTTGGATTCTATGCGTTGGCGCAGTCTTTCCAATAAGTGGCCGTTCACTTCAAAACTCCTTGTGGCACTAGTCGCAATCCGATTCTAATTAATACCAATCTGTCTTAAATTGTGGTGCCGGGAGAGGGACTCGAACCCACACACCCGCAAAGGTAACGGATTTTAAGTCCGCCGCGTCTGCCATTCCGCCATCCCGGCCGGTTGAGGCCAGCTGTGACTATGAACCGCTATCGGAGGCCCCCGGTGTCTGGATCGGTTCGGGAATAGTATAGTCAGGCCTTCCGGTGTTTTGGTGTACAGGAGGCTAGAGGTTGAATGGGGAGGGGTTTGGAGGCGACGGGCGGATTCGAACCGCCGAATAGAGGTTTTGCAGACCTCCGCCTTAACCACTTGGCTACGTCGCCCCATCTTCGCTTTCCGCTCACTGTAGTTCGGGCCCGACCGCGGTATGGTGCCGAGGGTGGGATTTGAACCCACACAGGCATACGCCCACGGCCCCCTCAAGACCGCGTGTCTACCAATTCCACCACCTCGGCCTACCCAGTTGCGGGTGCACATTATAACATTTCCCAGGCATGACGCCACTCGGATTTTAGCTTCGGCCAAACCTGCCGTCTGCTATAATCTAGGCCCTGGTTCCGCTGAGAGAGTTTCTCCAGTTCGCGATCGCCACCGCCACGGCCAATCACACCACGATACGACCCGCCATAGCGCCGACGCCGGGAGAGAGGCCAAAGCTTTTGTCTCGTTCTGACCGAGGAAAACAGGTCAGCCTAGCCGTGTTCGACAACGAGCCGACGGCCCGCATGGCGGAGCAGCGGCTACAGGCAAATGGCATCCGTTGTCTGGTCCGATCATTGCAGGGTGGCCCCGGCCTTTGGGGTTCAGCTTACAACCTTCCCCATGACCTGCTGGTATACGAGCAAGACGAGATGGAGGCCCGGGAGGTCTTGGACCTCGTCCCGTTGGAAATTACCGAACGGGAAAGCCCGCCGACGGTCCGGCCGCAGCCATGGCCCCAGTGGATGGTTATTGTGGGCGTGGTTTCGGCAATCGTCGTGCTAATTATGGCAGTTGCGGTGGTCCGGCGAATAGCTGAGTAGGCCGGGCCCGCTGGCGTCACGCGGCCCCGAACACTGGCATTTTTGGAATCTGTGCCGCTGGCTTCCTTTTTGTGCCGGTGGTAGCCTTTACTTTACATATTGAGCGCCGGTCTCCCGTTCCAACTGTCTCCATTGAGCTCGACTGTTCCGGAGTGTCTTCATGCGGCAGACCCAATTAGATTCGGTCCGGGCTTTGACGTTCGACATGTATGGCACCCTGCTCGACTTGGAGGCTACATTCGCGCCCAGCTTTCGCTCTTTCTTCGACGCCAAAGGCTATGATGGCGACCCCGTGGGCGTGGTTCAAACGTGGGAGAAGGATTATCTTCATGAGAGTATGGTCGACACTCTAGTGGGTGGGGGCCGAACGCCGTTTGAACGGGTCCGGCGGGTCACCCTCAGCCAGCTTCTCTCCAAATTGAAGATTGAGCATACTCAGGACGAGATCGAAGACATGCTCAGCCGGGCTACCCCAACGTTGTTCCCCGATGTGAACGAGAGCTTGGGCCAGCTCCGAAAGAAGCACACTTTGGCCGTGCTCTCCAACGGCGACTTGGAACCGTTGGAGCGAGTGGTGGACCTTCTCGCCATTCCGGTGGACCGCACTATTTCGGCTGAACAGGCCGGGTACTACAAGCCTCATTCTGAGGTCTACCGCCACGGGGTCAGGCAACTGGGGCTGGAGAGCAATCAAGTTCTGCATGTGGCGGCACACGGTTGGGATATTCGAGCCGCCAAAGCCACTGGAATGTTGGGCGCCTACATCAACCGTCACGGCGTTCCTTATTCGGTGGGCGGGCCGGAACAGCCCGACCCGGAAGCTGCCGATCTGGAGGCGGCCGGTCTCATCGAGTTCGCCTCTAGAGTTGGCTGACGGACCTCACGCCGAGTCCTCCGCACGGTCATTTGGGAGATAGTCGTCTTAGCCTAATTTCGGGGTTGTGAGCAAAGGGCCGACCGTATTTCGGCCCACTGGGAGGAGAGACCGTTGTCCAACAGGTACGGCATCAACTTGGTCTTCGAGCCGTCATTTACATCGCGGGTTTACCGCGCCCGCCAGTTGATCTGCGGCCAATATGGTGCCTGGGCTGCCGAGATGCACATGCTCAGGATGAATCTAATCCCCTATTTCCAATGTTCCGAAACTGCCTTGGACCTGTTGGCACATGGCATCTCGAGGATCGCCGACCAAAGTCGCCGCCGCAGCCCCCGGTTCTCCATCAATTGCTTCGGTGTTTCCAGCGATCGGGAGAATGGCGGTGTCTCTCTGGATTTTCACAATTCGGGTCGGCGGCAGAAGGGCGTCTCTGGTGTCGACTTTCCGATGCCCGCTCCCCAGCACCCGCTGGTCCAGTTGCGCGTGGACAGCGCTGAATTCATTGCCGGGTTGTCTGGCGCTCACTGTTCGGATGACGAAGATCCATACCGGCCGCACATCGCGCTTCTTGAACACGGCGGGCTGCCCCATACGGTTTTGGCCGACGCTACCGAATTCGCGCGCGGATTGTACATCGACCTGGCTATTCCGGCGGTCGCCCGGGTTTGGAGACTCGCGATCCTGCGTTACACCTCCAACGCGGCAGGTGACGACTGGTCCGACGGGCGCTGGGCTTCGGATCTGAGTTGGAAGTGCCTGAACAGCTACGTTCTCTGACCCTTTCTTCCATTAAAATCGGCCTCTAAAACCGGCCTCGTTCTACCCGACCCCCGCCTTCCACTGGCGGCCCGGCTTCGGCCTGGAGTATGATTCGCTAAAATCCGGAAGACCGTTACTGCTGCCTGAACGTTGTCTGATTTAGAGGAGACCAGGGAATGAAAAACACCACTAAGCTACGCCAGATGCTCAACTCCGGAGAGATGGTTGTTGCCCCCTTCGTCCTCAACGCACTCCATGCCAAAATCGCTGAGTCGGTCGGCTTCCAGGCCGTCTACATGACCGGTGCGGGGACGTCCGCCGAACGCGGATTTCCCGACGTCGGATTGCTGACCATGACCGAGATGGTCGCCAACGCCAAATACATCGCCACCGCCGTCGACATTCCGGTCATTTGCGATGCCGACACCGGCTACGGCAACCCGCTGAACGTGCGGCGCACCATACGCGAGTACGAAATGGCCGGGGTTGCCGGGGTACATATCGAAGACCAACTCTTTCCCAAGAAATGCGGGTTCTTCGAGGGCAAGCAGGTAATTCCTCAGGAAGAGGCGGTCCAGAAGATTCGGGCCGCCAAAGACGCCCGGACCGACCCTGACTTTGTTATCATCGCCCGCTGCGACGCCTACGCCGTTACCGGTTGGGCGGACACTGTTAGCCGGTGCAATGCTTATGTCGAGGCCGGCGCCGATTTGGTGTTCGTGGACGGCATCAAAAGCGAGGATGACATCCGAAACTACGCCAAGGATATGGCTGGCCTGCCGCGGATGTACAACGGGGACCTGATGAACACCAAGGACGTGGCGGCCCTCGGCTACCGGCTCATGATTTGCGGCAGCACCATTTGGCTGGTCTACAAGCAGGTGAGGGATTCCTTCGAAGAACTAAAGTCGACCGGAAAGGTAAACCCCGAGCGGTTCGGGACCAGGTGGGACGTGGCCGGGCTCTTGGGACTGGACCAGATTTACGAGTTGGAACGAAAATACGGCGTCACGGAAGTCCCGGTCAGCTAGATCCGGTGAGGATCAACTGCGAGGTTACTTGATGTCAGCGATCAATCCCGATGACTTGGTGCGGCGGCCGGGTGAAGGCAAGTCGCTCAACTCTGCAAGCAACAGCGTTCGTTTTCTGGCCGACAGCGGCGAAACCGCCGGCAATTACGGCTTGGTCGAATACGGGGCCGGGCCGGGATTCCGGGGACCGCAAGCCCATATTCACGATGGGATGGAAGAGGGCTTCTACGTCTTGGAAGGGGAGTTCGTGATCCAACTGGGCGAGGAAAACGTTCACGCCCCTACCGGCACCTTTGTCCTCATCCCTCGAGGAACAGTTCACACGTTCTGGAATGCGGGTGAAGGTCCCGCCAGGTTTTTGCTGATAGCGTCGCCGGGGGGCTTCGAGCGCTATTTCGAGGAGTTGGTTCCCTTGGTGGACGAACACGGGTACCCACCGCCAGAAGCCATGGCGGACTTGGCCCGCAAGTACAAATTCCGCTTCGCTGGCCCTGCTTGATCCCCTTGGTATGCCGAGCGAATGAATTGCCCGCTGGTTTTGGCCAACGGGCAATTCTAGTTGACGGCCTCGAGATCAGGCGCAAAGACCTGCGAGCTAGTCCTGAGGGATCAGGCTCATAACTTCTCGGGAGAAACGTTCCATGTTTTCTTGTAGCGAGGGGACGCTGTCGCCCGCCGAGAAGCTGATGATGAAATTGGAAACGCCCAAGTCCTGATATTGACGCAGGTCGGCGGCGATTTGCTCCGGCCTGCCCTGCATCATCGGGCGTGAGGCGCCCGCGGCATCGTTGAATACGACATCGGTGCTGAAGGTCAAGTCCACCGCGTCTTCCGGCCGTCCGGCTTGGACGGTGAGCTTGCGCAACTGTGCGATCTTAACCGCCAACTCTTCGGGTTCCAGAATTGCCGGGGGCCTGAGGCCGATGGGCATCCAGCCGTCCCCATATTTTGCGGCCCGTCTGATGGCCGGGCCGGTGTGCCCTCCGATCCAAATAGGAGGATGAGGTTTTTGGGTTGGCTTGGGAGAAAATCCGCTGCCGGAGATCTGATAATGCTCTCCCTGAAACGACGGCTGGTCCTTGGTCCAAAGTTCCTTGTAAAGCTCAATGTATTCGTCGGTTACAGCGCCTCGTTGCTTGAAGGTATCCAGACCTAGGGCTTGGAACTCCTCTTCCATCCAACCCACGCCAGCGCCCAATATCACCCGGCCGCTGGACAACACGTCCAGAGTAGAAATTAATTTGGCGGCCAGGACTGGATTCCGATAGGGAAGGATGAGCACGTGGGTGCCCAGACGGACCCGCTGGGTGCAGCCCGCCAGAAAGTTCAGTGCCGCCAGAGGCTCGAAGTACGGTTCGTCCGGCAGGAAAGTCGCCACGCCATCGGCGGCATAGGGGTAAAACGAATCGACCTGGCGGGGCAGAATTACATGGTCGCTCACCCAGATGTGGTCGAAGCTCAGGTCTTCGGCCCGTTGGGCCAAGGTGCGCAGGTGTTCCGGAGTAGCCAGAACACCTCGGGTCGGCATTGAAGTGCCAAAAGTTACTGCCATCTGATCCCCCGTTGGTCCTTCTAGGACCGGCTAAATTGCCGGGACAGTCTAGCAGATGACGATCTGCTTGGGCACCTCAGCCACCGGAGCCTAGCCGGGTCGCTCTTTCCGGACTACGAATGTACGAGCGATGTAGTCGTGCCAGCCTCGTTTTCGTGGGTCCCAAGCCACCCAGATGTAGCCGAGAAGCAATACAACTCCAGAGATCAGCTTCCCGATTAACTCGCGCATGATGACCTGGGTCCAGCTGGGAATGTTGCCTTCTGCGTCCACCACCTGAATGCGCATTAGCATCTTGCCCGGAGTCTGTCCGCGCAACCCGGTGAATATGATGTAGTAAAAGACCGAGATTACAGAGCCGAGAAAGGGTATACCGATGGCGCTGCCGAGAATCGCGGCCACAATTCCCGTGATCACCGCGTCGATTACTGTGGCAACGAACCGTACCCAGAACCCCATGTACTCGACTTCCCCCGAGGCCGAGGTCACAGGACCGGCGGCTTGTTCCGACCCGCATTGCGGACAGTAGCGTACTCCCTGGCGTAGGCGGGACCCGCAGTTGTGGCAAGCAACGCTCGGGCGGGCCTGGGCCCACGGGCCGCTGCTGGGTATATCGGTTTCTAAGGCTGGGCCTAAATTGGTCTGGGCGGCGATGCAGTCGCTGCACATCCCTGTTGCATCGTCAAAATGCTCCGAGCACAGAGGGGCGACTCCGCACCGTAGGCAGCTGTTGGACTCCGCCCACGGAACAGTTGTTCCGCAGCTACGGCAATAAGGGACGTAATCCAATGGTGGAGCCGGGGTTGAATCGGCGGGGCTGATGGGCACGCCCAGTTCCGTGCCGCAGTTAGGGCAAGCGCGGTCTCCGGCCCGAACTGCCGTGCCGCAGTTGCCGCAAAACGATTGGGCTGAGTTAAAGGGTGGTTCTGGGTCTGCCATTTTTTTGGTTCTCTAGGCGGTTTCTGCCGGGCTGGCCCGGCGTAAATTCACCGGAGCAAATTCAACTCTACCAGAAATCAGATTGTGAGCCTAAGCCAACAATAAGACAAAATCGAAACTCTCCTGGAAGTTGGGGGAACACCAACAGCGATGCTCCGAGAATTTTGGTTGTATCGACGGATTCCGTTGTGCTAGTCTGAGACCGGAGGCTCCTGAGCTAATGAACGCGCGCGCCAAGCCTGGAAAAGTAGTCGTCGCCATGAGCGGCGGCGTCGACTCTTCGGTAGCCGCCCTGCTTTTGCAGCGGGAGGGCTACGACGTCGTTGGCGTCACCATGAAACTGTACAGCCTGGACGAATCGGCGCTGCCCGCCGACCATCAGGGCTGTTGCACCCTGGACGATGTCGAGGACGCCCGGGCGGTTTGCCGGAAGCTTGGCATTCCGCACTATGTCTTGAACATGGAACGGGAGTTCCGCTCCCACGTCATGGACTACTTCGTTTCGGAGTACCGGAGCGGTCGCACTCCCCATCCGTGTATCGCCTGCAACGATAAGATCAAGTTCAGCCACTTGATGGGCCGTGCCGACATTCTGGACGCCGATTTCGTCGCCACGGGCCACTATGCCCAGATAGACCGGACGCAGGAAGGTTTCGTCCTGCGAAAAGCCGTTGATCATCGGAAGGACCAATCATACGTGCTGTTCGGCGTGAACCAAGAACAGTTGGCCCGCACCCTAATGCCCGTGGGGGCCTATCCCAAAGAGGAAATCCGGCAACTGGCCCTGGAGGCCGGACTGGTTACTGCCGACAAGCCCGACAGCCAGGACATCTGTTTCGTGCCACTGGGCGATTACAAATCGTTCCTTCGGGAGCAGACCACCACCAGCCGCGGGGAAATCGTGGATCTGGATGGCGCGGTCTTGGGCCACCACGAAGGCATTGAGTTCTACACCGTCGGCCAGCGCCGGGGCTTGGGAATCTCGCAAGGAGAACCAAGGTACGTAATCCGTCTGGAGCCTGCGGCCAACCGGGTCGTGGTGGGTCCGGAAGAGGCGCTCTACTCCAGCGAAATGTGGGTTTCCGGCGTGAATTTTATTGACGGCAAAGGCCGCTCACCGGAAGTGCCGGTGGCGGTGGGTGTCAAAATCCGTTACAAGTCATACGAGGCCGCAGCGGAACTTTATACGCGCGGCGACCAGGCCCTGGTCCGGTTCCGGGAGCCCCAACGGTCGGTAACTCCGGGTCAGGCGGCGGTTTTTTACCAAGGCGATGTGTTGTTGGGCGGGGGGACGATTGAAACTTCGAATAAACCAGCAGACGAACGGGCAGAGAACAGCGAGCTATCCCCGGCTGCGGTGTGACCTCTCCTCGGAATTCCGCCCAGAAACCTACCCGTCAGATGGGGAGGTGGCCTGTGCCGGACCTCGCTTTTGAACTAGGGCTGCGCCGTCGAGGCGTGGGTATTGTCGCCGGTGTGGATGAGGTGGGCCGGGGCCCTCTGGCAGGGCCAGTCGTAGCCGCCGCCGTGGTCCTGCCTCCGCACCTCACCGGCTCCGAGGAATGGCTGGAGTTGCTGGACGACTCCAAGAAGCTGACCCGGCTCCAACGAGAACGGGCCGTCGAGGCCGTTGAGGAAAATGCCGTGGCTTGGGGCGTGGGCCAGGTGGAACCCGCGGAAATTGACCTCATGGGCATCGGCCGGGCGTCATTTCGGGCCATGCTGCTGGCGGTGGCCGACCTTCCTCTGGAACCAGCCCACCTGCTACTCGACTACATCCACGTCCGTGACTGTCCTTACGAATACGACACCATCGTCAAGGGTGACAGTGTCAGCTACTCGATAGCCGCCGCCTCCAACGTCGCCAAGGTTGCCCGGGACCGCATGATGCGGGACTACGAAGATCGGTATCCGGGCTACGCCTTTGCTAAAAACAAAGGTTATCCAACGATGTACCACATGGAACAACTGCGTGAACTGGGCCCCTGCGATATCCACCGCCGCTCGTTCGCGCCGGTGGCCCAAGCGCGCATGGTACTAGCTAGCTCGGCGGTTCCATGACCTCGGCCCGCGGCCGTCTGGGGCAGTGGGGAGAGACCCAAGCCCGGCTGCACTTGGAGGCCCAGGGCTACGCGTTGCTGGCCACCAACTATCGCTGCCGCTGGGGCGAGGTGGACATCGTTGCCCGGCAGGGCCAAGAATTGGTCTTCGTTGAAGTAAAAACCCGCCGGGGCAGCGACTTCGGCATCCCCGAAGAATCCATAACTCCCGCCAAGGCCCAGCACCTGGCCGCCACCGCACAAGACTACCTTCAGACCCAGCTACAGCCCAGCGACGCGGCGAACGCGTCCTGGCGCATCGACCTCGTCTCCGTGCACCTAGACAAGAACGGCAAACTCCAGAGGATCAGCCACTTGGAGAACGTGGTGGAGGTTTAGTGGTGGGCCGCTACCTGAGTGGAGGGGCTAAGGGTTGCCTTGCCCCACCTCAGTAACGCTATCCGTCGCAGTTGCACCGGTCTCCGAAAAAGGTACACCGCTGATGCGGCAGGTCATCAGGCTGGTTAGAAAAGCCAGAGCAACTACGATTACAAGGATCAAGCAACCGTAACGTGAGATCAAATTGGTGTGCGTTATGCCCCGCCGGAGGTAGAAAACCCGGCTGTGCCGGTGCCGGCGGCTATTTGGGAGGCTAAGTAGCCAGCGCCAAAGCCGTTGTCGATGTTCACCACCGCCACCCCTGGCGCGCAGCTATTTAGCATGCTGAGCAGGGCCGCCAGGCCCTCGAAGCTGGCCCCGTAGCCGGTGCTGGTGGGCACGGCGATCACCGGGGCCGAAACCAAACCGGCGACCACTCCCACCAACGCCGCGTCCATCCCGGCGACAACAACGATCACTCGCGCTTGCTGGATGACCGGCAATTGGTCCAGCAACCGGTGCAGACCGGCTACTCCCACGTCGGAGACCAACTCGACCTGGTGGCCCATGAGGCCAGCGGTGAGCGAGGCCTCTTCGGCCACCGGCAGGTCGGCCGTCCCGGCGGTCACCACCAAGAGACCAGTCTCCTTTGTAGTGGGCTGAGAAACGGGCACGACTATCGCGTTGGCAAGCTCGTTGAATGTGGCGTTTGAGGTTGTCCGGACGACGCTTTCGAATGTTTCGTGGTCAGTCTTGGTCACCAACACCGGGTGGCCTCGGTCCTTCAACGCCGCCACGATTTCAGCAACCTGCGCCGGAGTCTTGCCTTTGCCCAACACCACCTCAGGCGAGCCGGTGCGCAGGGGACGGTGGTGGTCGACCTTGGCGAAACCCAGGTCCTGGTAGGGTAGATCCCGCAAGTGGCCGAGTGCGTCCTCTACGCTTATACCGTTCTCTTTGAATTTTTCCAGTAGTTCGCGAAGGCGGTTCGGTTGAATGGTGTGACTCCGTCGGCTCTTAGTTGTATGGGGCTCCAGGCGTATTCAGCCTAGGAGTTGACGCCGGGCGGCTTCCGTAACCCGCTGGTATACGTCATGGAACGGTATTCCAGACTCACTGGCGATGCGCCGACAGTCGTCGGGTTCAGGGGCCGCGCTTACGGGTCGGCCCTCCAGCGATTTTACTTTGACACTTACCGCACCAAACTCCGTTTCTATCGTGGTGCTGTGCCGGTCGGCCACGTAACGGTCAACGTTCCGCGTGCGGATGCCCAGGGTGGGAGTCTCCCGCAGGATGAGTTCGAAGGCTGCCCGCTCTAGGTGATTGGGCACCAGGGCGGACAAGACTGTCCCGGGGCGGTTCTTTTTCATTTGTACCGGTGTGTACCAGACATCCAGTGCGCCCAGCTCGAATAACTTCTCTTGAGTGTAGCCCAAGGCCACTCCGGTTACGTCGTCCAGATTGGTCTCTAGGAGTACCACCCGCCCCTCTTGGAGAATGTCGGATTTGTCCGTTTCCGAGGTGTCGCCCAGCCAGATCCGTAGAGCGTTGGAGAATTCCGCCGGGTCTTTGGTTCCCAGGCCGACGCCCACACCCTCCACGTTAAAAGCCGGCCGTTTGAACTCGGCCAGGGTTGTAATCAGGGCCGCCCCGGTGGGGGTGGTAAGTTCACCGGCGTTCTCGTAAATGGGATTGTCGGCTGCGGCCGGAGCCTTGGCGGCAGCGACCAACTCCAGCGTAGCCGGGGATGGGTTGGAGTAGCCGCCGAGGCGCCGGGGCGGCGACGCGGCACCCAACACCAAGGGCGCGGCGTAAACGCGTTCGACCCTGAGATTATGCAGTCCGATGGAGGTTCCGACCACGTCGACCAAGGTATCCAGGGTGCCCAATTCTTCCAGTTCCAGCGTTTCCTGGGCTTCGCCGTGAACCCTGCTTTCGGCGCGCCACAAGGCATTCAGGACCCTGCAGGAGCGGTCTTTTACTGTCTGGGGCAGGCTGCTGCCCTTCACGGTTTCCAGGAAATGCTGCGGCGAATGGCGGGTGGGGTCGTCCAGTTGGACCTTCAGGTATGTGCCACGAATTTCGCAGCGGGTCTCTTCCGAAGCCTCGATGCGATAACCGGAGACCCCGAGCTTGGACAGCTCGTCTAGAAGCAGCGGCAGCGGCAGCCCGAGGTCAATGAGCGCGCCCAAAATCATGTCACCGCTGGCCCCGCCGATGGACTGGATGTAAGCGACTCGCATGGTAAGAAGCTGGCTCGGCGGGCTAGCGGGCCGGCTCCTCCCCGGTAATTTTCGGTTGGGCGATTTTCGGTTGGGCGATTTTCAACTGGTCGTTTAGGCTGCCGGAACGCAGACCCGAGAGGTCCAGCGACACCCACAGGTATCCGATCTTTTTCAGGTTGGCTGCGATCTCTTTGCGGTAGCCGAACGCGGTGTCCAGTTCGTTCTCGCCCACCTCGACGCGGCAGAGGCGGTCGTGGTGGCGGGCCCGAACTTCCCGAAGTCCCAGGCTGCGGAGATAGTCCTCCGCCTGTTCGATCTTGGACAGAGTCTCTGTCGTTACCGGGGTGCCGTAGGGTACCCGGGAGGAGAGGCAGGGTTGGGCTGGCTTGTCCCAGATCGGTATGTCCAAGGACTTGGCGATTTCCCGGACCGTGGACTTGTTTAGACCCGCTTCGATTAGAGGGCTCCCCACCCGGTGCTCGGAGGCCGCCTGCATTCCGGGGCGGTAGTCGCCTTTGTCATCGGTGTTGGCGCCGTTGGCCACCCAGAGGTACCCTTCTTTTTCGGCCAATTCGGTCAACCGAGAATAGAGTTCGGTCTTGCAGAAATAGCAGCGCTGAGGAGAGTTGGCCGTGTATCCTTCACGGTCCATCTCATGGGTATCGATAACCCGGTGAGCAAAGCCAAACTGGGCAGCCAAGCCCTTCGCTTCTTCCAACTCCCTGGCGGCCAGCGCCGGGGACACCGCAGTTACCGCCAAAGCCTTCCCGCCCAGCACTCTATGAGCGGCGACGGCCACCAGCGTGCTGTCCACACCACCGGAAAAAGCGGTAATTACCGAGCCCATCCGCTGGATGGCGGCTTCCAATTTAGTAAGGTGCGCTTGGGTATCGGTTACCACTGGGACTCCGAAGGATTCTGTTGCAATTAGGAACCATGATAACCGCCTCTCACCTATGCCGTCCACGGCCCCCACGGCCTTTAAATAGGATCGGAGGCGTCAGGCTGAGACCGCTATCAAGACAAGAATTCGGTGACCGCGTCGGCGAAGGCCTCGCCTCGCTCCAACATCAGCAGGTGACCGGCGTTGGGCAGCATCGAAACTCGAGCGCCCGGAATCAAGCGCTCAAATTCCCCCGCGTACCAAGGTGGGTTGATCCTGTCCTTCTCTCCCCAGATTAGCAGCGTGGTGGCCTTGATTCGGTACGCTCTACGCTTGAGCCCGCGGTCGGGAATGGGCCAGGTGAACTTCCCCACGGCCGCCAGGTCTTGCATGCGGTCTGCGGCCAGGACCTCCCGCAGACGGGCGTTGGCCTCGTAATCGGCTGGTGAAATGCTCATGGAACTGGAGGGCGCGGACCACAGAGTGTCTTGAAGGTCCTCGGCGGACATGGCCATCAAGTCCGCCACCGGTTCAGAATCGCTCCACAGTCCGGCGGGCGCCGCCAAGACCAATTTGTCTACATAGGAGGGAGACATGGCCGCCATTTCAGCCGCGATCATGCCTCCGAAGAAATGGCCGACAACGTGGGCCCGGGAAATCCCCAGGGCATCCAACAGCTCGAACTGGTACAGCGTCAGGTCGGTGACATCGTCCAAGCGTTCCAGACCGGTAGACTTCCCGTAGCCGGGCAGGTAGGGAGCATACACCGTGAAATTCTGGGCCAGGCGGCTTAGGAACGGCGCCCAGCCCTTCTGGCCGATGGCCCCGTGCAGGTAAACCAGCGGCGGTCCTTGGCCATCGCGGACCACCTCGGCGTGAAAGTCCCCACCGCGCAATTCCAATGTCAGGGTTTCCGGCATGGCAACTCCAAGAGGATTTTCGGCTGAAATTGGGATAAGAACCGGGATGAGAAATTAAATCAGAGGGATGAATACCATTCGGCGATTGCGGCCCCAATGTCGTTGGGGGAGTCTTCTTGAATGAAGTGGACCCCTTTCACGGTTACCTCCCGCTGGTTGGGCCACGAGCGGCAGAATTCTCGCTGAGCCCCCAGCAGAATTGCGCCGGGGTCAGCGTTGATAAACAGCTTGGGCACGGCGCTTGTGGACAGCCACTCCCCGTATTTTGTGACGATTTCCACTACGTCGGCAGGCTCGCCCTCTACTGGTATCTCCCTGGGCCAAGTGAGCGTTGGGCGGCGCGACTCCCCGGGTTGCAGATAGGGACGCCGGTACACGGCCATTTCGTCTTCGGACAGGGTGCGCAGCACGCTGCCTGGCAATACCCGTTCCACGAAGACGTTCTTTTCCAGAACCATTTCCTCACCTGCCGGTGAGCGGAATCCCTGGAATACGTGGCGAGCCTGT
Organism: Dehalococcoidia bacterium; assembly: GCA_965247605.1. Taxonomy (GTDB): domain Bacteria; phylum Chloroflexota; class Dehalococcoidia; order Lucifugimonadales; family UBA3495; genus VXOI01. The sequence continues at coordinate 136,652 of CBDFHM010000010.1, read as the reverse complement.
TCCGGCCAGTCCGCCCAAGTCACCGGTTGCACGATAGCCTCCATGTAGGCGAGGCCTTTGATCCGGTCCGGGTGCCGGTAGGCCCAATGAAATCCGAGGGCCGAGCCCCAGTCGTGCACCACTAAGGTCACCGGCCCGGCAGGCAACACCGCATCGAACCACCGGTCGAGATAACGACTATGGTCGGCGAATCGGTACGACCCGTCGGGGGTCTTGCCGGAGTCGCCCATGCCCACCAAATCGGGCGCCGAGCAGCGGCCCAACGGGACTAGGTGGGGGATGATGTTCCGCCAAAGGTAAGAAGATGTGGGATTCCCGTGAAGCAAGACAATCGGGTCGCCGGCCCCGGCATCCACATACGCCATTTCCATACCACCGGCGTCGATACGCTGGCGCGGGTAAGGGTCGTTGGCTGAGATCTCACCGGTCGTCACTGGTTATCTCCTCGATGGACCGCAGACCGGGGCCCGCCGACCGGCTAAATTGCCGCAGCATCGACCGGGGTGACGGCCACCCCTTCCGGCCACCACCGAGTGTCGTACTCGGACCATAGGTCCTTTACGTAGGGCATAACCTCTTTGGCGAATAGCTCGGTGTTTTTCATAGCCAGTTGCTTGGGCATGTCGCCGAACTGGAGCAGCAGCATGAGGTTGCCGACTCGCAGTTCCTTGATGGCGTGGGACAACTCTTGGCGCACCGTCTCCGGCCCTCCAACAATGACGTTTCCGGCTTCGAGGTAGTCGGTCCAAGTGAATCCGGAGAGCTGCTTTTGGCGGGACACGAGAGTGGAAGCGGCGGCTTCCGAGCTGTTGGTGCGCGCCGAGCGGTAGCCCGGCGGATTGCCGAACCCGCTGTGGATGTGCAGACACTTCTTGAAGAAATATTCGATGGAATCCTTGTATTCTTCGGCTTGGGCGTCGGTCTCCGAAACTGCCACCAACTGAAGGAACCCAGCGTGGTAGGGGTTGAACTCCTTGTTCTGCCGGTCCATCTCCTCCCAAAAGCCGTCGAGAATGGCTTTGCCTACTTTGTAGCCGGAATAGCTCAGGTAGCAGTAAACATAATCATTTTTGATGGTCCAGTCCCAGGTTTCCAAGCTGCCGCTGCCGGGCACCCAGATGGGCGGACGGGGTTGCTGATAGGGGCGCGGCCAGATGTTGACGTAGCGCGATTGGCTGTATTTGCCGTTGAACGAGAAAGGCTCCCGTTCTGTCCAGGCTTTGATCACGAGGTCATGGGCTTCTTGGTATTTTTCTCGCAGGGTGACCGGCACTTGTCCGTACCCAAAGACGGTGTCCATGGCCGTGCCCAGCGGGAACCCGGCAATCAGTCGGCCGCCGCTCAACACGTCGAGCATGGCAAACTCTTCCGCAACCCTGATCGGCGGGTTGTACAGGGCCAGGCTGTTGCCCAATACGACGATGGCGGCCCGAGACGTGCCGCGTGCCATGGCCGAGGCCATCAAGTTGGGGGAGGGCATCAGCCCGTAGGCGTTGCTGTGGTGCTCGTTGACACAGATGCCGTCGAAGCCCAACTGGTCCGCGAACTCCAATTCGTCCAAGAAATCGGCATACATGCGATGCCCTTTCTTGGGATCGAACAGCGAGTTGGGGACGTCTACCCAGACACTGTGGTAATCTTCTTCGAAATTGTCGGGAAGTTGCTGGTAGGGCATCAGGTGGAAGAAGCACATCTTCATTAGAGCAAGTTCCTGCCTAAGTGTGGGCCTTCGGTTTCGTGTTTTGGCCTAGCGTTTTGGATTGTACAACGAACGGAATACCGCCGCCAACGGGAAGCTCACCGCTGCCCTGCCCCAGATTGGCCGGGCTTGTCTACCGAGTCTGTTCACCTACGGCCGACGGAGCGCGGCGGAGGGTCTGCGCTCTGGTAAACTGAAGGCCGCCGGTGAAACAAAGCTGCTGGACCGCTTCGAGGAGTGGTTCAAGGGCCTTTAACCGCTGAGCGAATCTCTAAGTCCAGCAGCCAGGAGTTTTAAGAGTTGAGCACCAATTCGCGTGATGTCGTGGTGGTCGGTGGGGGAATCGTTGGGTGCCTCAGCGGCTACCTGTTATCGAGGCGGGGTCTCAAGGTGACTGTTTTGGAAGCCGACTCCCTGGGAAGCCACGCCTCGGGGTTCGCTTTTGGTGGCTTGGACCCACTGCACGGTGTGGGCCTGCCGGAGCCGTTACTGGAGTTCAGCCTGTGGTCCTACGGCCGGCACCGGTCGTTGTCGCGGGAACTTCAGGCAGGCACCGGAATCGATCTTCATTTTCAAACCCAAGACCGGCTCTACCTGGCCTTTGACGATGTGGAGACCCGTGCCGCGAAAGCGGATTTGGACTGGATGCGAGGGGTCGGCGGTTTTGGTGTGGAGTGGCTGGACTACGAAGACGCCAAGGATTTGGAGCCGCAAATCAACCGTGACTGCATTGGCGCGCTCCATCAGCAAGGCTCTGGGTCGGTTGAGCCCTACCGGATGGTGCTGGCCGCCGTCCGGGCTGGAGAGCGGCATGGGTTGAGCATGGTCCAGCGCCGTGTTACCGGTCTGGAAGCTGCTGGCGGAAGGTGCACCGGAGTTGCTGTGGAAGATGGCCGGTTCGATGCCGGCGCCGTGGTGCTGGCGATGGGGCCCTGGGCCCAGCAGGCCTCTGAATGGTGCGGTGTGCGCTTGCCGGTGACGCCCCTCAAAGGCGAGATACTCCGGTTGCGTTCCGAGTTAGGACCGTTGCGAGTGGGGCTCAACTACGCGGGCAGTTACGCAGCGACCAAACCCGATGGCTTGATCTGGGCCGGGACCACCGAAGAAGATTCGGGGTTCAACGACAACACCACTGCCGCCGGTCGCGATAGCGTTATGGAGGACTTGCTGAAGATGGCGCCGGGCCTCTGGCGGGCTGAATTGGTGCAACAGACAGCCTGCCTGCGTCCGATTACCCCAGACGGGATGCCCATCGTGGCCAAGCTGCCCGGCTGGGAGAACGTGTTTGTGGCTACCGGAGCGGGCCGAAAAGGCATCCTCTGGAGCACCGGGATGAGCCACATAATCGCCGACTTGGTAACCCAAGGCAGCACCGAAGTGGCCGGAGCCGAATACTTGGATTTGGAACGGTTTCAGCACTAAAGAGTGGGCACCTTGGGGCGTTAGTCATTCCCCTCAACCAACCGCCTCTCCCAGTCCGCGAGGCCGTACAATGTATAAACCGCTTCGTCGATGGCCCGGTCCACTTGAGCGACGCGCCGTTCCAAGTAGGCGCGCTCCTCGCTGGGGGTGTCCCGCAGCGGCCTTAGCCGCTCCTCCAACGTGAGCATCTCCATCACCAGACCCACGACACCATCGTGCTGCCGCTTTTCAGATGGTTTGCCCAGATCGAGGGCGCGGATAGGGAGCCGACGTAGGTATTGCGGACGTTGAACGTAGTACCCACCTTTAAACGGTGAGCTAATCTGTCGCAGTTCCCAGCCCAGATATTGGCTGTTCAGAAGCCCCAAGAGATATTCAGGAGCCAAGTCGAGAGAAGGATTTACATTAATGCCATAAATCCCCGATGAACCGCCACCGGTGAAGAAGAATCTTCCTTCCTGATCTAACCCGAAACTCGGTTCCGACGCCATCGCTGTTGCCAGAATTCTGGGATGGTTTCCCAAAAATTCTTCATGGTTCTTGAGGTAGACGTAACCATACCAGCGGTCTTCCGGTATCCTACCGTGCTCCCGTTTCATAAGCAGATGTTTGCACTCCGAAAGGTACTCCCATGTCTTGGGCCACTCCTCTTCTAGGCGTTCAGTAGAAATTAATTCTGTTCCTTTAACGCCTTCATATGGGAAAATGACAGCCAAATTTCGGTCATCCACGCGCCAGCGGTGTACTTGTGCCGAGCCAACGAGGATTGGATGAAGCAGACCTGGCTCCAGCAGATGGTGTGCTTTCGTGGCCCTGGAATATACGCTAACCAAATCATCGCGATCCCTGACTTCGACTACAAAAACTTTGTCCGCGCTGGTTTGCAACCCAACAAAGAGTTCTGGGCACAACTCCTCCAGGGGATTTACTTGCGCGTTCCTCGGCTCCCCTACACGACGCCGTGGACGGGGAGGCCAGCGTCCTTCAGTTAGCGATCCTGTCCTACCTCTAGGCTGGATACTTGGCCCACATCGCGTTCAGACCTGATCGCCATCGCGCTCTCCGGCACAAAGGTGTATCGCAACCTCCGCTCTTTGGCTCCCTTGCGCAGCACCAGCATTACCGGGTAGGTGGTGGCGTCGCTAAAGACCTGCTGTGCGCTGAGGTCTACGATTTCCTCTACCGTAGCCTCACGCCGGATGTGTTGTTGAAGCCTCTTTCCGTACTCGGCCTTGAGGAATTTGCCTGAGGTGATGAATCCCAGCCTCCCGCCTGGCTTGAGCAATCGCAGTCCCTGCTCGATGAACATCACATAGATGTCGAAAGACCCAAAGGCACTCTCGTAGTGATTGCGGTAGTAGTCAGCGTCGTCCCGGGGCAGGCTCTGAATACGTACGTAGGGCGGATTTCCAATCACCACGTCGAACCCGCCCTCCTGCATGACATCTGGAAACTCTCGCTCCCACACGAAAGGGTGCTTCTCCGACGCACCTTGCGCGATGAGCGAGTTTCCCCGCTTGATGTTGTCACGTAACTCCGGCAGCAATTGACGCTCACGGAGAGCCCGCAGTAGGAGGTTCAACCGAGTGATCTCAACCGCCTGTGGGTCCAAGTCCACACCATAGATGCTGTTCCGTAAGATATTGAGCCTCTCATCGGAAAAGACCCACTCCGGCGGTCGCCCTTGACTGTGGTGCTCTAGCAGTTCGTCGTAGGCCCGGATTAGGAAAGAGCCGGACCCGCAGGCCATATCCAGGATTTTCATATCGTGGATGGCGTCGGATCTATTCTCGTGTTCATGGAGGAACCGCCCCACCGTTTGCCCCGCGATGTAGTTCACCACCCATTGTGGGGTGTAGTAGATTCCTTGGGCCTTGCGTCGTTGGGGCCGCTGGATAACCTCCAACGTTTCCGCTAATGCCTGGTCTTGCGGCATTCCTAGGTCCAACCGTGCTTGTAGCTCTTGGTGCCGTTGCCGTACCATCTGCGACACGTGCCCCAAGTATTGCTCGTAAACTCGCCCCAGCACATCCGCGTCGATAACGCTGAAATCGTAGGCGACCAGACCACCTGGCGGCCAATATAATCCTTCCATGATGGTCGAAAGTGAGTCATCTTGGAAGTGGGCCTGCATATCGAGGACATGGGCGGCGAACAATTCGCTGTCGTAGCCACGGTCGAACTCGACGAACACTCGCTTCAGCGCGTCCCATAGGGAGCCCCGCAACGTGCGGCCTTGAAACTGCCGGGCCAGTGGTTGCAGAACCGGTTCCTCTATCCTTCAGTCCTCGCATGAGCGGATGAATATTAGGCGGTTGAATAGCCGCTGCACTGTCTCGTCCACAAGGGCTAGGGAGAGCCCAGGCTGGTACAGATGCAGCTCCCGCGACAGCCGCCCTCGCCATTGAGCCAAGTCCTCGTACAGTCGCCGCTCCACGGACACCCGTGGCGCCAGCGCGCCGTGCTTTTCGGCTTCACGCTCCAACAACCCCTGCTCCGTTGCATCTTTGGACAGTAGCCATAGGAGGTCGATCTCGTCTAAGTACTGACCGGAGCTTAAGGTGAGGAACCGTTGGGGCCTTACATCCCCGTTGAAGACCCAGAGGTCTTTAAAGTTGGTCAGCACCACGTAGGGGATGGACTTGTTGTAAGCGTATGAGACCGCTTGGCTCACCCATTCCGGGTGTGCAGTTAACTCGTCTCGCAGAGGTTTCGCCTCTAGATAGAACCGGGAAACCCCGCGAATTCGGAAAGCATAGTCCACGCGACCCGATCGTGCCCTTTCTTCGGGCGCTACCTCATTCACGTCTTCAGGGTTCCATCCTAGGGCGTGCAATAGAGGAAGGATGTATCCTTGCTTGGTGGCTTCCTCGTTGGTGCGTTGAACCTGACCGGGAGTCAGCGCCTCGAACGCGGCCACCAAGGCGGATACTCTCACCCGTGCTTCCGCTTTCGTCGTCATATCAGGAATTTTATCATTCGGTCAAGAAATGAACTTGTGGCGTGAGATTCCCGAGGACTCTATAGTAGCCCCTGCCTCACCTAGCCGTTAAATCACGTGCTTGCGGGCAACCAGCAGGCCGTCTTCGCGGCTGATCTTCATGGCGAACGGATACCGGTCTGCTTCCAGAGCCAATGTCACGTCCTCGGGGTGGAACTGGGGCAGGTTCTTGTCGAAGAACTTCTGGGTGGCGCCGCCGGCCATGATCAGGTCTTTCACAGCGCCAAAGTCCGGACGGCGTCCTTCCAGGATGTTGCGCAGGTAGATGCCGCAGTGTTCGTCCTCGTCGGAACGCACCACGCCTTGGTCGCCCATGGCAATGATGGACACGGTCTCTGGCTTTTCCCCACGTACGGCATCGACAGTGGCTTGGGCCACCACGAACGACCCCAGAAATATCGTGTCGGCTCGTGACGCCGCAGCCACGCCCACCGTACCGGCTCGGGTGGACTGTACCAAGGTCTTGCCAGCCACATCGGCCTGGGATATTTCGTGCGGTGAGTTTCCGAAGTCGAAGCCGTCGGGCCGCGCGCCGCCGACCTCGCCCATGATGAGGTCGCCAACGCCTCTATTGTGCAGCGCCAGAGCTTCGTCGATCTCGGCGACCAGTACAATTTCGTTTACGCCCCGGTCTAAGGCGATGGCGGCAGTGGTGAATGCCCGGAACACGTCGATGATCACCGCGGTGCCAACGGCTTCCCGCGCGTCCCTGACCAGACTGCCCAGCCTTATCTCCATGTGCCTGCCTGCGAAAACCCGGCGCTTCTGGCCACTAACCGGAACGTGAGAGCTTCTGTAGTGAGCGTACTTCCCGAGGCGGGTCCAGTTTGCTGCCTGTGTTAGTCCAAGAGACCTCGGCCACGAAGATGTCGCCTTTGGAGTTGATGCAGACCCCGTGTGGGGCGATGAACCTTCCCGGCGCCTCGCTCTCGGGCCCATCGCCCAAGCGTGCCAGCACGTTGCCGTGAATGTCCAGGATGCTTACCCTGGGACCTAGCCCAAACGCCTCATGGTTGGGGACGATGGCCACGCCCAACTCGCCGATGTAGACTTTTTGGTCTCCGGTGGGGTCAATATATAGTCCGCAAGGACGCGCCATGTTTGTCCACTGAGTCTCGAATTTGCCGCTCTTGTCGAAAATCTGAATGCGGTGGTTTTCACGGTCGGCCACGTAGACCCAACCGTCCTTATCGGTGGCGATGTTGTGGGCGATGTTGAACTCGCCGGGGCCGGTCCCCGACTCTCCCCAGGAAAATTGGAGCTTGCCTTCGGGAGAATACTTGTGTACCCGGGCGTTGCCGTATCCGTCGGACACATAAAACTCGGCGGTATGGGGGTCGATGGCCACGTGGGTGCAGCGGTTGAACGGGTTGCCGCTCATGAATGGCGCAGGCGTGCCCGGCACGCCCAGAGTGAATAGCACTGTGCCGTCCAACCGGCATTTACGCACGGTATGGTCGCCGTCGTCGGTCAAGAATATGCTGTCGTCAGGACCCATGGTAACGCCGTGGGCCCGGGGGTAGGTGCCCTCGCCCCAGGAGCGCAAGAAATTTCCGGCGGCGTCGAAAACGATCAGTGGGTGGTCGCCGCGGCTGAAAACGTAGACGTTGTCGTTGGCGTCCACGCCGACTGCGGCGGCCTCTTTGTACGACCAACCGTCGGGAAGCTTGCCCCACTCCTCGTCGACTTCGTAGGTATATGGGGCCGTGCCCAATGCCACCATCGAAGACACCTCGCAATTATTGTCTGAGTACGCCGCGTCTGTAGAGGGCTTCGAAGATTGTAGCACCACCGGTGAGGAAATACCGCCTGGCTTCGGTGCTACACGGCCTCGGCGATGAGAAAAACCCTTCTCCCAATTTGGTGGGAGAAGGGTTTCTTCTGCGATGTCACAGTGGCATTTCTCAAACCCGGTCGGCACTCGGGGGAATCCAAATCTTTTCAGGTGCTACGCTGGGCTTTGGCCACCGTCGCGATCTGTTGGGCCTTCAGAAGATTGACTTGGAAAGTTATTTTTTTGTAGTTGATTACGTCTATTATCGTGCCTACGTAACACAACCCTCCGGTCAGGAGATAGAGAATTCCCATTCCGATACTACCAATGTAGAATCTTCCAATCCCTGCGAGTATGACGAACCCGAGGACGGTCAAAATGAGAGTTGTCGTTGGATCTTTTCGTTGTGCCCGGTAGGCAACGGAGAAAGTTTGGGCTTGGTTATCTGTCATATCGGATACAAGGCCAGAGAGCAAAAGCTGCTCTTCACCCTCGGCCTCGGGAAATAGCTGCAGAACGTCCGGCATGATTACCCCCCATGTGATTCAAATAGCTACTTGGAACCAGGAAGCGAGGGCTGTCTGAAAAAGAGATGTTGAACCCGATGCAGAATGATCAACACGGCCAGCGGTCCTAGGTAATGGGCCTCTAGTGACTGCTGTAAGTCACCCCTAAACAAGAACGAGATCGAATGGCCCAGGCCGTAACCGGGACTCTTGATGTCAAAAAACAAGTCGGGCAAGAAGATGGTGAAGTGCCTTTCCGACTGAGGGTCCATTGCGGCCACGGCAACAAGTCCGCAGATCCAAATCCAGGCCTCTAGTGAGCGAAAACGCCGGAATGGAACTTTCACCCCCGCAAATGCCATTCCCTTGATTTGAAACCTATCACTCAAATTTTCTGCGCCGGGCGCCGACGGTTGAAAACGCGATTGCGGTAGCGGACTGGGGAGATTGTAGCACCACGGTTTAGGAAATCAACGGACCGGGAATGACCATGCGGTCTGGGGAAGGGACGGCTGGTTGGCCCCGCTACATTCGCCGAGGGGCGCGTTGCTACTCGCTGAAGCCGGTTGGTATGATGGGAACCAAATGCGTTCCGCGCCTCCCCGGCGTTTTTGACCATTAGTGAGGTACCGGTTGTATGGATGAACAGGCCCGGCGCGACTTCGTTAAGTATTCGTTCTTTAAAGTCGATCCCAAGTGGCGGCTTCTGCCCTCCGAACAGCGCAGCGACGGCAAGCAGCAGTTCGCTCAGGTGCTGGACGAGTTTTCAGACCGGGTGGCCATGTCCAGCTACAGCCTGGTGGGTACCCGGGGTGACGCCGACTTATTGTTGTGGAAGGTCAGCCCATCATTGGAGGCCATTAACGAGTTGATGGCGCAGCTCAACCGGACCAGCCTGGGCCCGTACTTGACCGCTTCCTACTCCTATTTGGCCATGACCCGCCGCTCGCCCTACATTGTGGAACACCGGCATGAGGGACAGGAAGGGGCCAGCGCCACGATGCGCATTGTGGGCCGAAAGTATCTCTTCATCTATCCCTTCGTCAAGACCCACGAGTGGTACCAGTTGCCCAAGGAAGAACGGCAGGAGTTGATGAACGAGCACTTCGTCATCGGCCATAAGTACCCGGACGTAAAGATAAGCACCGCTTACTCGTTCGGGTTGGACGACCAAGAGTTCGTGTTGGGGTTCGAGACCGACGATCCGTCGTCGTTCTTGGACCTAGTCATGGAACTTCGGGAATCCAAGGCCCGGCCTTATACGCTGCTGGACACCCCGATATTCTCTTGCATCAGCAAACCGGTGTCCGAGTGTCTGGACGACTTGGGGTAGCCAGGTCTTATCCCGGGAAAACGTAAGGGCGGGTCTTTATACCCGCTCTTTTGTTTTTGAAACCAATCGGACAGAGTAAGCCAGCTTTACGGGCTTTATCGTTTGATGTCGGCCAACCGGCAAACGCCATAAAACCTTTAGAGACTGGCCTCTAAAGGTTTTATTTTGGAGGTCCTGAAGGGTAAAGATGCCGAAAGAGGTGGACTACTTTCGCTTTAGTTCAGAGAGGTCAGTGTTCTTGAAGTAGTCGTAGTTCATCTGGATGTATTTGCTCCACTGTTCCGGTACCGCATCCTCGGCGAAGATTGCAGTTACTGGGCACACCGGCTCACAGGCGGCGCAGTCGATGCACTCGTCGGGGCTGATGTAATACATGTCGTCTTCGTCGCGGGTGTAGATGCAGTCCACGGGACAAACGTCGACACAAGCGGAGTCCTTTAAGCCTACGCAAGGTTCGGCGATGATGTAGGTCATCGTGTATGGCTCCTCATGGTTTATTAGGGCAGCCCGCTTCAGGACAACATTTACCGGCAATTGTAGCCGAAGCGAGTTTAAGTTAGCAGATGGATTATAGCATAGCCAGGCGTGTTTGCAACGCGGTCCGGCCCAAAACAAAGCCACCGCCAATTCGGCGGTGGCAAGTGGTTCGCAACTCCGGCGGGACCCCGCCGGTCAAGCCAACGGCAGTCTACAAGACCAAGCCGTAGGTGCGCTTCTTGATGGACAAATTGACGAAGGTTTCGGTTCTTTGGACGCCGTCGATAACCCCAACCTTGGTTCGCAAGAAATTTCCCAGGTTCTCTGCCGATTCCAAACCAGCCCAGATAAATACGTCATAGGCGCCTGTGGTGATTGCCACGTAATGGGCTTCGTCTAATTGTGCGATGGATTCAGCAACAGAGTCCGATTTGCCGGGCCCGGTCTGCAGTCCAATGAGGGCTGTTGTGGCGTACCCGAGCTTCTCTAGGTTGGGTACGGCGATTACCTTGACGACATCGTCCTGAACCAATCGCCTCAGCCGGCGGCGGACCGTGCCTTCGCTAACTCCGACTTCCCGTGCAATCTTCGCGTTGGACGCTCTTCCGTCCAGCTGCAACAACGCTATAATCTTGCGGTCAAGTTCGTCCATTACTGCTCTCCGAAGGTGCTAATGTCTGGTAAAGGCTCGAATTTCGGCATTCATCATATGTCTGGCCCGAAGGGGTGTCAATACCGAAATACAACTTAATAATGCCGATTTGGGCAGATTTTCGACCATATTTCGAAGTTTGGCGTCTAATATTGAACTAATGGCGGCCGTTACTGGAATCCGCCAACTCAGTCCGTTGACCCCCGTGCCCACCGCCCGAGGCGCTCCGGAGGAATTAATGCACCGGCCCTGAGGACCATGCCGCTATTGCTGGGGGTAGGGGCATTTGATACCATTTACCTGCCGCAGGGAGGGATCGCATAGAGGCCTAGTGCGGGCGCCTGCTAAGCGCTTAGCCCGGTTAAACGGGCTCATGGGTTCGAATCCCATTCCCTCCGCCACCCAAGCCTGATAAGCTCCGGCCACACTCCCTAAACTGTAGCCGACGGCTTTGCCTGACCATATTAGCCTGAAACTTTAACTTGATGACTTTAGCCTGACTACTTTAAGAATGAATAGCTTTTATATCTGGACTATTGGCTGCCAGATGAACACGGCCGACTCCGAACGTCTAGCCTCCGCGTTGGAGCAGTTGGGCCTCAACCCAGCCGAGAGGGCGCAGGACGCCGACGTAATCGTCCTTAACTCCTGCGTGGTGCGCCAATCTGCGGAGGACAAGGTCGTCAGCAACTTGGGGGCGATGGTCCCGCTGAAGAAACAGGACCCGGACCGCTTGGTCGCCCTCATGGGCTGCATGGTGGGGCCGAAGACCGACGAATTGGCCCGCCGCTTCCCGAATGTCGATGTCTTCATGCGGCCCCAGCAATACGAACCCCTTCTGGAATTGGTGGGTCAGCGGTTGGGATTGGACTGGGAGGGATGCGTCGGCAACCTGGCCCCGAACCATCCCGACGTTACCTGCCACGTGCCAATCATCCACGGTTGCGATCTGATGTGCTCCTTTTGCATCATTCCGTACCGCCGGGGACGGCAGGTCAGTCGGCCGCTGGAAGAAATCGCGGAAGAGGTGGAACTGCTGGCCGCCCGCGGCGTCAAGGAAGTAACAGTTCTGGGACAGACGGTGGATGCTTACGGCCACGATCTTCCCGGCGATACGGACTTGGCCGACCTGTTGGCCCGGCTCGATCAGGTATCGAGGCTCGATCGCATTCGATTCTTGACCTCCCACCCGGCCTTCATGAGCCAGCGCATCGTGCAGGCCGTCGCAGACCTGCCCAAGGTCTGCGAACATATCAATCTTCCGGTCCAAGCGGGCGACGACCAAGTTCTTAGCCGCATGCGCCGTACCTACAGCAGCGCCGAGTACGCCGAGATGGTGGGGCGCATCCGCGATACGGTCCCCGGTGTATCCGTGAGCACCGACGTAATCGTGGGGTTCCCGGGCGAGACCGAGGAGCAGTTCCAACGCACCCTGGATTTGTTGACCGATTTGCGCCTGGACAAGGTCCACTGCGCGCCCTATTCCACACGCCCCGGCACAACGGCCCACCGCAACATGGAAGACAATGTTCCACAAAAGGAAAAAGCGGACCGCCGGGAACGGGTCGACCGGTTGCAGGAACGGATTCTCACCGAAATCAACGCAGACTTGGTTGGGACTACCAAGGAAGTGCTGGTGGAGGGCCGCCAGAAAGGGAAGTGGCAAGGCCGGGCACGGTCGAACAAGCTGGTGTTCTTCGAGGATGACGGGTATCATTTAAGTGAACTGGTTGATGTAAGGATCGACCGGGCGAGTCCGTGGTCCCTCCAGGGCACGCCTGTCGGCACCAAAAAACAGCCCAGCAGAGTCTGATCGTTGATGGCAAATCGTTAATGACAACCCGCAGCCGCCGGCCAACAGTCCCTATTACCGAACTCGAGCACGCGGCCTTCTGCAAGACTGAAGACGAGCTGCCCGCCAAGCCGCTGGCGGAAGAGTTTTCGGTCAATGTCCGCTGGCAGCAGATTCCCACCGAATACCTGCATTACACTGCCGAGGAACTGGACCAACGCATCCATTCCGCCCGGCAAAAGCTAGGCAACTCGGTCACCGTATTGGGTCACCACTACCAACGGGAAGAGGTGATTAAGTACGCCGACTTTCAAGGCGACTCCTTCCTGCTCTCTCAGGAGTCAGCCAGCAATCCCGACGCCGAATTCATCGTGTTCTGCGGTGTGCACTTTATGGCGGAAACGGCCTGTATCCTGGCGGCGCCCCATCAGAAAGTCATTCTTCCCAACATCACCGCCGGGTGTTCCATGGCCGACATGGCGCCGATGGAAGACGTTGAAGACGCCTGGGCCGACTTGGAAGAGGTCTTGGGTCCCAACGAAATCGTACCCATTACCTACATGAACTCCATCGCCGGCATCAAGGCGTTATGCGGGCGAAACGGCGGTGCGGTTTGTACCTCTTCCAACGCAGCGGCGGTGCTGGAATGGGCCTTCCAGCAATCCGGCAGGGTCCTTTTCCTCCCTGACCAACACTTGGGCAGGAATACCGCCCTCAAACTGGGCGTGCCGCTGGACGAGATGGTGGTGTGGAACCCCTTCCGGACCATGGGAGGCAACACCCCAGAACAGCTACGCCGGGCCAAGATGGTATTGTGGCAAGGCCACTGCTCGGTTCACACGCGCTTTACGGTGAAGCAGATCGAATCGGCCCGTGAGCGGTTTCCTGATGTGAACGTCCTGGTCCATCCCGAATGTGTGATGGAAACGGTGCAAGCTGCCGACTTGGTGGGCTCCACCGAGTTCATTCGTGGCCAGATTAACTCTTCGCCCGCCGGAAGCGTGTGGGCCGTGGGAACCGAGATCAGTCTGGTGAACCGACTAGCGATCAACAATCCTGACAAAACGATCTTCTGTCTCGACCCGGTGACCTGCCCCTGTTCCACTATGTACCGAGTCCACCCGGCCTACCTGCTTTGGGTCTTGGAATCTTTGCTGGAAGGCGAGGTGGTGAATCAGATCACCGTTTCAGACGACGTCAAAAGGGATGCCCAGATCGCCCTTAACCGGATGCTGTCACTCAGATAGTTCCACCAGAGGTCTCAGCCTTTGGTCAATCGCCTTGGCGATAGCCCCATGCCCCCGGTTCCCCCACGGACAACCCGGTATTTTCGATTTATCCGCAGGCGACTAATTCTCAGGTCTAATCGATGACTCACTACGATTACATTGTCATTGGGAGCGGGATCGCCGGGCTAAACGTTGCACTCTTGGCCCGGGAACACGGGTCCGTCTTAGTGTTGACCAAGGGCCGGATCGACGACTGCAACACCCGCTATGCCCAAGGCGGAGTGGCCGCCGCCATCGGCCCAGGGGACTCTGCCGACCTGCACCTGAAAGATACCCTGGCGGCAGGAGCGGGGCTTTGCGACCGGGAGGCGGTGGCGGTTCTGACCAGTGAAGGCCCGGCCCGTGTTGCTGACCTGATACAGCGTGGCGTACCCTTCGATACCAGCCACGGGGAGATTTCCCTGGGCCGCGAGGGCGCTCACAGCTTGCCCCGCATACTGCACGCAGGCGGGGACGCCACCGGGGAACACATCGAGCTCACTCTATCGCGTTTGGTGCGGGAGTCGGGCATCCATGTTTCCGAGTTCACCCTGGCCACCGGGTTGCTGGTCGAAGACGGCATGGTGTACGGGGTAGAGACACTGGAGGTCAATTCCGGGAGACGGGATGCGTTCACCGGCGGCAGAATTATCGTCGCCAGTGGGGGGGCCGGACAGCTCTATCGCTATACCACCAACCCTCAGGTGGCTACCGGCGACGGCGTCGCCCTCGCCTACCGCGCCGGCGCCCAATTGATGGACATGGAGTTCTACCAGTTTCACCCCACGGCATTGAGGCTGGCGGGCGTCCCTTCGTTCCTGTTGTCCGAGGCCATGCGCGGGGAAGGAGCGGTGCTGAAAGACGTAAACGGTAGGGCGTTCATGTCCGGCTACCATCCGCTGGCCGACCTAGCGCCGCGTGACGTGGTCGCTCGGGCCATCGCTGCGGAAATGGTGCGGTCGGGCCAAGAGAGCGTGTCACTGGATATCTCACACTTGCCTCCTGAGTCGGTCAAAGGCCGGTTCCCTTCAATTTTCAACTTCTGCCAGAGCGTCGGCTTGGATATCACCAAGGAACCGGTACCGGTCGCCCCCTCCGCTCATTACATGATGGGCGGCGTTAAGACCGATGTCTGGGGACGCACCAACATCGAAAACCTCTACGCCTGCGGCGAGGTGGCCTGCACTGCGGTCCACGGCGCCAATAGGCTGGCCAGCAATTCATTGCTCGACACCCTCGTTTTCGCTAAACGGGTGGTGGACAAATCGGTCAATCCACAGGAGCCGTGGCCCACACCGGCCGCAGACGGAAACCTATTCGCGACCCTGGTGTCGCGGCAGGCCGTATGCGGGAGCATTCCGGCGCCCAGCCGCGAGGCACTACAAGACCAGATGTGGCGGAACTTGGGTATTGAACGCCAGGGTTCTCGGATGTTGCTCACGGCCCGTATCCTGAACGTTTGGGAGAAAACGATGGCCCAACCGACCGACGGCCCGTCGCACGAACTGAGCAACATGGTGTTCTTGGGCCGTTTGATCGCGGAGTCGGCCTTGTTACGTCAGGAGAGCCGGGGTTCCCACTACCGCCCGGACTTCCCGGACACGTCCTCAGAATGGGAAAAGCACATCGTGCTTTCTCAACGAGAATAGATGCCATTTCAAGAAATAGTTCAATATGTCCACCACCAACATCCCGGTCACCCTGAGCATGTAGAATGGCTTTCCGGACGGTCTAACGAGTTTTCGGCCACGGCTAGAAGAGAGGGAGAATAGTGCCGCAGTATCCGCCAGAGGTCTACGATCTAATCGCTGCTGCCATCACTGAGGACCAGACGTTCAACGACCCAACAACCCAGGCGTTGGTGCCGCCAGAGATTCAAGGAATTGGATTTCTGCGGGCCAAGGCTCACGGCGTATTGGCCGGGGTCGATGTCGCCATGGAGGTGTTCCACCGGGTCGATTCCACGTTGGAATCACGGGCGCTGTTGGTCGATGGCGCTGCTCTTGCTCCCGGTGACGACATCGCCAGGGTATCCGGGGCGGCGTCGGGCATTTTGAGGGCAGAGCGTATCGCCCTCAACTTCTTGCAGCGTATGAGTGGAATCGCCAGTGACACTAACCGGTACGTGCAGGCGGTCCAAGGGCTGAAGGCCCGGATCGTCGATACTCGCAAAACAGCGCCTGGGCACCGCTACCTGGACAAGTACGCGGTGCGCATGGGTGGCGGCCACAACCACCGCTTGAACTTGGCCGATGGCATATTGATTAAGGACAATCACATTCAGGCCAACCGCTCGCGGGAGATGGGCTTGAAACAGGTGATCGAGATGGCCTTGGAGCGGGCCTCCCACACCATCAAGGTGGAAGTGGAGGTCGAAAACTTGGAACAGGTCCAAGAGGCCTTGGATGCTGGCGCTCACATAATCATGCTGGATAACATGTCAGTGGACCTGATGGGGCAGGCCATGGGTATCATCGGAGACCGGGCGGTGGTGGAGGCCTCGGGCGGGATTACCTACGACACGGTACGCGCGGTGGCGGAGACGGGCGTGGACCTGATCTCCATCGGCGGGCTAACCCACTCCGTAGCGGCGCTGGACATCAGCCTCGACTTGGAGTTCGAGTAAGGACGGCTGCTCTACGCAGTTGCGGTGTGGCAACCCAGTCTGAGGTACAGGTCTACGCTTTCGAGAGCACTAAGAGAGGAGATCAACATGGTATCCGCAGTGGAACCGGTCAGCCTTGCTTTGGAACGTAACTGGGAGATGATCGACTCGGCGTTGGAGGATATGGACGAGGCCACCATGAACCTTCGGCCCAACGGCGAGTCCAACTCTGCGGCCTGGATTTTGTGGCACCTGACCAGGGTCACCGACACCTTCATCCATACCCGCCTGCGGGACTCGACCCAGCTATGGATCAAGGAAGCCTGGTACGATAAGTTCGGCATGCCCGCCGACGCCGACGAGCGCGGTGTGGGTTGGACCGCAGCTCAGGTCGAAGCGTGGTCGGCGCCGGCCCGCGACGTGCAGCTTGGTTATTACGACGCGGTCAAGACGCACACCAGGCAATACCTGGACAGCGTCAGTGAGGAGGAACTGTCCCGTACGATCAAACTGGCACTCCGTCCGGAAGCGCGCACAATCGCAGCCTGGATGGGGCAGATGGTCTGGGATTCGGTAGCCCACGGCGGGCAGATAGCTTACCTTCGCGGCTACTACCGTGGCATGGGGTGGTTTGTCTAGTCGGTCAGCCGGGAGTTCGGGCCGCGCCTGGGGCGTTGGCGGTCGGCGCTATCGATGAGGAGCGTCACCGGGCCGTCGTTCTGCAATCGCACCTGCATGTATTCCTGGAATCGGCCGGTGGCCACGCTCAGCCCGGTGTCTTTCAGCAGTTGGACGGCGTGATCGTATAGTTGTTCTGCTTGGTCCGGAGGCGCGGCCCGGTTGAAATCCAGGCGTCGGCCCTTGCGAGTGTCGGCGTATAGAGTAAACTGGCTGACAACTAAAAACTCCGCCCCCACGTCAAGGGCGGAGCGATTGAACCGGTTGTCTTCGTCGGCGAAGATACGCAGGTTGATTATTTTTTCTACCAAGTACCGGGCGTCGGCCTCATCGTCTTCGCCCGCAACTCCTAGCAAGACCACCAGTCCCGGGCCTATTTTGCCTACCTCGGCCCCGCCGATTTCGACTGTGGCCTCGGCAACTCGCTGAATCAACGCCCGCATGTAACCTATCGGAGCTGGGACGGGTTTGTGGGCTTTTTGGGTCTACTTGTCGCCAGCGCGACTCTTGCTATCGGTGCTGGAAGTAGTCGAAGCGGTTTCAGAGCTGCTACTTGAACTCTCCGAAGTACTGGCGCCGGAGGTCGTTTCGCTTTTGGACTTGGTGTCCGCAGTAGACTTATCGGACTCGGCACCGTTTTTATTGCTGCCGTTTTCCCCTTTATTGTTCTCCCCGGGCGATTTGGCACGACCGTAGTCGGTGGTGTAGAAACCGGAGCCCTTGTAGATCACCGGAACCGCATGGAAGACGCGGCGGCCGGCCCCGGAACATTCGGGGCAAACCCCGTTGCCAGCTTCACTAAAGCTTTGGACTAACTCGAATCCGTGACCGCAGTCGACGCACCGGTAATCGTATCGAGGCACAAATCATCTCCTGGCCGTTCAAACCGATTGGCAGTCAGGTAGCCGGACTGCTAATCGGTACTCAATTAATTTAACAGCGGCGTTTTGGGCTGTCAATCTGGGGCGGGGCGTTGTGGAAGGTCCGGTGTGCGGTAACCGGGGTTCGGAAAGTGCCAAATCATAGGGGCCCATTAGGGGCCCCTTATCAATAATCTATCGGCCCACGGTTGCTAGCAATGATAGGCATGTTGACTCATCGAACCCAGATGCCTGACAACTAGCGGGGGCGGCGGTTCTGACGGCGACGCCGACGGGCCGCTCTTTGTGCCGCCAGCCGTTCTTTCTGCGCCTTTGACCGGAAGAACCGGCGGTCTTTCAACTCTCTCAATATCCCGGAGTGCTGGACGGAAGCCCTGAACCGGTTTACCAGACTCTCTGGATTTTCTCCCTCGCGCGGGGTTACATAGGCCATTAAGTTCTCCTGTGACTAAACATTGAAATATTACGCTAAATCTAACACACCAGTATTTGCCAATCAACCTGCGCTCCGTAAACAAGCCGAGGCGAGGTCCTGATGTGGCCAACGGAATGGATTGCTCCAATACCTGCCGCACAGGCCTGCGGATTTAGAGGTCCGTCTCCTCCGATTGGGCCGGGGCGTCGGCGCGGAGACCAGCGATTTCCTCTCTCAAGCCGCGCACTTCTAGGGTAAGTTGGCTGAGTGCTGTGTCCGGAGTTTGGCCCGAGCCGACAAAGGCGGACGCCAGATTGGCGGTAATACCTGACAGAAAGCCGATCCCGCCCAACATCAGCACGAAAGCGATGCCTCGGCCGGCGGCGGTTACCGGCACTACGTCTCCGTAGCCCACCGTGGTAATCGTAACGATTGCCCACCAGAGGGCGTCGCGAAAGGTCGTGATGCTGGCTCCAGGCACGTCCTGCTCCATCGTGAGAACAATAGTGGCGGCGGTCATCACCAGCCCAACGGCATAGACTATCAAATAGTCTACGTGGACCGCCCGCCGAAATCCCGTGAAGGTCCTGGTCGTTAACAGTAGGATACGCAGGATACGGAGCGGTCGGAAGAAAGGAACAACGACTATCAACACTTCCAACCAGTGTTGCCGGAGGTAGTGAAGGCTTCGGGGCGCCACCATGGCTTTTAGGGTCAAAACCGTGGCGAATATGACCCATATGAAAATGTCCAAGGCGGTGAATGTCGCCTCTTCCTCCGGTGATAAATCCCACAAAAATGGGCCCACCAGCAGCGGAATCATCACGAAAGCCAATATGTGCAGAGGCAACTCTGTGAGGCGCTCCAACCTATCGAGCAAGGCTTGACGCCGGTCTTTATCGAGTCCTCGGATGGGACGGGTCCGTTCCATGTTCTTATCCCTTAACGCCTTGAGATTGGGGGAAGCCTTGGACCCACGATTGGGCCGACGGACCAAAGGCTTAAGTAACCTAGTACTCAGTCAACTCGGTTTTGGTAATTGTTTAAGAAAACGTCTAAGGTTGCTACCCTTTTTTAGGAGTGTTGACGTAGGAGGGTGGCAGCCATGGGACGAGAACGGTATGTGGTCCGGTTGGAAAGGGAAGAACGAGACCAGTTGGAACGACTGATTCGCGGGGGAAAGAGCCCAGCGCGAAAGGTTGCCCGGGCCCGTATTCTGCTAAAGGCAGATACGGGCTGGGGGGTGATGCGCATCGTGGAGGCGCTGGACACGTCTGCGGGTACGGTGTGCCGTACCAAGCGGCGGTACCTGGAGGGAGGACTGAAGCGGGCCTTGGAGGAAGATCCTCGGCCAGGACATCCGACCAAACTGGATGAGCGGGGGGAAGCGCACCTGATTGCCCTGGCGTGCAGCGAGGCCCCTCCAGGCCATGACCACTGGACCCTGCGGCTCCTGGCAAACAAGGTGGTGGAGTTGGGGCTGGCGCCCTCCATGTCCCACGAGGGAATTCGCAAGCGGTTGAAAAAAACAGTCTCAAGCCGTGGCAGAAGAAGGAGTGGTGTATTCCCCAGGTGAGCGCCGAGTTTGTGGCGTGTATGGAGGATGTGCTGGACCTTTACGCGGAACCCTATGACCCAGAGCGCCCGGTGGTCTGTTTCGACGAGACCTCCAAGCAGTTGCTGGCGGAAAAGAGGTCTCCGATCCCGCCCAAGCCGGCACGACGGGAGCGATACGATTACGAGTACCAGCGCAATGGCACCCGAAACCTGTTCATGCTGTGCGAGCCCCTGGCGGGCTGGAGGCATGTGGCAGTGACCGAACGTCGTACCATGGTGGACTTCGCTCAGCAGATGCGGTGGCTGGCCGATGAAGCTTACCCAGCGTCCGAGAAGATCCGGGTGGTGCTGGACAACCTCAACACCCATAAACCAGCTTCCCTCTACGAAACCTTCGAGCCCAAGGAGGCTAGGCGAATACGCAAACGCTTGGAGTTTCACTACACTCCCAAGCACGGTAGTTGGCTCAACATGGCAGAGATCGAGTTCAGTGTCTTGGCCAGGCGAGTCCTGCGCCGGCGTATTGCCGATGAAGAGACTTTGAGTAGCGAGATCGCGGCCCTGGAGGCAGAACGAAACCAAGCCGGAGCAACCATTGACTGGAGATTCTCCACTGTGGACGCCCGAGTCAAGCGTCACCATCTCTATCCTGCCAATAATTAGGTTGACTGAGTACTAGTAGGCGCTCTGGGACTAACAGTAGCCAAAAGAAACCGCCCCAGGCAATCACATCTGGGACGGTTTAGCCTAAAGAATCAGTCTGAAGAAACAATGGAGCAGGCGGAACCTCTAGAACGCGCAGGCTGTAGGCAGTGGTTCTCGTACTTCGGCATCTGCGGCGAACCCTGGCGGAATTTCGGCGCCATAAAACCCGTTGGCTACGTTCCCACGTAAAGCAATTCCGCCATACTTGGTGGTGTTCATATGCCCTCGGATTAGGATGATTTCATCCTCTTGGACGTTAACAGGCGCGCCCGAGCGCGTGAACGGCTGCTCGTCGACATGGCTGTGTAGGAGCACCCGACGATAGATGAGTTCACCGTCTGATGAAAGCACTTCCCACCAATCAGCATAATTGTCGCAGCCGGTGTCGGAGGACCGCACCGTAACTGAGAACGCGTAGGACAGGGGGTTCCCACTCACGGCAACTTGTATCACGTCTGCCCGATTCTCAGGACCTTCAATAGCGACCGCCGCTTGCGTGGAAGCTGCCTTTGGGCTGGGTTCTGTCGTCGGAGTCAATACTTGATTCCCTCGTAACAAGGCCTGTTTGAGATGAGCCCTGGCGTGCGAAGGTGGTCTGGAGCGGAGGAGGCCACGGGATGCCGGCTGCTGGCCTCACCGCCCTATCTGCCGCGCTCAGGACAAGCGTGATCCCGTTGCGGTACCCCTTCCGTGGCTCAGGGCACCCGGTGGAAGTTGTGGAGCGGCGCCCTCATGCGGCCGCGACCGCAGGTACCGTCCCGACCGCCCGCTGAGCCGTGTTCTCCATCTCCACCAGGCGTGCATGGACCATCCGTTTGAAGTTGCACGCCAACGCCTTCAGGTAGACGGCAAGCCGCACCCGACGGCCCCCTCGCACCCGCAAGCGCCCAAGCCCGTGGGCGCGCTTCAGCTCGGAGTTCGTTCCCTCGATACCAGCCCTTATGTCATACCGCTTGCGCCACTCCTCGGTGGCCTCGGCCCTCCGGCGCCGCTCGATGTTCACCTTCACCAGGTCCGCCTTGAGGACGTAGGCCCCCGCACGCCGGTCCAGCTTCACTGGGCAACGGGATCGCAAGGGGCAGGGCTCGCATGTTGTCCCGGCAAAGTGGACCTCTACCCGCTCCGGCGCATCCTTCAGCTCGTACTCCTCGATGGACGGGTGGCCGGCGGGGCACACCGTGGCCTGCTCCCCTGTGACGTCGATCTGAAAGTCCGCGGCGGTGAGCGGCGGTGATCCGTCACCCTCTCCTTCGTGCGAGTTCCCCGGCGCCGACCCCGCCACCGGGCTCACCAGTTCCGTTCTCCGGCGCGAGGCTTCGAAGGCATTGCGGCCCGACCCATACGCCGTGTCGGCGAAGAGCTCGTCCGGTCGGACCTTCCGCTCCGCGAGCCCGTCAACGACCGGCACGCTCACGTCGGTGTCGCTCCCACTCGAGGGGGTCACCTCCACGTGGGTGATGAGCTGGGTGGCGTTCTCCTCGTGGCAGGTCTCCGCCACCTGCACCTCATACCCCTTCCCCTTGTGGCCGCTGTAGGTCACATCCGGGTCGTGGGGCGATTGCAGCGAGTCGGCGGACACCTGCTTCGGGTCCTTCAAGGCCACGGGCACCTTGCATTCCCCAGCATCGTCGTCATCGTCCCTGGGGCGCCCGTCCTGGTGTTTGCCCACATGGCACTGCTCCCGCAGCAGCCGCTCCAGCAGCCGGTACTCCTCCAGCTGGGCAGCAGTCGTGCCATGGAACCGGTCCACCAGCCGGTAGAGGTCCCGGGCACAGACCGAAAGGCGTCGCCGACCCTCCCCCGTGCGGGCGTCCTCGTAGTGGGTCGCCTCGTCTTCTTCCTTCAAATAGCGCCCTAGGAGGCCCTCCGGAACCCCAGGGCGAAGCTCTGGGTGCTCCCAGCGCAAGGCCCGCAGGAACAACCGCATCGTCTCACAGAACAGGCCCAGCCGGGTGAGTGTGGCGATGTTGCTCATGATGTGGGTGGAGTCCAGCCGTTGCTTTCCGGTGCGTATGCCCAGCGCCTGGATGATCCGGTCCGTGGTCTCCTGGAAAGCCAGCCGGCCACCGTCGTGCTGCATCAGGCGAACTCGGAAGTTGTGGAGGGTCTTCTGGGGCAGGTGGGTCTCCTCGATGTCTAGCCGCAGGGCGTGGTGCCAGAGCAGGTTGAACTCTAGTTGTTCCAGAGCTTCATCGTCGGTGAGGTTGAACATCTCTTTGAGGAGGTGGACCCCGAGGACGGTCTGCACCGCCCGGTTGGGACGGCCGTTGTCCACGCAGTACATGGGAGCAAAGCGCTCCTCGTCAATCAGGGGGAGCGCCTCGTTTCGGAAAACCTCGGCCCAACTTCTCTCCAGGCGCTTAGCCTTCTTCGGCGTCACCAGGAACTGGGACTGCCAGAGGCTCTCTTGCGGGTCTCGTATTCGGAACATCCTCCCCTCCCTCGGCCAGGCGCAGCGCCCACGACCTTTTATTACATTATCCCCACCTTGCCCCAGGCTGGCGAGGGGTTTTTACGAACAAATCAATACTTGCGTCGGAGTTGGTCGCGTAACCACGGTGCCTGGTGTAGCTTCGGGTGTCGCGACTACCCCGCACGCCACCTGTGCCGACACGAACAGGGCCATACTCAACAAGCGCCACACGCCTGAATTCTACCAAACCAGGGATGGGAGCGAGGAGGGAACGTTGGTTACAGCGGTGTCTGTGCTGGTTAGAGCCAGCAGACGGCGGGACGGCCTGAAAATATTCTGCACCTGTGTGCGACGTGTCGATAAGAGAAATATGGGTTTAAAGGATTGTGGGAGTAGGAGGAGGGAGACGGTACACACAGGGTCAATTTCTTTTAAGCTCGATTGCGATGGTCGAGGCTGGACGGGGTAATAGGGAGAGCTGGAGCGGCCTGGGGACGGTGGTTTCCGGGTCACGGCCTGGCCAACGCTGGGTTTGCCGGTGACGGCGGGCTCACTTACCTGGCCCAGCAAGTGTTACAGCATCTATAGGGGTTAGAACCCGCAAGTTTTTCAATTCACGGGCCCCCTTTTGTCAGGATTAGCCGCCTAGGGGAGGAATCCATGACGCTTCCACCGCAGTGGCATCCGCTCCTAAAGACCGTATATTCTGGCGGAGTTGCCGCCCACGATTTTGGCCTTCTCCTCCTCGGTGCAGTCGACCAGGATCTCCTCGATGATCTCCCTGCTCTTGGGGAACGTGCCCTCTTGATGGGGGTAATCCGAGCCCCAGAGGAGACTGTCCACACCTATAATGTTCCGCATCTGTATGCCCAGGGCGTCCTCCTGGAAGCCCAAGAACACGTTGCTGTGGTGGAAATCGCTGGGCAGGGCGTGGCCTTTGAACCGGTAGGTGGTGTGGCCAATGACCCTTTGGGTGTAGTTGTAGTCCAACCGGTCAAGGAAGTGGGGCACCCAAGACAGCTCTTGCTCCACGGATCCCACCATCAGTTTGGGATACCGTTCGAACACGCCGCTATAGATCATGTCGGCCAGGGACATTCTCACCCAGTGGTCGGTGTTGCAAAGGAACGACACCTTGGTGGCGTCCAAGTCCATATACTGCTGGCCGGGTCCAGGCCGGTTGGTAGTGAGGTGGAGGCTGAGTGGCATGTCGAGGTCCTGGGCCGCAGCCCAGAAGGGTTCGTAAATCGGGGAATCGTAGGGATTGTCTTCGTGGGGGTAGATGGTGATCATGGCCCCAGCCAGACCCATTTTAGAGCAGCGTTCCAGCTCACTGACCCCATCCAGCGGGTCATCCACGTTGACCATGGCAATGCCCTTGAGTTTGTTGGGGAAGGGGCTGCAAAAGTCGGCAAGCCAGTTGTTGTAGGCCCTGAATGTGGCCGAAAGCAGCTCGCTATCAGGCACGGTGCAGAACAGTTGAAGACCGACGGTGGGGTAGAGGATACTCACAT
This sequence comes from Dehalococcoidia bacterium, assembly GCA_965247605.1. Classification (GTDB taxonomy): domain Bacteria; phylum Chloroflexota; class Dehalococcoidia; order Lucifugimonadales; family UBA3495; genus VXOI01. The sequence continues at coordinate 111,960 of CBDFHM010000010.1, read as the reverse complement.
CTATCCCATCAAATTCCATGTCTTTAACCTGTTCTTCCGGGATATAACCCCCAGGCCGGACGTCTTCAAAGGCAAACAAAGTATTCAGACTTTCTGGCTTATCGAATCTCACACCCGGTTGTGCCCCGGCGAACATTCCTGCGCCCTTGATGCCGTCGGTGAACCAACGGTCAGCGCCGTCGGGCAGGCGAACCACGTGGGGTTCCCGTCCCTTGTATTTTGGTTCGATCCGATCGGTCCAGAGGTCCGGTGGCTCAACCACATGGTTGTCCGATGAAATTATCCGGTAATCAGCCATAGTTGATCCTCCTTGTTCACATTCTTAGTCTAAGTCGCCGTAGGAACCCTAAACCGGCCAGTTGTATAGACTCACCCTCGTCTAACAATCGGCATTATAATCACCTCAAGCGCCGGAAGCTAGATTACGTCGAGAACAAAAGTGCGGTTCTTCCGGCTCATCCTGCCGCGTCGCGGTTTTCGAGCCGCGTAAAGGACGCTGGCGACCCTGGCGAACAACACGAAATCTGACTGGCGGCGTCCGATCTAGTTGAAGACAGCTACTCAAGCAGAAATCCTTCGTAGCCGTTGGCTGCCACCGCCTCACGCTTGGCCCGTTCCCAAGATCGGCTCGTTTTCTCTCCAACCCATTTGGATTTCAAAATTCGCACGGCTAGTACCCATATACGATCTTACGATGCCGATGGTTGGGCCCGTTTTCTTCGAAGAAGCAGGCGCCGCGCCGTGCGAATGGTCTACTAGGGAGGGTTCGTGAAAAAGCGGTTCGCCAAGAGCAGGAAGAAGTGGCTCTTCGGGGTTGCGGGCGGGTTGGCCGAATACTTTGGCGTCCCGCCGATGCTCATCCGGGCGGCGTTCGTCGTCGCAACGGCTTTCTCGATTCTCGGCGTCGTGGCCTACGCAATATTGTTCGTCTGGATGCCAAAGCCGCCGCCAGAAGGGGAATAGTCAAATTTCCGATTCACGGCTTTTACACCCCCATGAAAACATGATTGGAAAACAAAGGGGCAAGATACCTCTACCTAAATATACTTTCATACTTTCATGGTCGTACCGTCAACTCACGACGGGCCATCGTTCCGCCCCCACGCACTAGCGCAATAAGGCTCAAAGACTAGCCGCCCCGAAATTGACCTTAAGAGACATCACTACATGTATAAATGGGTTATAGCAGCATCAGCCTTTCTTGTTCTGGGCGGGGCGTGGGGCACTGTCATTGGTGCTTTCGGCGTCTTTGTAAACCCACTGACAGAGGAGATGGGCTGGTCACGAACCGGAGTCTCGGCGGCCTTCTCCATAAACATAACGGTCACCTTCATCGTTGGTGTCTTTTGGGGATGGCTGTCGGATCGATGGAGCGTGCGGGGTGTGATAGGAGTGACCGGGGTGATTATGGGCGTAGGATTGTTCCTCACCGGTATCTCCAACGCCTTGTGGCAACTGTACCTCTTCTACGGCGTGATTGTGGCCATCGGCCTCGGCGGCACCGCAGGCCCATTGTCGGCCATAGTGGTGCGCTGGTTCCCGCTGAGGCCGGGGATGGCCCTCGGATTTATCTACTCCGGGTTTGGCGCGGCATCTGCTGTTTTGCCGATCCTGGCGGAACGCCTAATTTCCCTAGAGGGATGGCGATTTGGTTTTCAAGGTCTGAGTTTTGTCGTTTGGGGAGCGTTCTTCCTCGGTGTCATCCTGCTGAAGGAGCCCCGACAGTTCGATAACTCCCCCGCGTCTGCACCTCAGCTAGCTAACCCTGAAGGCGAGCCCGCCATTGCTGGGCAGCCGCCGTCAGCGACTAGTGCTCAGGGAGTTTCTGATAATACGCTCTCGGTAGACCTTCGTTCAGCCTCGCGAACCAGGGCCTTCTGGACTCTCTGCGCCATGATGTTTGCGGGAAACCTGTCGTTAAATATGATCCTGGTCCACCTGGTGCCACGAGCCATTGACGCCGGGATAGTTGCCGCCACCGCGGTCACACTGCTTACCGTCATGGGCTTCGTCAACATGGTGAGCACAATGACAGGTGGCGTCTTGGGTGACCGTTTCGGGGCTCGCCGGATGTTTATGGCCTCGTTTCTACTCCTAGTCGTGGCGATGATTTGGCTGACAGCTTCGTCCACGCTGTGGATGTTCTACCTCTTCGTGGTGGCTTTCGGCATGGCGAACGGCGGCTGGTTTCCTCAAGGTTCCGTGCTGGCCGCCCGTATCTTCGGCACCCGGGACATGGGGAGCATCTGCTCAGGGTTATTCTTGGGTGCGGGGATTGGCGGCGTAATAGGCCCCATCGTCGCGGGAGTCGTGTTCGACACCTTGGAAAGCTACCGCATCGCCTTCCTGGTGGGTACTGTCGTTATATTCTTGGGGTTGCTTTTGTCTGTCTCGTTGCGGGACCGTCCCATGTCCCGTACCGCCAGCGCAATCGCGGCTTGACTGCCGGCGTCCGTTCCCATTCGTGCTGGTCGACACAGAACTGCAAAGACAACGGCCACCACTGCCACGACCAACAGTTGCCAACGTCCAACCTTCATGCTATCTCTACGGACGCGAGGAATAGGTAAACAACCATTCCATCGTTCTTTTACGCTGTCTGGGTCCAGCCAAGGGACGGTATGAAAGTAAGGAGCAAAAATACACAGGGATTTCACTCCCATTTATTTGTCCTTTCATGTTTTCATGACCAGCGCGTAGACTCGGTCTTGCTGCTGCCGGACATCCCCGTTATCTAATAAATAGACTTTGTCCAGGTGCGAACGCCGCGGAGACACCCGCCGCTTCCAGGAACTCACCGGTATAGACTCGAACTAGAAATCTCAAAGGGAATTGGGGGGTCTCATGACCAAATGGGAATATCGGATCGAATCGGCGATCCTCTACGGAGAGCCGTGATTGCCGGAAAAAATACCAAACATGACGACCGAGTTGCTCAACGAATTCGGGAAACGTGGATGGGAGCTCATACGCATTACTAGCTCTGACAGCAGCCAAGTTGGAAACTTGGTTTTTAAACGCCCAATCGAGTAATTAGCTTTGGGTGGTGGTTTTGACGACACCTCCTCCTTCATTGGGCGCGTGGCCGTTTCCTCCAACTGAACGATTCGATACATGCGACGGCAGGGTGCTGGTCGGTTCGGCGCTACCGAGAGCAACGCGCACGAAAGGACGGCAGACTACCCGCCGCCGCCCACCATCCACCCGGCGGCTTGGTTTCTACAGCCACTAGTCCAGTCTGCTTCGACGATGTCTCGACCCTCCCAACGGACACGCAATTTACCCCCTGCGGTCTATTTCTTTATCGTGTTGGGGGTACTTTGCGTGTTTTCATTGATGGCGATAGGCCGTTGACATACAGTCGGACGTAAAGTAGGTTAAGGGCGATGAAGAAACGAATGGGGCGGCCCCCCACCGGGAACAAGCCTCGTTTGTCTGTACGGATGGAGCCAGAGGCACTTCGGCTCGCAAATGAACGGGCGAAGGCAGAAGGGAAGGCCGTGGGACGGTGGCTGGAAGAGGCAATTCGGGAGAAGTTGGAGCGAGAGAGCAATGGATAAACCGTCGTTGAGGCAGATAGCCAAGGAGCTGGACATTTCCACGGCGTATCTCTCTTACATGGTCAATGGGAAGCGGCCCTGGCGGAAGGATTTGTACCAGCGGTACATGGGCGTTGTTAACACTTTTGTTAACAGTGACGGGCCGACTGTTAACAAAAGGAGAGTGCCAATAGCGTTTCAGGCACGATCGATGGAGCGGGCGAAGAGATTCGAACTCTCGACGTCTTGCTTGGGAAGCAAGCACTCTACCACTGAGTTACGCCCGCTCGGAGGGCTGAACTGCAGTATAGCAACTAAAAAAGTGCCCCGCGAGATTTCAGCGGTGGAATGACCTACGGGATTTCATTTACCCGACGTTTAACTAAAGTGGAGATTCGGCCCAGAACCCGAAGGCGGAACCAGTTAGAATTGAATCTGCCTCGATTCTCACCGATTGCGATTAATGGCAGAATAAGCAGCCCCAATACCAGAAGAACAGTACGCAACTGCCGGGATTGATATTCTATCCGTACCTGGTGGTCACCTGGTGGCAACTTAATTCCCACAAAACTGGGCATCAGCATAAGCGTATCTGTTTCAATCCCATCAACAGTTGCTCGCCAGTTCGGATGATAACTGGCTTTCAACAGCAAGGTGCTTTCTCGTTCGACAGCGACGTCAGCTGCAAAATAATTACTTCCGATTTCCTCGGCGAGCACCACACCCCTATCTGGGCCCAGGGAGAACTCCGCCTTTGACATGATCTCGGGTGCTTGGGAGAGGAGCGCAGGAATCTCCTGGGACGGACTGCCCAAGGAAACTACTGGGTGTTCCTTAACTTTCGGAAGCCCGCTCGCTAGCCAGATTGATGCCGCTGGTATGAAAGCGGTTTGTGTTCCCGCAAATGCCATTTCCGATCCGACCAAGTCGAAGTAGCCTGTGGTCTCCACTTGGTACAATCGGTAAAATTTTGGCCAGAGGAGATGGCCTCTACCACTGCTTGGGACAGCAGTGTGTGCAGAACTAAATCCGTACCAATCGAAAGATCAGCCGCAGACCCTGGATAAAGGTGAATGAAGTTGAAGGCGACAGCAACGAAAAGTACGAAGATGGCAATATAAGTTTCGTTGACGCAATACTGTTGCAACCGGTTAAGCATCGGGTTGTTTGGCGACTCTGGCTTGGGATATCTCTCTTGGGACGACCTCAACCATCCTACCGCGATTAGCGAATCGGGCGATTCGTGAATTTTGGAGAGCGTTGACGCCGTTTAAGCGAGAGTCTCTAAGACACAAAAAATGGCCGGGCTTTCCCGGCCAAAACTACTGCATATAAGGGTACTAAATTAGGTGGGGACCGTAGCTACGGGAGCACCCCGTTGACAGTGGGCACTAGGTTCCTCCGCCGAGTTGTGGCATTTGCGACTCTTGAACGGATGCCCAGTGGCTGGCCCACTCCTCACGCATTTCTTTCTCTGTCTTGCCCGACGTGTAGCCTGGCGACACCAAGGGAGCTGCTTTTTCGACCGCCATCAAGACGTAGGCTTTAGCTGGAATTCCCACCGCCGGAACTCCGCGGCTACCGGTGGCGTAGGCGTCTTTTATCTCCTCGAACAGCTCTCCCTGCGTCACGATGGACGCCGTGCCTTTGAAACGGTAGCCCTTGCGCGCGAACGTGTCCACCACGTTGATCTCCAAGGCCGGGTTGTGGCTCAGGTTATCCATGGTCACCGGAGAGGCGAGATCGGCGAATATCAGGTGGTCGTCGTCCCACACGGTAGCCGTCCCCTTGGGCGAAAGATTGGGCGTGCCGTCGGGGCAAACCGTCGCGATGAAGCCCAGACGTTGCTGTCGGATCACCCGCTTCATGTCCTCGTTGAGTATCCCCATGTCAGTGCGTCCCTCTTCTAACTTGAGGCCGGTTTCAGGACCGGTGCCGAGATTAGAATTTGCCTGCCAGTATACTCAGGCCGAGGAACGGCGGCAACAGCAGGCCTGCAGGTTGAAGCCGGGCGGCGGCGGTGGTAGCCTGAGCGTGCAGGGACCGTTTCGGGCCGCCTGCACCGCAACCGGATCACGAGGTACGATACCGATGCCATACGTTCGCACCGTTCCTTACGATGAAGCCGAAGGAGACTTGAAGTCCTCCTACGACACAATGCTCGAGAGTAGGGGCATGATCTCGAACGTTCACGCGGCCAGCAGCCTTCGGCCACACATAATCAATACTCTGGTAGATCACGTGCAGGCTGTGATGTTCACCGAATCGGGCCTCACGCGAGCTGAGCGGGAGATGATCGCGGCGGTGGTTTCGGCGGTAAATCAATGCCAATATTGAACCCTCGCCCACGCTGAGGCCCTCCGTGCCGAGGACCCAGAGTCACAACTAGCCACCCAACTGGGCGAGAATTACCGCGAAGCCGGCCTAAGCCCCAAACAGTTGACCATGTTGGAGTTTGCGGAGTTTCTAACGACCAACCCTTCCAGCGTCAGCCAGGCGTGCGCCGACGGGCTACGAGAAGTGGGCTGGGCGGACGAAGACATCGTCGACATAGTCCACATTACCGCTCTATTCAATTACATGGACCGCGTGGCCGACGGTTTGGGCGTAGAGCTGGACGTGGGCCGCAACTGGGAAGGGCTCTTGGACAAGCTGTCGTTCAAGGACGACACCGCACCCAAGGTGTTCGGCAAGATCGCCTCGCCGCGAGCCTAGCCTCACAAGCCGGTCCCGTTAGCCGTCGGCGGTAACCCCGTTTACAGGGGCCTCTTCGACTGAGACGCTGTTGTTAGCCCCGTCGTTGGCCCGATATTGGTAGCCGACGCCGGGCACCGTTGCGATTCGCCTGGGGGCGCCGCCGGTTTTTTCGAGCTTGGCCCTCAAAGACGATATGTACCACTTAAGGCTTTCCAATGACCCGGTCTGGTTCCCCCACACGCGGTCCAGCAACTCTTGGTGGCCCAGCACCCGGTCGGGGTTCTGAACCAAGAAGACCAGCAGCCTGAATTCGGTCGGACGGAGGCGAAGCGGCTCGCCTAGAACCGTCGCCTTGTGGGTCAGCACGTTTATCGTAACCGTGGAATCACTGTATTCCACCGGAACATCGTCGTCGGGTTCGGCTCGGCGCAGCAATGACCGCACATGGGCCAAGAGCACCCTTTTTGAGATGGGCTTTCGTAGGTATTCGTCGGCGCCTAGGTCCAGCCCTCTGATGGTGTGTTCTTCACCGTCCAAAGCGGTCAGGGCCATCACGTGAGCATCGGAAATTTGACGGATCCGGCGTATCAGTTGGAATCCGTCCATACCTGGCATTCGGAGATCGGTGATGGTCAACGCCGGCTTTAGCTCGACGAAGGCCTCAATCGCATCCCAAGCATTGCCCGCCGTTCTTACTTGGTAGCCGTCCTCCTCCAACCATTCGGAAAGCAAGGCAAGCATTTCGGGTTCGTCTTCGACTACAAGAATACGCATATCAACCAACGAGAATTTCCCGCAGATGGATCATATAAACCCCCTTATGTGATCCACGATTTATTGTCTACGAATCGACCGTTTTATGTCTCCTGAGGTGTGAATCGGGCGGGGCCGCTCAGCCAATCCACCCAGCAGCGCGTTCAGCTATCATGATCGCGGTGGCGTTGGTGTTGGCGCGCACCGCGTCGGGCGCGACCGATAGATCGACTACCCTGAGATTCTCCACCCCCCGAACCCGGCAGTACTGGTCCACCACCGCCATGGGATCAGACTCCGGCCCCATCTTGCAGGTGCCGCAGGTATGAAACGCGGTGGCGATGTTTTGCTGAATCCAATCGGTTAAATCCTCATCTGAGTCCAAGACCTGCCGGGTAGGGGCGACTAGCTCCTTGACCATAGAGCCAAGCGCCTCGTGTTCCACAAGCTTGACCGATAACCTAACAGCCTCCCTGAGCCGCCGCAGGTCCCACTCGTCCTCCAAGTAATGAAAGTCGAGCCTGGGCCGCGCGGCCGGGTCTGCCGAGGTGAGGCTCAACTCGCCCGCGCTTTTGGCGGCATTCAAGAGAATGATGATGTACATTCCGGTGGACCCGTACACGCTCGATCCTCTCACCGGGTCCCCTTCGCCCTCTTGGGCCATGGAACCCAGACACACATGGATGTCGTTACGCGTGGCAGAGCCTTCGGCAGTATAGCGAAGACCTGCCGTTAACAGAGGCATTTTACTAGCCAGGGCCACACCGTCCTTGGGTACTACGTCCAGCGTGAGCAAGGGGTGGTCCCGCAGGTTCTGACCCACCCCCGGCAAGTCTTTGACCACCGCAATACCCAGGTCCCTCAAGTGGTTCGCTGGCCCGACCCCCGACAACATCAGAAGTTGAGGCGAAGCGATTCCACCGGCGCAGAGTACCACTTCTTCGGCCTCGACGGTGAAAGTCTCACCGCCGCTCTCAACTTCGACGCCGACCGCTCGTTTGCCGTCGAAGACCACCCGGTGACCCAGGACGTTGGCTTTGACGGTCAGGTTCAACCGGTGGCGGTTGGGGTTTAGATAGGCCAAAGCGGCGCTGGTGCGAACGTTGTTGGGATTGTTCATCGGGAAGGGCCCGATGCCGGTTCCGTCAGGGTTGTTCATATCGGAATCATGAGGAAAACCGGCTGCCAATGCGGCCTGATAAAAAGCCTCGTTGATTGGCAACCAATCGTTGCGGGCCACCCGCCGCACCGGGATTGGCCCGTCGGTGCCATGGAAGTCGTCGCGAATATCCAGGTCTGTTTCCAGCTTGCGAAAAAAGGGCAGCACTTTTAGAAAGCTCCACTCGTCGTTGCCCTGTTCCGCCCAACCGTCATAGTCTTCGGGCAGGCCGCGGAGGAAGACTTGGCCGTTGACCGAGCCCGATCCGCCGATTAGCTTTCCGCGAGCGATTTCCATCGGCTTGGTCTGCATGGCCGATCCGGATCCCTGGTAGCTCCAGTTAAAGGGGGAGGCAACTTCAGAGGTAGAGTTATCCCAACCATTCTTGATCGCGTCGGGGAGGTGCTCGACATCCGGATAGTCCGGGCCCGCTTCGAGAAGGAGCACCGACCTGGCCGGGTCCTCGGCTAAACGCGTTGCCAGGGTGCAACCGGCCGAACCCCCACCCACAATGACAACGTCGTACTTCATCAGTTCTCCGAATTCATCGGCTGATCGGCCCCGGCTGTTCCCAAACTAGGATTGCAAGGCATGAAAGTCTCTACTTGGCCGCCCCGGCAGCCTGGCCCAACAGCCGCATGGTCCGGTCCAACGAGGCCGCAGTGTCGGCGCCCGCTGTGATGGGGGACACCAGCACTTCGGTGGCGCCGAACGCAAACAGTTCGGAGATCCGTTCAGCAGCCTGGGATTCATCGCCCCAAATCACGCCGCCATCGATCATGGCGTCGCTCCACACGCCTTCGCTGGCCTCGGGATAACCTGCGGCTATCAGCATTCGTTGGTAGTAGGGCAGGCTTGGGTTCATCAACTGTTCGCGGACGGCGGCCCGGACTTCGGCCGCGTTTTCATGGACGCAGACCGGGGCGTGGGCGATGAGGGGCGGCGTAGAACGGCCGGCTCGCTGGGCGCCCGCCTGCATTGCCGGCAAGGCCACGTCTCTAAGATAAGTACCGGGGCAAATCCAGCTAATTGCCCCATCGGCCTCGGCACCGCAAAGTTCGAAAGAGCCCTTTCTGAGGGCAGAGGCCATTATTTCAATGTCGACCGGTTCGGGTATCGAGTCGTGAGCCTGGTAGTGCTCCCCATAGAAGTCGACTTTCCCCTGTTGGAGGACCGCCTTCAGAATTTGCAAGTATTCCTTCAAATGGTCCAGGGGCGCGTTAAACTCAAGACCCATGTTCTCGATAATGGGACGGTGACTGGGACCCACGCCCAACCGGAACCGGCCAGGAGCAAGTTGGGCCACTACCTGGGCCTGCTGCACCATGACCAAGGGATGGCGGGGATAGGTGGGGACGATTGAAGTGCCCAGCTTGATCCGTTTGGTGAAGGCGGCCGTGGCAGCGAAACAAGTCATGCTGTCCAACCTAGTCCCGCCGGTGGTCATCCAGGCCGCATCTATGCCCAATTCTTCGGCCCGAAGGATCAGCGAATGGACTTCGCTAATCGTGTTTCCGCCCACCGCTACGCCAACCAGTTTCTCAGCCATATCTCCACCTCGGCGAAAATAACGGGCACCGGCCCGAGACTGCTTTTACGAACCGTAACAAGTCCTGCAGGGAAAAAGGAAACCATGTAAGCCAGCGGGTGTCAAGCGCGGGAATGGTTTTCAATGTGCGCCAGATACGGGTCGGCAAGAATTTGGCGAAAAATCGGCGGCCACGGTCATTCGAGCCTGGGGCTGTGTTACCATATCGGCGGCTAACCGTCCACCACATTCATGCCTGGGGAGGTCAGCAATGGTCTTAGTAGGAGAAAAACTGGAATCGGGAACGATTCAATACACCAGCCGCGACGGAACCTCGATCAACGCCTTTTACAGCCGTCCCGCCGAGCCTGGGTCCTACCCTGGCGTCATCGTCACGATGGAAGGCATGGGCCTGATGGAGCACCATAAAGATATTGCACGCCGGTTCGCGGGCCGGGGGTATCTGGCCATCGCGCCCGACCTCTACACTCGTGAGGGTTCGCCCGACCCAAATAGCATGGACGAGGTCATGAAAGCGCTTTTTTCGGTGCCTGATTCACAGGCCATGGACGATCTTGACGGCGCCGCCGTCCATCTCAAGAACCAGGCCCACTGCAATGGCAAGGTGGGGATCATCGGTTTCTGCTCCGGAGGACGCTACACCCTCATGATGGCCTGCCAGAGCAGCAACATTGCCGCCGCCGTGGACTCCGCCGGCGGGTTTATCGTTCAGGACGAGGTGACGCCCTTGCGGCCGGTCCAGCCCATTGATATGGTGCCTAACCTTTCCTGCCCGCTGCTGGCCTTGTTCGGGATTGAAGACGAGAACCCTACGCCGCAGCAGGCCGAGCGCATGAAAGCACTGCTGGAACAACACGGCAAGACCTACGAATGGGTGATGTACGAAAACGCCGGTCACGCCTTCTTCGCCGACTACCGGCCCAGCTACCGTGCCGCGCCGGCCCAAGACATGTGGCACCGGGTGCTGCTCTTCTACGATAAATACTTAAACGGTTAGGGACGCAGCCGGTAGATCCCGGCGTCCTGGGATAAGACGTACAGGTTGCCTTGCCGGTCCTGCCCGAACGAGGTGATCCTCAACCCTGTTTCGGTCAGTAGAACGTGCTCGGTTATTTCTTGGCCGTCGTAGCGAAGGGCCCAAATCTCGCCCGAGCAATAATCGCCGTAAATGTATGCTCCGGTCAGCGATTGTATTCTGGTGCCCCGGTAGACGTAGCCACCGATAATCGAGCATCCGTCGTTGGTGCTGTATTCCCAAACGGGCGCAATAGCGCCGTGCCTTTCGCAGGAGGCGCGAGGCGAAAAGCACTGGGTCCCCTCCAAAGTGTTCCAACCGTAATTTCCACCTCTGACCACCAGATCGACTTCTTCTAGGCTGTTTTGGCCTACGTCACCGGCCCATATCTGACCCGTTTGCTGGTCAAAGGAGAAGCGCCAGGGATTGCGAAGCCCGTAAGCCCAGATTTCCTGACGGGCGCCGGCGTCCGCCACGAACGGGTTATCGGCCGGTATGACGTAAGGGACGTTCGGCGTCGCTCTCGACACATCGATGCGCATTATCGAGCCCAACAGGGTGGCGGTATTCTGGCCGTTGCCCATCGGGTCGCCTCCCGAGCCGCCGTCTCCCAGGCCTACATAAAGGAACTCGTCGGGGCCGAAGACAATCTGTCCTCCGTTGTGATTGGCGAAAGGCTGGTCGATTTCCATTATCACCAATTCACTGGCCGGGTCGGCCAGTTGGCTGTCACTTGGGCTTACCTCGAAACGAGAGATGACCGACCGCCGTGGGCCGGAGGCGGAGTAGTACACGTAGAAATAATGGTTGTCGATGAACCCCGGGTCGAAGGCCAGGCCCAAAAGTCCCTGCTCCCGGGCCGAATCATCGACCCGGTCACGAATGTCCAAGAACACCTGAGCCACACTTGTACCTTGATCGTCGGAGAATGCCAGAACCCGGCCTGATTGCTCGGTAACGAATAGCCTGTCGTCGCCCCCGGCTGGCTGGACCAAGTTGGTAAGGTTTCGGATGAGCAGGTTGCCGAAGGCTCGTTCTGCTTCCAGTGGGCGCAACGGAGGCGGAACGGATGTGGTAGCGGGCGAATTTGCCGGGGTCGGCACATTCGGCTTGGGAGTGGTTGGAGCGGGCGTCGAAACGGCCAGGCTCGGGACAGGAATTGGCGTCGGAGTAGCGGTCGTTGGCGAAATGGATGCCAGCGTCGGAGTTGGGCGAGCATCTACTCCTTCGGAAACGGTGGGTTCCAGCGTGGATGCCGCTCCGCCGCAGGCAACCGCGATCAGAACACCAGCCAACGGCACAAGTGTCGACAGAGGTAACAGCCTCAAAGAAACCAACTCCCAGCCAAACAATTATTCCCCGGACTATTCTGACGCAGCGGCTGCGTCGGGCCGCCCGCTGGGAAATACGTTGTTGAGGTCATTTCGGACGCCGGTTACAATCTAATCAGTCGGCCTAGTCCATCGGCGAAATTCCCCTGATGGTCCGTAAGGCAACTGACGGCGAGGAATTATGACCGCGATTGAAACCTGGAAAGAGATGATCAAGGTCGAGCACGAACAGTCCGACCGCATGCGCGGCCAGGTCCCCGCCCCGGCGGACCACTGGACTCCGTATGCACAGCAGTTTAAAGCAGATCCCAGGCGGACCGGCGACATGCTCGTGGACTACCTGCAAGCACAAGTGGCATCCGACCAGGTGGTGATCGATGTCGGCGCCGGTGGCGGCAGGCTGGCTCTGCCGCTGGCGTTGGTTTGCGACCGGGTGGTGGCGGTTGAGCCCTCGCCCAGCATGTGCCAGGTCCTGCGGGAGGCGTCCACCGAGTTTGGCGTGGACAACGTTGGGGTCGTGGAGGCTGAATGGATGGACGCCGATGTCGAGAAAGCCGACGTTACTTTGTGCAGCCATGTCGTGTACACCATTCAAGAGATCGAGCCGTTCGTCAGAAAACTGGAAGATCGGGCCGCCGATTTGGTTATTGTGATTTTGTTCTCGTCGCCGCCGCAGTCCCAGATATATCAACTTTGGGAGACCGTCCACAGGGAACCGCGACATCCCTTGCCAAGCTTGCCGGAGTTCCGAAATGTGCTGACAGAAATGGGTGTGCGGCCCGCGATAAGCGCTCTGCCAGCCCAACCGGCCCAAGGGTTTGATACTTTAGACGATGCCAAAACGCAGTTGACCCGCCGCTTGTTCGTCGCCCCCGGCAGTCACCAAATGGACCGGCTGGAGTCGGCTTTGACCGGATTGCTGACAGAGAAAGACGGTACCTACAGAATTAGAGGCTCCCGTCCCTTGATTCCGAACGTGGTCTCTTGGCGACCTTCTTCTACCTGACGGCGTCTTTGCCGGTGACCTTGAGCGCGGGACGAACGCCGCCAAGACTTCTAATCGCTTGGGCCCGGTTGAACTGACTGAGCGAGCGGCCTGCGAGTCCGCAAGAAAAGGGCTCCTGCCGTTCCTGCAAAAGACCCGCCCAAGGCTAGGGCGAAGGTCCACCTCATGTCCAGGTTATCGGCAATCGCACCGCCCAGGGTCGGAGAGATGGTACTGCCCAAGGAAGCCCCCACCGACATCAACGCAAACGCCGCTGCTGAAAACCGTACCGGAACGTAGTCGCCTGACGACGCGGCGCAGATGGTGTAGGTTGCCCGCAACGTGATCCCCATGAGTACCGAAGCGATGATGAAGGAGCCCAAACCCGGGACCAACGACAGCAGGGCAAAGGCGGCTCCTTGAACAATGAAGGAGTACATGAGCGCCTGGGCCCGGCCTATACGGTCTGACATTCGGCCCCAGAGCACCCCGCTGCCCACGCTCAGCACCCCCATGAGAATCACGAGTTGTCCGACGGTAGATAGGCTGATTCCGTTTTCCTGGGACAGATAGACGCCGAAAAAGGTGGTGAACAGGTTCTGGGACCAGCCCGCCGTGAAGGCCAGGAACGCGATCGTCCAGACCATGGGACTTTTGAAAGCTGGAATGGGCCATCTGCCGTCGTGGAGACCTTGTATTTGTCCATCTGAATGCGGCAGGCCGCTTTGGTTCTCCGCCGTGGGCCGCTCCCGGATGAACGCCAGAGAGACCAGACCGATGACGAGGACGACTGCGCCGAAAAGCCGCCAGCTATGGCGCCAACCGTCCAGAGGGTCCGCGTCGACCAATAGCGGCACTGCTACCCCGGCGAAGATGAAAGCGATGCTTCCGCCGGTGGCGGCGAGCCCGGCAGCCAATCCCCTGTCCCGTACCTGGAACCAGGAAGACAGCAGGCCCATCATGGGGGTCAGGGCGGCCCCGGTAGCCAGGCCCATGAGAGCCACGGCCAAAACCGCACCGGCGTAATTCTGGGTATATCCCAAGAGCAGCATCGAACCGCCCGCCCCGACGGTCCCGATGCCTACTATGACCCGGCTCCCGTATCGCGGGGCCAAGGTGCCGGAGACCAAGGCGCTGCCCATCCTGACTGCGGCAATAATTGTAATTAGGAGGCCGGCCTTGGTGTGGGACAGGTCGAGAGAGGCTTCCATGGAGGGGAGGGTCAAGCTGTGGCTGTACTGAACGAAACTGGTGGCCAGATTTACCAGCAGGGCCACCAGTAAGATTGTCCCGGTATAGCTAAAAAGCCAATCGGGGGCCAGGCGGCTCAATCTGGTCCCCAGCATCCTAGTCCGCCGCCGGCATCGCCGGGGTTAAGATTCCGTTCTCCTCGCAAATTCCAGGATTCAGGCCGGCACGCACCCTCACCCTTGAAGCGTCACCGTAACGGCCTGAAGAAGTTGCGGACGTCATCCACCAACCGAGCAGGCTCCTCCAGCGCGGCGAAATGGCCGCCGCTGGGCATCACGGTCCACTGCTGCACGTTGTAGGAGCGTTCGGCCCATTCTCTCGGCGCCAGGCTGATTTCAGCCGGGAATAACGCGATGGCGCCCGGCACCCGGATCCCTTCATCCGGGCCCAATTCCCACGGCTTACGCAGGGTCTCGTAGTAAAGACGCGTGGACGAATTGATTGATTCTGTAACCCAGTAGATGGTGATAGTGGTCAGGAGTTCGTCCTTGGTAAACCGTTTCTCGACGTCACCACCGCAATCGCTCCAGGTCCGGTATTTCTCCACAATCCAGGCTGCCAGGCCCGCCGGGGAATCGTTCAGCCCGTAGGCGAGTGTTTGGGGTTTGGTGCCTTGAATGTGGGAATAACCTCCCTCGGCGGCCAGCCAGTCCTCTCGTTGTTTGAGCAGTCCTTTCTCGGCTTCGGTCAACTCCCGGGAGCCCGGCCCCAGATATGGCGTTGGACGCACAACCGAGGTCGTATGGATCCCGATGACATTGTCTGGTTAGGAGAGGCCTAGTTTGGCGGTGACGCTGGCTCCCCAATCGCCACCCTGGGCCCCAAACCGTTGGTATCCCAACCCCTCGGTCATCAGTTTGGCCATTACGTCGCCCACGCCCAGCACGTCCATCCCCCGTTGGGACGGGTGGTCTGAGAAGCCGTAACCGGGCATTGAGGGCGCTACCACGTCGAAGGCGTCGGCAGGGTCTCCACCGTGACTTGCCGGGTCGGCCAGCAGCGGGATTATCTTGTGCATCTCAAAGAAAGTGCCCGGCCAGCCGTGGGTGACCACCAACGGAATCGGGTTAGGCCCTTTGCCCCTCTCGTGGATGAAATGGATGCCCAACCCGTCTACCTGTGTCTTGAAGTGAGAGAAGCTGTTGATCAGGCGTTCTTGGGCTCGCCAGTCGAAGCTGGTACGCCAATACTCCACCAACTCTTTGAGGTAGGCCATGTTGGTGCCGTAGTCCCACTCAGAGTCTGGGATTTCGTCGGGCCAGCGGGTGCGCTCTAGGCGGACTTGCAGGTCTTGAAGCTTGGATTCAGGTACTTCTATTTGAAAAGGCTGCACTGCCATAATCTCGTCCCCTATCGAAACTAGTACTCAGTCAACCTAATTATTGGCAGGATAGAGATGGTGACGCTTGACTCGGGCGTCCACAGTGGAGAATCTCCAGTCAATGGTTGCTCCGGCTTGGTTTCGTTCTGCCTCCAGGGCCGCGATCTCGCTACTCAAAGTCTCTTCATCGGCAATACGCCGGCGCAGGACTCGCCTGGCCAAGACACTGAACTCGATCTCTGCCATGTTGAGCCAACTACCGTGCTTGGGAGTGTAGTGAAACTCCAAGCGTTTGCGTATTCGCCTAGCCTCCTTGGGCTCGAAGGTTTCGTAGAGGGAAGCTGGTTTGTGGGTGTTGAGGTTGTCCAGCACCACCCGGATCTTCTCGGACGCTGGGTAAGCTTCATCGGCCAGCCACCGCATCTGCTGAGCGAAGTCCACCATGGTACGACGTTCGGTCACTGCCACATGCCTCCAGCCCGCCAGGGGCTCGCACAGCATGAACAGGTTTCGGGTGCCATTGCGCTGGTACTCGTAATCGTATCGCTCCCGTCGTGCCAGCTTGGGCGGGATCGGAGACCTCTTTTCCGCCAGCAACTGCTTGGAGGTCTCGTCGAAACAGACCACCGGGCGCTCTGGGTCATAGGGTTCCGCGTAAAGGTCCAGCACATCCTCCATACACGCCACAAACTCGGCGCTCACCTGGGGAATACACCACTCCTTCTTCTGCCACGGCTTGAGACTGTTTTTTTCAACCGCTTGCGAATTCCCTCGTGGGACATGGAGGGCGCCAGCCCCAACTCCACCACCTTGTTTGCCAGGAGCCGCAGGGTCCAGTGGTCATGGCCTGGAGGGGCCTCGCTGCACGCCAGGGCAATCAGGTGCGCTTCCCCCCGCTCATCCAGTTTGGTCGGATGTCCTGGCCGAGGATCTTCCTCCAAGGCCCGCTTCAGTCCTCCCTCCAGGTACCGCCGCTTGGTACGGCACACCGTACCCGCAGACGTGTCCAGCGCCTCCACGATGCGCATCACCCCCCAGCCCGTATCTGCCTTTAGCAGAATACGGGCCCGGGCAACCTTTCGCGCTGGGCTCTTTCCCCCGCGAATCAGTCGTTCCAACTGGTCTCGTTCTTCCCTTTCCAACCGGACCACATACCGATCTCGTCCCATGGCTGCCACCCTCCTACGTCAACACTCCTAAAAAAGGGTAGCAACCTTAGACGTTTTCTTAAACAATTACCAAAACCGAGTTGACTGAGTACTAGGGTCTCCGCGAGTCCGGTTTTAGCCAGGAAGCAGTTGCTCGGTGCGTTGGGGCGGCAGGTCGGTGTCGAAGGCGTTCACGGCGAACGCCAAGAAGGAGTAATTGCCCATGGTCAGGGTCAGTTCGACCAAGCCTTGGGTGCCAAACTGCTCCAGCGCTGCCTGGAACGCGCCCCGGCTGACGCGGTGAGTGCGGAAAACCTCTTGACCGTAGTTGATCACCGCAGCTTCATCTGGCGCCAGCTGTGGCAGTTCCTTCTTGTCTCTGAGGGCGTCGACCACCGCGTCGGGCACCCCTGCGGTCCGAGCGGCTCCGGCGTGGGCGTTCCAGATGTGCTGGCAGTCCATTTCCCGGGCCGTCACCAGCATCGATAGCTCCAACACCTTGTCGGGCAACGAGGATTCCTGTCGTAGATAGTCGTTCAACGCGGTAGCCGACTGATGGGCTTTGGGCACATGGATCATTACTGATCCCGGACCGTAAGGCGGCACCGCACCCAGGCTCTGAACCAGCTGATCGAATTCGGCTCTTTGGTCCTCTGGTATGGACTCCCTGGTGGCGACAGGAATTCTGGCCATAACGCACCCCCGCGATGAATGAGGTTACTCTGCGGTGATTAGACAGGCCAACACGCCTGCCGTGCTTGAAGGCATTAACCCTACCCGGCGCCAAATCGGTTGTCAATCCTGCGCCGCTTGGGCTGCCGGAATTGCCTCGGGAGCGCGGGGTAGAAACAGACCGGCGGCGAACACCGACCAGCCGGCCACGGCACAAATCGCGAACCCTGGGAAGAAAGATCCGGTCACATCGCGAAGGCCGCCTACCAAAATCGGGGCTACGAAGGCTCCGGCACCGGAAAATGTAGTGAATGAACCCCATACGACAGCGACCCGTTCCTGGGTCATTCCACTCATCCGCATCGGCAACGTCAGCAGGGTCGGCACGTAAAGCCAGGAACCCACGCCCAGAAGTACTGCCGCCAGGTAGATTCCAGCCAGATTGGGGAATAAAAAGGTTCCCAGGCCGCCAAGCCCGGCCATCAATCCGGAACCTAGGAAAAGCTGCCGAGGCGTGCCAAGCCGGAGCGGGAGGAGCCCTCCAACCAACACGGCGAAAACTCCCACGAAGGGCAGAATGCCTGTGATGAACCCGGCCTCCGATAGAGTGATGCCTCGTTCTTCGTTGTAGAAGGTCGGCAGCCACCCAGTGAAAGCGGTGTACTGGGACAGAACCCCAACATCGGCCGCTACAAGAAGTGCAATCGTCCGGCCTCGCAGTACCGTGGCTACCTCCCGTGGGCTCACGGCCTTGGAATGCTGCGAGCTGCCAACGACCCTTCTACCCACGAAAATCCAAGCGCAAAATCCGGGAACACCTATTCCGGCGAAAACGGTTAACGCCAAGCGCCAATCGGTCGCTTCCGCCAATGGCGCGGCACCGGCTACCGAAGCCGCAATGCCTAGGCTTAGGACCGCCATGTTTATGGCGGTTATCACCATCACTTGCTTCGGCTGGAACCACTGCATCAGCAAAGGCCCGGTTGCTGTAACCATCAACGAGAAACCACCGACCCCGTAGACCAACCGCAAGACCAGCAACACCTCGAAACCGGGTGTCATAGGGGCAAGGGCCAGTAGCGCAATCGAGGCCCAACCGAAGAAATAGGCCCGACGGAGGCCGATGCGAGACAATAGCATGCCACCCGGCAGCCCGAACGCAGCCGCCATTAGCATCGGAAGAGACACCAGCAAACCGGCACTGGTCCGGTTAATGCCGTAATCGTCAATGGCCAGGGGCAACAGCGGGGAGACGGTGAACATGTTCAGCCCGATCGCCAAATGGCCGGCAATCGCCATCGCCGCTATGGCATAGCGATATCGATCGGAGCCCAGGTTCCCGAGGTCAGCGGAATTCGGTGTGCCTATGGCCATATGGGGAAATGTCTCCTGGGGACGCGACGCGAGTCTGGGAACCTGAATCGAGTCAGAGCGAGTTGAAGCTGGTGCCCGAGTTACGGCCGATACAGATGCAGGCTAGTCGAATAGACGGCCCTCATTTGCGAGGGTGTCCGCCGCCGGCAAGATGCAGTCGGGGCCTTGGTTGCGCACTGAGTTGACGTAGTCCGAGACAACGTAGGACCCCAGCTGCTCTGGGGGCGACGGTATCAGCAGTGGCTCTAGGATCTTGGGATCTTCGGTCAATGGGTCCAACCACAGGGCTTCGGTTTCTTCTGACAGTATCACCGGCATGCGGTTGTGAATTGACTCGATAGAGGAGTTTGCCGTGGTGGTTAAGATGGTGCAAGAGCGAACGTATTCGCCTTCGGGAGATTTCCAGATTTCCCACAGCCCCGCGAACGCCATCGGGTCACCCGATTTCAAGCTTATGTGGAACGGCGTTCGCAGCTTCCCGTCCTTCTTCCACTCGTAGAACCCGTTGGCCAAAACCAGGCATCGGCGTTTCTTTAAAGCGTTTCGAAATGCTGGTTTGGTGGCTGCGGTCTCGCCGACGGCGTTGATCATCCTGCTGCCAATTTTGGGGTCCTTGGCCCAAAAGGGAACCAAGCCCCACCGCATCATTCCCCCCCGGCGCTGGCCGTCGTTGGTAACCGTCAAGACCGGGTCGGTGGGCGCGATGTTGTATTTCGGCTCCAAGGACGTCTGTTCGGTTATGAAGCCGAAGCGGCCTTGCAGTTCGTTCAGGTTCCAAGTCAGTGTGAATCTGCCGCACATGAGATGCCTCGGAAACTTTGTCGATATGAATGTTGAATGTCGCTTGTCGAAAATGATAGTGGCGCGCTGCAACGGATTCAACCCAACGGCGCTTGCGCTCCAGCGGCGGCGATAGTTGGTGGCCAGCAACCGTACCAGGCTAATTTCGACCAGCTACTGGAGATGCAAGAACAGGTAGTCCACAACGAGAGGCTGGCGGCAATCGGTGCGCTCTCCGCCGGTGTAGCCCATGATTTGCGAAATCCCTTGGGTGCGATTAGAAACGGTGTCTATTTCCTGAATAAAAAAATGCGGGCCAGCGAATTCGCTCGAAACGAGCCCAAAGTTAGTGAATTCTTGGCCGTAATCGACGAACGGGTTAGTCACTGCGACAAGATAATCACCGATTTGATCACCTTTTCGCGAATCGCTATTCCTTGTTACTCGTCGATCAATCTCCATACGACCATCGACTATGCGATAAGCGGCGTGGAATCACCCGAATACATTTCGGTGGTTAGGGCGATTTGGAGAGGAGGAACCCTGGGTAAGGGCCGACCGGGAACAGATTCAGCAGGTGTTTTCGAACCTCGTGCGAAACGCATTCGAGTCCATGCCGGAAGGCGGGACCTTGACTATCGGAATCGAATCGTTCGACTCGACAATCCAAATATCGTTTCGAGACGAAGGTGAAGGGATCAAAGAGACCGATGTCGGGCGGGTGTTCGACCCCTTATTCACGACGAAGATCCAGGGGACCGGGCTGGGATTGGCCGCATGCCACCAGATTATATCGAACCACGGCGGCTCCATAGAGGTTTCCAGCATATTTGGTGAAGGGGCTACCTTCACTGTGGTATTGCCGCTGAACGGGGACCAGGCCGCCGCACCGGTGGCCTCGACGAACGGCGTCGCGGCTGTCTAACCGGGGACAACCTCTTTGAATTGCTGAATGGCTTTGATGTGGTCTTCCGGTGTCCGGTATCCCGCCCGCATCGTGTTTATCGAGATGTGGGTTGATCCAAGCGTCTGCCAGGCTGCTGATTGTTCTTGCCAGTATTCAGGGTCGCCGTCGCCGGCGTTGATCCGGGCCTCCATTTCAATGGTGCTCGGGTCCCTTCCCGCCTCCCTGGCGAACTCTGCCAATTTGGCCAAAGTCTCCGGGGCGTGTTTGTCCGGTAATATCTGAGGGAACCAACCGTCGGCCAACCTGGCAATCCGTTTCAAGACGGGGTCGGTGGGAACCGGATCCTCGCGTCCGCCGGCCCCAATCCATATTGGGATCGGGCGCTGGACCGGCAACGGATTGATCCCCGCGTGTGTCACATTGTGGTAACGTCCGTGGAAATCAACCACTTCTTGTGTCCATAGGGCCCGCAGCAGTTCGATTTGTTCGGCGTTACGGCGGCCGCGGTCGTGGAAATTCTCTCCCAAAGCCTCGTACTCCACGTGGTTCCAGCCGACTCCCACTCCCAACCGCAACCGGCCTCCGGTCAACACGTCGACCTCGGCTGCCTGTTTGGCAACAAGTGCCGTCTGCCTCTGGCCGAGGATCAGCACAGCGGTCACCAACTGGATCGAGGTGGTAATGCCAGCCAGGTACCCGAACAGCACGAACGGCTCGTGAAACGACTCTTTCGACGAATAGCTGCCCTGCCAGTTAGGATAGTGACTGGCATCCGCGCCCAAGACATGGTCATAAACGATCAGGTGAGAATATCCCAATCCCTCGGCGGCCTGCACATAATCGCGAATAGCGCCAGGATCGGAACCTATTTCTGTCTGAGGGAACACTACCCCTGCTTTCATATATTCTCCTGCAAATTAGGCCGGGAATTAGGCTGGCCGTTTCGGGCTAGACAGCGGCTTCGCAGTCAGCACTCTATACGGGATGGCCTTTGCGGCGCTCTCGTTGGTCTGGAGTTAGAGCGAATCGGCAAAGGCCATTATATGGCGTGCCTGAAGCCAGTCAATGCCGTAGAGCGTGGTAGAGAAAATCGGTGGGGATTGCTTGGCGATTTCAGCCTGAAGGAGAAAGCTTAGGTATGCCGTGGGCGGGAGGTAATTGGAGATGTTCTTAACCGGGTCGATTGATGGGTCGATTGACGGTTCGATTGAATGGGAACTAAGGCCTCTGCTTGGTCGGCTTCACGTCGTACGGCGGTAGTTCCAAGGGAACAACGGTTATGAGCCGGTTCGCCAGCTTCATGAGCCGTTCGCCCTCTTTCTCGATTGCTTCCACGCGGCCGAGAACGGTATTCAACTCATCGGACGAGCGGGACAGCAGGTTTCGAAGGGAGGTAGCTTCGTCGGAGGAGATGGACAGTTGAGACTGAAGCGAGGCAATTTCAGACCGCGAACCCTCCAATTGTTGGTTCAAGTCTAGGTTCTGGTCTTCCAGCGACAGATTAGCGGCGGTAACCGATTGGACTGTTGGGCCGTCAAATTTCTGGTAAATCAGCGATCCGGCGGCCCCGACCAAGACAATTACCCAGATCCCCATGACAAAGATTCCCAGGGATTTTAACCCGCTGAGGGGACTTAACCTGTTTAGCCGAATTCCTATCCTTTTCATCTGTTCGTTGCCCCGGTAAAACGTTGCGTCACATCTTCATAATCACGGTCGATATCACTATGTTCAAGCCGCAGATAATTTCGGCCGTTTCCCGATCAACTGGGAGCCGGGACGGGCCTGAAGTCACCCGTCGAATTGACGCCTTGGTCCGCATCAGTCGGGCGACTCGGACTTTGGTGCCAGGCTCTCAAACCAAGGGACCACCAGTCTTTCATTGATGCTGGAAGTGTGCGCATGACCCCAATCCGGCAGTTCTTCATATGTCGAGTTGTAGCCAATCCGCGTCAGCTGGTTATGACCGTCGCGAATGGTTTCCACCGGAAAGATGTGATCGTGCGCGCCATGAACGATGTAAATAGGAAGTTCGATGCCCTTCTTCTGATGCAACAAATCATCAATCATGTAGTGGAAATCGCCTGCAATTGGGGCAATCCCCGCAAACATTTCGGAGCGGTATAGGCCAAACAGATAGGTGTATGTTCCTCCGTCAGACAGGCCGGTCAAATACACCCGGCTCCTGTCCACCGCATAGGTTTGGCACACTTCCTCGAACATCGTTGCGATCGATCCGACATCGATCGGCGGCCGCAATACCGACCAGGTAACATCGACTGATTTTGGCGAAAGTAGCATGTAGCCTTTGCTCTTGGCTGGCCGCAACCACGACCACACGTAATGATCGCCACGCCCATACGCGCCGTGGAGACAAATAATTAGAGGCCAATTTTTCTGCGGGCTATAGTTCTCAGGGACGTATAGAGAATAGTCCGCATGTGCATCCGGCCGCTTGTTATGAATCATCCCCACCGGGACCTCGGCATCGGACGACGGGACTTCAAGGGCGTCACGATTGGGCAATGCTTCGGGCAGCAACCAATAACTCCCCAATCCCGGTAGATGAGTCCGGTACTTGTACAGGATGTCAATTCCCCGGTATAGAGCTCGGCGGCTGTCTAACGAAGCCATGGAGAAATCTTTGTCGCCCGGGTTCAAAAACGCCTCGGCAGCATTGCTAAAATGCCTGATCACAGCCCCAAAGGCACCGTGGAATTGGCTTAAGGACTCCGGCGGCGACGACTGTGCCAACTCGTTCAGAAGGGTCGGGAACATATCTCCGACAACCTCCCGCAACCGTGCCTGTGACTCCTCGATTCCGATATGCATGTTTTCTTGAACCGACTCGAATGTCTGGAGGAACCGCAGTAGTTTTCCTTCTGCGGCGGTGACTAACTGAGTGTATTGTTCGTCTGCCATGGAAACGTCCTTTATCCCCGGTCGAGCGGCTGGCATTTCTCTCCGCGGCGACCCGACTTGGTTAGGCCAGTGGCAGGACCACTGGCCACATTATATATACGGAACGTGTGACCGGCGAAGAGAGTCGTAGCTGCAAGAAATCATGCCTCATTCCAACGAAAGTAACCGACAATGCGCAACGGCCACAGACCAGAGATTCAGTATCATGGGCGAAGGGAAATTAGAAGTCTCTGGACATTCAGCCGCGCTGGCAACTGGCACGACTGGACTCACCTTTGCCCGTTTCGACACAGCATCTTTGATGGTTCGCCTTTGTCTACTCGTCGGTCTTATTTCGCTCGTCGTAACGGCCTGCTCCACGGACGTTCCACCAACATCCAATGTAGGGGCGACGAGGGAACCGACAGTTGAAAGCCTACCCCATTCGTTGGTCCCAACGGCCACCGCTGTCGCCGCATCGACCCCCGTAGCGACAATTCGGGTCGCGCCGACAGCAACGGCATCACCGACTGGGTCAAATGACCCGGCACCGTCGGCTACAGGGGCTCCGACTCTAACACGTACCCCGAACCCTACGCCAATCCCAACGCTATCCCCGACACCAACGATAAAGCCTACGCCGTCACCGGCCGCGACTCCGGTCCCAAGCCCAACGTTCACGCCACGTCCCACCCCGACTACTGGGCCGGCTGAACTTACGCCGGTTTGCTCTTTCGACGAGCCGCAACGACAACTTTCCTGCCGGGCGGAAGGGCGCAGCGGTGGGGCACTCAAGTGGTCGTCAAATGTTCTCTCAAGGGTCGGCTTCAACGAGACCTACCAAGTCTCGTTTGGCTGGGGCGAGGTCTTCGATGAAATTCAGGTCGAGCTAGAGGAGTGTATCGATTCTACCTGCTCCCAGGTGGCTACCTCGATCGATGTCGAACTACAACCTCGGGGTGACTGTCCCACCGACTTCAGCGGCTGGTTCAAGACGTTTCCCTTAGAGGACATTTCGCTAATTACGGAGGTCGGTCGACCGGGCCGCATAGGTGTGGACGACTACAAGGGGCATGGCTACTTTCGAATTCCCAACCAGTACATTGACACGGAAGTTCGCTTACCAATAGACGCGACCCTTTACGCCGGGGCCGGGTACACGGAAGGTGGCGAAGTTCAGTACTTGTTATTCTTTCGCTCTCCGTGCGAAGGGTTATCGTTTCGATTCGACCACATCGCGGCGCCTGTCACAGAAATTGAATCGGCTTTCACTGAAGAGCCCAAGGAAGGAGATTCGAGAACGTCTGAAATTGGCCCCCTGGAAATGAGTGAGGGTGATGTCATCGGCACCCGAATTGGCACGCCGGGGAACGTATTCGTCGATTTTGGCGTTTACGATGAATTCCGTCGCCTCCCAACACCGAAACATCCCAATGCCGGCGGCCTTGCCGCCGTATGTTTCTACGACTTTTTTAGCTCTGAGATTGCAGCAACCCTGTGCAGCCGAGTAGGCGGGATGTACACGATAGACCCGGACATATGTTAGAAGGGAAATTGGCATTCAACAGCTTGCGAAGCCACTGACCGCCATCTTTGCAATAACAAAAGATGGCCCCTGATTGATATCAGGGGCCGTCAGGGGCCGTTTTTATAAGGCGACGAATGGAGTGTTACTCGCAATAATCACTCGTTCGCCCCTCTTTACCGGTGGGGAGGGAGCGCATCGTATCTCCGTCGTGGTCAGGTAGGTAATTAAAGAAGCATACGCCATAGTGCCCGAATTCTTTGTCGGCGGCGTAAAGATCAGCCCATGCCGGGTTGGGGGTGGCGTTGTTTGGTGTCCGCGCGTCATATAAGCCAAAGTCGACAAAGACGTTGGACGGAAATATCCCAACCGAAGTGCCGACAATTTCTCCTTGTTCTAGCCACACCGGAGGGTTGATATAGGTTGTTCTGCTGTCGTTAGCAATTGGGGGAGGAAAATCTTTGACTGCATCCGCGAGTTTTGGCGACAACACGCGCACGTGATCGAAGCGATAGAAAAATCCGCAGGGCACCGAGAAAAACAGCAAATATTGTTCGTCATCGCCTTCTAGATATCGTGCGGCTTGTACCAAGTGGGAGCCGATCGGAGATCGAACCGTGACATCATTGCCGCCGTTTGCGTCAAATCGAAATCCTCCGTGTGCGACATAGGCGCCGCGAACTTGGCCGGGCCACAGCGCCGAAGTCACCAAATCCATATCCACGGGTGTCTGCAATACGAAGGGTTCTGGGCAATCTGGCGCCGCACCGCTTGGCGACCAGGCAGTACCGTTGAACGCCCATCGCACGTCGGACGTGGTTTCAGAAGTACCGGCCGCGACATCGTTCGTTGTGCTGTGTTGAGTCTCGACGGGTTCCGAATGAGCGGGTTCAGGGGCGGTTGCGACATCAGTGGCCCGTTTCTGTGGGTCCCTCAAGATTGTCTGGAGGATTGTTTCTGTGCCTGCCCCTGTCGTAACGGTGAGATCAAGGGCGACCGACTGGTCCGTGTTTGCCGATGTAACGCTTTCCATATGCCAATGGAGCTTTGCTTTCTCACCGGGGTCCACGAGCAATGAGTCCCCTTGGTAGGCAGAGGGCGGGATCGATATGTACTCAATCCGGTCCCAGCTGTGTCGAGATGGGAACTTCTCCCAGGTGCCGCTGAGTTGGGCCCGTGGACTTCCGTTTTCCATGAAGGTAATTTTCGGAGACTTGAACTGAATGGCCTCGTCGCTTTCGTTGTAGGCTAGAATTTCTGTTTCGGTGGCGGAGAGAAAACCCTGAGCATCAAGCGGCCAATAATATTCAAGCGTTATGCCATTTCGCTGGTAAAACACAGGGCTTCCCGCTTCCGGCTGACTATTGGTAGATTGTGTCGCGGGGGCGGGTGAATCGCCGGGTTGCTCTGATATCGTCGCTTGAGGGGCCGGTGTGGGCTCGGGAACATCGGTTGAATCCGGCACATTGTTCTTTGGGGCCGGTACTTCCGGTGTCCCTGTCGCGGCGGGCAGCGCCGCTGTCGGCCCAGGCGTGAGAATGGGCGTCGCAGCGGGGATGGCGATGGCGGCGTCAGTGGGACTTGCTGTTGCTCGGGCAATGGGAGTGGAGGTTACTGCGGTTGTTGGCTGTGCGGAAGCTCCTTGGCATGCAGCCAAGAGCAACGGACCTGCGGTGACCATTAGCCCGAATACTAGATTGCGGAAGCTCATTCATCGATGCTAGCAAACCCCCGTCGATTATTGCCAGCCGGGGTATAACTACTGCCAACGGGACAATCGCGAGAGAGGACGTCGGGCCTCGCGAGTTGACTTAGTGGGAGCTAGAATATGAACGTCGTCGATCTGCTTCCATGCAGATTTCCGATCACCCGTGACCGGAATGTTACCTTGCTAGTTTCCCGCGCGCTCTGACTCTATGTGAACTTAGGCCCCTATCCGACGCCCACTCTACGTTGGGGATAATGCCTTGAAACCGAGCCTGATCTGGCCGCTTCTCCTGATCTTCTCCGCCCTGGTGATCACGGGTTTCGTGGCGTACGCTGTTGTGGATTCGCCGGAGGACGATCCCGCTACCAGACCATTCGCTGTTTGGGATGCCGAGGGTACGCTCACCAAATTCGGCGCGTACAACGATGCGATGTCGGCAGGCAGACGAGGATCCTCCTCTTTTGTCGTCCCGCTCAACCTAGATCTGTTGGAAAGCTCAATCGACAAGAGCTTCTTCACAATGCCCGCTGGCAAGCAAGTGCAAATTTACAACTATGCAGTCACCGAAGGCGGAGAAATAGCGGTGGCCGTTTGGACAGAACAAGATTACTCTACCCATCTTTCTGAGGCGCAGCTAGACGCTGACGACTGCGTAGCAGATCGAGACTGGTCGGTCGCCGGGAGGATCACGCGAAAAGAACCTTCTATGGATGCCAACCCGTTCGTTATGATTAACGTCTATCCTGAATTCCAAGACGTACCGGTAAGTCCTTGCTGGGTGACCCTACCAACGGGGAGGAAAACCGGCCTACTCGATGGCTCGAGTAAACATCTTATGCTAGCCCAAGGGCCGAAGAATTCCTTAGATGAGTTCAGCAGTGACTGGAAAGACGCCACAGTACTGGGCGCCGGTGAGATAATCGTGAACATTCGCGGCGACCACTGTGCCTATACGATCACCGATGCCAGCGGCACCTTCCGCCCGTATAACCCTGACAATTTGGAAAACGTCGCGCTGACGTTCGGCCGATCGCTTAGAGAAGATGACGGCGATCCTGTTCCACCCGACTATATAATGGACAAGAATGAAGGTCTCCTGCCGTTTGAAAAGGGTTCCGCTTTGAGTGGAACTGAAGACCTGGCCTCTCTGGACTGCCCTAGAGTGCAGCGGTGAGACGTGTCGACCTCAGATCAGCCTGAAAACCCCGTTTCCGCACCGGACGAAGGATTTGCTGGGGATGGCGGAGGTCAACCCCTGACGCAAAAGCAGGGCGCGACCGAGTATATGCTCGCGGTATACAACAGGATGGCCGCATCTCTGAGGCAAAATGAAGGGTTCGGCGACAGTAGGGTAAATCTTCACATTACACTCGCCACAGCAGTGATGGGCGGCCTGGTGGTTTTGGTGACCGGTGGGGCTATAGATTCTGTCGAAGTTCTTATTCTGGCCATCGCTGTGGGTGTTCTGGCTGTCCTGGCAATCGGTGCTAGCACGTTATTGAGGATAATTGAACGAAATCTCCAGACTGACCAGTACATCAGGGCCATAGGAAGCGTCGGGCAGTTCTTTGTTCTAAACCAGCCTTCCATCAAGCCATTCCTGAACGAATTCGACCCGTTCAGGCCCCGCCGTCCGCGTAGCCAAATAATTAAACTAACTTCACTGGCCACTGGCGGATTGCTACAGACGGTAGCTATTCTCAACAGTTTGATTGCCGCGTCGTTGCCTCTGTTTGTGGCGCTTGCCATAAGCATCTCGAGTGACGCCGACCAGATTATGGCGACGGGGGAAGGCCGATGGGATTACATCTTGTTGATGGCCAGCGCCGTTCTACTAGGTGTCGGAGGTTGGTGGCTCCAGATAGCTTACACCAAGCGTAGATACCAGGCTGACGAAAACGAACGGTCGAGGATTGGCGGTATGATTGAAATCGAAACAACCCTTTTAGTGTGTTCTTCTAAGCCGGGGGACGTGCTCGACCGTATCGCCGAGTTGCGTTCGGTCTCCGACTTCACTCTTGTTCCCCAACCGTCCCACTTAATCGAAGATACTTACTTCGACCTAAAAAATCGGGAACTTGATGCCAAAAAGCTAGCTCTGCGGATCAGAGAAATCGATGGGAAGAGGTTGATTACTTTGAAAGGCCCGGCGAAAATCGACCGTGCCGGGGTTGGCGAGCGCATGGAGCTGGAGCTTGAGTGGTCCAGAGATGGGTTGAGAAAGGTTATCAAAGAAATCTCCCGCTGGGATATCAAGACCTGCAAACTGCCGAAAAGGTCAGAATTTGAAACTCCGGACGCTGTTCTTAATAAGTTGGGGTTTGAAGTTATTCAGCAGCGTGTGGACCGCCGGAGAGTTCGAAACGTTTTCCTTGGTGGCGACACCGTCAATCTCCTCGCGGAAGTCGCCATCGACTCTCTCACCTTCAACTTTCAGGGCAGCAAAGCACACCATAGCGCGGTCGAATTCGAGGCCAAATCCGACGCAGGTGTAAGGGTGTTGGCCAGCCTCGCCCAGGAGTTGGAGAACGAATTCCTATCAGAGCTGGTGCAGTGGCCCCACAGCAAACTTGCGATTGGCCTGGTGGTCGAGCAGTTGGCTGAGTCAGGAGAGCTTGGCGCTCTCTTGGATCGAGATGATAACCTAACGCCTCAGGCTTACCCTCGAATAGACGCTGAAATCTGGCGGCGTGGCCAGTATGATCCCTAGGTCAGATCCGTCAGACAAAAAATGGCCTTGCTCAACTCGCGGCCCCCGAATTGCTTGGCCCATCGGCGATGGCGCCTCAGATGGGTACCAGGCACGCCTGCCCCATCAGGCGCGGCTCAGTTTGCGAGCCGTTGGTGAGCAGGGCGGCGGATCGGGGTACGGTATGGCTGGGATATGGAGCCGGTGAAGAGAGTCGAACTCTTGACCTGCGTACTCAGGATGGCCAGTCGTTGCTGCGAAGATTTGAACAACTAGGTTTCGGCGAAACAGAGAAGAAAAGTCGAATCAGACCGCTTAACCCAAATGATGTTTCCACCACTCTCTCGCACCTTAGGCTACACTTCCCATTAGCTGTGCACCCACCCGGACTCGCCGGGGAGTGCCACCATGCTACGGTTGATACCTTCAATATTGGTGGCGCCGCAATCGGCCATGGCCCGGTCAAGTTCGCTGCGAAGGAGTTCCAGAACCTTCCTCACTCCCGCCTCTCCGTCCACCGCTAGACCCCAAAAAACGGGTCGTCCGATGAGCACCGCCCTCGCCCCCAAGGCCAGGGACCTGAGTACGTCCGCGCCACGCCTGATGCCAGAGTCCAAGTAGAGCTCCGCACGGCCTTGGACCGCCTCGGCTATTTCGGGAAGGGTCTCGATGGAAGATAGCGTACCGTCAATCTGCTTTGCCGCATGGTTGGAGACAACGATACCGTCCAGCCCATTTTCAACAGACAACCTGGCATCCTCACCGGTCCGGATACCCTTTATTACCAGAGGTAGCGAGGTGAGGGAGCGCAGCCACTCCATGTCGGACCACTTCAGAGGCAAGATATCTGGCAGACCCCAGTTGCCGCTGCCCGGATCGTTTGGCGGTGATGGGATTCGCTTGGCTTGTTCGCCGGTGAGGTTCTCAAACCTAACATCCTCTGGGCGGCCCAACTGGTTCCGGATATCTCGCTCGGTTAGGCCGGGGGGAACAGGAATGTCCACAGTGAGGCAGATAGCGACGTATCCGGCTTCCTCGGCCCGGTGTACCAGCAACTCGGTAGACTCGCGGCCGTAGTGGAATAGCTGGAACCACATGGGTGCTGTCGCAACTTGGGACACTGCTTCCAAGCTAGAGTTGGAGCCGGTGCTCAGGGCCATAATGGTCCCGGCGCCGCCCGCGGCCCGGGCGGCTGCTAGGTCGCCATCCGATTTCACCATCGCATATCCGCCCGCGGGTGCTATCATCACGGGAAAGCTGACGTTATGCCCGAGGATAGTGGTGGACAGGTCCCGATTCTCGATATCCACCATGAAGCGGGGCCGCAATGCTACCGCATTTAATGCGGTCCGGTTCCTCTTGAGGGTGACCTCGTCGAAGGCTCCCGATCTAACGAAGTCCCATATATCGTGCGGCAGGACTTGCTCGGCGCGGGCTTCGAAATCGAAAAGGTTTATCGGTTCTACAGCCATGTCTATCTACTCCTGACGGATAAATCCCTTCCTCACCCGGTGCGGCGATCTCATGTGCCACAAAAACTTCGAACTGTAGCTGGTCGAGAACCGGTATCATTACGGCATCCGGAAGAGCGTCGGTGGCTCGACGCACGGCGTCACGACAAAGCAACGCTTTCTCGATTGGTCCGGATGATTCGCGGTTAGTTTCGCCCACCTTTGGGCGCCTCTCCTGAGAAGCTTTCACCAACATGATTCTACACCAGGAGAAGGGTGGCTCGGCCTTGCTCCGGCAGGCCGGGCGCAGCGAGCCCATCGTGAGCGGCTGGTGAGCAGCCGAACGGTCGCGTACGCTTTGGGAATATGGAGCCGGTGAAGAGAGTCGAACTCTTGACCTGCGGTTTACGAAATAGCATTCCTACCTGGTATTTCGTTGTTCTGGTCTGACCCACTTCGGATTTCGTGCCTACAATCTCCCGTCTAGTCCGTCCTGTTGAATCTAACCGCGTGGACTTCGTGGACATTTGGTGGACATCGGACGGAAATGGTCTCAGTCACCGGCGAGGCGGCTATCAAATACTTTAGCTGCTTGCTCTTGAATGCCGGGTAACAAATGGGCACCTTCTTCACTCTAGGTCGGTAGTCACTGGGGATTACATATTGCAGGTCCATTTTCTTGAGATCGGGAAAACTTAGTTGGCCGCGCGCGGCGACGCATCCATCACATGGACAAGACAATAGGGATCGGGCATGCGGACCGAGAAGGTGACGAATGTCAGTTAGAATTGGTAGGAGCTGGACCCGGTTTTACGGCTGTGAACAAGGAGTGGGGCCTTAACTTGATATCGCTCCAATCCCGTCCAACTAATGGGGTCCACCTAACAGTTCAATCCCTGAGGGAAAGCTAGAGATGGCAAACAAATCCAAGTCTCGAGAGGAACACCAAAGTGGGGCCTTCGTCGGTACAATATTCGCGATCTGGACCGTAATTTTTGTCGTGGCAAACTACCTTTCTGAGTCGAGTAAACCAGACGCGTACAACCAGACTGAATGGGCGGTTATCCTCCCTGCAGTCGGCCTGGCGATTGTGGGCGCTGGAACATTTTTCGGATTGGCTTGGTTCGCACGTCGCAGGATCGACGATGACCCCATCCAGGTCGAGGATGGCGGTCACTGCTTGTGGGCTTTTGTGGGAGCTCTAGTACTCAGTCAACTCGATTTTGGTAATTGTTTAAGAAAACGTCTAAGGTTGCCACCCTTTTTTAGGAGTGTTGACGTAGGAGGGTGGCAGCCATGGGACGAGATCGGTATGTGGTCCGGTTGGAAAGGGAAGAACGAGACCAGTTGGAACGACTGATTCGCGGGGGAAAGAGCCCAGCGCGAAAGGTTGCCCGGGCCCGTATTCTGCTAAAGGCAGATACGGGCTGGGGGGTGATGCGCATCGTGGAGGCGCTGGACACGTCTGCGGGTACGGTGTGCCGTACCAAGCGGCGGTACCTGGAGGGAGGACTGAAGCGGGCCTTGGAGGAAGATCCTCGGCCAGGACATCCGACCAAACTGGATGAGCGGGGGGAAGCGCACCTGATTGCCCTGGCGTGCAGCGAGGCCCCTCCAGGCCATGACCACTGGACCCTGCGGCTCCTGGCAAACAAGGTGGTGGAGTTGGGGCTGGCGCCCTCCATGTCCCACGAGGGAATTCGCAAGCGGTTGAAAAAAACAGTCTCAAGCCGTGGCAGAAGAAGGAGTGGTGTATTCCCCAGGTGAGCGCCGAGTTTGTGGCGTGTATGGAGGATGTGCTGGACCTTTACGCGGAACCCTATGACCCAGAGCGCCCGGTGGTCTGTTTCGACGAGACCTCCAAGCAGTTGCTGGCGGAAAAGAGGTCTCCGATCCCGCCCAAGCTGGCACGACGGGAGCGATACGATTACGAGTACCAGCGCAATGGCACCCGAAACCTGTTCATGCTGTGCGAGCCCCTGGCGGGCTGGAGGCATGTGGCAGTGACCGAACGTCGTACCATGGTGGACTTCGCTCAGCAGATGCGGTGGCTGGCCGATGAAGCTTACCCAGCGTCCGAGAAGATCCGGGTGGTGCTGGACAACCTCAACACCCACAAACCAGCTTCCCTCTACGAAACCTTCGAGCCCAAGGAGGCTAGGCGAATACGCAAACGCTTGGAGTTTCACTACACTCCCAAGCACGGTAGTTGGCTCAACATGGCAGAGATCGAGTTCAGTGTCTTGGCCAGGCGAGTCCTGCGCCGCCGTATTGCCGATGAAGAGACTTTGAGTGGCGAGATCGCGGCCCTGGAGGCAGAACGAAACCAAGCCGGAGCAACCATTGACTGGAGATTCTCCAATGTGGACGCCCGAGTCAAGCTTCACCATCTCTATCCTGCCAACAATTAGGTTGACTGAGTACTAGTAAACATCGGAGTTACTTTCTGTGCTGGATTGGGTTTGGCGTATTTCGCATACGGAAGTCCTCCACAATGGGTAATAGTGCTACTCATAGGGAACACCGGCGTGCTGGCAACGACCTGGTGGAGCCATCTAGTAATTGAACAAAGGCGTGCCCCTTCTATTCCCGCCGACCTAAACCAACGCGCCTTAATGCTAAAAGCGGTTGAACTGGAAGGGCAATGGCTCAGAACCATAATCTCGGCCCTTACCCAAATGGTTTACATCGTCGGTATCGGTCTCCTAGGTGCAGGCTCGATATTCCTGCAAGGCGACGGTCAATCGACCGGCTCAGGACTAGGTGTCCCAGACTATTGGTTATGGCTGGTTATCGGTCTCGGAATGTGGGTGCTATTTCTCCATTTAGGGGTAACTGCACCATTCTTACAACGGCACGGCGTGCTCGTTCGTACCATTCGGACTGAAGCCACTAAGAGTTGAGTATATTCAGGGGCTCGAAGGAATGATACCTGGTCTAGTGAACGTATCTGCACCGGCGATCCTGTCTAGGAGCCTAGATCGAGGTAGACACGGATATTCGGACAGTGAGCTACGTGAGGATCCCGCTCCCAAAATACGGACAGCGGTCGCCTGTGGTGAGTTCTTCCAAATGGTATCAGGCAACAAATCTCCCGTCCGACCCCACCGCTAGTCAGCAGGCGGTAGCCGAATTCCAACGGACCTCCCTCGAATGACCCCCAATTGGCCCGACGCTAACAATGCCATCCTTGGCTCTCAGCCCCCCGTTTCAGGCGCGAAGATTTTGTTGACGCCCCTAGTGTGAGGGTAACTCCGGCTACCGATGTCGATGCCAAGAGGGAGGCCGGTTGACGTTCGTAAGTGCGCGGAATGCCGTTGGGATTTTCCAAAAATATTTCCGGCAATAACTATCCAGACATCTGAGTCAGCTAAGCCCTGCCAGGAGGGCCTCTACGGCATAGATTTGATGCCTATCATGAATGGGTCCGGTAGTCATGAGATTCGTGCCTGAGAAACAGTGGCTAGGAAAAGTTCGTGGACAATCCGTGGACATCCAGGAAATCGGGAGGTCTCAGAGGGCATCCAGAGGCCTCAGTGCGTGCCTAAAATATGGAGCCGGTGAAGAGAGTCGAACTCTTGACCTGCGGTTTACGAAACCGCTGCTCTGCCACTGAGCTACACCGGCTTGAGGTCGAATTGGTGCTGGAAAGCCTCTGAATTTTATCATAGGCGTGGCGGCTTCTGGATTTGTTATCCTTTGCCGGTGAGGATTTATTCCATTGTAATAGCCGCGGTAGCCTTGATGGCGGTGGGCTGTGGGTCCAGTGGTGATGCCAGACCCCGTACGCCCGTCGCCACCACGGATGCGCCAGCGGCGCCCAGCCTAAATAATCCCACCGCCGAACTGTCCCCCACCGCTGGGCCAGCCGCCGAAGAGGTGCCTTCGCCTACCGCACCGGAACCATCGGTCCCGCCTCCCACGCCTACACCGGCTCCGCCTGCCGTGGAGCCGACCGCGGTCTCTCCCAGTACCCCGACGTCCGAGCCTACAGGCGTCCCACCCGAATTGAGGTACCTGGCTTTGGGCGACTCCTACACCATCGGAGAGGGGGTCGCTTCAAGCTTGCGTTGGCCGGTCCAGTTGGCCGAGAGGCTGCGCTCGGCAGGACTGCCCGTCGGAGCGCCGCAGATCGTGGCTAGGACCGGATGGACAACCAGCGATCTGGATGCAGGGATCGATAGGGCCTCGCCCCAAGGCACCTTCGACATCGTCACTCTTCTGATCGGCGTAAATGACCAGTTTCAAGGCCGGCCTGTGGAATCGTTTCGGCAGGGCTTCCGCGATTTGCTCCGGCGGGCCATCGTATTTGCCGGGGATTCCCCGTCGAAGGTTTTGGTTGTCTCCATCCCGGATTGGGGGGTGACGCCCTTCGCCAGCGGGTTGGACCGGGGCCGCATCGCCGATGAAATCGATCTGTTTAACCAAACGGCCCGGGAGGAAACCGATCAAGCCGGGGCGCTGTTCGTCGACATAACCGGAATCTCACAAGAGGCGGGGACCGACCTTCGGTTGGTGGCGTCGGACGGCCTCCACCCTTCAGGACTGATGTACGAGCGGTGGGCGGAACTTCTCTTGTTGGAAGTAATAGCGGTTCTAGAGTAGAAACCAAGAGGAAAATAATGCAGCACCGCGAAATCCCTCCCAAAGTGACGCCGGAGCACGATAACGGCTACTTCGAAGAACTTACCAAGGCCGTTTTTCGCGCCGGGTTTAGCTGGGGAGTGGTGGGAGCGAAGTGGGACGGGTTTAGAGCTGCCTTCTACGGTTTCGACATCGAAAGGGTCTCGCGTTTCGGTCCTGTTGATCTCGCGCGCCTGCTGCAGGACCGGTCAATCGTCCGCAACCGCCGCAAGATATTTGCCACCGTGGAAAACGCCCAGACGGTGCTGGAGTTGGTGGCCGAACACAACTCGTTCTATGGCTTCCTGAGGTCGCTGGACCACTTGGTCTACTACGCCAGGGTGAGGGTTTTAACCCGGCGATTCGCTGGAGTGGGGCGCACCTCAGCCTTCGTGTTTTTGCACTGCGTCAACGAAGAGACCCCGGCTTGGCAGGACCGGTGACTGCCTAAAACGACGGGTCTATTTTCCCTTCTTTGAATGAAATCCGACACTTTCTCGCCCATCATGATGATTGTGGCGTTGGTGTTGGCCCGGACGCGCTTTGGTCTCCACCCGTTTCTAGTCTTTTGATTGAAGTACTGAACCGGTCGGACGCCGACTAACGGGCTCGGTTACAGAAATCGGTCCGGCCTGTAGTCCTCCAGCATCTCCACCCGGCTGCCGTCCATTATCTCCATCGTCGCCAGATCGGCAATGAGAGGGGCCAGTGTCACGCCGCTGTGGGCCAGCGCAACATACAGCTGAGGAGCCCGGCGGCAAAACCCGAGCACCGGAAAGCCGTCAAGGGGCAGGGGACGGTAACCCACCGGTTCCCGGACCGCAGCGGCCTCAGCCAACCCTGGGACAAATTCCTGGGCCCGGGCTAGGAGATCGGCGGCATGCTGTTGTGAGTCGTCTAAGCTCAGGCTTTCTTGAGAGCCCTCACCGATCATGGCTGTGCCGTCCGCGCACTGGCGTACGTGAATTTCCGGCCGTCCGGGTCCCAGAGCAGGGGCGTAGACTACGGCCGACGACTGAAACAACGTTGGGACCGGGCTCGTCCTGACCACCACGCCCGGGCTGTTTTCCTGAGGGATGTCGATTCCCAGGGTTGCCGCCAGATCTGTAATCCCGACCCCGGCAGCCAAGATCACTACGTCAGCGGTCTCGCTGCCTGCGGCGGTTACCACTCCGGCCGGGGAACCGCGAAGGGCTTTGACTGCTGATCCCAGCTCGATGCGGGCGCCCAGGCGGGCGGCTGCGGCGAGGCACGCTTCTGCAACGGCCACCGGCTCCACCTGGCCGTCCAATTCGTGGTGCACCGCCGCAGAGACCGGCCCCGGGGTCAGGCCCGGTTCCAGGCGCTGCAACTCCTCTCCGGTCAACAGGCGGTAAGGATAACCCCACTCTCCAAGCTGGGCCGCAGAAGCTTCCAGCGCCGCGCCGGCCTTCTTCGTGGCAGCCCACTCCAGTTGTCCTCCCCACCGCAGTCCGACGTCGGCGCCCAAGTCCCTGACCAGCCGGTCCCAGAGTCCCATCGAACGGCGGTTGAACTCGTGATACGACAAAGGATGTTTGGCGGTGGCATTGATCCAGGCGAAGGAATGGCCGGTGGCCCCAGACCCCGGCCTCCCTTTGTCATAGACCGTGACTTCGGCACCACGGCCGACCAGTCTAAAGGCGATGGAGGCGCCTACAATCCCGGCCCCTACTACGGCTACTTTCAACGTTGACTCCGAAAGCGCATCGAGAAACTCGCCGGTCTAACGCCCTTCTTTGATGAAATCTGAAACCTTCTCGCCAATCATTATGGTGGTCGCGTTGGTGTTGGCACGGATGCAATCGGGCATGATCGAGGCGTCGGCTACCCGCAGCCCTTCTATGCCTTTGACCTTCAGGTACTGGTCGACCACGGTCATGGGGTCGGAGTCTGGGCCCATCTTGCAGGTCCCCGAGATGTGGTGGGATGTGCCGGAATTTCGCCGCAGCCAGTCGTTCAGCGCCTTGTCCGATGCTAAATCAGCATCGGTCGGAATAACTCGTTCCAACAATAGGCCTGAGTAATTGGGTTGCGCGGCCAGGCGGACAGCCAATCTGATCGCCTCCCGCATCCGCCGCAGGTCTTCTTCCTCTTCGTAATAGTTGTAGTTCAGGAACGGTTGTACGTGAGGGTCGGTGGACTGGAGTTTGAGTTCACCCTTGCCCAACGCCAGCTGCAGACTGGCGCTCATCCCGATGTAGTTTTCGTCATCGTCGATCTCCACTTGGGCTGGCCGGTGCTCGCTGGTCATGAGCATGGGACTCAGTTGCATGTCGTTGCGCAGGTCAGACCCTTCCACCGTGTAGCGCAGTCCCACTTGGATTACCGGCGCCTGAATGTCAGGCTTCTCGCCGGTGGCCCGGAAGAGGACTGCGGCTGATGGATGGTCGCGCAGGTTTTGCCCGACACCGGGCAGGTCTTGGACCACGTTAATGCCCAAGCTCTTGAGGTGCTCGGCGGGTCCTATTCCCGACAGCATCAGCAGTTGGGGCGAGGCCACGGCCCCGCTGCTGACGATTATTTGATCGCCTTCGACGTTGAATACCTCCCCGCCGCTTTCAGCCTCAATGCCCACTGCCCGATTACCCTCGAACAGGATGCGCCGTGCCGTCACGTTGCCCCTGATGGTGAAATTCAGCCGGTGGCGGGCCATGTCCAGGTAATTGAGCGCCATGCTCATACGTACGCCGTTGATGGTGTTGCGTGCTCTGGGCGATATCCCGGTGGACTCGGGGTGGTTCATGTCTTCGTCAATGGCGTACCCCTCCGCCACACAGGCCTGCTCGAAGGCTTGGGCGTAGGGCAGCCACTCGCTGCGGGGATAACGGCGCACCGGTACCGGGCCGGTGGAACCGTGGAAGTCACCGCTGAAGTCCAGGTCTGTCTCCATCTTATTGAAATACGGCAATACCTTGGTGAAGCCCCATTCGTCGTTGCCCCACTGGGCCCAGCGGTCATAGTCCTCTGGAATCCCCCGGAACAACACCTGGCCGTTGACCGCGCTGGAACCGCCGGTGGCCTTGCCTCTGGGGATGGTCAGGCTGGGTTGCTCGGCAGTCATTTGGGCGGTGTAGCCCCAGTTGTGAGGGCCGTAAGCCGACAGCCAAATGTTGTTGCCCAATTTCAGGTCGTCGGGCAGCTGTTCGAATTCGGGGTAGTCTGGACCGGCCTCCAAGAGCAATACCGACCGGTCAGGGTCTTCTGATAGCCGTGTAGCGATGGTGCAGCCCGCCGAGCCGCCGCCGACGACAATCACGTCGTACTTCATGGGTGTACCTCCGTCGCTTCTAACAAACTAATCTCTCAAATGTGTTTATGCCTGAGTCAGGCAATAATAATACAACCGAGGCGGTAGCGCACGCGGATGGGGCAAATACGGAGGTGGAAGGGTCGTTGGAGCGGCCGGGGCTCAGCGGGCACACTGGAACTGGGACGGAGTGAAGCTACTCCAATTCCAGAAGCGGGTCGTTGGTGCGGACCGAGTCCGTGGGTTGGACCAGCACTTCCTTAACCACGCCGTCACGGGTGGCCCGAATGCTCTGTTCCATTTTCATGGCTTCGACTACGCAGACCTCTTGGCCGGCCGACACCCGTTCGCCAGGGCGCACCAAGATGGATATGACGCGGCCCGGCATGGGAGACCGTATGATGTTGTCTGCGGTGCTTGAGGCAGTGGTGCGGCTGGTCGGGGGCGGAACTACGATACCTGGGGTCTCGGTGCGTCCTCTGCGGGGCCGAGCGCGGGTCTGAGCGTCTAGACCCTCTACTTCAACAGAGAATGTTTCGCCATCAACGGTGACCTCAATGGGGGAATGGGTCAGGTCACCGACTTCGACGTTATACCAGTTGTTGCCTACCCGGATACGGAGTCTGGTTACCGCCAACCTCTGTTCCCCAGAGTGCGGGAGAGGAGCTGCTCGCGGCGTCCGTGGATTCGCCAGGAACTGGTTGCGGCGACGGGCGGGGCACTATTCATCGCCAACGCCATAGCTGCTCCGATTGTCGCGGCGATTTCCCTGTCGGTCGTTTCATGCCCCGCTTTGACTCCATTAGAGTGTCCATTTTTGTGCCCATTGCCGTTGGCGGAGCCATTCTGGGAGCGGCTGCCGAATTCGGCAATCCACTTGGGCACGGACCCGGTGTGATAGGTGGCCTCAGCAAATTCTTTGCTGGCTAGAATGTCCCGTAACAACGGGACATTGCACTTCACACCTTCAAGCCGCAACTCCAATAGGGCCCTTTGCAGCGTTTTGATCGCCTGGTCCCGGTCCTCTCCCCAGGCCATGATCTTGGCCATGAGTGGCTCGTAGTCTAACCCAACGATGTAATCGTTGCAAAGCGCGGTATCGACGCGAACGTTTTCTCCGGTTGGAAGGTGGAGTCCGGTGATCGGCCCGGCGTCCGGCATGAACGTCTCTGGGTCTTCCGGATAGATTCTGGCTTCTATGGCGTGCCCGTACCCAGTCACGTTTTCCTGGCTGATGGGTAGCTCTTCGCCGGAGGCAACACGAAGCTGGAGTTCAACCAAATCGAGGCCGGTGATCAACTCGGTCACACCGTGCTCGACTTGAAGGCGGGTGTTCATTTCCAAGAAGTAGACGCTGCCGTCGTCCGACACCAAGAATTCCACGGTGCCGGCGTTGGAGTACCCGATGAATTGCCCCAGCTTGAGAGCCAGGCTGGACACCCTCCGTCTGAGCCTGGGGGTCAGTTTGGCTGACGAGGGCGTCTCCTCGATGAGTTTCTGGTTGCGCCGCTGGACCGAGCAATCGCGCTCGAACAGGTGGACGATATTGCCGTGGTCGTCGCCTATGAGTTGGACTTCAATGTGCGAGGCGCCTTTCAGGTACCGTTCAAAGTAGAGACGTCCGCTGCCAAAGGCGCTGGAGGCCGCCTGGCGGGAGCGTTCAATTAGCGGTAGCAACTCGTCCTGGGACTCTATGATGTGAATTCCGATGCCGCCGCCGCCCTCGGCCGCCTTCACCATTAAAGGGAATCCCAATTTCCAAGCCCGGGACGCCGCATGTTCGTTTTCAATGGCTTCGTCTGTGCCCGGGAGAACCGGCAAACCGGCCTTTCTCGCCAGCTTCCTGGCGAGGAGCTTGTCCCCCATCTTCTCCATGACCTCGGGTTTCGGGCCGACAAAACGAATGCCCGACTGCTCACACAGACGGGCAAAGGTGGGGTTTTCGGAGAGGAACCCGTAGCCTGGATGAACCGCTTCCGCCCCGGATTTCTTGGCGATCTCCAGGATCTTATCCATGTTCAGGTAACTGTCCTGGGGAGGGGCCTCGCCTACGAGAAAGGCTTCATCGGCTTCGAGGACATGTAGAGAGTCGGCGTCCACCGTAGAGTAGATGGCGACGGTCCGGATGCCGAGCATTTGGCAGGTACTAATAACCCGGCAAGCAATTTCGCCGCGGTTGGCGATTAAAATCTTAGAAAACACAAATAGACCTTTATTATCTAGGAACGCAGGGCCATTTTGATAAGACCGAAATCTAGGCCGCGCTCATTATGGGGGGAGATCTCTAGATATATACCTCAGGTGCGGTCTCGTTGTGAAGTTGTTCTAAGAACGAGTTAGACCTAATTTCCTTACCCAACCAATACTCCACAGTCGTGGACAGGAGTGACTTTAGCTCTCCCAACAGGTCCTCGTCAACCCCGAAACCGGCAGCCTCTCCAATATTGCTACGGTGGATCATCCGTAGCACTTTGAGAGCCCGCAACGAGAGCGGCCTGATGTGGCCGTCGGTTGGACTGCACCGCAAACATAGTACTCCGCCCAGGTTTGGGCTGAAGCGGTGTTCGTCTTGAAACAGTTCCTCTCGGCACTCAACGCACCGGTATAGTTCCGGCAGCAGCCCGGTGACCCGCAACAGGTGTAACTCGAAGTACCGGAGCGCCATTTCCGATTCCCTGTCATTCGCCAAGACTTGGAGCACGTCGATGGCGAGTTGGTACAGTTCTGGGTTGGCGTTGGCTTCGGGACCGAACCCGTCGGTAAGCTCTGCTACGTATAGGCCCTCGGTTATCGTGGTGAGGTCGCTTTTCAAAGCAGAAAAGCT
Organism: Dehalococcoidia bacterium; assembly: GCA_965247605.1. GTDB lineage: Bacteria > Chloroflexota > Dehalococcoidia > Lucifugimonadales > UBA3495 > VXOI01. Next base: position 70,490 of record CBDFHM010000010.1, on the reverse strand, counting down.
GTCCAACACTTGGGCTTGGGTGACGATATCCAGGCTACGGCCTTGGGCCATCGACAGCTTCACCACCGTCAACGGTTCCAGGTGTCCCACCAGCTTGCTGGCCGATTTCCGGGCGCCTTTGGCTACCGCTCTCAACTTGCCGTGTTCTCGCGTATACAAAGTAACCAAGAGGTCGGATTCGCCGAGAGGTGTGTTCTTAAGAGTCAACGCTTCGCAGCGGTAAGTACGCGGTGGGGCCATTTCTATAATTCCTGGCGCCCCTGGAAGGCCCTGGTAAGGGTGGTTTCGTCGGAGTACTCCAGCGTTCCGCCAACCGGCAACCCGCGGGCTAGGTGGGTAATTCGCAGGTCTTGCCGGGTCGGGTGCCTCCGAATGTACATGGCGGTGGCCTCGCCCTCCAGCGTCGGGTTCGTCGCAATCACCAACTCGGTGACCTCCGGTTCGGCAAGCCTAGAAAAGAGTTCCTTCAACTTTATTTGGTCGGGCCCGATCCCGTTGATGGGCGAGATAACGCCGTGCAGCACATGGTAGAGGCCTCGAAAGGTCCGCGTCCGCTCCAAGGCCAAAACGTCCAGCGGGTCCTCTACCACGCAGATAATGGAACTGTCGCGTCTGTCGTCGGAGCAGATGGAGCAGGGCGAAGAGTCGGCGAGGTTCTGACAGTTCTGGCAGAACACGATGTTTTGTTTGACGGCGGTCACGGCGTCGGCCAGGGCATAGGCTTCCTCTTCAGGAAGCCGGATGATGTAATAGGCGAGGCGTTGGGCACTCTTGGGCCCGATGCCAGGTAACCGGTTAAGTTCATGCACCAAGCGGGCCAAAGAAGGCGCGGCTGATGGGATATTATCTTGCGTCATGAGGATGCCAAGAAGCGGCTCTGTATATTACCAAGCTGCGATTGGAGAGAGCCTATGCGATGGCTTATGAAAGCCCAGGGATGTTCATTCCGCCGGTGACGACGCTCATCTTTTGAGCGGCCAGTTCTTGGGCCTTGGTCGAGGCGTCGTTTATCGCTGCGGCGACCATATCCTGCAGCAACTCGATGTCTTCGGCGGCTTCGGGCTCGATAGTAACCGACTCGACCGCCTGTTTGCCGGTCATCACAATCTTGACCGCTCCGCCGCCCGCCGTCCCCTCTACTTTCAGGGTTTCCAGTTCATCCTGGATTTTTTGCAGCTGGGCCAATTGCTTTTGGGCCTGCTTCATCATGTTTCGGTTCATTCTTCGACCTCTTCCAGTATCCTCGCGCCCATTCCCAATGCGGCGCGGACCAACGGGCTTTGCTGTGTAGCCTGAGTGTTGTTGGTGCCCGCACCATTGCCGTTGGCCAGAGTCAATTTGAACTCGTAGGCTGTCCCGAAAGAGTCGGTGACCGCCTCGGTGACTCGGCCCCGGGAGCCGGGGTCATCCATTTCCTCTTGCATCCGCTCCAGGTTCGCTTTGTTGGTGAAGGGCAGTACCAGGACTTCTCCTTCGAGAAATATAGCGGTGGCCTTGCAGTCCCTTAGGAGGGCGCCCAGGTTGTATTTCTTTCCCTTGTGCCGTCCCAGGGCTTTGACCGCAGTCATCCACTTGATTCCCAACTCGCCGATTTCGGCTTCGGCCGCTCCGGCTTGGCCCGCCCCGGATTGGGAATTGGTCGCCCGAACTGTCGGCCGTCCGGAACTTGCTGGCGCCGGCCTGGAATTAGCGGGTGGCCGGGCCCGTTCGGTGGGCCGGGGCGGGGCATCGGGACTTGTTCCGGCGACTCTGCCTCCGCGTCGCGGCCGCGGACTGCTGGGCGCTGCGGCTGCTGGCTCCGGCTGGGCCGCCGGCAGCGAGGTGTCTTCACATATCTCCACCACGGCCAATTCCAGCGGCAAAGTCGATGGAGCGTCGTAGCGCATGTTTACCGAGCCCCAGACCTTGAGGGCTTTGACGATACGCCAAGGTGGCAGATGTCCCACCAACTCCTTGAGCTTGGCAATCACGTGGTCGGGTAGGTCCACGGCGTCTTCGGACCCCCACTGCAAGTGCATTACCGCGCGGAGCAACTCCGACGTCTGACGTTGTAGCTGGCGCAGGTCTGTACCGTCCCAGGCCGCGCGGTTCACCGCCGACAAGGAAGCCGATGTGTTGCCCATGAGCAGGTAATTTACGAGCTCCAAGGAACTTTCCCCGCTGCCCATTCCAAGCAACTCTTCGACCTGTTTCAGGCCCACCCCATCCCGGTAAGAAACCACCAGTTGTTCCAGCAGGTTCTCCGCGTCACGCAGACTGCCGGCGGCGTACCGGGCGATCAGCCGCAGCGCCTCCGACTCCACCGTTACCCCCTCAGCCTCGGAGATTTCCGCCAGACGTCCGAAGATCAAATCGGAAGGGATGCGCCGGAAGTCGAGCCGTTGGCAACGGGAGATGATGGTGGGAAGTATCCGGTGAGCCTCGGTGGTGCAGAGCACGAAGATGACGTGAGGCGGAGGTTCTTCCAATGTCTTGAGGAAAGCGTTGGAAGCAGCGTCGGTCAGCATGTGGGCTTCGTCGATGATGTAGACCTTGCGTTGGCCTTGGACCGTGGCGAAGTTGACTTTATCTCTGATGTCCCGAATCTCGTCGATGCCGCGGTTGCTGGCGGCGTCCAACTCGATAATGTCCATGAAACGGCCGTCGTTAATCGACTGGCAGATGGCGCAGGAGTTGCACGGGTCGCCGTCTTGCAGGTCGAGGCAGTTGACGGCCTTGGCAATGATGCGGGCGGTGGTGGTCTTGCCGCTGCCACGGGGGCCGCAGAACAGGTAGGAGTGAGACACCCGGTTCTGCCGGACCGACTGCCGGAGGGTTATGGCCACGTGCTCCTGCCCCACCAACTCGTTGAAGCTGGAGGGACGCCATTTGCGGTAGTAGACTTGGGCGGTCACGGTGATGGACGCTCCGAAAGACGCTCCGCCGTTCTCAACGACTCGAGCACGGCCAACTCTTTGGACTGCATCAGAGCGGACTCTTCGGGCTCCAGGTGATCGTGCCCGATCAGGTGCAGTACACCATGTATTATCAGGTGGGCCAGTTCATGTTCAAGTGTTACACCATGCTCATCCGCCTGACGTTTCGCTTGAGGACAGGAAACGATCACTTCACCCAGGGGGTTGGGTTCGCCCGGCGGCAGGATAAACTGGATCTTGCCCGGGTCAGCGAGGGATTCGTCTGGGCCGTCGTCTTCCCCTTCCCAGTGCCCTTGATGCTCGGCGGAAAACGACAATACGTCGGTCACCTCGTCAAGTCCCCGGAACTGGGCGTTCAAGCTTTGGACCGTCGCGTCGTTGGTGATGAGCAGGCTTATCTGGGCGGCATCCGGGGAGTCTAGCGCCACGGCCCACGCTGATTTGGCCACACTTTCCAACCATTCCTCGTCTACGCCGCTGGAAATGGGCTCGTCTACTGAAACATATACCTTGAGGTCTTGATGATTGGTCAAAAGAGATTCGGAGGTGGTGATGTCAGCCACGGTTCCCGGGCCACATCTGAGGCTGAGCCAATCATAGCACGCCGTCGAGAAGGCCATCAAGGAGCGCCGCGCCTCTGGTCAGCACTCTGGTCGGCGTTGGGTCAGCCTAGACTTGTATCCACTGCCGGGTTCCGGCATCTAACCCCGGAGCGTGCCGGTGCGTTCAACCAATGAATTCAGAAACCAGGCGCGGCCTCGGCGATGGAGGACTAAATTGGCGAAGGCAAAACGAAGGAGAGCCGGGCGGGTGTCGACGGCCGCTCAGCAAGGTTCCAAGCGAAAACAAAAGAATATTGATTCCCTCGTAACAAGGCCTGTTTGAGATGAGCCCTGGCGTGCGAAGGTGGTCTGGAGCGGAGGAGGCCACGGGATGCCGGCTGCTGGCCTCACCGCCCTATCTGCCGCGCTCAGGACAAGCGTGATCCCGTTGCGGTACCCCTTCCGTGGCTCAGGGCACCCGGTGGAAGTTGTGGAGCGGCGCCCTCATGCGGCCGCGACCGCAGGTACCGTCCCGACCGCCCGCTGAGCCGTGTTCTCCATCTCCACCAGGCGTGCATGGACCATCCGTTTGAAGTTGCACGCCAACGCCTTCAGGTAGACGGCAAGCCGCACCCGACGGCCCCCTCGCACCCGCAAGCGCCCAAGCCCGTGGGCGCGCTTCAGCTCGGAGTTCGTTCCCTCGATACCAGCCCTTATGTCATACCGCTTGCGCCACTCCTCGGTGGCCTCGGCCCTCCGGCGCCGCTCGATGTTCACCTTCACCAGGTCCGCCTTGAGGACGTAGGCCCCCGCACGCCGGTCCAGCTTCACTGGGCAACGGGATCGCAAGGGGCAGGGCTCGCATGTTGTCCCGGCAAAGTGGACCTCTACCCGCTCCGGCGCATCCTTCAGCTCGTACTCCTCGATGGACGGGTGGCCGGCGGGGCACACCGTGGCCTGCTCCCCTGTGACGTCGATCTGAAAGTCCGCGGCGGTGAGCGGCGGTGGTCCGTCACCCTCTCCTTCGTGCGAGTTCCCCGGCGCCGACCCCGCCACCGGGCTCACCAGTTCCGTTCCCCGGCGCGAGGCTTCGAAGGCATTGCGGCCCGACCCATACGCCGTGTCGGCGAAGAGCTCGTCCGGTCGGACCTTCCGCTCCGCGAGCCCGTCAACGACCGGCACGCTCACGTCGGTGTCGCTCCCACTCGAGGGGGTCACCTCCACGTGGGTGATGAGCTGGGTGGCGTTCTCCTCGTGGCAGGTCTCCGCCACCTGCACCTCGTACCCCTTCCCCTTGTGGCCGCTGTAGGTCACATCCGGGTCGTGGGGCGATTGCAGCGAGTCGGCGGACAGCTGCTTCGGGTCCTTCAAGGCCACGGGCACCTTGCATTCCCCAGCATCGTCGTCATCGTCCCTGGGGCGCCCGTCCTGGTGTTTGCCCACATGGCACTGCTCCCGCAGCAGCCGCTCCAGCAGCCGGTACTCCTCCAGCTGGGCAGCAGTCGTGCCATGGAACCGGTCCACCAGCCGGTAGAGGTCCCGGGCACAGACCGAAAGGCGTCGCCGACCCTCCCCCGTGCGGGCGTCCTCGTAGTGGGTCGCCTCGTCTTCTTCCTTCAAATAGCGCCCTAGGAGGCCCTCCGGAACCCCAGGGCGAAGCTCTGGGTGCTCCCAGCGCAAGGCCCGCAGGAACAACCGCATCGTCTCACAGAACAGGCCCAGCCGGGTGAGTGTGGCGATGTTGCTCATGATGTGGGTGGAGTCCAGCCGTTGCTTTCCGGTGCGTATGCCCAGCGCCTGGATGATCCGGTCCGTGGTCTCCTGGAAAGCCAGCCGGCCACCGTCGTGCTGCATCAGGCGAACTCGGAAGTTGTGGAGGGTCTTCTGGGGCAGGTGGGTCTCCTCGATGTCTAGCCGCAGGGCGTGGTGCCAGAGCAGGTTGAACTCTAGTTGTTCCAGAGCTTCATCGTCGGTGAGGTTGAACATCTCTTTGAGGAGGTGGACCCCGAGGACGGTCTGCACCGCCCGGTTGGGACGGCCGTTGTCCACGCAGTACATGGGAGCAAAGCGCTCCTCGTCAATCAGGGGGAGCGCCTCGTTTCGGAAAACCTCGGCCCAACTTCTCTCCAGGCGCTTAGCCTTCTTCGGCGTCACCAGGAACTGGGACTGCCAGAGGCTCTCTTGCGGGTCTCGTATTCGGAACATCCTCCCCTCCCTCGGCCAGGCGCAGCGCCCACGACCTTTTATTACATTATCCCCACCTTGCCCCAGGCTGGCGAGGGGTTTTTACGAACAAATCAATCTTCTGCTGTACGGGATGGCGGCTGTTGCCGGAGTGGCGGTGATCGCCGCCATAGTCGTCGGTATCACACTGGGCAGCGGCGGTGGGACCGGGGACCCGGCTCCCGATTTTAACTTCAGCCTTTACCAGGGGTTCGGTGAGATAGGCGAGCGTCACAGTGATCTGTCCCGCCTACACGGACAACCCATCGTGCTCAACTTCTGGGCGGGGCTATGCCCTCCGTGCCGGGCCGAAATCCCCCAGTTCCAAGCGTTTTACGAAGAGTTCAAAGGCCGAGTCACCTTGCTGGGCATAGACGTAGGGCCGTTTACCGGTCTGGGGTCACATGAGGATGCAGACGACCTGCTGCAGGAGTTGGGCGTGACTTACCCGGCCGGTTGGACCGACGATGGCAGCGTGACTAGGAAATACGGCGTGACCAGCATGCCGACGACAGTATTTATCGACTCCAGCGGTAAAATCTTCGACAAGCGGGTCGGCGCCATCGACCGCAATGCCTTGGTACGCTCTACTACCCGATTGCTGGCGGCCGAAGCCGAGGATGCATCCTGAACTAACATCCACCAACGCATAGAGACCCCCTGGCTTAGATTGCATGACACCGGCGGGTGACACTGGTAATATCTCAGCACACTGAACACCAGGAGTAATCGAATGCGTGGCGTAACGTTCAGCGGCAACAGGCGAGCGGAGATTCGGGAGTTTCCAAACCCACACGCGGGGCCGGGCGAGGCGGTGCTGCGGATTCGCGCCTCAGGCCTTTGTGGCAGCGACCTGCACCGTTACCGCGGCGCGGAACCGGAAGAGATGATTTCCGGGCATGAGCCCTGCGGCGTGGTCGAGGAATTGGGACCGGGCGCGCCTCCGGGACTCAAGCTCGGCGACCGGGTTATGTGTCACCACTACGCCGGCTGCGGCACCTGCGAGATTTGCGCCATGGGTTACGAACAGCTCTGCCCCCAAGGCCATATCACGTACGGCGGCGACACCGGCCACGGCGCGAATGCTGACTTTATTCTGGTTCCGGCCCGGTCTTTGGTGCACCTGCCCGAAGAGTTGTCGTTTGAAGAGGGCGCCGCCATCTCCTGTGGCACCGGCACCGCCTGGAATGGACTCAACAAGATGGATGTGTCGGGCAAGGACACCGTGGCGGTATTCGGACAGGGCCCGGTGGGCGCCAGTGGAACGCTTTCGGCCAAGGCCATGGGAGCTCAGGTGATCGCGGTGGACGTGATGCCCGAGCGGTTACAGCTGGCCCGGGACTTGGGCGCCGACCACGTCATCAACTCCAGCCAGACCGACCCGGTGCAGGCCATCCGTGATTTGACCGGCGGCATGGGCGCTTCGGCATCCTTGGAGACCTCGGGAAATCCCGTCGCCAGGCGACAAGTACTACAATGCCTCCGTCCTTTCGCCCGCTGTTGCTACGTGGGGTTAGGCGCCGCCCCTACGGAGATAAACTTTAATGAAGACGTGGTCTTCAAAGTAGTGACTATATTTGGGTCATGGACCTTCAGCAAATCGGAGCTAATCGAAATCGCCAGGTTCTTTGTGGATACGAAAGCTCCGTTGGACCGGCTGATCACCCATCGGTACTCGTTGGACGATGCGGTGGAGGCGTTCAGCTTTTCGATGGCGCCACCACCGGCAAGTGCGTCTTCGTATTTGATTAACCGAACATTACTGGAGGACTTGATCGACTCCGGCTTGCGGGCGTAGTATGGCCGCATCGCCATGAAGGCATGAGTTTTGACGGGTCCGAGGGAGGCCAACATCAAGATGGCAACGACAACATTCCGCCAGACTGTGAAAAACGAAGATGAGCTACGGCAGATTCTGGGCCACCCCAATGAACTGAGCCTGGGGAAAGAGATTTATGCCTTGGACGAGCACTGCCGCAACTTTATCGCCCGTTCGCCGTTTCTGCTCATCGGCACGGCCAACGCCAACGGTAAGGGCGACGTTTCACCCAAGGGCGACCCGGCCGGATTCGTCCAGGTCCTGGACGATCACACCCTGGTGATTCCAGACCGCCCGGGGAACCGCCGCGCCGATTCGCTGGTGAATCTCATAGAGAACCCGCAGGTCGGATTACTGTTTCTGGTTCCGGGCGTGGAAGAGACTCTGAGAGTCAACGGCACCGCCACGATCGTCCAAGACGAGGAACTCTTGGCACGCATGGAGGTTCAAGGAAAAACACCGCAACTGGGCATCGTGGTAGAAGTGCGGGAGGCATTCCTCCACTGCGCCAAGGCATTCAAACGCAGCCACCTCTGGGACGCAGAATCGCAGATAGAGCGGAGTGAGTTACCGTCCTTGGCCAAGATGGTGGTAGACCACACGAAAACTGAATCGTGCACGCTAGAGGAAATGGAAGAGTACATAGACGAAGCTAACCGGACCACGATGTACTAGCCCCAACCGCTACCCAGCCTTCCAGATCTGGCGGTGAAACTGCCCGCCGTGCAGCCCGGCCGAAACGGCGCTTTCGATGTCGATGGCGAAGCAGTGGAACTCGGGCTCCTCAGGCCGAAACCCAATCTTGTCGAAAACAGCGTCACCGAATCGCCGTCGTTCGTCCGAGTCGGTCACCTCAACCGCGTGCCCGTAAAGCTTGAACTCGCCTTCGCTTGCCTTCCGGTCAGACACCGTGTTGTGGATGGTGCAGCGAGGGTCACGCAGCAAGTCCAGTGCCTTCTGTGACCGCCACATCATCCCAAGGTAAAGCTGCCCGCCCACGATAAAGGCTCCACAGGCGAGATGCGCGGCCAACCGTTCTTCCGCAGCGTAGCCACCAACACCAACCCGGTGCGCTCGAACTGCCCTTCGCCGAGTGCCGCCAGCTCCGGGTCTTGTTGGGCAAATTCGGTCCAGGTCAAATTTGTGCCTCTACTAGTAGTTCGATTCCCCCTGGACAGCTAGACTTTCTTAGGCAGTCAGCCCTCCATCATTATTGAGGATTCCTCCCGTTACATTGTCGGTATTTGGCCCTACCAAATACGCGACCATCTCTGCTATTTCCTCCACCCGACCATATCGGTTGATCGCCGTCCTTGGCGTCAAGAATCCCGATAATGGCCCGTCTTCCGGATTCATATCCGTGTTTACAGGACCCGGTTGTATACAATTGACCGTTATTCCCTTGGGAGCAAGATCGTGAGACCAGGCGCGCGTCAATCCCGCTACTGCGAACTTGGCCATCGAGTACAAATCAAGGCCAGCCGTCGGGGCCACCTCTCCGAATATACTGCCGATGTTCACGATACGCCCGCCCTCGGGCATGTGTCCAACGACAGCTTGCGTCAGAAAGAATAACCCGCGGAGATTCACCGCGACATTTTGGTCAAACACCTCTTCCGTCACATTCGAGAGATCGGCTAAGCTCAGTATCGCTGCGTTGTTCACCAAGATGTTGATAGGACCATGGTGCTCAACCACACTTTCCACCAATCGTTTGCCGGCTGCGATATCGCTGGCATCGACTTGTAACGCTTCAGCCTTCACTTGATGGCTTCTGCAAGCTTCTTCCACCGTTTTGGCCTGGTCAGTCGAGCTGGCATAGGTAAGAATGACATGGGCGCCGCCTTCCGCAAGGCGTTTGCAAATGGCTCCACCGATGCCTCGACTACCTCCGGTAACCAGCGCGATTTTGTCCGTGAGAGGTCTATTTGTATCAGCCATTTTTGCGTACCTCCTATCCGGTTATTGCTGCGTTTGGCGTGCCATGAATCTGTATAGGCCTTCGTCAGGTCTATCCTTTGTGACGCCGTTAAAAGCTCGGCTTTGTCGGAAATGGGGTCAACTGGATTTCGTGCGTCCAACAGGATTTATCTTGGGTGTGTAGATAGTAGAAAGCCTCAGCGATCTTAACAGGATTCATTATCACGTCTGGCTGCTGCTGAGCTCTCGGCAGTTCCCGCGTGCCTGGAGAGTCGATGAGACCGTCGATCACGACGTTGGCTACGTGCACCCCGTACTCGGAATATTCCTCCGTCAGCACCTGCGCCAGCGTCCGCATCATCACTCTTGGATAGTACAGCGACTGTCCGGTCTGTCGTTTTAGTCCGCGCAAGGACGACGAGTTATTAGAAATGAGGAAAGAACCTTCGCCTCGCTCTCGCATTGCGGGCAACACCTCCTTGGCGACCAAGAACGGTCCACGGCTGGCGATGTGCTGCGCGGTTTCGAACATTTCGACCGGGATGTGTTCAAGCAATTCTTTCTCTGGCGGAAGGTCACGCCCCTCGAGGTAGCCTGCGTTGTAGACCAAGACATCCGGGTCACCAACTTGATCTCGGATCTGGGCGAACGCCTTTGATATGGACTCGCTCGAGACCAAGTCCAGCTCGACAATCATGCTTTCGCCCTCTTGCTCCCGGATTGCCTTCTCCAACAGAGACGCATTGGTGGCATTACGGGTCGTCAGGACAACGAGGAAGCCCTCCTTTGCAAACTTTTGCGCAATGGCGCCCCCTACGCCCCAACGCACGCCGACGGGCATGTCACTGTCGTCGATCGCCTTACCGTGCGCCAGTTTCGTATTGCGGCCATCTGACTGCCACTTGGATGTCGCCCCCACCACGACGGCGACCGGTTTACGGGTCGAGTTCATGTCGGGTCCCTTTCCTCTTGTACCAATATCGTTATTAGCTTGGGGTTCAGGCACTGTATTTGGCATCAGGCCCATGGTTTACCGCGCTGCCATTACACCGCCTTGGTTACTGCTCCCTCGCAGGAAGATTATGCCATAGCTGAGCGGTGAGGTAGACCAGACGTGCGCAAACATACCCCTGGCATCAACAGATTACGTGTATCTGTGCCAAGACGTTGCAGACTATGACAGGGGTCTTGGAGACAGCGGGGCGCCTGTCTTTGTAAGAGACGAAAGCGACCCCGATGACGTCCACATAGTTGGGATGCACTGGGGCAGACACCCGGACGATCTTAGCCTGCGCGTGTACAGCCCCATAGGTAACATCTACCTAGACTTGGGAATGCACGATACATGGGACACGTGCGCACCGGAGTTTTACTGTTGAGTGCGAGCTTCAGGGCTTCTAGGAATCATTGTGGGACCCACACCCACTACCGAAGGTTGATGGTGCGGGTCCCACAGCTCCAGAGATAATAGCCATGGCCTATCGCTCGGAAGTAAACAGGATGTGGAGAGCAATGGCTCTTTTGATACTTGCACCATGTATCGTGATGGCCTCGTCGCTGGCATGCCAGGAGGAGAATAGCACCTCCGATCTGGTAACGCGCCTTGCTGATTCACTGAACGTTGAGTTAGAGGCACCGTCCCAAGTCAAGTCTGGTGAAATCGCGTCCTTGAAACTCTCGGTACTGAATGTCACCGCTGATCATCTCACACTCGCCGTCGGTGATGATTCCTATGACTTCTTTGTGACCAGGGAGGATGGTACGAGGGTCTGGCGGTATTGGTACGGAAAGATCGCCGAAGATTATCTTGCTTTCCTAACTCTGGAACCCGGCGAAGTCAAGGAGTACGAGGTGAAGTGGGACCTGAAGAATATTGGTGAGGTTTGGTGGGAACTGATAGATTCCGATGAATTAGATTTGGTGGATGCGGACTACGAACCTGAGCCACTCCCTGCTGGGACCTACTTATTGTATGGGGTCTTTAGGGCATCACCTACTGCTGGGCTTGATTCACTAAAGTTTGACGGTGGTAGGGAGGTCATCGAGACCGGCCGGCAAAAGCTAATCATTGAATAGTGAACATACGGTGCCGATGCTGGATGGTAGACAGAACTTTTGAAGGAATTGATCCTACGTGCGGCCGATCTTCCCCAATGGTACGAGCTAGGTGGGAACCAGGAGTGGATTATGACCCTCGTCTTGGACGAGATACGAGAACTACCGATAATGCCGCTGCACCTACCCGAACCCAACGATTCTAGGCTCAAAGCGATAGTGACGGGCATAAAGGAAGACCTGGGGAACAGGCGAACACTGGAGGATTGGGGGAAAGAAGTCGGGGCCAGCAGCTGGACCCTAGCCCGACTCTTTCTGGCAGAGACAGGCGTGTCTATTTCACGGTCTCATACGCTTGGCCGAGAGACGGCCGGTGACTGAGGTGGCTATGGAATTGGGCAATGAGACTCCCAGCGCTTTCATCGCCATGTTCAGAAGAGCACTGGGAGTGACCCCCGGACAATATTTTGCCCACCAAACATAGCTGCTGAGGCTGGCTAATAGGAAGAGTTTCTGGTAACTGGCGCAATCCTAGCTGTCCGTAGCGACAGCTCAGTCAGAACCACCTTGCAGGCAGAACTTGACACACGGGCCAACAATGAGGTGTCATCCTTCTCGAGTCTGAGTCTTATGTCACCAGTTTAAACTTGAGCACGAAGGGTCGTATTATGGTCTTCACCCCAAAAGCTGGCCCAGGTCTAACATTACACCTGGACCAGTTCTTGGGGGGCAGGTCAAAGTTCCCGACGTTTTCTCGCTCTTCCTATCATACTGCCATCCTGTCCTGTAGTGATATGCAATTTCATGTGGTTGCGTGGGGCTCGCCCAGGATGCCCGCCAGTTCCGCCGAATCGATGAACGGCATCCTGCTGAGGGCATCAAGTAGCTGCCGACCGTCTGCCGATGTTGTCTTTGTTTGGCTTAGTGTGCCCAGTTGCTGCGTCTTCATTTTGTTTCTCGGCTGCAATGGCCCAATAGTCCATTGTGAAGGCCGAGAAAGTTCAAGGTAATGCCCTGCAAGCCATTGTTTTGAGGCCAGGTTTGTGGTATAGCGATTGAGATCGGATATTGACGTAGTTCTGTATTTGCATTACATTTGAAGTGGCTATCAACAAGGAGCGAGTGCCGTGGAAGTCAAGAAGAAGCGCCTCACACTAGACCTAGATCCTCCCCTTCAGCGTCGCCTGAAGGTGGTCGCGGCTCTCAAGGGGATAAGCATGCGCCGATACTGTCAGGCGGCCATTGACAAGGAGCTGGCCAGAGACGAGGCCCAGACTGTGGAAAGCCTTCCCTTTGGACGTGAGGCACTAGACCGCCTCGATACGCTTCGAACGGAGATATTCGGTGACAGGGTGCTTTCTGGAGACTCAGCCGAATTCATCCGCGAAGCCCGTGAAGCCAGGAGCGCCTCTTGAACGGCTTCGTCGTTGTAGATGCGAGCCTGGCCTTCAAGTGGCTGGTTCCAGAGAAGGATTCGGATAAGGCGAGAGAGCTTGCTCGGTTATGGGACAGCTCGGGGACCCAGCCTGTAGCGCCCCACCTAATGCCGGTGGAGGTGGCTAATGGCCTTCACCGACGCGTGATCCGGGACGAATTGACCCTCCAGGATGCCACACGTCTCATGAAATACCTGTTGGGAACGGGGATCAGCTTGAAGGAGACACCTGAGCTTCACAGCAGAGCTTTGAAGCTGGCCCATAACCTTCACCAAGACGCTGTTTACGACGCGCACTACCTAGCTCTAGCAGAGACGCTTGGCTGTGAGTTGTGGACGGCTGACGTGAGGTTCTACCGAGCTTCGAGTCTCAGAGTCGGTAACGTGCGCTGGCTAGGTGAATAGATATGGCCCCTGACATCAAGCCCCTAAGCCGCGGATACAAATCAATCGAGAAGAAAGTACTCGAATAGCAGATGCCACGTCAGACGGAGCCGAACGCCAACAACGCTCTGGGCAGTCTACTTCAGGACATGCTGCCCCGCAGCCAAGTGCGCTCCGAGAACACGCAGGCCATCTCCGGCCAGCCTGGGCTGCGCCCCGACATCATCGTCACCGCGCCAGGACGATCGCCCGTGGTGGTCGAGGCCGAATACATGCCCGCCCGAACCGTCGAACCGGAGGCCAAGTCCCGCCTCGGGCTGGAGGTGGCTTCCAACGGGCGCATCATCGAATCTGCCATCGCCCTCCGCTATGAAGACGCGATTGGCGAAGCCCACGACCTGCGTACCGCCCTGTCCTCGGCCCGGCTGTCCTACTGTGTCTTCACTGAAGAGACTGGAGGCATGAGACGTTTCCCAGAGTCGGGATGGCTCGACGGCTCCCTTGAGGACTTGGCCGACATGGTTCGCCTGGTATCCGTCCCGCAGCGCGCAGTCAATCAAGCCGCCACCACGCTGGAAGAGGGTATCGAAGGCACAGCAAAGTTCCTGGACGAGCTGAACGAGACCCGTTCCGGCATCACCATGGCTATAGCTCGGCTGTTGGGGATGTCCAACGTGCCCCAGACCAGACGCATGGCCTGCGCCATCATCGCCAACGCCCTGGTCTTCCACGAACACATCGCCGGGATGCATGCGGAAGTCAAGCCCCTGTCCAAGGTGTGCGGCGACGGTGTGGACAACCCCCAAGGTGAGGTGCTGGCCGCCTGGGACGATATACTGAGCATCAACTACTGGGCTATTTTCGCCATTGCCAAGGACATTCTGGAGCAGTTGCCTTCGGGTGATGCAGCAAACATCCTGCGACGGCTGAGACACACCGCCCAGTCGGTCAATGCGACGGGCGTGGACAACGCCCACGACCTGACCGGGCGCATCTTTCAGCGCCTCATCGCTGACCGCAAGTACCTGGCCACCTTCTACACGCTGCCAGCGTCTGCGGCGCTCCTGGCCCGGCTGGCCGTAGCAAAAATGGAGGACGTGGACTGGTCCAACGCCGAGGCCATCGGCAGGCTGCGGATTGCCGATTTCGCCTGCGGGACCGGCGCACTGCTCTCGGCGGTGTACGAGCAAGTGGCCGCCCGCCAAGAGCGGGCCGGGGGCGACCCCTCCAGCCTACATAGAGTGATGATGGAAGAGGTGCTCTACGGCTGCGACGTCATGCCCTCGGCAGTCCACATCACTGGATCGACGCTTTCAGGGGTGGAGCCATCTGTCCTCTTCGACAGCTCTCACCTGTACACCATGCCCTACGGACGGATGAAGGACGACAGCGTGATGATCGGCTCCTTGGAGCTGCTCCAGTCCTCGAACGTACTGACGCTGTTCAACACCAGCGACCCCGCAATGCGCACCGGCAGCGCGGGCGAGGAGACGGCTGCCCAGATACGCGCTGAGATACCCGACAAGAGCTACGACATGGTGATAATGAACCCGCCCTTTACCCGGAATGTGACTCGTGAAGGCGCATACGCTGACACAATAGCCGCAGCCTTCGCAGCATTCGGGGCAAGTGACGCAGACCAAAGGCAGATGGCAAAGCGAATGGAAGTCCTGAAGAAGGATACCTGCTATCACGGCAACGCGGGCATTGCTTCCGCCTTTGCGGCACTGGCACATAAGAAGATCAAGCCCGGAGGCGTCCTGGCCCTGGTGCTCCCCATATCCGCCACTGTCGGCTTGGCTTGGCAAGGTTTCCGCAAAATGCTTGCAGACCACTACACAGGACTGACCCTGCTGACCATAGCCGCTGCGGACAATGATGACCTCTCATTCTCCTCGGACACTGGTATGGCTGAGTGCCTTGTGGTTGCCCGAAAGCTAAAGCCAAACGAAACGCCCCAAGACCGGACGCGCTTCACATCCCTGAGGAACAGGCCACAGGGATTCGCCCACGCAAGCTCGCTGGCGGCCGGGCTGCTGGACGGCAACCGAGTCAGGCGCATTGAGGATGGGCCTTACGGAGCTACACCTTTGACAGTAGGAGGGGAGTTGGCCGGCGGGACCGTAACCACCCCTCGCAGCGAGGACGGAGAGAGCTGGGGCGCAGTGCGTCTATCCGACTACTCTCTGGCCCAGACGGCCTACGCCCTGGCCGAATCAAAGTTGTGGCTCCCCGGCAGCGCGTCCTCAGTTGAGTTGAAGATAGCCCTTCTCAACCAGTTAGGTAACCTTGGGACTTACCATCTCGATGTTATAGGCCCGGCCCCGAGAGGACCCTTCAGTAAGGTAGCCCCTAGTCCTACGGCAACCTACCCTTCCTTGTGGAATCATAATGCTCAGAGCTTGTGAGTCTTTTGTTGGTCCGGTTGAAATAAGATGATGCCAACGGTCTGCGCCCAGCCATTGCATCGGATTTCGGCTTGGCCGCTAGATTATATGGTGGGTATCGTGTCTCTTGGTTATCGACGCTATCCTCTGGGCTCGAGGCTCAGGCTTTGGTTGTGCTTACCCAAACAGAGCTGCCCAGCGCAGGAGGTTATGACCCACTGCTACCAAAAGCATTACCGAGGTGAGTTTGGCCACCCCACGGACGGTGAAACGGGACACCCCGTGTTGGCTCACCTGGGCATTGGCCCATTCGGCGGTGGAGCCTCGTTGCCTGTACACGGCCTTGGCTTCCTCCGTGGCCATGCGCTGGCGCCACCGCACCACCTGGGGACTATCGCCGTAACTGGGCTGGTAACGCTCCTCCTCCGGTTTGTTCCGGGGCAGCCGCACCGGGGCGTACACCGTGACACCCCGTTCCTCCAGGCCGGTAATATCCTCCTTCGTGGCAAAACTGCCGTCCATCAGGTAGGCCCCGGGGTGCTGGCCCGTTCGCTTCACTACCTGCTCCTGCATCGGCAGGGCCTGGCCCGCATCCGTTCCCTCCCGAATGACTGTCACCCCCACGATGACACCTTTGGCTTGATCGGTGGCCAGTTCTACGTTGTAGGCTGGCCGAAAGCCGCCATCCGGCATCTTCATCACCCGCGCCTCTGGGTCCGTGGTAGAAGTCCGCGGCGCTGTTACCTTGGTTCGCTTGACGGTGGCCAGGGTCCGCTGCTGGCGTTCCTTGGCAGCCTGTGCTTGGGACAGGTATTCCAAGGCCTGCTCCACTCGCCCCACCCGCTCACGGGCCGCGCGCTCCCGAGCGGCACGTTCCCGCTGGTTCACTCCAGGGTCGGGATGCTCCCGCTCCTGCGCCAGCCGTTCCACCTGGGCCCTGGCATTCTCCAGGTGCGCCTCCAGCGTCTCCTGCCGACGGAAGGAACTGGCGCTGGCCCGCACCCGCATCCCGTCTTGCGCCACCCGTTCCAAGGTAACTGCTCCGGCCACCGTCAACGAGGCCACGATTTGGGTCAGCAACTCATCCAGGGCCTCCTGATGGACCACACGGAAGTCGGACACCATGTGGTAGTTAATGGGCACCCCTCCACACAGCCACCGGTAGGCATCGTGCTCCCCGCACAAGCGAGTCAGCTTCCGGGCGCTGCCTACTCCCTCCACCGTGCCCAACAGCCACAGGGCCAGCAACACCTGAGGGTCCGTGGTGGGACGGCCCGGCCGGTCCAGCGTCGCCTTGATGGCGCCGTAGAAGGCCGACAAGTCCAGCTTCTCCAACATGCCCCAGATAGCCCGGGCTGGGTGGTCTTCCGCCAGCACCGCATCCAGGTCACGAGGCAGCCATTGAAGTTGCTGCCGGTTCGGCTTGAGCACCCGAGCCTCCTCGGGACGGGTCGGCGAAGCAGGCGCCCGCTCCTCGGTTGGCGGTAGTTCAAACAGCGTTGGTTCAGTCATCTCTCCCCACCCAAACACCGATTTCCCTTATTATCCTTTATACCAACCCATCAAACGAGACCCTGGAGGTCTATTTGTTCACAAGCTCTCAGAATGAGACTAGGATGGTTTGTGCTCCCGATTCCCAGCTTCAGGTCAGGCAGGGGATGGAGGAGAAAGCCGCCCATGTTTGGGCTACCGCCAGCCGCGCTCACCTGAACTTGGCTCGCAAGGGTGCATGTCCAGGAGATTCTGCTCGGCGACTATGTGGGAGTTCCCTGGATGGCAGACCCTAGCGGTTGGTTTCTCTTCGTAGTTCATCCCTTGGGTTATCTATCACGGTCATGTGTTCCATCCCGGTCTGGTCGATGACCTTCACGGCAATCTTCACCCCCGGCTCCGGCAACTCGAACGGGATGGTCTTCGTGGTCAGCATCTGCTCCCACTTCTCCGGGTCTATCTCCTGGTTGAATGCGGCCCAGAGGTTCTTCAGGGTTCTCTGGTTCCTCCCGACCTGTCTCACGTTTATCAGCCTGGCACGGAACGCCTCTGTGTCATATTCGGTGTCCACCATGATCCCCATGATCTGCCGGGCGTCTCCGACTTCCACAGCCCCCAGTTTGGGGTTGAAGCAGTTGAGGCCGACCACTTCCAGTTGGACCCTTCCGTTATCCAACTGGTGGAACCGGACTTCCGGCTCGCTGATGATTGTGAAGGCGGTGTCGGTTTTATCTTCCTTCAGCCAAGGCAGTTGGAGGTCCCCGTTCGTCTGCACCTGAAGGATGGTCATGCCTGGCCTGTACCGGCCCACGGAATGGGCGTCTCCGTCCCTTCCGAACCCGACCATGACCAGGTGCCGGCAACTGGGGTCCACGTTGGCGATGGCGGTGGCGGCGTTCCTGGTCTGGACCGCCGAGATCACCTCGTCCTCCCGACCTATGTAGAAATACGCGGGGTGTCGGTCCCCGTCCGGCCCTATCAGAGTACCTGTGTGGGTAACGTCCATAACGTCGGACGGGGCTAGGTTTTCGACCTTGTACCGGCCCTTCCCGGGCTGTCCGATGCCGGACGTTTCCAGGCTGTCGGTGATTCTCTTGATTACGGGGTTCTGGTCTTCTGGCTCCGGGAGGGTGAACCCTGTCGTCTGGAGGATGGTTTCCACGTCGGCGTCCTGCTGATGTCCGTTTTCCTCCCCCGGGGTCATTGACCGGTATGGGGAATCGGACTCGACGGTGAAAGGAGAGGCGACCCTGGTCCGGTTGTTGACCTTCACCGTCCGGTCGGGGTGCTTGATGGGTTCTTCGTCTCCATGTCCATAGGCTAGGGTGCCGGCGGAAATCCTGAGTTGCCGTTCGACCACGAACCCTCTATGGGGGTCGTGCTTGTAGGTGTCGGTGGACTTCCCCTCGAATGGTGTCCGCTCCTCGGCTGGTAGGAGTGCCTGCTCCATATCGTGATTCAGCTTGGCGCCCTCGGGGGAGTCCTTGAGCATGTGATAGGGATAGGTGTTGGTTATGAGTCGCTCCCGGGCGATTGCGATGGAGACCTGTGCCACATCTATGGCGATCCATCGGCGTCCCCAGGTCTCGGCCTGGAAGGGCATGGCTCCTGAGCCGCAGGTGAGGTCCAGCACCAGGTCCCCCGGGTCGGTTGTCATCAGAAGGCAACGTTCGAGGACTTTTCCCGGGGTCTCTACGATGTATTGCTTGTCTTGGCTTCCCCTAGTGTCTACCCAGATGGCGTTTATGGTTCTACCGGGCATCTCGTCTTCGTACTGTTTCCATCTGAGGGAATCGTTCGATGATATGGATAACCTGTTCAGAACAGCGATGTTGTGCAGTCCCCTTAGGCTTACACGCCAGTGGTTCCCTGGCGGACACGGGAATCCTTTAGCTGTGCATCTCGGGCCGCACTGTTTCCCTAGAGGGCACTCCGCATTTGGTCCGTCGCACTCCGTGCTGCAGTCATGATCCGGCCAGGCTGCTGGGTGAGCAGAGCATGGATCCCCCTCGGGGTGCAGATAGAAGGTATCGCTTTTTCCGGTGGTAGATGTTTGGGCCGATGCCAGACTGACTCTTCTAAACAGCTTTGTTCCTTGCGGTAAGAGATCTGGGTTTCGCCACTCCTCAGCCGTCAGGCTTCTATCAGTTCCATCTGAGTTCTCACACATCGCTGCGAAGGACATCAGGTCGAGTGTTTCCTTCCTGTCGAGTTTCTCGTAAAGCTGTCGGTATTTGGCCCTAGCCTTTCCCTTGTCTTTTGTGAACCAGATGAGCCAGTTTCCTATTTCGGGAATCATGTCGCTGCTCGGATTTGTAGCGGACCTGTAAGGGATGGTTGCGACGTGGTTTTCCCGGTCGAATACCTCAGCCATCAGCAGGACGACCTCGTGGACGTTGTCTGGCCCGATCTGGACTATGAAATTGCCGTCATCGGCGAGGAGCTCTCGACCAAGGGCCAGTTGTTCGTACAGCCCGTCCAGGTATGAGTGGACTCCGTCCCGGTATGTGTCCCGGAACGCCTTGATGACAACTGGGTCGTTGGGGAGGTCGTCCCAGTCCTCCTCCGTCTCCGGCGTGTCGGCGCTGGCTTGGAAGTTGCTCCGGAAGGACTTGTTGTACGGCGGGTCCAGGTAGATCAGGTTGACCTTTCCTCTCATCCCGTCCTTGTACAGAAGGCTCGCCATCGCCCTCTGGGCTGTGGCTCGGATCAGCCGGTTGGTCCAGTGACCACTGTATTCGCAGGGTTTTGCGGAAGCATCTTCTGGCAGCCCGTTCAATAGGGCCCACATGTCCCTCTGTGGGTTGGTCTTCGTGAGGGTCTTCAGGAACTGCTCCGGGGACACCTTGTCGTGGATGTAAAGCGGGCCGAAGGTCCGTGAATGGTCGGTCCGCGCCCCCCGGTTCCACTGGAGTCGCGGGTGTCTGACCCGTTCCTCCTCTTCCTCCATCTCTGGGATGGCTTGGTCCGCTAGGTCTTCAGGATCCATTCCCAGTGCGGTCTCGCTGGTGGGGTTGTTCAGTCTCTCGGCGCTGGCATAGTTATAGGCTTCGGCTGTCTGGGTTGCGGCCTGTCTTCTACGAGGAGGCATAGTTGCTTATCCTTCTTTCACGTTCTCGATCAGTTCGCGGATCCTTTCCTGAGCCTGTGATACAAGGGCTTCGCTGTCTAGGTACAGATAGGCCCACAGCTTTCCCTCTGCGGTGCCGTATTCCGGGTGCCGGTTGACCGCCGGCACCCAGTATTCCTGCGCCCACCTTCTCTTGATTGGGTCGTATTCCCGCACCAGCCCCTTCGTCTCGATGACGATGTTGAGCTCCAGCCCCTCTTGGATGGGCACCACCGCCACAAAGTCGGGCCAGTACCTCTTCTGCTGTCTGTCCACCACGTAGGGGATGGACCAGTTCAGTCCCTTGTTCCTGGCCCACCGGGTTATCTCCAGCATCTCGTCCAGGTGGTGTGCCAGGGCCACCTCCCAGGAGGAGTCGCAGTCCGCATACGTGATCTCCGATTTCTTCGTGGGCCCGTACACCCTTTCAGGGTTGTTCCCGATGTCGTACGGCCTGAGCAGCCCGGTATGTAGCCAGGGTGCTGTTGCCAACCCCTCTGCTTCCATCTGGATGCCGGACCTATCGGGCTTTATGACTTGGATGTTCCTGTGAAGCCATTCGCTGGCACTGAGGACCGCCATTTCGTCGCTGGGCCACCGGTCCTGGTCCTCCGGTCCGCTCAGGTATCCCTTCTGACGGTATTCTTCGGAGGCGTTCACCGTCTGGCTGAAGACCCTCGCCAACTGGATGATGGGCCCGTCGTCGTCCCCGCCCCGGGCCCGCTCCTCCGTCTCCATCTCGATTCTCTTCACCACTGTGCTGGCGGCGAGATAGCTGAATCTCTTGGCGGTAACCGGAGGCTCCCCCTGGAACCGGGCTGTCAGTCCTGCGGTGGGTTCCACGTTGATTCTTTCCGAAATGTGAGCGGGAATCTCGTGCTCCTCGTCCGGCCCTTCGGGCTTGGTCCGGACCTCAACCGGTCTGTTGCCGCCGGTGCGCCTGAGTTGGACCACGTTGGGCCATTCTACTCTCAGGTGTCTTCTATTTGGTTCCGGCTCGACAGTAACGGGAGGGAACCTTCTCTTCTCCTTCCTGCACGGGTCGGGTTCGGGTTCGCCGTACTGTGGGAACGGGATGCCCAGTATCTGAGCGTACTCGGGCTCGAACCTAATTTCGTCCTCATCCTTGGTTCTGGTAACCCTTCGAAGCGTCCTGCCTGCCACCTGTTCGCAGAGCAGGCTGCTGCCGAACTTCCTGAATCCCAGGAGGTGAGTGACGGTCTTGGTGTTCCACCCTTCGGTCAGCATGTTGACCGAGATGACGCACCGGACGTTCTCTCCGGGTAATCCGGATCTTCCGACCGTGTTCATCACCCGGCGTATGATCTCTTCGGCCTTGTCTGAGTCGGAGAACCCATACTTCGGGTTTCTCCGGTAGACGTCAGCCAGTTCCCTGATGTACCTGCCCGTTTCACCGGTCGCCGCCTCCCCGTCCTCCATCTTGCTGTGGACGATAATGGAGCGGGGGTCGTCTCTAATTTGCTCCTTCAGTTGCCCTTCGTAGTTGCTGAGTAGGGGCGTAACCGCCCCGCCGGCGATGTGCTGGAACATCGCATTGGCGTTCTTGACGGAGTTCATTACGATGGCCATTACCGGTGGTTCCGCCCTGCCCAGATCCCTCCATTCCTCCACCTTCTCTTCGTAGTCCCGGTAGAGGGAGTTAAGGGCTTCCTTCAGAAGGGTGTTGTTCCCGGTCAAGTTCGGGCGGAAGTCTCCGGCCTGCTTGGGGTCTGTGTGGCTGAATATGTCCCTGAGCTCCGAGTCGTTCGACCGGTTGGTCGACGTCGGCACTCGGGGTATCTTGGTCAGCCCGGCTTCGATGGCGTCGATGAGGGAGTAGTCGGAGACTATCCAGTCGAAGGGCTTGGGGTTGGACTGTGCGAGGAAGATTGGCGTAGCCGACATGTCGACGACGTACCGGAGCAGTCCGGTATCTCGTATCTGCTGGATGCCTTCGAACCACTGGGTGTTCTGGGGCAGAGCGTTTTTCTTGTCGGGGTCTCCCCGGTGGCAGTGATGGCCTTCATCGTTGATGACCAGAATGGGTCCCTGCTGGGATTTCCCGTCTGCTATCCGGTCCACAACGTCCCTTGGGGTTTCCCTTCTCGCCTCAATTTCCTCAGGAGTTGTCGGGTTGGAGCCTCCCGCGATTAGCTGCTGCTGCTTGGCGGCGGTCTGCTCCAGGTCCTTGGGTTGCATCTGGTGGTAATTGATCACCTTGACGCTGGCCGAGGTCAGGGCCTGCTCCCATTGGTCTCCGGGTGGTACCAGGTTGAAGGCCTTCCAGTCGCTGTCTGCGTGTCCTGGGTCCAGGGAATCCTGAAGGCGCTCTCTCACGGTGAGGCCGGGTGTGATCACCAGGAAGCGCCTGGCGAACCGGTGGTCGTCGGGTGCGGCGTTCCGGTGGTTCGCGGTGTGGTAGAGAATCAGCATCGCCATCACCGGGGTCTTCCCGGTGGCGGTCGCCATCTTGTGGGCCATCCTGAAGATGCCGTCGTTGTACCGGTCGTTTATCCCTTGGATTTCTTCCCTGATCTGGTTGGTTGCTGCCTCATTTAGGTAGATGTGGGTCAACACCGCGTCAAGTTGAGCGAAGTACAGTTGGCAGGCTTCCTCATCGGTCCAGTGGCTGATCAGGTCCCGGCTGGTCTGGGTGATGCCCTGGTATCCATCCTCCTGCCAGCCCAGGACAGTCGCCCTGATGTCGTTGACCAGTTTGAGAGGAATCCAGTGGGCTCCCATTTCACCCGGCAAGGCCTGTGTGCCTCGCAGTTTCCTGGAACCGGCGACTGGCGGGATGTTCTGGGACTCTCTCCGTCCCGGCAGGGCAGGGGCGTAGGCCTTGGTGCTGGTGTCGAGTTGCCAGCGCCACTGGGGAGTCTCGAAGGGGGAATTGATGACCGGTTCCCTTACCGGGTCGTTGGGCTGGGGCAGTGTCCGACGTGTCTCGGTGGTCACGTTGGTCGGCTCCTTATTTCGCAAATGCGGTTCCCGATGGTCCCATTAGCTGGGATGGTACTCTGGTTACAGGGTCAATGCACCTCACTCGTTGACCTGGTCCTCTTCGCCAGAGGATGTCGTAGCCTCAGGCCGCTGCTGAATATCTTTGTTAGTCCTGCCCCTGGCACTCCAGAAGGTTTTGAACGCAAGCTTCAATCCTAACCACCAAGCATAGACCGCGTCGGGTGTGTAGCATTCCCGGTCGTTCAGGAGACCGTGAGCGATGTTGTTCCGAAGATTTGCACCATAAGGACTACAGAACAGCGCCTTTATTTCGAACGCAAGGTCTTCTCCGAAAGCTTGCTCGAATTCCGGGTGCTCTATCAGGCTACTGAGTCCGCTCTCGGTTGTGATGCCATTCCCGTCTGTGTGACCCGTCCTTATTCCCTTTTGTTGCAGGCGGATCCTTACTATGTTTTCTATCTGGGGAGCCATTAGATGGACGGCCGTGGCGAAGTCGTGATTGTAACCTTGATACAGCGCTTTCCCGAATAGTATCTCCCTTCCCGGTGGGACCATCGGGGAGTACCTGGCGAAAAATATGAAGTCCTTCTCTTGGAGTTGGTGTTCCGAAGCCATTATTCCTAGAGCGTACAGGATCATACGAGATGCGAATTGGACGTGAATTCCGTAGTGCAGACTGACGGTTTCTGCTTCGATGGTTTGCTCGTCTCTTTCAGAGGGGGTTTGTCCGCTGAATCCGTGTGTTCTGGCTCCCACCCGTCCATCGTGGGTTATCATTGTCATGGATGCGATGGCCCTGAACGGTGAATTCTTTAGGCCTTCAATGGCCGCATCTCTGAGTTCTTTGGCTTTGAAGTGATAGAGACTGGTAAATGCCAGTAGGGCGTTCTCTGCGCTTTTGCCGCTGACCAGTTCCTTTGCCTTGTTAAGGTCATCGGTTAGATCAATGGCCGGTGTCTCGGCGGTTATCATTTCATCTTGAGATTTTCTGCTTGATTCCCTATGCAACTCGAGGATTTCTTCCATCCTTTTGTCGAGTTGACGTGGTTCTCGATGCACTCTCGGGATGTTGCGGTAGGTCTGGAGGGCGCATTGGAAGGAGTCAGTGGCTGCCAAGTTGCTCGGTTTGTCAGATGATAGTAGGGCTACCGCTTCTTTGACCCACGTTTCCGATTCTGCGATAGTCGTCTCGACCCATTTGTCTACTTCACCGGCGTCCTTGAACCATACTGTGGCGTCGGAGAAGTATCTACGAGCGGCGTAGTAATTCCCCCCGTCCTCCAACTCTCCCGCTAGTTGTTCGAGCTTTTCCGCAACGTCCTTCGCTCGGGATCTTGCCAGTCCGTAGGTACTCAGAATATCTGCCAGTTCTGAACCAAAGAAAAGGTTCTCCGGCGTTGCACCATTGAGGAGATCAAGCAGGGAGGATTCCATTTCGGACCATCTGTCGCTGGCACCCCGTCCCAATATTCGGGCCAGACCCAAAGCCCGTCTCCAGCACGTGCTGGCGTCGCGGGCCCAAGAATCTGCCGTCAGAGGAATTGCCCGGTAAGCGTCAATGGCGGCGAGAGCGAACTTCGGGTCTTTAGGAGAATGTACCTGCCAAAGGAAGTCCGCAATGCGGGCCTTTATCAGTAGATTCTCGCAAGAACTGAATATGTTTTCGAAGGTAGTGGTTCCCGTCTCCTGGAGATGATCGGTTATGACTGCACGTGCTACTTCGAATGTTGGGTGGTTTACCTTGAACGGGTTTTTTGATCACTGGGGTCTAGGCTCACGCCGAAGAAATGTCCTAGCACCCATAGTGTCTTACTGTGCCTCTCTCGCCCTTCTGATTCTGCTTTACTTGACTCTTTCAAAAAGGATTGCGATATGGCCCAGTAGGATTTCTCTTCGCATTCCCTGATGACAGTTTGCCAACCACACTCTTTGAGGTCGTTTTCAGTTAGTTGGAAATCACCCATGCCGGTGCTGGCGGTGGTCATGGTTCTTTGCTTCCTTCGTGTTCATTTGCCTAAGGCGGTGAGGTCTGTATAGGGAATAACTAATTTTCACATACTACTCCATCATCGTCTCCGTCCCGCGCGGACGGGATCAGCGCCTTCGGGAAACCCCGTCCTCCGCCCTGGCTTCCCTGCACCCTCTGCTCCCCCGCGGACTCCGCTTCCTCACACGACCCGTACACCGAGCCCTCCGGCTCCTCCGTCGGCTCAGGCTTATGCTCCCCCACCCTGGTCCCCAGGGCCTCCCAACCCTCCATCACCACCTCCGGCGGGGTCTCGCACCTCTGAAGCATCTCCACCACGGCCTCTGCCTCCGGGTCGGTCATGGTGAGGTCCCACCGGGCCTTTATCTCCGTCCAGTCCTGGGCGTACTCGCACCAGTAGGTCTTGTCCGGTGGCATCCATTCGTCAGGCCCTCTCGCCCCTTCGACTGGTTGGCCCTGTCTTGGACTGCGATCAGGTGGTCATCGTCGCCCAGGTTGTTGGCGTACTCCTCTTTCATGGCCGGGCTCCAGGCCCACCCGCCGGAGTTATGGGCGTTTTTCAGGGGAACCATATGGTCGACGTCTACGTCCCCGGGGTCCTCAAAATAGGCCCCGGTAAAGGCCCCGTACCACCTTCCGCTCTCGACCCGGCATTGCCGGTCGGGTCTTGTACGTCACTGGGACGAGAGACTCGGCGATGAGGACCTCCTGCCGGGCGTCCTGGCAGTCTCCGTCGTGGTCCTCCCAGTGCTTCCAGTCATTCCGCTCGTACTTCGGCATGTCTGTCGGAACGGGGGCGATGGTTATCATCAGGGTGGTCGACGGTACCTCGGCCGGCGTGGAAGTCAGGTTCGCGGGCGCCTGGGTAGGCGATACCGTAGGTTCCGTCGGCGCCCCGGTCGGCGAGATCCCGGGTGTCGCGGGCGTGGACGCCGGTGTCGATGCGCCTTTCGTCGCCGTGAACGCGGGCGTGGGTCCCGGTGTCGGGATCCCCGGCGCCTGCGTCGGGACCGGAGTGGGCTCTGGCGGCGGCGACGGGGTGGCACGACACATTTGGGGTCACCCCAGTTAACATAAGCGTTTTCTTCATACAAATGAATGAGGACAGGTAACATGCTTCGTCGTGTGCTTATTGAGCTGACCCTAGATTCCCAGAGCCCGTATCTTCCAGCGATTGTTCGGTTTGGTCCCCGCCTTTCGCGGCCAATAGCCGAAGCAGCACGTCTATTGCTTTCTGAGCGTCCCGGTCAAGACTCCGATAACTTGCCAAGAGCCGAACTTCCGCCGCAGTAAGCCCCCTCGGTCGGTACACTGCAGGCTTCGGGCCACTCCCGCCGGCAAGCCAATCAGGGCTCACCCCATATATCAGGGCATAAGCCAGCAACGTCGGCCTTGGAACGTTTGACGCCCCGATCTCATGGCGGGACACGGTATTTCTCTCAATCCCCAGTTGCTCGGCGACTTGGATCTGGGTCAGACCGGCAGCATCCCTCGCGGCTACCAACCTTCTACCCAGCCCGTCACCTCTTATATTTCCGTTGTTTACCATACCTATTTCTACATTACGCTGCTTGTCTTGACAAAGTGCACATCTTTATGTAGCATCACCTTGCAACAAATTGATGCGCGACAGGTTTATGAAGCTTACGAAAGCACAGCGTCGTCTAGAGAGAGAGAGAGAAACCGACCAATCAAGGCAATTCTTGAAACGACCCTTGCTGAATACCAGGGACAAGGCGGTCTAATATTGCTGGCCTGCCTAGATTTAGGAATCTCAGACGGAACTTTATACAGTTGGTGCCGTGAACACGCGATCGACATCGACGAATACAGGCAAGCTGCCGCCGAGCATCCGGTCAATGGTTAGACACCGGAACATCGATGCCCAGCGTAGCACCACCGAGGTCTGCTCGGAATGCGGGAGTTTTAGACACACGCACTTGGCCAAGAGCCGTGGCCGCAAGGCTGGCAACGCCAGCTATAAAAAGAGTCTGCAACCCGGTGAGCTATCGATGCAAGACCGCGGCAAGTTAGGAGGTCGACCGCGCCGGCTCGCCCTAGCAGAATTGGATGCGGGCCTGCCGTCAGTAAATGATGGAGGAGTGGATCGCCAACCCGCCGGTTCCCGCGTCCAAGGTACCATCCCGCGAAGAGCCGTCCCCCCGCAACGGGGACGGCTCTAAATATTTCTTGCATGAATCGCTGGACCGTCACAGACGGCTCGGCAGAACATTAACGAGACTGTGGAGGGCGGATCCCCGAGTGGGAAGGTGTTGGGGACGCTGTGTTCGGGATGTGAAGAGGTGTGGGGACCTGGATCCGCCCTAGCAGTTGGAGGCGTCACCGGCACCGAGGTTGGTGGCGCCTTCACTCAATTTTAGCATGGAGGCCCTACTGCTAATGACCTGCGCAAGATGCCCGAAACCATCGAACGTGAAGCTCTACGAGAGGAACTCGGTGGGGTATATCCCGCTCTGCTTCGAGTGTTTCCGGGACTATTACAACTCGACAAGCCGTGATCGTGATAATTCCTCGTCGCGTTTCCTAGGAAACGCGGAAACGGTGGGCCCACTGAACGCCGGCGTCGGCCAATCCGCGGCGGGTGCCCCTTGCCGTGGCTGTGGCTGCACCGATGACAACGCCTGCTGGGACCAAACCTATGACCGTCCTTGCCAGTGGGCCGAACCAGACCTATGCAGTGTCTGCGCAAAGACCGAGGTCCATCCTCCTGTGGAAGTACGCGCGTCGTGAGGCTCAGAGTACGACGCCTAAAGGCAGTCGTTAAGGGTCCCGCCGTCTTATGCGCTGATTGCGGCCATACGTGGCACTGTCACGATGCAACCCGTTGGTGCTTCGATTGCCACTTCAGATGCCATGACGATGCCATGGCAAAACCCCCAGGCCGAACACCACTTTACCTGAACTGAAGTGAGGGATCGGTCGACCAGGATTTTATCGGCATGAACGTCAACAAACAGGTCCACCCCAACGAACGGTTTTGCGACTGCCCGATGTGTCCGTGCAACGAGCCCAGGAGTTGAACCTGCCTAATGGTCATTGACCCGCTGACCCGGGAGCGGGGTTGCGACCGCTGCACTGGCCCGATCATGGTGAAGCTCGACTCGCCGGCCGGGCTGGTCGAGCTATGTTGGGACCACGCGCTTCGTTCGATGCCAGGAATCGACAGCACCTGGTTGGAGGACCGGCACGCGCCGTTTGAGGACCACCTTCTGGACGCGTTCCAGAGAGGTGTCCCAGCCGATCGCCGGGACACTCGTAATCGGTTGAACAGTTGATGGACATGATGCCCATTCATGATGCTCGGTTGGCCCATGAATAACACTGGCTCCAAGGCTGGTTCTCCCATCGTTGTGAGCGTTCGGGTAGCCGGTCGGACCCGGCCCGCTCGAGGCGCCAGAACCGGCGTCTGCCATCTGTGCCGGGCGACGGTGTGGGTGGCGCCGGTCACCATCCAGATGTTCGGGCCATTCCCACGGCTGCACTGCCTGCATTGCGTCGCCAACAGGAAGCCCGGCACAGACTACATATTCATGGAACTCACCGAGGATCAGCGAGAGGAGATCTACCAGAACTCCGGGCTCACGGACGACGAGATCACCGATTTGAAGGCCAACCTGGAGCGCCGGCTGCGGGCCGGGACATGGCCGAAGAGGGAGGGCCTATGAACAACCGCCAGCGTCCGATAACCGGGCCGCCCCGGGTGGCGGCGACCCTGCCGATGCCTTTGCCGGATGATTCCGGTGGAGAGGGTTGCAGCCACTGCAGCCGCGGACGCCCCATCACCCGGGTTCAATCGCTCGCTGGCAAGATTGACCTGTGCATCGATTGCACCCTGCGCTGGCACCCAGGAGCCGATGGCGCCCGGTTTGACCGGATGCACCGGCTATATAGAGACCACCTGACGACAGCTCTAAAGCAGGGCGCGACCGCCAATGCTGCCAACCTGGTTCAGTGGCTAGAAGAGCACGAGACGGCCCGCATTCCGGCCGAGAAGGACAGCCCGAACCGGTCACTAGTGCTGGCAACGTTTTGATAGAGCCAGAATCAAGGGGAGAGGGTATGAGCGGGATATCGGCGACGGAAGTCTGGAACGACGTGTTGGAGGTTCTCAAGAAGAACCTCCCCCGACCGACCTTCGAAACGTGGCTCAAGAATACCGTAGGCCTGTCCTGCGAAGGCGACATCTTTACCGTTTTAGTCCCCAGCACGTTAGCGGAAGAATGGCTGGAGCGCCGAATGTTTCACGCTCTCCAAAAGGGACTGACTGATATCAGCGGTCAGGCGCTCACCTTGGAGTTCCAAGTAGAGAACCCCGCAGAGACTGCCGAGGAACTACTAGACGACGGAGAGCTCCTCACCGACAGGCAGGAACCGGACGGTTACCCCCCAAACAAACGGGCAATCAGCGTGGGGCTAAACATGCCCATGGTTCCCCCCTTCCCCGATGAGGCCTTCACCGGTCTATTCGGCGCCTACCGCGATGTAGTTGGGCCAACCACGGAGGCCTCCGCTAACTACCATTATTTTGCCTTTGCCCTGGTGTTCGGAGCGACCTTGGGGCGCCGGCTCTACGTGCACCACGCCGACAAGCTATTCCCTAATTTCTATGTGGTCCTGGTCGGGCGATCGGGGTTAGCCCGAAAGGACAGCACGAGGACCAGGGCGATCCGGCTCCTTTCCGAACTCCATCACCAAGACGTCAACTACCCTGACAACTCAGATGT
The DNA here is from genome assembly GCA_965247605.1 of Dehalococcoidia bacterium. Classification (GTDB taxonomy): domain Bacteria; phylum Chloroflexota; class Dehalococcoidia; order Lucifugimonadales; family UBA3495; genus VXOI01. The sequence continues at coordinate 40,514 of CBDFHM010000010.1, read as the reverse complement.
CCTTCTGCAGCCCGGCATTGGGTCTGCGGAGGCGTTGGTCGAGTGCCTAGAGGGCGAGGGGAAGGTGGTGGTCCTCCACGGGGGAGAACTGCTGACCCTTACCGCCAAGGCCAGGAAAGAGTCAACCGGAGCATTACTCCCCCAGCTAACCGAACTGTACGACAGTCCCGAACACCACACCCTCAGGACTCGTTCCAACCCCATAACGGCCAGGAGAGCTTTTCTATCGGTCCTGACGGCCAGTACTCCCAGGTGGTTAAAGAGCGCGGTTACTGAGGACGACGCCTACGGCGGCTTCGGCAGCAGGGTGATATTCGTTGTGGGAGATCCCAAGAGCCCCATGCCGGTCCCACCGCGAGTCGATATCGGCCGGTGGGATGAACTGAAAGAACGAATAATCGCGGTGCGGGACTGGGCTGAGGGCGAAGAAAGAGAGCTGCCGACGTCCAGCGGGGCGATTGGCCTCTTCTCCGAATGGTACGGAAGCTACTATGCCAAAGCCGCCAGCGACGGTTTGCTGCCCGCTTTGGCCGTCCGCTTTCAGAGCTTCGCTTGGAAGCTGGCGTTGCTGTATGCGGCCCAAGAGCAGGCGCCAGAAATCAAGGCCCACCATCTGAAACCTGGTCTTGCCGTTTGCGATTGGCTGTGGGACAGCAACAGCGCGGCATTCGCATCCATTGTCCAGCACGGCCGCGAGCTGGACGCCGCAGTGCTGGACCGCCTGAAGTCCAGCAAGAACGGGTTCCTTTCCCACCGCGACCTTTACCGCGCCTTGGGAGTATCAGCCAACGAGATAAGCCGCTCCATCGAAAGCCTGGTCAAATTGGGGATGATTCAGGAAGTAGAGCTGCCGTCGGGGGCCACTCGGAGGGTCATCAAGGGGTACCAACTGCTTGAATAACTGCTTGACACTTCTGACACTTGACACTTCGTGCCTGGTTCGTGCCTGGCGACCGGGTTGACACTTGGTTGACACTTCTTTGACACTAATCAAAAGTAAGTGAGAAGTGTCAAGGTTCTGTCAACCAAGTGTCATGAGTAGTGTCAACTATGTGTCAGTGAGGCTAATTAGCTTCAGAAAAATAGAAGTGTCAACGATTTGTTGTAACTCCATAAAAAACAGCCAATCGGCTCCCTCGCCCGGTGGGCATCGGAGACAAATTCTAGCGTAGAGGAAATGTATGGGCAACAGTGAAATGTCATCGGGAAGGACGGCTCCCGAAGAAGCGGCTGGGGCCGCTGAAAAGATCGAGATTATGAGCCCGGTCTTAGCTCGGCTGATTGAAGAAGTTAAAACTGAGGCCGCGAGACCCGCTACCAACTATGACCGTGCGCACAACAGACACAATAGGTGAGGGGGGCCCCGGCCACCGAGGCCTCTGCCTGATCCAGAGAAAAATAGAGATGGAGATGGAGACCGTCGCCTCCTGTGATTCTGGTTAATGCCACAGCTGACCATTTGTAAGGGGAGAGGAGAAAAAAGAAGTAATGACCACGGCGATCGGCACCCAAGGAACAATCGACCACCAGGAAGTCCTACGCCTTCGAGGGGATGGTGTGAGCCTGCGGGAAGTCGCAAGGCGGCTGGGCTGTAGCAAGGCGAACATCGAGCGCATTGAAAGGGATGCCAAGGCGAAGGTCAACGAATCGTCCGCAGCCGATTCGGCAACCGGAGCCCTGCCCCTGATAGACCTGTCCAGCATCCGAGACAACCCGTGGCAGACCCGCCCGATCGACGAGGCCTTCGTCGACGAATTGGAGGCGAGCATCGAGCGGCTCGGCCTGCTCGAGCCGATGCTCGGCCGCCATATGGACGACGGGACCGTCCAACAGGCCACCGGGCACCACCGGGTTGCGGCGGTCCGGCGGTTGGGCGCCCGTGGTTCTTGGGCCGGCCGCGTCCCGATCTTGGTCCGGCCGCTGTCGGACCAGGAGATGGCGCTGGTGGCCCTCGAGGAGAACGACAAGCGGAAAAGCCTAGACCCGTTCCAGGAGATCCTCGCCTACCGGAAAGCGTTGGATGAGATCGATGGGCTAACCGTCCAGGCCTTGGCCGATCGTCTGGGGAAGGACCGGTCCACTCTGTCGAACGACTTGCGGTTGCTCCGGCTGCCGAAAGTGGTACTGGACAAGATCGCCGCCGGCGAAGTTCCCACCCGGGCGGCGCGGGAGTTGCTGTGTTTGGTGTCTGACGACCACGCGCACGAAGACATCATGGCCAGCATCATCCAAGAGATCTCCCAGGCGCGCCTCGGGGCGATGCCAGATTGGAGGGCCAACAACGTTCGGCGTCTACTCAACGGGCGGGTCCACGATAGTAGAGTAGCCGACCGGCGCCGGCTGGAGAAAGGAACCGGGTATTTCGGAGGATCTCACGATAACCCGCCCCTCTTCGATGTGGCGAAGTTCGTGGCCGAAATTGGGGGGAAGATCCATCACATCCCGGCTGCGAGAGAAAAAAGCGAAGGCAGTGAGCGTTGGACCTGTGCGACCGCAGCGTGGAAAAAGTGGCAGGCTGAAGCTGCCAGTTCGGGAACGGCGGCTGCCAAAGAGAAACCTCCATCGAAAGCCCTCAGCCACTTGGTTAATGACCCAATCGGCCGCAAGGTGCTTTCCGACGCCGTTTCCCCGGAAACCGCCGCCCGTACCATCGGTGACGAACTCGGCTCCCAGGCCGCCGCCTCTACCCCAGAGACCAACAGCAAGGCCCAAGCGTGGCAGCGTATGAACCAGCACCTTGCAAACCTCTTGGGCAGCCACCCTACGCAAAGCTCTCGGGATAACCTCAGGACATCGGCCAGCGTCCTGGTGACCAGCTTCGGGTTGGAGACTGTGGGAATCACCGAGAAGGAGCTGGCGGGCGCCATAAAGAAAACGGTGGACATTTTCGAGAAGGAGCTGGCCAAACGAGTAAAGACTCCGACATCGCTGAACCAAGAGGCGACCGACAAGCTCGGCACCCGGGCGACTGTTGTAAACCTCGGTTACAACGCCAAGGGGCACCGCTTGAACCAGTCTCGCAGCTACTACTCTTCCGATGCGATGCCGCCGCCTTATTTCCCCGACCTCGATGAATGCCTCAAGACCTGCACCTGGGGCGCAACTTACGCACTGCTGTCCGGTGACGAAAAGCCGGAGTTGCGCTGCATGAATGAGGAGCATTGGCAGGAAAAGTTGGCGCGGGGGAGAGAAGCCTACTCCAGAAGACTCCGAGAGCGAACAGACGCCGAAGATAGCGAGGACGAAAAGATGGCCGAGGAACTCGTGGCCAGGATGCCAGAGGCACTGGGCCTTCCCGTCGCGGCCGCCTTGTTGGCTTCAAACCGGTACCCAAAAACCGTACCGGTGGAGGGAGAGGCCAACCTGCACGAAATGGCGTACACGCCGCTCACACTGCGCGCAGTAAATCGAGTGTTGGGCTTGGCGGATCCGGAAGACAACGGATTCGGCCGGTCCGATGCTCTCGACACCGGTGAGGCCTTGGCGGCGCTGGATACAGCAACCCCGGGCATCGCCGCCGCAGTGGCCTCTAGGCTTTTGACGTGGAGTATGCGCACGAGCAGGGCGGTCAATTTCGAATCGGTGCTCGAACGGATACAGGCAACCCAATGAGGCTCCTGCCGCATCACCTGGAAGCCATACAGAGCGACCCCAGGCCGCTCGTCCTGGTCCGCCGAACGTTGTCTACCCTCCATCACATCATGCAAACCAGGGACCCCCGGCAGCTGCTTTGCCGCCGAAGATTTATTGGTCCTTGGTACACCGACTACGATGGTCGCCGGGCAGGACGGATCTGCGGCCTCTGCTGGAGGGCATTTGAAAAGTGACAAGACGCCCTATCTGATGGAGACACGGACCCTCCCCAGGGTTCAGGAAGTTTAAGGTGGTCAGGCATCATGCCGCACGCGATGCTCTGGTTAGAACCCTTGCAGGCCGGCCCAGACGCTTTTGGATAATCCTGGCTGGAGTTGTTGGTGTTCGTAGCGGCCGTATTGCTGATCGGGTGGCCTGTTCGCCTCACATTGAATGCCGGGCGCCGGGTACTCAACACCTCAACACCTCAACACACCTGGGCGTACCGCAGGTACGCCGAAAAGGGGACGTGGGGGAATGACAGAGACCGTAGACTTGACGATACCTTCGGAAACCTTCAGAAGCGTTGGTGTTGGCGGTGATGACCAACCAGCGAGGTTCCGGGTTGTATGTGATGTGCAGCGCCGCAGGGCGGCCCCGTCGGCACGGGCGGACTTGGTGTAAGCCCTAGACTCATTGCCACAGCTCAGTGCTAGCGAGATTGAACGGCTCCGGGGCGCATTGACGCACGCGCTGGCTGTGGAACTGGGCTTGCGAGTGGTTAGAGTGCAGGCGGACCGAATCGACCTGACACTGCGGGTGGAGGCGTGACCCACTTGGGTAGCCATCCACCAGAAAGGCGGTAGGCGGGCAGGGCTGAGGCGTTCGCATAGGCCGAAGTCGTGGCGGTGGGTAACGAAGTAGCGCCCTTGACGCTGACGCCGATGAGCAGCCACCAGAAGCCGCCAAGGTGGCCCATCCAAGTGTAATAATCCAACAGCGAGAGCAAGACAAGCGTTAGGAGTAGCCATCGGTGCCTGGATTCATGGCGTGGGTAGGATTGGGGGTAGCGGCCGTTCTGTTCGTGTGGGTGATGATCAATTCCACGCCGCCGCCCAAGCGCAAGAAGCGTGATGCCCACCCACAGCCCGGCGGCGACGATACCCGATTCGACCGCGATCCTTAACGGGACGTTATGGAGCCCTGGGTGTTCCGCTATGCCAGACGGCAGGAATGTCGGTATGTGCGGGACCGCCAGGCGGGTGCCCACATCGGTCGTCATGCTGTTGACCACCGCCGCAACGGAGTCCATGCCCGCCACAGCGTAGGACCCGCTAAAAAGTCCCATTGCCATCACCGCCGCAACCCCGGCGGCTATTGCCGCCACCAAGGGCCGCCAAGAGATAGTGCCGGCCAACCCCATGCCCACCACAACCACCAACGTTACGACGAGGCCCCACCGCGAGCCGGTAAACAGCAGGGCCATTAGCAGCGGCAGGGATAACCACTTGTTGCTGGTCGTCATTAGGTAGACAATCCCCAGCGCCAAGAATCCGGCCGCCAGATTGGGGTTGTTGGCGAGGCCGGTGGCGTGACCGTCGCGGACCAGCGTGCCGGCGTTGACGTGCCATTCCGTGAAGCCTTCGTAGATGATCATGGCCGAATGGATTAGCCAGGCCGGCGTTAACCACATGAAAACCTGCGAGGCGTTGATGTTGGTGAGGTAGAGCAGGGCGCTCGGCGCCATCCAGAGCAACACAGCAGCCGTCAGCTCCCAATTACCGCTACCCCAAAAGATGCTGCCCGGAATTGCGGCGGCGTGGGCCAACAACAAAAGCGCCATTGCGGCGGCAACTTGGCGGGGCCCGGCGGATCTGGCGGCGAAAACAGCGGCGAGAGCCAAGGCGGTCCACCCGACAAGCAACCAAGGGCTGGCGAAGGACCGGAGCAGCAAGGCGGAAACAAGGTAAAGGGCGATGGCAGGGGCGGCCCAACGTGCGTAAAACCGCGCTATGGCGTGCTCAGTGGCCTTAACGCGCATTTACGGCCTTTTTGGGGGCTCGGTGGTCTAGCGGTCGGTTCAGGGTAGTTTTTGCACAGTGTTTGGGCGATTGCTCGCTACTTGAAAGCAGGCCGCGTTCGATAGCCTCGTTGAATGCAGCCTTGGCGTCACGGACTACTGGTTTCATCGAGCGTCGACCTCCACATAAGTTAACAGCGGGTCAAGCTCGCCGTCACCGTGAACCCGCGCCCGTACCAGTAGATCGCGCGTCACGCCGCGGTTGACGCCCTGGAACTGCGGTATCGAGTACCAGATGCTCACTTGGTTCGCCCGGGCGTCCACGGTAGCACCGAAGGCGGGGATAAGTGTGGTCCATTGCTGTGTCGATATCTGGTAGAACTCTATCGACAGCTTAACGACGTCGGTCGCCAGGCTATGCGCCCACTGGGCCCGGACGGCCTGCTTGCCGGTGAAATCAATGGTTCGGTGGGAGACGCGGTTGGGGATAGCGTTGCTGTTGGGGTTTTCCACCAGTATGCCATTGGTGTCGAAAAAGAGGATATGGTTGACGTTCGGACTGGCGAGAATGGCCGGCGCAGCGTTTAGGAAAGCCAGTTCGCCCGGCGGGCCTCGCTCGCCTCGAGGACCGGTGGCACCGATCTCGCCGGGCGGGCCGGGATTGGCCGTTACTTCGCCGGCCGGGCCTTGTGGGCCGCTTGGCCCTTCGGAACCGGAAGCGCCTTGTGGGCCAGCGGGGCCGGTATCGCCTGGGGGTCCGGGCGGGCCGCTGGTTAACACCTGTTCACCTGGCGGACCCTGTAGCCCTTCTGGCCCAACTTCACCAGCGGAACCGGCGGGGCCTACGGCTCCGGTGCAGTTGCCGGCGAGGACGGATAGCAGAAGCAGGGCCAAGAACATGGCGATAAGCGCCTGGAGGCCCATGCTGATATTGCGGGCTTGATTGTCTGGTTTGATTGGTTGTTCGGTGGCCATTAAAAAAAGGACCGCTCCTACGTAGGATGCGCTAACCGGGAGGATAATTAGGGATAGGTCGGAGTAACTTCCAGACGAGCATGAACGGTAGTAACGCCAGTCCCACTAGCAGGAATCCGGCGAGCTGCCAGGTGTTGTAACGCCTCATTCGCTGTTCGGTCTGCTCGTTATCCATCGATCTCCCACACCAGCGTCGTACCTTCCTCGTAAATCTTCGTCAGCCAAGGCGCGTCGGCCGTAACCGCCCATTGGTCGTCTGGAGCCATGTAGATCCCGGGCGCTCTTGGATTGTAGTTAGGGAACCGCGTATCAATCAGCACATAGCTGACGCCCAGCCGGTTCTTGGCCGCTAAGTGGCTGCAGCCGTCCACCCATCCCAATACACACCGCACGTCTTTGTCGGTCTCGATCCACGTCGGCGGCGGCGGCCAAGTCCACGTATGCGGGCTGGCGACCTTGTTGAGGGCGCTCACCCATAACGCCAGCGTGAATGAGTTGTTGATAACGCCCGCCTCGGGGTCGCGTTCTTCTAGCATGTTCAACGCTTGAACAGTGGCCGGAGTGGCCATATCGCTGTAATCCGTCTGGCGGTCGAACTGCGAGACGTAACCGACGCCGAGAATGGCGATTGTGGCGACGGTGCCGCCCATGGCTAAACGGCGGCTGGTTAATGACCAATTGGGCACCCAGCGGGTGAACACTGCCCAGCTAACAGCAATGTAGAAGGGAATGGCCAGCAGATAGCGGCTGCGGTAAAAGATGTTGATCACCGTTTCATCGGTGCTGAGAAACACGGCAAGCCCCGCAAGCAGCACGGCCAGCACGCCCAATGCCCGCAACCACGGTTCTTGGGCCTTGCGGATTAAGTAGATCCCGGCGCCTACACCTAGTATGAGCTGTAGCCAAGCGGAATCCCCCCAATGGGTCAGGTACATGAAGGCGCCTGGGTAGTTGAGTACGCCGGAGCCAGGCAAGACTTGATTCCCTCGTAACAAGGCCTGTTTGAGATGAGCCCTGGCGTGCGAAGGTGGTCTGGAGCGGAGGAGGCCACGGGATGCCGGCTGCTGGCCTCACCGCCCTATCTGCCGCGCTCAGGACAAGCGTGATCCCGTTGCGGTACCCCTTCCGTGGCTCAGGGCACCCGGTGGAAGTTGTGGAGCGGCGCCCTCATGCGGCCGCGACCGCAGGTACCGAGAGCCGTGTTCTCCATCTCCACCGGCGTGCATGGACCATCCGTTTGAAGTTGCACGCCAACGCCTTCAGGTAGACGGCAAGCCGCACCCGACGGCCCCCTCGCACCCGCAAGCGCCCAAGCCCGTGGGCGCGCTTCAGCTCGGAGTTCGTTCCCTCGATACCAGCCCTTATGTCATACCGCTTGCGCCACTCCTCGGTGGCCTCGGCCCTCCGGCGCCGCTCGATGTTCACCTTCACCAGGTCCGCCTTGAGGACGTAGGCCCCCGCACGCCGGTTTCACTGGGCAACGGGATCGCAAGGGGCAGGGCTCGCATGAAAGTGGACCTCTACCCGGGCGCATCCTTCAGCTCGTACTCCTCGATGGACGGGTGGCCGGCGGGGCAACCGTGGCCTGCTCCCCTGTGACGTCGATCTGAAAGTCCGCGGCGGTGAGCGGCGGTGGTCCGTCACCCTCTCCTTCGTGCGAGTTCCCCGGCGCCGACCCCGCCACCGGGCTCACCAGTTCCGTTCCCCGGCAGGCTTCGAAGGCATTGCGGCCCGACCCATACGGTGTCGGCGAAGAGCTCGTCCGGTCGGACCTTCCGCTCCGCGAGCCCGTCAACGACCGGCACGCTCACGTCGGTGTCGCTCCCACTCGAATGGGGGTCACCTCCACGTGGGTGATGAGCTGGGTGGCGTTCTCCTCGTGGCAGGTCTCCGGCACCTCGTACCCCTTCCCCTTGTGGCCGCTGTAGGTCACATCCGGGTCGTGGGGCGATTGCAGCGAGTCGGCGGACACCTGCTTCGGGTCCTTCAAGGCCACGGGCACCTTGCATTCCCCAGCATCGTCGTCATCGTCTCTGGGGCGCCCGTCCTGCCCACATGGCACTGCTCCCGCAGCAGCCGCTCCAGCAGCCGGTACTCCTCCAGCTGGGCAGCAGTCGTGCCATGGAACCGGTCCACCAGCCGGTAGAGGTCCCGGGCACAGACCGAAAGGCGTCGCCGACCCTCCCCCGTGCGGGCGTCCTCGTAGTGGGTCGCCTCGTCTTCTTCCTTCAAATAGCGCCCTAGGAGGCCCTCCGGAACCCCAGGGCGAAGCTCTGGGTGCTCCCAGCGCAAGGCCCGCAGGAACAACCGCATCGTCTCACAGAACAGGCCCAGCCGGGTGAGTGTGGCGATGTTGCTCATGATGTGGGTGGAGTCTAGCCGTTGCTTTCCGGTGCGTATGCCCAGCGCCTGGATGATCCGGTCCGTGGTCTCCTGGAAAGCCAGCCGGCCACCGTCGTGCTGCATCAGGCGAACTCGGAAGTTGTGGAGGGTCTTCTGGGGCAGGTGGGTCTCCTCGATGTCTAGCCGCAGGGCGTGGTGCCAGAGCAGGTTGAACTCTAGTTGTTCCAGAGCTTCATCGTCGGTGAGGTTGAACATCTCTTTGAGGAGGTGGACCCCGAGGACGGTCTGCACCGCCCGGTTGGGACGGCCGTTGTCCACGCAGTACATGGGAGCAAAGCGCTCCTCGTCAATCAGGGGGAGCGCCTCGTTTCGGAAAACCTCGGCCTAACTTCTCTCCAGGCGCTTAGCCTTCTTCGGCGTCACCAGGAACTGGGACTGCCAGAGGCTCTCTTGCGGGTCTCGTATTCGGAACATCCTCCCCTCCCTCGGCCAGGCGCAGCGCCCACGACCTTTTATTACATTATCCCCACCTTGCCCCAGGCTGGCGAGGGGTTTTTACGAACAAATCAAGACTTTCATGTACCAAGGCAAAGCGGCCAAAGCAATAGCCCCGCCGACGAGAAGCGGCGGGGCTATTCGTGTCAACTGTGCCAGAGGAGCGCGAAACGAGGAATGGATGGAATTAGCAGAACGGTCATACCACAACAACGCGATTAGATAGACAGGCACGGTTATTAGAGCTAGGCCGGCCGTGGTTTGGTTAACCCAAGGAATGAGGCCGAGACACGCGGCTAATATCCCGGCCTTCGGTAGCGACCATTGCCCGGCCAATTCTCCCATGGCCCACCACACCATGCCGAGCAAAGCGAACCCGATCAGCGGCAGGGCGCCGGTGACCATCATTTCGGCGTGGAGCAGATCAAGCAGTATAAGGCCCGACGCGACCACGGCAGGGGCCCAGAGGTGTTGCGGTCCTGCTGGGGTGACCGTGATGCGTCGGGCCATCAAATACACTGGCACCGCGGGGGTTACGGATGCCAATGCACTCCATATTTTGTACCCGTTGTCGTCGCCAAACAGGCTGACAAACGGGACCAGCATCCAGCCGGGTGCGAGTGGCGGTCGTGGGAAGCCAGCGCCGGTGGGTTCGTCGCCGAGGACGGCGTTGACGCTCAGGAGGTAGGCACCGCCGTCAACGCCTAAGAATCCGTCATGCGAGAGCGTGAGGGCGAGTCGGAAGCCGAGTGCAAGGGCCAGAATGGCGAGAAATAGCAGCGCTTACAACTCACTAAAGTCTGATAGGGCTCTGGCGGCGCTGAAATCGTCAATGCCGGTCACAGCCCCGATGGAACGGTTATCCGCTCGCGGACCGTCGCCTATATCGTCTGGCATGGCCGAACTGGTGGTGGGATCCGTCGTCGTGTTAATTCGACTGCGACGGCGTTTGGCTGGGCCGCCCGACGAACCGCCTTTCGACTTCTTGAACCCAGAGATAAACCCGCGCTTAAACTCAGCATTGGCCATGCTTGCTTCATCTGGGCGCACGTTGCGATCGGCCGCGAACGCCCGGCCCGCCCGTTGGCCTTCGCGGAAAGTCGGGCGTTTGACGCGGACGGTACGGCTGCCGACTGTTCTAGCCATGCTTAAAACCTTTGGGACGGCGTAAGGAACACCGTGCCCGTGAAGATGGCGAATCTCGGATCATCAATGGTGCCTTCCAAGGATCGCCGCCTTGAGGCCCGACGTTTGGCGGCCAGACTCTTGGCCTTGCTCTGTTTTGCCTTTCCCATCGGCTTTTTACGTTTGTCGACCATATTCCATATCCTACAAAAGGGGCGGGGTGGCGCCACCCCGCCCCTTGACTACGTTTTAACATCGGCGAGCCCTTGCGACGGCTCGCTTGGTTGTGGTGCGGGCCTTCCGCATCCTCACCCGGCCAGCGACAACGGCCCGGTGGACCCGTTTGGCCTTCGTAGCGCTCTTTCTGCGCTTCGTAGTAGCCACAGCCCGTTAACGCCTACTCGCTGGGCCGACGCCGAAAGCGCCGAGGCCACCGAGAGCCATCATACCGACACCGATCATCACGATAACGGCGTTGTAGATCAGGGGCACCAAGTCATTCAATGCCTGTGCGCCGGAGAATGACCCGATGTTAGCTGCGCTTCCAGCGGCCGCCGCCTGGGTGTTGATTGTGGTCTCCAAAACCAGACCAACCACGATCGTGATCACGCCCACGATAATGAGCATGATTTGGTTACGCATAACGCAACCTCCTACAAATAAAAATAGGACGCAGCGTTAGCGTCCTTGTAGGGCCCATCGAACAGCCGCGACTAGACAACCGGCGGCGACCAGTATCACCAAGAACGACATAAGGAGCCAAGTCCGGTCTACTAATTCCCGTATGCCGCCAGTGGTTAACGGAGCGCCAACGTCGCGCAGGGCATCGACCTGACCGACGGCAAGAATGCCGACGACTACGGCCAATATCAGCCCTAGGGCTGTCGCAAGTAGGCCCATAACGCCGCAAATTGTCTACGCGTTACGAATCACGTTCAATGCGTGTGTTAATAACATACGTATAGTCCAAACATGGAGTAGGTATTATAAATATCCATATGATTGCTCAACTCGAATGTGCTAAGACACCGCCTATATTTGATGCCATCGCTGTGGAGAATCACCCGATCCGAACGGCGCGACCGTATGCCTGCCACGCCGCGTACCAGCATATCTTCACGGTGATGATGCAGCGGTTCGGGAATATGTCTAAGTACCAACTGGGGAAATTGTTGGGAATAGAAGAGCAAGGGAACTTCCGCCAATACTTCAATGGACGGATGCGACCATCGTCGTTGGTGTTGGCCCGAGCGTTCCAACTGATCTTTATGAGTGACGCCGGCATTGAGATACACCGGGCATCGAAGATTGAGTGGGGTGACCCGGTAACTATCGTATGGAGGAACGGTGGCAAATCATATCCAAGTTCTGTATCTGGCCGTTGGGAACAAATACCGACGCCGGAAAATCCAACAGAACCACCGGGAGCCAACCACGCTGCGAAACCCACACGACCAACAACTACACATTTTAAGAGGCGCCCCAATATTCCCCAAGGCGCCAACAACGGATCTTGATACCTGGCAGGACATAGTGGATGTGGGCCCGCCGCCAGCTATGGCGATGCCAGAGCGACAAATGATGATCTGTGAGGATAACAACCCTTGGCCAGTCTCTAGATTCTCCGAACCACCAACACCGGACCGGCAGTTAGAGGAAGTTCAGGACTTATATCAGGAGTATTACCAAGCCGCAGAGGGCCAAGCCTCTAAAGATGCTGCTGGAAGCATCACCGACAGAATGTTAGTCGCCACGGCGGTCATTGCTGTGGTGCTGACTTTGGTGATTGCGTTGGTGGTGCTGACTCAGGTATTCGGCGGAGAGGAAATCGATGCCGTGACAACGGCGGTTCTAGGATAGCCATGTTAGACAATGTAATAGCTTCAGTAATCAAGGCCCGGGACCATTCGACTGAAATGGAGAAGGTGATTTTTGTTGATGAGGACCGCGGCATGTTCGCCTACAAAGCTCCGTTCTCCCTTCTACGAGATCGGTTGCCCATCAACTGCCGATTCGTTCCAGACTACGCCGAGCTACGGAAGAACGGGCTGATAGCCGGGGCAGCAATATCGGGGCTGTTGCTGTTCTTTTCCATCGTGATCGGTATCAAGTATTCCGTGACGGGCGGAACATACCTCGGGATCCTCTCGGTGCTGACATTGCCGCTGCTAGGAATCACCGGCTGGAACTATGGCCCCAACGCGCCGATACACGACTATCGGCCGTTCTGGCTAATACGGCTTATGGTGCGGGAAGAGGAACCCCACGGCGCCGTCGGGTCAAGCACGGTCGATGTACCGGAAGGACACCGGCGGTGGATGGTGCCTTATTCCCATTCGTTCCTCAATCTCCGTAGCGTATCTGAGGAACAGCAGGACGTGGAATATACGCCTCACGTAATGCGAGCGACGACTCTACACGCCGATTCTTTGATGCTGGATGAGAAGCAACTAATCAAGTCCACTCACAAGGATAAGTGGGAGAAGATCAAGGCCGGTAGTCTGATTACCCTAATCTTCGCAGAACTGGTGGCGGTCTTTTTCTTAGTGGCGGTGATTCAGTAATGGTTAATCAGCAAGAACAACGCAACGGTAATCCCCCGGCCGGCCGTAGTGGCATTGGTGACTTGTTTGGCGTCTCGCAGGAAGGTGGTGCAGGGTTTGAGCCGGTTAAAGAGTTCATGTATGCCAGTTCGGACTTTAAGGAACTATGCGCCCGGGCCCGCATACCCAAAGACCTGATACCGACGATAGGCCGGGTTCTGGCACGCCAACAGCGCATCACGACGGCCAACACTAACATGATTGACGTTATCGGCAACATCCTTCAACTCAGCATCGGGGCCGACGGTGAGGCTAGAAAAGAAGCACTCCAGATGGTTACGGGCATAGCGGCGGCGCGAACCCCGCAATTCAATATGCCGCCGATTCTTAACAACCTACGCACCAACAAGACCGACAGCCGCGAGGGGCCAGGGCAGTAAATGCGGACGACCTCTCACTTCACGTTATCGCCGGCGATCGTCAGCGCGTTTGAGGGTATCAACGGCGTGCCGGGCGTATCTGAGGCACCGCAATCGGTGGCGACGGCTATGTTAACGCCCGAGACGCTTCAGAGTTGGACCGGGGATAGTTTTGACCCGCTGACCCTGATGCTGGCGGGGCGCCGCGGTAGGGGCAAAACCGCATCACTGACGTTCATCGGTGGGTTCTTTCAGGCCCATTACGCAGCGAAACGCCAGAACGTAACAATCGCCGCAAACTTCAACACGGACGTAGCGTCGGAAGGTTGGGCGGATCCGATGATCGTGGATTACATCAACGGCTTTCCGCCAGACGCTAACGATATGTTTGTCATGGTCGATGAGGCCGCCTCGTACTTCCCCCGGCGGCGGTCATTGGCCCGGACCAATGTTGACTTCAGCACGTTCCTTCAGCAGATCCGCAAGCGCAACATTGAAATGGCGTTCACCACGCAGTTCCCAGGCATGTTGGACGACCAGATGCTAATCAACATTGACCTGTATGCGCTGGTGAATATGTGGCCCAGCAGCGGGTGGAATAAGGGTCGATACGTCGATGTTTATATTTGGGACTGGCATGGCCAGTTCACAGGTTCGTTTACGCGGCCAAGGATACCGCCGGACGGACCGCCGACCTGGCGGCGCCGGTTCCACAACGTCAATCAGGTATTCGGCCACTACAACACCTATGAAGTCATAGGCGCCATCTGGTCCCATAACCGGGATACCATCGCTGGCCAGTATTGGGATGTGGAGGAACCGGAAGAAGGCGTAGCGCCTACCAAGTCGCCAATGTTCGTGGCGCCGGCAACGCTGTTGGAGTTCCTACTCGGGCTGGGGCATAGTTTCATCATTGGCCGGTACTTGATAGACGCCATGGGGTTTGACGACACGATAGCGACTATCGGTGACTTCCGGCAGCGCATCAAAGACTTGGGGTTCTGGGATTTCGTCATGGACGGCCGCACCGACATGGCGATGTTGAAGCAGGGGTGAACACCATTGCCCACATAGCGGCCATGGTGGCGCTGCTTTGGGCGTCCCTCAGCTACGCCATGAACACGTTAGATGAACCGCAACTTGGGTTCGCGATTCTGGCGATATTCGTGCTGTTCATACCGCTGACGATACAGGCGTTAATGGACGACATCGGCGGGTTTATGGACCGGGTGAAGGGCAAGAAGGGGCGCGATGGCTAGAGAGATCGGTATTGGATTACAGCAGGTGGCAAGGCGCCTGAAGATTCGGATGCCGTCGGTGCGTTGGGGCGCCTGCAACCATATCGCCGTTTGCCAGTACGTCGGGTGGCTGGCCAATGGGCTTTGCCAATATCATTGGGATAGGCAGGTTTCGCGTGGGAACCCGCCCAACTAAGCGCCGCCGCAACGCCCGTTGGGCTGCGTTCCTGATCTCCTTTGCGGTGCTGTGGGCGGTCGTCGTCGTCTGGAACCCGAGCAATGTGTTCGCCGCCATTGCGGACCCGGACACCATCAACATTGAGGACGTACGCGCCTACGATAGTGTCCTCGAAGCCAACGACCTACTGATCATCGTTGAGTACAATCTTGCCTACAGCAGCACGCCGGCCGAGCTAATTAGCGATGCTTACCTTGGCCGTTTCCGTCGCGGCACCGCTGAGCTTAACGCCGTTGACCCATTCGCATTCAATGATAACGGCTATGGGCGTGGCATATTCAGCCTGTACTGGACGGCCGCCCAGAAAACCACCGACTCAATAGAGTTCAACGATACGAATTCCGAAGCGTACACGGTTACGCTTCAGGGTAAGATTGGCGTCTTTCCTGGCGGTGTTCCGACAACCACCACGAATACGATCCTCTGGCAGGACGCCACCGACACTAGGAACCTACTTGAAGCGCAGATCGCGGCGTTGGCGCGCAAGTTTGAACAGGATAGCGGGTGGGCCGACGATACCGACTTTGACGACCTGATCGAGAGCCCCGGCGGTACTGACCAGCTCACGTCAAGAGGCGTCGGTACCGGTGAGGAGTATTTCGGCAACGCTGTGCCGCAGCTCCGGTCCATGATCCCAGGCTTGTTCTCTTCTGGCGTATCGTCGCCTGACTTCACTGAGGAAACATTTGACAAGTCCTACAGCGAGGACTTGAAGGGATTTTGGGCGACGGACGGTGCCTGGGTCGACACCAAATTCACGACTTTGGCGGACCGCTACCAAGTGCCCAAGCGTACGCTGACCTCGCTGGTGGCAATCGCATTTATGATGATCATCGTGTGGTTCACGTCGAAGCTGTTGGATGGGACTGACCGGGGATGGCAGTTCGGCGTTATGACGGTGGCCCTCACGCTGCCGATGTTCACGGCGGTTGGGTGGATACCGCTTGAGGTTACGATGATCATCGCCACGGTGGCGGTGTTGGGCATCACTTGGACCCTTTGGGGCCGCAGGGCAGGCGGTTAAGTTGCGTGGCGGGGCGTCTGGCGGTTCGGGGTTGATGCAGTTCTTGGGGTGGGGCTATTCGCTATTATGAGCGGAATGATAGTAGGACTGTCGTGGTAGTTCGAGAAAATGTAGCCCGGGCATTAGTAACCGGTGCCGTACTCGCCAGCGTGTTTGCGCTGGCGGTTGTGTTCACTGGCGATTTGCTCCGGGCTGGCACCACCACCACAGCTCTATACAGCGCCGCCGTTAACATAACCAATACTGGGACCACGGACCTTGACGATGTACAGGCGCCGTTTGGCTACTCTGCCGCTGATCTGATTGCTGGCAACTTCATTGAATCGGACGCGCTCAATAGCCACGTCCACAAGGGCGATACCGACGTGCCGGCTATGCCCGCCAGCAACCGCATTCAGGTTGAGGGCGCGGTTCAGCAGGACGGCACAGTGTTCACCGAATACACCACAGCCGCCCAGAACACCACTCAGAACGATGTGCCGGTTCTAACAGGCTCCCCGGCGGTTGACGACGCTTTTTACTTCGGCTGCGATAACCCCTGCAGGATCTTGACGTGGAACACCGACACCGTAGGCGTCGGGACGTGGACGATCACATACGAGTATTGGGACGGCACGGCCTTCACGGCCCTTAGTGGCGTCGATGACCGGACCGCCGGTTTCACGGTGTTGGGCCAGAAGGCGGTAACGTGGGATATGCCGGCCGATTGGGCCACCCGCACTACCACCGGGTCCGCCGTGTCGTCGTATTGGGGCCGGGCCCGGGTGAGTGCCTTCACCAGCATCACGACCCAGCCGCTAGCCTCACGGGCCCGGTACGAGAATGGTCAATGGTGGACGTGGGTAGAGGACCTGAATGTTAACAACCAAGAGCAGACGACGCTCTATCTGGGCGGTTCATCAGACCTCGTTACAGCGCATCAGATATTCCCTGGCACGTCCGGGATTATCACCGGCGATGTGGCTGGGTTGGAGCTGGGCAGCGCGTACTCTATTGCCCTTTCGGGACGGCTAGACTTTAGCGCTGCTGGGGCCGATACCTGCATCCTGTGCAAGACCGGGGCCATCACAATCAACGTCAGCGGGTCGGCCGCCACGCCAGCGCTGGGCACCTTCCTGACCGGGACCGGCGGCAACAGCTCCGGCGACAACACCGGCATCACGATACCAGCGACCGGCGAACAGACCGTGATCGTGGCGTCCAACGGCATAAGCGGATCGGGTACGTGGATGGATGCGGGCGGCGGGCTGCGCAGCTTTACACCGCAGACGATCACCGACACGGCCAACAACCTGACCTGGGCCAGCAATAGCGGCGTGGACTATTTCAACTACATACGGATTAACACAGCGGCGCCCGCGGTTTTCAACTTCGATACTGGCCAAACGGACTTTGCTACCGGCACCTTGGCGGACACGGCGGCCTACTCGGGTGCGCTGGGGTTGGCCAATGAGTAGGCGCACGGTGCTCATCGGCGTTCCGTTATTGGCGGCGATCACCGGCGCGATGCTATGGGCGGCGGTATCTTATGCACCGCAAGACTATGTTCCTTTTGCGTCCACAGCCCACGCCGCAGGCCCCGACTTCCGCATTATCGCCGTCAGCGAACACGATGGCCACCTACTGGTCGAGGTCGAACACTTCCACCCTGACGGTTCCTTCTGGTATTTCGAGAACTACATTTGGCAAGGCCGCGAAGGCACCCGCAAGCCGCGGCTACTGGACGCCCAAGGATTCGTGCAACTTGAAGGCGGCGGCGTAGCCCCTTGGCAGATCGGAACCAATGACGAACTTGTGCAATACCTACCGGACGGCCGCGAGTGGTTCCGTAGTTCCTCGCCGCACCTAGACAACAACAGCATCCTGGGCGTCATCCAGCAAGTACACGCAGCCCGGACCGATACCGGTTGGGTGCGGGGCCAAAGCCGCCTATCTGAGCCGCCACTACAACCACGCGCCGAGGACGAAACAGGCATCGGGATCTTACTCAGCAAGTTCCAGGCCCTGGCCGAAACCGCCTATCTTTCGGGCAATACCGGCACACTTATGGCTTACGCCGGCCCACTTCCAGAAGTTAACCCGGGGTTGGGGCTACTCGAATACGGGACCATCACCACCGTCTACCCTGACGCCCATACAGAAACCGATACTGTGGACGGCGACCTGGCCGACAATAACACTGGCCCTGACGCTGTTTGGGATACCCTGAGAGCCGGCGGCGGGGACACCTGTTGCGGGGCCAGCGACAGCGGTGCCACGGCGATCAGCGGGCATTTTACCGGCGGCACCACCGACCTATGGAACCAGTTTCTCCGATACATCGCGTTATTCGACGCCAGCGGCATTGCCGACACCGATCAAATAACCTCGGCGACATTCGATATCGTTCTAACGGCGTCCACCGACGACTTCACCGACAGCGTGTCGATGGTGACCAGCACGCCGTCGTCCAACACCTCCCTAATCGCAACTGATTACGCTCAACTCGGCACGACCAAGCAAGCGGGTGACATTGCGATTGCCAGTTTCACGGTCGATAGCTCCACCTACAACAGCTTCACGCTAAATTCAACTGGGCTTGGCAACATCAGTAAGACCGGAATTACTAAGTTCGGCCTCCGGTCCACTCAGGACACCGACAACGCAGAACCAACATGGTCTGCGGACGATAACAGCTCTATTACGTTCGCTACGGCCGATGAGGTGCTGAGCGGCGACAAACGGCCCCGGCTGGTCATCACCCACTTCGCCATTACGGCCGCCATCACCGGCACCATTGGCGACGGCGCTAGTGAGCAGGAAGTGCGCGACGGTGGAACCATCATCGTGACTCTGACCAACGATACTTGGGTAGCGGCCGGGGCGACGTTCGACGCGCAGCGCCAAGCGATCATCAACGGCCTAGACGCCGCAGACTCAGAGACAAACGGATGGAACGCCCGCATCCGAGACCAACTCGGGCTTGGGTCCGTCGTGCGAACCTCTGGCACCGTCGCCACCATTACAATCACTGAAGCCGAAGCAGGCGATTACCGGGTTGCCGCTGCAGAGACCGTTACCGCTACTGTCCCCAACGCAGCGTTGGTGCTGGGGTTTTCCGATCTGACCGCCACGCCAACCATTGCGTTAACTGCCGCTGCAGAAGCTGTTGCGGTTACCGGCACACTGTCTGACGGCGGCACGCCAGCCGAGATCGTAGCGGGTGGCCAGACGGTCATTCTTAGTCTGGCCAATACTGTTTGGTCTTCTGGCGGTTCTGCTGCTACCACCGGGGCTGGGCAGTTTGTTGCAGCCAACAGCGAATATCTCAGCATCGCCGACAACCCCAGCCTGTCCACCGGGGATATCGACTTTACAATGCTCGGATGGGTTTACCTAGATAGCGGCGATTCTAACCAAACATTCTTCGCTAAGTCACAAGATGCAGGGGACAACAGCGAATATGTTGTCCAATATTTGACCAGCAACGATAAATTTCGGTTTGTTGTTAGCCCGGATGGGACATCTAACACAACGGCTGTAACGGCCAATGTCCTCGGCGTGGCTTCAACCGGCACCTTCTATTTCATCGTTGCCTGGCATTCTGCTGCGGCCAACACGATTAACATCCAAGTCAATGACGGAACGGCGGATTCTGGAGCATATTCTTCTGGGTTATCAGACCAAGATGGAGACTTTACAATCGGGTCTGAGCATGGTGGCGGAACGTCGATGGATGGGCGTGGAGCATCTGTTCTTTTCTGCAAATGCATCTTTACCGCTGCGGAAAAGTCATGGCTCTACAACAGCGGCAGCGGACGACGATACCACGAATTGGGGATTGCTGGTACGGCATGTTCGAACTGCACAACTTCGCTTGAGGGAGCGTGGGATCTCTCCGAAACTTCCGGCTCCCGTGCAGATTCCCACGGGTCTAACACGCTCACAGACAACAATACAGTAACCAGCGCAGGGTGGGCCGTAAATGATTTTTCGACGGCTGAACAACAGGCTATTTTAGACGGCCTAGATTCGGACCTATCAGACCGGAACGGATGGGACTCCCAAACCTTTGACACTAGCGACGTTGTGAAAACTTCAAGCACGCGGGCCACCATCACCTTAACCGCTGAGAGCGCCTACGCCATCCCGGCTACAGAAACTATCACACCAACGGCGCCTGCATCGGTCATGGTATTCGGTGAGAACTTGGCTGGCGCCACCTTCAACATCACGCCTACCTTCAAGGCGACCGGGACCCGCGTCAGCCCCGCCATTGACGCATCGGGCGTTACCGATGTGGCTTATTGTTCAATTGGGTGGGAGCATATAACGCCAACGAACACCACGATATTGGTTGAGACATCGCTCAACGGCGGCACCGATTACTCAACGGCTTCCAACGGCTCATGCCCCACCGGCATCAGCCTAGGATCTTCGTTGCTGGCGGTCACAGATTTCCGTATCCGCGTCACTCTCAGTACCACCGACAGCGCGGCAACGCCACTCATTTTGGCGCTGGGGCTCGTGATTGAAGACACCACTGGCCAGGAATTGTTCTACCAACTGATAACCACGCCAGCCGCGACCCTTGCAGACCGGAGCGGCAACAGCAACACCGGCACCATGTCGTTTCCTGTAGCCCCTGCTGGCCTCGCCAGCACCATCGCCGCCCTAACGTCCACCCGGGCCAGTCTGACTACAGAGCAGGCACTCACGTCGTCGTCGGTCGTGTCGCCGGTATCGGGTGCAGCCACCAACGACAATCTATTCAACCAAACTGAATTAGGGTTTGCGGCGCTGCCAGGCAACAGCCTTGTATCGGCAATATCTGAGGCCGGCAGCGGGCTACCCAAACGGTTTATTTGGTTCATATTCTTGGGGTTGGTGATCATTGGGTCAGGCGCGGCGGCGTTGCTGCTGACGCAAAGCATGGCGTGGTCTGCGGCGGTAATGGCCGGAGTGATAGGGTTCACGGCTGCGATAGGCGACGGTTTGATGCCGGGGTGGATAATCTTCGTGTTCATCGCCATAGCGGGGATGCTGGTACTTATCCGGCCCGGGAAGTTGGCCACATGATCTATCCTCAATCCTTAGTGTGGGCCCACCCAAAGGGCGGTGCATACCATACCAACACATGTAGGCGGTGGCGACCCTCATTTAGCCCTGCAATACGCCAGATGCGTAGTGAATTTAGGCTGGTCAAGTGGGGGTCGTTATTAGATCGCCACCACCCGCATACCTGTATTAAAGCCATGTACAGAATGAAGATCCGCCGCGGCGCATTGGTGCCCAAATGAGCATAAATCTATTCATGTTCTTTGTGACCACGTTCACGGTCCTGACGATAATGAGCGCCACACTTGACGGCCACACCGGTCTGGCTACCACCACGTTGGTAGCCGCTATCGAAAAGAGCGATACGACAGTAACCGTCAACTCCACATCTGGCTTTGGCGATTCGGGCGTCGTGATCATCGACAACGAGACCATCTGCTATAGCGGCAAAACAGCAACCACGTTCACCGGATTAACTAGGGGCTGCCGCGACAGCTCCGCCGATGAACACGGCCTCACCGACGGCGGTGTTAACCGGCGTGTGTACAGCCAAGCCCCTGGCGTAATCAATAGTTTAGTCGGGTTTGATATAGCCGCGGCGTTCTCTGACGGCGGCGTGTTAGGCACGGTCAAAGGCATTTACAACAGCGCCAAGAATCTGCCCAACTTCATGCAAGCCGTGGCCAAAATGATAATGTGGGATTACTCTTACCTAGACGGCCCGTATGTCTACTTCAAGTTCTTGCTATACGGGCTGTCCGCCGGCATGGTTATGTCATTCATCCGGTTGGCGTTGGGGCGATAAAAAGGGGCGATATGAACGGATTTGCACAATGGCCTTGGGGCCGAATCTTGATCGTCGGGTATGTGCTGACTATCCCGGTGCGGCTACTGGCGGCGGCATCTACCGATCTGTCTTTGGCGGCCACTCTCACGCTCCTATCGGACATCGTATTTGTAGGACTCGCCATATTTTACATTGCGGCGCTGGCTACGCGCTGGCTCATACGTAGGAGGGCGGTACAGTGACGACACCCAAGACCGCAGCCGTAAAGGCAACAAAGGGCAGCGGCGGCATCAACGTGGTAGTCGATGGCAAGTCCATCGGCACCGGGACGACGAACCCCGCAGTCGCTGCCCAAGTGTTGCGTGACCGCGGGGTGTCCGATGCCGATATCGTCAAGGCCATCAAACAGGTGGTCCCGGCTGAAACCCGCCAACGAATTGAGCAGGCCGAAGCCGAGGAAGCCGAGACCCAGAAGGCAACCAAACAAGTCCAAAGCGCCTTAGCCTCAGGGGCCGCCGTCGGCGCCAAGACGCTGAAAAGGATAGGCGTGAAAGGCGAGGACATACGCCGCATCCAGCGCGAGCAGGCGGCACGGCGCAAACTTGCTAAGATCCCGGGCGTCCAGACCGCGCAAGGGTTTGACCTCGTTGAGGCGTTCATAAAGGGCGCCACGCTCAAAACTGTCGCCGATGGCTGGCTTTGATCCGGCCGCCATTGACCGCGCCCAGAAGATTGCCAATGAAGACAAGCGCACACCAGTCAACGCCTCGGCCAGTTCCCGAACTGACCCACTCGACCTACTCTCGCGCCCAGGGTCACGTTACCTCAGGCCGCCGCACTAAAGGCACTCGAACCCTTTCGGGACAGAACCGGCCGCGAAATATTCATTGATGATGCGGTGGCCGCTGGGCTGTCCAACGAATTGCTGGCAGTGGGGGTATCTGAGCGAGCGATATTCGATGCTACCAACCGGCTGCTGACCGGGCCGACGCCTATCCGCAGGCGCGCCGATACGACAGCGTTTGGGCTGCAAAGACCGCGGCCGGCTGCGGACACGACAGCGTTTGGGCTACAACGACCGCCGCCGCAACCGTTCATCGGCCCGCCAGAGCCCAGCCGCAGCCGGATACCAGTCGCGCAAATAACGCCGTTGGATAGGGAAGGCGCCCCGATTGCCGTTGACCGCCGGCGACCGTGTGCCGCGCGCCCGCGTCAGGGGCGCGGTGGACCGGGCTGAGGCTAGGCGGTTGGCGATTCTTCAAAGCATGGCCGGCCCGGCTGGTGTGCTTGGCCTCACAAGCGAACTGGATCGGCGCGAGGCTATAGCGTCCGTCAACGCAAGCGAAGTTCTAGGTGAGATCACTCCAGAACAAAGCGAGACTCTACGCCAAGAGATTAACCGGCTGGCCGCCAAGATTCCTGGCGAAACGATCAAAGAAGTTGGCCGCAGTCTTATCCCTGTGGAAGGTACGCGCCATACATGGGCGGCGTCGCCGGGCTGGGCCCGCGGCCTTAACGTCGCAGCGGATATCGCCTTTTTCATACCGATCATCGGTCAAATGTCAGCATTAACGCGCGCCGGCGTTCGTGCGCGGTCAATCGCTTCCCAGGTCGCCATTGCCGAGATAACCGAGCCCAATCCAAGCCGCCCGACATCCTATACGGACTATCCAGTTTGCACTTGAGCCTATCGAGACGGCCATACGGCCAGGCAAAGTCCCGATTAACGCCGTTGAGGTCCGCACCGCAACGATACGCATACCAGTGGCGGAAGGTGCTGTGCTGGGTGCATTGGATATTGCAGTGCCCCAGAACGCCCTAGTCCGGGGCAAAGGGCTCTCCCGAGGCGGCCACCAAGCTAGCCGACATTAGCAACGACAATCTACGCGCAGAGATCGCCACCACACTAGAAGCGCGGGACCGCCTTACAAGAGCAGCTATCGCCGGGGACCGGCCAGCAGCACAATTCCCCGCTGGCGAAATAGAAGCGTTGTCACCAGCTCTACAGCGGAACATTGGCGAAGCAGCTATCCACAGCAGCCCCGACCTCCGGCCGTTCCTCGTTGGGGCACAAGCCGGCGGCGCTGAGGGCGGGTTATTCGTGGGGCCTTCGGTTATGTCGCGGTTTATTCGCAATTCCGCCACCGGTAAAGCCGTGGACTTGCCAGCGGAAGTACAAGAGGCCATAGCCATTGGCAAGATACCAGATAAGCCGGTGCCTGGCTCACTCCTAATCCGCGACCCGGATATTATCGCCCAGCTACAGGGGAGCAATAAATTGTGGCAGGGCACCGCCGAAATTGAACTAATAATTCCGAGCGGCACCACACTCCCGGCACCAAGCCAACTCTTATTCACACGCCTCAGCGACGGCAGCCGTAGCACACTGGCGGTCATAGGCGTACCGTTATCGCCCGCCGAAGTAGCCCGGCTGAAGATCGTCGGTAGCGTCGACACGGTTAAAAACATATTCAGCAAACCAGGGGTGTTCCGGCCTGGAACCAGCGCCACACCGCCGACGAACCGGGCCATCGCACATGGCCAGAAGACAGAGCAGGCCATAATTAGGGCCGACGAACTAACACGCAACGGCCAGATTATCGACGCTGCGGGGGAGCAACAACGCGCAGCTACAGAGAGCACGAGACTCGCCATCGATGAAATGCGGCGGGCCAGCGACCGCAGTATTCACGCGGCTGGCCGGGCGTACCAAGGCCGCAGCCGTGTTATACACTGGGCGGCCAGGACGTAAGCAGTCGCGCATTGGAAGAAGTAGATGCGGCCGCAGGAAGGCGCGTCTTTGGCTCAAGGCCGCAACGAGACAGCCCGTGCTACCGCCAGACCGCAGTGCGACAACGTTCGCAGTGGATCTCGCGAGCCAGCAACGGTCGCCAGCGAAGCCAAGCCTAGACCAGCATTATTCAGCTGAAGCCATCTAGCCGCGCGTGCTACGGAGCCGCAGCGGCGGTCCTTAGGCTTCGACGGGTGGTGGCGCGGCGCGGCGCCTATCACGGCTCCCGGCACACTCGCGGCTGACCACACTCTGAGCTGCTGCGAATCATTGCGGCTAATCGGAGAACCGCAGGCGCGAGCCCCGGCCGCCCACGTCCGCCTGCTGCACACGCGTACGTACAATATCCTCCAGCTGCGGCTACAAGACCACCTAACAGGCCGAGATCACGCCACCCCCCACCGGCACTAGCACCGCCACCTACCACCAGAGAGTCAGCCCGTGAAACGCCACCGGCTAGACCGCGTAATACGCCGCCGCCCACTGGCAGAGTAACGCCGCCGCCGCCGGAGCCGCGTTCTCCACTGCCACCAGTGGACACCTGCCATCGCGTGGCCGCGGCCGGACGGATGGCCCTCCGACACCCCTGGGCGTGGGCGTGGCCGGTTTATCCTTCCCAGCGGCGTACTGTTGCCCATTGGAATCTTCCCGGAGATCGTGGAATGGCCCCAAGGCGAAGTAAAAATACGCGGCAATCTAATCACTGGCAACGTGACCTTCGAGGACCGGGTGCCAGACGGCACAACCCCGGCAAAGGGCGGGTTCAAAGTACTCCAGATTGGGGCGCACACCGCCGCCGGCAAGGCTGCTCGAACTCGGGTTTGAGGACGTGAGTATTAGCCCAGACTGGAATTTTCTTTGTGGGCCGGCCAAAACGGGGGCGGCGTTCTGAAAGCCGCCAATTGGTGCGCCGGACAGCCATCCGACGATGACAAATGCTAGTTGGTTTGCCATCGCCATTGTGGGAGCCATATTCGCCGTGGCCGTACTCAATCACGTGTTTGTCGCATGACCAAATCAAGTTGGCTCGCCATTGCAATAGTCGGCGTCGCCCTAACCGCTGCATTGCTAACCAGCGTTGGGTTCCCGAGCGGCTGGCTACAAGCGTCAAGCGGCCTAGAGCGCGTTAGCGGCGATCTGTCCTTACGGCGAGACTGTACCGACGAACATTTCCTTCAGTGGGAAGCCTCTGATAGCACCTGGCCGTGTTCCAACACTCTGGCGGCTCCCGACATCAACGGCGGGACGTGGAACGGCGAACTGGACGGCGCCAGTACCGCTACAGCCGGGCTGACACTTGCCGACTTGGCCAGCGTTGCGGCATGGACGGCACTTGGGCGCCAGAACCGCCACGGGGACGTTCATGTCACGACCGCTAGTTACGACAGCTCAGATACCACTTGGGCTGGAACTGGCAACGAAGGGGAATTATAGCGCGGGTACGTTGCCATCCCCCGACGTTGGGGGCTCAGTCGGCACACGGTCTATTTTTACGAATGGTAGTGCATTCCAGGTGCTAACAGCTGGCATCGTTTCAATTGCCGTTTTTGAAGGCGACAATGTTGGCGATGTGATCTTTTTTATCTTGGCTACTCCGCGGTAAACAGCATTCGGTTTGGAGAGCGAAGCAACAGCCACGGCCGAATAACCGTCTATGGCTCCACTTCACCCGCGAGTGCGATTGATCTGACTATTGCCGACAGCTTCGAACTTCACAGTACGGCTGGACGGCAGGCTTTTGGCTTCCAACAAGACACGGATATTACGACCACAGCGGGCGACCTAGGATTGAACCCCACGACTAACGACAGATTCCAGTGTTGCTAATCCAGAACGTCTCGCAGACAACTACTTTGGGACAACCACGGACGGACAGATCAGGCTCTGGCTAGATTCACTTGATGGCGGAATCGTGTTCCAGGTTGGCAGCACAACATACCAAGTTAACGCCGATGCTGGGCTGACGTTCCTGAACAACCCCACATCTTGGCCCGGGATATTGCCTTATTCACCGTTGGTTTTGAGCAATGGCAAATTGACCGGGCGCAGATCGCAGACGATGAGTTCGTAGCCTTTGACCTCTGTGGCCGGCCATCGGATTGGTCCGGTTAGCGCCGTCATTCTCCCAGGCGTATCTCAATCATCTAAATGCCCAATATGCCATCGCGGAGGTGCTTATTTCATCGTCGAACGAGCGCGAAGAGGAAACCCCATTCGTGCCGACTGTGCCAGAGATCAAAGCGGAAAACCCTTGGCCCAACCCCGCCACCTACACCATCCGCCCCGACGCCACCGTTAATGAGACGGTGGGCTTCCGGAGCGGCGACAACATGGTGGTGGGCGACCCGGTGGTGATGGTAGTGGACCGGTTAAAGTTCAACGCCAGCGAGGGCGAGAACTGGGGTGTCCACATGGTGCCGTCGACGTTGACCGATGAATTCCTATGGTTGTTGGACAACGATGCGGCATTTCTGGCCAGCGTTAAGACCAAGCTGGGGATACCATGAGCCCATGGATGATTGTCGTACGGTGCCGGCCGCCGCGTTGGGCGCAAGTTGGCGCTAAAGAACGCCCTCGCCAGCGTGATCCTGTTCGGCATCGCGGCGGCAGCGGTCGTGGCCGTAATACTGAAGCGGTGCCGACGTGCAAGGGATCATACAAGGGTTCTAACAAAGGGAATCACATGACAGTCAAACAGTCTCAGGAGAGTGGCCCGACATTTGCTGGAGGATCCCGACGACATAATCATCTACAGGGATGTCCTGCACTTGATCCCACCACATTATTTGATCGATCTCTCTCTTAGGTGCGGCGGTGCCATGATGAACCGTGATGAGGAATACGGCATGGACTTGTACGACCCTCATAGGCCGCTGCCCGCTCAATTCTGTCCGCGCTCAGCCCGGTCTCCTCGTATAGTTCGCGCGCGGCGGCACTGATCGTCGGTTCTCCTCGTTTGATACCCGCCCCCTTTCCCTCACTAACAACACTTTCGATTGGTGAAGCACTACTACGGTGGCACGACCACGGTTGTGTTTCTCCGGTTTGGCTGAATGACCGAACCACGCTGGGTCGATGTCGGCGTCCTCAATGACGGGAACGTCCAACATGCTCTTCGCCCCTTTGAACATCCGACGAATTTTTTCATCCCCTGCTGGCCTGTCGTCGCTAAAGCGCGGCGGCTGTTAACTTATATTACCGCTTCCGCGCCCAGGCGACACTAGTACTCAGTCAACCGGTTTTGGTAATTGTTTAAGACACCGTCTAAGGTTGCTACCCTTTTTTAGGAGTGTTGACCAGCCATGGGACGAAACGGTATGTGGTCCGGTTGGAAAGGGAAGAACGAGACCAGTTCAGGAGTGATTCGCGGGGGAAAGAGCCCAGCGCGAAAGGTGGGGCTAAAGGCAGATACGGTGCTGCATGGTGGAGGCGTGGACCGTCTGCGGGTACGGTGTTCCAACGCGGCGGTAGCAGGGAGGACTGAAGCGGGCCTTGGAAAGATCCTCGGCCAGGACATCCGACCAAACTGGATGAGCGAAGCGCACCTGATTGCCCTGGCGTGCAGCGAGGCCCCTCCAGGCTGACCACTGGACCCTGCGGCTGGCAAACGAGTTGGGGCTGCGGCGCCCTCCATTTCTGGGGAATTCGCAAGCGGTTGAAGAAAACAGTCTCAAGCCGTGGCAGAAGAAGGAGTGGTGTACCCCAGGTGAGCCCGATTTGGGCGTGTATGAGGATTGCTGGACCTTTACGCGGAACCCTATGACCCAGAGCGCCCGGTGGTGCCGAGACCGCCGCAGTTGGGCGGAAAAGAGGTCTCCGATGCCCAAGCGGCACGACGGGAGCGATACGATTACGAGTACCCGCAATGGCACTCGAAACCTGTTCATGCGTGCGAGCCCCTGGCGGGCTGTTCAGTGACATCGCGGCGGCAGATGCGGTGGCTGGCCGTAATTACTGCTAAAGATCGGTGCCGACGTGCAAGGGGCTCATACGCAAGGGTTTCTAACTCCCAAAGGGAATCAGAGATCAGTTCAGTGTCTTGGCTCAGGCGAGTGGTATTTGATTACCGCTTCCGCGCCCAGGCGACACTAGTATCAGTGTATGCAAACCGGTTCTGGGCCGAAGCATCCTGCGTATCGTCCTCAATCATCTACTCCCAATGTACGTCGAGATGTCCGTCGAGTACGCCAGATCAGACAGATGCTGAGACCGCTGTCGTCAATACGATATCGTGTCAAGGAGTTACAAGCAAATAGACCTGCTCGGCGACGCTAGAACCGGAAACTAAATATCCGCGACCATCCGCGCAGCGGAACCCGAGTTGACATTCGACCTAGAGACCATCGACAGAGAAAAAGCACAGCAATACATCGCGAAAAACGTGGGCAACCGGCCAGTATCGCGGCCCCACCTAAACCAGTTAATCAGCCGGCAGCAGCGGGCCGAATGGAAAACCAACGGCGACAGTATCCGATTTGACTCGAATGGCGACCTTCGGGACGGGCAGCATCGTCTTCATATGGTCATGCTGACCGGCATCCCAATAGAAGCGGTGGTCATCCGGGGAGTCGATCCCGATGCCTTTGTGACGATGGACACCGGGAAGAATCGAACCATTACCGATGTCCTGGCGATAAGGAAGGAACCAAATCCCAGGTTGTTGGCATAGGCCAACCGACGACTCACCATATGAAGGTTGTTGCTACCAGATTGTTCGAAGCCGCTGGACTGGCAGATATCCCCGGCCCCGTATTGCCAAGACCCACCGGTTTGCGCAGGGAACGCAAGGATCACGTCCGCCGTCTGCAAAGTAGGCGCGTCGGGTACTTGGCACACCTTTCAGGGCAGAGTTATAAGGAAATCAATAAGAATGTGGCTGATGAACTTGGAGAACGGCTGGGACTAGGACGCCCCGTCTTCGTCGATTCCTCAACCGCCGACGAACATCGGCGGTTGAGGGGGGAGATTAGGGGGAGATTATTGGAGAATTGATAAGGCATTGGGAGGATCGACAGCGGGGACAAGCGGGGCTGTCTTGACCACCAATCCAAAGCAGGCAGGCAGCGCGGTTACGATTCTGGCCTCTGCCATCTACCATGGTGGCAGCCGCCTTGAAAGCATCCCTGGCCTTGTGAGGCAAGTGCTCACGGATGATCTTTGGCGCTCCTACGCGCTACCAGGCGGCGGTCCGCTGGCTCACTACGACGATTTTGGTAGTTTCATAGACGATGGTCTGCATACCACGGTCGACACGCTCCGGGATCTCTGCCGCAGGGACGCCGTGGCATTGACCCTATTAGGAGCCGCAGCAACGTATATCGATCTAAAGGTCAAGTTCGGCCTTAACTTCTTCCCAGGGGCGGGTCTCACCAGCCTCTGCCTGCCTCATGCCCTCACGAATCTGTTCCATCATTTCCGAGTCGCCCAAAATCTCGAGGGTCTCAGAAATTGACTCGTAAAGCTCCCAGGTCATGACGGCCAGAACCGGCTTGCCGTTCCGCGTCACCGGTACCACACCTTGGCCTTGGGCCAGCTGCTCAGGGAGCTTGGTCAACGCGATCCGAGCGTCCGTAAGAGTTATTCCGTCTTGCATATCAAAGGTTGTCGTCATGATGTTTTACTCTCCTGCCCCTTTCGTAAAGGGGAATTGGGGGATTTGGTTCGCCCTTAGCTTGTCAAAGGGCGATTCCGGCCTGCGCTGGAACGACCGAGTGGGCGCCGATATTATTCGCATCGTCCAAACCGGAATCACGTCATTCCGGCGAAAGCCGGAATCCAGAGCTGAATCTCTGGTTTCAGTTAGCCGGTACTCACCAGGACTTTCTAGCGATAACAGCACGTCAGATGGGAGAAAATTCCTGGATTCCGGCCTACGCCGGAATGACCTACAGTAAGCCCCGTTCTGCGAGTCTCTGGGCGATGGAATAGACATCGTTCCGGTCACCGGCCCTACGAATTCCTACGGCAGCTACGATGACGACCGTGTTCCCGTCGTCGATTCGATAGACAATACGGAAACGCTGGCCTACAGCTCTCACGCTGCGGTACCCGTTCATATCCTCGCGAAGTGGGCGGCCTTGTTTCTCAGGCTCATCGGCTAAGATGTCGATTCGGGCCACCAGTAAGCGCCGAACCCTTTGGTCGCGGATTCGATTGAGCATTTCGGTGGCGTAGTGGGTAAGCTCGATACTGTAGACCATCACCTGTTATATATATATTGTACAGAATACAACACAGAATATCAAGTGATTGTTTTCTGGCAGGTCTAGGATAGACTTCGGGCCATGTTTGGATGCGAACGGTGCGGGCATGTGTGGCGGCAGCGGGTGCCGGTCCCCATACTGGAACCGGCCCAGAGGAGGTAATCGGCAAACCTCATTACCGCTTCTCGGTAATGGCCCCGCTGTTGGCCATCCGTCATTCCGGCGCAGGCCGGAATCGACAGCCGCTTACCCGGTAATCACTACCGCCTAGGCGCCGATTCGGTAATGCCAGCTTATTGACCATTTCCTTGCATCCCGGGTTAATTTGATCACCACCTTCGCGGCCAACTAGCTAACAGCGAAGGGCCGCCGAAGGTGCCACCTGCCATAATCATGCCGACTCGTTCATCGGCATGTTAAAATAATAGTGCGGTGGCCCGAAGTGAGGATAGGCGGGGTGGGCGACGTGCCGGAAGGCCACAATAGATTCCTCGATTCACCCGACCTACGGGCTGTCCTTTACTATTCACATGGGGGCCGCGGTGCGAGATGCGGACGTGAGCTTCAGCAAGGCTGGCACGCCGACCACATCGTTCCTTGGTCACGGACCGGGCGGCATCACTGATCAGGGCGGCGAAGCCGTGGTGAGCGCCTTAGAATACGTCGAAACCATCCCGGCGCAAAGTCCAACTATTGAAGCTATCCCTCCAATATTTCTCGCCGAGGGAGCCAGTTTGCCAGAGGTCTTCAATGACAGCGACGCCGTTGAGGCTCCAGGCGAGTTGATCCCAGAGGTCGAGTGGTTTTTCACATCGATCGCTGCTCTAAATAACGTAATTACCCAGCCGGTTTTGCTCAAGCTTTGGCGGAGAACGAGCAACGTAAACGGGGCGGCCACGAACAACCTCAAGGGGATGTCGCCAGCCAAAATATCAACGACAAGGAAGACGAATCGGCGGCCCGATGCACGCGGGCGGTTGAAGCATTGACTAATCACATATTCCCGACGGTGTTCGGGAGGCGTTACCAAAAAGGCGACCCAGAAGCCGGGAAAGCGTATGGCCAGTTACGCAATGAAATATGGACAGGTCACAAAAAGAGGGTTGGAGTTCATCCAAGAACAGATGTTCATGACATCCATGATATCCCCACACTGACCCAATTGAGGGAAAATCTAGAGCGTGAACTACATGAGGAGCGTTATGCCATCTGGGACAAAATACCGCCTGACAACCCTTACGGCACGAAAGAGGCGATGCTTGAACGGCTAGCCGTAGGGGATGAAGAATCGGCCAAGGCTAGAGTGGCGGCACAGGCGATCCCGGCAAGGCCGTTAAATCGGAACGGTGGCGTCCGTATAAAAGGGCAGTCCGATGGCCACCGGACTGGTAAAGGTAAGGGTAAGGGGGCTGCGGACCTAACCGCCCGTATAGCCCGCGACCGCCCGGACATCTGGGAGCGCATGAAGAACGGGGAGTTCACAAGTGTCGCGGCGGCAGCGCGGGAAGCAGGGATTCTGGTGAACAATCCCAAACGCGTAGTTCTGAGAGATGACGTAGCGGTCGTGGCAGCTGCACTTAGGCAGCACTACAGTGAGGACCAGCTTAAAGATTTAGTCAACGCCCTCGACCACCACCAATGACCCTCGCCCGTAGAAACACAGCGATTGAGCAGACCCAGGCCACGTCGCTAGCCTGGGTCCCCAGCCTGGCCATTGACCAGGTCCGGCTGATGGCCGAAGCCGCCAAGGACGCGGCCCGCAGCGGTAACGGCGAACGCGACGAGCTGCTAATCCAAACCATGTTTGACGGCGCGTTGCGCGTCTCTGAAGCACGTCAGATAACGCCCGAGAGCCTTCACCAAACCACAACCGGCGGTTGGGCCACCTGGATTACCGGCAAGGGCAACAAGAGGGCCGAAGTCGGGATATCGGCGTCCTTAGCGGCCCGGCTCCAGGCCTACGCCTACCGACATCAATTAGCGCCGGCCGAGCGCATTTTCCCAATGGACCCCAGCGTAACGTGGAAGATCTGCGACCGAGCTCTAAAACAGGCGGGGATTTCCAAACCGCCGCACGTTGGTGCCGCCCATGTCCTGCGCCATTCCGGCGCCCTGGAGCTGCTGCGGGCCACCGGCAACCCGAAGGCGGTCCAGGACCACTTGCGCCACGTCGACGCGCGAATGACGCTGCGGTACATGAAAACGCTGAGCGCCCAGGAATCTCTGGGCATCCGGCAGGGAGTTGATTTCGGATGGTAGAAATAGATTTGTCCGCTGCGAAGCAACTCAAGATCGATCGACCCCTAGTTTTCGTAGATTTAGAAACAACCGGTGTTAATCCAGCAATTGACAGAATAATTGACGTGACCGTGCTGAGAATCTATCCGCGCCCGCGGGCATGCTGGGCAACCGCGATGGCGCCGGCGGCGAAGCCCAGGACGCCTAAGATCAGCGGCGAGACGAACACTGCCAGGACCGCGCAGATTAGGCCGGCGAAAACGGCGTTCCTTCCGGGATCGACCGAGGCTAGGGTAGTATCGCGTGATTCTCGGTCGCTTTCACCCGGAAGACGATTCATATGCGCTGAGATTACAACCTCCCCCTTGACGGCCCCTGCTTCCGCGGCCGCTTCGGGGGCGCCTTCGCCCCGTGCCATAGATTGTCGGCCGGCGACATCGCTCGGTGGATCCGGCCCGTATCCTGGAGGCCTGCGGTTCTGAAATACGTCTTGGGGATTTCTCCGCTCCAGCCGGCGATCATTTTTAGTATTTGCTCCGGCATACCGTTGCGAAGCGCCGCTATGGTATAGCTGTGACGGAACCGGTGCGTGTGTAGCCCCGGCACCCCAGCTCTTTCCCCCAACCTCTTGAGCATCTGGTACAGCCACCCGCGGCCCAGCGGGCGCCCCGCGGCAGCCACCCACAGATGATCGGTTCTCGGCACCAAGGCCGCCCGGACCTCCATATACTCCGAGAGTGCCTCAGTCGCCACCGCGCCCAGAGGCATCCATCGTTCCCTGCGACCCTTCCCCATAACCCTGATCGCCTGCTCGGTTGGATCCACAGCATCGACCGTCAAGGTCGCCAGCTCGTTAAGCCGACCTGGAGTGTCCCATAGCAAGAAGAGAACGGTTCGGTTCCGAGTGACCTGGAATCGCTCCGCTGGTGTCGTAGACTTCTGGAAGTCTAGACACCGAAACAGCGCCTCTATCTGCTCCTGGGAAACCGTCGGTACGGTGCGTTCTTCCACCCTCGGGTGGGGGATGATCGCCAGCGGGTTTATCTCGCCGAATCCTCGTTGGACCATCCACTCGAAAAAGCGGTGAAGGCGCCGGTATTGAGTAGCGAAGTAGGAACTGCTGATCGGCCGCTGTGCGACGTCGCGATCACCGAACCACCTGGGCCTCACCTGCAGGTACAGGAAATATTCTTCCATGTGGCCGGTAGTGATCTCATGGGCCAGCGGCCATAGCTGGCTGTCGGCGTATTCTGCCAACATGGCCAGACTGGACTCCAGGTTGTCGAGGTATCCTTCGGTATACCGCCGGGATGATCTTAACGACGTGATGAACCCTTTTGCCCGTTCGCGAATTGCGAAAAGGTGGAGTTCAGGAACCTCTTTAACGGCCATAACACTCGCGCCCCCGGGTGCATATTGCCGTTAATTCGTGCCTAGATTGTTAGTTTGGTACCCCGGATGGGCTTCGATCCCATGATCTCCACCTTGAAAGGGTGGCATCCTAACCGGGCTAGACGACCGGGGCACAGGCGTATTTTACTATATTCGATTTGGCGTTTCCAGCGGACTAAGAGACTGCCCTGCAGTCACTAGACAATACCGCCAGTGAAAGTTTCTACTGTTCGCGTTGGGCCTATCGAGCCACGTTCACCGCGAACCCAAGATCCTTCGACAAGCTCAGGATGACCGGGGGCTCAGGAAGACCGGGGAGCTCAGGATGACCGGAGGGCTGAGGGCGACCGGGGAGCCGAGGATAACCGGGGGCTATCCGCTCACGGTGACTTGGGAACGGGATGGATTTTCTATCGCCCAGGGAACGCCGCTTCGCACCTACGGGTAGACGGCCAACGACTCCAGGGAGGTGTCCTCGGGGAAGCCGGACATCAGGTTCATGTTCTGCACTGCTTGACCAGCCGCGCCTTTGACCAGGTTGTCCAGGCAGCTGATCACGATGAGGCGGCCGGTCCGATGGTCTACCACCGGATGGAGCAGACACAGGTTGTTGCCCAGCGTCTGCTTGGTCTGAGGCGGCGCGGGCACCACTTGGACGAAGGGGTGTCCGGCGTAGTAGTCCTCGTATAGATCGATCAGACGCTTCTTGCCGCCCTCACCCTCCCATTCGGTGGGCTCCACCAGTGTCCCGTAGCAGGAACTGAGAATTCCTCTGGTCATCGGTATCAGATGGGTCAGGAAGGTGAGATTCAGGCCGTTGGCGGCCAGCGGCTTTAACTCCTGAGTGATTTCCGGCAAGTGGCGGTGCCCGCCGAGGGCGTAGGCGAAGACGTTCTCGTTGACCTCGGAGAAGTGATTGGTCATTGTGAGACTCCGGCCGCCGCCGGAAACGCCAGACTTGCTGTCCACGATGATGTCCGGCCCGATGATGCCGCTGGCCACCGCTGGCGCCAAGCCCAAGATGGCGCTGGTGGGGTAACAGCCCGGGTTGGCCACCAATCGGGCCGCCTTGACGTCTTCATGGTGCAGCTCAGTTAGCCCGTAGACCGCTTCCTCCAGGTAGGTGGGGTCCTGATGGGCGACGCCGTACCATTCTTCATACTCGTCGGCTTTCTTCAGCCGGAAATCGGCGCTGATGTCCACCACCTTCAATCCTTGTTCCAAGGCCGGGATCACGGCTTCTGCGCTGGCTTTGTGAGGGAGGGCGGAGAAGACCAGGTCCAAGCTCCCGCTCAATTCCGGGTCTATGGTCAGGTCCAAGGCCGACAGGTGCGGAAAGACCTCACGAAGCTGCTGCCCGGCGGCGCTCCTGCCGGTGACCGAGGTTATTTCCACCTCCGGGTGCCGGTGGAGAATCCGGGCCAATTCGGACCCGGAATATCCGGTGACGTTGATGATGCCGACTTTCAATTCTTAGCCCTCCTGTTGGGGAATGTGGGGAATCTGGCCTGAACCATTCCGGCTCCGGGCAGTGGCACTGCCGGTGGACGCCGACTTCCCGTTTTCTTTGCCCTTTTCTTTAATGTTCTTGGGGTTAACAAATTTCTTCCGGGAGGGACAGACCCCCGACACCACGCATTCCAAGCACAATGGACGTTGGGCCTTGCAGACCTGTCGTCCGTGGTTGATGAACGATACATGGAAGTTGAAGACTTCTTCGGGTGCGACTTTCGCCTCCAGAATGTCGTGGGCCTTGTCTGCGGTGATTGTCGGCTCGATGACTCCCAGGCGCTGGCAGACCCGATATATATGGGTGTCGATGGCCATGGCGGGCATACCAAGGGAGAAGTTGAGCACGATCCCTGTGGACTTTGGGCCAATTCCCGGCAACTGACGGAGCCAGGCTTTGGCTTCGGCCAACGGCATCTCGCGCAAGAACGAAAGGTCCAGGGAACCGTTGAGCTCCAATACCTTGGCAAGGACTTCTTTGATCCGGGGGGCTTTGATCTTGGCCAAGCCGCCCGGCGCGATCGCCTCTTCGATTTCTACAGTTTTGCCCTCGGCGACCGCCTCCAACGTGCCGAAACGTTCCATCAACCGAGCATAAGCCCGGCTGGAGTTGGTATCCGACGTGTGCTGCGAGAGGATGGTAAACACCATCTCGTCAGCCGGGTCCAACCGCCGTTCCTGCTCAAACGGCCCGTACTCCCCGGTCATCAACTCTACGGCTTCGGCGATCCCCGCCGCCGACATCGTTCGTTTTCGTCGTTTGGTCTGGATCTTGGCCGGCATCTGTCCCATCTCCCGATTGCTCCCCTTCCGGGACGCTACAGCGCAAATTCTAGCATCAGGGCAATGGTGTCTCAAGGCTCGAAGGTGGTACCACGGGCAGCGCCAAGCGCACCAAATCGCGTATCACGCACCGGTGTTAGGCTCGCCATGCAGACTGGCGCGATGACCGCCCCGAAGTTAAAGGAGGCTAAAACAAGTGGCAGGAAACGGTGTGGCCCGGTGCGATTTCCTTCTGCACGGGCACGTCTACGGCGCAACGGTCCATGGCCACGGGACACCGGGTATGGAAGTGGCAGCCTTCCGGAGGGTTGAGCGGCGAAGGCACTTCCCCAGTGAGTATGATTTCTTCCTGAACGGTGTCTGGGTGAGAGGGGAGCGCGGCCGACATCAGCGCCTTGGTGTAGGGGTGAGAGGGATTCGAGAACAGCTCTTTAACCGGCGAGAGTTCCACGATCTGCCCCAGGTACATGACGGCCACCCAGGTGCACATGTAACGGACCGTAGCCAGGTGATGGGCGATCAGCATGTAGCTGACGTTGTATTCACCCTGCAGGTCCTTCAACAAGTTCATGATCTGAGCGCGGATCGAAACGTCCAACGCTGAGACCGGCTCGTCCAAGATGATGATCTTGGGGTTGAGGGATAACGCCCTGGCAATGGCCAACCTCTGGCGTTGCCCGCCCGAGAACTCATGGGGGTAGAGGTTGGCGTGGTAGGAATTCAGACCGACATCGTTTAGAAGTTTGATGACCCTTTCTTGGACTTCCGCTCTAGGCAAATTCCAGTTGATCACCATTGGCTCAGCGATGAGGTCGCGCACCCGCATCCGAGGGTTTAGAGAACTCCAAGGGTCTTGGAAGACCGCCTGAACCGAGCTGCGGTACTCTTTGCGGCCAGCTTTGTCGGAGTGGGCGATGTCCTGGCCCTCCGAACCAGATGGAGCCTTCGGTAGGTTCCTCCAACATGAGCATCATTTTCGCGGTGGTGCTCTTGCCGCAGCCAGACTCGCCCACAATGCCCAGGGTCTCGCCGGCCTTCAACTCGAATGAAACGCCGTCGACGGCCTTCACGTATCCTGTGGTCTTTGAGATAAGAATGCCTTTAACGACCGGGAAGTATTTCTTCAGGTCTCTGGCTTCAAGGACCACATCACCGGCAGCAGACTTACCGTTTGAAGCAACTTCTGTCGTCGTCATTCTAACCGCCAACAAGATGCGTCGTGGCCCTCGCCCACAACGAACTTAGCAGGATATTCTTCGCGGCACCGGTCCATTACATATTGGCAACGATCGGCGAAAGAACAACCCACAGGAAGGTCATGCAACGGCGGCGGTTGTCCTTCAATCGAGTACAGCCGGTCCACATCCTCTTCCATCTTGGGCACCGAAGCCAGCAAGGCCTCGGTGTAAGGATGAGACGGTTGGTTGAATATATCTCTAACGCTACCTTGCTCCACATCCGACCGGCGTACATCACGGCGACGCGGTCACACATCTTGGCT
Organism: Dehalococcoidia bacterium; assembly: GCA_965247605.1. Classification (GTDB taxonomy): domain Bacteria; phylum Chloroflexota; class Dehalococcoidia; order Lucifugimonadales; family UBA3495; genus VXOI01. The sequence goes on along the minus strand of CBDFHM010000010.1, from coordinate 2,280 downwards.
ACGATGCCGAAGTCGTGTGTGATGAATATCACCGAAAGGTTCGAGTCCCGCTGCAAGTCTTTGAGCAGCTTGAGGTACTGCGCTTGGATGGTCACGTCCAACGATGTGGTGGGCTCATCCGCGATTAGGACCTGGGGCTGGCACGAAATTCCGATGGCGCCGACCACGCGTTGGCGCATGCCGCCGCTCATTTGGTGCGGGTAGTCTTTAACCCTGCTCTCAGCGGCCGGGATATTTACCTTTCGAAGAACATCCAGCGCATGTTCCATAACCGAACGTCTGGGTATGTCCTGATGGATTCTGATTGCCTCGGTCACCTGATTGCCGATGTTGAATACCGGTTGAGGGAGGTCATAGGGTCTTGAATTATCAGCGCGATCTTGCTGCCCCGGACGTCGTTCATCTCTCCGTCGGATTTTTGGAGGAGGTCTTCTCCGTCCAGAATAATCTTGCCAGAAACTATTTTCCCGGGGGTTCAGGAATAAGCCGCATCAGCGAGAGCATAGTCACGGACTTGCCTGAGCCGGACTCGCCGACGATGCCCAGGGTCTCGCCCCGGCGAAGGTCGAAGCTGATGCCGTCCACCGCCTTCACGGTGCCCCATCTAGTTCGGAATTCGGTATGCAGGTCTTCCACCTGCAAAACGATGTCCTTTTTAACTTCAGTCTCTGTTGCCATACAAATCCGAAACCTCAGAAATAACTGAGTACGTTCCGTGGAAATCAGTCCGCCGCAGTCGTGGGTCCAATCTACTCCTCAGGCATTTGCCATCAGGAAATCCGAGACTGCGGACAACATTATAGCAATTCTGGGAAAGTGGCTAGCCACCAGCACAGGGGGCGAGATGCAGCAGACGCCGCGATGCTTTCAGCCAGGGCGGTTGCACCGCCTCAGTCAGAACTATCGCCGGGCCGGCGTTGCTGCTCTCCCCTCAGGAATTGTTCCAAGTCTCGTACCACTTCCGCCGGGTCGGGTATTCCACTGATGGGCATTGCGTCGTCGTACTGGCCTTCGAGTTTGTTGACGTACGAGCTAATCTGCTCGTCCTGAGCCACAGCCTTGCCCACCTCGTCATCGAAAGTGGAGGCCGCCGATTTTAGCTCCGCCAAGTCTAACGGCAGTTTCAGGAGCTTGGTGAGGACCTGAAGGAGGGTATAGCTTATGCGGTAGTTGGGCGCCGCCTGCAGGTAGTGGGAGGTGTGCCCCAGATGGAGGCGTAGCCCATTCCCATGCCGGTACAGGCCTCCATAACCGAGGAACTGATGCCGGTGGGCCCCTGGTAGTTGGATGATTTGATGTCCGAATTCTCGAGGAACTCGGTGAGGTCGGGCCTATTCGCGGTCCCGCTGAGTTTTACGGCTCTGGTGTGGGAACGGCGTCTAGCAGCGCACCAACGTGGACCACGGTCTCCACGCCCTGATCGTGGGCCAGTTGGGCGATGGCGTTGGAATAGGTTCGCCAGCGCAGATTGGGCTCCACACCCATGAACACCATGATTCCCCGTTCGGATTCGGGATTAACCAAATAGGAGAAGTCGTTTTTGGGCCAATGAATCCGCCTTTTTCCATCACGAGTGCGCGTGGTCTGAGGCCTCGTCTGGGAGAAGTCGTAGAATTCTTCAGGATCGAACTCAGCGAATTTGGTGGAGGTGAGCTTTCGTTCCACAAATTTGATTGCACTGGAAGCCCCTTCGGCGGCGTCGGCCCAGCCGCTGAAAGCGATCAACAAAGTATCGAGTTTGACATTGGGCTTCTGGTGAACGGAAAGAAAATCCATCGTTCTCCATGGGCTCTAGAAGAGATTTACCGCAGGGCGGCACCGGAGCGCAGTTACCATAATGATTGGAGGGTGGCGTTCGAGTCCAGGCTAGGACCGTACCATTTGAATCTAGTCTAACATATACAGTTTAGGGCCGCCGGTGGACCCAAAGGGCCGGTTAATCGAGACTGTCAGCCGAACTGATTTATAGAACGGTTAGGCGAATCGTGACAGCCGGAATAGAGAGAGGTCGTGGGCGGTTTCACCCGTCTGTGCGAGGTCGGCCATGATCTCTCCCACCACGCTGGCAAACTTGAAGCCGTGGCCGGAAAAACCGGAGGCCAGAGATACCTGGGATACTCGGGATGAACGTCCAAAATAAAGTGTCCGTCCGGGCTGTTGGTAAACATGCAGGTCTTTAGCGTCAGTGCGGGACCGGCCGCCAGTGGGAAGTAGCGCTGGGTGAAGTCACGGAGCAATGCTTCGTCTTCGCTGTGAATCTCCCGGTCCAGTTGGTCGGGT
>CBDFHM010000009.1:0-227708 GCA_965247605.1 Dehalococcoidia bacterium | reverse complement strand
TACGCCCTTGGCAATGAGTTCGTAGATGGTCGTCTTGCTCAGGCCGGTCAGAAGCTTGACTTCCTCAAGCTTGATTAGCCGCAGTTCTTGAATCTCAGTCATAGTCATTCCCCGTCTGCATCCTGCGCCACCCGCTCCGCCCGCAGCTTCTCCACCGCCTCCGCCGCCACCCGCTGCTCTTCCTCTAGGGCGTCCAGGGCGGCGTGAATGCGGGCTTCCATCCCTTCGGGCATGGGAGCCACACCCCGTAGCCATTGGCTGAGTGAGCCTTGACTGACGCCCAGAGCATTGGCTAACTCCCACTGAGAGATGTGCAGAACGGATAACCGTTGGCGGATAGCTTGGGCATCCGTCGACGCAACTATGTGGTTGCTATGTTTATTTGAAACCAGTTCAATGTCCATGTCCAGAGTATACCTTGAAGCCATTTCAATTGTCAACCCTAAACTTGAGTTATCTTCAATGGGAGGTTGGTTTGATATGATTGGAGAGCGATTAGCGAAGGCCCGAAAAGCAGCAGGCATGGCTCAGGTGGAACTGGCGATCGCACTTGGCGACCGCTACGACAACACCATGATTTCGCATGTCGAGCACGGCCGTTCTTCGCTGTTGTTAGATGGTGCGGTTAGGGCAGCTAAAGAATTGGGCGTCTCTCTGGACTATCTAACCGGCCTCACAGACGACCCGACGCCAGCCGCCAGCAGAAACGGCAGCCCCGCCGTCTCAGTCAATGACGGCGGCTCTCCCGTGCCAGAGGAACACTCCAACATAGGTACCCGCCCCGTCGCCGAGACCAAACCCGGATACAACCTCGATGAAGCAAACGACCAAGATGGCATATGGAACCTGCCCGTCCGCGAAGTAAGGCCGGCTGCTGGCAGTGGGGCGGAGGTGTTCGGAGAGGAAGTCGTGGGATATGTTCCGTTCCGCGCCGATTGGTTGAAGGAACGTAGCATCGACCCGGCGCAGGCCGATGTCGTCCAGGTCAGTGGAGAATCTATGGAGCCGACCCTCCCCGATGGCTGCTCGATATTGGTGGACCGGAGCCGCAGAGAGCTTCAGCCCAAGTGTATCTACGTCCTGCGAAACGAGGACGGGCTGGTTGTCAAGCGGGTGGACCGCAACCGGGATGGTTGGTGGATTATCAGCGACAACCCGGCTTGGCTGCCGGTGTCGTTGACTGAAGATACGGACATTGTGGGGGAAGTCCGGTGGTCGGCGGTGACGTACTAGGGGAGAAGAGAGCCTTGGGCAGCGAGGTACCCCGATCGGACCCAGGTAGTCTTTATGCCACACGTTTGGTCTTGTGGAAGGCCGTTGATTACCTGACCGATGAGCAGCGAGAGTTACTCTACGACATCTTCAAGGGCACACTCGCGGACTTGCGTGCCAGGGCCAGTGAGTCGAGCAGTGTGTTTCGCCATGAGATTCTGGATGAGCTTGAGAAAATCACGTTCCGATTGGCTCAGAGAGCGCAGTTCCGCGAGGGGTATGGGGAAAGGAGCCTTATGTACTTGGTCTGCATTCGGTGTGATGTCATAGCCGTCGGTCATGGTTCCTCTCTTTCCTGCCCATCCTGTGGGACAGCCACATGGCTTGAGGCTTGGTACATATAGTCGGTTGCAACCTTCCTATCAGTTTACACCACCCAGATCATCGGCGAGGTGCAGTGGGCGGCGGTGACTCACTAATATGGCCGCTGAAACAGGACAGAAACGCGGCGCCATTGTCCGTCAAAGCCCGCTGCCGTTTACCGCAGTTCAGCTCTTGAATGGCATATAAAATGGTATACGCTCACCACATATACACCAAACTTAGCTACGAATTAGAGTAATTACGGTTCCCTTCGTTGCCACCATTCTACTATTGCATATATCTCAGGAGAGAAGTTGGGCACCTTTAGCGTCCAGATTCAAGTCGGCGATCTAGCGGGCGTGCGATCCGTCCAAGTCGAGGCGTTGGTGGATACCGGGGCCAGCGATACGGTGCTACCACAGGATGTATTGCGGGAGTTGGGCATCACGACGCTCGACCAGTTCACTTACAGCCTCGCTGATGGCCGAGTCGTGGAATATGACGTGGGTGAAGCCAGGTTACGGCTGGAAGGCCGGGAGCGGACAACCCAAGTGGTTTTCGGTCCCGAGGGCGTCACACCGTTGTTGGGGGCCACAACTCTGCAAATATTTCATTTGGGAGTTGACCCAATAACGGAGCGGCTGGTTCCAGTGCAAGGGCTGCTTAAAGGGCTCATGCTGGGTCATGGCTAGCCGGGAGGCATTGAAGAAACGGCTGTGGTCGTGAAATTGCCGAGAAGAGGTTAACGTTGGGAACCTTTACCGTCCCGATTCAGGTAGGCGACTTAGATGGGCAGCGGTTCATTGAGTTGGAGGCTCTGGTAGATACCGGGGCAACTTATACGGTTTTGCCTAAAGAGTTGTTGGACCAACTGGGAATAGAGCAGGAAGGCCGCCGCAGCTTCGAACTGGGCGATGATCGGGTTGTGAAATACCCAATAGGCAATGCTCGAATGCGACTAAACGGTGACCAGACCATCGTACTAGTGGGTTTCGGGGCTGAAAGTACCGCCCCGTTGTTAGGAGCGACGGCATTAGAAAATTTAAGCCTGACCGTCGATCCCGTTAATCAACGTTTGATTCCTGTTCCGGCCCTTCTAAAACAGACACGGCAACAAAGTGATGTTCGGTTGCCCCAGACCTCACCGCTCCCCCGACAGCGGCAGCCGGTAGGCCCTTGCGGCAGTGTCGTGGAATAAAGCCGCCTGTTCCGACCCCGAGAAATCCTTGGCGATGCGCTTGAAAACGTTCCAGCAGACGGTGTAGGAGTAGGACTGTTTGTCCACCGGGAAGTTGCTTTCGAACATGCACCGCTCGGGGACGAACTTTTCGATGCAGAATAAATAATAAGGCGATACTGCTTCGGCTACTTCCAGGGACGTCGGCGGCACGGGACGCTCATGCCAGTCGTACCCGCTGATGGGGTTCCCCAATCCACCCACTTTTACCATCACATTGGGACAGGCCGCGACCTCGGTTATTCCTTTCTGCCAGTCCGGGAATATTTCGTCCCGCTTTCCGGCGTAGGGGCCGATGCCCAGAGGACGCCCCACATGGTTCAAGATGATCGTAACGTCGGGGAACGCACGGGCCAAGTCAGCCAATTCCAGCAGCTGAGGATGGTACACAATGGCATCGAAGCTCAGGCCGAATTGCCGCAGGCAGGCGAAACCCTCCCGCCATTTTGGGTCTAACAGCAGGCCCGGCGACGTCGCACGGGCGATGGTGATCTCCGGGCTGGCGTCCCACGCTGCGGTACACCGGATGCCTCGGAACCGATTGTCGGCGGCTGCCGCGTGGGCTTCGAGCACCGGCGTCACCGCAGAACCCAAGTTGAAATCAGCGTAGCCTACGATCCCGGCAGCGGCAGCGGTCGGCCCGCTGGCGCTTTGGGCCGTGATGCCTTGAACGAACTCGGTCTCTCCCACCGGCCGCAACTCGGTTGGCCCGTCCTGCCGGTACATCGACCGGCATTCGACGAAGACAGTCTGGACCACGCGATGGCCGGACCCTGTATCCTGAAAAAGGTCATCCAGCAGATAGCTGTCATCCGGGCGGTCCCAAAAGTGATGGTGCGGGTCGCAGATCGGCAGTCCTGGGTCGATCGGCTCCTCTTCGGTCAATGCCAGCCATGAGTCAAGTCGCGTTGGCATATCAACTCCTTGGGGTTTGCAGTTCGACCACCGAACATGTTTCGTCGCGGCCCAGGTGCCAAGTTCGATCGAGCTTGAACCAGTAAAATGTTACTGTAACTGGACATCAAAGGATTTTAACCTCCCCGGTCGATCAGCGGAACTGCAACAGGCGACTGCCACATGACTCGCCCCAGGCCTTGGTCAATTAAGATCGCCAGCCAGACACACCAAATGCTTTACCGCGTGCTGCGAGGGAGGCTTGTGGGCCACCTCGGCCAGGCCCAATTTCTTCTTTTGACCACCACGGGGCGGAATTCGGGCCGCCGCCATACGGTCCCGTTGCTCTACCTCGCCAACGACGACAGCTACGCCTTGGTAGGATCTTACGGCGGCAACCCCAAAGCCCCCGCTTGGCTGCTCAACATTAGAAGCGACTCGCAGGTATCTTTAAACGTTAGGGGCAAAAGAATTCCCGGCACGGCGCGAATCGCCACAGAATTGGAGCGGGCCCGGTTGTGGCCCGAGTTCGTTTCGGTTTTCCCGAACTACGACCGTTATCAAGCTAAGACCACCCGCCGTATCCCCATCGTGATAGTCGAACCGGGGCCCGAATAGCGTCGAAGTTTTCCCGACGTCTCCCACCGATTTCAGACGTACTTTTCAATTCCAGGCACAAAAGGTTGCGCAACCCTAAATTGATATACTATAATTGGCGCAAGCGCTCACAAAAAGGTGGGGGAGCTCGTTTTATTAGGAAACATTAGTTGCCCCTCCGGAAACGGTGGGGCTATTTTTTTGCCGCCGGCGCCTCTAGGGCTTTCCACCCCATTTTCGCCCCAATTCCCGACTTTCTCGGTATAATCCCCGTGCCAACAAATATCTGGAACAGCACGGGAGGGTTAGCCATGGCACTAAAGCTGGAGCAGGTACAGGCCGCCATGAAGGCGATGATGGACAAGGCCATGCAGGCCCCCAACGAACCGGTAGCCATAGCTATCGTTGACGCCGCCGGGGACCTTGAAGCCTACGCTAAGATGGACAACTTGCGGCTTTTTAGTCGGCGTCACGCATTACGCAAGGCTTACACCTCCGCCCTACTGGGCCTCGATTCCGGAGCCAACGCCGAACGCATGCACGGCCAGGGGCGCAGCACCAGTGAAATGGGAGACCCGAACTTTACCTATGGGCAGGGCGGCTTGGTGATAATGAAAGACGGCGTGATCCTTGGCGGGATCGGAGTCGGCGGTTACCCCAGCGGACAGGCCGACGAGGACTTGTCGAGGGTCGGCCTGGAAGCAATGAATTTGTAAAACACCCGGTCCTGCGAGTTGACCTTTTCGGCATCAATCGTCTTCAGGAGGCTCTATGGCACGTATCAAACACATCGCCTTGCACACAGAGGACCCGGCCAAGACTGCCGAATGGTACAAGAGCGTGTTCGGTCTCGATGAGTTGCGACGGAACCCCACCGACACCGGCGAAGAAGGAGTCTGGCTCACCGACGGCTATATCTACTTCGCCATCCTCAAAATGGGTTCGGAAGAAGCTCCCAATCTGGGCGAAGGACCGTCGACAGTGAAGGGCGTACATCATATCGGCTTCTACGTGGACGATCTGGACGAGGCCTGCGCCACCGTCCAAGCGGCGGACGGCACCGAATGCCCCGGCAGCAGCAAGGTCAACCGTAAATACAAGGGGCCCGACGGCTTGATGATCGACCTGCGAGCACGGGGCTGGGACGAGCAGATCCGTGCCCGCACCACGCTATACGAACTCACCGAGGCCGCACCCAAAGAGCCGTCGGCCGCTTCTTGATTCCAAGCAACAGCTGGCCTCACCGGGCCAGCAACTCACGAAGGGAGTCGTCGACGAACTTGGCGTCGGGAGGGTTCCAGCCGGGGCCGCCCGCCAAGTGACCCCAGATGGACTCGATGGGGCGGAACTCCGCGTTGGGCATGTGGCTAACCTCGTTCGCGTTGTCCTCCGGTGGGAAGTAAAGGTCGGTGCGGCACGGCATAACGATGGCTTTGGCCTTGATGGCGCCCAGGGCCTTGTGAAAATCTCTGTCGTAGAGCGAGTTGGCGCTGATGTCGCCGTTCTGCCACGTCCAGAGCATTGTCAGAAAGTCGTTGGCGTCGCCCTCAACTCGCCGGCCCTCCCAGAACTCCACCAAGTAGTCCTCCAGCGAAGAGTAGCCGATGTCCAGGTACACCTCTTCCCGATAAAAGGCCTGTGAGACGGCCCATCCGGCGTAGACGCGGCCCATGGCTCTGAGGCCCTTGGTAGGTTGCTTGTCGTACCAACCCTCCATCCAGGCAGCGTCGGTAATGATCGCTGCCTTAACTCCTTCCAAGAAGACGAAGTTGTGGTGAGAAGTCTTGGCCGAGCCGCAGATCGGCATGATTCGCTCCACCATGTCGGGAAACAGGGCTCCCCAATGAAAGGTCTGTTGGGCGCCCATAGAGAAACCGGTAACCAAGGCGATCTTCTCGATACCGAACCTCTCGGTGACCAACCGGTGCTGAGCCATTATGTTGTCGTATGAGGTGACGCCGGGGAAGCTTGCTTTGTTGTAGGGCGGCGGCGTATTGCTTGGGGAAGACGACAGCCCGTTGCCCAGCATGTTGGGAACGATGATGAAATATTTGCTGGGGTCCAACGCCCGCCCCTCGACGATAATCGCTTCGTTTTGATAATGCTGCCCGCCGTAGAACGTCGGAAAGACGATGACGTTGTCTTTGGCGGCGTTAAGTTGCCCAAATGTCTTGAAAGCGAGCTTCGCCCCGCGCAGCGTCGCCCCGGATTGCAGAACAATGTTCCCCAGTTCGAACGTTTCATAATCCGGCATCGGTACGCTCCTGTTCTTGCATCGTTATCGTATTGGGCCGATCATATTGGTCCGTGGCGGCAAGAATACCATCTGGCGGCACTGAACGTTCGTGTCTCCAGCCGCGCTGCCGCATTGACCACTGACATTGACTACCCATGAGGTAGCTTTTAGACTGCCTTCGCCGGCACCATCTCCCTACGGAGGAGAAAAACGATGCCCGATGAACCCGTAAATATCTTCGAATTTGAAGAGATCGCCAAACGGAAGTTGGATAAGGCTGAGTACGATTTCATAGCCGCACTCGAACGGTGTTCGACTCCATCAAGTTGCGACCGCACAAACTGGTTGACGTAAGCCAGCGTGACACAGCCGTGTTGGAAATTCTGAGGGACGAGTTGGACACCGCCATGGGAATGTTGGGCCGCACCACGGTTGATAGCATCGACCCCCAAATCGCGGGTACAGTGTCTCCGCTAACCAGCAGGTTCCCGTAGCCACGGATTGTTGCGCCGAACCGAACTGCGTTTCCCAACACATTATCGGTAAGGAGGGAAGTATGGTCACCCTAGGCAGCGGCATGTATAACTACACCCTGGTGGAGAACTGGGCAAAATTGCCGCCAGGTGAGACGCTCGCCATGGTCAGCGCTATCGCTACCGACTCACAAGACCGAGTCTTTGCCTTTCAGCGAAAGGACCCACCGGTATTGATTTTCGACCGTGACGGCAACCTCCAGAGTTCCTGGGGCGACGGCGCATTCGTCTTTGCCCACGGTTTCTACATCGAAAACGACCTTGTCTACCTGACCGACCGGGACACTTCGATCTGCATGGTTTACACCTTGGACGGCAAACCGGTCCAGATGCTAGGTAGGCACGGCCGGCACTCGGACACCGGTTGCGAAAATCCCGGCGACCTCGTCCCCAGGGCCGCCGGCCCGTTCAACTATCCCGCCGAGTTGGTGCCCTCGCCCTCAGGGGACCTCTACGTTGCCGACGGCTACCGGAACTCTCGGGTCCACCGGTTTACCTCGGAAGGCGAACTGAAGCAGTCCTGGGGCGAACCGGGTAAGACCGACCCGAACGATTTCCACCTTCCCCACAGCCTGCTAATAGACGGCGAGAGGGTTATTGTTTGCGACCGGGAAAACCACCGCATCCAGGTCTTCTCGCTGGACGGCCAGTTCCAAGAGATCTGGAACGACATCCAGCGGCCCATGGACATCTCGAGAGACCGGAACGGCAATTTCGTCGTCAGCGAAGGGCAGGTGGACGGCGGCTCAGCCCGGATCAGCATCATAAACAATTCGGGAGGCGTATTGGCCCGGTTCGACTGTCGCGGCTCAGGACACGGCAGCTGGATCGACTCTCGCGGCGACATCTACCTTGCTGGCGTCCCGGACGCCATCGACAAGTATGTGAGGCAGAGTTAATTCGTCGAATGTTTAGGAGTTCAATCCCATGTCTGAAGCGAATAAAGCGTTGGTACGGCGGTTTGTTGATCAAGTGATCAATGGCCACAATTTGAATGTTATGGACGAGTTCGCGTCGTCTGATATCGTCGATCACGCTGCCGAGCCTGGGGCTGCGCCTGGGTTAAAGGGAATGAAACAATTTCTAGGGCCGTGGTTTGCAGCGTTTCCAGATGTCAACAGCGCCATCAACCAGATCGTGGCCGAAGGAGACATGGTGGTCGTCTACGTTACCACCACCGGCACCAACACCGGCGAATTCATGGGCATTCGGCCGACCGGCAAATCCATCACCATGGCGGAGATGCATATGGTCCGCATCGCCAACGGGAAATTTGTCGAGCATTGGGGAGTGGTAGATGCGGCCGCTCTGATGCAACAATTGGGAGTGCCGGGCTAACGGAATCGGGGCGCCTCGTACCCAGGAATATCGGAGGAGCATTTGGAGCCAGAGAAACGGAGACTGCAACGGATATTGGAATCGCTTCCTGAGTCCGAATGGCGGGATCCGCGGATCTTCGACCATTTCGAAGAGTCCCGCATAACACACACGCTTTTGGCCACCAGCGTCGCCGACGGCAAGCTCTACTACTACGAGGAGGACGACGCCGAGTTCCGGGTGCTGAACCTGTAGCCGAGCATTCCTCAGGAGCTAAATACAATTGGGCCCCGGTCAGCGCGTACTGGGGCCCAATTGTATTTAGGTTTGGTGGACTCAGACGGAAACCGGCCTGTGGCCGCCGTGGTGTGCGTCCCTCTTGCTTCGCAGGACTTAAACCGCCTCTGTAATCCTTCTATGCCAGCGGCGGCCGACGATTCCCACTGCGATTCCCGACGTATAATACAATTACCGAGATGCACCCGCATCGAGGAAGAAGCTGATCAACGAATTGGAGGAGGCCGATGGCCCGCAGTAAGGTCCGCCTAACTGAACTGTCTCACTGCGCCGGTTGAGCCGCAAAGCTTAGCCAGGAGGACCTGGTCCAGGTCCTGAAGCAGTTGCCGATGGTGAGTCACCCAGACCTGTTGGTGGGTAACGACACCGGGGATGACGCCGCCGTTTACCGGCTGGATGAAAAAACCGCGCTGATCGTGACGGTGGACTTCTTCACGCCCATAACCGACGATCCCTACGAGTTCGGTTTGGTCGCCGCCGCCAATTCTCTAAGCGATGTTTACGCCATGGGCGGGCGCCCTTTGATTGCGCTCAATGTGGTGGGATTTCCGTCCAATCTGGTCCAGGCAATGCTTCCCGACGTGCTGAAAGGCGGTCATGACAAGGCCACTGAGGCAGGATGCCTGATAGTGGGCGGGCACACTGTTGACGACGAAGAGCCCAAGTACGGTCTTTCTGTCGTCGGCTTGATCGAGCCGGGCAAACAGGTCTCCAATGCCAACGCGAAACCGGGCGACGCGCTGGTGCTGACCAAGCCGATTGGCACCGGCATCATCGCCACTGCGGGCAAGGCCGGTACCGCTCCGGTGGAGGTATTGAAAACCGCCGTCGACACCATGGCGACGCTGAACCGCAACGCCTCAGAGGCGATGATGAAAGTGGGGGTCAACTCCTGCACCGACATCACGGGGTTCGGACTGATGGGCCATCTGATGTCGATGGTGAAGGGCAGCGGGGTGGGCGCCACCGTGCATGTTAGCAAAATACCCGTGTTGCCCGGCGTGCCGGACCTGTTGGCTCAAGGGAACGTCCCCGGCGGCACCTTCAGGAACCTGGCCAGTGTGGCAAACTCGGTGGACTGGGACGAATCGGTGGCCGAGGAAGACCGGCTTTTGCTGTGCGACGCCCAGACCTCGGGCGGCCTGTTGATTTCTGTCCCTTCTGCGCGGCTAGACGCTCTGTTATCCGAGCTAAAGTCCGCCGGAGTGCCAACCTCCGCGGTCGTTGGTGAAATCACCGAAGGGCCTGTCGGCCGCGTCTCCGTTTCGTCTTAGAGCTTCTTCGGAAATCTAAGCGCTCGCCAAGATTTCTATTCTCTTTCCCGGCGGTCTTTGCGGTTAACCCATCCCTATCACCTCGGCGCATTCCCATGGACTTCACAGTTTTTAGAAGCGGCCCAACGGTGCGGTCAATGAATAGGGCCCGGCACAGGCCAGGCCCGCGTTTGACACCGCCAAAGTGAATGTCTAACATGAAAATTCGTGCCAGCCGAGGCCGGCTTCGAGACAACTTGCGAGGTAGCACGTGAAACGCCCCGATCAAATCAAGACCGCTCCAGATCAAGGGTTAGGCGACCGAGTGCCACCCGGCCAGTTCGTAACTAAGAAGTTTCCGGTTCTGACGTACGGTTCGGAACCGGAAATCGACATCGCTCCCTGGCAGATCCGTGTATTCGGCTTGGTCCAACAGGAGATCGCGCTGAACTGGGAGCAGTTCTCCGCGTTGCCGTGGCGCACGGTGAACGCGGACTTTCACTGTGTGACACAGTGGAGCGCCTTGGACAACACCTGGGAGGGAGTTAGCTTCGCGGACTTGGTGGAGGCGGCGGTTCCTTTGCCGGAGGTCAAATTCCTGATGGCCCATTCCTACGGCGGATATTCCACCAACCTGCCGTTTGATATTGTCATGCAGGAAGGTCTGCTGGCCCACAAACAGGATGGAGAGCCAATAGGTAAGAGCCACGGTTGGCCGCTACGTCTGATCGTGCCCAGCTTGTACGGTTGGAAGAGCGCCAAATGGGTGAACGGTATCGAATTGATGGCCGAAGACTCGCCTGGGTTCTGGGAGCAGCGGGGTTACAACAATAACGGAGACCCCTGGAAGGAAGAACGTTTCTGGCCGGAGTTGACGCACTAGCTTTGATCCAACACGAAAAAGAAAGGGGCGCCGATTGTGGCGCCCCTTTCTTTTCTAACATTGGCGATCGTAGTTGCTAGGCGGCGACTCCGTTGAGTTTCTCAGCCGCGGCTGAACCGTTGGATTCATTCTCTGCTTGGGCATGGGCGTCAGCAACCGGCAGTTCCAAGTCCTTGATATAGCCGCATTGGAAACAATTGAGAAATTTCCCGAAGCTATCTTCCGTGACATAGAAGTCGCCTTGGCATTTTGGGCAAGCCTTCAACTGGATCATCACTCACCGTCCTTTTCACCGAATCCACTGGACTGCAATCGCGATTCGGCTAATGGTTGCTTACTCGATTGACCATAGCAACCTTGACACAACTTGTATCAACGGCTATCATACAGATAATCTCAGGTCAAGACAGCAGCCAGACCCTAATGTTCGTTCTTTCCCTCGCGGCCTTTAGAGTGACATTCCGGGTTTGGCAGTCGGAGTTCGTAAATGAACCAAAGGCCAAGGCCAGGCGTGGCGAACCGTACAAAAGTCCCGCCCCAAGCGGCACCGTCACGGCCCGAGGATACTTCGATCGCTTCCACGCCAACTGGGCGGCGTGCCGAGGACGCGGGCACTGATGACATGGTCATGGAGGGCGTATACATCATCAGTGTCGCGGCCCGGATTCTGGACATGCACCCGCAGACGCTCAGAAAATACGAACGCCTGGGCCTGATCAATCCCGGCCGGACCCTGGGAATGTTGCGCCTATATTCCAGGGAAGACATTCGGAAGCTCCGTCTTATCCGGCACCTATCGGACGAGATGGGGCTAAACTTGGCGGGCGTGGAGTTCGCGTTGGCAACGGTGGAGAACCTGCTGACGCTGCAAAAACGCTTGACCGTTCGCTTGAATGATCCGGCCGCGCAACAGGCCGTTGAGGAGGAGTTGGACATGCTCCTCCAGAGTCTCAACATTCCGATCGACCTCTAGAGAGCCCCAATCCGTTAGAGCCATAATCCCGGGTACTTAGGAATTTTTGAATGACGACAGAGCCACGAGATAATCACGAGGGCGTCGACGGAGACGCTCAATCCGACGCTCAGGCCGAAAGCGCCGATTTGAGCCAACTTTCGCTGGACGAGCAGGTCGCAGTCTTGACCGAAGCCCTCAGAAGGGCTCAACAAGAGGCGGTACAGAACCTGGACACGGCCCAAAGGGCCCAAGCTGAGATGGCCAACTTCCGAAAGCGGACCGATGATGACCGGATCGCCAACGCCAAATATTCAAATGGCCGCCTGATTACCAAGTTGCTGCCAGCCATAGAGGAGTTGGACCTGGCGATAGCCCATGCCGGCCAAAGCGGTACCAACGACTCTTGGACCGAAGGTGTAAAGCTGATTCAAAGGAAGCTAAACGGCGTGCTAGAATCGGAAGGCGTGACCCCTATTCAAGCCGAGGGGCTCATGTTTAATCCATTGGAGCACGAAGCCTTGGGGACCGAGGATTCCACCGAGCACCCACCCGGCTTCATCACCCAAACTCTGCGACCGGGCTACCGGTTGCACGATCGGGTGATCCGCGCGGCCCAAGTGATGGTGGCACGGGCGCCCCCCCAGGATTCAAATCAGCAAAACAACACAGGCAATGGGCCTGGTAGTGAGGAGGGAACCAATGGCTAAGGTCTTGGGAATTGACCTTGGAACCACCAATTCGGTCGCGGCGGTAATGGAAGCTGGAGAGCCGATAGTCGTAGAGAATGCAGAGGGCGGAAGACTCACCCCGTCCGTTGTTGCGTTGAACACAAAATCCGGCGAGCGGTACGTCGGCCAAGTGGCCAAGCGCCAAGCCGTGACCAACCCAGAAAACACGCTGTTTTCAGTAAAACGCCTGATGGGACGTAAGTTCGACGATAACGAAGTCCAGGGCGCCATCGGCAAATTGCCGTACAAGATAACCAAGGCGGCCAACGGGGACGCCCAAGTAACCATGGGAAGCGAATCCTACGGCCCACCCCAGATATCCTCTTTCGTATTACAGAAGATCAAGCAGGACGCCGAGGCCAAACTGGGAGAGAAGATCTCTCAAGCAGTAATCACCGTTCCGGCCTATTTCAACGACTCCCAGCGGCAGGCCACCAAGGACGCCGGCACCATCGCCGGTTTGGAAGTACTCCGAATTATCAATGAGCCGACTGCGTCGTCGCTGGCCTACGGACTGGACAAGACCAAGACCGACGCCTCCATCGCCGTTTTCGACCTCGGAGGCGGGACGTTCGACATCACCATCCTTCAGATGGGCGATGGAGTGTTTGAGGTCAAGTCCACCAACGGTGATACCTATCTGGGCGGCGACGATTTCGATCAGGAAATCCTAGACTGGTTGATCGCGGAATTTCGCAAGGAGACCGGTATTGATTTGGCCAACGATAGGATGGCGTTGCAGCGTCTGAGGGACGCGGCGGAGCGGGCCAAGGTCGAACTGTCCAGCGTTCTGGAAACCGAGATTAACTTGCCCTTCATCACGGCCGACGCCAGCGGGCCCCAACACCTAGTCAAAAACCTGAGCCGTGCCAGGATGGAACAATTGGTTTCCGGCCTAATCGATCGCACCGAGGGCCCTTGCCGACAAGCGATATCTGACTCTGGATTAAGCATCAGCGATATTGACGATGTCATCATGGTAGGCGGCATGACCCGGATGCCCTCAGTCCAAGAGAAAATACAGCAGTTGTTTGGCAAGGAACCCAGTCGCAGCGTCAACCCCGACGAGGCTGTCGCTCTGGGCGCCGCCATTCAGGCCGGCGTGCTGTCTGGAGAGGTGGGAGACATCGTCTTGCTGGACGTGACTCCGTTGACCCTGGGACTGGAAACACTGGGCGGAGTATTGACCACGCTGATCCCGCGGAACACCACAATTCCCACCAAGAAAAACGAGGCCTTTACCACGGCGGCCGACAGCCAGACCACAGTGGACATCCATGTGTTACAGGGCGAACGCTCCATGGCCGCAGACAACAAGTCCATCGGCCGGTTCATGCTGGACGGCCTACTGCCGGCGCCCAGGGGGATGCCCCAGATCGAGGTTACTTTCGACATCGACGCCAACGGTATCCTGAGCGTTTCCGCTCAGGATAAGGGCACCGGAAAGGAACAAAAAATCGTGATCCAGTCGGGTTCAGGTATGGAAAAACCCGACATCGAACGCATGGTCGAAGAGGCCCGGCAGTACGAGGAAGAGGACCAGCGGCGGCGTGCCGAGGTAGAATCCCGTAACCAGGCCGACTCCCTCGTCTACCAATCGGAAAAGTTGCTGGCCGACAACGCCGACAAAGTCCCGGAAGACCTGAAAACAGAGGTCCAAGAAAAGATTGATACGCTAAAGACCGCGGTCGCGGCCAACAACGTCCCCGAGATACAATCTGCCACGAACGACCTAAACAGTGCCTTGCAACGGCTGGGCGAGGTGGTGTATAGCCAGAGTAGCGGATCCGGAACCACCGATTCAGAGGCTCCGGAAGGGCCTGGGCCAGACGGAGCGGCCGGGGGCGACACCGATGACGGCGGCACCGTGGAAGGCGAGTTCCGGGAAGTCTAGTCCAGCTAAGTCAAATAGACCAAAGTCCCTAGACTCCAGGTGCCAGGCATTAACTTTAAGGAATCAGGTCTGATATAATGGCTGAAAATGCCCGGTGCCAGCAGGTAAGCGAAACCAAATCAACCGGTGGTTGAAGCGGACGGAGATTACATGAGCGGACAACCAGAACGGGCAGACCAAGAAATCTTGGGCAGCGATGCCCCAGAATTGGATACCCCGTCTCTAGATAACGAATGGACGATAGCGGGAATAGACTTGGATCTAACCCCGCTTCAGTACCATTACCTTAGCTTCTTGAAACGCCTGATCGCCATCAAGAACGCCTACCAGACCGACCCGAACTATGAGGCTCCAATGATGGCGGCGATCAATAAAGCTATTTATTCCACGTTGCGTGATAGTATTGAAGCCAACGTCGGGGAGGAAGCCAAAGAGCTTCTAAATAAAGAACAACACGTCAACTAATTGACCTAGGCTTACGGGCCGGTAAGACCCTAAAGACTAGCTGGGAAATTTAAGGCTCGTCGCCTGCGGAAATGCGGACGATGAGCCTTTCTTGATTAATTAGCTACCCGCGGTTTACAACCCGTGTAGAGGGAATATCTGCTCCTTGACGGCAGCCACCGTCTCTTCGGTGTGCCTCCGCACTTCCAGGCTAACATTGGAAGGCACATCTAGCCTGGCACTGTCCCTAAGGTGGACAACTCCGTGTTCCAAGGCAAACCCCTGAGGCAACGCATCAGGCCACTCCACATCCAGCATCACTCCATAGGCCAAGCTCCATGCGCGGGCTACCGCCATCAAGTCGTAGCCGCCTCCGCCCAGCCCCAACCAAGGCAGCCCCAACGCAGCCAATTCCCTGACCGCCTCCACGTACCCGCCGGTGGTCACCTGCAGATGTGTCAGCGGATCGGTGTGGTAACTGTCGATGCCTAGCTGAGTTACCAACACGTCAGGAGCGAAAGCTTTGATTAAGGGCGGGACGATCTGCTTGAAAGCGTCCAGGTAATCGTCGTCCCCGGTATAGGGGTACAGCGGCAGGTTTACGGAGAACCCGCGGCCAGCCCCTTGGCCCAGCTCTGAAACGAATCCGGTGCCCGGAAAGAGATAGCGGCCCGACTCGTGCACCGAAACCGTCAAAACTCGGTCGTCGGCAAAAAACGCGTCTTGGACTCCATCGCCGTGATGGGCGTCGATGTCCACATAGGCGACCCGCATTCCGCGGTTCAGGAAATAGTGAATCGCCAGAGCCGGGTCGTTGAACACGCAGAAACCCGAGGCATGGTCCGCAGCCGCGTGGTGCAGACCGCCGGAGATGTTGAAGGCCGCATCGGCTGCTCCGCTGGCCACCATCTCGGCGGCCAAGAGCGAGGCCCCGCTGCTGAGGATTGCCGCGTCGTACATGCCGGGATAGTAGGGGTTATCGCCTTGAATACTGAAGTTGAACCGGCCTGCGTCCTGGCCTCCCAGTCCTTGGCCTAAACTTTGCACGGCGGCGATGTATTCGGGGGTGTGTAGCCACTCCAACTCATCCTCGGTGGCCAACCGAGGGCTCAGGAGTGTAGCGCCTTCATGCTCGAAGGCGCCGTAGGCCTGCAGCAGTTCGTAGGTATACCTGAGCCGTACCGGACGCATCGGGTGGTCCTGGCGCAGTTCATGGTGGGACATGGCATCGTCATAAACGAAGGCGGCACGGCGCATCGTTAAACCTCCGGAATATCCTGGGTAATCGATCCAGGTGCTAACCGTTTCGTCGGCCGCACAAGAATGCGAGGCCGAAAGGATGGTACCGACATGAAAAATCCTTAAAACTCGCTTCGACGGCGTGCGGGAGCCGAAGACAATTTTCAGTATATTAGCTGCACGGCGGCGGTTGCCGTCAAGTTCTATCAATTCCCGGCCCGATGGGCACGATTACGCCGAATCGCTCGATTTCGGCTCTTAAGGTACCTCCGGAGTGTTCCGGCGGGGCTCAATACGGTGAACAGGAGGGTGTGAGCTGGGTGCGGCGGATTCGCTGCTAGAAACCTCGAACTGACGGGCTGTATCCATTGGTCATAGCGCCAGATTGTGGCGTCCCGCCGGGAGCCTTGCCCACTGCCCGGTCTTCCGTTTCAAACCCCACGCATCAGTACTAGATACCAGTCCGTATTTTATTTTAATTTTTCTATTGGACTGATATTGACATCAGGCTCAGGAATCAAAGGAGTATTGATCATGACTAACGCGTTCGACGACGGCCTGCAAGAGCGGCTTAAGCAAGCGGAAATGGCCGAACGGGAAATGCAACGCCTCCAACCGCTGGCATCTGAAGCGCCTCAGCTACGTCTTCACAAAGCCAAGTCCCAACGAGAAGAGGAACGCCGGCGCACCAAGGACCAGTCTTTGGACCAAGCCAAGAGTTCGATCCAGGCGGCGGCAGACCGCCAGAACCAGGTACCGGAACTGTTGGGTACGGCCGCTCAAGCGGTGATCGAGCTTTATACGCTGTTAAAGGAAGTGGACTCCTACCGGCGCAAGGCTATGGAGTCCCTGGCCGTGGCGGACCGGGTCGATTACGACATCGAATTGGAAGAAGGGGAGGAGCACGAGCGCTCCCTGGACCGCGACGCCCGCGGTTTGGCCTACGCCTTGGCGGCCCGCCACGGCGAGACTAGGATCAAGCAATTAGTGGAAGAATTGGACCCAGGATTTACCCTCCTCAGGGGTTGTAATCTTGACGAGCCTCTGTACCGAGACGTGGCCAACTTTGTCGTGCGCCACGCCGTCCCAAGAGAGGCCCCGCCGTCGACTGTGCTCACCCAGCCCGATGCGCCCAAGATGATTCAACCAGCGCCGACCCCGGAGCGAGATCCAGTCGCGGCCTCCGAAGAGTAGCTGGGCCTAGCTAATCGCCGCTCTCTACGGGAGTTGAGAGCGGCGCCTTGCCACGGCGCAATTTGGCCGTACCGCGCCCGGCGGATTGTCGTGCGCCGGGGCTGGCCCGTTGGGATTGACCTGACTAACAAGCCTCTATAGACTCGGCCCCAGACCGTCAAGGTCAGGGCTTTACGACCAACACGTGCGCCGGTTTCCCCCAACTAACGATTGCCGCCCTGGTTATTGATCCGGTTATTATTGGGCGTGCGAGACCTCGGCGGTCGCCTTCGTTATTTTGACCCTAGGCAGACGAGGAGGTCGACCAATGTCAGCTCTGGAGCAGTACGCCGACAAATACCAAAACATCAAGATGGAGCGCCGCGACGGCATTCTCCAGCTAACTTTTCACACCGACGGGGGGCCGTTGCAATGGGGCGGGGCGCCGCACCAAGAGTTCCCTCAGGCCTTCGCCGACGTCGGCAGCGACCCCGAAAACCGCGTGGTGATAATCACCGGGACCGGAGACTCTTTCTCAGGCCCTCCGGGTTCTAGCCAAAGCACCCCTAAACGGGCGCCACGGGATTGGGACAAGACGTATTGGGAAGGCAAGCGCTTGTTGACCAACCTGCTGGACATCGAAGTCCCGATGATCAGTGCGATCAATGGTCCGGCACTGCGCCATTCTGAAATTCCGTTGCTGTGCGACATCGTTTTGGCGTCGGAATCCGCTGCATTCCAGGACTCCGGGCACTTCATTAGCGGACTGGTCCCCGGCGACGGAATGCACGTCGTCTATCCAATGTTGCTGGGTCTGAACCGCGGACGGTATTTTCTGCTGACCGGGCAGACAATCGAAGCCCAAGAGGCGAAACAGCTGGGGTTGGTTAGCGAAGTCCTGCCCCAAGGCGATCTGCTACCACGGGCTTGGACCCTGGCCCGCCAACTGGCGAAGCAACCGGACCTGGTGCTTAGGTACACCCGTGTAGCCATGACCCAGCACATAAAGCGAGCGATGCAAGACGTCTTGGGCTACGGCCTGGCCCTGGAAGGCCTGGGCTCGGCCGACAGCCTCCTAAATCAATCCTAGCGGTCCGATTCTCCGTACAATTAACATACTCATCAAGAAGCAGCCGAAGAAGCAGCCGAAGAACCACCCTCACAGCACCGTAGGACTTGAAAATCAATATTGACTCTGGCAAGATGGGGCTATGCGACTAGGGGCATTCGAGATCAACGAACCCATTCCTGAACTGAGGGACCCCCACGCTTTCGCCATGATTCGGCCCTGGGTGGACGTGGGTAGCGTTGGGACGCTTACCCTCAACCGTTTGGAGCGGTTCATGGGTTCTAAGGAATTGGGCCGCTTGGCCCGCCCGGGAACCTTTTTCGACTTCACCCGGTACCGCCCCAGCATGCGGTTGGTGGACGGAACCCGGGAGGTAAAAATCCCCAACAGCACTATCCGTTACGCGGTGACCGAGGACGGGCCCGACTATCTCTTCCTGCACCTGCTGGAGCCCCACTCCAACGGCGAAGACTACACCGATTCGATCATGGAAGTCGTTAACCATTTCGGGATCAAGCGCTACTGCCGCTTGGGGGCGATGTACGACGCGGTACCCCACACTCGGCCGTTGCTGGTTACCGGTTCTTTAGGTTCAGTGGAACAGAAAAGGTCCGTTCCCAATTTCAAACTTCAACAGAGCACCTACCAGGGACCCACTACCATCATGAACCTCCTCTCGGAGGGCATCGAGAGGGCTGAGATCGAGACCATCAACTTCATGGTGCACCTGCCTCAGTACGTCCAGTTGGAAGAGGACTACGCTGGCACTTCACGCATGATCGAAGTGCTCTCGTCGGTCTACGAGAACATTCCACAGGACTTGGCGCCCATCCGCCGGGGCCAACGCCAGTACCGCGAACTGAACGCCACCGTCGACCGGAACTCGGAACTGAAGACGCTGATCCAGCAGATGGAAGCGTACTACGACGCCCGGTTGGACGCCGAAGAAGCGTCATCGTCGCCAGCTGCGGCCACCTCCACCCTCTCGCCCGAAATCGAACGGTTCCTAAGCGAGTTGGGAGACAAGCTGGAAACCGACAACGACGAGTAGCCCGGCTTGTTAATCCGAACCTAGTTAGACGAGTCTTTGTCGTTCCACAAACGAACCTTGCAAGTCTGACAGCCCCTCGCTAGTTCCGGGCGGACCGGAACAACCTCCTTCAACAGAAATCCCACCGCAGGCATCCTGTAGGCATCCCACAGACATTCATGGACTGAAATCTCCTGGGCGCAGAGGCAGGAGTTAATGATTGGTTGCAGATGGGTTGTTGTATCACTGGTGACGATTGCTGCGGTGGCTACCGTCACGATTGTTGTTACCTACTACTTAATTACCGATACTTTAAGCCATCCTCACGAGCAAACGGCTAGATACCTGCCTCCGGATACGCAGTTCTACCTATCGGTCAACTTGCGCCCGGGAGTGGACCAATTGTCCAAGATCAAGAAGATCTACGATAGGTTCAAAACCGATGAGAAATTTGGGGAAGCGATTGATGACCTCTTTGATCAGATAGAGGACGACTCTAGGATCGACGTAAGAGAGGACGTTCTGCCTTGGTTGGGGCCCGAAATCGCCATCGCGTTGGTGGACTTCGACATTTCAACTGAGTCGGCGGAAATTGTCGGCTTCTTCGGCACGACCGATCCAGAGGACACCTCGAGGTTTCTCGACCGGTTCTTGGACTACTTAGAAAAGGAGGGAGAAACTAAATTCGCCGAGGGCAGCTACAAACGCTACGTTAAATTCGATAAATGACGATAACCAGAACATAAGCTCGCATTTCGCGATTACGGACGACTATTTGTTATTTGCCACCACGCGAGAGCTGTTGGAAAGCACCGTCGACATGATCGATGAGCCGGGAATTTCTCTGGCGGACAATCCGGAATTCGAAGCCGCCAGGGACAGGGTCGAAGACTCGAGATTCGCATTTCTATACACGAATACCGAAAACATAGTTGACTCGATTGTTTCAGGTCTTGTCGAAAACGACCAAAGCACCATCGAGGCAATCGAAGACAACACCCCGAAGTTTCTGTCAGCTTCGGCATCCGCCATCGACCAAGGTATAAAAATATCCACTTCATTCACGACCCCTAAAGACGCGCAGTTCGTTACCGGGTCGAATTCCACAGAAGCTGCCAACTACCTCCCTGGTGACACCTTGGCACTGATTTCAACTGGTGGGGTACAGCAGTTGTGGAACGAGTTCAAAGAACAGATTGACTTAGGACAGTCGGCGGAGTTGACAGATGGCGGCCCGGCCATCGGACGGTATCACCAAGGACGTACGCTGCACCTCAATGTGATGAGCATGGACCGGGTGGCGGAGTTGCGCTACTCGACCATAGACCCTCAGCAGGTCGTCAGGCACTGGCATCTTCCCCCTTCCGCTGGCGACCTTGAATTGGTCTTGTTGCGCCTGAAAGTGGAGAATCACACGGCGGTCAGCACCATCGTCAACATTGACCGGGCGGCGGCCGAGATGCGAGACTTCTCCAACGGCAGTTATTTTCCTCTGGCCATTTCGGAATCGGTTTACCAAGACCTTCGAGGGGAACCCGATGCCCGGATACGCATGAACCTGGGCCAGTGTTTCGACCCCAACCGCCTGGTGGTCGATACCGGCACCGAGCTGAAGTGGACCAACGAAGGTGACGTCCAACACTTCGTCGAGTTCGACGGCGCGGAGGTTCCTTTGGGGGGAACGGGCCGGGGCGAAATCGCGCCCAGCGGCTCCATCTCCCACAACTTCGGCCGGGCCGGCGTGTTCGACTACAATTGCGGCACGGCGGACACCCCGCCCCAAGCGGCCCAAGTGCTGGTAGTAGACAAGGGGTCAGGGCCTGATGTCCGCGAACGCTCGGTCTTGTTCTTGGAGGGCTCCTTCGAGTTGCCCAGAAACACTGGTATTGACGGTTGGATGGTGTTCGAGGTGCCGAAAGGCACTCAAATCCGCGACCTCAGGTGGCGAGCTGGCGACTCGATCACAGTCAGTTTGTCTAGCGATAACTCCACATTCAAACGGGTACTTCAAGATTTTAACGATGAGTTCGGCCTTGATATTGAGCGCGACATTGTGCGTTGGATAACAGGCGAAGTCGCCATTGCGCTGCTGCCCACCAACTTTGCCAAAGACGTTCCGGTTTTGCACGCGTTGGCATTGGCCGAGTTTAACGACAGCGAAGCAACAGAAACCGCCCTAGAGAACATTGTCGATAGTCTTGAAGGGCAGGGACTGGACATTGACCAATTTAAATTGGGTGACTTACAGGCCGTGACAGTGGACATTGAAACAAATGGGTTGGGGGGCGTCGAATATGAGCCGGGCTACTTTGTATTGAGTAATTACGTTGTCTTCGGGACTACTCGTGAGTCGTTGCGCCGGTCCGCAAAATCCAACGCAGGAGAAATAGAATCGCTCAGTCAAAATTCCGGTTACCGCCGGGCGCTGAGCGAGATCGACGGACAGTTAGATTACCTAATATTTGCCTCAGTGCGAGGAATTGTAAATGCCTACTTAGATGCGGTTAGCCCTTCTGATCGTGCCGATTACCGGGACAATGTAGCTCCATATTTGGACCCTATCGACGCGATCTTGATCGGAGGCAGTTCGACGGAAGAGCTCACTACATTCAATCTAATCCTCACGTTTGACTAAAGTTTCGGGTTAGCAACTTTGTTTCATACAAACCTCTATTAATTAGTAAGCGAGTTACGCAGATAAATAGGAGGTGGTGCACGGTTGAACCTGAGGAATTTTGTTCAAGACTGCTTCGAGCAGCATTAAAACGCCATGCTGCGGTCTGTGGATGGGCTCACCCCTGAAGAGTTGGACTGGTTGCCCAACGCCCTGGTCAATCCTCTAGGCGGCACGATGACTCTGGGCACCATGTGTCAGCAGCTAATCTGGGAATTCAACCAGCACGGTCGATTACCTTCGGGGCATTCAACGCGGCAACGAAGATCCAGGGTACAGCGGGGGCCTGTTGGAATCGGCCGCTACGAGAAAAGCTGGTAACTAACAAACTCTCTTCCGCCCGCACGTCCCGGTTCTTGCCGCACCACAGGGGCTATGCTAGACTCCGCTGGCGCCCTCGGGCGTGACTGATTTCGACGCACACACCGAGCTGGGACTATGACCACAGGAAACAGATCTAAGAAGTCCACAAACACGCGGGGCGTTATCTTCTCTGGGATGCGGCCCACTGGGATGTTGCATCTGGGCAACTATATGGGGGCGCTCCAGAACTGGGTGGCCCTCCAGCAGGACTACGACTGCATCTACTGCGCCGTGGACATCCACGCCCTAACGACGGTGGAGTCCCTGAACGAGACCGAGGCCATCCAAGCTAACATCGAAGACATGGTGCTAGACTGGCTGGCGGCCGGTATCGACCCGGAACAGAGCATCGTCTTCGTCCAGTCCCACGTCCCAGAGGTGATGACCCTACACACCCTCCTCAGCATGGTCACCCCTTTGGGCTGGCTGATGCGGGTGCCCACCTTCAAAGAGAAAGTCCGCCAACTGGACGAGACCGAGGAGTCGGTCAACTACGGCTTGGTGGGCTACCCTGTGCTACAAACCGCCGACATCATCCTCTACAAAGCCGACACCGTTCCAGTGGGCCAAGACCAAGTGCCCCACATCGAGTTGTCGCGAGAGATCGTTAGGCGGTTCAATAACTTCTTTGGCGAAACGTTCCCGGAGCCCCAAGCCAAGCTCACCGAAGCCCCGCTCCTAGTGGGACTGGACGGCCGCCAAAAGATGTCAAAAACATTAGACAACCACCTGGACCTGGCCGCGACTCCGGAAGAGACGACCAAGAGAGTGATGACCGCCTTCACTGACCCGCAACGCACTACCAGGGACATCCCCGGGCGGCCAAACATCTGTAACGTCTATTCCTTGCACAAAATTTTCAGTCCGGCAACCGAGGTGTCCACCGTTTATGACGAGTGCACCACCGCTCAGCGAGGCTGTGTTGACTGCAAGCGGCACTTGGCGGGCAACATCAACACCTACTTGGAGCCGCTGCGGGAGCGCCGCCGGGAATTCCAGGCCCGCCCGGAATACGTGCGTGAGATACTCCACGAGGGCGGCAAGAAGGCCAGGGGGATCGCCGTGGAAACCATCGGCGAGGTTTACGAAAAGATGGGGCTGAGATAGCTTTCCGCGGTCAGCAATCAGCTGTCAGCTATTAGCCCAGCGGCAAGGATGGGATGACCGAGACAACCAAGCTAGAATTACCAGTTTCGGGATCGGGCCGTGCGGCCATGGATATAGCCTTGGAGGCGGTACGGGCCGCCGGAGAAATAATCCGGGCCGGTTGGAACGCGGAGAAGGAGATCACTTTCAAAGGCCGTGCCGACATCGTAACCGACGTCGATTTAGCCGCGGAAAAGAAGATCCTGGAAATTCTCACCAGAGAGTTTCCTGACTTCGGTATCCTAGCCGAGGAATCCAAACCGGTGGCTGGCTCCGCTCCTTACACTTGGGTAGTCGACCCCTTGGACGGCACCCGCAACTACGCCCACGGCATCCCCCATTTCTGTAGCATCATCGCCTTGGCCGAAGGCAACGACATTGTGGCCGGGGTGACCTACGACCCGGTCCGCGAGGAGATGTTCACCGCGCAACAGGGCCAGGGGGCCTTCCTCAACGGGTCTCGAATCTCGGTTTCCCGGTCCCAGGAGTTGGGCCACTGTCTCTTGAGTTGCGACTTGGGTTATGTGGACGAAAAGGCAGGATTGGCCTTGGATTTGATCCGGTCGTTGTGGCCCGGCATGTACAGCGTCAGGATGATGGGCTCCGCCGGTTTGGGAGTAGCTTATGCTGCGGCCGGTCGGGTGGACCTATTCTTCCACCATTCTTTGGCGCCCTGGGATATCGCCGCCGGACTAATCATCATCCAAGAGGCTGGCGGAGTTGTAGTTGACCGCCAAGGAGCCAAGGCGACATTGTTCAGTCCCAGCGTCATCTGCTCCAGCGCTCCGCTGGTTGAAACCTTCCTCAAGACCACCGACGGCCACCCCTGGCGCACCGCCGTCTGACCGGGCGGCGGTGCGCCGCAGTGGCCTAACCTCTGTCTCGTCCTGCTTTTCGGCGCACGTTCAGGCGGTATTATTCTTTGGCGATACCTCTCATTAGACCGCTTGACGAAGGAGAGCATTGTGGCTACAGAGAATAATGACCTGATCATCGGCGGCGGAGGTGTCGGCGGGTCCGCGTTGGCTGGCGTGATGGCCCAAGCCGGCGCCAACGTGCTGGGTCGTGGAGGCCGAAACCCAGTTTCGGGACCGGGTTCGAGGCGAGGCCAGCATGCCCTGGGGCGTTGCCGAGGCCAAGGCCCTTGGTCTGGAAGCGACCCTGGCCGAGGCCAACACCAATCCCCTTACCTTCTGGGACTCCTACCAAGGCGCTGAGCGCTCCGGCCACCGAAACCTGGTAACCACCACCAAGGCCGGCGAGCCGGTCCAAGCCTGCTACCATCCCGACCTTCAGGAGGCACTGCTGCGTCGGGCCGAAGACTTGGGGGCAACCGTGCGGCGCGGTACGCGGGTGACTGGAGTAGAAATTGGGCCGCAACCCGCTGTGTCTTTGACGTTGGATGAAAGCGAACGAATTTTCACAGCCCGGTTGGTGGTCGGCGCCGACGGCCGCGGCTCTTCTGTTCGGTCCTGGGCCGGGTTCGAGGTGGGGCGAGACCCGGAACAAATCCTGGTGGCCGGGGTGTTGCTGGAAGGGGTGGCGTTGTCCGACGATGCGACCCATGCCTGGTTAGACACGACCACAGGTCGTTTCGTCCTCAATTTTCCTCAAGCACGCGGTCGCACCAGGTCGTATCTGTGCTGGCCCGCCGCCACCCAACGGCGATTTAGCGGAGCGTCGGACCTCTCCGAATTGTTGCAACAGATGATAGCTTCAGGCAGGCCAGCCGGTGTCTACGCCAACGCCAAGCCGGTAGGCCCATTGGCGACGTTCGACGGCCGGTCCGTCTGGGCGGAGCGCGCCTACCGCAGTGGCGTGGCGCTTATCGGCGACGCCGCCGCCAACACCGATCCCACTTGAGGCCAAGGGCTGTCCATGGCTCTCCGCGACGCCCGAGTCCTCAGGGACCAGCTACTAGCAAACGAGGACTGGACCGAGGCTGGCAAAGCCTACGCCGAGGCGAGGGAGCTTTACTTCGGCGTGGTTCACACCATGGAGAACTGGCAGACTCAGCTTTTGATGGAGACGGGTCCCGGGGCCGACGCTCGGCGGGCCAAGGCGTTCCCCACGTGGCGAGAGGACCGCACCCGCAACCCCGACACCTTCCTCAGCGGCCCCGGCGAGCGGCTAGACGAGGCGGTCCGCCGCAGGTTCTTCGGTGAGGATTAGCCCTCTACCGCCGCGCACCGCTGCCCAGATTCTCCTTCACCACGCCCGCTTCCAGCAGCTCCGCTACCTCGGCTTGGCTGAAGCCGCGCTCCAACAGCACTTCTGACGTGTGTTCGCCCAAACCCGGGGCACGGCTGCGTATCTTGCCGGGGGTTTCTGACAGCTTTACGGGCACTCCGATGTTGTGGATGGTGCCCAACTCCGGGTCTTCCAGGTCCACCAGCATCTCCCTCGCCAGCACCTGCGGGTCTTGGTAGACCTGCTCCATGTTGTAGATCGGCCCAGCCACCACTCCGGCTGCATCCAACAACTCCAACCAGTGGCTGGTGGTCTCTTGGGAGAACGTCTCTTCCAGCAGGGCCGCTAGCTCTGCTTCGCGTGCCTTGCGGTCTCCAGGAATCTTGAACCGAGGGTCTTCTATAAGGGCCTCCAAACCGATGGCCCGGCATAGCTGCTCCCAGGTTGGCTGAGTGGCGGCGCCGATGTTCAGGTAGCCGTCTTTGGTCCGGAGTGCCTGGTAAGGGGCCGATACTCGGTGTGCCGAGCCCAACGGTCCCGGTATTTCGCCATCGGCGAAGTAGACCGACGATTCCCATACGGTGTAGGCGACCCCGGCCTCCATCAACGAGGTGTCGACCTGTTGCCCCTGCCCGGTCTTCAGGGCATGGATGTAGGCGGAAAGCACGCCGTTGGCGGCGAACAGACCCGCCGTCAGATCGGTGATGGGAACGCCGACCTTGGCCGGAGGCGCGCCGGGGTGGCCGGTGATGCTCATCAACCCGCTGACGCCTTGGGCCACCAAATCGAACCCGCCCCGGTTGGCGGCCGGACCGGTGCCACCGAAACCGGAGATGGAGCAGTAGACCAGCTTTGGGTTGATTCGAGAGATCTCTTCGTAGCTCAAGCCCAAGCGTTCCATCACGCCCGGACGAAAGTTCTCGACTACGGCGTCCGCAACCTCTGCCAACCGCTTGAAGACCGCTTGTCCAGCCTCTTCCCTAAGGTCCAGCACCAGGCTGCGTTTGTTGCGGTTGACGGCTAGGAACCCGGCCGACCAGTCCGTGATGAACGGCGGCCCCATCCGGCGGTTGTCGTCGCCGCCGTTGGGCTTTTCCACCTTTATGACGTCGGCGCCCATGTCGGCCAAGACCATGGTGCACATCGGTCCGGCCAGTATCTGAGTCAGGTCGAGCACCACCATCCCGGAGAGCGCGCCGGTTGCTGATTCCGATTTCATGTTAGATAGCCTTTATGTTGAACTTAGCCGTGTTTAATCAGATTTAACCGGGCTTGAAATTATGCATCTAATCCTTGAGAAACGCATCACAATTGTACTAGACTCATCCCACCTGCGGACCAGAAGTGCCCCGATAGGCGAACCCGCGTATGGAGGACATGATGGACGTATTGGTTGAACTATCCTGGCGAATCTATCCAGCCTCGGCGCTCATGGCGCTGGGGACGCTCGTTTCGCTGCGGGGCGCAATTGACGAGTGGGTCGGGCTCCGGCAGGCCCTACGTTCCGACCCGGCCAAGATTTTGACTTTTTTGATGGGTTTCCGCTTAGCGGTCATTGGCCTGGCGCTGCTTGCCTTGGGCGCCGCGTGGGCCTGGCACATTCCGGTGCTGCTAGTACTCGGTCAACTCGGTTTTGGTAATTGTTTAAGAAAACGTCTAAGGTTGCTACCCTTTTTTAGGAGTGTTGACGTAGGAGGGTGGCAGCCATGGGACGAGATCGGTATGTGGTCCGGTTGGAAAGGGAAGAACGAGACCAGTTGGAACGACTGATTCGCGGGGGAAAGAGCCCAGCGCGAAAGGTTGCCCGGGCCCGTATTCTGCTAAAGGCAGATACGGGCTGGGGGGTGATGCGCATCGTGGAGGCGCTGGACACGTCTGCGGGTACGGTGTGCCGTACCAAGCGGCGGTACCTGGAGGGAGGACTGAAGCGGGCCTTGGAGGAAGATCCTCGGCCAGGACATCCGACCAAACTGGATGAGCGGGGGGAAGCGCACCTGATTGCCCTGGCGTGCAGCGAGGCCCCTCCAGGCCATGACCACTGGACCCTGCGGCTCCTGGCAAACAAGGTGGTGGAGTTGGGGCTGGCGCCCTCCATGTCCCACGAGGGAATTCGCAAGCGGTTGAAAAAAACAGTCTCAAGCCGTGGCAGAAGAAGGAGTGGTGTATTCCCCAGGTGAGCGCCGAGTTTGTGGCGTGTATGGAGGATGTGCTGGACCTTTACGCGGAACCCTATGACCCAGAGCGCCCGGTGGTCTGTTTCGACGAGACCTCCAAGCAGTTGCTGGCGGAAAAGAGGTCTCCGATCCCGCCCAAGCCGGCACGACGGGAGCGATACGATTACGAGTACCAGCGCAATGGCACCCGAAACCTGTTCATGCTGTGCGAGCCCCTGGCGGGCTGGAGGCATGTGGCAGTGACCGAACGTCGTACCATGGTGGACTTCGCTCAGCAGATGCGGTGGCTGGCCGATGAAGCTTACCCAGCGTCCGAGAAGATCCGGGTGGTGCTGGACAACCTCAACACCCACAAACCAGCTTCCCTCTACGAAACCTTCGAGCCCAAGGAGGCTAGGCGAATACGCAAACGCTTGGAGTTTCACTACACTCCCAAGCACGGTAGTTGGCTCAACATGGCAGAGATCGAGTTCAGTGTCTTGGCCAGGCGAGTCCTGCGCCGCCGTATTGCCGATGAAGAGACTTTGAGTGGCGAGATCGCGGCCCTGGAGGCAGAACGAAACCAAGCCGGAGCAACCATTGACTGGAGATTCTCCACTGTGGACGCCCGAGTCAAGCGTCACCATCTCTATCCTGCCAATAATTAGGTTGACTGAGTACTAGTGCTGGCGCTGGTGATCGGTGGCGAGGAACTTCTGGAATCAACAGTACACATCTACGATGTGCGGCGAGGGCGCGGGTTGGTGGACAAGAAACTGACGGTGTAGTCGCAGATTTAAGGAGGAACGGAGTGGACGCAGTCTCCTCAACAGGGTCCCATAACGGTCAAGCAAAGGACACCCAGCCCCGGGTGAAGCAAGACGCCGACTATATCTTCCACGAATTGACCCGCAGTATTTGCCCGGAGTGCAAAGCGGTCATCGACGCCCAAATAATCATACGGAACAACAAGGTGTTCATGCGCAAAAGGTGCCCGGAACACGGTTGGACCGAGGCTATTATTAGCTCCGACGCCGAGATGTACGTCGACTCGGTCAAGTTCAACAAGCCGGGGACCCTGCCGCTGGAGTTCAGCACCGAGGTGAAGGACGGTTGCCCGCTGGACTGCGGACTTTGCCCCGAGCACAAACAACACATCTGTTTGGCCCTGATCGAGGTCAACTCAGCCTGCAACCTGAATTGCCCGATCTGCTTTGCCAACGCTGGCGTCGGTTTCAGTCTCACCATGACCCAAGTTGAGTCGATGCTGGACCGTTTCGTCGAGATCGAGGGTGACCCGGAAGTGGTCCAGTTCAGCGGCGGCGAGCCCACCATTCACCCCCAGCTATTCGAGATGATCCAGGCCGCCAAAGACCGGGGTATCCGGCAGGTCATGGTCAACACCAACGGGGTCCGCATCGCTCGAGACGACGAATTCTTGGCGGGGTTGGCCAAGCTGAACCCCGTGATTTACTTTCAGTTCGATGGGCTTCGTTCCGAGACTTACCAGACGATACGCGGCGAGGACCTGTTGGAGCTGAAGATGCAGGCCCTGGACCGGATGCACCAGGTTGGCTTAGACGCCGTGTTGGTAGCGGCCATCGAACAGGGCGTGAACACCGACGAGGTCGGCGCCATTCTGGAGTTCGGCCTTCAGCACCCGGCGGTCCGAGGCGTGGTGTTCCAACCAGTAACCCACGTTGGACGCCACATCAAGTTTGACCCGATGGAGCGGGTCACCATTCCCGACGTCATTCACGGCATTGTCGACCAGACGAAAGGCCGGTTCGTGCTGGAGGACTTCGTTCCTGTTCCTTGCTGTTTCCCCACCTGTCAGGTCAACTCCTACGTCTTTGTAGACGGTGAAAATACCGTCCCCCTCCCTCGCATGCTGGACATAGACAAGTACCTGGACTACATCACCAACCGGGCCCTGCCCAAGCCTCCCAATGCCGCCGACGTCCAGAAAGCCCTGGAGGGCCTGTGGTCGGCATCGGCCGTGGCGGGCACCGAGAAGACCGCTGACCAGTTCCAATGCGCCTGCGGACCCGGACTGGAATTAGGCTACGAGTTGGGCCACCTGAAAGACCACATTTTCCAGATCGCCATCAAGGATTTCCTTGATGCCTACACCTTCAACGTGAAGCAGGTCATGAAGTGCTGCGTGGGAATTTTGGTGCCGGACGGGCGGGTAATACCGTTCTGTGCCTATAATTCGGTGGGCTACCGGGAAGAGATCAGAGAGCAATTGACTCGAGAGCAAGCCCTGGAACAAGGTCGTAAGAAGATTGAGTTCGCCAACCGAAGCCGTAGCTAAAGCCTGCTGCGCCGACCTCTACCAGTCGGACCTGGCCAAGATGGTTCTTGGCGACACGCTGCACCCGGGCGGGCTGGGGTTGACCAACAAATTGGGTCGGCTCATCGGCATCCAACCTGGCGAATGGGTCGTCGATCTGGCCAGTGCCCGCGGCACCAGCGCAATGGCGGTGGCCCGGGTGTTCCACTGTAACGTGGTGGGCGTTGAGTTTGGTGAGGCCGCGTTGAAACACGCCAACGCCGTAGCCGCCGGCTCAGCGCAAGACGTCGCCACCTGGTTCGTTAGGGGCGATGCCGAGAGCCCGCCGTTCCGCGACGGGTCCTTTGACCGCGCCCTGTGTGAGTGCTCCATGAGCCTATTCATGGACAAGTCCAAGGCGGTTGTCGAGACAGCCAGGTTGTTGAGGCCAGGGGGAACTTTCGGTCTGAGTGACGTGACCATCGAGCCTGGAGCTCTGCCACCTGAGTTGGAAGGAGACTTGGGCCACATCTTGTGTTTAACCGACGCGTTGACCGCCCAGGGCTACGTGAGTCTGCTGGAAGAGGGCGGGTTCGAAGTTACCCAGCAGTTGGATACGTCTCAGGAGATCACCAAGATTCTGGACGAAGTGGGGTCCAAGCTGGCGGCGTACCCCGCCTTCCGGCGCCTTGGCGGCCAAACGGGTGGCGGACCGTTGGAACAGGCGCCCCGGCTCATCGCCGCCGTGCGGGAACTGGTGGCCAACGGCCGGTTGGGCTATTGGCTCTTCGTAGGCAACAAGCCAGCTTGATTCCTAAGGTCGCTCTGCCGGACCCGGGTGACGGACCCGGATTTACCAGAGCCACTGACTCGGTCTCGATTGTGCTATTTTCCAGCCGCGCCGCCTGATATATTGAATTAATGCTGGCTGTTTTCGGTCAGCATGACCAAATGCGGTCCTCCTGAAGCCTCAAACGTAGGCTGGAAGAACCCACTGGAAGGACTTAGAGGCAGACGGAACAATGACCATGTTGGAAGGCTTTCTCGAAATCCCAACCGTCATGGCTGCTGTAGCGGCCGGTTACTTCTTGGGAGCGTTGCCCTTCGCTCACCTGGCCGGACGGTTTAGAGGCGTCGACGTCTTTTCCACCGGCAACACATTGGCCGGCACCGCCAATGTGTTCTGGAATGTCGGCCACCGCACCGGGGCGCTGGTGTTCGTAGGCGATTTAGCCAAAGGCGCTGCTGCGGTGATAGTAGCCGGACTGCTTGACGTGTCGCCGCCATTAATGCTGGTGGCGGGCGGCGCGGCGGTGGTGGGCCATTGGAAGTCGGTCTTCACTTCGTTCCGCGGTGGCGACGGCATGGCGCCGCTGATGGGAGTAACACTGGCCTTGGTACCGGGATTGGCCGGTCTGGGCGTTTTGGTCGGCGTGGCGACAATAGTGGTGATGTGGCGGTCGCCGCTGCGGTCGACTTGGGGAATCTGCGCCTGCTTTCTGGTAATGCTGGGCGTGGGCCAGTACTACCATATAGAGCGTGACATAATTTCGGGGCTTTTCGTCCTGGCCTCCCTCGTCCTGCTGAGGAGCCTTTTTACCCGTCGCCGCCGCGGCCATCCGGACGGGATGTCCGACGATGTTAGCTCAGAATTGGAAATGGAAGACGAGATATTCGAAGTCGACCCTGACTCAGACCTGCCTCGGCCCCTCCCCAAAAGCCGCTAGAAAACATCGTCTCGCGATTCCTCTGGGCCCGGGCCCTGCCCCTCCCTCATGCGCTTCATCTTTAGCGCCCAACCCAGGTGTTCGTCCTGAGCGGCGTCTTCGGCCAGTTCTGGAGCCAGCTTGAGCACTTGGTCCAAATGGCTGAGGCAGGAAGCGACATCTCCGGTTTGGGAATACACCCGGGCCGCATTGTAGTGGGCCGACGCCAGATTAGGATTGGAAGCCAGAGCCGAGGTATAAGACTTCAAAGCGCCTTCCAAGACTCCTTTGGCCTCCAACACGGCGCCCCGGTTGCTGTGGGCCTCGGCGAAATCCGGCCTGATTACCAACGCTTGGTCATAATCTTCCAGGGCCCTTTCGTAGTCGCCCAAGGCGTCGAACGCCAGGCCACGATTGTTGAAGGCTTCGGCGTCTTCGGGAGAGATGCGGACCACCTCGGTATAGTCGGCCAAGGATTCGTTCAACTGGCCCAAGTAGTAGTATGTTCGGGCCCGGTTGAACAATGCGTGGGCGTTGTCGGTATTAAGGTCTGCTGCCTTGGAGTAACTAAGGATGGCCTCTTGGTGAAGGCCGAGTTCATCCAGCGATGCGCCGCGGTTCAAGAATGCATTGGATATGTTAGGGCTCAGCGCAATCACCTTGTCGAATTGGGCCACCGCCTCTTGGTGGCGCCCGACGTGCCCCAAAACGACGCCCCGGTTGTACATCGCCTGGACATATTCAGGGTTCAACTCAATGGCCCTCGAGTAGTCATCCAATGCCAGATCGATGTCCCCAAGGTCGTCGTGGGCGTTCCCTCTTTGGTAGTAAGCCTCCGGCAGGTGAGGCTCCCGGACAGACACCGCGGTGAACTCCCCGACGGCATCGCTGGGCCGACGTAACCGCAAATACGCGAGGCCTAGATTGAACCTCACTGCGGCGTCTGCTGGGTCCGAGCGGATTATGCCCTGATAGACCGCTGCCGCGTCATCGTGCCGGCCCAGTGCATAGCAGACATTACCGTAAACCAAGGTTTCAGAAAGAGCCGGAAACCGTTGCGCCGAGTCAACGGCGGCCTCCAGCCGGGAGCGGGGTTCTCCGTCTAGTCTGGAGCCTCTGGGCCTCGGAGTAATTCGCCCGGTTGCTATCGAGAGCTCATCCAAAATTGACGAGAGCGCGGCCAGCGCCGAGTCGGTGTTTTGACTGTCGCAATCCATCGCGTCGATACTACGGGATTCGGGGCCGCTGCGTCCACCGTGGGCCATAGGATCAGTGTAGACCATGAGATATGGCCGTTCGTTGAAGAATATACGCCCCGCCCTTACAATTGGGCTTGGACTACACAGTCCCACACCCAAGACCGATCAGCCAGGGGAATTTACGTGACTCAAGCCAATGACCCGGCAGTAACCTTGTACACTCATCCCGATTGCGCCTATTCATCAGCAGCTAAGATGGACTACCGGCAACGTAAAGTGGCCTATACCGAGATAGATGTTTCCAAGCAGACCGACCAAATCCCAGCCCTTATCGAGTTAACCGGCGGCGAACGGGTGACCCCGGTCATCGTGGAGAACGGGACTGTCATCATCGGGTTTAAGGGCGGTACTTGAGAGTTCTAGCCGGGGCCAGTTGGTCCCATAAATCTCACTAAACGCAATCGCACCAAACGCAACTGACCGAATCCTTGAACACACAACATTCCCTGAGCCGAAACTACGCTCAACGCTGACAGTAGCTCCTTGTTGCCGAAAATAGGCCTATGTTAGGATGCGGCGCATGCGGCCCAGATTTGACGGGTCGGGATAGTCGGGTGAGGTTGGAGAGAATGGACAAAGACAAGCAGGTAGCCCTAGACATTGCCTTGGGCTCCATTGAAAAGGACCACGGCAAAGGGGCAGTTATGCGCCTGGGGGAGATGAGCCACTCGTTGGCCTCGGAGGCCATTCCCACCGGGTCACTGGCCATCGACATGGCCCTGGGAATCGGTGGAATACCCCGTGGCCGGGTTACAGAAATCTTCGGGGCGGAATCTGCTGGAAAGTCGACCCTCGCCATCCACATCATGTCGGAAACCCAGAAGGCCGGCGGAATTGCAGCATATATCGACGTGGAGCACGCGTTGGACCCACTCTACGCTGGCAACTGCGGGCTCAATCTGGACGAGTTGCTAATCGCCCAACCGGACAGCGCCGAACAAGCGCTGGACATTACCGAGCAGTTGGTCCGCAGCGGCGCCGTGGACGCGGTGGTCATCGACAGTGTGGCCGCGCTGGTGCCCCAGGCCGAAATCGAGGGGGACATGGGGGACACCCACGTGGGCCTCCAGGCCCGGTTGATGTCCCAGGCCCTGCGTAAATTGACCAGCACCATCCACAAGTCCAAGACGGCCGTCGTGTTCATCAACCAACTGCGCGAAAAAATTGGTATCACCTACGGCAGCCCAGAGGTTACGCCCGGAGGCCGGGCCCTCAAGTTCTACAGCTCGGTGCGAATTGACCTGCGGCGGGTCGAGTCCATCAAACAAGGGGCCGAGGTCACCGGGAACCGCGTCCGTGCCCGCATCGTGAAAAACAAAGTAGCCGCTCCCTTCAAGGTCGCCGAGTTCGACATCATGTTCGGCCAAGGCATCAGCAAAATGGGCGACCTGCTGGAGATAGGTTCCACCCAAGGAATCATCAAAAAGTCGGGGGCATTCTACTCCTACGGTGAGACCCGGCTGGGACAAGGCCGGGAAAACTCCAAGGAGTTCTTGGAGCAACATCCTGAGATCGCTGCCTCGGTGGAAGGGCGTATCCGCAACGCGGCCAACAACCCCGAAGACACTGGGCCGGAGGCCAGCCCCTCCCAATCGGAAGATTCAAGCATGACGGCTTCTTCCGACTCGATACTACCTTCGGCAATCACCGACATTCAGAGTCTGGAATAGCGTCCCATTTCGGAACACCGAGAGGCAAACCCAATTGACATTGCAAATGGCCGCGCTGGGAAGTGGAAATTGATTCACTCCAGCCGGCCTTTTGTTTTCGTCTTTGGCGCTCGGCTGTGACATCATTCGGCGCCGCCTCCAATCCGAACCCAGCCCAAGATTACCTCCAAGCCAAACAGGCTGCCCTGCGCCTATTGGCCTACCGGCCACGGGCTGTGGAAGAACTCAGGCGGCGGCTCAAAGAACGCTTCTCCGAACAGGCGGTGGAGCAAACGCTGGCCGGCCTCCAGACTCAAGGACTCCTAGACGACGCAGCCTTTGCCCGGGAGTGGCGCCGCCAGAGGGAAAAACACCGGCCCAGAGGACCGGAGATAATCGGCAACGAGTTGCGCCGCTTGGGGGTGGATTCCGAGGTGGTGCAGGAGGCGTTGGCTGACTTTGATGCCGACGAAAACGCCTACCGGGCCGCTGCCCGCTATGCCTCCCGGCTCAGCCAGCAGGACTTTCCAGAGTTCAAGCGCAAGCTATGGGCTTTTCTGCAGCGACGGGGATTCGATAGTTCCGTGGTGCGCCAGACAGTGGACCGGCTGTGGCGGGAGTTATTTAACCCGGACCACGGCCATGTAGACAGCGATCCCGAGGAAGATTAGCCCGAACCAAGTCAGGCCGAAGGGACTGGCTGGCAGGCTTATCAAGTAGGCAATGACTACAGACCCGCCCGCAATCCAGGCCAAACCCTTGCTGCGTTTGCGGTTGACCGAGACGCTGATCAACTCGCCGGCGCCGTAGCCCATCGCCAAGGCCGCGAACGACGATACGAAAGGTACCCCGCCGAAAATAAAGTTGAACAACCCCCAAAGCAGCCCGCCGCCAATGGCGATGCCAATTCCAACCCCAATTGCCCGGGCATAGTAGGTGGGCTGTACATCGAAGGTCGGCATCTTTTCGGATTTGCCGCATTCCCGGCACCGGATTCCCACCGGCGCCTGAACTAGGCATTGGGGGCACATGCTCTTACCACAGTGACTGCAGGACAGCCGCGTTTCAACGGTGGGATGCCAGTTGCAAAAACTGGCCTCGGTTGTCTTGATTAACCGATTGATGATGTTCCATCACAACCCTGGTTTGCTCCTAATCCACCGCCGAATATCTCAGAAACTCGGCAAATTGTAAGTCACCTTGTGGTGCCTTGCGCTCGGTTGACCCATTGGTTTCGGTCGGCAACATCGCGGTCCCGGACCAATCTATTGAACAATACCTTCCTCCGTGGAATGTCCCGTGGAAATGGACTCCAGTTGGAGGACAATCTCTTCAACACAATTATTCCCAACAGAGCCAAACAATACCAGACCAACGACAGATAGTCGTGGACGAGATAAGCCCACAACGGCAACAACGCCAGGGAGACCAGAACCCAGAGTCCCGAACTCTTGGTTATTAACCAGCCACCGATGGCCACGACGCCGACGGCCACCATCAGGACCGGAGACAGCGCAAGCAACGCACCGCCGGTTACAGTGATGCCCCGTCCGCCTTGTAACCGCAGAAACGGCGACCAGTTGTTGCCGACAATGGCCATCAGCGGAGCCCCAATCAATAGTATCGACGACCGGTCCAGATCGAGGATAAACAGACCGGCCCAGACCGGAGCGGCCCCTTTTACAAATGCCTCGAAGATCGCCAGGGGCGCCACCCATCTTTTACCGACATGTTCGAAGACGTTGGCCCCGCCGATGTTCCCACTCCCGACGCCGCGAAGATCGATTCCCTTGACCAGCCTACCGATGAGATAGGCGGTCGGGATCGCCCCCACGATATAAGATGCGATGTAGAGCGCGGCGATTTCCATGGGCGTTATCGGAGGCTATGTCTCATTTTGGCGTTCCGGGCTGGCGTTCTGGGGTTTACTCTGCGGTCTTTAACGCCGCCGCCTCCAACAACTCCACCGACTCCACGGATGGACCATTGCTGCCGGGCAACAACTCCCCGGTGTTACCCAGTCCATGGTAGTCGCTCCCACCGCAGGGGATGAGCCGGTACTCTCGGGCCAGACGGGCCAGTTGCCGGATGGTGTCATCGTCGTATTGGGAGTAGTGAACTTCCATGCCGGTCAGGCCGCATTTGGAGAGGTTGGCGATGCCGCTTTCCATGTCGTTCATATACGCCGGATGGGCCAATACGGCGACGCCCCCAACGCTACGGATCATTTCGACAGCGCCTTCCGGGGTCAACTTGGAACGCTCGACGTAGGCCAAGCCATTTCGCCCCAGATATTCCGGGAAGGCTTCTTTAGGTTCGTTACAGTACCCTGCTTCCACCATTGCCAGCGCGATGTGAGGCCGGC
This sequence comes from Dehalococcoidia bacterium, assembly GCA_965247605.1. Classification (GTDB taxonomy): domain Bacteria; phylum Chloroflexota; class Dehalococcoidia; order Lucifugimonadales; family UBA3495; genus VXOI01. The sequence continues at coordinate 190,574 of CBDFHM010000009.1, read as the reverse complement.
CGACGGCGCCGTCACCAGCCATCGCTTGGACCCGTTCCCATTCCAGGTGGACGCCCAAGGAATCCAGTTTTTCGACCATCAATTTGGCCCGGTCAACCCGGCCAGCCCTAAACTGTTTGAGCTGCCCCTGAAAGTCCGGGTCCGCGTAATTTAGAAAGTAGCCCAGTACATGGACCTCGTCTCCCGGGATGTCGGCGCTGAGTTCAATGCCCGGGATAATCCTCAGGCCGGGGAACTCCTTGGCAGCTTCGTAAGCTTCCGCCAAGCCCTCTGTGGTGTCGTGGTCCGTGATAGCCACACATTTCAACCCCTGCTCGGCGACCAACCGTACCAACTCAGTCGGCGTCAACCGTCCGTCTGAAGCCAGGGTGTGCAGGTGCAGGTCTACCTCTACCGCCATATTAGTCCACCATCCTGTCTACCCGCTCGACTGCGGTGGCCGTGCCGGAGGCATCGTCAACGTCGACCAGCACCGAGTTTAGTACGCACGGTCCTGAAGCCACTTCCAACCGTTGGGGCATCGCGGTCAGGAATCGCTCCAAAACCGCGTTTCTGTCGCTGCCGATTACCGAATCCACCGGACCGGTCATCCCCACGTCGGTCAGATAGGCGGTGCCGCGTGGCAGGATTCGGGTATCCACTGTGCCCACGTGGGTGTGGGTACCAAAAACGGCGCTTACCCGTCCGTCCAGGTACCAACCCATGGCCTGTTTTTCGGAGGTGGCTTCGGCATGAAAGTCCACGATGATGACGGGGTTTTCATCACGCTCTTTCAGTCCCTCCAGCAGCCGGTCGGCGGTCCGGAAAGGACAGTCAAGCGCGGCCATGAAAACCCTTCCCATCAGGTTGATAACCGTTACGCCCTTCCACTGGATGAGTCCGATGCCAGGCGCATCCGGGTAGTTGGCCGGCCGCAAGATCGGTACGCCGGAATCCTGGGTGTCATCCAGGTAAGGGATAATCTCTTTCTTGTCCCAGATGTGGTTGCCCGAAGTGAGGACATCGACACCGGAATCCAGCAGTTCGGAGGCGGTTTCCACGGTGAGGCCGAAACCACCGGCGGTATTCTCACCATTCGCGATCACCAAATCTATGTTTAGTTCTTTACGTAGGTCAGGAACAATGACCCGGACCGCATCACGGCCTGGCTTTCCGATCACATCCCCTATCATCAGTATACGCAAATAGACCCGTTCCTCGGTTTGGGCGACCGGATCACGCCGGCGCCCGATATATCAACCCCAATATAAACCCGGGCATCAAAAGGGACCCAGCAGACGGTTCGTTCCCGCTCCTGGGTCCCTTTAAGGCTTCCTTTTTACCGGTAGTGCCGGGCGGAGCGGCTTCCACCGGACTGAAGGGGATATTCCGCTAATCTGCGAGAGTTGGGGCCATGGCCCCGTCCCTGGGCTTATCTGGCATACTCGACGTTTCGAGTTTCCCGGATAACTGTCACCTTAATTTGACCCGGGAATACCAGTTCTTCTTCGACTTTTTTCGCGATATTCCTGGCCAGAGTCGCAGACGTTATATCGTCGATATCGTCTGGCTTAACGACCACCCGGACTTCCCGGCCGGCCTGTATAGCAAAGGCGCGCTCGACGCCACTGAAGCTGGTGGCGACCTCTTCCAGTTCCTTAAGCCGCTTAACGTAGAGCTCCAGCGATTCCTTGCGAGCGCCGGGCCGGGCCGCGCTGATGGCGTCAGCCGAAGCCACCATGAACGATTCGATGGTCTCGTGCTCGTCCCAGTGATGCTCCAAGATCCCACGGTACGCACTGTGCCCGATACCGTGCCTCTTGGCTATCTCGGCACCGATTTCAGCGTGAGGCCCCGAGACCTCGTGGGTAACGGCTTTGCCAATGTCGTGCAGCAGACCGCCTATCTTGGCCACTTGAACGTTGGCCCCAGACTCGGCGGCCAGCATTCCGGACAACAACGCTACTTCAACCGAGTGTTGAAGGACGTTTTCGCCGTAGCTGTACCGGTACTTGAGTTGGCCCAGCAACCGGATTAGTTCCGAGTCCAAGCCACTGATGCCCACATCGAACGTGGCCTGTTCCCCGGCCTTCATGATCGTCTGGTCGATCTCGACCTGGGCCCGGTTCACCATGTCTTCGATACGAGCCGGTTGAATGCGGCCGTCAAAGACCAGCTTCTCCAAGGCGAGGCGTGCTATTTCACGCCTGACCGGGTCGAAGCAGGAAACAGTGACAGCCTCCGGAGTGTCGTCGATGATGACGTCAACCCCGGTGAGGGACTCCAGAGTACGAATGTTTCGCCCTTCACGGCCGATGAGACGGCCTTTCATCTCATCGTTTGGTAGGGAAACCACAGAGGTAGTGCTCTCGGAAACTACATCCGAAGCGAGACGGTTGATCGCAATGGTAATGATGCGGCGAGCATTTTCGTCGGCCCGTTCTTTTTGTTCCTTCTCTAATTCGTAATAACGCCTGGCTAGGTCGTGCTTGGCTTCTTCCTCGCCTCGTTTCACGACCGTTTCCCGGGCCTCATCCACAGAGAGTCCAGCGACTCGTTCTAGGGCCTTGGTCTGCTCCCCTTTTAGCTCTTCTACTTCCTTTCGGGCTTCAGCGACTTCCTCTTCTTTATTGGTCAGTTCGCCTTGCCGGCGTTCATGGGTTTCAATTTTGCTCTCCAGTTGCTCTTCCCGTTGCAGGTGCCTGCTTTCAATGCGGGTAAGCTCCTGGCGCTGTTCTTTTAATTCCGTCTCAGCCGTGGTACGTAGTTTTAGGACCTCTTCCTGTGTAGCGAGGAGTAGTTTTTTACCTTCCTCCTCGGCATGAGTGATTACACCGGCAGCGTTCTCATTCGCAGACTGTAACCGCGACGTGTCGCGTTTGGATTTAAGAACGAACCAGGTAGAAACTCCTATCCCTACGGCCGCCAGGACGGCTAAGATTACGATGATAAACACCACGGTATCACCTGTACCCTTTCCGCCTAGTGTGCCTGTATTTGGAGCCTTTGCTCCAAGCTACATCGTAACTAGTGCCGCTAGACGTGTCAAGGAGAATTGAGCCCTCGCCAAGTCATTGCAGACCCGTCTCTTGGCCCTTTTTAAAGTACCCTATCGACAACAAAATTTCGTAGAATTATTTGGTGGTGATATTTGATGGCCCTTCCAGCGTCGATTGTTCCCGCGCTTTACCCGCGAACGGTCCGAGTTTTGCGTTTGTGCTATTGAGCGCTCACTGAGGCTGGACTATAATGGGGTGAATATGGCGTCTACGAATTTGTCCTCCCTCAAGAGTGATAATTAATGGCCGATCAGGAATACTACTCCGTCCTTGGCGTTGCCAGGAACGTTAGCGACGAAGACATCCGCAAGGCCTTTCGGAAAAAGGCCATGGAGTACCACCCCGACCGCAACAAGAGCCCGGGCGCGGAAGACAAATTCAAGGAGATCAACGAGGCTTACCAGGTCCTTTCCGACTCCAAGAAGCGGGCCCAATACGACCGGTTCGGGAAGGCGGGCGTCGGCGCCAACGGTGGGGCCGACCGTCCGTTCGACGGGTTCGATGTCTTTGGCGGGTTCGGCGACATCTTCGACTCATTCTTCGGCGACTCCTCTGGCCGGCGGGGCCGCCAGGCACAGCGCGGCGGCGATCTCCAACAACGAGTCGTGTTGAGTTTCGAAGAAGCGGTCTTCGGCATCGAGAAGGAAGTCGAAATCAACCGTTTGGAGCAGTGCGATCACTGCTCCGGCGCCGGCAACGAGCCCGGCACCTCGGTGGACACTTGCGGCGCCTGCCGAGGCAGCGGTCAGGTACGTCGGGCCCAGCGCAGCGTGTTCGGCCAGTTCACTCAGGTCACTGCTTGTTCCACCTGCCGAGGGCGAGGCAGCGTTATCACAACGCCATGTACCAACTGCCGCGGCGCTGGCCGCGAAAGGCGAAAGCGTAAGATCGCCGTGAGAATCCCCGGTGGTGTCGAAAGCAGCATGCAGGTGCGACTCAGCAACGAAGGTGACGTTGGCGCCGATGGTGGCGGGTCGGGCAACCTTTACGTTTACGTGGAAGTACAGGAACACCAACTATTCGACCGCGAGGACTCAGACCTTCTCTATCAACTTTCCATCAACGTCGCCGAGGCGGCCTTGGGAGCAGAGAAGTTTATTCCTACGCTAGACGGCGAAGACGAAAAGCTTAAGCTGCCGCAGGGGACCCAACCGGGGACCGAGTTTCGGATTCGTGGCAAGGGTGTACCTCACTTGAACGCGAACCGCCGCGGGGACCTCCGGGTGCTGGTCGACGTTAGGGTTCCCGGCTCCTTGGACAGCCATCAGAAGCAGTTACTGGAAGAGTTGGCCCGTTCGTTCAAAGGAGAGAAACCGACGCGGAACGGACGCGATTCGGATAACGGCTCCGGTCCTGATGATGGCGACGACCAGGACAAAGGGATATTCGACCGTATTAAAGAGGCCTTTTAGGTAAGCGTTTCTGGGAGCAGTATTTCTGGTCGCCCTTGTCGATTTGCCTTCCGCCCCCCGGAATCCTTCATCTATGCAACTATGCAACTCGTTTTGATTCCTATTTCCGTGAGGTCGCGTGCCCTGGAAAGAGCTTAGCCTGTCTGTCCCCCACCAGTTCGTAGAACCGGTCTCCTATCTGTTTAGCCGCTACGGCAAGGGCCTCAGCACCCAACCAGAGGGCCAGGGCCAGGTGACGTTGCGCACGTACTTGCCCTCTGGGTCGCGGCAGCGTTTGGCCCGTATAGAAATCGGCGTCAAGTTGGTGAGTTCAGTTGCGCCGGTGGGAGACTTGGTGGTCCGGGACCTGCCGGACGACGAAGACTGGCAAAACTCCTGGAAGTCCCATTTCCAGATACTACATATCGGTAAGCGGTTAGTGATTAAACCGTCTTGGTTGGAATTGGACGAAAAAATAGATGGACGTCCCGGCCAAATCGTCATCGAACTGGACCCCGGAATCGCCTTCGGCACCGGGTACCACCCCACCACACACACCTGCCTGGAAGCCCTGGAAGATTTGGTCTGGCCCGGCATGTCGGTGCTGGACCTGGGCACCGGCTCGGGAATCCTCAGCATAGCCTCCGTCATGCTGGGCGCCGAAAGCGTGGTGGCTCTGGATATCGACTCCCAAGCGGTGGGCGCGGCCCGGCAGAATTTCCGCAGGCTCCGCATTCAAAAGCAGGTGAGCCTGGCTCAAGGCTCAGTGCCCCACCCCACCGCCCCAGCCGGCAATTTCGACCTGGCCATCGCGAACATTTCGGCCCGAGGAGTGGCCGACCGGGCGCCGTTCATCGTGGCCGCGTTAAAACCGGCGGCGCTTTTTGTCTCGTCCGGTATGTTGAAAACCCAACAACCGGAAGTGGATGCGGCGCTAAGGCCATTGGGATTTTCTTTGATACGGGAATGGCTTCGAGAAGAATGGACCACCTTGGTGTACCAAGCACCGCAGGGTACGCCAGCTGAAGAAGGGTAAACCCGGCCACACTATGATTCCAGGTCATCCCCCGTCATTCCGACGAACGCCGGAATCCGAGGCGCCGGCGAGTCGGCCCGCGAGCTTTTGGTTGCATTTTCCGGGTGCAGGGCGTAATTTTTACCTCGGCCCATCCAGTGTACGGAGCAGCATTTGGTGGAGAAGGTCGAACTTGGCCGCTACGAAATCACCGGAAGATTAGGCAGCGGCGCCGACTACGATGTTAGGGTCGCCACCGACCGGGAGACCGGACTGCAGGTGGTATTGAAACGCCCCATGCCCCAGGCCGTCAGCCGTAACCAGCACGGAGCCATAGAAGCGCGCACAGAGAGAATGGTTCAGGTCTACCAAGAGGTTCGCCCATCTCTGGAGTTGGTGGCGCCGATTCTTGCTTACACCGACCGAGAGATTCACGACAGTTATTTCGGCGACGAATTGGGGGCGGAGTACACAGTAATCGTTCAGGAACGGGCGCGGGGAATCCCTTTGCTGGGCGACATGATGTCCAAGATAAAAGGGGTTCCCATCGCCGCAGGCCAGAATTTGTTCGCCATGTTCCCGTTGGTACGGAACTTGGATATTCCCGAATTCCCGATCCACAACAAATTGGTTGACCTACAGCAGGTCTTTCTGGATGCTGGCTACGTCGTTTTGGACCTTCGTCCTCAAAACATCTTCTATCAGCCTAGCTCAGGTAAAATAACCCTGATCGACGGCGGCGCGTTGGCCGGACCCGGCATCGAAGCCCCTCGGGGCAGGCCGCCCTACGATGCCAACGACGTCTGCCTGGAGTTGATGAAGTTCTACACGACGCCCGAAGAGCCGCCGCAGCAGGCCGATGGATACCGTGACGCCAGGGGCATACGGCCAATTGTCAGGGTGGAACAGGAGATCGAAGAGATGGGCCGCGCTTTGGACCAGGCATCGGCAAGCGTGGAGGCGTCAGGCCGGGTCATCCTGGAAAAGATTAGAGACCGGGATTACACTGAGTACGGCCAATTCCGGAGTGACCTGAACACTTACCTCCGTGAAGTGCTCGACCGCGATTCGCAGCTTCCAGGCGGCCAAGAAGCTAAAGTTGCCTGGACCGAAGCGTTGGAGTGGCTCAAGGAGGACTATTGGCGGAGCTTCCTTTTCGACGCGGAAGAGGAACTGGTTGGCTACGTTGCATGACGAGCATGCTGAAAGTTAGCGGTGACAACACGACCGCCGCGGGACAGATGTGGCGAGGTAAAGCGCTCCGCCTCGGACCGGACAAAAATTGAAGGGAGTTTAATAGTTCTTCCATGGCTGCAAGCGATTTTTCGACACTGCAGGACAATTCGGCTCACGGCGAAGACAGCTTGTTGACCCGAGACCTGGGGAACGGCGAATTCTTGGATGTTGTGATGGATGGGGTTACCGGCCACGGCGGGGGCGACGCCAGCCGTGAGCTAACGGAAGCGTTGTCCCAAGCAGAGGTCAATACTGTCGAGGACGTTGTCGCCATCCTCACCGATGTGAACGACGAGTTCTTCCAAGTGGGACAGGGCCGCTTCCTTCTGACGACGGTGTCAGCGGCATTGTATCGAGGCGGCCATTTGCACGTGGTGGCGGCCGGCGACAGCCCTATTTTCCTAGTGACCCAAGACTCTCACCAGCGGCTCTGTGGTCGGGCCGGGGGCTTTTTGCACGTCGGTGTGGCGCGGGCCATCGGGGCTGCCGCCGAGTTGGGGGACTTAGCGCTGGTGGAGTTGGAGGTTGAGGCGGGGGCGCGCCTTGTTCTGGTCACCGACGGTGTAACGGACAATATGCAAGCAGACGAACTGGCTGAGATCGTGCGTACTTCTTCGTCGCCCGGCCAAGCCACCCAGAGAATCGAGGAAATCATAAGCGAACGGTTGGTCGAGGGCAGGGTACCCGAGACGCTCGGGGTGCGGTTTCGCTATGATGACCGCACTGCGATTGTCCGTTTTTTCGAGTAATTTTACGGAGTAATTTCATCTATCGCGGCCTCGACCAGCCGGTCTGACAATCAGACGCTGTGAGACCAAACCTCCAAAACCTCGGGTGTATTACGGTTAAATCGTGCCTACGGACACGCATAACCGTCGCAATTCGATTCGGGGCCCCTTGTGACGCCTGGAACGAATTGCTACAATCATGCGGCTTGGCAGCTGTAGTCTCGCCAGACTGGGTCAAGCGTAAAAGGAGCCGGTTCAGTGGGGAAAATCAACGTAGCCATTATCGGTGTCGGGAACTGCGCCTCATCCTTGGTGCAGGGTATTCAGAAGTATGTGGAAGTACCCGAGGACGAAGACATTCCCGGCATCATGCACACCAAGATTGGTGACTACCGCATCGAGGACATCAATGTGGTAGCCGCGTTCGACATCGATGAGAACAAGGTCGGGAAAGACCTCTCGGAAGCCATATTCGCCCCGCCCAACAACACACTGAAGTTCTCCGATGTCCCACATTACGGCGTTACGGTTGAGCGTGGGATGACCCACGACAGCGTCGGGAAGTATGTTTCCCACTTGGTGAAGAAGTCCACGCATTCAACTTCAGACATCACCGGCATTCTCCAAGACCGGGCTGTCGACGTAGTGATCAACTACCTGCCGGTGGGCAGTGAGCAGGCGACCAAGTGGTACGTGGAGCAAATCCTCAACGCCCGCTGCGGCATGGTGAACTGTATCCCGGTATTCCTAGCCCGAGAGGAATATTGGCGCGGCCGATTCGAAGAACGCGGTGTGCCGATCATCGGTGACGATATTAAATCCCAGCTCGGTGCGACCATCACCCACCGGGTTTTGACCCGCCTGTTCGAGGACCGGGGCGTCACTGTGGACAACACCTACCAGCTAAACTTCGGCGGCAATACCGACTTTTTGAACATGCTGGAACGGGAGCGACTGACCTCGAAGAAGATTTCCAAGACCAACGCTGTAACCTCCCAGTTGGACGGCGAAATCGATCCGGACAACATCCACGTCGGACCCAGCGACCACGTGCCGTGGCTGAAAGACCGCAAGTGGTGCTACATACGAATGGAAGGACGCGTGTTCGGCGGTGCTCCTATAAACATGGAAGTCAAACTTGAGGTCTGGGACAGTCCCAACTCCGCAGGTGTGGTGGTGGATGCCGTACGCTGCGCCAAATTGGCCATGGACCGCGGCCAATCAGGGGCCATTTATGGCCCCAGCTCCTATTTCATGAAATCGCCTCCCAAGCAATACACCGACGATGCGGCCCGAGACTTGGTGGACGCCTTTATTTCAGGCGAAGACTAGGCGAAAACCAGGTCCGCGTCTTTCAACGAACCCAGGACAATGGAGCCAGGATAACGGGGTTGGAGGGTAACCGTGAAAATTGCCATGGTGTCGCCTTATGACTTCACCTGGCCGGGCGGTGTAACCGCCCATGTTGCCCAACTAGCCCGCGAATTAGGCCGATCAGGACACGAGGTCCAGGTCTTAGCGCCCCATTCCCCATCCAGGGAATGTCAGGATTCAGACCTGCTGGTCCCGCTGGGCCGGTCTGTGCCCTTACCCAGTGGGGGTTCCATCGCTCGCGTCTCCCTTTCCTGGTGGCTGTACCGAAAAGTCCGGGCCCTGCTATCACGCGAGCAATTCGACATCATCCACCTTCACGAACCGATGGCGCCCATCCTCCCTCTCTGCGTTCTGGAGTATTCCAAGACAGTAAACGTCGGCACTTTCCACGCATTCCATAGCCAGCAGCATCTTTACCGTTTCACCCACCCAATCATCAAGCGGTGGCAGCAGCGCCTTCACGGGAATATCGCTGTTTCTCCGGCCGCACAGCGTTATGTCAACAAGACCTTCCCGGGTGACTACAAAATAATTCCCAACGGGATAGACGTGGACCATTTTTCCCAGAAGGCCGCTCCCTGGCCGGAATACCAGGACGACAAGACCAATATTCTGTTTGTGGGCCGGCTGGAGCGAAGGAAAGGTCTGCGCTATCTGCTGGAGGCCTTCAGCCGGTTAAAGTGGGACCTTCCCAACATTCGTCTTCTGGTGGTCGGTCCGGGCAACCCCGACCAAGAGTCCTACGGGGTGCTGAGTTCGCGTAACCTGCAGGACGTAGTATTCCTCGGCAGGGTTCCCTACGAAGATTTACCTCGCTACTACGCGTCCGCCGATATTTTTTGCTCTCCCGCCACCGGCGCCGAGAGCTTTGGCATCGTCTTGTTGGAAGCGATGGCGGCAGGAAAACCGGTGGTGGCCTCCAGCATCGAGGGCTTCCGCGGCCTGATACGCGACGGCGAGGAGGGGGTCCTCTTCCCCCGAAAGGACAGCGAGGCCCTGGCAAAGGCGTTGGAATTATTGGTGCGCCAGCCAGAACTGCGGCTGAAATTGGGCGAGAGCGGCAGGCGTGCCGCCCAGAATTACCGGTGGGAAGTCGTAGCCGGTCAGGTCGAACAGTATTACGAATCTTGCCGCCAAGCAGTCTTTAGGGCTTCCCCAGGCGGCCTGTACACTTTCAATGGCGCTTCCGGGCAGAGAGCAGTTTAGAAGCGCCGTCCTCCGTTATGTCGAGGTGCCGGGAGCCAAGTTCTTCCGCGCGCTTGGCCTGACTCCCAATGGCATTACTATCCTTGGGTTCCTCATAACCGTTGTTTCCGCCTACTTGGTCGGCTCAGGCTGGTTGCTGGCCGGGGGTATCGTGTTCCTGGCGGGCGGAGTTCTGGACCTGATGGACGGTGCCCTGGCCCGGCTCACAGACCGGGTCAGTGCTTTCGGGGCACTGTTGGACTCGGTGTTCGACCGGTTGAGTGAGGCCGCCCTGTTCGTGGGGCTGGCCGTATATGCCCTCAGGGCCGATTTCAGTGATAACTACCGGATATTCTTTATCACCGTCCTCCTTTTGGCCTTGATATTCTCCCAGGGGGTCAGCTACCTGAGGGCCAGGGGGGAGGGGCTGGGAGTGTTCACCCGGGCCGGAATTATGACCCGGCCGGAAAGGGTAGTGTTGCTCGGCGTGGGGCTGCTTGCCAACCAGATCGAGTGGTTTCTTTTGGCCATTGCCGCAGTCTCCTGCATCACCCTGTTTCAGCGGATGTTCACCATTCGCAGCATGTTGGACGAGGGTGGATAACACCAAAGTTCCCGTGTAAACTGGTATTCGTTCCCCTGCGGTTCTGGTCTCTTTTAGTTCCTCGGAATTCGATTTAGGCGCCTTTCGATTCAAGCGCCCCGGGAGACCTCCAGAGATGCAACAGTCCCTGATTCCGGACCAGGAAAAAGCAACACTAAAACGGACCTTCAGAAAGGACTTAAAGGGTGAGGTTGCGCTACGGTTGTTCACCCAATTACCGTCGCCGATCGCCGTTCCGGGCCGGGAATGCAAATACTGCCCGCAGACCCAGCAGCTGATGGAGGAACTAGCCTCTCTTTCACCCAAACTCAACCTGGAAACCGTGGACTTCTACGCCGAACCGGCCGTTGCCAAAGAGCACGGAATCACCCGGATCCCCGCCATTGTGCTCGGGACCGAATCCGGGTCTCGGGTACGCTTCTTCGGTATACCATCAGGCTATGAATTGGGGATGATCATAGAAGACATCAAAACAATCTCCAACGGAACCACCCCCCTCAGCATGGACACTCGCAAACGCTTGCGGGCGATCAACAGCCCGGTCCACATGCAAGTGTTCGTCACCCCGGATAGCGTCTACTGCCCGTCCATGGCCCGAATGGCCCACGCTCTGGCATTGGCCAACGAGCACATTACCGCAGACGTCATCGAACTCAAAGAATTCCCAGCGTTGGGCAAGAAATACGGAGTGCGGTCGGTGCCCCTTACGGTGATCAATGACTACACCGAAGCCCTAGGTGTGGTGCTCGAACCCGAACTGGTCACCAAGGTGGTTGAAGCAGGTACCCGAATAGTTGAGAAGGCTGAAGAGAAATCTCCCTGACCTGAGCCGTGGCGCTTTACCGTAATGTTTCACCGTGATATTAATCCGGGATATTAACCGGGAAGGATTTCCCGATACTGTACCAGGAGATCGAGCGTGCCCAATGAGCTAAAAGCCGACATGAACGGGCAAGGGCTGCGGATTGCAATAGCGGTTGCCCGCTTCAACGACGTTATTACCAAGAAATTGTTGGGTGGGGCCTTGGACACCCTGGAGCGGCACGGCGTCCGCGACTCGGATATCACTGTCGCCTGGGTCCCGGGCTCCTTCGAACTCCCGGTAGTGGCCAGGGCGTTAGCCAAGACGGGCCGGTATGAAGCGGTCATTTGCCTGGGCGCCGTGATTCGCGGTGAGACCTCCCACTACGACATGGTTGCCGGACAGGCGTCCAGTGGGTGCGCTTCCGTCAGCTTGGAAACCGGGGTTCCCACAATATTCGGGGTGCTGACCACTGAGAATATGGACCAAGCCCTCAACCGTGCGGGCGGCAAGTCGGGCAACATGGGCTCTAATTCGGCTATGGCTGCGATTGAAACCGCCAGAGTTATCCAAGCCGTAGATACAGCGTAGCCGTCCGTACCACAGAACGCGCCCCGTTGGCGTCCCCAGACCTGGGTCCCCATCGTTGAGGAGCTTCCGTGAAATTCGGTGTGACGATACCCAACAACTGGGGCGTGGAAGACCCAAAGCAGGTTCTGGCTTTGGGTCCGCTGGCCGAGACAATGGGCTACGACTCGGTCTGGGTCATGGACCACCTCTTCAACACTGGCTACATCCGAGAGCGACTGGAAGACCGTCCCTACTACCACCCCATGGCCACTCTCTCGTACTTGGCGGCCACCACCGAACGCGTTGCCCTAGGCACCTCGGTACTCGTTCTTCCCTACCACAACCCGGTGGAACTGGCTAAATACGCCGCGACACTGGACCAGATGTCCGCCGGAAGAGTGATTCTGGGGGTAGGCGTGGGCGCCATGGCAGAGGAGTTTCAAGCTCTTGGCATACCGATGCGACAAAGGGGCTCGCTGACCAACGAGGCCATCGCCGTCATGAAGGAACTGTGGACCAACCACGCCCCTAGCTACCAAAGCAGCAGGTGGGATTTCTCGGACCTGCGCTTCTCCCCCAAACCAGTCCAAACGCCCCACATACCCTTGTGGATTGCTGGCTCAAGCCAGGGCGCTCTACGCCGGACAGGAACCGTTGGCGACGGTTGGCACCCTACAGGAGTGTCGCCTGAGGATTTCGCACTGGGCCGGAAGGAAATCGCAGAGATTGCTGCGGCTGCTGGGCGTGACGTAAACACTATTACCATGTCCGCCCGGATAGAAGTAGAAGCTGAGAGCAGGCCTTCGAGCGACAGAGCCGCAAGCCGGGCCCGAATTCCCGGCGACGATCCCAGCTCCATGCGGGCGTCCATCGAGGCCTACCGCGCCGCCGGAGTGGAACATATTGTCCTGGCCCCCAATTCTGGAGATACCGTCCGCTTACAGGAAATCATGGCAACCATCGCGGAACAGGTACTCCCGCATTTCCGCTAACCTACTATATTTTTGTCCCATACTTTGTCGATGCGGAACTGGGAATTACCAAATGACCGGTAACGTTTGAGGTTCCTCATCGCTCCTGCCACGCCGCGCCGCTTCGCGTTTCTGGTGGCCATTTCGCTCGTCGTTCTGCTCGCCGCTGTCGCTTGTACCGGCCGCACCGGAGAGACGGGCCCTGAGGGCCCGTCCGGCGCGACAGGAGGGGCAGGAGCGGCAGGTCCAGCAGGCCCCGAGGGTCTGGCAGGTCCCGAGGGCGACCCCGGCGCCAGAGGATTTCCTGGGTTCGTTGGACCAAGAGGGCCTGAGGGCCGACCGGGCCAGGCCGAACCCGACTTCGCAGATTTTGTCACCGACATTCGCCGCGCCGTGGTATTTATCCGGCTTACCGGCTCACAGGCCTCGGGGGTCCGAATATCCCCAACCGAGATTCTGACGGCCCAGCACGTGGTGGGGAATATCGATAGAGTCCAGGTTTCCATTGAGGGTGGGGTCTTGCAGCCGGCGACTGTCACCGGATATGACTTTGCTCGCGACATCGCCCTTTTGACCCTGGACGCGCCGGTCGATGGCCTAATTGTCGAAATCCCCAAGGTCAATCTTGTGTTGGAAGACCTTTCCGGCAGACAGGTGGAGGAAATGGGATATGAAGTCGCTCTGGTTGCCTTCGTTCCCGACATATCCCAGACCACGCCCATCGCCACCTTCGGCCGGATCGGCGCTCTCTGGAACCCGGTGCCGAATGGCTTTGCCTACGGCCAAGTGGACGCGGCTGCGACCAACGGGATGAGCGGTGGGCCGGTATTCAACAAATACGCCGAATTTCTGGGCATACTGGTAACGTCGTCTAGCTTTGACGGCAACGTCCGTTACCTGCGGTTTTCTGAAATCAATAATGTTTTGGAAGACCTGCGTAACGGCAGCCGGAGGTAGTCCGCCTATCGGCGCAGGCCGGTTGAGAGACCGCCCGATGGTCACGAATTCGAGTCCCGCTGCTTGAGAAATTCGTTCAGGGCCTGCCAGTCCTGGTGCAGTCTTTCGATCTCCGGCCCGTCCAATTCTGAGTGGCCGTAGTGGTAGGACTGAAACCCCGCCACAATGCTGGCCACCGGGTCTGCTGGCAATAGCCCGACTAAGGCCCGTTGATGTTCTCTGGGAGTTTCCCAGTTTTTTCTGGGCTGGCCCACCCGCTCGGCCAGCCCCAACAGAGCATGGTAGAACTCTCGAGGGTCCCGGGGGTCTCTCCTAGTCCGCGCCGACCCTTCTTTTGGCGAAAACATATTGGCCCACCAGGCACTCAGGAAACCGGCCATATCGTCGTTCGCCCGCTTCCAACTGAACAACGATTCTCTGGTCTCTTCGACTTCCTGCGAGCGGCCCACCAACCGCCGGGCCCGGAAGAGCCGGTAGACGACCCAGGCGGCTGCCGCCGCCCCGATGGTAAACGCCGCCCATTTCAGCGCCGCGAATAGATTGTTAGGCGACTCGGAGTTTGCGGCTTCCTCCCGCAATCCCTCTTGAAAGGCGGCCAGCCCCTCCTGGGCCTCCAGCAGCCCTTGAATGTCTCCCCCGCCGAATCGGCTCGACAGCCAGTTGCCGATATTCACCATTAGCTCAACGAGGAGACCCATAAGCAAAAGCACCGGTGTGAGTAGCCAAAAGCCGACGGTCCGGATGGTGCGCAATAACTCTCGGGTAACGTCGTCCAGGCCACCCACACCGGCGGCGCTGACCAAGAGCCCCAAAACCAATACAGCACCGACGGTAACCGCAATGGGCACTAACCAGTCGATAGACATCTGTTGGTTGTCGCCACCTTCAAAAGAGAACCGGGCCAGCGATAACCCGGCCAGGCCGACAGCGAAGAATCCAACCACCAAGAACCCGCTGACCAATTTTTCCGATTGCAAGCTGTCCGTCAAGGCCGCTATGAACAAAACGGCTAAGCCAATGAAGAAAGCGGAACGGACAGATTCCAGGCTCGCCTCCTCCCTAGAAACCTCCGCAGCCCGCCACCAGACCACCATCAAAAAAATCAGTGAGCCGATGAACCCCACCGTCGTATTGGTGTCGCCGGAGGCCAGAACATTTATTGGCAGCAACCCTTCCCCGGTGTTGAATGCAGCCAATACAAGCAATGAGGGTGCGCCGATTATTAGACCCATCAGCCCACGCAGCCGCGGAGTTATTTTGACAGTGAGCACGTAATACGATAGGAAAAATCCCCAAACAAGGGCGATGAACACCAGCCAGAACGGTAGTCTGGTTTCCGGAACATTTATCAGCGCGCTGACGATCACAAAGGCCAAGTACAACGCGCAGGCTTCCAGGAAGAGCGCTGCAGAGGTTATGGCGCTATTTCGCCAATACCGGCTCAATCTCCTCCTCGCCGCCGGAATCTTCGGGGTATGGCGTCCCTTGGAATGTGCTATCGGAATCGGCGTCTAGTACTCAGTCAACCTAATTGTTGGCAGGATAGAGATGGTGAAGCTTGACTCGGGCGTCCACAGTGGAGAATCTCCAGTCAATGGTTGCTCCGGCTTGGTTTCGTTCTGCCTCCAGGGCCGCGATCTCGCCACTCAAAGTCTCTTCATCGGCAATACGCCGGCGCAGGACTCGCCTGGCCAAGACACTGAACTCGATCTCTGCCATGTTGAGCCAACTACTGTGCTTGGGAGTGTAGTGAAACTCCAAGCGTTTGCGTATTCGCCTAGCCTCCTTGGGCTCGAAGGTTTCGTAGAGGGAAGCTGGTTTGTGGGTGTTGAGGTTGTCCAGCACCACCCGGATCTTCTCGGACGCTGGGTAAGCTTCATCGGCCAGCCACCGCATCTGCTGAGCGAAGTCCACCATGGTACGACGTTCGGTCACTGCCACATGCCTCCAGCCCGCCAGGGGCTCGCACAGCATGAACAGGTTTCGGGTGCCATTGCGCTGGTACTCGTAATCGTATCGCTCCCGTCGTGCCAGCTTGGGCGGGATCGGAGACCTCTTTTCCGCCAGCAACTGCTTGGAGGTCTCGTCGAAACAGACCACCGGGCGCTCTGGGTCATAGGGTTCCGCGTAAAGGTCCAGCACATCCTCCATACACGCCACAAACTCGGCGCTCACCTGGGGAATACACCACTCCTTCTTCTGCCACGGCTTGAGACTGTTTTTTTCAACCGCTTGCGAATTCCCTCGTGGGACATGGAGGGCGCCAGCCCCAACTCCACCACCTTGTTTGCCAGGAGCCGCAGGGTCCAGTGGTCATGGCCTGGAGGGGCCTCGCTGCACGCCAGGGCAATCAGGTGCGCTTCCCCCCGCTCATCCAGTTTGGTCGGATGTCCTGGCCGAGGATCTTCCTCCAAGGCCCGCTTCAGTCCTCCCTCCAGGTACCGCCGCTTGGTACGGCACACCGTACCCGCAGACGTGTCCAGCGCCTCCACGATGCGCATCACCCCCCAGCCCGTATCTGCCTTTAGCAGAATACGGGCTGGGGCAACCTTTCGCGCTGGGCTCTTTCCCCCGCGAATCAGTCGTTCCAACTGGTCTCGTTCTTCCCTTTCCAACCGGACCACATACCGTTCTCGTCCCATGGCTGCCACCCTCCTACGTCAACACTCCTAAAAAAGGGTGGCAACCTTAGACGTTTTCTTAAACAATTACCAAAACCGAGTTGACTGAGTACTAGTTCTTGGCTCATCGATATAACGGGCACACCGCCTATCCGGCCCGGCGGAGAGCCGTCTCCGGCGTACAGCACCGTCACCTGATAGCCTTTAGCCTGCATATCCGCGATCTGGTCCGGTATAGAGTCGGTAATCGCGCCTGTAACCAGCAATACAGTGGCTCCCCCGGGCAGTGAATCCCGCTCGGCACGAAATACCTCGGGCAAGGAGGCTACGACATAGGGGGCGGCCATAGCCAATGCTTCCAGGACCAGCGGGAGTTGCGATGAGGACGCCCCAGTGGGCACGTTCAGCCATTTTCCGGAATAGGTGGCTACCGCGTTGCTTATGAGCCCGTAGCTGTAGCCTCGCCGTTCGGCCAGGCTGGCGGCTGAAGCTGCGGCGATTACGGTACGTTCGAATAGGCGCCGGTTGCTGCCCTGCCAAACGTGATCGTTGGTCGATCCGTTCATGGCAATGAGCATGTTCAAGGAAACCACGGGCTCGAAAACTTTGGTTTGAAGCTGGCTGACGCGCGCCGTGGCCTTCCAATCGATGTGTTTGAGCGGGTCGCCGGGCTGGTAGTCGCGTTGCCCCATAACCCGGTTGGTGTCCTGGTAAAGAGGCCGGCGGCCTCGCACTTCGCCGAAGGGGTGTTCCGGAAGAAAGAGGAGATGGTTTAGGTCTATGACCTTGGGGTATACCAAGACGTGATTTGTTCGTAAAAACCCCTCGCCAGCCTGGGGCAAGGTGGGGATAATGTAATAAAAGGTCGTGGGCGCTGCGCCTGGCCGAGGGAGGGGAGGATGTTCCGAATACGAGACCCGCAAGAGAGCCTCTGGCAGTCCCAGTTCCTGGTGACGCCGAAGAAGGCTAAGCGCCTGGAGAGAAGTTGGGCCGAGGTTTTCCGAAACGAGGCGCTCCCCCTGATTGACGAGGAGCGCTTTGCTCCCATGTACTGCGTGGACAACGGCCGTCCCAACCGGGCGGTGCAGACCGTCCTCGGGGTCCACCTCCTCAAAGAGATGTTCAACCTCACCGACGATGAAGCTCTGGAACAACTAGAGTTCAACCTGCTCTGGCACCACGCCCTGCGGCTAGTACTCAGTCAACCTAATTGTTGGCAGGATAGAGATGGTGACGCTTGACTCGGGCGTCCACAGTGGAGAATCTCCAGTCAATGGTTGCTCCGGCTTGGTTTCGTTCTGCCTCCAGGGCCGCGATCTCGCCACTCAAAGTCTCTTCATCGGCAATACGCCGGCGCAGGACTCGCCTGGCCAAGACACTGAACTCGATCTCTGCCATGTTGAGCCAACTACCGTGCTTGGGAGTGTAGTGAAACTCCAAGCGTTTGCGTATTCGCCTAGCCTTCTTGGGCTCGAAGGTTTCGTAGAGGGAAGCTGGTTTGTGGGTGTTGAGGTTGTCCAGCACCACCCGGATCTTCTCGGACGCTGGGTAAGCTTCATCGGCCAGCCACCGCATCTGCTGAGCGAAGTCCACCATGGTACGACGTTCGGTCACTGCCACATGCCTCCAGCCCGCCAGGGGCTCGCACAGCATGAACAGGTTTCGGGTGCCATTGCGCTGGTACTCGTAATCGTATCGCTCCCGTCGTGCCAGCTTGGGCGGGATCGGAGACCTCTTTTCCGCCAGCAACTGCTTGGAGGTCTCGTCGAAACAGACCACCGGGCGCTCTGGGTCATAGGGTTCCGCGTAAAGGTCCAGCACATCCTCCATACACGCCACAAACTCGGCGCTCACCTGGGGAATACACCACTCCTTCTTCTGCCACGGCTTGAGACTGTTTTTTTCAACCGCTTGCGAATTCCCTCGTGGGACATGGAGGGCGCCAGCCCCAACTCCACCACCTTGTTTGCCAGGAGCCGCAGGGTCCAGTGGTCATGGCCTGGAGGGGCCTCGCTGCACGCCAGGGCAATCAGGTGCGCTTCCCCCCGCTCATCCAGTTTGGTCGGATGTCCTGGCCGAGGATCTTCCTCCAAGGCCCGCTTCAGTCCTCCCTCCAGGTACCGCCGCTTGGTACGGCACACCGTACCCGCAGACGTGTCCAGCGCCTCCACGATGCGCATCACCCCCCAGCCCGTATCTGCCTTTAGCAGAATACGGGCCCGGGCAACCTTTCGCGCTGGGCTCTTTCCCCCGCGAATCAGTCGTTCCAACTGGTCTCGTTCTTCCCTTTCCAACCGGACCACATACCGATCTCGTCCCATGGCTGCCACCCTCCTACGTCAACACTCCTAAAAAAGGGTGGCAACCTTAGACGTTTTCTTAAACAATTACCAAAACCGAGTTGACTGAGTACTAGACATCGAGGAGACCCACCTGCCCCAGAAGACCCTCCACAACTTCCGAGTTCGCCTGATGCAGCACGACGGTGGCCGGCTGGCTTTCCAGGAGACCACGGACCGGATCATCCAGGCGCTGGGCATACGCACCGGAAAGCAACGGCTGGACTCCACCCACATCATGAGCAACATCGCCACACTCACCCGGCTGGGCCTGTTCTGTGAGACGATGCGGTTGTTCCTGCGGGCCTTGCGCTGGGAGCACCCAGAGCTTCGCCCTGGGGTTCCGGAGGGCCTCCTAGGGCGCTATTTGAAGGAAGAAGACGAGGCGACCCACTACGAGGACGCCCGCACGGGGGAGGGTCGGCGACGCCTTTCGGTCTGTGCCCGGGACCTCTACCGGCTGGTGGACCGGTTCCATGGCACGACTGCTGCCCAGCTGGAGGAGTACCGGCTGCTGGAGCGGCTGCTGCGGGAGCAGTGCCATGTGGGCAAACACCAGGACGGGCGCCCCAGGGACGATGACGACGATGCTGGGGAATGCAAGGTGCCCGTGGCCTTGAAGGACCCGAAGCAGCTGTCCGCCGACTCGCTGCAATCGCCCCACGACCCGGATGTGACCTACAGCGGCCACAAGGGGAAGGGGTACGAGGTGCAGGTGGCGGAGACCTGCCACGAGGAGAACGCCACCCAGCTCATCACCCACGTGGAGGTGACCCCCTCGAGTGGGAGCGACACCGACGTGAGCGTGCCGGTCGTTGACGGGCTCGCGGAGCGGAAGGTCCGACCGGACGAGCTCTTCGCCGACACGGCGTATGGGTCGGGCCGCAATGCCTTCGAAGCCTCGCGCCGGGGAACGGAACTGGTGAGCCCGGTGGCGGGGTCGGCGCCGGGGAACTCGCACGAAGGAGAGGGTGACGGACCACCGCCGCTCACCGCCGCGGACTTTCAGATCGACGTCACAGGGGAGCAGGCCACGGTGTGCCCCGCCGGCCACCCGTCCATCGAGGAGTACGAGCTGAAGGATGCGCCGGAGCGGGTAGAGGTCCACTTTGCCGGGACAACATGCGAGCCCTGCCCCTTGCGATCCCGTTGCCCAGTGAAGCTGGACCGGCGTGCGGGGGCCTACGTCCTCAAGGCGGACCTGGTGAAGGTGAACATCGAGCGGCGCCGGAGGGCCGAGGCCACCGAGGAGTGGCGCAAGCGGTATGACATAAGGGCTGGTATCGAGGGAACGAACTCCGAGCTGAAGCGCGCCCACGGGCTTGGGCGCTTGCGGGTGCGAGGGGGCCGTCGGGTGCGGCTTGCCGTCTACCTGAAGGCGTTGGCGTGCAACTTCAAACGGATGGTCCATGCACGCCTGGTGGAGATGGAGAACACGGCTCAGCGGGCGGTCGGGACGGTACCTGCGGTCGCGGCCGCATGAGGGCGCCGCTCCACAACTTCCACCGGGTGCCCTGAGCCACGGAAGGGGTACCGCAACGGGATCACGCTTGTCCTGAGCGCGGCAGATAGGGCGGTGAGGCCAGCAGCCGGCATCCCGTGGCCTCCTCCGCTCCAGACCACCTTCGCACGCCAGGGCTCATCTCAAACAGGCCTTGTTACGAGGGAATCAAGACGTGGTCGACCTGCGTATTCTGGGTTTCACCGGCGGTGAACCCGAAAATATCCCCGCTTCTCAAACGGGCCGGGCCAATGCGGTGGTAGCCACGCTGCCCGCAATGCAGCGTGTATTTCCAGGTGGCACGTTGGTAGGGCAGCAGTGAGGTGATGATGGAGTGCTGCCGGTTGGTCTCGAAGCCCGGCGACCCGCGCATGACGGCGCCGCGTAGGTCCAGTCCCTCAGGAAAGGTGTCTTGGATGTCCACCCATATCAACGGCAGCACCTTGTCGTTGTTCAGGGTTACGGTGTAGTCGATATTGTCGCCGATGAAAGCCCGGTTCCGGCCGATAGAACGAGAGTGCGTTACTGCCCGGAAAGCGTACTTGTCCCACATTCGGGCCGCCAGCCAGACGGCGGCCGCCAGTGATCCGACCACCATCAATAGGCCATCACTGGCCAACAGGCCGATGAAGACCAGGATAATGCCGACCAGAAGCCAGATTTCGCTCAGCATAACGGTGACCCGGCGCCAGGGCTTTCTAACCTAGCCCGGCAAAACCGGCCTAGACCGGGACCCCCACCTGCGAAAGCAGGTCGGCGACCACGTCCTCGGTGTGGCGGTCCCGTAGGCGTGCTTGAGACTTAAGGATGATGCGGTGGGCCAGGGCGAAGGGCGCCAGCAGCTTCACGTCGTCGGGCGTCACATACTCCCGCCCTCGGATTGCAGCCAGTGCTTGAGAACAGCGGTAGAGCCCCATGGTCGCCCGAGGGCTGGCGCCCAGTTCCACGTCCTCGTGGCTGCGGGTCGCTTGGACCAACTGCACCATGTAGTTTCTTAACACCGGGTCGACATAGACGTGTCGCACCAACTTCTGCAAATCAGCGATCTCGCCACCATCGGCTACCGGTTGAATATCCTCCATCGGGCTGGAGTTATTGAACCGTTCCAACATTTCCTCTTCTTCCGGCTCGTCTGGGTATCCCATGCGAAGCCGCAGCAAAAACCGGTCCAGTTGGGCTTCAGGAAGAGGGAAAGTGCCTTCCAACTCGATGGGGTTCTGGGTGGCGATGAGCAGGAAAGGGGCTGGTAGAATCATCGTCTGGTCGTCGACTGTCAACTGCCCTTCCGCCATGGCTTCCAAAAGCGCCGACTGGGTGCGGGGAGTAGCCCGGTTTATTTCGTCCGCCAGCACCACCTGGGCCAGTATGGGACCCGGGCGAAACTCAAACTCTCCCGACTTCTGGTTGTAGAAATGCACTCCGGTGATGTCCGAGGGCATCAGGTCTGGGGTGCATTGAATTCTCTTGAAGGTGCACCGTAGGGACTCGGCCAAACTGCGGGCCAGAGTGGTCTTACCGATGCCGGGTACATCCTCTACGAGTATATGACCGCCGCTCAGTACCGCCGCCAGGGTCAGCTCGATAACCTGACCTTTGCCAACCAAGACCGTCTCGATGCTTGCCGTGATGTCGGCCGCGATTTGAGACACTGGGGCCACGGCAGATGCAGGTAGGAGTTTTGGAGCCTCGCTTTTGGCCATTTACCTCACGCCGGCGCTGTGGTTGACGCCCTTACGCCGTTTTGGCCCGGCTTAAGTGATCTTCCGCTTCCCGGAGGTCTTTGAAGGAATCAACGCTGCACCAGAACGACCGGGTCCGAAACGCCGAGATTTTCCCGGCCTCGGCAAGCCTGGGAAAGGTCTCGACTTCGTGGTCGCCCAAGTCGGAAAACTCGGGGAATATGGCACGGTCGAACAGGTACACGCCTCCGTTGATCCAATGGGGCATCTCCACCTTTTCCCGGAAACCAGTCACAGCCTCGTCGGCATCGATCTCCAAGAGACCGTAAGGGCTTACCATAGGCACGGCCAAGAGGGTGGCCAGATGGGACGGGTGCTTGGATTTCCGCTCTTGGTAGCAGGCAACGGCCGCGTCCAGTGTCTCTTCGGTGATGACGTCCCCGTTCAAAACCACCGCGGTCTGCTCGCTGGCCGGCAACAACGGGTATCCCTTTTTGATTGCCCCGCCTCGTCCCAGCGGTGAATCTTCGACGCTGTATTGTACGTTGACGCCAAAATTTCGGCCGTCTCCGAAGTGATTTTTTATCGATTCCCAGCGGTAACCGGCCAGGAATACCACGTCGGTGACGCCACCCGCCTTCAGCCATTCCACTTGGTGTTCCAGCATCGGTTTGCCGCATACCGGGACCATGGGCTTGGGCAAGTCATCGGTCAACGGACGGAGCCGCTCCCCTTTCCCGCCAGCCAAGATCAACGCATACATTGCAGTGGCATCTCATTCGCGGCGGCACGAATCGCTAAACCGCTGCCGCGTTCCAAACAATATACTTGGGCCTGCAACGGCGGGTCAACGCCACGCGTGGTTGTGTGGGCGGCATCCTCCGAGCGGAGGGAGGCTTGTTCAATGGCTCACGGTCAATTTGATATATGGTCACAAGAACGGTACTATAGTCATGACCATAGTCATATCGCCATCGAGGGAAGCATGAGGTCAATCAAGGCGTCGGAGTTCAAAGCCAAGTGCCTCAAAATAATGGACGAAGTGGCGGAAACCGGCGAGCCAGTCGTCATAACCAAGAACGGCGTTCCGGTCGCCGAGTTGGTTCCGGTGAAGCGTCGGCCCAAAGACTTGTTCGGAATTATGGCTGGCTCGATTATCATAAAGGGCGACATCATCGAGCCGTTGGAGAATGACTGGGAAGCCCTCGAATGAGCCCGGTCGTTCTCGACACCCACGTCCTCGTTTGGCTTCTCTTCGGTACAACCGATCTTGGCGCTGAAACTCGCCGGTTGGCGCGCCAGGCGTTGGCGGATGATTCTCTGTGGGTGTCGGCAATTTCTTTCTGGGAAGTAGCCTTGTTGAACCGCAGAGACCGCCTGACCGTGGGTCAAGCACCCGAAGCGTGGCGGCGTTCGGTACTGCGATCTGGCGTAGTGGAGATTCCGGTTGCCGGCGAGATAGGCATCGTCGCGGCCGAGCTAGACGATTTCCATCGGGATCCTGCCGACCGCATCATCGCCGCCACCACCGTGGTCCACGGAGCGACGTTGATAACAGCCGATTCAAGAATTTTGGAGTGGCCGGGTACTCTGGGTCGCCACGATGCGCGAACCTGACTGCCGGAGGCTAGTACTCAGTCAACTCGGTTTTGGTAATTGTTTAAGAAAACGTCTAAGGTTGCTACCCTTTTTTAGGAGTGTTGACGTAGGAGGGTGGCAGCCATGGGACGAGATCGGTATGTGGTCCGGTTGGAAAGGGAAGAACGAGACCAGTTGGAACGACTGATTCGCGGGGGAAAGAGCCCAGCGCGAAAGGTTGCCCCGGCCCGTATTCTGCTAAAGGCAGATACGGGCTGGGGGGTGATGCGCATCGTGGAGGCGCTGGACACGTCTGCGGGTACGGTGTGCCGTACCAAGCGGCGGTACCTGGAGGGAGGACTGAAGCGGGCCTTGGAGGAAGATCCTCGGCCAGGACATCCGACCAAACTGGATGAGCGGGGGGAAGCGCACCTGATTGCCCTGGCGTGCAGCGAGGCCCCTCCAGGCCATGACCACTGGACCCTGCGGCTCCTGGCAAACAAGGTGGTGGAGTTGGGGCTGGCGCCCTCCATGTCCCACGAGGGAATTCGCAAGCGGTTGAAAAAAACAGTCTCAAGCCGTGGCAGAAGAAGGAGTGGTGTATTCCCCAGGTGAGCGCCGAGTTTGTGGCGTGTATGGAGGATGTGCTGGACCTTTACGCGGAACCCTATGACCCAGAGCGCCCGGTGGTCTGTTTCGACGAGACCTCCAAGCAGTTGCTGGCGGAAAAGAGGTCTCCGATCCCGCCCAAGCTGGCACGACGGGAGCGATACGATTACGAGTACCAGCGCAATGGCACCCGAAACCTGTTCATGCTGTGCGAGCCCCTGGCGGGCTGGAGGCATGTGGCAGTGACCGAACGTCGTACCATGGTGGACTTCGCTCAGCAGATGCGGTGGCTGGCCGATGAAGCTTACCCAGCGTCCGAGAAGATCCGGGTGGTGCTGGACAACCTCAACACCCACAAACCAGCTTCCCTCTACGAAACCTTCGAGCCCAAGGAGGCTAGGCGAATACGCAAACGCTTGGAGTTTCACTACACTCCCAAGCACGGTAGTTGGCTCAACATGGCAGAGATCGAGTTCAGTGTCTTGGCCAGGCGAGTCCTGCGCCGGCGTATTGCCGATGAAGAGACTTTGAGTGGCGAGATCGCGGCCCTGGAGGCAGAACGAAACCAAGCCGGAGCAACCATTGACTGGAGATTCTCCACTGTGGACGCCCGAGTCAAGCGTCACCATCTCTATCCTGCCAATAATTAGGTTGACTGAGTACTAGTATCCTATTTTCGGCTGGCCGTCCGGTGCCGCCGGACCGCTCCCACAGAAACTACAAGCAGAACCGTCCCCAGCATGCCGAAGGTCGCCCACTCCAGTGTTTCGACACCTGAACCGGCAGTCCCCGTTAAAGCCGCACCGGAGACCTGGACTATTTTGTTGGCTACCCCGCCTGGGTTCGAACCAGGGATTCCAGCTCCAAAGGCTGGCGTGTTACCACTACACTACGGGGCAATGAGAGAGCGGCCCTTAATGGACTGCTCTCTCATTGTGATGTTCCCCCCAAAGGGCGTCAAGGCCTTCCCGGCCGTCTGGATTAGCGGGTTGACACCCGCGTCTCTTCAGGCGGCGACGCGCGTCCAATGCTATAATTTTCCGGAGCTTGGCCCTGTATTGGGCTTCAGGCCTATTTCGCCATTATCGGACGACTAACTTGCGAATTTCTTTTCTGCATCTGGCGCCGGTTACCTGTGACATCGACCACAACCGTAGGCTGGTCGAACAGGGGGTCAGACTTGCGGCCGGAGTCGGCGCCCAGTGGGTGGTCACCCCAGAGCTTTGTATCTCCGGCTACCTGTTTCTAGACCGCATCGGCACCGACTGGATCCTGCCCCAGCCCGACAATTGGATGCAGGGCTTCTGCGGCCTGGTAAAGCAGCACGGACTCACGGTTTTCTTGTCCCACCCCGAACGCGACCCGGCCTCGGACCGCATGTACAACACGGTATTCGTAATTGACCCCACCGGGAATATCGTCGGCAAGCACCGCAAGGTCAAGGCGTTGGGCGGCGCGGAAGCGTGGTCCAGCCCCGGTTGGAAGATCAGCCCAGTGGAGTGTGACGGTATCAAGGCTGGAATTCTAATCTGCGCTGACGCCTACAAGAACGAGGTAGCCGAAGTCTTGAAAGAAAAGGGAGCACAGCTCCTGGTGTCGCCGGTCTCTTGGGGGCCCGGCCACTGCGGTCCCGACGGGGAGTGGGAGGCGCGCTCCGCCGACACGGGCCTACCCATTATGGTCTGCAACCGCAGCGGGGTCGAGGAAGGGGAGTCGGACTACCAGCAGGCCGAGAGCGTGGTAGCACAACATGGCCGACGGTTGCTGGAGGCCACCTGCGACCGGTCGGTGGTCCTGTCTTTCGACTGGGACATGGACACAATGTCGCTGATTTCTGAGGATTTCCAGCGGACCTACCTGTAGGACGCGGGTTTACCCGCCTCCGTTCGTGGTGAGCTAGTCGAACCATTCCTCGTCGAAACGGCCCTTCGACAGGCTCAGGGCGAACGGATTAACCCAAGCTTGATTTGTTCGTAAAAACCCCTCGCCAGCCTGGGGCAAGGTGGGGATAATGTAATAAAAGGTCGTGGGCGCTGCGCCTGGCCGAGGGAGGGGAGGATGTTCCGAATACGAGACCCGCAAGAGAGCCTCTGGCAGTCCCAGTTCCTGGTGACGCCGAAGAAGGCTAAGCGCCTGGAGAGAAGTTGGGCCGAGGTTTTCCGAAACGAGGCGCTCCCCCTGATTGACGAGGAGCGCTTTGCTCCCATGTACTGCGTGGACAACGGCCGTCCCAACCGGGCGGTGCAGACCGTCCTCGGGGTCCACCTCCTCAAAGAGATGTTCAACCTCACCGACGATGAAGCTCTGGAACAACTAGAGTTCAACCTGCTCTGGCACCACGCCCTGCGGCTAGACATCGAGGAGACCCACCTGCCCCAGAAGACCCTCCACAACTTCCGAGTTCGCCTGATGCAGCACGACGGTGGCCGGCTGGCTTTCCAGGAGACCACGGACCGGATCATCCAGGCGCTGGGCATACGCACCGGAAAGCAACGGCTGGACTCCACCCACATCATGAGCAACATCGCCACACTCACCCGGCTGGGCCTGTTCTGTGAGACGATGCGGTTGTTCCTGCGGGCCTTGCGCTGGGAGCACCCAGAGCTTCGCCCTGGGGTTCCGGAGGGCCTCCTAGGGCGCTATTTGAAGGAAGAAGACGAGGCGACCCACTACGAGGACGCCCGCACGGGGGAGGGTCGGCGACGCCTTTCGGTCTGTGCCCGGGACCTCTACCGGCTGGTGGACCGGTTCCATGGCACGACTGCTGCCCAGCTGGAGGAGTACCGGCTGCTGGAGCGGCTGCTGCGGGAGCAGTGCCATGTGGGCAAACACCAGGACGGGCGCCCCAGGGACGATGACGACGATGCTGGGGAATGCAAGGTGCCCGTGGCCTTGAAGGACCCGAAGCAGCTGTCCGCCGACTCGCTGCAATCGCCCCACGACCCGGATGTGACCTACAGCGGCCACAAGGGGAAGGGGTACGAGGTGCAGGTGGCGGAGACCTGCCACGAGGAGAACGCCACCCAGCTCATCACCCACGTGGAGGTGACCCCCTCGAGTGGGAGCGACACCGACGTGAGCGTGCCGGTCGTTGACGGGCTCGCGGAGCGGAAGGTCCGACCGGACGAGCTCTTCGCCGACACGGCGTATGGGTCGGGCCGCAATGCCTTCGAAGCCTCGCGCCGGGGAACGGAACTGGTGAGCCCGGTGGCGGGGTCGGCGCCGGGGAACTCGCACGAAGGAGAGGGTGACGGATCACCGCCGCTCACCGCCGCGGACTTTCAGATCGACGTCACAGGGGAGCAGGCCACGGTGTGCCCCGCCGGCCACCCGTCCATCGAGGAGTACGAGCTGAAGGATGCGCCGGAGCGGGTAGAGGTCCACTTTGCCGGGACAACATGCGAGCCCTGCCCCTTGCGATCCCGTTGCCCAGTGAAGCTGGACCGGCGTGCGGGGGCCTACGTCCTCAAGGCGGACCTGGTGAAGGTGAACATCGAGCGGCGCCGGAGGGCCGAGGCCACCGAGGAGTGGCGCAAGCGGTATGACATAAGGGCTGGTATCGAGGGAACGAACTCCGAGCTGAAGCGCGCCCACGGGCTTGGGCGCTTGCGGGTGCGAGGGGGCCGTCGGGTGCGGCTTGCCGTCTACCTGAAGGCGTTGGCGTGCAACTTCAAACGGATGGTCCATGCACGCCTGGTGGAGATGGAGAACACGGCTCAGCGGGCGGTCGGGACGGTACCTGCGGTCGCGGCCGCATGAGGGCGCCGCTCCACAACTTCCACCGGGTGCCCTGAGCCACGGAAGGGGTACCGCAACGGGATCACGCTTGTCCTGAGCGCGGCAGATAGGGCGGTGAGGCCAGCAGCCGGCATCCCGTGGCCTCCTCCGCTCCAGACCACCTTCGCACGCCAGGGCTCATCTCAAACAGGCCTTGTTACGAGGGAATCAAGCTTAAGTGTTAATATCGGAACCCTCAGCCTGGTGCTCCAGAAAACGTTGCAAGATCAGAACCGCCGCCGCTTCATCGACCAAGCCCTTGTCCCTGGACGGTTCGACGCCGGCCTCTCGCAACAGTCCTTCCGCCTCATAGCTGGTGTAGGATTCGTCCACCAGGAAGACTGGCAACGTAGTCTCTTTCTTTAGCGCTCGAACAAAGCCTTCGGCCAGCTTTGCTTGGCGGCTTACACTACCATCCAAAGCGTAGGGAATCCCAACCACGATGCCCTCGACGCCCCGCTCCCGGGCAGCGTTCAAGACGGCCTGCAGGTCTTGGGACAGCTTGGTCCGGAGAAGGTGCCCGGCCGGGAACGCCGGGCCGCTGGAATCGTGGGCCACGGCCAGCCCGATGCGCCGGTCGCCAAGATCGAGAGCAAGCAATTTCAACTTATGGACCTTCTGCCGAATTCCATCGGCATACAGTCCATCAAGAAAGCGCGCCGCGCACCAGACCAGGAACCCCGCTCAACGCCTCGTCCAGCTTTTCCGGCTGTCGGCCGCCGGCCTGGGCCATATCGGCCTTGCCCCCACCGCCGCCTCCCATGACCTTCGCGGTATCCCTGGCAATGCTCCCAGCGTTCAGGCCCCGGTCCACCAGGTCGGGCGTGACCATAGCGACAAGTATTGGGTTGCCGTCGGTTACGGCGCCCAATACCACCACCGCGCTACCCAGCTTGTCTTTCACGAAGTCCCCCATCTCCCGCATCCCGTCGGCGTTGGTGGCCGATGTTCGCCCGACCACCACCTTCGCGCCGTCGATATCGACCGCCCGTTGCAGCAGGGCCTCCGCCTCGGACCGCAGCGCCGTGCGCTCCAAGGCGGCCAGGCGGCGTCTCATCTCATCCGTCTCTTCCATGAAACTGTCGAGCCTGGTCTCCAAATCGACCACCGGCGTTTGTAACCGCCGCGACAGGCGTTCCAGCCGGTCCGTCTGCTCCAGGAATAGCTGTTCGGCCGCGCGTCCGGTGAGGGCCTCGATTCGGCGCATGCCGCCGCCGATGCTGGATTCACCTAGCACCAGCAGGGTGCCAACCTGACCAGTGGCCAAGACGTGTGTGCCACCGCAGACCTCCACGCTGAAAGCGCCGTCGCCCGCCTGGTCTCCTTCCTCAGCCATGGTCACCACGCGGACCACGTCGCCGTAGCGGTCACCGAAGAAGGCGAGGGCGCCTTCACGAACGGCGTCGGAATAGGTGGTCTCGTGGGAGGAAACGGACAGGTTCGCTCGCACCCGGTCGTTGGCCAGCGATTGCACGCCCAAGAGTTCGTCGCGGGTCAACTGGCTGACGTGGCTAAAATCGAAGCGCAACCGCTCCGGGGCCACCAAAGAGCCAGCCTGGCGCACGTGGGGGCCCAAGACCGACCGCAATGCGGCGTGGAGGATGTGGGTGCCGCTGTGGTTGCGGGATGCGTCCAGCCTCCGGACCGGATCCACCACCGCCTGTACCGGGTCGCCGACCGCTATCTCGCCGTGCTCCACGACGCCGCGCTGGACTATGAGTCCGGCCACCGGGCTCTGGGTATCTTCCACCGAGACCATGCCGTTGGGGCCCTGGATCGAGCCGTGGTCGCCCAACTGGCCGCCGCCTTCCGCGTAAAAGGGCGATTGGCTGATCACCACTTCGACTTTCTGGCCTTGGCTGGCATGACCGACCGATGCGCTGTCTACCAAGACGGCGGCAACGACCGACTCCTGCTGGATTCTGCCATAGCCAGTGAATTCGCTGTTGCCGGCACCCAGGTTCTCGTAGGCAGTGAGCATTTCCATGCTGCCGCCGAATGATTGCGCAGAACGAGACCGCTCTCTTTGGGCTTTCATCTCGCGCTGAAAACCTTCCATGTCTACTTCGAGACCGTGTCCACGGGCGATCTCGGCGGTCAACTCCGGCGGGAACCCGTAGGTGTCATAAAGCATGAACGTCTCTTTGCCGGTAACGACCGCGGCGAGAGCTTCAACCGAGGAGCGATAGAGCCTGGCGTGGTCTTTGGCGGCGACGTGTTCTCCCATAAGCCTTGTAAGGGCTTCATTAAAAAGATAAGCCCCTGTATTCTCGTCGTCATCGATTCCCATTACGCCATCGGGATTGGGGACTCCGGGATAAGTAATATCTCCCTTCTCACCGATGGCCCCATCAACACGAGTTTTAGCACTGACACGAGCTGCGACCATCTGTCGCAATATTTCGCTTCCGCGTTCAAACGTTTGACCGAACCGCTCTTCCTCCAGTCGGACAACCCTCAGGATGAATTCGCGGTTTTCTGAAAGCTCGGAGTATACGGCTTGAAAACGGGGAATTACTTCCTCGACAACCTCTGTTAAGAACGGGTCGTTCAACCCAAGTTGACGTCCGTAGCGAATGCCGCGGCGGACGACTCGTCGCAGGACGTAGCCGCGGCCCTCGTTCCCTGGCACCACGCCGTCGCCAATGAGGAAGGCGGCAGCCCTAGCGTGTTCCGCCACTACCCGCATGGCGAAGTCGGTGTCCGCGTCTTTTCCGTAGGTCTTGCCGGTCAATTCCGACACCTTGGCGATGATCGGCTCGAACAGGTCGGTCTCGTAGATGTTGTTTTTCTTTTGGAGGATCACCGCCGCCCTTTCGAGGCCCATTCCGGTGTCGACACTGGGGGCGGGCAGGGGCGTCCGGTTCCGCTCCGGGTCTTGGTAGTACTGCATGAAAACCAGGTTCCAGAGTTCCACGAACCGCTCGCAGTCGCAGTTGGGATGGCAACCGGGCACCGGCTGGGGCGGCGCGCCGTCCCGTTCCTCTCGCAGCAGAGCGGTCAGGACATCGACCTCCACCATGGGGCCGCAGCCTTTATCCGCACCGCCATCGTAGTGGATCTCCGAACACGGTCCGGTAGGTCCTTCGGTGCCAGCGGGCCCCCACCAGTTGTCTTTGTCGCCGTAACGGTAGATGCGCTCTTCCGGCACCCCTACCTGGTCGTGCCAAATCCCGTAAGCTTCGTCGTCGTCCAGGTGAATGGTGACGAACAGCCGGTCGGGTTCCAGCTTGAACGTTTGAGTGACCAGTTCCCAGGCGAAATCTACGGCGCCCTCTTTGAAGTAGTCCCCAATACTGAAATTTCCCAGCATTTCAAAGAAAGTGAGGTGTTTGTGGTCGCCCACCTCGTCGATGTCGGTGGTCCGGAAGCTCTTCTGGCTGCTGGTCAGCCGACGGGAAGGCGGAGTCTGCTCTCCCATGAAAAAGGGCTTGAACGGCACCATTCCGGCGCTGGTGAACAGCAGCGTCGGGTCGCCCGCCGGTATAAGCGACGCGCTGGGCATGTGTTGATGCCCTTTGGATTCAAAGAATTGGATGAATGAGTCCCTAATCTGGTCGCCGTTCATCGTCCTCGACTCGCTGGTGGATTCGGACCGGCGAACCGATCTCGCCGTGAACCGATCTCGGTGGGATCGGACTCTAAATATGCAGAGGCCCTATGGACCAAGTTGCCGGCATCAACATGAAGTACTATATGGGAACCCGGCGAGCCGGCCCGCCGGTTGGATTGTATTTTACCCCGAATGGGCAGTCAACGGCCCCGAGAGTGGGTGCCTCCGTTGAGTCAGACTAGGCAAATTCTTGACTTGGATTGT
Organism: Dehalococcoidia bacterium; assembly: GCA_965247605.1. Taxonomy (GTDB): domain Bacteria; phylum Chloroflexota; class Dehalococcoidia; order Lucifugimonadales; family UBA3495; genus VXOI01. Next base: position 158,782 of record CBDFHM010000009.1, on the reverse strand, counting down.
CGCGATTCAACTTGAAATTAGTGTATGCCCGACGTAAAATCGGGCGCATAGGCGAGACGCCTACTAACCTAGTTGTCGGATATTGGGAGGTGCGAATGGACTCCAGCATCATCGGCAAGATAGAAAAAGCGAGGAAATACGCCGAAGAAAAGGAACGAGTAACCATCAATCAATTCTCGGCTACGTTCAAAGGTAACCACAACAACTATGGCGTAACCTTCGACTCCGGGGCCTGGCACTGTGAGTGCCATTTCTTCGCCACTCGAGCCGTATGTAGCCACACGATGGCTTTGCAAAGAATGTTGGAAACCATGCTCACCAAGCAAGAGGAACCGGTGGAATCCAGATAAGCTACGGTTCACTCGCTCCATAGAAAAAGACCACTAGATAGCTACTGGATAGATAGAAGAGAGGTCACGAAGTGAAAATCGTGACCTCTCTTTCGTTTCGCCCGCCGACATGCGCAAACCGTCCGATCTGCCCACCAGTTGGGAGAAACCAGCTATAATAGCAGTCCGTTGCCAAATTCTGGTGCGGTTCACCCTTTTCCGGTAGCGTGATAAAGGTGTCGCTGGTCGAGAAATACGCATTATTACCCGACGAGATCGATCGACGGAGTCTGGAGGTCGTCGAAGCTAGCCTGCCACCCACCAACGGACTGAGCGCCGGTGAGCGCTACGTGGTGTGCCGAATCGTACGGGCCGAAGGGGACCCGGAAATCGCCCGGGCCGTAGGATTCAGTCCCGGTGCTGTCGAGCGGGGTGTCCAGGCCATCCGTTCCGGTGCCGGAGTGGTCACCGACGTCCGAATGGTGGAAGTAGGCATTTCCAAAGCCCTCCTCAGCCGCTGCGGTGTAGCGACCAACTGCCGGATCGACACCTCCCAGACGGCGGCGCGGGCCAAATCAGATGGCACCACCAGGTCTGTGGCCGCGATGCGCGAGTTGGAATCCTATATGGACGGTTCCATCGTCGCCGTGGGCAACGCCCCCACCGCATTGCTGGCAGTGCTGGACTTGGTTCGTGAGGGCGCGGCCAAGCCGGCTCTGGTTATCGGAATGCCGGTGGGATTCATCGCCTGTGCCGAATCAAAAGAGGAACTGGCCAAGACAGACGTGCCCTACATTTCGATTTGGGAACGACGGGGCGGCAGTTCCGCAGCGGCCGCTACCGTTAACGCATTGTTGGGCCTGGCGCTGCAAGAGGTGACGCCTTGACCGCCCTAACAGAATCTGCGGCTGGCGCCGTAAATACTTCCGAGTGGGGAGTTGTTTTGTTGGCTCATGGGAGCCAGCGGGGCGCCACCAAAATGGATTGTTCCTGCACTTGGCGCGAGGCGGCGACGCCGCCGTGGTGTCAGGACTGCCCCAGCACTCCCGACGGGTTGGGGCAGGTAGCCAAAAAGTTACAGGGCGCCCTGGGGATCGAACAAGGACAGATGGTGTTGTCCTGCCTGGAGTTCATCGAGCCTCATCCAGACCAAGCCGTCAAGCAATTGGGCGAGCGCGGGTTTGACCGGGTGGTCGTAATGCCGTTTCTGTTGGGCAACGGAAAGCATGCCACCCTTGAAATGTACGAAGTGCTAGACGAAATTCGCGGCCAGTTGCCCGGGTTGCAGCTACATTTAGCCGAAGGATTAGGTTCCGATCCAATGCTGGCCGATCTGGTCGTCCAGCGCGTCAAAGAAGTGGAAGATTCTTCGCCGCCTAAAGACGCCAGCAGCTCACCCCACGGGATTCTGTTGGTGAAGGCGGGGACCAAAAGCCAGTACGACGACTGCCAATGGCTGGAAGAATTGGGGTCCTTGGTAGAGGGACAATTGGGTCCCGGTTACGCCGTCGCGGTGGCCCAATCGCACTACGGAGACCCCACCATGGACGATGCGGCCGCGAAGTTGGTGGAGTTGCGGCGGGTTTCTTCGATCATTTGCGTGCCGTACTTATTTTTCCCAGGGATGATACTGCGCCGAAATGTCTTGGGCGGCCTGGACCAGATCCAACTGCGGTACCCAGGTGTCAGCTGGGCAATTACCCCGCCGTTGGGTATCGATGACCGGGTCGTGACAGTTACCGCCGACCGGGTGCGCCGAGCTTGGAGCAGCACCAGCAACAGCTAATCATCGAGCCCGATTAAGATCAAATTCCAAGGCCAATACAGCCAGGTCAAATTCGACGAACTCATGAGCGAAGCCCCCCAAGACAACGAGTTGCCGGAGAGCGATTACAGCCGCCAGACAGTGCGTGGCAAAGGGTTGCGCACCGGCTACACCACCGGCTCCTGCGCCGCAGCCGCGTCCAAGGCCGCCGCTATGGCATTACTCACGGGCAATAACGTCGACCGGGTGACAATTCACCTGCCGGTGGGGAAGGACGTGGAATTCCAGGTGCACCGCTGCCAGATGGCCAGCGACGGACAGAGCGTGCTGTGCTCGGTAATCAAAGATGGTGGCGACGATCCAGATGTCACCCACGGCGCCGAAATTTGTTGCACAGTGTCCCTCAACCTTGAGACACCTGGGGCGGTACGCATCCAAGGCGGCTCCGGCGTGGGTACCGTCACCATGCCCGGCACCGGCATCCGAGTCGGTGAGCCTGCCGTAACCAGGGTGCCCCGGAGGATGATCACTGAATCGGTCCTGGAGGCGGCCGCAGCCCACGGACTGCCAACAGACCGTGGGGTCACGGTGGAAATCTCTATTCCCGGAGGCGAAGAGATCGCCAAGAAAACCACCAACGCCCGCCTGGGTGTCCTGGGTGGTCTCTCGATTCTGGGCAGCACCGGGGTGGTACAGCCCTACTCCACCGCCGCCTGGCGGGCCAGCGTTCATTTGGCGATTGATGTGGCCGCCGCCAACGGGCTATCCCACCTGGTGCTTTCCACCGGCACCCAGAGCGAGGCCTTTGCCAAAGTCCACTTTGACCTGCCCGACATGGCTTACGTCGAGGCCGGGATTTTTAGCGGTCCGTCTCTCAAACGTTGCGTCATGCGAGGGATCACACGAGCGACCCATGTCGGTATGATCGGCAAGTTTTCCAAAATGGCCATGGGCTACTTCGTCACCCACGTTGCCGGGAACCAAGTTGACACCAAGTTCCTGGCCGACTTGGCCGGAGAATGTGGCGCGCCAGGCCCCGTACAGAAGGAAATGCGAGAGACCGCCTCGGGCCGGCACTTCCAAGAAATCGCCCAAGCCCACGGCCAAATGTCATTGTTTCCAGTGTTATGTCAACGTGTCTGCGAAGAGAGCCACAAACTCCTTGGCGCCGATGCCGGTGCGCTGGTGGTCGACGCGTTGTGTTTCGACTTCGACGGCACCCTACTGGGGCACGCTTCGACCTCTCCCGAGGGCGTACCGCTGATTTCCGCGTCGGGGATGCCTCCCAATGGTTCCGGTGGTTCGAGTGGTTAAGAAACTGGAAGAAACTACGCCGGTTTCAGGGTCCGAGGGACAGAGCCGAGCGCTGGGACTGCCCGACGACGCGTTCGAACAACGCCGTCCGTTGCAGGGCCAGATCACCAAACGGGAGGTGCGGGCGGTTAGCCTGTATTCCTTGGGTCTCCGGCGCGACAGCGTGGTCTGGGATATCGGTTCCGGCACCGGAGCGGTGGCCGTCGAGGCGGCTCTTATTGCCCACGAAGGCGCCGTGTACGCCGTTGAACGCGACTCCGAGAGCCTCCCACTACTGGAAAAGAATGTTTCCCGTTGGGGCAGTGAAAACGTCCACGTAGTCTCCGGGGAAGCCCCAGAAGTATTGGAAGGACTGCCCGGGCCGGATTCGGTTTTCGTAGGAGGCAGCGGCGGTCGACTCTCCGAAATTCTGGACCACTGTGTCGGCCGGCTGAAGCCTGGCGGGACTTTGGTGGTGAACCTGGCGGTCTTGGAGCGCACTCAGGAGGCCTACCAGCGGCTGAAAGACTCGGGCCTGCAGACTGAACTAGCAATGGTGAATGCCGCCAGGGGCAAAGAAATGCCGGACAGCGCCCTGCGGCTTGAGTCGCTTAACCCCGTGTTCGTCATCTCAGCCAAACGGAAGGCCTGACACGGCCGCCATGCCGAAAGATAACCCATGCGTGGCCATCGGCCGTCTCTACGGTGTGGGCGTGGGCCCCGGAGACCCGGAACTGCTAACCGTCCGAGCTCAGAAGGTGTTGCAACAGGTCCCGGTAATCTGCGTCCCGCAGGCGGCGAACCAGCGTGATAGTATCGCCCTGGGAATCGTGAAGGAGTTTCTCGATTCAGACCAGGAAATTCTAAGACTGCCGTTTCCAACGGACGACGCGGACGCCGCGTCCGGGGTCTGGCGGCAGGCCGCCGGGACTGTGACCGCTCGATTGAAGCAGGGCCGAGACGTGGCCTTTATCACCGAGGGAGACCCCATGCTCTACAGCACGTTCTCATACGTGTTGGCCGGCGTGGTGGAAAAGTGCCCGGCCGCCCCCATCGAAATCGTGCCGGGCGTGTCGTCGGTAATGGCCGCAGCCGCCCGGGCTCAGGTACCGCTGGCAACACAGGGACAGCGAATCGCGATTTTGCCAGCCGTCTACGGCATCGACGATCTCTCCGAGGCCGCCACCGGATTCGACACCCTCGTGCTTATGAAGGTTAGCCCCGGCTTGGTCAAGGCGTTGGCCAACTTGGAAAGTTTGGGGTTGAAGGGCCAAAGCACCTATATACGCCGGGCAACCACCGACCGGGAGCGCGTGGTGCACGATTTGAGTGAGCTGAAAGACGAGGACCTGGACTATTTTTCGATCTTGATCGTCAAGAACCCAGTGCCGGATTGAGATACCGGACTAGATTAAAGGAACGCACGCTATGCCCGACGATACCGGAAAGGTATATATCATCGGCGGGGGTCCGGGAGACCCGGAACTCCTGACCCTAAAAGCCAAGCGCATCATCGATTCGGCCGACGTTGTGATCTATGCCGATTCCTTGGTTCACCCCTCGGTGGTGGAGTTCGCCAAACCCGGGGCCGAGGTCCACGGTAGCAAGGAACTCAACCTCGACCAGATCATGGAACTGACGCTGGGCGCCGTTAGAGAAGGCAAGACAGTCGCCAGAGTGCAGAGCGGCGACCCGGCAATCTACGGCGCGGTACTGGAGCAGATGCGAATTCTGGAACGCGAGGGTGTCCAGTACGAGATAGTTCCTGGGGTGAGTTCGGCGTTCGCGGCCGCCGCGGCCCTGAAAACCGAGCTTACGGTACCGGAACGGGCACAGACGATAATTCTGACCAGGGCGGCAGGCCGAGTCGCTATGCCGGCCGGCGAACAACTGAGGGACCTGGCCGCTCACGGTTGCACGCTGGTCATCTTTCTCAGCATCACAAGAATGACCCGAGTGGTGCGTGACCTCATCGCTGCGGGCTACTCAACGGATACCCCTGTCGCGATCGTGTACCGGGTGACTTGGCCGGACGAACTGATAATTCGCGGCACCCTGGCCGACATTGCGGCCAAGGTCCGGGAAGCCAAGATCACGTTGCAGGCGCTGATCATCGTCGGAGACGCCGTGGACCCGGAGTTGCGGCGGGAGAGCCAGGGAGGGGACAACGGGGCCGCCACCTCCCATCTCTACTCCTCCACCTATACTCACCGGTACCGCAAAGCGGCATCCACGAGGCGCTGACGATAGGCTCATGGCCAAGCCAATTCACACCAACCGGGGAATTGCCGTGGTAGCCCTCACCTTGAACGGAGCGAAAATGGCCCGTTCACTGGCGGCAACTCTGTCTAACAGTCAGGAAGGCGAGGCCACACTTTTCCTGGAACGCCGTTTTTACCAAGACGGCGAACCGGCGACCCCCTTCGACTTGCCGGCGCGGCCAGTAGTTCAGCGAGCGTTCCAAGAATTTTCTGGGTTGGTAATATTCTTGTCGGCGGGCGCCTGCATTCGGTTGCTGGCCCCGCTGTTAGTCGACAAGCATCAAGACCCGGCGGTCGTCTGCGTCGACGATGCCGGTAAATTCTGTGTGAGCCTGCTGTCGGGGCACGTTGGCGGAGCGGACCGGTTGGCCGAAACGGTGGCGGAATGCCTCGGAGCGATGCCGGTGATAACCTCGGCTTCCCATGCCTCCGGCACCTTGGCGGTCGACCTGCTGGGCCAGGAATTCGGTTGGCGGATCGACGCGCCGACGGAATCGGTCACCCGGGCCAGCGCCGCGGTGGTGAACCGAAGGCCCGTGGGGATTTGCCAGGAAGCCGGGGAACCGGACTGGTGGGCCGGTTACGGACCTTTGCCGGATAACATCGCCGAATATCCCACACTGCAGGAATTGGTCGAGGCTCGCTGCGAGGCGTCGCTGGTGATCACCGACAGGGTTGTTCCGGTAGATTCAATACCGTCGGGCCCGCCTACCGTGGTCTACCGTCCCCGGAGTCTAGTGGCTGGCATGGGTTGCCGCAGAGGTGTCCCGGTGGAAGAGTTGGAATCTCTGCTTTCCGAAACGTTCGCGGAACACGCTCTTTCTATCGACAGCCTCGGTTGCATTGCAACCGCAGAGTTAAAGCGGGGCGAGGAGGGTCTGGTGCAACTGGCCGAACGCCACGGTGTTCCGCTGGAGCACTACACCGGCCCACAACTCAACTCGCTTTACGGCACCCAAGCTGGAGATCTTGACTCGACCGTATCTGAACCACTCACCCGGTCGGAAAAGGCGCATCGCTTGGTGGGGGTGTGGGGCGTGGCTGAGCCTGCGGCGTTGCTGGCATCGGGTGCGAGCAGGCTGCTGGTCCCCCGAAAGAAGACCGCTCGAGCCACCATCGCCGTAGCCCGGCGGTCCTATACCGGAGGCGGCCGGTGACCGACAAGGGCGGAAAAATCTATCTGGTCGGCCTTGGCCCCGGCCACGCCGACTACCTGACGCCGGCTGGTTCCGCAGCTCTAGCCAGCAGCGACACAGTGGTGGGCTATCGGGCCTACATCCAACAGACCTCGAAACTGCTCCAAGGGAAGGAAGTCGTGTCCATGGAGTTGGGTCAAGAGCTGCAACGGGCGACTGCGGCCGTGGACTTGGCCTACGACGGGCGGACCGTGGCGGTTGTGTCTTCCGGAGACGCCGGAATCTACGGCATGGCCGGTCCTGTGTTCCGGGTCCTCACCGACCGCGGATGGGATGGCGATACGCCTGAAGTGGAGACAGTGCCTGGGGTTTCGGCGATGCAGGCGGCTGCCTCGATTCTAGGCGCACCCCTGATGCAGGACTTTTGCGCCATCAGCCTCAGCGACTTGCTGACGCCTTGGGAAAAAATCAAGAACCGGCTGGAGGCCGCGGCCCAAGGGGACTTTGTGATCGCCCTCTACAACCCGCGCAGCCGGAAACGGCAAAAACACCTGCTTGAGGCCCGGGAGATACTCCTCAAATACCGGAGCGGTGAAACTCCTGTTGGAATCGTGGCCGACGCATTTCGGGAGGGCCAAAGGTCTACCATTACCGACTTGGGAAATCTCGCGGGGCTGGCCGAAACGGTGGATATGGTGACCATCGTGGTCGTTGGCAACTCCACCACCTACATCCACGGCGGCCGGATGGTTACACCCCGGGGCTATGAAGAAAAGAGCCTGCCAGAACCCGGGATTTCAAACTAGTTCGAGGAACTCATGGCAACTCACGAGCAGGCTGAAACTCAAGATTGATTCCCTCGTAACAAGGCCTGTTTGAGATGAGCCCTGGCGTGCGAAGGTGGTCTGGAGCGGAGGAGGCCACGGGATGCCGGCTGCTGGCCTCACCGCCCTATCTGCCGCGCTCAGGACAAGCGTGATCCCGTTGCGGTACCCCTTCCGTGGCTCAGGGCACCCGGTGGAAGTTGTGGAGCGGCGCCCTCATGCGGCCGCGACCGCAGGTACCGTCCCGACCGCCCGCTGAGCCGTGTTCTCCATCTCCACCAGGCGTGCATGGACCATCCGTTTGAAGTTGCACGCCAACGCCTTCAGGTAGACGGCAAGCCGCACCCGACGGCCCCCTCGCACCCGCAAGCGCCCAAGCCCGTGGGCGCGCTTCAGCTCGGAGTTCGTTCCCTCGATACCAGCCCTTATGTCATACCGCTTGCGCCACTCCTCGGTGGCCTCGGCCCTCCGGCGCCGCTCGATGTTCACCTTCACCAGGTCCGCCTTGAGGACGTAGGCCCCCGCACGCCGGTCCAGCTTCACTGGGCAACGGGATCGCAAGGGGCAGGGCTCGCATGTTGTCCCGGCAAAGTGGACCTCTACCCGCTCCGGCGCATCCTTCAGCTCGTACTCCTCGATGGACGGGTGGCCGGCGGGGCACACCGTGGCCTGCTCCCCTGTGACGTCGATCTGAAAGTCCGCGGCGGTGAGCGGCGGTGATCCGTCACCCTCTCCTTCGTGCGAGTTCCCCGGCGCCGACCCCGCCACCGGGCTCACCAGTTCCGTTCCCCGGCGCGAGGCTTCGAAGGCATTGCGGCCCGACCCATACGCCGTGTCGGCGAAGAGCTCGTCCGGTCGGACCTTCCGCTCCGCGAGCCCGTCAACGACCGGCACGCTCACGTCGGTGTCGCTCCCACTCGAGGGGGTCACCTCCACGTGGGTGATGAGCTGGGTGGCGTTCTCCTCGTGGCAGGTCTCCGCCACCTGCACCTCGTACCCCTTCCCCTTGTGGCCGCTGTAGGTCACATCCGGGTCGTGGGGCGATTGCAGCGAGTCGGCGGACAGCTGCTTCGGGTCCTTCAAGGCCACGGGCACCTTGCATTCCCCAGCATCGTCGTCATCGTCCCTGGGGCGCCCGTCCTGGTGTTTGCCCACATGGCACTGCTCCCGCAGCAGCCGCTCCAGCAGCCGGTACTCCTCCAGCTGGGCAGCAGTCGTGCCATGGAACCGGTCCACCAGCCGGTAGAGGTCCCGGGCACAGACCGAAAGGCGTCGCCGACCCTCCCCCGTGCGGGCGTCCTCGTAGTGGGTCGCCTCGTCTTCTTCCTTCAAATAGCGCCCTAGGAGGCCCTCCGGAACCCCAGGGCGAAGCTCTGGGTGCTCCCAGCGCAAGGCCCGCAGGAACAACCGCATCGTCTCACAGAACAGGCCCAGCCGGGTGAGTGTGGCGATGTTGCTCATGATGTGGGTGGAGTCCAGCCGTTGCTTTCCGGTGCGTATGCCCAGCGCCTGGATGATCCGGTCCGTGGTCTCCTGGAAAGCCAGCCGGCCACCGTCGTGCTGCATCAGGCGAACTCGGAAGTTGTGGAGGGCCTTCTGGGGCAGGTGGGTCTCCTCGATGTCTAGCCGCAGGGCGTGGTGCCAGAGCAGGTTGAACTCTAGTTGTTCCAGAGCTTCATCGTCGGTGAGGTTGAACATCTCTTTGAGGAGGTGGACCCCGAGGACGGTCTGCACCGCCCGGTTGGGACGGCCGTTGTCCACGCAGTACATGGGAGCAAAGCGCTCCTCGTCAATCAGGGGGAGCGCCTCGTTTCGGAAAACCTCGGCCCAACTTCTCTCCAGGCGCTTAGCCTTCTTCGGCGTCACCAGGAACTGGGACTGCCAGAGGCTCTCTTGCGGGTCTCGTATTCGGAACATCCTCCCCTCCCTCGGCCAGGCGCAGCGCCCACGACCTTTTATTACATTATCCCCACCTTGCCCCAGGCTGGCGAGGGGTTTTTACGAACAAATCAAGATTCGGCACGGGTCATAGGCCCCCCACCAATTATCTGCTTCGGCCTTCTCGGATTGGGCCTGATACCCCATTTCGCATGGCGGTACATCGAACTATTCCCGGAATCTTGGGTCGGGTTTGCCGCCGGAATTCCGTTGCTCGTTGTAGGGCTCCTCATTCTTATCTGGGGTGTGCGAACAATGAAGCGGTCTGGCGAAAACATCAGTGTCGACACGCCGACTCGTACGATCGTCTCCAGCGGTCCCTACGCCTTCAGCCGAAATCCCTTGTATCTATCGATGACTAGCGCATACGTGGCAATCACCTTAATGCTAAACACTGCCTGGCCCTTTTTCCTGTTGCCCAGCATGCTGGCGACCCTCCAGTTCGGCGTAATCCTCCGGGAGGAGCGGTATCTTGAAAGGCTGTTCGGCGAATCCTACCGAGGATATCAATCCCAGGTGCGGCGCTGGCTGTGAAGCGCCCACGAGGCTCGAAGAATACGGTGTAAAATAGACCAACGCCTGCCGTCGCTGGTCCTTAATAGTTTGGGCATTTGGGGTGAACGGGCGGTAGCCGTGGCAAAACTAGATTCGGGATACGGGAGACGGGCATGAAAATAGTAGCGGTTCTCTATCCGGGTGGTCCTAATGCCGCCGATAAGCCCGAACTCTTGGGTTGTGCCGAGAACGCCTTGGGGCTACGGGAGATGCTGGAGTCGAGCGGCCACGAATTGGTCTCGATCTCCGACACCGGCGCCGAACTGGAAAGCCACCTCCCGACGGCCGATGTCCTTATCGCCACCCCGTTTTGGCCGGCCTATATCACGCGAGAGAGAATCGAGAAAGCCCCAAACCTGCGTTTGCTCCTGACCGCCGGGGTCGGGTCCGACCACTTCGACCTAGCCGCCGCCGCCCAACGGAACATTACTGTAGCCGAGATCACCGGTAGCAACGTGGTCAGTGTCGCCGAACATGTGGTCATGCAAATACTGGCCCTTGTCCGAAATTATTTCCCGTCTTACCAGGAAGTTATTGAAGGCGGTTGGGACATCGGAAAGGTGGCCGCCAAGTCCCACGACCTGGAAGATAAGACGGTCGGAATCGTCGGGTTCGGCCGCATCGGCCAACGGGTGGCCGCCCGGCTTAAGCCGTTCGACGTTAACCTCCGCTATTTCGACTACCGCCGTCTGGCCACGGTTGAAGAGCAGGTGCTGGGTGCCCGGTACGCCCAATTGGACCCGCTGGTCCGGGAAAGCGATGTTGTCAGCATTAACATCCCGCTTACGCCGGCAACACAGGGGCTGTTCGACAGAGACCGGCTTTATAGCATGAAAAAGGGTGCGTACCTGGTGAATACCGCCAGGGGACGAATCATTGATACAGAGGCGTTGGTGGAGGTGATGGAGGCTGGCCACTTGGCCGGCTACGCCGGGGACGTTTGGTACCCCCAGCCAGCGCCGGCAGACCATCCATGGCGGACCATGCCCAACCACGCCATGACGCCCCATGTGTCGGGCACCTCGCTGGAAGCCCAGAAGCGGTACGCCGACGGAATCCGCGACTGCCTGGTCAATTTTATAGCGGGAACGCCCATCGACCGGGACTACATCATCGTGGAGGGTGGCCGGGTTACCAGCCCCAGCTACAGCTACGCCTACGAATCGTAGACGGACTGTCGGCTAGAACACGTTGCGCCCGCCTATCACTTGATGGATGGCCGCAGGCCTTTGCATCCATCCTTCCAATGAGTCCTAAGTCACCAACCGTCGCCGCGACGCTTGGCTAGCTGCCGTCGTCCTCGCTACCCTTTTCGTCCTCGTCAGCCACATCGTCTGCGCTATCCTCTTCGTCCTCGCTAGCCTCGTCGTGCGCGCCATCTCCTTCATCCTCACTAGACCCTTGGTCCTCGCTAGACCCTTCATCCTCGGCCTGCAGGATGCGAACTTTGCCGGAGACCTGCTGTCCTCCGGCAACGTCTGCCTCAATGGAGACCCCGGGGACGAGGGAATCGAAGGAGGATGTCGCACCATCGGCATTAACGATATCATCGCTCGATATCGTGAGGGTAATCGTCTTGCCCTCTCGTGTAACGATCGTTATTTCTCCGTTGGCACTGTCCACGTCCTGCAGTATGCCCTGGATTAACGCGGCCTCTGTGGGCGTGCAAGCCATGAGTAGCAAGATCAGGACACTGAGAAACCCGGCTACCTTGGCCGGTACTAGCAACTGATTTAGAAGCCGTGTCATAACAATCCTCATTGCATTCTCGGGGCCGCTGCTCTCATGCGAGCCGCATTTTCCGGTACTTTCGATAAATCGTATCCCAGCAAGCCCTTAACTTCACGCCATTGATCTTGAACGGTGAGAGGAGCATTTGAAACAAGCTCGATGGTGGAGGGAATCACCGGCCGGGGAAGAGCTCGCATTCCGAAGGGTCCCGAGGGGCGTCAAGACAGCCTTGGGGGAAGGTCCTGTGATCAGGGACACGGATATTGCGTATTCGTTCTGGAGCGGGTGGTAGAAGGAACCGATAGGTTTTACGAGGGAAGGACGGTCTGGCTCAGTTGAGTCAGCACTGATTGCGGGCTGTGAATGGTCAGGACTGCCATGGTAGCGTTGTGGTTCCTGGCCTCCGTGATGATGTGTAAGCGGTCGGACTGGGAGACCTCACCGTCGACTAGCAGTGCGGAATAGGCGGAGTTGCTCACCATGTCGATGGCCACTCCGTCGTTTGTGGTGCTGGTAACAATATAGCCCGCGCCCTCCAAAAGACGGGTAACCCGGTCTAGGTTGTCCTGCCGACGGCCAACAACTACTACACGTTTGTTTTGATTCATCGCTTTGTCCATAGAGTCTCGCTGGCATCCTACCGCCGCCGATCGACACGGTCAATATGACCGTAACACAAAATACCCTGAAGACGGCTTGGAATCCGGGGTTCCGGCTTTCGTCGGAAGGAGGGTGTCAGTTAGGGTGGCGATTTTTTCCGCTCCGAGCCTAATGACCGGTCTAGCATTGAAACACAAACTCCCCTTTGGCCAAAGGGGAGTTTGTGAATTTTTCCAACCTGAATCGAGGCCAGCGGCTGGAGGCCGGGTGCGCCTACGAATTGGTGAGGTCGTAGATCGCCGCTCTCAGTTCATCTTTCCGGAAAGGCTTACTTAGCACTGGGTTCCCAGTCGATTCGAGAAATTCCTTGACCCCGGGTCTAGCGGTGTCGCCGGTGATGAATATAGTCTGGCACGACTGGGGCTCGTCTGTCCCGTTGAGCCGTTCGTAGAGTTCCCGCCCACCAGCGCCGGGCATCCTCAAATCTACCAACAGCAAATCGAACTCTTGGTCCTGCATCATGGTCCAGGCCTGTTGTACGTCAGCGGCTACTTCCACGTCATGGCCGTCGGCAGATAGGAAGTCCGTCAGCAACTCTCGAATTCCAGGCTCGTCGTCAACGACCAATATGTGTTTACCGGACACCAATGGGGCTTCAACCGCTTTTCCAGGTTGTGCGTCTTGGAGTTCGGGCTCGTCGACCGGATTGCCGACAATCGGCAGTTCGATATGGAACGAAGTCCCCTCACCCATTCGGCTGTCAGCCCACAGGTCCCCTCCATGCTGCTGAACGATTCCGTAGCAAATGCTTAGGCCCAGGCCGGTCCCTCCACCGACCTCCTTCGTCGTAAAGAACGGATCGAAAATCCGAGTCATCGTTTCTTTGGGTATTCCTGGGCCGTTGTCAACGAAGCTAATCCTGATCCGGTTGGCGCGGCGTCGAGCCCTGATGGTAATCCTGGCGTTTTGCGTATGCGAGGCGGCCAGCGCCTGCTCCGCGTTGGTTATCAGGTTCGTGAATACCTGTAATAGTTGATGTTCGTCCAGCAACGTGTTCGGAATTTTCTGGGAGAGTTCTTTACACACCTGGATGCTGCTGTTTTTGAAATCGTATGATTTAAGCTCCAGCGCACGCTCCACCACGTCACTCACGTTCATACACCGCTTTTCAGGCACGTGGCGGCGTGCGAAGGAAAGCAGGTTCTGGACCACCTTGGTGGTCCGCTGGGCTTCGTCATGCACCAACTGCGCGTAGCCACTGGCCGGCTCAGGCAAATCGATATTCACCAACAGCTCCGAGAACCCGCTAACTACGGTTAGTGGGTTGTTGATCTCGTGGGCCACGCCGGCGGCCAACTCGCCCACAGATACGAGCCTGGCGGTTTCCGTCAGGCGCTCTTCAGTCTGTTTACGCTCGGTGATGTCCTGGATTGCCGAACGGATACCCACGATCCGGTCTTGGTCATCGAATAACTGCCGGTCCTCAATCAGGGCCGAAATCGTACTGCCGTCTTTACGCATGAAAGTACGCTCGTAACCCTGTCCAGGTGGTACTGTTCCAGCCATTTTGGCGTGGAAGGTTTGCCTGCTGGTTTCCTCCTCAACGATGAATTCCCATATCCGTCGCCCCAGCATTTCATCGGCAGTGTAGCCCAACATTTCCAACTCGGTCCGGTTGACTCTATTGATGCGCCCCTCTGCGTCAACTTCATGGTAGCCAACAGGGGCTTCATCGTATAGCTGACGGAATCGGGCCTCACTCTCTCTGAGGGCCTCCTCCGCTCGCTGGCGCTGCTCCAACTCTGTAATTGTCTGCTGGTAAAGCCTGGCATTTTCCAGCAGAGCGCCAATTCCGTCGGTGACGGCAGTGAGGAGCCGGATTCTTTCTGGAGTGAAATGGTCTTTTTCGTGTGAACCGACGTTCACAACCCCAAGCGGTTGATCGGCGCCGATTTTTATCGGGAAACAGACTACGGAACGGAGTCCCCGATTAATGTCCGGCGCCCTAGCCAGCGGGCTCTCCAGATAGTCGTTGACGACGATGGGTGTGCCGGTATCGAAAGCCTGTCCTGTCGCACTGTCGCGGGCGATCGTATTTTCCTGCTCCCACTGGGCAGGTCCACCATGGGAGATTAGCCGGAAACAATCGGTTTCCACGTCGAATACTCTAAGGGTCACTAGTTCGGCCTGAACGCTGAGCGCAAGTTGCTGGAGCGCGTCCGCGCACTTATCCTGGAAGCTGCCGCCCTGTACCAGCACGCTTGCGATATAGACCAGCGACTCCAACTCCTGGTTGCGAAGCAACAACTCCGCCTCCGCCTTTTTGCGCTCGGTTATATCCCGGTTGACACCGATTACGCCGATCACGCGGCCCTCGCGGCCTGTCACCGGGTTAACGGAGAGGTGGTTATCGAACGATTCGCCAGACCTTCGGGTCCGGCGAATCTCGCCGTTCCAACCTCCGGCTAGGCCATCGACTTGAATCTGACGGGTCTGAGCCTGTCGCGAGGGATCATCCGACACGATAGAACTAATAGACTTGCCGATCACCTCAGAGCGGCTGAAGCCATACATTTCTTCGAAGGCCCGGTTTACAAACCGGACAATGGATTTGTCGTCTACAAAGGTTAACCCCTCACCGATGCTTTCGAGAGCGAACGCTTGTAGCTCGACTTCCTGAAATAGCAAGGCATTCTGAACGGCAGGCGCGATCTGTGCCGCCAACCGTTCCATTAACTGCACTTCCGTTGAGCCGAAGGCGTAGGGCTGGCTGCGCATCATCAACAGGACAGCGATTATCTTCTCGTTGGAGAAGAGAGGAACGGAGACACAGCTGTGAATACCGTCTCCAAGGACATGCGAGGCAACCCAGAACCCGGTTTCCTCGGCCATGTCATCGACCACCAACGGGCGCCGGGTCCTGACCACTTCACCGGCCATTGTTCCATCTAAATCCACTGAGTCTCCAGGTTTAAAAGCAGACCGCTCGCTATCGGATATGTAATCCATTCGGAGAGTCTTGGCGGCTTGGTCGATTATGCTAATGGCGACCCGGTCAAAATCGATCAGATTCCTAGCTTCTTCGGCAAACCTGTCGAACACGTGCCCCAGATCCAAATCGGAGGCCATGATGCTGGCAATCTTGTTGATTGCTTGGACTTCCTGAGCACGATCGTTGGCCTCTTCGTACAGCCGGGCAGTCTCCAACGGAGGCGCGATTTGGGTCGCCAAGCGTTCCAGGAGCGCCAACTCGCTATCGCCATAGGTCCCCACTCGGCGGCTCAACAGGCTCAACGAGGCAATTAGCCGTCCTTGCACCATGATGGGCACAGCAACACCGGAGCGGAAGCCGGCATTAATGTTGTCTAGATCAGAGGCAAACCTGGGGTCTTTGGTTATTTCGGGGCGAATCAGGCCTTTACCAGTGTTCAGCAAATGTTCAGTTAGTGATCCTTCCAAGGGCCTGGCGGAGCGGTCCGGCCGCCCCGGACGGTCGCCATACACGCGTTTGACATCGATGGTGCTGTCTGCTTCGTTCAGCCGGGTGAACGATGCCCGGTCGAAGTCAACCAGTTTCCTCATTTCCAAGGCGTATTTTCCGAACGCCTCGTCGACATCCAGTGAAGAACTGAGGATCCTCGCTATTTCGGCCAGGGTGGCGTTCTCCAGGCTGATCCGCCGCTGCTCCTCTTCATCCAACTTTCGGGCGGTAATTTCTTGCCCGACGCCAATCAACCCAATTGTTTTTCCTTCAGGGTCTCTAATGGGTTCTAGCGTAAGGTCGATCTGAAGCTTCTCTCCGCTCTTCTTTGCTCTGGTTACCTCGCCGTGCCAGCCCGATTCCAAAGAGTCCTTTAGCATTTGAATAGAACGGGGCTTTACTTCAGGAGGGGAGAGGATTGTGAATGACCTTCCGAACAACTCGTCGGCGCTGTATCCGTACATCTCGTGACAGGCATGATTGCTGAACTGGATAGTACCGTCGGTATCGAGAATCAGGACGGCGTTCCCGATACTCTCCAACGCCAGGGTCTGAATCTGCAAATGCCGCAGTCCATCCGGTCCGCTCAATATTTCCGCGGCGCGCTGTTGCTCAAGCTCCGATTTCACTTGGCGCCTCCCTCACTGAAACTGGCGACGGCTCTCGCCGTAGGTCCGTGGGCGGGCATCGGAATTTTCCAGTCAAGAAGGCCCGGGTTGGAATATGACGTAACCGCCATAATATTTACCAACGGATCTACACTCCTCAGCCCCTGGAAAATCGATAAACCGTCAGCGCAGGTCGTCACGAAATCTCAGCCGTCGTCCAACCGTCGGCCCCGGATGAAGCTCGCCACTTAGACGAGTCTTACCAATTAGATTCTTGATCGGGATACCTAAATTTTATAGAGTTGGCCCTTAGTGTCAAGAAACCAGCCACGGTACGAGACGTAATCGTGAATAATTCTGTTATGTCGTGTCGACATACTATATACAATTGGGAGATAACCTACATTATCGTAGCATAAATTGCCAAACATTTGAATGAATCTGCGACAACAATACAGGAACTCATCTACGGTAATCGTCGCAGAACGATATTCGGTTTCGGTCTTCGCAGGGAGACAAACTCCAAATCGAAGCATCCGCCATCGTGGCCACCCCAATTTCAGGCGTAGATGTCGTTGTCTCGCCGAAAACGGGCGCACGGCGTCACCGCCGAAAATGGGCAGGAAGAGGCGGAGGAACGAAGACTTTTAGGAAACGTCCATGCGCCGTAGCCGGCGCACGCCGAGCAAGAGGAAGGCCACTGTGACGATAACCGCGCCGGCAATCGCGACCGGGAACTCGATGACCCGGTCTTCGATGGGCGCGAATGCTGTCTTGTCTATTCCGTACATTATCGCCAGCGTGTAACCACGGACACTGAGGTAACTGACGCCGTCTATGAACGAGCCGATGATCCCTTCCCAGAGCAGCACATATATAAGGGCGAATGCCAAAGAGCGGGTCGTGACGAGACCGGTCCAGGTGAAAATGGCGGCGTAGGCTGCTACTCCCAACAATAGGGCTACGCCAACGGCCAGCGCGGTCTCGAAATCCACGCTGAAGCCTACGAGAGTCGCCGCAACCCCGCTGGCAATTACCAATGGGCCGCTGATGGCGACGGAGGCGAACAGCTTGGGCAGGGCAATGCGCCACCTGGGCAGTGGCTTTAGCATCAGGTTACTGAGTGTCCCGTCCTCCAGTTCGTTGCCAAACGCGGCGGTGGCAAGCGCCATGGTCACTATCGGCATGATCCCGGCCACCAGGAGGCCGTCCAGCAAGATATCGATGAAATTCTCGTCGAAGGATTCATCGTCGGTGGCGGCGAAATAGACGATGAACGCCAAGACCACCGGCAACGCGGCCAGGAGTAGGATCAGCCCCATGCGGAAACGCCCGGTCAACTGGCGCAGGGACAGCCAGAACACAGCCATTAGCTAGCGATCCACGACGTAGCTAAAGATGCTTTCCAACGAGTCGTCCAAAGGTTCGACCCGCATGAGGCGCGCCCCGAGGTCTTTAGCTATTCTGGGAATGTAGACCTGAAGGACGGTAACGTTTCGGCTCAGGGCGACCAGATCGCTATCTGGACCCAGGCTGACCGACTCCACCGACTCCAGCCGAACCAGAGCCGCCGCCATGTCTCGTGGCGCGTCAGTGACGACCCGGACTTTGTAGGCCTGTTCGTCGAGCTTTTCGCGAATCGCCCGAAAGTCGCCCGCCGCCGCAAGTTTGCCGCTTACCATCAGCAGAATTCGGCTGGCCAGCGTTTCGACTTCCTCCAGAATATGGGACGAAATGACGATGGTGCGGCCGGCTGCGGCCATCTTGACCATGGCGGCATGAAACTCTATGCGCTGTCTCGGGTCGGTCCCGTTGAGGGGCTCGTCCAGAATCAATACCTGGGGATCATGGATCAGCGCCGCCGCTAGACGCATCCTTTGCCGCATACCCCTGGAGTAGGTGCCGAGCCGCCGGCCTTGGGCATCGGCCAACCCGACCAACTCAACAGCTTGATCGACGACAGGTCCCTGGGGCGAAATCCCGTGCATCTTGGCGGCTGATTCTAGAAATTGCCGTCCCGTGTAGAAGCCATAAACCGCCTCTTGTTCGGTCATTACCCCCAGATGGCGGTAAAGCCCGGGGTTATCCCGCACCGGTTGGCCCAACACCGTAACGGAACCCTCCGAGCAGCCAGCCAGGCCGGAGATAAGGTGAAGCAACGTGGTCTTGCCCGCCCCGTTGGGGCCCAGCAGCCCGATTATCCCTGGGTGTATCTGGACCGAAACGTCGTTTACCGCAACGACGTCCCCGTACCACTTCGAGACGTTCCGGACGTCGATTACTGGTTGCACCTGGCCGCCGTCTGACAGGGCTGAGATATTCGGTGAGTTCAGTACCTCAGTCATAACGTCATCCTTCGATACCTCTGCCACAACAGCAGCGCCGGACCGGCCGTTAACAGCAGGTACCAGCCGATTGGAACGATGGCTGGCAACTTTGCGGCCAAGGCCGAGCGGCCCCCTCCGTCCTCATCGTCGAAAATCATAGCATTCACGTTGGTCGGCACTCGACCCACGTCGATCAGAACGAACCATTTAGCGGCATCGCCGGTCAACCGCTGGCATTCACCCGAGTCATTGCCAGAACCGCGGTCCGGGCTATTGTCATCGCATTGGGTCAGGGCTCCGGAGAATGCAGCCGAAATAATAAAGAGTCCTATAACCAAGGCCGCGGCGTAGGCCCGCCGGTTGGTGAATGCCGCCACCGCCAACGGGATGGTGGTGGTGAACAACGCCACCAAGAAGCCCGCGCCCAGGATCCGTGGGATGTCCAGCCAATTGTCCCGCAGGTAGTCGCCGGGGTCGTTGGACGAAAGAACCAGCCCAACCAGCAAGACTATCTGGCCGGAATAGACGAGGATAAGGGTAATGGAGAAAAATGCCGCCCACCGGCTCGCCACATAATCGGTTGGTGTCAACGGCCGGACCAAGTACAGGCTGATTACGCCGTTACGCCGGTCTGGGCAGAGAAGCTCCGGACCGATGATGGCCGAAAACAAGAGCAAAATTATAGAAACGATCTGATAGTAATCTGAATGTTTGGGCAGGGAGTCGGCCAGGATGTCTACCTGAGAGGCAATCAAGGCCAGAATAATGGCGGGGGCCATCGCCGCGCTAAACAGCAGAATCGGCAAAACCTTGGCGGTCGAACCGTGCCCCAAACCCAACGTAGTCCGGACGCCGTTCATGAACACGGCTTTGCGGGCCCGCATTCGCCCTTCCCGCGGCCCGTCGTAGTGCTGATAGCCGAGGTCGAAGAGTTCCCCGGCGGACTGGGTCATCGTGGGCCGGTGCTGAATATTTCGGTCAGCTGGTGCCGTCGGGGCGCCATGCGGCGTAGTCGGGCCTTGGATTCGACCAAGGCGTCGCGGATGTCATCGTACTGGGCCTCATTTTCCAGCTCGACGGCCAGCGAATGTCCGTCTACCGCGACCTTAATGCCGCGACTGGCCAAGACCGTGGCCAACTCCTCCCGGTTGTCGTCCACATCTATGACAAGGGTTTCGGTCTCGCTAGTAAACCCTGAAACAGCCCCTTCTTCTATCACCCGGCCACCGTCCAAGACGATGATGCGGTCGCAGGTACTTTCAACGTCACCCATGAGATGCGACGACAGAATAATGCTGATACCGAATTCCCGGCCGGTTCGGCGTACCAAGCGCAACATCTCTTCCCGGCCGCCGGGATCGAGGCCTGCCGTCGGCTCATCCAACAGCACCACCGCCGGGTCGTGGGCCAATGCTTGTGCCAACTTCACCCGCTGCTTCATCCCGGTGGAGTACTGGCCCATGGGGCGGTACCGTTCCTCTTCCAACCCAACGTGCCGGAGAATATCGGCGGCACGGGTGCGCGCCTGGGCCGGCGGGATACCCGAAACTTGGGCCATGTGGGCCAGAAACTCCGAGGCGGCAATCGACGGAGGAAGACAATCGTGTTCCGGCATATAGCCCAAGCGGCCCCGAATCTCTACCGATTCGTAAGGCCGCCGACCCATAACCTCGGCCGAGCCCGCCGTCGGTTTCAGAAGGCCTAGGAACAACTTGATTGCCGTGCTCTTGCCGGCCCCATTGGGGCCAAGTAGCCCTGTAATCCCGTCAGAAACTTGAAAATCGACAGCATCGAGAGCAACGGTGTTCCCGTACCGCTTGGTGAGGCCTTTGGCTTCCATCAACGTCGTCACGTAGCAAGTATACCCGCTATTAATCGCTTAACTCAGGTGGCATGGCTTGAGTTTGCCGAGGTCTAGGAGTCGATTCCCGGCGCCTACAGTTTGTCTACCCTACTGTTTGTTTACTGGCAGGACATCCAGGTTTCGATGCTGTCGAGGAAACCCGGAACGAACTTCTCTTCCAGTTCAGCGTACCGCCTGCCGCCGGATTACTGAGCCACAAACGTCTCGGTCACTTCGTTGGCCACGACGGTGTACGACTGGCCGGGCTCGAAATCGGTGCCCAGGGAGATGCTAGTTTCCACAGTACGGTAGATTTCGGCGCAGGCCAGGCCGGTCTCAACCGACTTCCAGTTCAGTACCCTAATATTTATCTGACTGTCCTGCCTCTCTAGGTAGTAGCCGGAAAAAGATACGCAAGCGTTGGGCAGTCCGGACACCACGTTCAGCCGGTATTGGGGCGGGAAGCTTTCCAGAACCAGTACCTCCACGCTTTCCACCGGTGCCGGAGCCTGGGTCAAAACGAGGCTGGGTGTGGTGCTGTCGAAATTTTCCCAGATAACGTTCTTCACATTTTTAACTGGGCGAAAGCCAGGCTCTCTGCCGTCTCCTTGTCCTGTAATGCCGCCGTCTGGATGTGCAATCAGGGTGCCGTCCACATCGTACAGATCGCTGAAAATATCACAGCATCGAGGAGCAACGTAGTAGACAGTCTCCCCGCCGTACTCATACTTGCCAATAAAGTCGGGCGGAGCCCCTGCCTCGCCGCTCTCGAATTCCCTAATTATCTTGTCCAGCCACTCGGGGATGTCTTTAGTTGCTTCCGGCACCGTAATCATACCAGTAACCTGATGGCCCACCACATCCGCCACTGCCAACGCATGATTCCCAGCCACGACACCTTTGAATACGTAACTCAGGTTGGGGCTTGGTGGAACGACCTCGTCAGGCGCCACGCCATCCAGCGTCGCCTTGACGTCGATTCCGGAGAACAGACGCAACAACACTGTCACGGTGGAGCCCTCAACTTGGCTTCCGATTAGTTCCCACTCTCTGACCGGCCTGGGCGTCGGCGTAGGTGAAGGACTAGGCACGCTGGCCGGAGTTGTTGGTTCGGTGGGCAGAGGGAGTTGAGCCGGTGGAGATGAGCCGGGGGTGGCGGCGCCACCACAAGCGGCCACGCCCAGTAATATCAGCCCACCGATAACAAGTAATCTGAACAATCCCGCCTTGGGATTCATGGAGTTGCTCCCTTTGAGGAGTGGGGTTCCACGTAGCTTAAGACGGACCCGGTCCGGATTTTGTTCCTTAATATACGGAAAAGTATCGACAGGTGGCCCAACCTGACCGATACGGCGAGCCCGACTGTAGCCGGTCAAGCCGTATCATATATAAATAAGACAGTGAGGAACTGTGAATCCCTGCCGTTCCGACACGAATCTTACGGATGGCCAGCGAGACGGACCAACTAATGGAGCAGCAGACATGAGCACATCGGCACCGGGCTACGAAAAAGACCTATTCATTCTCCCCTTCGACCATCGAAGTTCGTTCGAGGCCGGATTGTTGGGGATCAGTGGCCGCGACGCCACACTGGACGAAATCGAGAAGCTTTCGGCCTACAAACGAGTGATCTACGACGGCTTCCTGGCCGCTCTGGACGGCGGAGTGCCAACGGATACCGCCGCTATTCTGGTGGACCAGACCTACGGGGCCGACCTGCTGGCCGACGCTAACCGGCGCGGCATTACCACCTGCGTCTCGGTGGAAAAGAGCGGGCAACCGGAGTTCGATTTCGAGTACGGGGACGATTTCGGCCGCGGCATACAGGATGCGGGCCCGACGTTCGCCAAGACCCTGGTGCGCTACAACCCCGACGGGGACCCCGGAATGAACCAACGGCAACGGCAGCGCCTCAAAGCGCTATCGGACTATTGTCACTCCAACGGCTTCAATTTCATGTTCGAACTCTTGGTTCCGGCCACCGATGCCCAACTCGCATCGGTAGGGCAGGACCAACACCAGTTCGACCTGAGCGTGCGTCCCGATTTGGTCTGTCGCGCGATAGAAGCCCTCCAGCAGGCCGGGGTGGAGCCCGACGTTTGGAAATTGGAAGGCATGGACGACCGGTCCGCCGCCACCAACGTTGTGAACCAGGTCCACGCCGACGACCGTGGGCGTGTGGGAATTATCGTGCTGGGACGGGGCGAGAACGAAAAG
This sequence comes from Dehalococcoidia bacterium, assembly GCA_965247605.1. GTDB lineage: Bacteria > Chloroflexota > Dehalococcoidia > Lucifugimonadales > UBA3495 > VXOI01. Next base: position 135,874 of record CBDFHM010000009.1, on the reverse strand, counting down.
CGGGTCGAAGAATGGTTGACCATCGGGGCCCAAACACCAGGATTTATCGGCTTCGCCGTGGGCAGAACCGTCTTTTGGAAGCCGCTTATGGATTACAAAGACGAGTCTATTTCCCGGGAAGAGGCGGTCAGCCGCATCTCCGGGACCTACGCGAAGCTCCATAACCTGTTCGTGGAAGCCCGCGCCGCTGCCGCGTCCTGATACCAGCCGCCGCCGGCAAATCCCAACCAGTTATCGTTGCAACGAGCCCCGCGACTCGGCGGGGCTCGTTGCGTCTGCGGCGGCCACCGCATATATAATGGCCCATCACAACGGTAGACTCGGTTGCCGGATAGCGACTATAGGGAGCATGAGGCTTTGACGATGCAACAGCCCCCACGAGACGAATGGGTAACGATAGATGGGCTTAGTTTCCATTACCGGGACTGGGGTGGGGCGGGCCCGCCACTGGTCTTGCTACACGGTCTAGCGTCGACCTGCAATATCTGGAACCTGGTGGCGCCCATCCTGGCCAACGACTTTGCGGTGATTGCCATGGACCAGCGGGGCCATGGAGACAGCGCCAAGCCCGAGCATGGTTACGATTTTGCTACAGTCTGCCAAGACGTGGCCGGTCTAATCGAGGCCAAGGACCTCGAAAAGCCTATCGTGGTCGGCCATTCCTGGGGCGGCGATGTCGCTTTAGAGTTGGGGGTCGCCAGTCCGGGGCTGGCCAAGGGCCTTTGTTTCATCGATGGCGGAATGATCGAGCCATCTGCCAGCTATCAGAGCCTGGATGACGCCCGGGAACAGATGGCGCCACCGGTGTTCAACGGTGTGACTCCCGAGAGTTTGTTGGAACGGGTGAGGTCTCGGTCCGATTCCTTGGGACCGGCCTTCGAAAACATGGTGCTGGCCAATTTTGAAACGTTGGAAGACGGCACCATCCGAGCCAAGCTGAGCCGGGCCAACCACATTCGGATCATTGAGGCGTTGTGGGAGCATCATCCTCCGGCGCTTTATCCGAAAGTCTCCTGTCCGGTGCTGATAATGCCAGCCAGACAGCAGGCCGACGAGACCGCCGCTCAGCAAAGCCTGCTTCGTGCCGAAACGGTGGCTGCCGCAGGGAAGCTGCTGCCCAAGAGCAGAACGGTGTGGCTGGAAGACAGCATTCACGATGTTCCGGTCCAGAGACCTGAGCTGGTTTCAGAAGTTATCAAGCGGCACGTCGCCGAGGGCTTCTTCGATTAGTCCTCCGCCGCTAGTCCTCCGCCGCTAGTCCTCTGCCGCCGGAGGCCGGTTACCCTTAATCATTCAGGACAAGCCAGAGCCGGAGTTTAATACATGCCTCCCGCCGATTTCGCAGCGTTGGACGACCCAACCATCTCGATGAACTCTTTCTATCCCAGGCGTCACTGGACCCCAACGCCCGATGGGGCCGAAGACCACTGCGTTGCCGTCGGCGATACGATTGCCGCCGCTGCCGATGGAAAAATGAGCCTGTCGTGCCGGTTCTTTCCGGCGGCAACCAACAGCCCGACCATCCTGTTCTTTTACGGCAACGGTGAAACGGCGGTGGACTACGACGGCATCGCGCCGTTGTACAACCAGATAGGCGTCAACTTCTTCGTGGCCGACTACCGGGGTTACGGCCAGAGCGACGGCTTTCCCGCTTTCTCGACCATGCTGGCCGACTCTGACAAGGTGCTGGCGTGGCTCACGTCTCTGTTGGACGCAAGGGGATACGCCAGCCGTATTTTCGTGATGGGTCGGTCAATGGGGCGCCATTCCGCCTTCGAGCTTGCAGCCAACTTCGGGGACCGGCTGAACGGGCTGATCATCGACAGCGGCCGTCCCACTTTGGGCAATTTCACCCAAGGTCTGGACTCCGCCGCAGCGCGGCGCCTCGAAGCCGAATATGAGGCCAAGGTGCGGTCGATAGACCTCCCAGTGCTGGTAATCCACGGGGAGATGGACACACTGGCGCCCGTCGAACAGGCGGTCAGCATGTTCCAAGGCTTCCGGTCCCAAGAAAAGAAGTTGCTGACAATTCCTGAGGCTGGCCACAACGACTTGCTACAACGCGGACTCCACGAATACTTCGCGGCCATTCAGGAATTCGTTTCGCCATAGTGACTGCCTTGAGGTCCCGTCGGCAATGGATGATTTGGCTCACCGTTTCAAATGCTGCCGCCAACGGAGGTTCGCATCAAGAAAACCGGGTTAGCCGACGATAGCTTCCACTGCTGGGTTAACCTATTTCAACGTATACCTTAATCACGCCGTTGGCGCCGCCATTCAACAACTGGAATGCGGTTTGGAAATCGGCCAAGCCGGACACCGGATGAGTCAGCAGGCGGGAGAGCCAACCGGGATACCTGGATTCAGCCAGGGCCAAGTCACTGATTCCGGCGCTGTAGTGTTCCCGCCCGGCGTTGACCGTTCCGACCATTACTTTATTTCCCAGAACGAAGCTTAAGTTTATGGCATCGGCCGGCACCTCTACGGTCCGGTTGCCTCCCGTCACACTAGATAGCACCAACACCCCGTTCTTGCCCAGCACCTCCATGGCCTGGAACGCCAATGGGGAATATCCGGTGGCCTCAAAGATGATGTCGAACGGGCCGGATTCCTGCGATACCTGCTGGAGGGTGTGTTGGCGGGTGCTCGCGTAGCGGGCCCCTAATTCCTCGGCCAGCCTGGAGTTGAGGTATGGCGGTTCCTCCAACGCGACAGTAACCACATCCAAGCCGCGAAGCCTGAGAACCATCGTCGCCAGCAGTCCAATGGTCCCAGCTCCGAGAACGGCCGCCCGGCGTGGCTGCCAAACTCTCAAACGCCGCTGAATTTCGTAGGCCTGCGCTACACCTTTTTCCGCCACCGAGGTGGGCTCCACCAAGACGCCGACCTGGTTTAGAGGAGTGGGCACCTGTACCAAATACTCCGGCGCATCGACGATGTACTCAGTCAGGAAACCATGCAACATGCTGATGCCGTGTTCGTAATAAACATCGTCGGTGGTCATGTGCGGCATACCGACAACGTCGTAGATGCTGGCGCCGGGCCTCCGGACGGTGGGAACGACATAGTCGCCTGGGGCAAACTCATTGACGGCTGGCCCGACCTGCTCGACTACTCCGAAGCTTTCGTGACCCAGAACTAAAACTTCCGATCCGAGCGGCGCAGTCCCATATTCGGCAGCGTTAATCTCCCGGTCGGTGCCGCACAGCCCCACGCGTAACATCCTCACCAGCACGCCCCGGCCACCTGGGACGTCGGTCACCTCCGGCTTGGGTAGGGTCGCCAGGTGAACGCTGTTTGGTTTCCCTGGGATTATCGCTGCGGCGTCCATCAGTCCTTCCTCCCGGTCCGGACAGGTCTGTCGCTAACCGGCCGATTACCACACGCGTAATATATCGTCGTCAGCGAATAGCGGTCCGACATCGAAGTTCAATTTGGGGCCAGCGTATAGCTCTCTGGGAACACTAATGTCGGCCAGATAGAGTTCGCCGATCCGGTCCCTGGCCTGTTCGCTGCGGAACCCTACTTTGGGAAGACCCAGGGTTAGCGTGGCTGTCGCCTCAATTGACGGCTCGAACGAGGCGCCGCTAGCGGCGTCGACGCCGCTGGGTACATCCAGGGCCAGCACCGGCGCTGCCGCCGCGTTAGCCACTCGGATCAGGGACGCCGCCGCCCCGGCCGGCGCTCCGCCCAGGCTATAGCCGATGATGGCGTCGATAATCAGTTCGGCGGGCGGCAGGGCCGCGCCATCTCGGGCGACACCGGCAGAGACTCCCATGCGATCTAAAATCCCAAACTGATGGCGAGGGACCTCGGCCATTTTAGTGGCAGCGGCCGTGGTTACGACATGCACTGCAGCCCCCCAATTGTGTAGATGCCGGGCGGCGACTAGCCCTCCTCCTTCGTTGCCACCGGTGCCCGCCAGAACCACGACCCGGCGGCCTATCGGATTGCTGTCCAGGAAACGTCGCCTGGCAAGATGCGCCAGATTTCGACCGGCGTTCTCCATCATCTGTAGGAGTAGGATGCCATAGTCCTCAATCATCTCCCGGTCCACCTCCCGCATTTGGTCGGTGGTTAGAAATGGAATTTCGTTTTCATTCCTCATTGGAAACATGTCGCGGGAAGCATGCCGCGGGAAGATACTCCAAGCGCTCAATTAAGCGGGCGGTCGATTTCATGAGGCGGTCAGACCAGCGATTCCTGGGATCAGTCGAATCATACTCAGGGGCATGTGGTAAGGCAAGGTAGCGAACCTGAGGATGTCCTGAACGTTACACAGCCTGCAATGGAGGAATTTCCAAGCGAACTCCCCGGATTGTCCGGCCTCCGCCGGAAAGACCTAGTTGATCCAAAAGGAAGGTGTTGTCAACGTTGCTAAGCTGACCGCGCGAGGCTGGTCTTCTTCATTGGTATCGAATATCGGGGTATCGATAACCGGGTTACCGAATACCGAGGTATCGAATGCCGTCTGTGGAAAGCGGCTCTTAATAAAGAATGGCAAATGGTACGCTTTTGTAGAAACGGCAAATATCGGGAGGGAATTCCCCCAATGGCGAGGGAGCGTACCAAGGAAACCGACATAACCGATCTGGACAACGCCGTGATCCTGGTGGTAGAGGATAGCGAGAGCACACTGCGTCTCGAGCGATTGGTACTCGAACACGCCGGGTTCGAGGTTGTTTCGGCCAGAACAGGCGAGACGGCCCTGGAAATCCTCGAGGAGACCGATCCGGCGCTTGTCATGTTGGATATCCGCCTGCCCAAGATGGACGGATTCGCCACCTGCGAGTCGATTCGCCGTTCATCTCAAGTTCCCATTATCATGGTCACCGCTGAAAACCGGGACGAAGACAAGGTCAGGGGTTTGGAGGTAGGGGCCGACGATTACATCACCAAACCCTTCTCGACCACGGAGTTAGCCGCCAGGGTGCGGGCGGTCATTCGCCGCTACAACATCCAACTCCATAACGCGCATTTCTCTGACGCGGTGAAGCCGCCTTCCACCAGTCTCACCACAACCGGTTCCCCGTCCACCAAAAATGTCCGAGAAACATTACCTGAAGATCCGCGCCCCGCGGCCGCGCCTGTTGAGCTAAAAGAGGGAACGGTTGAGGGAACGGTGAAATTGATCGTCGGCACCTCCGGAGACCTGGGAAACACCGTCCGTTTTGTCGACCAGCTGCGTCAGATTTCACATTTCCACGTTTTGCGATTGCAGGCGGAACGCCGAAACGAGAGGCTGGTGATCTCACTACGCCTCCGCGAGCCGATTCCGTTGAAAGAGCTGCTTTTGGAGTTGCCGGGAGTTTCGCGAGTGGAGTTCGTAGATGTTCCTCGAGATGAATCACCGGGCGATCAAGAATCACATTCGTCTACCTCAGGGTCATCTACCACAGGGTTCGAAGTTTTCCCCGAGTAGCCAGCAATCGGCCCACTGATCGTCTATGAACGCAACATTCGGTCTCCCCAAAACACGGTGTCCCAGAGCCCGGTGCCTCAGAGCCCGATATTGATGAATCGGGCCAAATCCTCCCAGGCCAGGACCCGCCCGGTTTCTCTCGGTCAGATGTTAATCGACGCCGGTATCTTAACGGCGGGTGACGTTGCGTCTGCCCAAGAAATCGCCCGGCGGGAACGCCAGCCACTAGGCAGGGTGTTGGTACGGGAAGGGATGGTGCTGTCTAAGGACCTGGCGACACTTTCTGCCCTTCACCTCGGGTTGTCCATGGTGGACCTGCGCAGCGAAACGATAGAACGAGAAGCGGTGGCTTTGCTCCCGGAAGAGGTGGCCCGGCGTTACCAGGTGCTGCCGGTGTCTCGGACCAATGACCGTTTGACCGTTGCGATGGCCGACCCCACAGACCTCCAGGTTCTTCAGGACCTCTCCGCGTGCACCGGCCTTTCCATTGATCCGGTGATCAGCACCGAAGAGGACCTTCAGGAACACGTAGACCGCGTTTACCGCATGACCGCCCAACCCATTTCGGGTACGACCGTCGAGAACGTCTCGCTCCAGGGAGACCGGGTCACAGCCCAGGTGTTGCGCGACTCGGGACCGGCCCACGTAATCGCTCTCCTGCTCCAACAAGCGCTACAGGACCGGGCTTCCGACATACACATAGAACCATCGGATATCCGCCTGCGCATTCGGTTTCGCATCGACGGCATTCTTCAAGAGGTAATGAATCTGTCACTGGAGATGCACCCGACCATAATCAGCCGTTTGAAAATCATGTGCGGTCTTAATATCGCGGAGCGCCGCCGGCCACAGGACGGCCAACTCAACTTCGAAGCCGCCGACCGCACCGTGGACGTTCGGGTCGGTATTAGCGGCACCGTTGCCGGAGAAATGGCCGTTCTACGTCTGCTGGACAACAAAAAATTTACGCTGCTGACCTTGGACCAGTTGGGCTTTAGCCCGGAGTCGCAAGAGCAGTACGGGCGGTTGTTGCGGCTGCCCTACGGAATGATCATCGTTTGCGGGCCCACCGGCTCGGGGAAGAGCACCACCCTTTATGCCTCGATACTACAGATGAACCGGGTGGAGAACAAAGTCATCTCCATTGAGGACCCGGTTGAATACCACATGCCCGACGTGAATCAGATGCAGGTGAATACCGAGGCTGGGATAACCTTCGCCACCCAGTTGCGCAGCATCCTGCGCCTCGACCCGGACGTAATCCTGGTCGGTGAAATTCGGGACCAAGAGACGGCGCTCATCGCCACCCAGGCCGCCCTAACGGGCCACTTGGTGCTTACCACGCTGCACGCCAACGACGCTGCGTCTGGCCTCATCCGCTTGCGGGAATTGGGCGTACCTTCCTACCTGGTAGCGTCATCGGTCGCGGGCATCGTAGCCCAGCGGATGGTGCGGGCTGTGTGCCAGACCTGCGTTACCCTTACCGCAACACCGGAGGCGGAACAACAGGCGTTCGCTGCGGAAGTTGGTGTGGAGCAGGAACGGTTTCTATACGGCACCGGCTGCAATGCCTGCGCCCAGACAGGCTATGTCGGCCGCACGGGCGTGTTCGAAATTCTGACGATATCGGACCGGGTCCGCCAACTGTTTCTGGCTGACGCTCCCCGTCATCAGCTCTGGAATCAGGCCCTCGAAGACGGGACGACATCGCTGCGTAGAGACGGAATGTTAAAGGTACAGGCCGGTGTCACCACCCCGTACGAGATCATGCGGGTAATGTTCAGCCTCGAATAGGCCGTCATGCTTTATAAATACGTTGCTTACACACTGAGCCATGGCCTGGTAAAGGGACAGATCGATGCCGAGTCTGATGGAGAGGCCCGCAGCGAGGTTATGCGCCAGGGGTACAAAATTCTCAAGGTGACCCCTGCCCGCACGATGCCGGGTCTCGAAGAAATGTTCCCGTCGCTTTTCAAGGTGAGGACGGGGGAGCTGGTACGCTTTTCCAGGCAATTGGCCACTATGGTGCGCGGGGGCAGCAGCCTACAAAGAGCCCTGGAAATGCTGGCTGGCGAGACCAATAACCGCGTGATGCGCCGGATTCTGGCCGACGTTCGAAAGACCATCGACCAAGGCGGTAGCCTTTCGGCTGCATTCGCCCAACATCCGGCTATCTTCAACACCCGCTACACTTCCGTTGTCGAGGTCGGAGAGCACACCGGCAGCCTGGCCGAATCCCTGGAACAACTGGCCGAAGCCTTGAACCGCGAACACGAGGCGGTCGAGAAGTTCAAACGCACGATGATGATGCCGGTGCTAACGATGGGGGCCTCGGTCGCCATGCTGATCTTGATGATGACGGTAATGCTGCCGCCACTGTTGAAGGCCTTCGAAAGCCGTGGGACCGACATTCCGTTAATCACCCGGCTGGCTACGGCTGTCGTCGGCGGGCTTCAATCCAACCTTCTCTACATCGCCTTCGGAATTCTTGCTCTGGGTATCGCGTTGTGGGTCATGAACCAACGCAATGCTATTGGAAGCCGGAGTGCCCCTGGCCCGGTCGCTGCCATTGGCAATCGGCGGCTGCAAGAACCTGCCACTGCTCCGGGCATTTAACGCCGGGGAAGAAAGCTTGATCAGCGGCCACGGTTTTTCTGCTGAGGTAACCAAGTATTCAATATTGATTCCCTCGTAACAAGGCCTGTTTGAGATGAGCCCTGGCGTGCGAAGGTGGTCTGGAGCGGAGGAGGCCACGGGATGCCGGCTGCTGGCCTCACCGCCCTATCTGCCGCGCTCAGGACAAGCATGATCGTTGCGGTACCCCTTCCGTGGCTCAGGGCACCCGGTGGAAGTTGTGGAGCGGCGCCCTCATGCGGCCGCGACCGCAGGTACCGTCCCGACCGCCCGTGAGCCGTGTTCTCCATCGGCGTGCATGGACCATCCGTTTGAAGTTGCACGCCAACGCCTTCAGGTAGACGGCAAGCCGCACCCGACGGCCCCCTCGCACCCGCAAGCGCCCAAGCCCGTGGGCGCGCTTCAGCTCGGAGTTCGTTCCCTCGATACCAGCCCTTATGTCATACCGCTTGCGCCACTCCTCGGTGGCCTCGGCCCTCGGCGCCGCTCGATGTTCACCTTCACCAGGTCCGCCTTGAGGACGTAGGCCCCCGCACGCCGGTCCAGCTTCACTGGGCAACGGGATCGCAAGGGGCAGGGCTCGCATGTTGTCCCGGCAAAGTGGACCTCTACCCGCTCCGGCGCATCCTTCAGCTCGTACTCCTCGATCGGGTGGCCGGCGGGGCACACCGTGGCCTGCTCCCCTGTGACGTCGATCTGAAAGTCCGCGGCGGTGAGCGGCGGTGGTCCGTCACCCTCTCCTTCGTGCGAGTTCCCCGGCGCCGACCCCGCCACCGGGCTCACCAGTTCCGTTCCCCGGCGCGAGGCTTCGAAGGCATTGCGGCCCGACCCATACGCCGTGTCGGCGAAGAGCTCGTCCGGTCGGACCTTCCGCTCCGCGAGCCCGTCAACGACCGGCACGCTCACGTCGGTGTCGCTCCCACTCGAGGGGGTCACCTCCACGTGGGTGATGAGCTGGGTGGCGTTCTCCTCGTGGCAGGTCTCCGCCACCTGCCACCGGGTCGTGGGGCGAAATACTCGTTGCATGTAGCAATGGCCCGGGTGCCCGTGTTTGGCGACCTGATCGTAACCAGGGAACTGGCCCAATTCTCCAGAACCAACGCAATGCTATTGGAAGCCGGAGTGCCCCTGGCCCGGTCGCTGCCATTGGCAATCGGCGGCTGCAAGAACCTGCCACTGCTCCGGGCATTTAACGCCGGGGAAGAAAGCTTGATCAGCGGCCACGGTTTTTCTGCTGAGGTAACCAAGTATTCAATATTGCCCCGGTTGTGGGTTGAGTTGGTATCCATCGGGGAGGAAAACAACGTAATTGGCCGAACGCTGAGCGACCTTGCGGAAACCTACGAGAAGGAAGTGGAAAACAAACTGGCTGCCATCATTTCTTTGTTGGAGCCGTTTTCGACCTTCGCCGTGGGAGGCGTGGTGCTGTTCATGGCGCTTTCGATGTTCCTGCCGATCTACTCTGGAATGGAGGACTTGGGCTAGTCCCGGGCCGACACCGCCCCGACCAGCCCCGCAGCACATTGGCAGGAACGCACTTGCTTCTTTCCCGAGCTAAGCCCTGGGTTTTGGCCGTTTCGATAATCGGCTTTGCTCTACTTATGTATCTATTTGGCCAGGGTGTCCGCTACTGGCATGCATCAGGAAGCAATGCAGAGCTGGCGGCCAATATCCAACGGTTGGAGGCTGGTACCGGCCCGGAACTGCCGGTCCCGGTAGAGGAATCGGCCGCACTGGAAACCGAGAAATCTCGCCTCGAAAGTCTGCGCAACCTGTTCGAGCATCCGGAAACCGACGGTCTGCTGGCTATTATTTCGGGCGCCGCAGCGGAGGCCGGGCTCCAAATGGTTTCAATGAAGGCCGAAGACGCGACCAGCAATGACAGAGGCAGCCTTCGCTACCAGGTGCGCTCCATCTCCATCGTTGTCGATGGGCCCCAACCAGCGGTCCGGGTCATTCCTATCTTTGGTGCACCAGCAGGTGCCGGTGACGGCGGCCTCCGAAATCCGGACCGTGAACATCGACACCGACCCCTCGACTCAGCTGCAGCTCTTGTTTTATTTATCGCCAACACCGATACCCGAAGATGAAGAGGAAGGGAACGGATGAGCCCCGTCGCCAGCGGCGCCAGAGCCGTCGCCGTCGCAGTTTTTTTATTCGCCACCGCCGTGGCCGTCAGCTGTGGTGCGGTATTCAGGGTAATCGAGTCGATCAGCCTGAAAATCGCCGCGTTCACCGCCCGAAGCGCCAAAGTGGTTGAAAGCTTTGCGACCAACGCGGCCCGCCTTGCCGCTTGGCAATTCTCAACAGCGTGCCGGAAAGTCCGTGCGGTTGTTCTCGTTGGCGTCGCCGCAAGCTCCCGCAAACTCGATCGGCTAGCTGCAAACCTGCGGCCCACAACCGTCACCCTAAGCCTGGAAGATGGATTTGCTCGAATCGTTGTCTTCAACGGGGCCAAAATTATTGCTTGGAAAAAGGCGGCAATTGAAAAGGCGGCCTACGGCCCGGTCCAAGAGCCGGAGGAGGGCCCGGCCGAACCAAGAGTCTTCAGGCCTTTGGGCAGTCTTCTGGACGCGTTGGCGGCTGACACCCATGTCCGTATCAAACGGGTGGTTACCGATCTGCCGCTGTACTTACCGCTGTTGCGGCACGTTCCTCTACCCAGCGTAAAAGGCCGTTACCAGCGAGAAATAATTCGGGCCGAGGTAATGGAAACCGTTCCTTTCGGCCCCGACGAAATTGACCTTTTCTGGAACGTTCACCAGATCGTTCACCAGATCGTTCAATCGGAAGGCTCGCGGCGGGAACGGTCCCTAGAGGCATCCGTAGTTGCCCTTCCTCGCGCACCCGTCGACAGCCAAGTCCAGTTAATTACCGACTCGGAATTATCGCTCAAGGCCGCCTATACCGGGTCGTCGGCATTGGCGGTGGCCGTGGGCATTCCTGACGTTACAATCGTCCACCTCAGCCTGACCCAAGGCACGATTGTGATGGTGCGCCGGGGTGTTCCGCGGGTGGTCCACCAAGTGGAATTGATCGGACGCAACAGCGGTGTCGACGACCAAGCTGCTGCCCTAGCGTTCGCCGTCGATCAGGTCTCGGGGTATCAATCCTTAGAATTACCCGAGACAGGTGTGGCGGCGCTGCCGGTGGTCTTCACCGGAGAACTGTCCGGCCGGGACAGTTTGTTGCTGGCAGTCGCCAGGGCCACCGACCGGCCGGTGCAACCCTATCAAGCCGCCGGTGAATGCCCAGACGGAATGGCGGCCGCCGAATACGCCGCCAACATAGGCTTGTTCCAAGCGGCCCGGTCCAAGCCCGGCGGTCAGGACCGAATTCGGCACAACCCGGTCCTCAATGTTTTGCCCGAGCGCCACCGCCCTCGGCCGTTGCCCTTGGTGCCCGCCGGGGCCTTCATAGCCTTATTGGTTTTGGCGATGTTGGCCTTCAACGTAACCGGTTGGGTTTCCAACGTGGCCGGCGAGGCCCGCGCCCTTACCGCCAAACTGGATATCCGGGAAGAACAGGCTAGGGACTACCGGCTGGCGGTGGCCCGCGTGCAGGCGTTCACGCGGCGGACCGATGAGGCGAGTTTGGAAGCCCAGGAATTGGATTCGACCATGGCCGATCTGAAACGCCAAATGGAGACCTTGTTAGGACGGCTGGAATCGATCTCGGCTCTGGCGGCAAGCAACGATGTTCAATTGACCCGTATGGCGCCCGAGCCGTTTGGATTTTCCATCGTTGGGGGCGCAGCCAACCACGCCCAAGTGTTGGCCTATGCCGCAGCGCTCCGGGCCGCGCCAGGGTTCGAAGACGCCATGGTACAACAGGTGGCCAACACAACAGAGGGACGGTTGAGCTTCACCGTCCTCGCCGCCGTTCCCCAACCCCTTGAATTATCCGAAGAGGAAGCGGATCAGGGGCCTTAAGAGCCCGCGTCTCGATCGACTCGGCTGGGCAACGCACCCGGCCCTTTTCGGCCATCGCAAAGGGCACCGATGGGTCGATCGACTCGGCTGGGCAACGCACCCGGCCCTTTTCGGCCATCGCAAAGGGCACCGATGGGTCGGAATCACGCCCCATTTAGGTGCGTTCCGTCCGTTGATGTTAGTAATTGCCCGGTCTAGGTTTAATTATCGGACTGTTTTCCTAATCGGCGACAGGAGAACGAAGAATAACCGAACAAATGTGAGTTTGATCACAAAAATGACGTGGCACCCGTCACTGAATAGTCGTAGTCCGGGCAGGACAATAGATACAGCCTCCCGGAACTAAACCCGGAAAGGAAATCCGGGACTCTCTTTAGGAGGAACGTAGAAATGCAAAAACTTGCGGAAAAGTACATAGGCAGAGGGGCTAGAGGGGAAGACGGCTTTACCCTGATTGAGATGGTGGTGGTCGTAGGCATAATCGTGGCCCTAGCGGCCGTGATTGTGCCTTTGGTAATCCAGTTTGCGGGCCAGGGCGACACCGGCGCCGCCAGCGCCGAGTGGGACGCCGTACAGTCGGCCGTCGACACTATGATGGCGGACAACAACCTGACGACGATCACGGCCGCTGCGGCCAACGCGTTCGTTACCGACAGCTTCGACTTCGACGCGGGCGCGGGTACTCAGACCTTGGCCAGCTACACCCGCGATACGACGACTGCGCACTGCTACACTTGGGCCGCCTCCGGAAGGATTCTTACTCAGGTGGCGGCCACGGGCTCCCCGCCTGCCTGCCCGTAGAAGCCTTGGCGTAACCGAATTGCAAATTGGCCGGCGGCAAGCTACCACGTAGCTGCCGCCGGGTCTCAATTTTTATCACTACGCCCAAATGCCGGGCCTCGCCCGAAACGAGGCGATCCTGGGGCTCCGGGATCCTCCGCTCTCGTGTTTCATATTCCGGGCCTCCGAATTCCGAGCGCTCCATGAACTCCATATTTTCATTACCACGCCGGTTGGCAGCGACGGCCACAAGACGGCTGCCAGCGGTCCTGTCCAGTTCGTTGGGCATCTCTTTGATGGAAACAGTAGTCGCCTTGGGTTTGTTCTCTGCGGCAGGGACTGCGGTGCTCATGGGAGTGAGAGCCGCACACACCGGAGAAGACCGGGTGAATAGTAGCTCCATTGGCGAGAATCTGGCGCGGAACCAAATGGAATACCTCATGACGTTGCCATACGTCTCACCCGGTGGCACCTACCAGTCCATCGCCGACGCCGCCAGCCCAAGCTTCAGTATACCGCCGGGCTACGCGGTCACGGCGGTTCCTCAGATCTACTTGGCAGACGACGGCCTCACCGGGTCAATCGAAAAGGTAGTGGTCACGGTGACCAGAGACGGGCAGAACGTGTTCGTACTGGAATCCCTTCGGTCTGGCCCGTAGCCCATGGCCAAGGCAAAAACCTTCCTTACCTCCTATATGAAAGGCAAGAGAGGCCAAGAGTCGGGTTTCACGCTGGTCGAAGTGATGGTCTCGATCGGCATTACCGCGCTGGTGTCTGGGATGTTAGGCGCCGGAATATTCCAGGTATTGTCAATTCAACGGTTCTGGATCGAAGACGTGAAAGCGACAAAGGAAGTGCGAAACGCCGAGAGTTGGTTCGCCGGAGACTCGCTGAATTCCGACGATGTGCTGGACGCCGGCGGGGTTAACCGCCTCACCTGCGCGCCCAACCCCAAGGTCAACCAGGTGACGCTCACGTGGACAGACACCGCGGGAGCCAACCACACCGCCGTCTACAAGCTTTCAGGGGTCAACCTCGTCCGCGATTTCGACTCCAGCGGTATTTTGCAGGAGGTTGCCAGAGACGTGGTGACCTCGACGGTGAGCTTCAGCCTGTGCGGCAGCGTGCTGAGCCTGAACCTAGACGTGTGGGCGGACCGGGGGACCACCGAGTCTTTGGATATCCGCACTCTGATGAGGAAGCTCAATTGACCGCCGTCGATGTTCGTTCGGCGATCGGCCTAAGGACCCAGGCCCTGAAAGCCAAGGTACGGGGCCAACGGGGCGGCGTAGCGATTCTCATGGGGTTGTCGTTCTTGATGTTGGGCGTGCCGCTAATCACCGGATCATTGAACCTGGCCCAAAACGTCAGCATCGACGCCCGGGTGAAATCGGACATAGCCAAACGTCATTACTGCGCGCTGGCGGTGGAAGAATACCTCGGCTATCTCCTATTGGACAATACACGGTGGACCGATTGGTGGTCGGCCAATCAAGACCCGGCCGATCCCACCGGGGCGACCGCGACAGAGACTATTACGCCGTGCAGCAAGCAAATCACCGTTACCGTGACCCAACAACCGAACCTGCCCAGCGGTTCCTTAACCAACCCGTTCGACAACCCATTTGGCACGATCCCACCGGTTCCCGCATTCAACGATCGTAAATTGCAGACTACGAAGACCGTCACACCCACCAATGCGTCTATCGGCCAGGTGGTCACCTACACCATCACGGTCACCAACCGAGATACCAACCAGACCACGTTGACAAAAATCGACGAGGAACTGCCCGACGACTTTAGCTACGAATGCGACGGCGTGCCCGACCAGCTAACCTTGCCAGGCGCCGCCCCGCAGGACATCTCCCCGAATGGTTCGGGTTGTCCCGACGACGAAGAGTTCTCGTGGAATCTACCCGGTGGAACTTCGTTGGAATCGGGCGAGTCGGCGACTCTGTCCTTCGATGCGGTTGCCGACGACGAGACTGGCACCTTCTGCAATGAAGCCTACGCGACACCAGGTGGAAGCAGCACCAGCAGCGGGAAAACAGCCATCGTCCAGATCGGCCCGACTCCAGAGGAGTGCGACGACGAAGCGGTGAAAGTGACCAAGACAGTCGACTCGGTCAATCTCGTCTCCACCGACTCTTCAACCACGCCCTTCATCTACACCTTCGACGTCGACTATACCCTCGAGGTGGAAAACATTGGAGATGAAGACCTGGAGTTAGCCGGAATTATTGACCTGCTGCCGTCCGGGTTTAACTTCGACTCTATGAACCCAGGCGGCGATGTATCCGAAGCGCCTTCGCAAATTCACACGGTGGTCCAAGTTAACCGGGAGCGGGTCACCTGGAATTTCACCGACGATATTGAGATAGATGAGGGTACGTCCAAAACACTGTCGTTTTCAGCGATAGCGGTGATCACCCAAGGCAACTACTGGAGCGATGTCCTGTTCGATTTCGCCGGTGGGGATTTCCCCGAAGATGTATACACTTGGCCTACCGCATTGATTTCAGTCATCGACGTCTTCGATGTCCAGGCCGTCGACGACGAGGGCAACGAAACGGTGATCAACCTCCAAGTTTGGGTGGGCGACCAGAACGGCGTGATCAACACCTGGACCCTGCCTTAATATCTGCCCGATCTCCCTCTTCCTAAAGGTCTTTGCCCTCAAATTCGAGCTCCGCCACCAGCAACAACCAGCCCATCCAATTGCCGCTCATTCCTGCGTCTGGCGTCAAACGGGCTCAGCGGTTACAATCATTCGCACCTTCACGAGGCTCCGGAAGCCATGTTGTTGATCCCTCGGCTTGCCTGGAAGCCTGCTGAAGTTAAGAGCAACCGTATTCAGTCGTTGGAGCGGGAGATATGAGCACACTTATCAGCAACGGGCACATATTCACTGCCGTGGACAACTACACCGCCGACATCCTGGTGGACGACGGCAAGATCAAGGCCATCGGAACCGACCTAGCCGCCAATCCCGACAGAACCATCGACGCCACCGGGAAGTACGTGATTCCTGGTGGGATTGACCCGCACACGCACTTGGACTTCCCATTCGGTGGCACGGTGTCTTCCGACGATTTCCGAACGGGCACCATCGCTGCGGCCTTCGGCGGAACCACCAGCATAGTCGATTTTGCGGTGCAGAGCCGAGGCCACTCTCTGTCGGAAGCGGTGGAGGAGTGGCAACAGAAGGCTGACGGAAAAGCCGCCGTTGACTACGGCTTCCACCTGATCATCTTGGACCTGCCCGACTCGCGCCTACCGGAACTGGACGACATGGTCCGGGCCGGGGTCACCAGTTTCAAGATGTTCATGGCCTACCCTCGAGCGGTCATGGTCGATGACGCCACGATTTTCAAGGCGATGGTCCGCTCCGCCGACAACGGGTCGATGGTGTGTCTCCACGCCGAACACGGCGATGTGATCGACGTCTTGGTCCAAGAGGCGCTGGCTGCGGGGCACACCGAACCCCGTTACCACGCCCTGACCCGTCCGCCGGGCCTGGAAGCCGAAGCCACCCACCGCGCCGTTCGGATGGCGAATACTGCAGGCGCCCCCGTCTATTTTGTGCACCTGAGCTGCCGAGAGGCTTTACTGGAGGTACAGTCAGCGCGGGCGACCCGCAACTACGTGTACGCTGAGACCTGTCCCCAATATCTGACTTTGGACAACTCGAAGTACGACCAAGAGGGGTTTGAAGGGGCCAAATATGTCCTTACCCCTCCGCTACGCGACCAGTGGCAGCAAGAGGAACTGTGGCAAGGCCTGCGTAGGGACGACCTGCAAGTGGTTTCCACCGATCATGCCGCTTTTCGGTTCAGCGACCAAAAGACCCTGGGCCGTGACGATTTCTCCAAGATCCCCAACGGCGGACCGGGCATCGAAAACCGCATGAGTCTGCTCTATACCAACGGTGTGGTGACCGGCAGGCTGAGCATGAACCGCATGGTGCAGATTTTCTCCACCAATCCGGCCCAGCTATTCGGGCTGTTCCCTAGAAAAGGCACTATTGCTGCCGGCAGCGACGCCGACATTGTGATCTTCGACCCTGACGAGGAGTCGGTAATAAGCGCCAGCACCCATCACATGAACATCGACTACAGCCTCTACGAAGGAATGCGAGTGAAAGGCGTGCCCGAAGTAGTCCTTTCCAATGGCAAGGTGGTGATTGACCACGGCCAATACACCGGGACTCCTGGCGAAGGCCGGTTCCTCAAACGAGGTACCCAATAGGAGCCGTTCTGGCCTAAGGGCGAACGGGGAAATAAACGTGAGGGCAACAGTTTGATGCCATTGGCCTTGGGGAGACTCCGATGAACCAAGCGGCGGAAAGGGTAGGCCTGGTCTTTCTGGACCGGCCCTCTTTGGCTGAACAAATCGAGCTCACCCGCTACGCCGAACAGAAAGGGTTCGAATCGGTGTGGGTCTGTGAGACCCGGCTGGTGAGAGACGCTTTTACGCCGCTGGCCGCCTTCGCTACCGCGACCGGCCGGATCAAGCTGGCCACCGGGGTGGTAAACAACTGGACCAGGACCTCGGCCTTGATGGCCATGACCGTGGCCACCCTGCAAGAACTGTCCCAAGGCCGGATCATGTTGGGCATCGGCGCTTATTGGGACCCGCTGGCCCGCAAACAAGGAATCAGGCGGCGGAAAACGCTGGCCGCGATGCGGGAGTACGTCTCGGTGGTCCGCCAGCTTCTGGCCCTGGAAACAGTGACATTGGATGGTGAAATCGTACATGTGGATGACCTGCGGCTGGACCTGGGCTTTGACCAGCCCCAAGAGCCCATCCACGTCCCTATTTACATCGGGGCCACCGGGCCCCGGATGATGGAGTTGGCCGGAGAGATAGGCGACGGGATATTCCACAACTTCTTCACCTCGGTGGACTATCTTCGCCAATCGCTGGAGCGGGCGGAGACCGGGACAAGGCGGGCAGGCCGCACGCTGCAAGACCTGGACATGCCCCAGATGCTGGCAATCGCCATGTCCGACGACGGAGAATCAGCCCGGCGCACGGCCCGGTACTCGGTAGCAATGTACATCGGTCAGCAACCCCATATCGCCAGGGCCAGCGGGGTCGACGAAGAAGTTATTCAGCACATCCACGAAATCATGGGCGACTGGCCGGCTCGCCCCGGCGGCATCGAAGACGCCATGGCGCTGGTCGGGGAGGCGACGGTCGATCAGCTTTGCGCGGCAGGAACGCCGGAAATGTGCCGACAGCGGGTGCAAGAATATCTGGACGCCGGCGCCTCTTACCCGGTGCTGTGTCCGTTGACCGACAACATCTTGGAGATAATCGACGCCTTCGCCCCGGTAACCTAGTCCGTTACCGGCCGTTTGGGTCTATCGGAGTAAGACATGGTCAGGACAGTTCGCGGCGGTCTGATTCAAGCCAGCGTGGGCCCGGGCGCTCCGGAGGACCCGGAGCGGTTGAAGCAGTTCATGCTAGACAAGCACGTGGCTTTAATAGACGAGGCCGCCGCCAAGGGCGTTGAGATTCTGTGCCTCCAAGAACTGTTTTACGGGCCGTATTTCCCGGCGGAACAGGACGCCAAATGGTACAGCTTGGTGGAGCAGGTGCCCGAAGGACCCACGGTGCGGGCCATGCAGGAAGTGGCCAAGAAGTATGAAATGGCAATGGTGGTGCCGGTTTACGAAGAAGAGATCGTCGGCCTTTACTACAACACGGCGGCGGTGCTGGACTCCGACGGGTCCTACCTGGGCAAATATCGCAAGACCCACCTCCCCCAGGTACATCCCGGATTTTGGGAGAAGTTCTACTTCCGTCCGGGGAACGTGGGATACCCGGTGTTCAACACCAGCAAAGGGAAGATCGGTGTCTACATCTGTTACGACCGCCACTTTCCGGAGGGGGCCAGAGCTCTAGGTCTGGCAGGAGCCGAGATAGTATTTAATCCGTCGGCCACGGTGGCCGGACTCTCCGAATACCTGTGGGAGTTGGAGCAACCAGCCCACGCCGTAGCCAACGGCTATTATGTAGGCGCCATCAACCGGGTGGGCGTCGAACAGCCCTGGGAGATCGGGGAGTTCTATGGAAAAAGCTATTTCTGCGACCCTAGGGGCCAGATAATCGCCCAGGGTTCAAGAGACCATGACGAAGTAATTGTCGCGGACCTGGACTTGGACGAGATCGCCGAAGTCCGGAACACCTGGCAGTTCTTCCGGGACCGCCGGCCCGACACCTACGAGGGACTGACGGCACCGTAACCTAGAGCATCGCCGGCGACGCAATCAGGGAGGCTCAGATGATAAGCGCTCCGACAATTGAATTGCCCTCTTTCCTGGACAGAGACACTGTAATCCAACGCCTTGACAGGGTCTTGGACCCTGAACTGGACGAGTCGATCGTGGAACTGGGTTTCGTCCAGTCGATATGCGGGAACGAGGCCGGCGAAGTAACGGTCGAACTTCGATTGCCGACCTACTGGTGCGCCGCCAATTTCTCATATCTGATGGCGTTCGATGTCCGTCGGGAGCTGCTGGAACTGCCGAGGGTCCGTGGGGTGACCGTCCGGCTGGACGACCATTTTGCCAGCGACGCTATCCTATCAGGCATTGCACCCGGCAAGTCGTTCGCAGAGACCTTTCCCGATGGTGGCCCGGATTCCCTGGACCAGACCCGGCAAGTGTTCCTGCGCAAAGGGTACCTGACTCGCCAGGAACTATTGCTGCGTCACCTTAAGAACGCCGGTCTGTCCTTCGAAGAAATCGCGGCGCTTCGAATCGCAGATATTAGATTTGGCGAAGCCCGATGGCTGGTCGTCCGCAGCGACGGACAGACCGACACCGTGAGCGAAGCCAGGGTTGCCCGCCGCTACCTGGACCGCCGGGCCGAATTGGGACTGGACTGCTCGGAGTCCGCGCACCTCATAATCGACATCAAGGGCGCTGCCATACCGGCCGACGGCCTGGAGAACTACTATATCCGGGCCCGCACCACCCGCCTTGCAATGGAAGCCAGCGGTTCCCTTTGCTCGGCACTATTGCAGGCCCGTAACTCCACCCAAGAAACTGTCAACCTCGGACCCGGAAATCGGAGAGAACGGAGTAACGATGTATAACGCGAACGGGGAGAACATTTTTGTGGTTGATGGGCACATACATTTTTGGGATGCCGGCCCGGACAACCACCGCAACGAGTACGGCCAGGCCTGGATCAAGTGCTTCTACGACTACCATACGGCCCTCAGTCCAGCCGAGTATGTGTGGGACTTCGAAAAGTACTGCAACTACGGTGAAGAGGCGCTGGTCAATGACCAATTCATCGATGGCTACGTCGATGTCGCGATTCTTAACTCAACCTACCTTTACGAGTTCTACAAGAACGGGTTCAACACCCACCAGAAGAACAACGTGGTGAAGCAAAAGCATCCAGAACGGTTCATCTTGTGCGGCTCGTTCGACCCCAGGGCGGAAGAGGCCGGGCTCGACGATTTTCGGGCGATGATCGCCGACTACCCAATCCAGGGTCTAAAGCTGTACACCGCAGAATGGAGAGGGGACTCCAAGGGATGGCGCCTAAACGACCCCTGGGCCTACAAATACCTGGAACTGGCCCAAGAACTGGGGATCAAGAACGTACACGTTCACAAAGGTCCCACGATTTATCCCCTGAGCATGGATGCCTTCGACGTGAGGGATGTCGACCATGCGGCCACCGATTTCCCCAACCTGAACTTCATCGTCGAGCACGTTGGACTGCCCCGGCTGGACGACTTCTGCTGGATCGCCACCCAAGAGTCCAACGTGTACGCCGGCACATCTGTTGCCATGGCTTTTGTCAATTCCCGTCCCAAGTATTTCGGCGAAATAATGGCCAACCTGCTTTTCTGGTTGGGAGAAGACAAGATACTCTTCGGCAGCGACTACGCCATCTGGAGCCCGAAGTGGATCATCGACAAGTTCATGGCTTTTGAACTCTCCGACGAAATCAAAGAGGAGTTCAAGGTGGAACTGACCCCGGCGATCAAGCGCAAAATCCTGGGCGAAAACGCCGCCAGGCTGTACGGGATCGACATCCCCGCCCGTCAGGAAAAGCTCGCTCAGGACAAGTTCGGCTTACAGCTTGCCGGTGCGACATAGCAACGGCTGACCGGAGTAGCGATGTCGACGGGTAATCGCTCGCCTATACACGAAGTCAGTGGTGACCTAGACGCCATCGAGGAGTGCTACCAAAGGGGCTGGACCGACGGTCTCCCGGTGGCGCCGCCGACGGTTGAAAAGGTAACGGCGATGCTGGAGTACGCCGGATTGGAGCCGGACCAAGTGTTGGGCGAAGTCCCGGTGCGTCGCCGGACCCTAACGGCGGAACAAGCCGCAGCCAACGCCGTCATGGCGGGTTGTCTCCCAGCCTACTTTCCCGTGGTCTTGGCCACCATGAAGGCGCTATTCGAGCACGACCCCAACTGCATCCACGAGGCCTCCGCCGCCACCAACTCTCCCGGCATCCTCATACTGGTCAACGGGCCGATTCGGTCGAAAATCGAGTTGAACTGCACCGGCAATCCGTTCAGCCCCGGCAACCGGGCCAACTCCACTATCGGCAGGGCGGTGCGTCTGATCCTGATAAATGTTTTCGAGCAAAGGGCCAACGTTTTGGACCGCGGATGCATGGGGTCGTTGACCAAGAACGGGGTCTGCATCGGCGAGGACGAAGAGCACAGTCCCTGGGAACCCTTTCACGTCTCCAGAGGTTTCAAGGCGCAGGAGTCCACGGTAACCGTCGCCACGATCCAGGACCCGGAAATACTAGTACTCAGTCAACCTAATTGTTGGCAGGATAGAGATGGTGACGCTTGACTCGGGCGTCCACAGTGGAGAATCTCCAGTCAATGGTTGCTCCGGCTTGGTTTCGTTCTGCCTCCAGGGCCGCGATCTCGCCACTCAAAGTCTCTTCATCGGCAATACGCCGGCGCAGGACTCGCCTGGCCAAGACACTGAACTCGATCTCTGCCATGTTGAGCCAACTACCGTGCTTGGGAGTGTAGTGAAACTCCAAGCGTTTGCGTATTCGCCTAGCCTCCTTGGGCTCGAAGGTTTCGTAGAGGGAAGCTGGTTTGTGGGTGTTGAGGTTGTCCAGCACCACCCGGATCTTCTCGGACGCTGGGTAAGCTTCATCGGCCAGCCACCGCATCTGCTGAGCGAAGTCCACCATGGTACGACGTTCGGTCACTGCCACATGCCTCCAGCCCGCCAGGGGCTCGCACAGCATGAACAGGTTTCGGGTGCCATTGCGCTGGTACTCGTAATCGTATCGCTCCCGTCGTGCCGGCTTGGGCGGGATCGGAGACCTCTTTTCCGCCAGCAACTGCTTGGAGGTCTCGTCGAAACAGACCACCGGGCGCTCTGGGTCATAGGGTTCCGCGTAAAGGTCCAGCACATCCTCCATACACGCCACAAACTCGGCGCTCACCTGGGGAATACACCACTCCTTCTTCTGCCACGGCTTGAGACTGTTTTTTTCAACCGCTTGCGAATTCCCTCGTGGGACATGGAGGGCGCCAGCCCCAACTCCACCACCTTGTTTTCCAGGAGCCGCAGGGTCCAGTGGTCATGGCCTGGAGGGGCCTCGCTGCACGCCAGGGCAATCAGGTGCGCTTCCCCCCGCTCATCCAGTTTGGTCGGATGTCCTGGCCGAGGATCTTCCTCCAAGGCCCGCTTCAGTCCTCCCTCCAGGTACCGCCGCTTGGTACGGCACACCGTACCCGCAGACGTGTCCAGCGCCTCCACGATGCGCATCACCCCCCAGCCCGTATCTGCCTTTAGCAGAATACGGGCCGGGGCAACCTTTCGCGCTGGGCTCTTTCCCCCGCGAATCAGTCGTTCCAACTGGTCTCGTTCTTCCCTTTCCAACCGGACCACATACCGTTCTCGTCCCATGGCTGCCACCCTCCTACGTCAACACTCCTAAAAAAGGGTAGCAACCTTAGACGTTTTCTTAAACAATTACCAAAACCGAGTTGACTGAGTACTAGGCAACCGCTACGGCCTCACCGCCGAAAGCGTGATGGACGCCACCGCCGACGCCATGGCCACCCACGGCCTGGGAATCTACTTCAACAATTCCCCCTGGTTCTGGATCGCTGGCCACTGGCATGCGGAAATGCTCGGCCGACAGGGGTGGGACCGAAGCGCAATTCAGCAGTACGTGTGGGAACGGGCCTGGCGCAGCCGGGCTCAACTGAAAAGGCTGGGCGCGGCCAACGGCCCAGTCGTCCCGGAGGATGAGTCCATCCGGGTATACGCGGCCCCCAAGCCGGAAGATATTCTCATCGTCAAGGCCGGAGGCGACAGCGGCATCTACAGCGAGTTGATGATGAACTACTATGGAGTACCAGCGATAACGGTTCCCATCCGCGAGCCATGAAACAAAACGCGACGGGGTAAGCGAGGACGACTTGAGCACCTATTCCACCGGGACGGTCCGGGAACCCATGCGTTTGGTGGACCCAACCGGCGAAGACCCCGGCCTAGCGCCGCTAGCGCTGGCGCCTCGGCCCGCCGGCCTGCGCGGAAAACGGTTGGGCCTGCTGGACAACTCCAAAGCCAACTCCGACGTTATCCTGCGGGCCATCGCCGACATCCTGGACGCCGAGTTCGAGTTCGCCGACATCTTCTCGGTGAGAAAACACTCGGCATCGCTACCGCCGAAGCCGGAAGTGCTAGCCGAACTGCACCGCAACGCCGATCTGGTGATCGCTGGCATCGGCGATTGAGGGGGCTGCTCGTCGGGCAGTTTGCACGACGGAATAACCCTCGAGAGGCAGGGCCTCCCGACAGCGACGATTATCACAGATGTCTTCGTAAATACCGCCGAAGCGTACACCCGCCTGATGGGCGTCGCGGAATTTCCCTACCTGGTGTGTCCCCATCCCATCACCAACGTCGGCGCCGACGGGCTCGACGAACGCGCTCGCGCGCTGGCGCCTCAAGTGGCAAGGCTGCTATTGGAAGGGCGGGGGTAACGAGACAGCGTGTCGGGCCCAGCATCATAGAATGGCGTTCATCGACGTTATCGTGTGATAGGAGCCGAAGGCGGTGAGGCCCAGGAGAAGGAACCCTCCGATGGCCGTTCCAGCGGGCGAACTCATCGACGGAGGTATGTACCGGTCAAAACGGTTCACCAGCCAGGCGGTGCCCAGCGCATAAGGAAAGTAGAGAAAAGCAAAAAGCGCCACGGCCAGCGAGGTAGGCCCGAACAGAAGGAAATCGGGGTTGGTCTCGTCCAGCGTTTGGGCTGCGGTGATGAGAAACCCGAGGACAGCAAAGACAACTGCCCGGGGCAGGAACGGGGCGGGTAGCCACCGTCGGGCCAGCACGTAAAACAGACCGCCACCGGCGCCCATAACGGCGCCTCTAATGATTAGTACCAGCGTGCCCCCGCCCGTGACCTCCCCGACGATATTCCCGTTGTCCGTGAGCAGACCGGTGGTGTGTTCGTTGGCCAAGGCCAGAATCCGCATCACGATCCTTGAGCCGCCGCCTGCCACTATCAACCCGATGATCGCACCGGCTCCTATCCCGGCGAACGCCATCTTTAACGACGCCCCTATAGTGACTTCGACGCGGTCCCAGAACTCCTCCTGTTTCTCTTGGATACCCTGGTCTTCAGCGGCGGTAACGCATGGGTAAAGGAAACGCAACAAGCCGCGAAATCGATCGGACGCCGTCGCCAACCCTATCGATACGGGCACCGCAGCACCTCCTCGTTGCGTGTCTCCAAATCGACGGAGAGAAGCTTCCGGTCGTCAAGTCTACCCCTCGTACAGCGGTCCCCGGAGCACTTGACCGGGCAGCGCGCCGGTATGCTCGCCTCCCTCCAGCAACACTTCGCCGTTGACGATCACGTAGTCGATACCGACTGCCCCCTGTTTCACGTGCATCTCGCCGCCGGGAAACTCGTACATTGGCTCCCGGGGTTTGGAACCAACGGTGTCGGGATCGAAGATCGTGATGTCGGCCGCTTTGCCCGCCTGGATGAAGCCCCGGTCGTGGAGGTCGTGCATCAACGCCGTTTTTCCGGTCATTCGGTACACCGCGTCCTCCAAGGACATTACGCCCTCTTCCCTCACCCAGCGGCTCAACAGATCGGTGCTGTAGGTGGTCCGGTCGCCCTTGTCCGGGCGTGCGCCGCCGTCGGTGGTGCCGATTACGGTGTAGGGAGAGCCCAAAATCTCCCGCTGGGAACTGGGGTCGTCGTTGCGGTCGATGACCTGGAAGCTAGTCCGCAGGTCGTCGTCCAGCACCAAGTCAAGAAACGCGTCCATGATCCCCTTGCCCTGCTCTTCTGCAAGCCGTTCGATGCTCTTGCCACTGTGCTGCCGGTTGCGCTCCTCGTGGGCCATGTAGACCTGCACCAAGTCCCAGCGACGGGTGAAACTCATGGTTCGTGTGCCCCGGTCCATACGGAAACGGTGGGTGCCTTCGGTTTCGACCCCCTCCAGGCTCAGCGCCTTGCGGATCTCGGGGTCCCGGAAGGAACGAATCCCAAGTAGGCATTCCTTGGAACACGGTCTTCGGGCTGATCATATCCTCGTCTTCTAAGCCTCCCAGACCGGCGCGCAGGTCGAAGATCGGACCGGCGGTGGCCGATAGACAAGAGGCGTAGGCCCTGGCCCCTGACTTGAAGGCCTCTTCAACTATTTGCAGATGCTCTCTCCACTCATCCGGCTTGTTCAGTTCCTGGGTTAACAGGTTGTAGATGGCGGGCCGGCCGGTGCGCCTCGATAGCTCTTGGGCCATCTTCGCCGGTCCGATGTAACCGCCGGCCGCGCCGGCGCTGACCTGAAAAACACCGGTGCCCAGCTCACCGAGGACGCTGGCCAGGGAATAGCGCTCGTCGTCCGATGCCACGGAGGAGGGCACCGTCACTCCGAATATCTCTTGCCCCTGCTCGGCAAAGTTGCCGACGCTGAATCCCAGGGCGCCGGCCAGGATGCCCTCACGGATTTCTAATTTCATGGCCTCGATCTCGTCCGTTGTGGCCTCACGTTCCTGGGCCGCCTCACCCATCACGTAACGCCGGACACCGGAGTGGCCGACGAACGCCCCGACGTTGATCCCGCGACGGCGGCCGATGGCGTCGAGGTACTCCGGGATGGACTCCCAGGCGAAATCGACTCCCGCCCGCTGGGCCTTGATAGGAATGCCTTCCATCTTCTCGAACATCTGGAGGTACCAATCTCCGTCCCCCGGCCGGGTAGGCGCGATCACCGCGCCGCACTGCCCCACGATGATTGAAGTGTTGCCGTTGAGAGACGTGGAGTTGACGATGGGGTCCCACATGCATTGGGCATCGAAATGAGTGTGGTGATCTATAAACCCGGGAGCGACCACCCGGCCGTCGGCGTTTATGGTGCGAGCGGCGGAGTCGCTGAATCGGCCCACCCCGACGATCTTGCCGTTATTAACCGCAACATCGGCGCGAAATTCAGGAGCCCCAGAACCGTCAACCACCCGGCCGTTCTTGATCAATAAATCGAAAGCCATCCCGATCCTCCCTTAACGTCCCAAAATTAATGTCACAAAATTGAGCCTAAGCCCATGATAGGACGGATGCACTCTACGATATGGGGGAGAGTGCGTCAATCGACTTTGCTCTTATAAGCTCCACAGCGTTATCTGCCCACATATGCGCCGGTTAGCCATACTATATTACGAATATAGTCGAAAATTATTCGCGATGGTGTACTTGGGTATCCATCCACATGTCGATACGGTATCCTGGGTCGATCATGGCGCGATACGAAGTGCGATACGAAGTGCCTTAGGCATACGAAGGAGGGGACTATGGCTTCCGACCAAGCGGCTGCTGTTACTACACGTCTGGAAAAGATGGAGCGGAAGATACAGGCTCTTGAAGACGCCAACGAAATCAGAAACCTGAAAGCGGCCTACGCCGCCGCCTGTGACGATAACTACAATCCCGACAAGATAGCCGAGTTGTTCGTGGAAGACGCCCACTGGGAGGCCGGAAGCCTCGGCCAGTTGAAAGGACGCGAGGAGATCCGAGAATTCTTCCGGGGCGCCTCCGATATCTTTACGTTCGCTATCCACTACGCCCTCAACCCGCAAATCGAGGTCACCGGCGACACCGCCCGCGCCAGGTGGTACCTATTCATGCCCTGTACCATGGGCAACGGCAACACGGCCCGGTGGCGCGCCGGCATCGATGACGAAGAGTACGTACGGATCGACGGGCAGTGGAAGTTCAAAAGCAAGATCGCGACCACCACCTTCGACACCCCGTTCGATGAGGGTTGGTCCAAAGTCCGCTTTGCGTAGTTTCCGCACGGCGTCTGGGTCACGAACCCGGTCTAAATGTTGGATTTGGCTGCCCCTGTTGTTGGTGTTGTCGGGTTGCGGCGGAACGTCGGGGCGCCTGGTGGACGTTGGCGGCCACAAGCTGTTCATCGAATGCACCGGCGAGGGCAACCCAACCGTGGTGCTTGACGCAGGGCTGAACCACGGCGGCCACGATTGGCGGGACGTGCAACCACAGATTTCCCGATTCACCCGCGTCTGCAACTATGACCGCGCCGGTGTGGACCGGAGCGAGCCCGGACCGTTGCCCCGCACTAGCCAACTGATTGCCGACGAACTGGACGGGTTGCTGGCCAACGCCAGAATCGAAGACCCGCTGGTAATGGTCGGCCATTCCTTCGGGGCGATGAATGTGCGGCTCTACACGTCCCAACATCCCGGGCGGGTAGTCGGCGTCGTCCTGGTCGACGGGTTGCACCCGGACGGGCTCGGCAGCATAGAAGACACCATTGGGCCTCTGGTCTGGAACGTGTTTCGAGGCCCAATTCTGGACAACGCCGAGGGAGTCGATTTACAGGCCAGTTCGGACCAGGTCAGGGCAAACGATTTGCTGGGGGACACTCCGTTGGTGGTGATCGCCGCCGGCCGGAGCGTGGTGTCGCTCTTCGGGGCACTGATTCCTGGAGCAGCCGAACTGGACCAAGTCTGGCGGGAGCTGCAGCGGGACCTGGTTACGTGGTCGACCCAAGGCGAACTGGTCGTCGCCAGCGAGAGCGGTCACTGCGTCCATTGCGACAAGCCGCAAGTAGTGGTGGACGCCGTCCGGAGGGTGGTGGAAGCCGCGCGGTAAGTGATGCCCTGGGCTTTTTTCCGTTAGTAGACGATTGCGGGCCAGCCGTGCCGAGTCTTCCGTTCGTGGTGAGCTTGTCGAACCATCCTGCTGGCCGCAGCGGCCCTTCGACAGGCTCAGGGTGAGCGCTCACCACCTACATATTGGCAATCTTTCCAAATACTGTACGCGAAAAGCGGGGCGTACTCTGGCCGAGGTCTGACGGATACGAGCTTGCCATCCCGCAGCCTGATCTCGTCGAAGACTTCCCTTACCAACTCACGGCGCTGGTCCCGAGTGACCCCTGGATGCTCCAACAGGGTCGGTAGGTCCCGCAGGAGTTCGGCTGCCCGGTCCAGGTTTGGAGTCGATCGCTCCGACGGTTTTGGTTCCAGTGCCCGCCTCTGGCGCTGGAGTGCCTGGTATTCGGATTTGAACTCTTGGTCATTTAGCACGTTCCAAACGTGCTGCTTTCGGAGGTTGGTCAGGGCAGCATCGATCCGACGTACATCCAGACTGTGGTCGGGTTGGGGGCCCTCTTTGGTCATAGCATTAAGTACGGCAGAACGCCAACCCTGGTCCAAAGTGATGCACCCTAGAACCCGTTCGGCGAATTCTTGTTCCACCTGGGGAGCTGGGACGGACTGGGGGCGCATTTCACACCGATGCCAACTGTGTGTCATACGCAAAGAGACACTACCCTTCTGGTGGCAACTTATGCCGTGGAACGATTGTCCGCAGCCGTCGCAAATCAAGACACCGGTCAGAGGGTAAACGCGCTGTTGGCGAGAGGGCGGGCTGGTTCTTCCCGGAGCATTTCTATCTCTCCGTACGCCTTGGCATTCCGCCCAAAGCTCTCTGATCTCCTCGGGCACCACATGGGCTCCGGGAATGACATCTTCGTCCGGTTGTCCCCGGTGGTAGACTACGTCGCCTTGGTAGAATCGGTTATTGAGTATGGTGCTGATCGAACTTTCAGTGAACGGTTTCCCGTCGGAGGTACGGTGCCCTTGGGAGTTCAGCTCCTGGGACAGAGAGCGAAAAGAGTGCTTGCCTGAGGCGTATCCCGTGAGCGCAGCCAATAAAACCGGCTGGGTTTTCGGGTCGATGACGTGATGCGCTCCCCGTCCGCTGGGTGATTTCTCGTTTCGGTACCCTAGCGGTGGTCTGCCTATGCCGTGTCCTTGAGCCGCTTTTTCGGCAAAACCGGCTCTTACGTAACGCGACAGGCCCCGGCTGTAGGCTTCGTCCAGGGTTTCATTGATCCGCTCGCTCAGAAAATCCCGGTCGCTACCGCTGATGATTCCTTGGGATACAAATACAACTGTCTTGCCCAGCCTTTGGAGCTCCTCTTTATTGCGGATGCATTCGGCTTGATTGCGCCCAAAGCGGCTGGTGTGGTCGGCCAAGACGACGTCGAAGAGGTCTAACCCAGCGTCCTCAAGTAGTTGTAGTAACTCATGGCGCTTTTCCATGCTCCGGCCGCTGACAAACTCGGTATACCACCGATCGTTTAAGACCAGACCGTAGGACTCAGCGAACCGCTCCTCGTTGTGCTTCTGAATATCAGGTCCGTATCCTTCCCGTTGGTCTAAGGTGGAGTCTCTGACGTAACCCACCGCGCGAAGACCGCGGAGGTCTTCGAAGCTTTTGACGGGTTGTTCCAGTGGCCGCATCTTCATCAAGTCCCCCCTTGGAAACGGGTACGGGATTGGTTGGAGGACAGTCTATACCGTGGCGTCTTGATTGGAACTAGAATCGGTTTCAGGTTCCAGCTGCGAATCCGCTTCCCATTCGAGCGCAGATCTGACCATCTCCGCCAAGATCCCCGCCAGTGGGACTTGGGGTGAGCGGCTTCGCTCCAACGCGTTGTGTCCCCGAGCAGCCATCGTTACTCTGAACCGTCGGCCAGGTATCCGGAGTCGAGCAGTCGTTTAAGGGTGGCGTAACCGATTTCCAGTTCTCTGGCGGCCTGGCATCTCGATATAGTATCGTCGTTGAGGCCCTCCAAAATAACTCCAAAACGGCGATCGAACCCTTTCCGGTCTGTTACCCTAGGTCGACCGATTTTGATGCCCTGACGGCGGGCTCTGCCCATTCCGGCCTTTACCCGCTCGCGGATGAGCTCCAGTTCGAATTCCGCCAAAGAGGTCAAGAAGTTTAAGAGATGCCAGCCCAGTGCCGTAGACGTATCGAACTGTTCCCTTAGGCTCATGAAGCTGACGCCGACTATCTCCCAGGCGGCCAGGGCGTCGTACATATGATTCACGCTGCGAAAGACGCGGTCGAGTTTGAAGACCAAGACCATCGAAAATCTTTTCTTGGCGGAGTCATCTAGCGAATCACGCCACCTCACCCGGTGGGCCAGGTCGCCGCCGGGGGCCCGGTCCACGTACTCACACCAGATCTCCCAGCCCTGGGCATCGCAGTAATCGCGCAGCGGCATGAGCTGGGTCTCCGGGTCTTGGTCTTTGTCGGCGGTGCTAACCCTGGCGTAAACGGCGATTTTCACGAAAGGCGAAGCTCCATAAAAAAGTGGGTCCGCAGCGTTCGCTGCAAACCCACCGTAAATGGTGCCGAGGAAATTGTCGTGAAAAACTAACGGGCGCTAAGTTTTTCCACCGGACTCATCAGCCTTTCGACTTGTTCGATTCCCTTCCGGATGGTCCGCTCGACGTAGACCTTCGGTACCTCTCCTGCCGTAGCTGCAATGTCAGCAATTTCCGGAATACTCTTCTCCTCCCTGTCCAAACACCACCACCGGTACCACACAGGCAGCTGTCTACCCTCGCCTCCTCTAGCCTCCAACCCCATGGTCCGTTTAGAGATACGATTTTTGATTCTACCGCCGGTGGCCGGATCGATGATGTCGGTTTCTTCGGTCCACTTCATGCCCCTTAACGACCGCGGAAGCGGCCACCGGTTGAACAAGAGGTAACCGATTACTGCCTCGGTCCCGCCGGGAAATCCAGGCTCAAATCCTGCCAGGTCGATCTCGTATCTACGGGCCAGACTTTTGGCGTCCGCGATGAGAGGGTCGGCGGGGCAGCACCGACTTGGCAGCTCTGAGTCGGGCACCGGCCAGGATAAATCCCGCAGGTGGAACCGGGTCAGACTCTCCGGATCATCCAAAATCTGACCATCTACTCTCAGGAAAAAGGGCAGTCTATCGCCGTGCCCGTGACGGGACCACCTGCCAGCGACCCAGTCTGTGTAGCCCGTAACGTCAGTAAAACCCATTTCGGGGATCATGTGAGATGGCCGAGCTATTCGGACCTCAGCATCGAAGTAGGGATTGCCTTCACCAATCAACCACCACCTCTGAAGGGGCTCCGCGACGCTCTGCAGGCCGAAACCAAGAGGGTCGTTGCCAGTCGAGTTTTTTGGTTCCGGAGCCCGGTTTTTTGCCACGAAGGTCCACCGCCTTTGGATTTTGTGGTCATTATCTCACCTGGTCTTCCTGGTGGTGAATAACTCAACGACATAGGGTGCCGTCACTGAGCTCGCTACCGGGATCGGGCGAACCTGTCCGGGCGGGCGCCGGGACGACAGCGGAAAAAATCGAGAGTAAGGGAGGACCCAACGATCGGGAGTGACTGAGTGGACTTCATATATATACAAGTAATTACCACATAGGCATATGCACAACAATAATAGACCCGCATTCATACGTCAAATAGAAAAACAAATATTCTTATCTACTTTTGATTTACGTACGGATGTATGGATATATATTTGAGTGACAGCACGACGGTGGCCGGCTGGCTTTCCAGGAGACCACGGACCGGATCATCCAGGCGCTGGGCATACGCACCGGAAAGCAACGGCTGGACTCCACCCACATCATGAGCAACATCGCCACACTCACCCGGCTGGGCCTGTTCTGTGAGACGATGCGCTGGGAGCACCCAGAGCTTCGCCCTGGGGTTCCGGAGGGCCTCCTAGGGCGCTATTTGAAGGAAGAAGACGAGGCGACCCACTACGAGGACGCCCGCACGGGGGAGGGTCGGCGACGCCTTTCGGTCTGTGCCCGGGACCTCTACCGGCTGGTGGACCGGTTCCATGGCACGACTGCTGCCCAGCTGGAGGAGTACCGGCTGCTGGAGCGGCTGCTGCGGGAGCAGTGCCATGTGGGCAAACACCAGGACGGGCGCCCCAGAGACGATGACGACGATGCTGGGGAATGCAAGGTGCCCGTGGCCTTGAAGGACCCGAAGCAGGTGTCCGCCGACTCGCTGCAATCGCCCCACGACCCGGATGTGACCTACAGCGGCCACAAGGGGAAGGGGTACGAGGTGCAGGTGGCGGAGACCTGCCACGAGGAGAACGCCACCCAGCTCATCACCCACGTGGAGGTGACCCCCTCGAGTGGGAGCGACACCGACGTGAGGGATCGCGGAGCGGATGACCGGACGAGCTCTTCGCCGACACGGCGTATGTGTCGGGCCGCAATGCCTTCGAAGCAACGGACTGGTGAGCCCGGTGGCGGGGTCGTCGCACGAAGGAGAGGGTGGCGGACCACCGCCGCTCACCGCCGACGGACATGCACGTCACAGGGGAGCAGGCCACGGTGTGCCCCGCCGGCCATTGAAGGATGGCCACTTTGCCGGGACGTAACATGCGAGATCCCGTTGCCCAGTGAAGCTGGACCGCGTGCGTGTCCTCAAGGCGGACTGACATAGGCCGGATCGGAAGCTGGTATCGAGGGAACGAACTCCGAGCTCCGTTCAGGCCTCAGATGGGAACTAGGCCAGGTTACGGCTCGTCCCCTGCGCACGGCGGGTGCTCGAAAAACACACCGCCAACTGAGGCCAGTCAGTTTCTGGTGGAGACGGGGGAGGGTCGAATGTTCACTACTTGCAAACACCCTTGGTTCTCCGCCTGCCCGGTGAGGTTTGTAAGCGAATGAGAGCCCACTAGATGGGGAGTCGGAGTAGAGTTGAACTACACCTGAAACACGGGTTGATTGTTCGGGTGGCTGCCAGTTGGACAGGCGTTTGCATTCCGGGATCCTATGTTGCCCCACGGTGACCGCCGGAGTCGTAACTCCACGCACCCTTTATGCCTCCTAGTACTCAGTCAACCTAATTGTTGGCAGGATAGAGATGGTGACGCTTGACTCGGGCGTCCACAGTGGAGAATCTCCAGTCAATGGTTGCTCCGGCTTGGTTTCGTTCTGCCTCCAGGGCCGCGATCTCGCCACTCAAAGTCTCTTCATCGGCAATACGCCGGCGCAGGACTCGCCTGGCCAAGACACTGAACTCGATCTCTGCCATGTTGAGCCAACTACCGTGCTTGGGAGTGTAGTGAAACTCCAAGCGTTTGCGTATTCGCCTAGCCTCCTTGGGCTCGAAGGTTTCGTAGAGGGAAGCTGGTTTGTGGGTGTTGAGGTTGTCCAGCACCACCCGGATCTTCTCGGACGCTGGGTAAGCTTCATCGGCCAGCCACCGCATCTGCTGAGCGAAGTCCACCATGGTACGACGTTCGGTCACTGCCACATGCCTCCAGCCCGCCAGGGGCTCGCACAGCATGAACAGGTTTCGGGTGCCATTGCGCTGGTACTCGTAATCGTATCGCTCCCGTCGTGCCAGCTTGGGCGGGATCGGAGACCTCTTTTCCGCCAGCAACTGCTTGGAGGTCTCGTCGAAACAGACCACCGGGCGCTCTGGGTCATAGGGTTCCGCGTAAAGGTCCAGCACATCCTCCATACACGCCACAAACTCGGCGCTCACCTGGGGAATACACCACTCCTTCTTCTGCCACGGCTTGAGACTGTTTTTTTCAACCGCTTGCGAATTCCCTCGTGGGACATGGAGGGCGCCAGCCCCAACTCCACCACCTTGTTTGCCAGGAGCCGCAGGGTCCAGTGGTCATGGCCTGGAGGGGCCTCGCTGCACGCCAGGGCAATCAGGTGCGCTTCCCCCCGCTCATCCAGTTTGGTCGGATGTCCTGGCCGAGGATCTTCCTCCAAGGCCCGCTTCAGTCCTCCCTCCAGGTACCGCCGCTTGGTACGGCACACCGTACCCGCAGACGTGTCCAGCGCCTCCACGATGCGCATCACCCCCCAGCCCGTATCTGCCTTTAGCAGAATACGGGCCCGGGCAACCTTTCGCGCTGGGCTCTTTCCCCCGCGAATCAGTCGTTCCAACTGGTCTCGTTCTTCCCTTTCCAACCGGACCACATACCGTTCTCGTCCCATGGCTGCCACCCTCCTACGTCAACACTCCTAAAAAAGGGTGGCAACCTTAGACGTTTTCTTAAACAATTACCAAAACCGAGTTGACTGAGTACTAGCTCCATCCCAATCTGCCCCGGGAAATTGGGTCACTCCCCACAGACGTGACTTATCATCTTCCGTCTAGTGCCTTCTTGACTCGCTCAGCGACGCCTTCGGGTACCCACTCAGTCCAAAGCGACTTGGGCCAAAAACGATTCGGCTTCGATCTGGGTGGCTTCGTCCAGGTGCCAGAGCCTCAGAAAATCGACAACTTCTCCAGCCTTCGCAGTCATATCGAGGTTTACAACTTTTCTGATTCTAGAATCGTCGTAGGCGCACATCTTGTGATCTTCCCAGCATTCGTCGCTGTCGGGGTCTTCTTCAAGCCGGGTCAGTTCGAATTGCGAAGCTACTTGTGTAGGACCATATAGGTAGCCCAGCCAGGGTTTCCCCTCCAAATAAGCGTCGGGCAACGGCTCGAAAAGGTCTTCAGAATCGGTCGGCACCACTACCTCTACCGCGTCTTCCAACCCATAATTCGCTAGCTTATCTGTGTTAATACGTTTGCATTCCCAAACGGCCAGACAGGTCACAAACTGGGCCCCGGTGTTATTGGAACCACAAGTTGCTAAACCACTTGTCTTATGGACGAATTGGGCAACCAACGTGCGAACCAAGGTACCGAGTAGTTCATGGCTCCAGCCACTCCCAACAATGCAGCGGCAGGAATGATCACACCGGCGTAAGACCCTGTTGTGTCATACACCCATCCTGAATACAGAGGAGCTCCGGCCGCCATCGAGTTCATCACCCCTATCATAGCTCCCCGGTTGGCTCCGAAGTGTTTACTTCCGAATATATCCGCCAAGATCGTGAAGTTCAGAGCCCAAGATCCCTCGTTAGTTGCCCACAACATCAGCAGGAGTGCCATCTGCCAGGGTTCGACGCTACCAATCAGAAGGATCAGTACCATAGCTAGACTACCCAGGAATCCAGGAATACCAGCTATAGTGGCTTTAGGCCATCGTTCTCCCGCCCAGCCCATTACGAATGTGGAACCCATCCACATAAAAGCGTAGGCCCCTATTAACAGACCGGAAGTTGTTTCATCCACGCCCTTCCAGGCCATGACTCCCACCAGATGGATTCCCAAACCCAAAAATACGGTGGAACGGAGACCACAGCTTAGAGTGAGGACCCAAAACACTGGGGTCAACATAGCCTGTCTCGGCGTTAATTCTATCTGGCTTTGTGTCTGGATTGTCCGGGTATCTTCTAGGGGAACCTCGTTAGGCACAATGTCACCGTCGGCTTGTAAGCCTCGAGATTCCGGTGAGTTGTATAGTCGTGTTGCTAACGGCACGACTACTGCCCAAATTATTATTCCGGCGATAATTGCAGTTACACGCCATCCAAAGTGGTCTACTGCAAGGGCCATCAACGGGATTAGAACCATGCCGCCGAAAGGGAACCCCATGAAGGCCAGAGACATAGCCTGGCCCCTTTTTCTATTGAACCAACGTCCGACAGCTGCGGTAGTAGGTAAGTCAAATGGCAGCATCCCAATGCTGATGACCACCAGGAAGACGATCATGAACATAAGGTATGAATTGACAAAGCTAAGTAACACGTATCCCAACCCGCCCAAGAGAGCGCAGACGATCAGGATTTTGGCCGGACCTAGGCGGTCTACCAGGACACCTACCAACGGAGCTTCTGCTATCCCAATAATGCCCCTAATGGTGAATGGTAGTGAGGCAGCCGCTCTGCTGATCCCTAGTGTGTCAACGAGGGGGAGGAAAAAGACGGAGAATCCCAACCAGTAGAATCCGAAGGCCATACCGTGGATAAAAAAACTGCTGACAACTACCCACCAACCGTAGTAGATACTTCTAAGTAATAGATTCAAATTTTATATCCATCAGCAATCTTTTACTTCGGGTTTACCTAAACTCCCGGAAGAAGGCCCGGACCTCCTCCGCAAGTAGCTGGAGTTCTTCCAGAGCGGCGAAGTGCCCACCTTCCGGGGTAGGATGGCAACTCGCCTGGCGTATGAACATCAGGGCTGTGAGTATAACGACAAGGGTAATGGTGAGTCGCCTCAGGATCGGCTATCACAACAAATTGAATCAGGGAGGTGTTCAGATGATTTATGAGTTTCGCACTTATGAAGCCACGCCTGGTAACTTGCCAGCACTCAATAAGCATCTCGAAGTCGCTGCAGGTTTGTTCAAGAAGCATGGCCTTGGGGTGATGGGGTTCTGGACTGAGGAGGTAGGCACCGGCGGCCAGGTCAACTATATGTGGGTTTATGAGGACCTAGAGGGGAGGCAGAAGAAGCTGGCGAGCTTCGGGTCGGACCCCGACTGGAGGAACCAGGTGGCCGAGGTGACGGAACAGCATGGTGTCGTCGTGGCCAGGACCCATAACGTCATGTTGCAGCCCACTCCCTACTGCCCCGAGGCCAAGATCGCTGGCAACGTCCAAGAGCTGCGCATTTATGAGGCGATGCCCGGTAGACTGCCTGACCTCCATGACCGGTTCGCCAACCACACGTTGGGTTTCTTTAAGAAGTACGGTATGGAAAACGTAGGCTACTGGACCGAGGCCTTCGGCACCAGCAATCGCCTTGTGTACATGCTGGGCTACCCCACCCTGGGAGACAGGGAGAAGAGCCGGTCCGCTTTCTCGGCTGACTCCGACTGGCAGAGAGTGGTGGCAGAGTCCCACAAGAACGGCCCCCTGACGGAAAAGACTTACAACAAAATCCTGCGGCCCACTAGCTACTCACCCAGGTAGATGATGTACGGATGATTGGAGAAATATTCCCTAACTCCCAACTCCTCTCCCAACGACGAGGTCGTACGCTACTGGGACCACATCAAAGGGCTGGTGGAGACCTGGGGTGCGGCGACACTGGAGGAACGACACCAACTGCTGGCCATGAATCTGGACGCCGTATATGTGGACAAAGCCCGGGGTCTGGTATTAGGTCCCAAGCCCTAGTTGCTACCGCTCTTCAACGTGGGTGAACCCGTCACAACGGGAGACTCGGAGTTAGTTACCGGGGGGATGGAGCAGAGTCGAAGCGCCCAGCAACTAACTTTCTTGGGATCTAGGTGGATTCAAACCGGGTCGATTGCTTGGATGAAAAGAGCGGTTTAGGGGTTAAAAACCGAGGAGCAGATTTGATGGGAGCAAGTGTGTTGGGAGTGAACAGCGGTATAGAATTTACGCTTCTCGACCTCAGCACCGTAGTGTGTCGGTATGCTCGTCCCCGTTGCGCTACATGCCCGTTAATGGGCATCTGTACTTCTGCATTAAACGAGCAGTAACCGCAATGTCCGGTATTAACCGTTCACAGTTTCTAGCTCTAGAAGGTAGTTTGGAGTGCCCCGGTAGAAATGGCTGATGATTCCAGCACCAACACAATCAGCCTGCGTTCTCGGTATAGTTCGACTCTACTCCTTGCTCCACCTCGTCTCGGGCTCTGACAATGAAGCGAGAAACCTCAGACCGGACGCTGTCCCAAGGGCCCGGAACTTCTCACTGGTACGCGACCCAGAGAAAGATCGCTTTGGTCTTGCTTTTGATCTCGTTCCTCTCTAGGGTTCCAAATATGAATCCGTAGAGATCGGAGTGCATGTAAGGAGAGGTTCTATGAACGTCAAGTTGTACGGACTACACCTGGGATCGTTCGGCCAGGATCTAGATGGGTTGCTCCCCGGCCATCCTAGTTTGACATTGTGGCCTGGCCAGACGGATTTGAAAAAGACCTGGTATCAGTGTCCATCGCTTGCCTACATCATCGAGCACCCCGATGGGCGCATCCTCTTCGAGACGGGGATAAGCGCTAATTGGAACCAGGAATGGCCCGATCGATACAAAGGCATAGCAGATTGGGCTAATGTTAAGACCGAGGACCTTTTGGAAGCCAAGCTGAAGGCCATCGGCAGGGGGCCGGAGGACTTCGACAAGGTCATCATGGGACACATGCACATGGACCATGCCGGTGGACTGCGTCTCTTCGAAAACGCCGGCGCTGAAGTCATTCTGCACGAAGATGAGTACCGTGGAATTATGAGCCTGGAAGAAAACGACTTTTTCATGTCTCGTGCCGACTACGAGTTTCTCCCTAGGAAGAAGCCCACGCTGGTGTATGGCGAGCAGGAGATTCTAAAGGGCATTCGGCTGATAAGCCTACCTGGGCATACCTGGGGCCAAATGGGTATGCTGGTGCAACTGGAGTCCACAGGCTGGGTGCTCCTAGCCTCGGATGCCATGCATCACCACGAGACCCTTGGGCCACCTGCCTTTGGCAATCTGGCCAGCGTCTCCCAGGAGAATTGGCATAATTCCATTGAGAAATTACGGCGCTACGCCATCAAATACCAGGCGTTGATTGCGCCCGGTCATAGCCAGACAGGGGTGAAACAACACGCCGACGGTAGCACGGAGTTCGTGCCGATGCAGTACTACCCGGGGCACGTGTACGAGTAATCAGGCCCCGGGGTCGAACCGGGAACCTACTGATTAAGAGTCTCTCGATAATGGTATTGAGGCGCGATTAAAGATGTTGTTTAATTCGTCATTTATAGCTAAAAACACGTCCTAATATCGCTTAACATGCAACAGACGTGCGCATTCTGTGCACGTTGCGGTTAGGCGATCTTGAACCCCTTGCCCGAAGGTCCGTTTCACGGAAGGACGAGCTGGTATGGCATCGAAGTAGACTGCAGTAACCCCGTAGGTCGATTGGGCAGCTCGCAGCGACACGGTATGGAGGTCGGTTGAGATAGTCGAATTTGGCTGAGGCTATATGACAACAATAGGGCCGCAGAACGGAAGCCTAATCATTCATGGCGGAGGAAATATTGATCAAGAAACGATCGACAATTTCGTTGCCCTCGCCGGCGGGACGGCCGCCAACATTGTCTATATTCCTACAGCCGAGGAGGACGCCAAGATCACCGCAACAAATGGTAGCGTGGGCGAATTCTGCGGATTGCAGGCTACGGTCTTGCACACCAGAGATCGTATCGAGGCGAACCTAGACTCGTTCGTAGATCCAATCCGCAAGGCCACCGGTGTATTTATCGATGGCGGTCGCCAACCACGGCTGGCAGAGACGTATTTGAATACGAAAACTCAACAAGAATTGGCGAGCTTGCTCGATCGCGGAGGTGTGATCGCAGGAACGTCTGCCGGAGCCACGATACTAGGATCATTTCTCGTGCGAAATCAAGGTGCCCCGGCCTACGTTCCCGATTTAATCGTTGACCCAGGGTATCCCACGGAGGGTTTCGGATTTATCAAAAATATTGCTATTGATCAGCATATCTCGGTAAGAGGACGGGAGATTGAACTAGTGGGCGTCGTCAATTCTCACCCCGGATTGTTGGGTATTGGCATCGACGAAGACACCGCAGTACTCG
The DNA here is from genome assembly GCA_965247605.1 of Dehalococcoidia bacterium. GTDB lineage: Bacteria > Chloroflexota > Dehalococcoidia > Lucifugimonadales > UBA3495 > VXOI01. Next base: position 96,319 of record CBDFHM010000009.1, on the reverse strand, counting down.
TCCAAAGCAATAAAATTACGATTATCGGTAGTGGAAACGTTTACGTGCATGACGGCACATACCCGTTATACACCATGGGGAGAGGGAAATCTTTCGACTTGCCAAGCAGGCGGGCGGTTTAAATAGGGTTGGCCTTTTCGATCGCGAAGGCACCCTGATTAAAAGGCGATCAGATCGACAGGAATGGTCGCTAACACCTACGTAAGTCAATTGGTCCAAAATTAGTTTAGCGGAACAGCCGAGCCCGGATGTCCTACGCCTTCAGTATCTCCCGCCGGGACAGCACCCGTTCCATCAAGGGCCGCATGCCCAGCTCGCTGGAGATGGCCAGGGACTCGTCCAGCAAGGAGATGGCTTTGGCCCGATCACCTTCGCCGTTGCGCTCTAGAAGCATGTCGGCGTAGTCGCAGCAGGTCCAGGCCAACTCGGGCCGGTACCCCCCTTTGCGGCAAAAGGCCAGGGCGTCCTCGAAGTGCTCAACCGCCAGGTCTGGGCTGCCCATGGTCTGGGCCAGAAGCCCAAGAATGCGGTCGAAAACCAACGAAATCCCTGGCGTTGCTGTTCCCCGGCTGGGCTCGAGTGAAGAGTAGTGTTCTGCGGCGGCGGGATCCTCTCGGTGCACCGCTATGAGTCCTAAGCTGGCCCTGGCTCCCCACGCGATAATTGTTGGAGAACTGGCAGCGGATAAAATAACATCTGCTGCGGCCTCGGCGACTTCTAAATGGCGGACAGCGCCGCTAACCCGTGCGGCCCGCGCTATCGCAAGGGCCGCGAACATGGATTCTATGCTGCCGGGAGGGGTGAGCCGCATGGCGTCGAGAAGGCGGTCTAAATAAACTTCGGCCTGGTCGAATTGGCCCAGTTCCAATTCCAGCTGCATGCGATTCGCCAGGCACCCCTGTTCCATTGGCAAGCCCGCCAGGCCCTGGTCGGAAAAGTCGCGAGCCGCGTCCCAATCGCTTTCGAGGATGGACGCCAATGCACTCACAAAAAAGGCGTTAGTCAACCTGCCACGGTACCGCAGTCTTTCTGCCAGGTCCCGCTAGCTCTCTAGATGCGGCTTCGCTCCTTGGAGGTCGCCGGTCATGAACAGACCGACTGCCGCATAAGTTTGCAAGTCTATTTCGGCCCAAGGATGATCCACGCGGCGGGCCAATTCCAAGCCTCGCAGGCACATCTCCAGTGACTCTTGAAAGTTGCCCTGAAAGATCTCCAACTCGACGGCATTGGCCAAGGTGCGCAACTCGAGCTCGGCATCATTCTCCCGCTGAGCGATGGCCATGGCCCTGGTGCAGGCATCCCGCGCAGCCTCATAGTCGTTTTCCTCAAAGTAAACGGCCTTGGAGTACTGAGACAGAAGACGCCCTTCGTCGTGGGAATCCCGCTGGAACAGTGCCAGGGCTTGTTGAACCATCTGGGCTGCGCCGGCCAGATAGGAGACTGTCTCCGGCAACTGGTGTTGCGCGACTGCCACAGCGCGGTCCACTTCTCCTGCTTCGGCGTAATAGTCGAAGGCGCGGCGCAGGCAGGCCACTGCATCTGGAACCCTATGCCTTTCTACCGCGGCAAACTGGGCGCTGCCCAGTCCGAACAGCAGGTCAGCCGCCTGTTCATCCGGTGCGGTCTGGGAACCGGTCAATGCGATGCCCTTTGACGCCATTCCCCGCTCAAAGTGAGTCAAAGCTTCTTCGTAGGCGTATGCCGCCAGCGCCCTCTGTCCCGCCAGCAGGGAGTAATGCACCAGCTTCTCGGTCCCCAATACCGTCTGTGCCTCGGCCAAATGGCGGGCCAGCTCGGCGGCGTGCGCTGCGGCGTCGCCGCCGTACAGCGTCTCCAACGCCTCGGCGATCCGGGCGTGCAACCGGACTTTGCGGGTGGTGGAAAGCTCCCCGGTCAGCGTCTCCTGAATCAACGCATGGGTGAACTGGTAGCGGCCCACGGATGTGGGCAACTCTGCAATCAGGCGGCCCGACAAGGCCTCCTCCAGTACCTCCAAGAGCCGTTCTCCAGAGAGGTCTTCAATAAGAGGCGAAAGCTGTTCTAGGGTGAACTCCCGACCCAGCACCGACGCAATGGTCAGAACCTCGTTGCACCGTTCCGAAAGCCGGTCCAACCGGCGGCCGATTACCTCCCGCACACCTTCGGGGATTCGGACGCTCCAAGAATCCCGCTGACCGACGTTTTCCTGGGTCAGTTCCCCCTCCTGCACCAGCAGCCGGACCACCTCGGTGACGAACAGAGGGTTGCCCTCGGTCTGCCGGTGCACCGCCGCCACCATCCCCGTGGGCGGAGTTACACCGGAGGCCAATTCAATGAAACGGCCCACGTCGTCTGGGCCCAGTCCTCTCAGCAGCACCCGTTGGAACCCGCCCTCGGCGGACCGGGTCAACTCTCCCAGGGTATTTGAAAGCGGGTGCTGGCGGGAAAGTTCCACGTCCCGGTAGGTGCCGACAACCAGCAAACGTGCACCGGCCAGCTCCCGGGCCACGAATTCCAGCAAGAGCAGCGACGGATGGTCGGCCCACTGCAGGTCGTCCAACACCAGCATCAAAGGCTGGCGCCGGCTGGCGCTCCTTAGAAAAGCGGTGATGGAATCAAACAGTCTAAAGCGGGCCTGCTCCGGCTCCAGTTGGGGCGGCGCCTCCAGGCCAGGCAATTGCTCCTTTACGTCGGATACCACCTGGGCGATGTCGGCAGCGCCCGCGCCCATTTCCGAGCGCAGTTGCTCCGGGTCGACGTCCCTGACGTAGGAGCGGATAGCCTGCACCCAGGGCCAGTAGGGCGGCGCGCCCTCGGCCTCGTAGCAGCGGCCCCAAAGTACCTGAGCGCTCCGCATCCCGGCGTAGGTCGCCAGTTCGGTCGCCGTCCGGGTTTTGCCGATACCGGGTTCCCCGACCAAAGTGATCAACCTGCCCCGGCCGGACAGGGCGTCTTCTAAACAAGCCTTCAGCTCCCCCATCTCCCGTTGCCGTCCCACGAACACCCCGCCAGCAAGGCTATCCAAAACGCCTGGCTCGTCGACGGCCGGCCCAGACTCCGCACCGGCGTTGAGGTCGATGGCGTCCAAGGCGGACAATACGTCGCATTAGTGAGTCTGACAGAATCTCGACAACGACCGCCGCTGGATTCTCCCGACTGCGGCTGAAATCGTACCTGTGGCCCGAAAACATGACAGTTGACCGGCATATTCGGGCGAACATATACTTTGATCGCCTCATTAGATTTGGCTGGGATGACTTGAATTAGGAAATTCAGGGTAAACCATGCTCTCGGGCGAGGGTTACAAGATAAAAATTAGGGGGATTAAAAATGGCTGATAACAAGGTCATATCCTCGGACAACCACGTAGTGGAGCCAGCAGACCTGTGGACGAGCCGGGCTGTGGGCAAGTTCAAAGAGCGAGTGCCACGGATTGTCCGCGAGGAAAGTGGCGCCGATTGGTGGTACTGCGATGGCTACCCGGTGGGCGGCGTTGAACTCGGAACACAGGTAGGCTTGAGGTTTGAGGCGCCGGAAGAGGTGTCGATGGACCGGGACACCTATGAGTCGACGCGGCTTGGGGGCTATATCCCCGAAGAACATGTCAAGGACATGGAAATCGATGGGATTGAGGTGAGTGTAATTTACCCCAGCACCGGTCTTGGCCTCTACAGCATTCCAGACGGCGATCTCTTGACCTACATCTTCAAAATCTATAACGACTGGGTCGCCGAGTTCTGCGGCACCTACCCCAAGGTGCTCAAGGGAATCGCGATGGTCAATGTAGACGATTTAGAGGAGGGCATCAGGGAACTGAAGAGGTGTGCGAAGCTGGGTTTTGTGGGTGCCATGATCTCCGTATATCCCCCAGAGGAGCGACCGTACAGTCTGCCGATGTACGACCCTCTGTGGGCTACGGCCCAGGACCTGCAGATGCCCCTTAGCCTTCACATCGGCACGAACCGTCCGGGTCCGGGCCAGAAGTTTCAGAATATCCGCTCTGCCCCCCCGTGGTTCTTAAGCAACGTAGACCACTGGGTACGGGAGTCCATCGGGCAAATGATATTCACCGGTGTATTCGAGCGCTATCCGAAGCTACAGATAGGGGCGGTGGAGATGGAGCTGTCCTGGGTGCCCCATTTCTTGGACCGGATAGACTACACCTATACACAAAGGCAAGTCGAGTTTACCCCTTACCGGTTTAAGGAGGACATGCTCCCCAGCGACTATTTCCACCGCAACGTGTTCTTGGGGTTCCAAGAAGATGCTGTGGGCATAAGGCTCCGTGACATCGTAGGCGTGGACAGTCTGCTATGGGGCGGAGACTACCCTCACCCAGAGTCTACCTTCCCGAGAAGCCGTCAGATCATTGACGAAATTCTGATGGAGTGCACGGAGGAGGAAAAGGCCAAGATAACGGGAGGGAATGCCGCCAGGGTGTACAACCTGAACTAGGTCCCGACCTTCTGCCGGGTCTCACTACTGGTGGAAATCAGGACATTTGATGTGGCCATGTCCAGCCGACCCCCGCGCCTAATCATCCGGTCCCGATTCGGGCGACGGGGTGGGCCCGACATGTTCCACCGGACACGCGGCCGGGTCGGACGCGCCACCCACCGGACGCCTAACCAGGGGTGTCAGGACCATCACCAGCAGGATCAGCAATATCCCGGCGCCGGCGTTTAGGCCGATGGCCAGGGTGATGCCAAGGGCGCTTGCGATTGCCCCTATCTCGGTCCCTCCGATCAGATGGCCGAGGCCAATGGTTACCCCTTGGGCCCCCATGGTGCGGCCTCGCATCTCCGGCGCCGACGCCAGCAACAAGATGGTGCTTTGCATGGTGCTGAAGCCCGCCTGCCCCAGCCCGCCCAGAAGCAACAGGGCGAAAGAAACCGCGAACCACGGCGACCAGGCCACCAGCGTCACCGTTATCGCCACAAACAGCGCACCGATGGCGAATATCCGGCCGTGTCGGCTGATATCCCGCCGCACGGCCATGATCACTCCGCCGAGGAGGTTACCGATCCCCTCGGCGGAGCCCAGTAATCCACCCAACGTCGGGCCGACCAGCAGCAGATCGCTGGCGATTACCGGAATGAAATACTGAATCGGGAAAACCAACGCGTTCATGATGAGCGACATGGAGAGCACGCCCAGCACCATCGGGTTGCTCGTGGTGTGTCCAAGTCCTTCTCGGAGACTCCGCCACACCCGCACCGGCTCCCCCCCGCCCAGCGGCCGGTGGGGCAGCTTGAGACGTGACATCATCAGTAAGGGCACCGCGTCCAGAACCAATATGGCGGCGTAAGAGCCGACAAAACCGGTCGACGCGATCAGCACGCCACCGATCAGCGGCCCTGCGATCTTCCCACTATTGTTGTTAATCGTTTCCAGGGACATAGCGCTTGCCAGACGTTCCCGGCCGGCCAAGTCAAAAATGGCGGTGCGCCGAGAAGGGTCGTCCAACACCCTTGCCGACCCCTGGAGAAGTATGGCCAGGAAGACATGCCAGGGTTCGACGGCGCCCATGATGAGCAGCACCAAGAGGACCGCTGAAATCACAAAGTAGGTGGCGTGGACGCCAATCAGGACCCGCCGCCGGTCGAGCCGGTCCGCCACCAACCCGGCAAAGAGGGAAAAGAAGGGCCTGGGGACATTCAGGAAGACCGCGATCAGACCTACTTGGAAGGGGGAGTCGGTCAGCCCGAGGACGAGGTAGCCCAATACCAGAAGTTCCATCCTCCGGGAGACCTCATGTATCGCCTTGACGGTCCAGAGGATGCGGAAGTCCCCGCTTTGGAGGACGGCAAATGCTGGGATGTTGGTAATGCCAAGCAAACAGACCGCGCTTTAGGTCAACCTGATCAGGCAATCAAAGACCGTGACGAGGCCATCCGCCTTGACTCCGATTTCGCCTTGGCCTTCAGCAACCGTGGCGCTGCTTATAGGAAACCTTCCGATGCCAAGTACCGATAGGGGTAAAAGTCGGATTCTTCGTTCCGGTTGCTATGGTTGAGGAGCAGTGTTTGCCTGACCCTTTGCTGGAGCGGGTCAGCGTCCATGCTGTACAACCAATGGCTCAGCAGCGCTCGGAGCTAGAAGATCGCCACAGGGTTTATCGGGGAGCCGGTGGCGTTGGACAACCTGAGGGGGCTTATGCAGATAAGGAACTCCCAACGGCTCCGCTGCTGGCAAGCTTGGGACAGCTCCTCCAGATTGGTGCTGTCCAGTAACCAGAGGCCCATCGCCACTATGCCCACCTGGTGTATTGGGAAGGACACCCTGGGGTAGGGACTGGGTAACACATCGTTGATGGTGTCAGAACCAATCACACCGATGCGCCTCTCATGGAAAAAGGGGAGGCAGGCGGCCTGGCAGGCAGTCGATCCGGCGGTCTCGGGTTTCACCGGCCCTTCAACCTGCCGTCGTCTAAGCTCACCGGTCCGTACTAGGAGCACATCTCCCTCCTCGACCCGAAAACCGCACCTTGATTCTGCCGCCTCGATGTCCTCCGGCATTACTCCTTCGCCATGCTCCACCCAGTTGATGTCACGCAACATTGGCACGTCGACCAATACACCCCGTGACACGATACTGTCTTTCGCCAGTTCTACCGACTCCACCGTAGCCCCGAGTTGGTTAGAGATCAGTCGCGCCGAACGACCGTTGTACATCTTTCCGTCCCGGAAGCAGTGGCCAAGGCTGTCCAGATGGGTCATCGAGTTGCCGTGAAAGACCATACCCAAAAATTCGCTGGCGAAGAGCGACCCGGGCCTGGAATCGGCCAGATCCGTCCATCCCTCCCCGCTCTCTACCATATGGCGTAGTGGGGGGAACGGGATGTCCGCTGCGGGATCATAATCGATCGTCCGAGCGCAACTGATGGTGACACCTTCCCTCACCAGCTGAACGGCTCGCTTGGCCTTGTCCGGTCCAATGAAGTTAAGGGTTCCACGCTGGTCATCTTCTCCCCAGCGACCCCAGTTGGACAGGGAATTGAAATACCCGATTACCTCTTCTTCAGAGGGAATCCCCGCCATTGTCACACCTCCTTAGACTCTTCCAAATATGGACCCTCCATATCTCCCTCCCAGGGCCCCTTGTCTTGGTTTCGAACAGGCTCATCAGCCCAGTGAAGCAGTCATGGGAAACGCCGTCGCGACGCGCCTCACAAGATGACCTCAGTGAAGCGTTCCACCAGTGGCCAGTCGATATCCACTCCTAGGCCAGCCTGTTCAGGTCCGTGAACGAATCCTTGATGGTCAATAGTCGGGTTTGACACAAGCCCCATCTGGTCGTCCTCGGCGCCCAGGGCCACCGGATAGAAGTCGGAGTTGCCGACGGACAATGCTACGTGAAGTACGGCAGCGTTCAGGAAGGAGTTGCCTCCGTAATGAAACTGGGTCTTGAGAGAGTGCGCTTCGCAAAGCGCGGCCAGCTTCCTCATGCCGGTGATCCCGTCCCTCTGGGGATCACCCAATAGAATCCTGGCAGACCGTTGTATGATGGCGGAGGGGACGTTTGGCAGCCGAAAGTCCCTAGCATCGCTGATGGCGAGGGGCGTATCTAACCTGTGGGCAAGTTCAGCCAGAGACGCGATATCGTAAGGCGGCATTGGGTCCTCATACCAATAGAAGTTGAGCTCGTCCAAAGTGCGCCCGAGGCGATGAGCCTCTTGGAAAGAGTATTTGGCTTCGCAATCGAACATTAGAGCCATCTCGTCTCCTACTGCGCGCCTGACCCTTTCGCACACCTCACTGGCCTCCCGCAGGTCGGGCACCGCGTGGTGGAGCTTATACCCCATTACGTTACGCCCTTTGCAGTTGAGCGCATCCTCCACATTCGCCTCAAGTTCAGGACGGAAAGGGGCAGTGGCATAAGCGGGGAGTTTGTCTCGATATGCCCCCAGGAGCTTATACAAAGGCAGGCCGGCGGCCTTTGCCGCTAGGTCCCACAGGGCTACGTCCACGGCCATAGTAGTGCGGTCGTGTAAATCCCACCCGGGGGCGGCCCGGCCCATTTCGTGCCATATCCACTCCCGATCCAAGGCATCCTGTCCAACGAGGAACGGCTTGATTCTGTCAACTAAGGGCATGATGTCGCGAGTATTATCGGTGGTCCCGGTCCCCAACAGGGTATGCCCCTCGAGACCATCCTCGGTAATAATCCTGAGGAGACCCATATAGCCCTTTCCACCACCAACCGATGTCGCACGATCCATGCGGAGCACATGGACTTTAACATCCCTTACCTTAAGACTCATGCTGGCGGTCTCCTACCAAAACACCGATGCAACGCAGTCGCTACTATCTGGGGGAGTTGTGTCGGGCCGAGTAACCTCATGCCATAAACCTCTCTCTGGCCCACCCTTCGTCAAAGGATGTGTGGAAAAGTGGGCTATTACTTTTCCTGCTGAACTTCCAATCACTGTTTACCCGAACGTATTCCTCCTCGTCAATCCCAGCCAACCAGGCAGCTGCATTGGTATCAGCCATGATGCAAGGCATGATCATGTACCATCTAGCCTTCGCTGTGTCGCCATTCACCTCGATGTGAGGATTCATGTAGTAGTGTATGGCGAAGCTAAACGTTCCCGATACTCCCCTGAAGAACTCCCTTACAGCCTCTCGCCCCTCGTACCTCCCCAAGGTGTCACTCTCCCAGACCGCATCCTCGGTAAAGAGCTCCGCAATCTTATCCGCGTTATAGCCGTCATCGCAGTAAGCGGCATACCTGGCCTTCAGGTTCCGAATGGCCTCGATATCCTCCAATACTCTGACCCTCTTCTCAAGCTCCGCAAGGTTCATCTGGTCACCTCCTTATAAGCTTAATGGTATTTGACACAAAGTCTTACAAATCGCCCCAGGCGTGTCGTTATGCTAGCAGTTGTCAAAGGCGCAACGCAGTCGTCTCACAAGAGTCGATCATTTTGAAAACCTTGCTCCGCCATGGGTCAATTTCTCGGGAGTTCTGATTCCACGAAACCTACTATACCAACGATGCCTGAATTCATTCGCTCCCTCGTAGCCGGGGATCTAGAATATCTCTCAGAGCATCACCGAGAAGGTTGATGCTGACGACTGTCAAACCAAGGGCAAGGCCAGCGAAGATAAGCAACCAGTGGGAGACCTCAATATAGGCTGATCTGGTTGTGGACAGAACACCACCCCAGGTCGGGACATCGGGAGGTGAGCCCGCTCCCAAAAAGCTCAGAGAGGCTTCCAATATGATAGCGAAGCTCAGGTTACTGGTGGCGAAGACGATGTAGGGAGCCACGCAGTTGGGCAGCACATGACGGAAGATGATACGCAAGTCGCTACAGCCGACCGACCTTGCTGCGTCCAAATACGCCGTCTCCTTTATTCTCAGGGCTTCGGATCGGACTACCCTACTTGAGCCAGGTATGAAGAGGATAATTAGAGTCAGGATTACGTTCTCCACGGAAGGGCCCAGGACGGCCATCAAACCCAGTGCCAGAATGAGCACAGGAAAGGCCATGAAGGCATCCACAACGCGTTGTGCCAAGAGGTCTATTGTGCCGCCGAGATAGCCTGTGACAATCCCGAGTAAGGCTCCTAGAGTTACGCCTATACCGACACTGGCCAGGCCCACGTAAAGCGAAACGCGTGCGCCGTGCATCAGCCTGCTCAAGGTATCCCGCCCCAGTTGGTCCGTACCTAGGAGGAACACATCCCCTTCCGAAGTCTTCTCGCCAGGGGAAGCGAACTTAGTGAAAAGGTGGTTCTCTTTGGGGTCGTGTGGAGCGGCGAAAGGGGCGACTAGGGCCACTACTCCGATAGCCAAAAGTATCAGAGCACCCGTTGCGCCTAGCGGCCTTCGTTTCATGAACCTGAGGAGGCTGGATGAGACGACGGACAGCCGTGTCAAATGCGAACGGTGAGCCAGGGCTCCCTCTGCCGTCTTGCCGACCAAAGCTCCCCTAGGATCTATCATGCTTAGCAGGTGTTTGATAAGGGCCGTCCTCTGGAGGACGGCAGCATGAATGGCTTGGAGTTACCGACGAGATCCAGAGTAGATGACTCGGATAGTGAAGGTAACGTGCACATCCATCTCGTAAATGACAATTTCAGTTCACCGTAGAGCGTACTCAACCTCGTCTCGGGCTTTCCAGCAGACTAGTTCGAAGATTCGTTTTTCATTCCCAGGGTGTGGCGTCTTCACCTGAGCAACTGTCAGGTATACCGTATCCTCGGGTCAACCCAGGCATAGAGCAAGTCGATTACCAGATTCACAAACAGGACCATGACCGCGATGACCAAGACCTCTCCTTGTATAACAGCGTAGTCTCTATGAATAATGGCATCTATCAGGAGTGTACCCATCCCCGGCAAGACAAATATGGTCTCGATGACCACGATCCCTGCTAGAAAGATTCCAAAAACCCAGCCACCAACGGTGAGAATGGGCAACCAGGCGTTTCTCATGGCGTGACCGAGAACCACGGTCCTAGCTCTCAGGCCTTTAGAACGAGCCGTTCTGATGTAGTCTTCCCCCAACACCTCCAGTAGGGAAGAGCGAGTGATTCGAGCGATGAAAGCCATCGTAAAGAAAGACAAAGCAAGAGCAGGGAAGATCAGCTGTGTCAGGTTTGCGCCAAGGTCATCCCAGGGAGCAGAGTAATCTAACGGCGGGAGCCAATGGAAAAACCGGGCTAGCACATACACGGTCAGCAGGCCAGCCACAAAGTCCGGGATAGCCATACCGATAAAGCTGAAGCCCCTGGCAATGTGGTCCACTATGCTGCCCCGGGCCAGGGCCGAGACCATCCCTAGGGGAACTGCTACGACGAAACTGATGAACACGCCTAAGGCGGTCAACTCGAGTGTAAGGGGAACCCGACGTCCAAGCTGATCTCTTACTGGAATGTTGTACCAGTAAGAGGTGCCCAAGTCACCCTTGGCCAGGTCTGCCAGCCAGGTTCCATATTGGACGGGAAGGGGCTTGTCGGTCCCCAGCTTCTTCTGGAGTGCCGCCAGGTCCTGTTGGGTGAAGGTTCCACCTCCGCCACCTCCACCCAACAGGAGCTGAAGCGCCGGGTCACCAGGCATGATACGCAGGAGAATGAAAATCAGTAAGCTAACTATCAGCAACGTGGGGACGAAGAGCAACACTCTCCTGGTAATGTACTGACGCATGCCTCTACTCCATACCGTCCTGGGAGCGGCGCCGTCCCCATGTTCTTATGCCCGGAGACCAATGATTACCGGGTTGTTGAGTGTGCCTTTCTTAACTTAAGGCTCCAGCCACTCGTGCTCGTGTTTCAGCCTATTCTGTATGGAATTCGACACAACGTAATGTCCTGCCTCTGTCTTGATTCTCTTATTCACTGGAACGGGCCAAGCCTGCCACGCGAGCTCGAAGACCGGCGGGCTGCCAGTGAGGGCGAGCCGTTGCATCTGGACGCTAAGCTCACGGCGTCTTGCTGGGTCAATCTCCCTCTGTTGCTGTTCGAACAACGCATCGACTTCAGAGTCGCTCCACTGCGCCAGGTTAAAGGTCCCCTCCCCGGTGTAGATGGATTGAAAGCGGTCATCGGGATCAACGATCATGGGCCCGATACCGCTCATCATAAAGGTGAAATCTCCAGCAAATGCACGGCCGAATACCGTAGGAGTATCCGCGATGGTCATGTCCAGTTGGATGTCCAGAGCCCTGGACAGCTGGTCCACCGCAGCCTGAGCCATTTCTACGTAAAGCCCGATTCCGGAGAAGGCCAGAAACTCGGTCTCGAAGCCTTCGGCGCCCGCTTCCTTCAACAGCGCTTTCGCTTCAGCTATATCATCCGGATGTTTCTTCTCATCCAACTGTCGGTAGCCGGGCAAAGTCAGCAGCTCGTCCAGAGGGAATCCGTAGGGATCGATATGCTTGAGCGGTGCACCTACCGACCAGAACCCCTGGCCAAGCCCCTCCACGATTAGGTGGCGGTCAAGGGCCAGAAACAAGGCTCTCCTTACCCTGGGATCGTCGAAGGGTTCTTTCTTAACGTTGACCGTGAGATACGCCCCATCAGCCTGTTCCAGCCACCAGACATCCATCTTGCTACTCCAAGCGGAGTCCTCTTCGAGTCTCAATACATCCTCTGGGCCCAAGGTGGAGCCGCTGTGGGTTGGCATCATGATTCGCTCAGTCTGATATGCCGCGATTTCAGTGCCTTTGTCAGCTATAACGAAGGCCTTAATGCCATCAAAATAGGGGAGCCCCTCCTTAAAGTAATTGGGGTTCTTCTCAAACTCGAAGCTGACACCTTCGCTGAAGTCGACGGGAATGAAGGGACCAGAGCCCACCATATTATTGAAGACGTTTACATCGACTCCCTGCTCTTCTAAGTGTTTGGGCATCACCTTCATATAATCCGGGGCCATGAATTGCACGAATCCTAACGAGGGAAACTCGAGGTGTATCGTAAACGTGTGCCGGTCCACCTTTTCGACTCGGTCTATGTATTGCCTCAAACGCCCGGCCCTGGGCCTTTGTTCGCCAGGTTTGATCATTCTCTCTACACTGAAGACCAAGTCATCGGCGGTGAGGTCAACGCCGTCATGCCATTTCACACCCTCGTGGAGCTGGAAGGTGTAGGCCTTACCATCGGAACTGGCCTCCCAACTCTTGGCCAGGTCACCGATCACTTCACTGGGGTTGACAGGATTGAACTCTAGGACTTGGTTGTACACCGGGCTGGAAGCAGCCAGCAGTTCGTAGAGCCCCGCTAGGTGAGGGTCGAATAGGGTGGGGTTCACTTGGTTGTTCATCGCCACCACGCCACCATACCTGCTTTGGTCAGCCACAGACACAGGTGTGGCCGTGGGCATAGGTTGCGCCGCCGGAACTGGCGTAGCCGTGGGCATAGGTTGACCCGCCGGAACTGGCGTCGCCGTGGCTGGTACCTGAGCCGCAGTAGGCTGAGGCCGAGACGTTGGTGTCTCATCGTCTCCACAGGCCACCACCACTGCCAGAAGCCCCAACAATAGTACAATCGTAATCAGGTTTCTCGTCCCGAATCGCTGGACAGGTCCCATGAAGACACCTCCTGGAGTTTACTTGCTCCGCCGAGTTCCAACAGAATCGTTATGTCTGCTCAAACGCACTCACGCGTGCTGCCGTTTGGTTCCGGTCTGGCTCCAAGATTCTCAGTCAATGGGCGGCCTTCGAGTGTGCCAGGAGTTCGCTTGTTCGTAGGCGTAAGCCACTTTCAGCAAGGTATCCTCCTCCATCGGCCGCCCCGCAAGTTGGAGGCCTATGGGTAGATTCTCTGAGGTGAAACCGCAGCAGATGCTCAGCGCCGGTGTGCCGGCGAGGCTGAAAACGGGGGTCAGAAGGAAGGGGAGAACAGCGGCCGCCTCCTTGCTGTCGATGATAGGCTCAGGCCCGACTTTTTCGGCAGGCACCCCGGACGTGGGTAGCGCCAGCACATCCACCTTATCCAGCGCATCAAGGACCTGCTGCCGCAGGAGGGCCTGCAGCTTCTGGGCCTTGTAGTGAGATTGGGCTGGGAGAATGAACCAGGTTAAGTGTGAGATCCGGTTATCGTGCCCTAGCTCGTTCATCCGGCTCTTCAAGTGCTTACGATATCTAAAGGGCGCCTCCACAGCCCCGAACAAGGTGAACATGTGGACGGATAGCGGTATCGAGACCTCTTCAATCGATGCCCCCAGGCCACCCAGTACTGAGACCGCCTTGAGGACGGCCTCTCTCGTCTCTGGCTGCACCGCAGGGTTGTTTATCTGCTCGGTAATCACCCCTATACGTTTCCCTTTTATGTCTCCGTTGAGTCCCCGGCTGTAATCGGGAACAGGAGTATCCCAGGTGTAGGCGTCCTTGGGGTCGTACCCGGCGATGGCTTGGAGGGTCATAGCGCAGTCCTGCACCGTTCGGGACATTGGACCTGCGGTATCCAAGAACCAAACGCCTCTCATCAAGCCGTACCTACTGACCCGTCCGTTCGTAGGCTTGAGCCCTACCAAGCCACACCAAGCCGATGGCCAGCGTATGGAGCCGCCGGTGTCCTCACCTAGAGACGTTGCGCACAGAAAACCGGCGGTGGCGGCTCCTGGCCCGCTGCTCGAGCCCCCGGGGTGACGCTCCAAGTCCCATGGGTTACGGGGCATCTTGAACGCGTGAGAGAAACCGGTGCTGCCCAGCTCGGCCATGTTGAGCTTGCCTAGGAGAATGGCTCCCGCATCCTTGAGCTTGGATACGACTGTGGCGTCGTAGTCTGTTATGAGCTCGGAAAAGATGGTCGAACCGCCAGTAGTACGCACGCCTTTGGTGTAGATCTGGTCCTTGACTGCCACTGGGATGCCGTGCATTGGGCCAATGTACTCCCCGCAGGCGATCGCTACATCTGCTTTGCTGGCGGCCTCGAGAGCCTCGTCGCGGCACACGGTCAGATACGCATTGAGTTTATCGTCCAGCGTGTCAATGCGCTCCAGGTAGGCCGATACCGCCTCCGTGGCGGAGATCTCCCTTTTCTTTATGAGGCCGGAGAGCTCGGTGGCCGATAGGAACGGAATAATTCCCTGCTCCATGCTAGCCCCTTTCACCGAGGGTAGGCGGCGACCTGCCGACTTCGGATGGACATTATACCACCTAAATACGCTGATAGTTGGGTGTATAATGTCTTCGAACTTTGGACTGGCGAGGGTTATGCAAACAAAGGATGGGGCCGGGAGACGATTTTCGTCGGACCTAACCGTTCGTTTCTGGTCTCCCCCTATAGAAATCAACGGCGACAGATTCCCTACTCCGATAAAGAACGAGAGTACGATCGAACTCTGCCGTGTTACTCCGTTAGCTCCTCTACAGATTCGTTTTCGGTGCCGAAGACGTCGTCCTCGTTGTCTGGGATCGAGTCGCAGTCGTCTAAAAAGGAGCAACCTCGAGCTCCCCTTCCAATTTCTTGACCCGTCGATCAGCAACGTCCCAGTCCTCATACGCTGTGCGGTTGGTTGCTGAGTGCGATTCTCGCGGACATCGTCTCGCTCTAGGAAACCGGTCGACAGAACATACCCCTGGGATTACTATTCCCTCATAAGGCCTAGCGTGAGTGTTCAGCTAGAAATATCGAGGAGATTACCGAAGCCGCAATAACGTCAGAATGTGCCGGGCTCGTTAAAGCATGATCTCCCTGGGGCGTCGACTTTATCGGGTCCGTCCAACAATTCTTGCGGGAGGCCAAAAGCAAGTCTACCCGGCCCACGACACATTACTAGGGGTTATTTGTGATGGCTCAAGAGGGAGGGAGATCAGGGACGGTCGACTTCGCCGTGGCGCGGTATAAACAGGGGAGATGTCCAAGTTGTGGAAAGAGATTTGGAGAGCCCCGAGGCTTGGAATATAGAAAGAAGTCTTCAGATATCTATTGCCATACATGCAGGAGGCGCTGGCCAATAGAGACCAACATTGAGTCTCTCCGGGATGAACTTTCTCTTTCAGAATCTCCCCAGCGGGACCTTCCCGTTATTTCCGTCCTTGATTTGTCAATACATCAAGAAGAATCTGCCAGACGTGCCCACCACTGGGCGTTTGGCAGATTCTTCAAACGCATTATACGAGGGCACTGACCCGTTGGGGCGTTGCAAGGCAAGCTCGTCGAGGAAGCTCAGTGGTGGAATCTCTTCTTAGCGTTGCTGGATCGTCTTGAGGTACCTCAACCAACGGCCAATGAAACAACCTAATAGACTAATGCTATCCAGCCTTGTTCCTAATGTTTGTGCCTATTTACCTGCTCCATCCCCAAGAGCAGGACCAACGAATGGGCGAGCGGCTGGCCTTGGGCATGCTGCTGGGCCTGGTGCTGGACACTACCCTCAAGGGAATGTTCGCCACCCTGGATCTTTCCTGGCAATCGGGAACGGCCGTTTATGCGGTAGTCGTTTTTCTGTTCGGGCTGCACTGGTTGCTGTTGGCGGCTATGGTCAGGCGTCATCAGCCGTTATCATGCTTTCATGGGTAGCGCGACTCAATGCAGCGAGGCCGGGACCACTACAGGAACGAAATGAGCACCGAGCATCGTTTGACGGGATTGAGGCCGTCGCATCTGCCCTGTCGGAAAATCTCGCGCGGCCTTGTGTTACGCTACGAAAAGCTCTGAGGAGGCCTGGAACGGCGCATATGAGAAGTGGCCCACCTCCCAGACGGCGTTAGATACCGGAAGATTGCCGCGTTGGAACCACGTCTTTCGCTTTGGTCGGAACTCTCGCCCAGTTACAATCCTCGGGTGTCGTGAATCTCTAACGTGGAGAGCTGACCACACCGAATTCGGGTCTAACACAAGGTCAAAATTCGCATTTATGTGTCTACGGTCCTTGCCTCATGACCTGGGGCATGGCCTAGCCTGCCAAATAGACCTTCTGCACGTATTCGGCTTCCGAGAGTTCTTTCGGGCTTCCCTCCATAATGATCTTGCCGAATTCCAGGATGTTCACTCTGTCCGCCATGCCCAGGGCCATGTGAACATTGTGCTCCACCATCAAAATGGTCATTCCCTTCTCATTAAGGTCGTAGATTATTTGCTCAACCTCTCCGACAACTATCGGTGATAGTCCCTGAAGAGGTTCATCCAGCATAAGTAACTTCGGCTTGGTCATCAAAGATCGAGCAATAGCCAGCGTCTCTTGCTGGCCGCCGCTTAAGGTTTTGGCATCCTTCTTCGCTTTTTCCGCCAATATGGGAAAGCGCTCAAGCAGCTCTTCCATGTCCTCCTTAATTTCCTGCTTATCCTTTCGTGTGTAAGCCCCCATCTTGAGGTTCTCAAGCACAGTCATTTCGGGGAAGAGCCCTTTTCCCTCAAGGACCTGGGCAAGGCCGAGCTTAACGCGCTGTTCAGTAGGGATGCCGTCCAACCTTTGCCCGTCAAACCAGATCTCTCCTGAGGTTATCCTCTTCAGGCCCGAGATAGACTTCATAATGGTGCTCTTGCCTGAGCCATTGGCCCCGAGCATGCTCACTATGGACCCCTGGGGGATTTGCATAGAGACTCCCTTTACCGCCTCCAGTTGACCATAGTGGGCACGGATATCCTGTACATCAAGTAACATCTGCTGTCTCCGTCCTAGTCCCTAAATAAGCCGCGATCACGTCTTGGTTCTCTTTCACTTCTGAAGGGAGTCCTTCGGCGATCTTCTCGCCGGCGCTGAGAGCCACGATCCGGTCGCATACGCTAAAGATGGCCCTCATGTTATGCTCGATGAGCACCACTGTGGACCCTGCGTCCCGGGCTCTCCTGAGCAAATCCAATACCTCCGCCACCCTTTCTGCATTTAAATCGGTCACCGGCTCATCCAGAAACAATAGCGGCGGCCTGGTGGTCAAGGCTATGGCTAGGCTGAGGGTCTTTTGATAGCCATGAGATAAGGTTCCGGCTTCTTGATCTCGAAGATGGTCCATACCTACCCAGCTCATCACTTCCATCGCCTGTTCATCGATGATCCTTTGTTTTCTTCGGACAGCAGGGGTATTAAAGATGGCCCCCAAAACGCTGATCCCTG
Source organism: Dehalococcoidia bacterium (assembly GCA_965247605.1). GTDB lineage: Bacteria > Chloroflexota > Dehalococcoidia > Lucifugimonadales > UBA3495 > VXOI01. Next base: position 78,833 of record CBDFHM010000009.1, on the reverse strand, counting down.
CCGTCCTGTGAGAGGCGATCCGTATATTTTCCATCACGGAGCACTCCGGCCAGACGCCAAACATCTGGAAGGTCCGTATCAGTCCCTTCCCAGCAACAACGTGGGGCTTAAGACCGGTGATGTCTTCCCCTTTAAATACCACCCTTCCCCCGTTCGGCGGATGAACCCCGGCAACCACATTGAAGAGGGTCGATTTCCCCGCCCCATTAGGCCCGATAAGTCCTAATATTTCTCCCTGGTGGACCTCTAAATCCACACCGTTTAGCGCGGCCAACCCGCCAAAGTACTTGGTCAAACCCTGTACCTCAAGTAGGGCCATGTCGCCTTACTCCTCGGTTAGTTTAGCAGCCATCGGCCTCAGAGGAGGTGGGTACCGTCTTTTCTGCGCCGCGGACTCTGGCGACCCAACGCCGCGCCGCTGAGGCGGCTACCGTCTTTTCTGCGCCGCGGAGTCTGGCAACCCAGCCCCGCACCGTGGAGGCGGCTACCGACTGTTCTGCGTCGCGGAATCTGGCAACCCAGCCCCTGACCACTTCAGGTAAACTGACTATCCCCCCGGGTAAAATCATGATCACCACTAATAAGACCGCGCCAAGGGCCACTCCTTGATACTCTTGCAATTCGGTCAGCAACCCCACAGCGCCTACCACTACAAAGGTGCCAATTACGGGGCCAATGACCAGACCCACCCCACCAACCATGGCATACAACACAAAAAATACGGATTGCCACAGACCAAAAAGGGTAATATAAAGCAGGAGATAGTAGTGAGCAGAGAGGGCACCGGCCAGGCCAGTCAAAGCGCTAGATATGACGAAGGCCAGAAGCTTATATCCTCTGATGTTTACCCCCACGGCTTCAGCCAGGGCATCGCCTTGACGAATGGCTTTAAAGGCCATACCCACGCGGGAGTGCTCCAGTCTATGCATTACCACGAATGTGAATATGAGCAAGAACATTGCAACAAAGTAGAAGGGGACCAAGGACAAGGAGCTGAGTTCCAGTCCCAGTAGCGGGCTGAGCCCAGGAACATCGGGAATCCCTATATTGCCACCAGTAGTGCCCGGCGTCATTAAGATTACCTGCCTTAAAGCGAGGCCCAGCATGATGGTAACGATGGCAAAGGAAACCCCTTTTGTCCTTAACGCCGGATGACCAATTACTAAAGCAACCACTGCTGACATCAGCAGGCCACTGGGCATGGTAGCCCAAGTAGTCCAGCCCATCTCTACCGCCAATAAACCTGAGGTATAAGCCCCTACCGTCATGAACGCGCCCTGACCAAAGTTCCATTCCCCCGTGCTAATTACCAGGCGCACGCCCAAGGCAGGGACGCTAAACATGAAGGCCGTGATCAAAAGTGTCAAATAATACGGGTTCTGCAAAAACACCGGTATTAAAGCAAGAACGACAACCATTGCTACATAGAAAATTGGTCTTGGTATCTTACGCACGGCCCATTATCCCGGTTGGTCGGAATATTAGTACCAAGATGACTGCAACGAAACCTATCAATCCGGCGCCAGTACCCCAGTAGGTGTAGCCGAAACTCTCGACAAGGCCCAAGAACAGTGCCCCGGCCACCGCCCCCCATACACTGCCCAAGCCGCCAATAATTATTATGGTGAAGGCCTTTATTATCATGTCGGTTCCCATAAAGGGGTGAACCGAATTCAATGGAAGGATGAATGCGCCGGCTACTGCTGCCAGGCCGGAACCCAAGCCGAAGCCCGCCAAGCGGATAAGATTGACGTTTACGCCCTGCAAACGGGCTGCATCCTCGTCCTGAGCCACAGTTCGCATTGCCCAGCCCAATTTGACCCTCTGGAGAAACAGAAAGAGGAGCACTACCAAAGCCGCAGCGACTCCCAACGTTACTAACTTTAGCTCGGAAAATACAATCCCACCAATGGCCACGCCCCCTGGGACCGGAGTGGCCACATATTTCGGCTGCCCCCCGAAACCTATCAAAGCGCCACCTTCCAGCACTAATATTAATCCCAACCCTACAATCATACTGGGCAGGGGTTGGTCTCGCAGAACCCGGAAGAAGCCCCTCTCCAGTAACGTGGAGCCGAGCCCCACCGCCACCAGGGCTACCAGAACCGCTAGAAAATAATTCTGGTCCAACCGGCTGTACACGTAAAAAACAACATAACCTCCCAGCATGAGGAGCGCGCCATGGGAGAACTGAATTATCCGCATTATGCTGAAGATGAGGGTAAGCCCTATAGCCATGAGGCTATAGAGGCCCCCAAGCATCACCGCATTTACAAGTACTTGAAAGAAGAGTCCTGGGTCCATCTTAAACCTCTTGGCCTACTCCACTCATTCTCCCGGACTGGCGACAATTCAACGTGCGTTATTCTCGATCCCGCCAGGCGAGGCCGTAGCTACCAAAACCCTGTCGTTCCAGCGTAAGCTGGAACCCAGAATCGTGTTCCCTGGATTCCGGCTTTCGCCGGAAAGACGAGGGCAGGGATTATATTGTTAGGAGTTCTAAGAATGTCCTCCGTGGTCCTCAGATAAAACCCGGCGGGAGAGCCGATAGCTACCGTCTCCCCCACCGAGTGCTAACAAAAGCAAGGGCGCCTATACCTACGGTATATTTGGCACTATCACATCAATCGTACGGGGTTTGCCATCCTCTATCACGCTCAGCGCCTTGGGTATCCTTAAAACGCGCTTTTTCCCGACCGTCTCCGTTCCCCCAGCTTCGATCATCCACTCTCCCGGGTAGAAGGGATACATTAGTTGGATCTGTTCCAACTCGGCCATGATCGCGTCCGGGTCGTCTATGGTGCCTACCCTCTGTATCGCCTCGAAGAGAAAGGTTAAATGAAACCAGTCGCCGAAAGCCCAGGCATCCCACTGCCCCCATCGGGCTTCATACTCCTCCATGAACTTCGCCCCTTCAGGGCTCGGAGAAGTGTGCCCGTAGTCAACTTGCATAAAGCCCTCGACATAATGCTCTACCCCCTCCAGACCCTTCAGAACGTCCTCTAAAGAATAACTGAGGCTGGTTGCCTGTATTTGTCCTTCCCAGCCCAACTCCCTAATGGCTTTGATAATGGCCGGAGCGTCCTCAATAATCTCCCCAAGGAGGATAACGTCCGGCTTCTTGGCCACGACAGCGGTCGCCGTGGGAGAGAAGTCCACGAGGCCTCGGTCATAAACCTGTACGCCCAGCCACTCCTTGCCAAGTTTTTCTACCGCCTTTTTAGTCGGCTCAACATTATTAAGGTCCCACTTTTGATTTGTTTGAATGTACATGACGGAGTTCAAATCGGGGTGTCTCTCGAATAACGCTTCAAGATATGGCTCCGCGTAAAAGTGGACAGCGCTGAAGTTATCAAACATGTAATTCTTTTCGCCATAGAGACCTGGATTCCCCGATGTGCCCATAAAGATAACCTTGTTGGGCTCTGATACGACCTGCAAAGCAGTGTCCATGGGGTCGCCATCCCCGATGATGAACTTCACGTTATCCTGAAATATCAACTTCGTGCCCGCCGTCCGGGAGCGCTCAGGAAATTCTATAGGGGCGTCTATGGCAACGAGCTCAATTTTGTATGTCTTATCGCCCACCTTGAGTCCGCCCTCAGCGTTGATCGCATCTACCTGCATCTGAGCTACCTGATATTGGGCTGCCCCGAACCAAGCAAGGGCCCCGCTCAGGTAGAAAATCCCGCCGATCTTAAGTACCTCCGCCTCATCCTCCATGGCCTCTGCCGGGGGGGCTGCCGCGGCGGCTGCTGTGGTTGCCGTGGGCTGACGAGGTACGGGGGTATCGCCATTTCCTCCACAGGCTGCAGCCATCCCCGCCAGGAGTGCCAACAAGGGTAGCAAGGCCAGCCATTTGGGCTTGAGGAGCCAGGAATGCGTCATGATGATGCCTCCTTAAAGATGTAGCGTATCTTTTCTTTGGGCTGGTTTCTGACCTCGGTCCTTAATATCGGCCATCATGATACCAATATTCACCTATTGTGTCTATCTGTTTCGAGAATTGGGATTTTTTACTGAGGTTAATGGCCACTACGATTCCTGATTTCGTAATATTAAGATAAGAGGCCTGCCTAGCGGCGCCCGGCCTCCTTGCTGCCCCGGTTGCCGATGAAGTTCTCGCCGGTCGGCGACGGGTCTGTGTCCCGCGGCATGCCGGCCCCGGAGCGGAAGCCGCCGCCGGTCAGCACGATCACCCGGACGTTTGGGTCGCCGTCACCGGCGCGCATGTACTCGCCCACCTTGGCCATGGTCCCGTTCTCCTGGAAGTCGCCGGCCAGGGCGTTCATGCGCTCCGGCCGGTTGAACGTGATCCAAAGGATGCCCCACACAGCTGGGCCCAACCGCTGCAGGGATCGAGGCCGCCGTAGGCGAAGTCCACGGCAGGCTCACGCCATGGCCAGCCTCGCAGGTGCGTAGGTCCGGGTTGTCACCAGCGGTGCGTTGGAGGCCAGGCAACGGGATGTGTGACAATGGGGATACTGACGGGTGGCATTTTGGGGGAAGTGTGGATAATCATCGAAGGTAATAGACTGTTCCTGCGATTCGTCTCAAGTCACCGTGCCACCTCTGGTATCCCTGAACAAAGTCCTTGTCGGTTATCCGGTACGAGTCCCTGGTCATGTCTAGCATGCGTTGTCCTATGTAGAGCGCGAACAATGATAGTTCCTCAAGATTCGCCTGTTGGTACTCGGATGCCAAGTACAACTCTTTGGTTGGCCGGGAGGTAAGGTCCACCGCTGGAGGTGTGGTCCTAGTGGGTTGGTTGAATCGATCAAGCAATACCTGAAACTCTAGCGCTCTTTCAAAGTCATCGCCCGCGCCAGCGTAGGCGTCTTCCAATGAGTCGGGCAGGAACGCTTCAATTTCCACACCGTGTTCTTCGACCAAGCCTCCGAGTGTCGCGTGGATGCGCTGGTTCGCGGCGGTCCAGAAATCCAACAAAGCGTCCCTGACGGCGGGCACGTCGATATCCTGGCTCCACAGCGCCCTCTTCGCAGCTTCGCAGCTTAAGGATCGCAGGCGTTGGCACCGCTCTTGACGTTGACACAGAACGGTGCTAAATTCCTGCCAAATTTCACCGGTACATCCGATTAGGTTAAAGAAAGGAGAGAAACATGGCGCAATACGACACCATCATCAAGGGGGGCACGATCGTTGACGGGACACGCACACCGCGCTACGTGAGCGATATAGCCATTAAAGATGGCAAAATCGCACAGATTGGTGGCCTGAAACGCAGCTCGGCTGACAAGGTGCTGGATGCCTCGGGCCTCATTATTGCGCCGGGGTTCGTTGACCTTCACACCCACTACGATGCCCAGATATTTTGGGATCCTTACTGCACCTTGTCGGGCTGGCATGGAGTGACGACGGTACTCATTGGTAACTGTGGCTTTGGATTTGCCCCATGTCGCGTGGAGGACCAGGACCGGGCGATGCTAACCTTGACCCGCAATGAGGCCATCCCTTATGACGCCATGAAGGCTGGTATGGTTTGGGACTGGGTGACCTTCCCTGAGTTTATGGACACTCTGGACCGCCTCCCTAAGGGTCTAAATATACTCACCTATGTGCCGCTGACGCCTTTGTACGTATGGGTCATGGGAACGACGGCGGCCAAGAGCAGACGGCCAACAAAGGCTGAGCTAAAGGAAATGGGCCGGCTGCTTAATGAGGCGATGGACCATGGCGCCCATGGCTGGTCTGCTCAGGTGCTTGGTGAGATCTCTGACCAGCGCGATTATGACGGGACACCGATGATCACTGACCTGATGACGATGGACGAACTTCTTTTCTTCGGCCAGGTGCTGGCTGACCGGGACGAGGGTTATATAGAGTTGAGCCACCTGGAGGTGGACTCAGCGGCCAATAGGTTATTAGAGTCGACGTTCAAGTACTACGAGCGGCTAGCAGAGGTGGCGCGCCGGCCTATCCTGTACCAAGTTGTCCAGGCCGAAGCTAATAAGCCTGAGATACACCGGAGGCACCTGGAATGGCTGGAGTCCTGCGCCCTAAGGGGGCTCCGCATATATGGGCAGGGTAGCACCACCGCTACTAGCCATCACTTTACCTTTGAGGATTGGAACCTGTATGACAGGAGCCCCACCTGGAGGGAGGTCACTGTTGGGTCGCCTGCGGAGCGCAAGGGGAAGATGCAGAATGCGCAGTTGCGGGCGGCCCTCCGGGAGGAATGGGATAGTGGCCTGAACCCTGGCTTGGTTAATACAACTGGTGTTCTGCCAGATTTGATAGTTAGTGAAGTTGGCCACAGCGAGTTTGAGTCCTACGAGGGCTTAACGGTAGCGGACATTGCAGCCCGAGAAGGTAAGCACGTAGTGGACGCATTATTGGACCTAGTGGTTGCGGACGACATGAAGACGGAGTTCACTCACGCATCGTATAGCACTGATGCTGAATACGCGGCAGAGATACTAAAGTCACCGTACGTGGCTCCCGGGGTATCCGACGGCGGGGCACACGTCAAGTTTATTACCACAGGAAACTTTCCGACCGAGACGCTTGTCTGGCTAGTGAGGGATGTGGGAGTGTTGAGTCTGGAAGAGGCTCACCACCACCTGAGTTACTTGCCTGCCCACTTTGGAGGGCTCAAGGATAGGGGGGCCATCGTTGAGGGCCAGGCAGCGGACATAGTAGTGTACGATCTGGAGGGGTTGGAGGTGATGCCCCTTGAGATTGCCCATGATTTTCCTGGTGGGGAGTGGCGGCGAATACAGAAGGCAAAAGGGTACCGCTGGATTTTGGTGAACGGCCGGGTGACCTTCGAGGATGGGGAGCCAACGGGGGCCACGCCGGGCAAGCTCTTGCGTCATGGCAAGGAATCGGGCAGGGAATGATTAAAGGCTAGTACCCTTCTCCAGGTTTGTGTTCCGGGGCCTGAACGCTTTTGACCGGTCTAGGGCAGCCCGAATCCAACACTCCGTGCGTTGGAGTGGACGACGCGCCTCGGACCGGCAAGCCCCGAGTCTATGACGAAACCACCGAGCGCCGGATATTGGCCCAGTTGGACCAGCCGCTGCCGGACGGGTACACCACCTTGACGGGAGGGCTGGTGGCGAAGGCGCTGGGAGACGTTCCGGCCCTCCAGGTATGGAGAGTCTTGCAGAATAGCCGTATCAGACACGGCACATTCATTCACATTTGTTGACCCTACTTTTCTTGATAAATGCCGCAAGACCCCTCCCGATCAGAGCCACGCTGGTCGAAACAGGGTGACTCAAAAAGAAGTTCTTTCGGAGCCCTTACTTTATCGGTTAGTCAGGTAGGCCGCGACTAGACCCGGTTTGGGAGCGCCCCGCCTCGGTATCTCGATTCCATCACGGCCTTTGTTCGGTACGGCCGGGCCTAGGAGCCCGACACTCAGTATTTATGCTCGATGCCTTGAGCGAAACGGGAAGACTAGGCTAGTAAGGCCTGGTAATCTTGGCATTTTCCTTCAACGCTTCCATGGAGAAATTGCTTGATTGGCAGAGATCGATAATCATCTTCTCGTAGTCGGAGATGGTCTTTACCATGTCGGGGATCTGGTCGGCGATGCCGAATGGTATGGATGTTACGCCGTGCTTGTCGCCGTGAAGCAGGTCGCCGGTCTTTACGGTCAGTCCTCCGACGGTCACCGGAATGCCAATCTCGACAAGGTGGACATAGGCATGGGATACCGATACCTCTTTAGCAAAGAAGCGGAACCCCAGAGCATGGGCCTCGTCCAAGTCCCTCACCGTGCCGTCCGTAGCCACGCCAACGGCGCCCAGCGCCTTGTGAATGTTGCCTTGAACCTCGCCCCAATACGCTCCCATGGGCGGGGTGTCGATGTCGTGTAGGACGATGAATCGGGGCTCGGGCACCGACGCAATCAGGTCCCACCAGTCTTCCCGGGACACGTTGCGGCCTTCTTGCCGGACGGCGCTGATGACTCCGGTGACCGCATATCCCACCACCGGGGGCAGGTCCTGGAAAACGCCTTTAATCTCTGGCAGCATGAACCCTTCGTTCTTGGGCTGGACATTGAAACCTTCGATGGCGTTGCAGATGCTAGGGCAATCTATTTCGCTGAGTGTTTTGATAAGTTCTGGACTAATCGTCTGGTACAAGAGTCACCCCCTAGTTTATGGCGCACCTATGGGTCAATCATCGAATCCCAATATGCCCGCAATTATATTCCAAAGTTCTAGACTGAGTTCGGTGTTGCCGAAGAAGAAGGCGAAGACCCATTCCCATGGCCTGTCCCTTCACCCCATCGATTACCCACCCGGCTCCGGTAAAGCCACCAGCATATCTTTCAACCCTCCACTCTCGCCTTCAAACGCTTTAGAGGCTACCCAAACCGAGTTAGGCCAACACTCACACGGTGGGCCGCGAGTCGGGTAATAGGCTACGTCTCTCACTTCATCGGTCAAACCCGGGCGTTCCTTGATCAACTTCTTAGCCAGGACAACGAATGTTGTCTTGTGATCGTCCCCGCACTCCTCGCTACGCCAGCGGGGACTCCCTTTCTGGAGAGCCGAACGTTGACTGGTGGACAGGTCGTCTCCTCAGAAGTAACATTCCCCCATAATGGCCAGCGAAAGGGTTCAGCGGAGAATAGAACGTCTCCTGGATCAGATCGAGGAGGCGGCGGACCGGCTGAAGGGTCGAATTGATTTGCCAGATGGGTGAAACTATTATTGGGGGCGACGGACTTCTGGAGATAAAAAATGCCTAAGTTCTCCGCCGACGGTGTAGAGATTTACTACGAGGTGACTGGTCAGGGTTTTCCGCTTGTGTGGTGTCATGAGTTCGGAGGATCCTACGAAAGCTGGGAAGCCCAGGTAAGGTTTTTCACCCGGCGATACCAGGTCATTACCTATGCCGCCCGAGGCTGGCCTCCGTCGGACGTGCCCACCGACCCCGAGGCCTATTCCCAGGACATCGTTGTCAACGATCTGTATCTCTTGCTGCGGCACCTCAGCATCGGCCAGGCGTACATCGGAGGACTGTCTATGGGGGGCAGCGTTGCGTTAAATTTCGGCATCGCTCATCCGGAGATGGCCAAATCGTTGATAGTAGCGTCAGCTGGATCGGGGAGCACTAACCGAGAAACGTTTCTAGCCAATGGCCAAGCAATGACCGAGCGTCTCCTCACCGAAGGAATGGAAGCGGTAGCCAAAGACTATGGCACCACAGATGTAAGAGTCCAGCTTCTCCGTAAAGACCCCCAGGGCTTTGAGGTATTTACCCGGCTGCTGGCCGCCCACTCCGCTGTAGGCTCGGCGTTAACCTTCCGGGGTTTTGTGATGAACCGGCCCACCGTCTTTGCTCTCGAGGACAAGCTGAGGTCGTTGCGCGTCCCGACGCTGATTATGATCGGAGATGAGGACGAGCCCTGCATCGAGCCTGCAATATTCATGAAACGGACGATACCCACGTCGGGGCTGTCGTCGTTTCCCCAAAGCGGCCATGCAATCAACTTGGAGGAGCCGGACCTGTTCAACCGCACGGTTTTAGACTTCCTTACCGCTGTCGAGGCAGATCGATGGGCGGAACGGCCAGCCTAGAGTCTACTCGAATTCTTGCCATTGTAGTTCGACAGATGACGAGAAAGACATTCCCTTGAACACATCGGACTTTGGGCCGCTAGGCAGAGAAGCTTCTCGAGGCCCGAGGTATTCAGGAACGGAATTAGGGGATCCAATTCCGCCAAAAGGTCTGGACTTGTGAATCTCCGATTTCGAGTGAAGTGGACCAACAGAGGCGAATAGTCTGCGGTCTTCTTCGTATCGTAGTACGTGGTCATAGCCCTTTGGTCCGAATTTTACGATCTTTTGCGGCACGGGACGTGTCCGACCGATCGACCGAAACCTAGTCCTTTTTGGTGCTCCTGATTTTATCCAGCCGCTAGGCGTAGTATAACCGGTCCCCTTTTTGAAGCGCTATTCTGGGGCTCGAATCCCACCACTCCTGCGATCCCCCCAGGGACGGTGCCACAGTCCGATCTACGCATTGGTTGATGCCCTCCCCCAATATCATTGTTTTACTACATAGTTAATTAATGAACATCAAACGTAATGAACCTGCATACATACACATGCGTGGCTAAACTAGAAATGTCAGGCTATGATTGGGACTCAGCCAAGACGGCAGAGGGGGATGACCATGAAAGTCGAATGGATGAACCACACCGGATTCGTGGTAAGTGACATGGAACGGGCGCTGGCTTTTTATCGAGACCTATTGGGGCTAAACGAAGAACGCGACCAGATACTAGAAGGTGAGTTCATATCTCAGCTCGTCGGCTACCCTGACGCTCGCCTACATATTATCTACCTAGGGATGGAGGATATGAGACACTCAGTTGAGCTGATCCAATACCTCAACCCTCCTTCCGAAACCTTGATTGCTGCTGATCGCAAAGACATCGGAGCTACCCATTTAGGAATCATCGTCGATGACTTGGACTCATTCAATGAGGAACTCTCCAGTAAGGGGATTCGGTTCGTAAACCCGCCGGCCGTCCGCACAAACGCCACCTATCCTCTCGCAAGCAAGGGTTGTTATTTACAGGACCCCGACGGCAATTGGCTGGAGCTCTTGGAGAGACCGCCCATGCCGGAGGACGCCGCGCAGGCATAGCCCATCGCAACGACCCGTGTTGCCGGGAGGCCGAGTCGTTAACCGCGAGAAAGCGGTGGATATCCCAACCATTGGTTCTAGCCACCTCCAAAGACCTTTGGCCTAGGAGTGTTGTGAAACATGGTCCAGCAAAAAACAGGCGGGCAAAGTGAGACCTCCAGCCGGGAAACTCCCAAATACCTCTGGCGGTCTGGTGAACTGGTGGAATGGGACAAGGCTACGGTGCACATTTCGGCCCTAGGGTGGACCGCCATCTCATCGGTGTTTGAAGGGATTCGAGCTTATTGGAGCCCCGATCACCAGGACCTGTACGTGTTCCACCTGGACGCCCATCTGAAGCGGTTGTTCCAATCGATGAAGATCATGCGTATGACTTCCCCTCACTCGGCCGAGGAGTTGGTCCAGGGCATCACTGAGTTACTCAGGGCCAACGAGTACCGGGCCGATGCCTACATCCAGCCGTTGGCCTATTTCGAGGGCGGCATTCCTGGCTACCTGGCGGTCTTGGAGCAGCCTGGAGAGGTCGTGATCACCACCAGGTCTTCCGAGTCCAATCTCAGCGCCCCCAAAGTGGCTCACTGCAATGTAAGTAGCTGGAACCGCATTTCCGACAATGTGATGCCGCCCCGGGCCAAGGCCATCACCAATTACCAGAACAGCCGGTACGTTTCCACCGAATCTCAGATTAACGGTTATGACTTCGGCATCATCTTGAATCAGCAGGGCAAGGTGGCAGAAGCTAGCTATGCCTGCGTATTCATAATCCGGGACGGCGTTGCCATCACGCCGCCCGTCAGCGCGGGCATCTTGGAAAGCATTACCCGTGAAGTAGTAAAAGAGCTGTTGGAGCGGGAGCTAAACATCCAGGTAATAGAACGGGACGTGGAGCGGACAGAGCTGTACGTCGCCGATGAAGCCTTTATTTGTGGTACCGCAGTGGAGGTCCAGGCCATCGGCAGCGTAGACCGTTACCAGGTGGGAGACGGTGAGACGGGGCCCGTAGTCGCCCAGCTCAGAGAGAGTCTGGCCGGCGTGGTCCGAGGTTCGAACCCCCAATATGCCCGGTGGCTCACGCCCGTGTACCAGCCACGCTGACCTCTAATCTAAATTAGAACCCCGGTGGGATGCCCGACGAGAGCTATCCTATTTTCAAGAAGTTCTAGAGAACTAATCCCATGTTCCACTGGCATCCAGTAAATGAATGGAGGTGCATTAAGTGGCTGAGGCACGAAGCGGTCAATGCAAGTACGATCTGAACGAAGACTGGGGCAAGCTCCCTTCCGGTTCGTCTTGGGGACGGGTAACCGGAGTAGCGGTGGACTCTCAGGAAAGGGTGTATGTTTGCCAACAGCTGAAGGACCCGCCGATTCTAGTGTTTGATAAAGATGGAAACTACCTCAGCTCTTGGGGGGCCGGCGCCATAGGCGAACCCCACACGATCTATATAGGGCCCGACGACGTGTTCTACCTGGCAGACAGGGGTGATCACGTGGTGGCGAAGCTCACCCTTGGTGGCGATCCTCAGGTGGTGATGGGTAACAGGGGCCAACCCTCTGACACCGGGTGCACCGAAGATGAGGGAATAGTGCTCCGGGCCGGGGGGCCTTTTAACCGGCCCACCAGGCTGTGCCCATCCCCTTCCGGCAACCTGTACGTTTCCGACGGTTATCGCAACTCCCGTGTCCATCGCTTCTCGGCGGACGGGGAGCTTATCCACTCTTGGGGCACCCCAGGGGGGTCCGCTCCCTCCCAAATCAATAGCCCCCACAGCGTTTGGGTGGACGGAGAAGGCTTAGTCTACGTGTGCGACCGGAAGAACGACCGTATCCAGATCTTCTCGACGGCCGGGGAGTTCGTCAACCAGTGGGCCGATGTACCGGGCGCGACGGATATCTACATGGTTGATGACGAAACGGTATACGTCGCCGAACGGCAAGGGGGATCGGAGAGCTGGATCACGGTGAGAAACAAGCAGGGCCACGTCTTAGAGCGTTGGGCTTCGCCCATGGCCCACCAGATACGCGTGGACGCCCACGGAGACATCTACATGGCGCTTTCCACCTCGGTGGGCAAATACGTCAGGAAGTGATAACGAACCCCATATTCAGATGTTCGCTTCGCAGCCGTTACGGAGTACTAAGCGCCTCAACAAATTATTCCTGTGTTTCTCACTGAACCAGTAGGATAAACGTCGGGGAAAGGGGTGGGAATGGGTGCCACCTCCCACTCTGGTACACCCTGGCCAAGCTGATGGGGGACTATAACGCCGCCAAAAAGGGCAAGGTAGGCAAACGGGTCGGCCGCCGGGTGGCAGGAAAGGCCACTCGCAAGGCGATGCGGAAGTTGTTCAAGTAGATGGCTTCCATGGAGAGGCAGATATCCTGAGGTTGCTCAACTTCCTGTCACCCCTGTGAAACTACGCCGCCAGCAACACAATCAGCCCGCGTTCTCGGTGTAGTTCGACTCTGACACATCGGACGCAAACGATAAATTCCGATTCACCGTAGAACGGGAATTGGCGCCGGTCTCCTAGTGGGATCCTCCTCGATGCTGGGGAGGGTCCCATGGCACGCCAGCTCTCAACTAATCTCTCCAATTCTGAGGCCGCCAAGTTCCTGGACGCTCTGCTTGATGGGGTTCCAGATACGGAGTACCTGGAAATCCGAACTCTTAAGCCAGGTGGTGGCGGCAAGAAGAGATTCCACAGCTTATCCGAATTGCGTCGGCAGGGCTTTGAGGTTGCGCTGCCCGGCCATCTTGACGGCGAGGAGAACATCTACTACGGGGTCGCTCCTCGGTATGAGCCCCGTAGGGGTGAATCGAACACCGACCGTGGTGACGCCGTCAACCTGGCCACCACGCTTTGGCTGGACGAGATTACCCTTCCCCCAACAGATTTGCCACCATTCTCCTGGATGGTTGAAACCAGCTTCGGCAAGGTCCAGGCGGGCTACCTGCTCCAAGAGCCCACCGCCGACATCGACCGGGTCGAACGCCTTAATCAGAGGCTGGGTGCTGCAGTAGGCGGAGACAACGTCTGGAACCGAGGCCGCATTCTCCGGTTGCCCGGATTCATCAACCTAAACCATCCAGGAGAGCAACGCGCTCACTTGGTGGATATTCACCCCGACCGACGCTACACCCTGGATGAACTGGACCTGCTCCTGCCCCAACTGCCGCCGAAGCAGGATGATGGTTGCCTAGGTCCGAGAAAACGACAGGAAAGAACGGGGACCTTCGATCCCCATTGGCCCTGTCCACTGCCTGCGGTTCTACAAGACCGTCTGGCCGATTTCTTCCAAGGACTGAACCTCCGCCGGTGCTCCGATGGACGATACGGCGGCGCCTGCCCTCTGCCACACGCGGACGGCGCGGCCTACAGCTGTGATCAGGCATTTTACGCTAGCCCCGTGTCCGGCTCCTGGTCCTGTTTCTGCAGCGACCATCTGGGCCAAACCTCGGGTACGGTCCGGGTCTTCACCCCTCTCGGATTGGTCTCCGACTTCACTCTGTCCGAAATCCACGACCAGATTGGCCAAAACCACCTGGGACCGGGCGAGGTCAGACACGGCGGGGGAGCGTCACGCCATGAGAACGATGTCGCCGCTAGGGTAATAACAAAGAAACCTACATACCGTAGAAGCGACAAACCTAAGGACCGGGGGAAGCGGTCCAGTCTGTGGGCCGAGGCGGGGGGCCTGTTCCCGCCCCCCAATCGTATCAGACCTTGGGTGACAGGCTACCTGCTTTGGTCGGAGCGAGACGGCAAAGGCATTGCCGTGGACCTGTTCTCCAACACCTGGCGCAACCCGGCCAACGCTCAGTTCAAGCGGCGGAAGCTCTACTTCAACTTCACACCTCGAATCAACGGGCCCCAGATCTATCAACGACGGGTGCCCATCGACGATTGGGAGAAAAGGGTCCACCGGAGCATTTCCCGGGCTCTTCAGCGCGCCACCACGGAAGAACAAGGCTGGATGTGGTTCGACAACGCGCTCGACCGTGGGTACTTCCTCTACCTGACGGACGCGCCAGGCCTGACAGGATTCGAGCCTGTAGAGGATGTAAAACCAGTCTTGATCGACGCCTTGAAATCGATCCACCCCCCGGATCGTGGAGACGGGGAAGGTCGGTTCCGTCCCTACGGCGGATCCCCAAACTGGGTGGGCAAGGCGGACGACAGTGGCGAGGAAGACGCGGGACGCTGGGAGATCATCGCCGCGGCCCGTCATAGAACGAGAGTCTGTGTCCTAGTATTCAAAGGTTCGACGTTCATGATGGGCTACCGCGGTTGGGGACGACTCAATAGGGGTGCCGGCGACCATTTTGTTGCTCCATATTTTTGGGGCTGTTCATCAACGGGGATATCACAGGTGACACTATGCGCGAATAGCGATTGCGAATGCCCGGATGCTAGTGCAAACGTTGGTCCGCACCGCCTAGGGTATCCAGAGAGTCTCAAGTTTCCTTTATTTGGATTCCGCCAGGAACGAGGCCTTAGACCAGGCGGTCGCGGTGGAATCTACCCGCAACACTCCAGCGCCGCCAACGCTAGGACTTTGCTGGAAAGAACGTTATCCGCTATGAAATGATGTCTTGGCGCGAGAAAGGTTGGGCGAAGCCCGGCGGTAGGTTGGACGAGTCCAACTAGGGAAACCTCCATTCACCTAGCCCGAGCACTTCGGTTTCCCGAATCCAAAAAACCACCCAACCCCCTATAGCCGCTATTTATTCGAAAACCCCGGCGATAGCATACTCGGCCAGCTCATCATCCGGGAGCCCCAATACTTCCCTCAATACATAGGTCTGGTCCGAGCCAAACTGTGGTGCGCCTCGGCTAGGGCCACCGGGCGTACGTGACAGCTTGTATGGGGCGCCTTCGACGGTGCGGATGACGCCTTGGGTGTCTGGAACCATTCGGAAGAACCCTCGCTCCTTCAATTGAGGGTCTTCGGCTAGGTCAGCTCCCGCCTGAACCACCCCAGCGCCGACACCGGCCCGCTGTAGCAGGTGCATGATCTCTTCCGGAGAGTGCTCCAAAGTCCAGGACTCGAGCAGGGAATCCAGGTCGTCGGCGTGGGCAGAGCGTGCCATCGCGGTCGAGAAGCGCTGGTCTTCCGTCCATGCGGGGTTACCGATCGCCGAAGCAAAGGCGCCCCACTCCTCGTCGGTAAAAACGGCGATGGCCACCCAGCGGTCTTCGCCCTTGCACCGGTACGCCCCGTGGGGTGCGCCGCCGCCGTGGGGTAGGCGGTTGCCGCTGCGCTCGGGTCCGGATTTGTTGGCGCTTAAGTCCAGAACCATCGTCTCCATCAAGGAAGACAGGGCCTCGTATTGGGAAAGGTCGATCCACTGGCCCCGGCCAGTTCTGGCCCGGTGGATCAACGCCAGCAACACTGCTTGAGCCCCGGCCATACCAGCAACGGCGTCGCTGTATGCACTGGCCGGACCGCAAGGATCAGTGTCCGGGAAGCCGGTGAGGTCGGTGATACCGCACCAAGCCTGGAGAGTCTGGCCGTAGCTTACCCGGTCCTTCCAGGGCCCCGTCCGTCCGAAGCCCGACATGCTGAGCATGATGAGGTCGGGTCTTAATTGGCGTAGACGATCATAGTCCATTCCCCAACCGGTCATCACCCGTGCGCTGAAGTTCTCCGCAACTACATCGGACACTGCCACCAAGCGGTTGGCGACCTCTACGGCCTCGGGAGACTTCATATTTAGGGAGATGGACAGCTTGCCGGCGTTCCAGTTTTGACGCTGGCCGAGTCCCCTAGCTGTGTTGGAGGCAGGCCCTCCCACGACAGCCAGGGCCTGGTTTGACTCTACCTTGATGACCTGAGCTCCCTGGTCGGCCAGAATGCGGGTGGCGGAGGGGCCCGCATGGATCCAGGTGAAGTCCAAGACCCTAATGCCCCGCAGCGCGAGACCACCGCCTGTTGATGGGGAGACTCCGGTCATTGCCGCCAGGCTCGCCGGGTCTGGGTTCCCATTGGTGTTCCCCGTCCGGGTCAAAGCTAAATCACCCCCGCAGCTGACAGGGCTTCCAGACCGCTCGCCGAAAGGCCCAGTTCGCCGCAGAATATCTCACCGTTGTGTTGACCGACACTGGGTGCGGGACGGCTCAATTTCCAGGGGGATTGGGACAGCTTGTACGGTGCGCCCGGATAGACCAAGGTATCTCCATAATGGTGGTCTTCGATCTCGGTAAAATAGCCCCTGTCCCACAGCTGTTCGTTATCCAGAAGCTCTTCCGGGGTCAGGACCGGCCCCCAGGGGTGGTGGTGAGCCTGGCCCCAATCAGTTATCTCTTGACGGGTGTGGAGCAACGTCCATTTTTGGATCAATTCCTCAATGTGCGCGGAGAGATCTCCGCGTAGGATGAAACGTTCATGGTACTTTTCCGACATCAAGTCCCCGGCCATACCATCCCGGTCCATCCAGGCGCGCAGGTCGTCCCAGGCCTGCTGGGTGTTGGTGGTGATACTTACGTACCCGTCCTTGCACGGCCAGGTAGCCACAAACTGGCCGCCGTGCCGGAAGCCGCAGCGTACGGCGGGGGTGCCCTCGTAGTTGTAGGCTGTGTTGACGTGCTCGGTGGTGGCCGCCACCGCCTCGTGCATCGAAACGTCCACCCTCTGACCGAAACCTGTGGCCAAGCGGTGGTACAGGGCGACCAGAATAGCAATGTAAGCCCGGTTTGAGACCGTGTGGTAGGCCTGAGAGCCCCAGAGCCGGGTGGGCGGGGTATTGGGCCACCCGGTTACGTACATGTATCCGCCCATGGCGAAGCCAATTAGGTCCGAGGCCTTGAAATCTTTGTAAGGGCCTGTTTGTCCGAATGGGGTCAACGAAGCGTAAACCAGGCCAGGGTTGTCCACCTCCAGGTCACCGTATCCCAGGCCCCGGGAGTCCAGGTAGCCCGGCGGGAAGGTCTCCACCAAGACGTCGGCCTCGCGGGCAAGCTTGCCCAACAATGCGGCACCGTCGGTGGTGGCAATGTCCAGGGTTATGCTGCGTTTGTTGGTGTTGAAGTGGAGCCAATGGAGACTCTGTTCCAACTGGGGCCGGTGGGCGAGGAAAGGTCCGATGCGCCGCATGGGGTCGCCGCCGGGCGGCTCGACCTTGATGACGTCGGCACCCATGTCGGCCATCAGCTTGCCGCAAAAGACACCCAGAGGGCCGGATAGGTCCAGGACCCGATACCCCTCCAGAGGTTGTTGCGTCTCTCCGTTCTGGCTTGGCTTCAAATCCGGACCCCTGCGCAGGATAAGACCGTTCGCCTTCTTGACTCCATCTGTCCATTCTTTCCAGCTAGATTCAGAGACATCTTTTCATAGCTCTGTAGTGCCTCGCCATGTCGAGGATGCTGTACGGGATGAGGGTTAGGACGGGCCGTGCCTCCACACCGTACCTTGAGGTGCGTCAACGGAGAGTCGGAACTGTGGCAGGGTGAGCCCACTGTCCAGGTCCACAAACACCACCTCCACTCTCTTGCCGATGGCTACCATGGTCTCCTTTTCCGGGTTCAGCTCCGCGTCCAGGAGGTTGGAGGTGATGCGTAGGCCGTCGTCGGGAGTGGGCTGGCTTCGCTGCTCGTCCAGCTCCACCAGCACGATGGGGAAGGGCACCCAGTCCCGGAAGCCTGCCAGGACGGTATGGGCCACTATCTGGTAGCTATATATGGCGCCCTTGCCGCTCACCGTCTGCCAATCCCATCGCGAGGAGGGGCACCACGGGCAGCCCGGACCCGGTTCGGCCCGCAGCAGGCCACAGCCCAGGCACCTTCGGACCACCAGTCGGTGCTCACGGGCCGCTTCGAAATAGCCCGCGTACTCGGTGTCGTTCTCGGGCAGGTCGATCGCTAGCCCCCGGTACTCGTAGACGGCCACCCTTTACCTCCTCAGGATCATGGCGCTCCCCACATTAGCCCCTCCCCATCCCATGTCCATGCTGAACTCGGCGTCCTTCACCTGGCGGCACTTCCCCTCCGAGTAGTCGTAGGTGTGTCGGCCCTCCCGCCAGCCCTCACAGTAGTCGTCCACCGTGCCCCTAAGCTGGCGCACGTTCTCGATGACCAAGTTCATCGCGTGGGTGTAGCCCTCGCATAGCTGTCCGCCGCTGGTGTTATTGGGGCGCCTGCCCCCTAACCGGATGATGTCACTGGAGACGTAGTCCTTGCCCTCACCCACCGCACAGAAGCCGTAGTTCTCCAGCTGCAGGAGCGCCGTATAGGTAAAGGCGTCGTAGCAACCCGTCACGTCCACGTCCTCGGCTGTGATGCCCGCCATGCCAAACACCCTGGGGGCGATGTGGTAGCCGGCAGTTCGGGTGATTGGCCCGTGCTGGTAGTGAAACTCGCCACCGGGTTTGGTACCCCGGCCCTGCACCGCCATGATATGCACCGGCCGCTGCTTCAGGTCCCGGGCCCGCTCCGCCGAGGTGACGATGATGCAGGTGGCGTTGTCCGTCTCCAGGCAGCAGTCCAGGACATGAGCGCAGGGTCTAACAATCCACCGGGAGCTCAGGACGTCCTCCACAGTTACCCGCTGCTTCATGTAGGCTTTGGGGTTGTTGCTGGCGTGGTTACTCTGGGCCGACTTGATGTGCGCCAGGTGCTCACTCCTGACCCCATACTCCATCATGTGCCGTGTGAAGGTGAAGGCGAAGCTCTGGATCGGCATGAAGATGCCGTAGGGCTTGGTCTTCACGTCGAAGCCACTGACAGGGGTGGCGGCGCCAGCGTCCTTGCTGCTCATACGGAACTGGGAGTAGCCGTTCATGGAGCGGTAAATAGCGACGGTGTGGCACATCCCAGTCTCGATGGCGCCCCTGGCGAGGCCCACCAGGGCCTCGGTACTAGTGCCCCCTCCGGAGCAGTCCATAAAGAAGTTGGGCCGGACCCCCAGGTCCCACATGACCACGCTGGAGGGGGTGGAGTCCCCCAAGTGATAACTCATGAGTCCGTCGATGCCGTCGGACCCTAGGCCGGCGTCGTCCATGGCGTTGCGGATGGCCTCTAACGCCATGGCACGGGTACTGCGGCCGGAGCCGTGGCTGTACTCCGTCTCTCCCACGCCCACGATGCAGTACTTGTCCCCCAGGTTATCTTGCTGGACATTCCCCATTTGAACTCCCAGTCAGAACATTATTTTACCTATCCTGGTTGGTAGCAAATATATCTTTGTAACATTACTGGGCCGTGGTTATGATATCTCCTGGTTTGATGATCCCATCGCTCAATATTTCGCAGCTGATTCCGCCGTTGCCCCAGAGCCTTTTGTCTAGCCCCGGTTGGTCCAGAAGTTCCTCCAGGTAGAGACATGGCTGGGTTATTCGGTGAGCCCGTAGGCGCACCGGACCCAGAAAGAATTCGGTTCCAATCAGTTCGTTGATTTCAACGCCCCGTGTCAGGACGTTCCGGCGGGACTCTTCAGGTTTGACGGTTATGTCAAACTCGTCCCTGAGCGATTCCAATACTTCGCTTTTGATCAGGGTAACCTGCCGACCGGGCTCCGGCTTTTTGGAGTAAGTCCCAGTGCCGAGAAAATACCGATCGCCTTCTATTCCCTGTCCGGCTAATGCATTCAGTTGCTCCACCTGTTTCATCGGAGCAGATCTGCGGTCAACAATGAAGAGCGCAACCACACAACCGGTTTCAATCATGGCATAGCCCCCCAGTCTGACATTTCCACCTGTTGATCCTTTTAAAGACCATTGCCCTAGTGGTGCAAGTCAACAGCAATGCCTGCGACCGCTTGGGGGCCCCGGCCTGGCCGGTCGCGGGTTTGCCGACGCCGGGCTCTCCGGTGAGCATCACCAAACGACCGCGGGGCCTGATATGGCATCGTCCAGGGCAGCCAGCGGCTCGGTCATCTTCCGGTCTCGGACCAGCATCTGCTCTGATCTACTTGCCATGGACATCACAAACAGGGGGTTATCGGTATTCTACACCGATGCCAGTGTAGTTAGTGTCGTTAAGTGACGGGTGTGAGAGATACGTACGGCGCGGCAACCTAGAGAGACTCGACGCAATTAAAAAGATCGCCCGTTTAGGCGGCCTCCAGCAGCCAGGCGACGCTGCCTGAGCAATGAAATTCGCCTGCAATATTGTCGAACTTTTCCACTGACACTACCCGCGAATAGTGTGGATGCCTGTGAACAAAAAGTTTATCGGATTAGGAATCTTGATCCAAGC
The DNA here is from genome assembly GCA_965247605.1 of Dehalococcoidia bacterium. GTDB lineage: Bacteria > Chloroflexota > Dehalococcoidia > Lucifugimonadales > UBA3495 > VXOI01. The sequence continues at coordinate 58,006 of CBDFHM010000009.1, read as the reverse complement.
ATGTTGGACCGGTGGATTCTATCAACGTCGGCTTGAGCACTAAGATCGAGTGCCTTTCTGCATGCAAGACTAGTACTCAGTCAACTCGGTTTTGGTAATTGTTTAAGAAAACGTCTAAGGTTGCCACCCTTTTTTAGGAGTGTTGACGTAGGAGGGTGGCAGCCATGGGACGAGATCGGTATGTGGTCCGGTTGGAAAGGGAAGAACGAGACCAGTTGGAACGACTGATTCGCGGGGGAAAGAGCCCAGCGCGAAAGGTTGCCCGGGCCCGTATTCTGCTAAAGGCAGATACGGGCTGGGGGGTGATGCGCATCGTGGAGGCGCTGGACACGTCTGCGGGTACGGTGTGCCGTACCAAGCGGCGGTACCTGGAGGGAGGACTGAAGCGGGCCTTGGAGGAAGATCCTCGGCCAGGACATCCGACCAAACTGGATGAGCGGGGGGAAGCGCACCTGATTGCCCTGGCGTGCAGCGAGGCCCCTCCAGGCCATGACCACTGGACCCTGCGGCTCCTGGCAAACAAGGTGGTGGAGTTGGGGCTGGCGCCCTCCATGTCCCACGAGGGAATTCGCAAGCGGTTGAAAAAAACAGTCTCAAGCCGTGGCAGAAGAAGGAGTGGTGTATTCCCCAGGTGAGCGCCGAGTTTGTGGCGTGTATGGAGGATGTGCTGGACCTTTACGCGGAACCCTATGACCCAGAGCGCCCGGTGGTCTGTTTCGACGAGACCTCCAAGCAGTTGCTGGCGGAAAAGAGGTCTCCGATCCCGCCCAAGCCGGCACGACGGGAGCGATACGATTACGAGTACCAGCGCAATGGCACCCGAAACCTGTTCATGCTGTGCGAGCCCCTGGCGGGCTGGAGGCATGTGGCAGTGACCGAACGTCGTACCATGGTGGACTTCGCTCAGCAGATGCGGTGGCTGGCCGATGAAGCTTACCCAGCGTCCGAGAAGATCCGGGTGGTGCTGGACAACCTCAACACCCACAAACCAGCTTCCCTCTACGAAACCTTCGAGCCCAAGGAGGCTAGGCGAATACGCAAACGCTTGGAGTTTCACTACACTCCCAAGCACGGTAGTTGGCTCAACATGGCAGAGATCGAGTTCAGTGTCTTGGCCAGGCGAGTCCTGCGCCGCCGTATTGCCGATGAAGAGACTTTGAGTGGCGAGATCGCGGCCCTGGAGGCAGAACGAAACCAAGCCGGAGCAACCATTGACTGGAGATTCTCCACTGTGGACGCCCGAGTCAAGCGTCACCATCTCTATCCTGCCAATAATTAGGTTGACTGAGTACTAGCAGCCCAGCTTCTGGTAGATCTGGACCCGGTGGCGGTAGCAGTCGGCCACATACACCCGGCGGTCTTGGTCGACTTTCACCGAGACCGGGCGGAAGAACCGCATTTTGGCTTCAATGTTCTGAGTGGCCAGGTCCAGCTTGACCGCAATATCGGGGTTGGCATCCAGGAACTCTCTAGCCCACTTGGACGTTCCAGAGTGGCCGATCAGAACATCTTTGAACCCGCCGTGCGGGTCGAATACCTGCACCCGGTCGTTTAGCCAATCACAAACGTAAATGTCACCCTCGGCATCGACGGTGATGCCGTTGGGCCGGTTGACTTCGCCGTCTCCGGTACCGGGACTTCCAAAGGCCATGAGGAAGCGGCCCTCGGGGTCGAATTTCTGCACTCGGTCATTGCGCCAGTCCGTCACGTAATAATTCCCGGCCGCGTCGATCGCAATCCCCCAAGGCATGTTGAACTGGCCTTCGCGTTCGCCGTGGCTGCCCCATTGGGCGAGGTACCGGCCCTCGGAGGTCAACTTTTGCACCCGGTGGTTGAGACTGTCGACCACCAATAGGTTGTTGTCGGAGTCGAAGACGATGCCCGCAGGCCGGTCCCATTGCCCGTCGCCGCTGCCCTGCTCCCCGAAGGAGCGAAGAAACCGGCCGTCGCTGTTGAAGACGCTGATGCGTTGAATGTGTTCGTCAGAGAGGTAAAGCTCGTCCTGCTGGTTGAACTCGATGGCGTTGACCCAGGTGAACTGGCCTTCTTCCTCGCCCCACTCCCCAAACTGGTCAACGTAGTCCCCGTCTTTCGTGCATTTGGTTACCCGCACGGCTTCAGGCTGATTGGGATTGGCGCGGTTGGCCACATACAACAGGTTGTCCGAGCCAAGAGCAATGGACATTGGGCCGCTAAAGCCGGGGCCCGCCGCCGATAACAGACCGATGACGTCGTCATATTGGAAGTGTCCGCGGACGGACAGTTGTTGCTGTGTTTGGGTGGTCATTGTTTTCTCTGGGGTGAAACTGGCAGACCGCTATGGGTTGATCTCATTTTTGTCGTCTGGGCTGTCTAGGTCAATTCCGAGTTCAGCTGCGAACTTCGTTAGGGGCCGGGTCCGGCCTTCCTGAATGTCTTTGACACTTTCCTTGAGTTGCGCCATGAGATTCGGATCGGCCATAATTTCCATCGTTTCCATAATCGACTGGAACAACTCCCAGGACATGAGAGCCATGATAGGCCGTCCCCGCCTCGTAAGCGGAATCACTCCCGGACTACCGGTTAACAGGTCCGGGAGCTGAGTCAGCTTATTCCGGGCATCGCTGATCGACATTCCTTCGGCAATTTCATCGTCTCGTATAGTCATCTTCCGTAACCTCGGGCTTGGCGCTAATCTAACAGGCCCTGCGTAAAGAGCCTACGCGCAACCTCGTAAATATCATGCCGGTCACCGGCTCTTCGGATTCCGACATCAGCGACGATTACGACCGTGTCGTCACCTTCAATCCGGTAGACAATCCGGTAACGTTGGCCAACAGCCCTGACGCTGCGATAACCAGATAATTCGTCCCGGAGCGAGTCTCCCTGTTTTTTTGGTTCATCGGCCAGCCTGAAAGCCCTCTTTAGCAATACCCCTTGGATGCGCCGGTCAGCTATGTCGCCAACCATCTTCTCGGCCATCGCAGTGATTCTGACTTCGTAGGCCATCTCTTGTACTAACAGTTGTACAACAAAATGCCTATTTCGTCAACTTCAAACGAAAACCCCCGATTCATCACCGGGGTAGTTCACTGGAGAGTTGCCGGACTAGCTTATCGGATCCTATCGAAGCATTTCTCGGCAACCTTGCCTGGGCGTCGATCAGGAGAATTGATATTCCCGAGTAGAGCCAATCATTTTCATGGTCCAGAGGATCATCCCCTCCGCGGTCTTGCGGTCCTCAGGAGTAGCGGTGCTTACCTTTCCGCCGGTGCGAATCTGGTCCAACAAGTATTTGCGGTTGGTCTCATGCAGCCGCGCGTGCCCCATCAATTCCAGGCAACCGTCGACCAGGTCCTCGGGGGTCAACGCGGGTTCGCGCTCCCTTTGTCGTTCTATGAGGGCGTCGACTATTGCCCGAACGCCGGGCTGCTCGATGTTGCTCACTTGGTCGGCCACGAAGTTGATTCGCTCCACCAGGCTGCCGCTGTCGACCCACTCCTTGCCGGTGTGCCAGCCCTCGACCGATGGCGGGTTGAGCAGGTCTTGGCCCATGTAGCGGCAACTGAGGGCGGTGTCGAAGATTCCCCGCCTAGGGAATTTGAAATCGCCCAGCAGATGGAGTGTGTCGACCACAACCTCCGCCGGGCTCTTGACCTTGGCGAAACGGGCGCCGTCCGACTTGAAGAAATCGGAGTTGAACAACACTCGAAGCACCGACCGGATATTGTAGCCGGACCGGAAGTACTCGTCTTCCAGGATCTTGATTGCCTCCGGGTCTGTCGGCGGCGTGTGTTGCCAGGCCGGAACATGGGGCTCGTCGGCGACGAAGAAGCTGTAAAGGTGCCGACAGACGAACCGGGCCGTGGCCGGTTCTTTGACCAAGATGTCTATTACATCTGAACCGTTCCAAGGACCGGTTTGGCCGAGCACTGTTTTCTCACCGTCGTCGTGGTCGTCGGGCAGGTAGCGGAACAGCCAGGGAACCTTTCCGTAAGGGATCGAGGAAACATTGTCGTCGTCAATATTCCAGCCGGTGAAGGCCCGGGCAACTTCTTTAACATCGTCTTCGGTGTAGTTGTCTCGCCCGTCCATCCCGACGCCCATAGTGAAGAGCTCCAACAACTCCCGGCCCCAGTTCTCGTTGGGAGCGTCCTTGTGGTTGAAGTTGTTGTCCAGCCAGAAAATCATCGCCGGATCTTGGGAGAGCTGTAACAGCAGTTCCCGGAAACTGCCCAGTCCATAGGCGCGGAAGACATCCACTTGGTTGAGCATGGTTCTTTCATGTAATACCTTGGCCAAACCGGTGGCGAACAACCCGTGCCAAAACAGCGCGATCTTTTCTTGCAGCGGGCGGGTGCCCGCGTTGGCGTTCATCCGGTAGACGAACTCGGTGAAAGCGCCTTCAATGTTGCGGCTCTCCTTCCAATCAACGTAGTACCGCTCCAGCAGGTCTTCATCGATTGCCGGTTGCGACTCCGGGTAGAGGAGCCACTCCACCGTGGCCTCGTAACCCCGGTTGGAGCAGGTCTCCAACTCCTGAAACGTGCCACCGAACCCCGCCCGGCGCAGCAGGTGGGCCAATAGGGCTTTATCGGTTTCAGGCATTCATCAACCTCTGTCTGTGAACGTTCGGTCAATCCTATGGCAATAGAGGGTTTCGGCTAAACGAAGCCAACCTGTTCGAAATTGCCACCGACGACTGGGACCGGGTCAAGGCCCAGCCACCGCTCTACCATCGTCCCATACACCCCGCGGAAGTCGACGGTGAAACGAAGGTCGCCTTCAAGTAGGTCTTCCTCTTTGAGAGACGGATATTCACCGAAGGTCCCAGCCTTAACCGGGTCGCCGATGGCAAAAGCCACCCCGCCGGAGCCGTGGTCGGTTCCCGACCCGTTGTCGCGGACCCGTCGGCCGAACTCGGTAAACATGAACATCAGCACATTGTCCGAAGCGTCATGCTCCTTCAAGTCGTCGTAGAAGTCAGTCATTGCCTGGGATAGATCGGTCAGCAACTTGCTGTGGATGGGGGCCTGGTTGGCGTGGGTGTCGTAACCACCCTGCTGGGTGTAGAACACCCGGGTGCCCAACCCGGCCAGCAGGACTTTGGCGATGCCCTGCATGTTGCGGCCGATGGGACCGTCAGCGTACTCCACGTTGGAGTTATAGGACTCTGGAACTGTTTTGAGAATATCTGCGCCCTTCAAAGCGTCACGGCCGGTATCACCCAAGTAGTCCATAACCGGTCCGGTGCCCAGGATGGGCGAGTACATCCTGGAGAACAGGTCCAGCGCCTGGGTCCGTTCCGGCTCGGTACTGATGCCGGTCAGCACGCCGTAGGTCTCCAGGGTAGAGACCGAAGCAACCGGAACGCCGGTCAGCGCCAGGGCCCGCGGCAGCCCTCGGCCGAAATTCACCCCGGTGAGCACGTTTTCCCCTTGGGGGTCCAAGTCTCGGATGACCCGGCCCAACCAGCCCTCGGAGCCCACCTTGTAGGGCTCGCAGGTGTGCCAGATATCCATGGATCGGAAATGGGACCGGTTGGGATTGGGGTAACCAATCCCATTGATCACTGCTGCTTTGCCTTGATCATAAAGTGTCTTGATCGGCCCGAGCGCCGGGTTGAGAGCCAGGCTGTCGTCGATGGGGATCATCTCGTCTCGGGCGATACCCACCTTTGGCCGGTAGTCGAAATAAAGCGGGTCGTTATAAGGAATAACGGTGTTCAAGAAGTCGTTCCCACCGGTCAACTGGACGACCACCAGAATCGGGTCTTTCTTGGTTGTGGTCAATTCTAAGCTCCTAGCCGTGATTGGAGACAGACACGCCTGAGTCGGCTAATTTTAGCAGACCCAACGGGGTCCACCAAAGGTGCGGACCGGCTTTCTGCGAACCCTCGGCGTCACTCCAAAAGGAATTCTTTGAGAATAGCGTAGCTTTCGTCGGGCATTTCTTCGGGGATGTAGTGACCGCACGGCATGGATTGGCCGCGCACGTCGGTGGCGTAATCGCGCCAGACTTGGAGCACGTCCTGGGTGCGGCCGACGTAACCGGTAGAGCTCCACAGGACGAACATGGGGCAGGAAACCTTGGAGTCGAAGTCGGCCTCGTCGTGCACCAAGTCGATGCTGGCCCCGGCCCGGTAGTCCTCGCACGTGGCGTGGATGGACGCCGGATCGCAGAAACATCGAGCGTACTCGTCGACCACCTCGGTCGGAAAGACCCTCTCGGCATCGGCGCCCTGTTCGAACCGGGTGCGGAGAAAATAGTCGGCAGCGCCGCCGATCATTCGCTCCGGAAAGTCGTAGGGCTGAATTAGGAAGAACCAATGGTAGGTGTTGGTGGCCATCTCTTGGTTCACGATCTGGAACATCTTGTGAGTGGGTATGATGTCCAGCACCGCCAGCTTTCGCACTCTCTGGGGATGGTCCTTCGTCAGGCGGTGCGACACCCTGGCGCCTCGGTCGTGGCCTGCCAACAGGAACGACTCGAACCCCAGTTGCTGCATTACCTCGACTTGGTCTTGGGCCATGGCGCGCTTGGAATAATTCAGATGCTCCGGGTCGCCGTGGGGTTTGCCGCTGTCGCCGTAGCCCCTCAGGTCGGGCACGACGACAGTAAAATCCGAGGCCAGCCTGGGAGCGATCTTGTGCCACATGGTGTGGGTCTCAGGGTAGCCGTGGAGCAGCAGGAGCGGTGGTCCGTCGCCAGCGGTGACCAGGTTGATGGTGGCGCCGCTAGTCTCGATGCGTCTTTGTTCAAATCCTTCGAACATGGTCTAAACCCTCGTTTTAGGCTCGGTCACGAAGCGTCTGGGTTATACTACATCGGCAGCAAGGCCGGTGCCTACCATCGAGCCCTGAGAAGGATCGGACCAATGAAGATTACCGGCGTCACCAGCGAAATTTTCGAGTGGGAAAGGCCCGGAATTTGGAACGGCGGCCACTTCTATGGTCCGGGACGCCTCCATAAAGTCACGGTGGAGACCGACGAAGGGCTCACCGGCTATGGATGGAACGGCGGCACCGCCGCCGAGCGGCCCCTGACCTTGTTCCCCGGATACGTGGACTACTTCAGGCCGCTTCTAATCGGCCGCGACCCCCTCGACACCAGGGCCATAGCCACCGACCTAGGCGAGAAGCTCATCAAGATTCTGGGACCCGGCGGGATCAATACTCAGGTATTGGCCGCGATAAACATCGCTTGTTGGGACATCAAGGGCAAGTCCTTGGGCCAGTCGGTCCACCAACTGCTGGGCGGCGCCCAATCCCGCATTCGGACCTACATCGCCGGAGGGTATTACGCCGAAGGCAAGGGGATCGAAGAACTCAAAGACGAGGTGCGGTTTAACGTCGAGGAGATGCACGCCTCGGCCGTGAAGATCAAAATTGGAGACCCCAATATGGGCGTGGCGGGTGACATGGAGCGCGTGGCCGCCGCCAGGGACGCGAACTGCGCTTTGGACCTGCCAACTGCATTGGAGTTTGCCCGGCTTCTGTCTGAAAACAAGGTCTATTGGTTCGAGGAGCCGCTGCCGATACACGACTACGAGGGGCACCGGCGACTGGCCGAGGCTTCCAGCGTGAAGATCGCTACCGGAGAGAATGGGTACCATCTGGCCCATTTCCGCACGCTCTTGGACCACCAAGGCGCCTCAATCCTAAACGTGGATGTCACCATCTGCCCCGGCTGCGACGTGGCGAAAGACGTGACCGATCTAGCCGCAGAACGAGGGGTGTCGATAGCCCCCCACGGTTGCCAAGAGCTACAGTTACCTTTGGCGGCGGGAATCTCCCACGGAGAGTTCTTGGAGTACTACCCCGAGGCCGTAGACCCGCTACGCACAGAAATGTTCGACCCGATTTTGAAGCCCGACGTTGACGGCTATGTCACCGTTCCAGATCGCCCAGGAATCGGGTTCGAGTTGAACATGGACCTGCTAAACAAGTACCGGGTGGGTTAGAAGCGAAGTTTCTATTCGGGCAGTCCACCAACCGCTTCTTCCAAGGTGATCACGGGGTAAATGCTCGCGGTATTCCAAACCGCCAGCCCCAGGTCGACTAAGGAGTCGTCCAGGGCGTGGCCGTTGGGGGCGTCGATCACCAGGAAGGTCATGTGGGCCGACTTGCTGACCCAGCCTCCTTGGAATGTGCACCCGTGCGATTGAAGCACCTCGGTCATGTTGGCTGCCATAGTCATCACCCGGTCCCTGATGTCCAACGCCACACCTGGGCACTTGTCCGGGTCATGGCTCAATGATGTCAAGTAAAGCATTTCGTCTCCTCACCTCTTTTCGCTACGCGGATGGGTTGACCGTCGAAGATGGTACACCGGCAAGCTGTATTGTTGGCCGTGGACAGCACCCTTGATGGACGGTAATATTCACCCGAGCCGACAGCAATCCCAGAAATGAGTAATTAATGACCGAACCGGTTGACCGGGTGTTGGACCAACTCCCGATTCATCCCGACGTTGCCGCCGAAAGCGAATGGCAGGGGCTCAGAGTCGATGGCCTGGTTGAGGCCTCATTCACGTTGACCCGCGAGGATCTTGCAGAAACCTCTCAACGAACACTGACCGACGACTTCCGTTGCACGGACGGCTGGGTAGTTCCCGGTCTGCGATGGGAGGGTGTACCAGTGGCGGTTCTGCTGGACCGGGCCGGCCCTCTGCCCGAGGCCGCCTTCGTGGCCTTCTCCTCGGGTAGTTATACTGTCGGGCTGACGGTAGAGCAAGCGCGGGACACTAACACGATCGTAGCGTTACGTCTAAACGAGGAGGAGCTGACAACCGAACACGGTGGCCCCTGCCGGTTGATCGCCCAAGGCCAGGAGTGCCACTTTAGTGTCAAGTGGCTCGACCGAATACAGTTGGTTGCGGAACCCCCTGAACAGACCGGATTGGAGATAATAAAAGCCCGCAAAGCCCGGTCCTAAATATTACACTTGGGGTTTTAAGAAGGAACAATCATGCGGAGCATAGATATTCACGCCCACATCACGCCGACAGCATTCGTCAATGCCTTCGAGAAGGGCGAAGACTGGCACGGCATTACTGCGAACGAGGCCTATAACCAACGGTACAACCCGAAAACTTCCTGGACGCCGGAAGAACGAATTGCGGACATGGACTCGCTGGGCGTGGACGTCCAGGTGCTTTCCACCAACGCCTTCTTCTACAGCTATGACAAGGACGCCGGTATAGTCGCGGCCATGGCCCGGGAATGCAACGACCACGTTGCCGAGTTGGTCAAAGACCGCCCGGACCGTTTCTCCGGGTTTTGCACCCTGCCGATGCAGGACATTTCAGCGTCCATCACCGAATTGGAACGGGGCATGGCATTGGGACTAAAAGGGGCGATGATCGGCGACAACGTCAACGGCCGGACCTTCGACGAAAAGGAATTTTTCCCTTTCTGGAAAGCGGTGGAAAGCATGGCCGCCGTGATCTTGGTGCACCAAGGCGGCGACACGGTGGTGAACCAGCGCACCGAACGCTACCACTTGCCCAACACCATCGGCAATCCGACGGAACGCGCCCTCACCTTCGCCGCGTTGGTCTTCGGCGGCGTCATGGATGCCTGTCCCGACCTAAAGATCTGTCTGTGTCACGGCGGCGGCTACACCTGCTTCGGCATTGGCCGCATGGACCGCGGCTGGCAGGTAAGGCAGGAAGCTAGGACTTACATCCAGCAGCCGCCCAGTACCTACCTAGACCGTTTCTACTACGACTGCCTCACCCATAGCGAGGAGGCCCTGCGCTTCTTGATCGACAGTGTGGGTGTAGACAGGGTGGTGTTCGGCACCGACTGGCCATTCGACATGGCCATCGATTGGCCGGTGTCATGGATCCTCAACATGGAGAGTCTGACCCAAGACGAGAAAGAAGCGATCCTCCATAAGAACCTGGAAAAGCTGTTGGGTATCTAGGTTCGCCGTCCCCTCTTTTGAAAGGCGGGGTGGCGGGATTTTTGACGGGTAAACACGCGAAAGTTCCTGGATTCCGGCCTGCGCCGGAACGACACAGAGGCGGGGTTTTGAAACCCGCCGCTGTCATCTTGTAGGTCAGGAGCTAGCCTTGCTACTTCCGCGTCGCCCTCCCCTTCAGCGTCGCGAGGGCCAAGCCAATACTGACAATGCCCACCCCCAGGATGGCGGCGATGCCTTTCACCAAGGTTAGGGGCTCCCAGCCTTCCGAGATCAACGACCGCAGGGCCGCCAGCAGGTAGGTGACCGGGTTGTAATCGGCGATCGCGGCCAGCCATCCGGTCATCGCCTCCTGCGGAACGAAAAGGGTGGTCATGAACAGGAAAGGAAAGAATAGCAGGAAGCTGATGTTGACCGCAGCGGGGTTCCCGGTCTTGAGGGCGATAGCGTAAGGAAATCCGGTGAAAATCAGCCCCCAAAGCCCGGCCAGAAACATGAACAACAGGATTCCAGGAACTCCGGTCTCCCACCCGACCCCGGCAATAAACCCCATGATGACCACCGGCACGGTTAGAGCCACTACCAGAGCGAAGTCGGCGATCATCAGCCCCAGCAGCAACGCCAGCCGGTTCACTGGCGAAATAACCAGACGATCGAAATAGCCGCTCTGGATATCGGTCACGACGGTTATGGCCCGGGATACTCCGGTCACCGCGAACAGGACCGCCACCGGGAGTTGGAAGGCCCTGTAGTCCAGGCCGGGAATGCTCTCGGCAAAGTCGTTCAACGCTCCGACGGTCATGATGTACATGAACACCGGAATAATCATCGCGGGTATAGTGACCTCCGGGTCCCGCAACACCGAGCGCAACGCCCGCTCCGCGACCGTGGCCACGTCGCCCGGAAACCCTCCTCTACGGGCCAGGGTCACCGGTCCGTTAACTATCGTTGCCATGCCTTCCTCTTCCTGTTATCTGCTATCGATCGGTGGGCTCTCCGGTGGACCCATGAACCGGCGTCTCCTCTGAGACTTCGGCCGACGCGCTGGCCCCGTCCCGCAGACGGCCGCCGGTCACCTGAAGAAACACGTCGTCCAGGGTTGGTGTCCGCAGTGTTAGCTCTTGCACGCCGATGCCCCTTTGGTTCAAAGCTAGGGCAACGGTGCTGATCAGGGCCGCGCCATTGGCGACGCTGACGGTGAGTTCTTGGCCGTGGGCCTCTACGTAGGCCACCGAATCGATGGACTTTACGGCCTCCACCGCCGCCTCTACCTCGCCGTCCAGTTTTGCCACGATCAAGTCGGAACCGCGGGCCCGTTTCAAGTCTGCCGGGGTGCCCTGGACCGCCAGAACGCCCCGGTCGATGATACCGACCCGGTGGGCCAAGGCATCTGCCTCTTCGAGGTACTGGGTGGTCAGGAAGATGGTGACTCCCAACTCGCTGTTGATGTTGCGTACCTCTTGCCAAATTCGCGCGCGGCTGATGGGGTCCAATCCGGTGGTGGGCTCGTCCAAGAACAGGACTTCCGGGTTGTGAATCAGGGCCGCAGCCAGGTCAAGGCGGCGCTTCATTCCCCCTGAATAAGTCCCGATGAGCCGGTCCATGGCCTCACCGATGTCCACCAGGCTGGAGAGCTCACCGATACGCTGGTCTACCTGCTTCCCCGATAGACCATATAGCTTTCCCTGGAGGCGGAGCAGCTCTTGGCCGGTCTGCTTGTTGTCCAGCGCGGCGTCCTGCAACGCGGCGCCGATGCGTAGGCGCACCTCGTGGGGCTCTCGGACCGCGTCATGCCCTGCCACCCTGATCTCGCCAGCCGTGGGGGCCAGCAAGGTAATAAGCATCCGGATGACAGTGGTCTTGCCAGCGCCGTTGGGGCCTAGGAACCCATACACCTCTCCTTGATGCACGTCCAGATCGACACCATTAACCGCCCGCACCTCACCAAATTCCCGTACCAGGCCGCGGGTGGAAATGGCGTAGCTGTTTTCACTCATATTAGCCATCTAGACAAACCAACACGAAGATTTAATTCGTAAATAGGAAAGACGATTCCCAGTTCCTACAACCGCCAATACCGTCGGTCTCACACGTCGAAAGCACTTGGGGGAGTTTGGCTCCGAAACGTGCGTCAGAGGTAAAACCGAGGGAAATTAAATCTATTCTATGCGTGAACCGGAGCGGAAGGAAGATCGTTGGGCCAGGTGGAATCGAGTTGAAGAGCCCGTGGCGGGTCTAGGTAGCGGCGGGAAGCAGGCAGAACTCGTTTCCTTCGGTGTCCTCTACCACGATGAAGTCGTCGCCGAGGTCATGAACGTCGCGCAGCTTTCGCCCACCCAGCTCTTCGACCCGTCGTAGGCCGGCCTGAATGTCCACGCATCGTATGTCGATGTGGACCCGGTTCTTGCCAGCCTTGGGCTCCGGTACTTGCTGTAGCACGACCGCAGGAGGAGTAGTCCCTGGGCCTATTAGCTGGTATTGCCCGAACCGTTCACCTAGTTCGACCCCCAAAACAGCCGCCCAGAACGCCCCGGCCCGGTCAATGTCGGCAACATCTATCGATATTGCGAAGAGGGTTCCTACCGCATTCGGCATGGCTAATTCTCCAGTTTTGTTAATCTCGGTTTCCCGTGTGGACTTAGTTCGAAAGTTGACCTCTACCACTTCATCGTCCCAGTTGAACTCTAGGGCTTCTTCCAGGGTCGTCGACCGAAGCTTGAGGAGTAGGAGGGCCAGTCCAATTCTATACGGGAAACCCGACCGAAGAAAGATTGCCAAGTGGGGGAGCGGTAGGACATAGTCGAGCGTGGAAACGGAAGGAAATGGCTCCCCGATGCACCTCACACTACGAAAATGGGTTTGGCCTCCTTGGGCTCGAAGGTTTCGTAGTTCAAGTTCCCCCCATCCGTAGCTCGGAGCCGGCTGCCGTCGACTAAGCTCTTGCGACGTAATCCAGTTGCCCTGGCCATAGAATGGCAGGAGCGACTAGACAAGGGCGAGGCACTAACCAGAGCTGACTTAGCCTACCAAACGAAAGTTACGAGGGCACATGTGACTCAGGTTCTCAGTCTCTTGGACCTTGCCCCAGATGCAAGAGCATTCATTCTCGGCAGGGGTGATCCTCTAGAGGGGAAGAGTTTGGGTATCCATAGCTTGCGGTCTCTCCTAGGTCTTTCAGCAGAAAAGCAAATTGCCAGGGTCAGATCATCTAAGATTGGCTAAAGGAGATGCGTCGGTTCGCGTCCACTTAAGTGGGCCAGAGTTTACTGTACTGCGAACTTTCCGCTGGGTTGTGTCAATCTAGTTAGTCCCCTCATAGAACACGAGGAATTTCTCACGTTCGAATCCAGGCATGTGGGCCTGGGAGGACTGTACGCAGTACCATCTTCGAGCTTGCGATTCCGTTGTAGGTACCAAAGATACTCTCGGACTCACCTCAAGGAGGCATACTACCGCGGCGGTGACGCCTGCCCGAAGTCCTGCCACCCCCAACAGACGAGGGGACCATGATTCCGGAGGACGCAGGGTATGTGGTGCCGCTGCTGATGGAGATGAGACGCCCCCCCTCCGCCGGCAATTTATGGTTTGACTACCCCATGACCGTACATGGAAACCGTAGGGTGCTGGCTCACAGTGCCTGCAACTCCACGAGAATGTTGGAGAGACGGTCCGCTAGCAAGTCTGTGTGCAGCACCGCCGCATTATAGTCAACCGACCACGCGGCAACTCCCTTGCTCGAAGCATCTGTGGCGAAAGAATCGTCGCGGAAGCTGTCCACCCACCGCTGAAGGACGGCACGCAGTTCTTCCTCTGGCCCAGGTTCGTAGTCCAGGATGCCTACACCAAAGGTGAAGTCCCTGGTTCGCATCCAGCCTTTCCCAGCATTAGACGGCGAATAGAGCCAGGCAACGGTGATCGGCTGCTTCCAGAGTGAGCTGCGCCCGCGGATGCTGACTCCCCTCGGCCACCAATCGAAGGCACATCCAGATTCCTGGGCCACGTCTAAGAACCGCTCCGCGGCATGTCGCGCTTCGTCGCTCGTAAACTCCTCTAAGAACGACTCTCGTGTAAGTTTCTGGCCGCGACCGCCCTGTCTGTGAGCGGGTGCATTGGCAGTCCTCCCGAGGACGCGCGGAACGAGCGTCTGTGTCGACTTACCGCGGAATTGCTTGATTTCCACTGCGAGCACTTCAATGCCAGGCATCTGCGCGTTCAAGAACTCCACAACCCGCTCAAGCGGATCTGGTATCTCGTCCGCGATGAACAGCAGGCGTAAGCGTCTTGCAGCGAGGTTTGTGGCGACATTCTCCCAGAAGCCGTCAACATCTGGTTCATTGTCTGCCTGTAGCAGTCTTCCAAGCATCTCAACTGGGCTCAGACCCTTGGCGAGGGTGGACTCCTCGAAAGTCCGGCGAAGCTCGTCTGCCGTCCAGGTCTGCGCCGCGTGGGCCGCATACTCCAGCAACTGTCCAACAATGGTGCGCCGGATCTCCGGATTCGAGCCCCGTTTCACCTCTGCTAGTGTAGGCACAGCGTCTTGGTCAACTATCAGGTGGTCAATCGACCACCTAGCACCTGATTCGGAGGTTTCTGCAATGCCCTTCTCGCGGGTAATGAGAATCCAACGCCGCGGGTCGCTCGGGCGCATCTGCTGTCCGTCGAGCAGCTCTGGATGCTCGGCAATCAGCGCCTGCAACTCGTCCTCAGTCGCAAAGGGTTCCTCCGCAAGAGACTCTAGACCCCCCTCTTCACCTCTGCTGTATATGCGCTCCGCCATGTTGCAACTCCAATTTTGAACATACTGTGGTCCAGACCCCCAATGCCACTCGGGCGTAAACAGCAGCTAGTGATGTTTCCTCAGGTGCCGGAGGATCTCCATCATGACCCTGCAGTCGACGTGGTTATAAAGAGCAATCTCTTGCATGAGGTCGGTCTCGCCCATGGTGCGGCCAAGGTTGGCCGCTTCCTTCGCGCACGACCATGCACCCACCATCGCGCCCAGACCGTCCGCCGGGCCAGCCTCCCAGTTCGTTTCGATCAACCCGTGGCTGTATAGCGCCTTCGCCACCGCCTTCAGGCCGAAGCCTAGAGCCCCACGCACGACTAGAGGCTCCTTCTTGACCACCCGACTCAGCAGGTCGTACCATCGCGGACTCGTCCAGTTCTTGTCTGGATGGCGTCGTATCGCTGAGGTAAACGCCGTTTCCAGAGTGGAGGCCTCCGCGTGGGACCAGTGAAACACGTTGGGCGGCTTTCCTAGCGGGTCGAGCCGCTGGCGTACCTCGTCCATATGTGCGTACCAGGTGTCTATGATGTGGGCCTCGTCCCGCTCCGTCATGGCATCGGCAGTGAAGCATGACCAGTGCCAGTCGCCGTCTTGCAGGTGACCACAACCGATCATGAAGATAAGCGGCTGGCCCCCCTTCTCTGGCAGGCTCGCGAAGTCCTCATCCAGGTCACTCACCGTCTCGAAGTCGACGTAGAACTCCAGCGGCGGTTCGCCTCGCCACTCCGCCTCGCCTGAACTAACCTTGGACGGCCGCACCGGAGGTCCATCGATTGAGCGGTTGACGTCAAGAATGGCTTCTAGCTTTGGGGCGTTCGTACCCCCAGTGACGCCAGCGACCACTGCCGTAAACGCAGGGTCAGACCAGCGGTCCACTCCGGCTTCCATTGCGGACTCACGTCCGCCGACACCTACTTGCCACAGCATTGTCGGCTCCGCAAGCTCTGCGGCAATTCGGGTCTTGGCCCCGTGCCAGGGGTAGTCGGAGCCGTTACCCATATTGGGCCGCATCTCCGGCACAGTCGGCTTAGGTAACACCACCCAGCTCCCACCTTCGGTTCGGACACGACGCATCCACGCGCATGCAGCGTTCACTGCCTGCGCTACAGAGCCCTTGGACTTCGAAACATAATCCTGGGGAACAGGAGCTAACATATTCATGCAATTCGTGCTGCGAAACGTCTCCCCCTTTGACTTGCGCTCCCAGCCCCGCCCGAGCAGATAACCCTCTGGCGGGAGATAGCCCTGCAGTCGTCCCAGTGCCCGGTTATAGGCGTGGACCTGCAGCTTGTAGCCCCAGGCCGAGCCGCTGTCTCCCAGCGTCCCATCCACAAGGAAACTCAGCGTCGTGAACTTGATGTCGACGACACGGTAGTGCCAGAGTTGAATACCGAGTCCCGGAGCTGGGACGCCCGCCTCTTCCTTGGAGATCGCCGTGGGGAACAGGTCTCGCAGGACATCGCTGCGAACCAACAGGTCTGCCGTCCCATAGGTGCTGGTCTCGGCATCTCGCAGGACGGCCTGATAGACAAGCTCCTCACCGCGAGCCATTGCCGCGAAGGTGCGCTCAGCCGAGCCAAGATCGCGGCTGCCTCCCCGCTTGTCCGCTACGACGTGCACGGGGACGACCGTTGCCAGATACTTGAGCACGGCTCCCTCAAACTCGTTGCCCTTGCTCATGATGAAGCGGGAAAAGTCGGTGCGCGGGTCGTAGCCTGGGAGCTGATCATCGCGCTGAAAGCCGAAGTCGCTTCCGTACAGGTCAAGCCAGTCCAGCAACGGGTCGCCGAGAACGTAGTTTCGTGTTCCAGTCGCGCTGACCCATTCACCCCAGTCCTCATTAGACTTGGGCAAGGCAATCGCCCCGTCATCTCTATGTGTTAGAGCCTCAATGCCCATCCGTTTGTCCTTGTCGATTTGTCGTTGGCCCGCCCTACCTTGACATCGGGTGAACCCTAACCGTGTCGTTCCGGCTGGTCTGGGGTTAAGTGTGAAGGTTGCTCAGGAGACGAACCAGCTCGGGAAGCATGCCACGGCAACCTATGCCGAGGGACGTCCTGTAAAGATTCCTGACATCACTGGGTGTCACACTAGAACCTGGTTCATGCTCGACTTTGTTTCGGGCATCACGAAGGTTCCAGAAATGTCTCGGTGCATCCTTTGTCAGGAAATCAATGTCCTGGCCTGCAATGCCCAGATTTCTCAAATATCTCACCACTGGATTCTCAGAGATGACTTTGATGTACTCCGTTAGACCGGGATACTGCTTTCGAGCAACTGAAAGAATTCCAGATAAGTACTCCGAATCCCTCTGGTGCTCCTTCGCCCACTCCACAAGGGGCACCCAGAGGTGATGGTAAAGGATGTCCTCTGTGGCTCGCTGAAGAGGATTCAGTATCGTGCGCAGCCTGCTTTCGGGTCCATCGTCAATCCAAACCAAGTCGGCGGTCACTAGCGCGTTACGAGCCTCCTCGCTGAGTCGCTGCCAGAGGTTATCGGCTAGAAAATAGTTGGATAATCGAAGGGTTGCCGCGGCGCCAGCGCGATCCTCAATCAGGCTACGGAGTTGGCCAGGCGTCAACTGGGCCTTCGCCCAACCTATAGTTTCATCCCAGTAATCTGTCTCCTCCCCCAAACCATCCTTAATGCCCCTTTGCCGGGTCCATTCTTCTTCTGGCAAGAAACTCTTCAGTGTGTTACATGACGTAATAATCTCTGCCCAGTCAACGTCACCTTCGCGGCTCGCACGGAGGTGAGCCAGATAGTCTTTCGCACGATCTTCCGCCTTATCGAGCCATGGAGGAAAACGAGAGTGATCTTCCCATGAGAAGCCAATTCGTTGAGTCTGCTCTTCGGGATGGACAAAGGCTCTAATTGATTGAGCGATGCCCTGTAAGGCGGTCACGTAGTCTCCGGACTGAAACGCCAACTCCGCACCAGCCCGCTCAGAGATGGACCGTATGGTAAGCAGTGTCACAGAGTTGGCCTCTCCATACCTCAGCCACAGGCGTTCCAATTCCCGGTAGGCTGGACTAATGTCGTCTCCGTACCCGTATCCCTGCTCGCCGGTGCTGCTCTGCCGCATGGCCCGAACGAGCAGGGTGGCGCGATAGTGGATGGCAGCCTCAAGCGAAGATGCATCCTCGGGTTCATCAGGCTTATAAGGGACGTCGAACAATGGTGCAAGCCCGTGAAGTCGATCCACCACTAGGCGGACACCGGCATCTGGATCAAGTATGGCTGAGTCCATTGCTTGCGCGATTTCCGGATCGACGTAGTAGCCGGTTCCCTCAGCGAGGAGTGAGCCAATCTCTTCCATCCTCTTCGGGTATTGATCTGGACTATGGGACTCCTTGAAGAAGGCCTGGAATAGTTCGATCGAGTTATCCAGGAACTTCTCGCGCCGTTCAAGTTTCTTAATTATGACTAACGCTCTGTTTGGATCAGGAATCCAGGCCATCTCACTCCTGTATGCTAATCGGCCAAAGCCAGGCGGGATACTATACTAACAATCACGCTAATCTCCATCGTTACTATGGGGGCCATCCGGGCAACAACGAATCCATTCGACAACTGGGGCGAGCAATTTGGAATCTAACCACCTAGTTTCTTAATTATGACTAACGCTCTGTTTGGATCAGGAATCCAGGCCATCTCACTCCTGTATGCTAATCGGCCAAAGCCAGGCGGGATACTATACTAACAATCACGCTAATCTCCATCGTTACTATGGGGGCCATCCGGGCAACAACGAATCCATTCGACAACTGGGGCGAGCAATTTGGAATCTAACCACTAGACCTAGCTCCGGTCTCTTCAATTGTCATAAACCACCCACCGTACTTCAAAGTGGCAGATCTGTAGTGGGGTGGCTGCGATTGACTGCGCGACTTCGTCTCGTACTTTGGATGGCCATCAACGAAGGTAATTGCTGCAATACCCCTACTTGCGGCGAACTGAATGGCTCCGCTCTGATATCCGGCGGTCGAGAACATCATTCCCTTGTGAGATGAGGTGTCTTGGAGCTTCATCGCGAAGGCCAGCATCTCCTCTCGTTCGACCGGCCTTCTGGTGCGCTTGCATTCAACGAGAAGCTTGATAGCTGCGCCTCCCAAAATGTCCAACTCACCATAGACGTCTATCTGATAGTCGCCACCGTTGCCCTTAACCAACTCTCTATGATCCCATCGGATACTCCTTCCCTCTACCCTCGATGCTTCAATCACCCATTGCTGCACCTGCCTCTCATAGTCTTCGGGACTAACTTGTAGAGGGTAATCCGGATTTGGCCAGTTGGGATTCCTTCGATTCACAATCTCACACTTCTCAAATGCGCGTAACGACGGCAGTTCACTCTCACCTCAGTTACTCATTCTCAAACCCGCTATCGTCGAACTTGAGAGTGCGGCTATTCTCGGTGACGATCCGTATAACTTGCTCTGGGGTACCGTCAGGTATGTTTGCTTCGATTTCGAGGGTAAGCTTCACGTCCGCTCCGAGGAGACCCGATAGATGGGCAATCACCTCATCGGCAATCTGACTGGCATCTCGGCCGACGCGGGTCGCATCTAGTTTCACTGACCCGTGGTAGCGTTTCGCCTTCGGTTGCGCTGGAGGAATCGGAGGTTCCGATCCGGGAGTGCTAGGCGCTTCCCCTGGCTCTCCCGGCCTCGGGATGTCAACAATGCCAACCCCCTCAACGGGTCGTTCAACTGGGACAGCCTCTGCGACCAGCTGTCGCCGTGCCACATCCGGACGGACGACAAGCCCAGGGTCGGCATCGGATAGGCTGATGCTCTCCATGCTCCGCAGACCACGATATCTTCCCGCGGCCTCGTCATAGCTCTCTGCGTAGGCGAAGGTGTCCTGCTCCCACGTGAGGAGAGAGATGCCCCCCCGGACGGCATCCAGCAAGACTTTCGGTTCTTGAAGGCGAGGAAGGTAGGAGTAGCGGCAGAAGTCCTCAATGAGCTGTCTTATGGAGACGTGTTCGCCCCGCCACAAGGGGATTTTGTCCAACTCCATGCGCAACCTAGTGCCAGCGAAGCTAGTGATCAGCAGTTCGTCGCTTCGCATCCTTCGGCTGGCTCGGTCGGCCAAGGCTCCCTGGCCGGATAGTCGGATGGCCTCCCACTTCACCTCGTCCGTGGGGGATGACTGCTTAGGTACAAGCAGCCACTGGTAGGTCTCTCCAATACGACCTCTGACGGCATTGTCGGATTCCTGCTTACGGGTTTCCGCCTGCTTCACCTGATGGGGTGGGAGGTCGAGTCTCTCTCGGTCAGCGAGAATCGACTCCCATGCCAGATAGCGCCTTACGGCGTCGTCCAAGTCGTCCAGCCGAGCTTGGTCGGCCGTTAGGAATGCCAGCGTATTCCTGAACAAGCGGGGAGTTGAGCCTCGGTACTCCCATATAGCCTTAGCTGCCGAAACTGCCCGAGTGTCTCCCTCCTGCTCCCTGGCATGAGGATAGCTGGGTCCGAGAACGACCAAACGGGCGTCATGGTCGTCTTGGACATCCTGACCGGAATCAGGAAATACATGGACTCCCTTAAAGTCCCCACGAGTTTTGAGGTCTTCGTCGAGGCGCTTCTTTATCTCTCTGTCGACCTTGTCCCGGTCGCGCCTGTATTCCTCGGCCCTGCTATCCGCCAGTGTCGTCACGGTCGGCTGGGTCGAATACCAGTACCGCGTCCCGTCTTGGTACAGATACGTTGCTGTGCTGGCCAGCCGCCGCATAGCGTCCCCATATAGCGCAGCCGACTCTCCTGGGTTGACGCAACCCAGCTTGATACGCCGGTCCTCCAACCCCTGGTTCGCAACCGAAGGAGTTGGCGCAGAGCCCAGGAATATCGTTCGCGCTACTCTTCGGCAGGCGCTGTATCTCCCAAGGTTGGGCACCTCCCCGTCCGTCCTGTAGGGCAGGGAGTTGGGTCCGTCGATATCCCGCTCTATCACCGGAGGCCAGTTGTCCGGTAGGTAATGGTTGAGCTCGGACTGGACCGAGGGCTCATCCAGCAGGACGTTCGCAGGCATTATCAAAGGGCTGCGATCCCCGTTCTCCCAAAGACTGTGAATCACCGCGGCCATGAGACGCAACACGCCACGGGTCCTCTGGAAGTTCTGCAGCGTGGACCAGTCTGTATAGAGCCGCTCAAAGACTTCAGGGTGGATCGGGTAGGCGGCTTTGATGCGGTCCTCGTATGCCGTTTCCCCACATTCAGGCGGGAATTCCTGCCTGTTCTTCCGGTAGAGGTCGCCATAGGCGCGGGCTACGTTATCTCGAAGAACGAAGTTGGCCTCGTCTGTTATGGGCTGGAAGAGACGCCGCCGCACGATCTCAAAGCTCTCCTCTGCGCTAGCGGACCGCCACGGAGACTCAACCCTGCCTATCACATTCCGCAGGCTGTTGAGGGATTCCCGGCCACGCACGCCACCAACCTCCACGGCTTCCGTGGCGTCCGTCGCTTCAGAGGCGGGTAGGCTGATGACCAGCAGGCAATTGTTCGCCAGCTTGGCCGACTCCGACAATGCCTGGGCGAAGGTGAACTGGGTCTCGAAACTTCCTGCAGGGAGATCGGACTCGTCGTGGAGCTGGCGAGCGTAGGCGACCCACTCATCGATGAGTATCAGCGAGGGACCATACTCGTTCAGTAGCTCTCGCAGCGTGTCTCCCGGGTTAGTCGCCCGCTCATCGTCGGCACGTACCCGTTCGTAGGCCTTCCGGGCTTCCTCTTCACCTCCAGACGCCAGCCCTAGCTGCCAGGCGAGCTCTCCCCACAGCGTCCTCACCTCGGTCCCATCCCCCTTGACGATGGGGTTGCCTGGGGAGATGCGGTTTCCCACGAGGACGACACGATTGACGGCAGGAAGTTGGGAAGTACCCGCTTCCTGCATCAGGTCATCGACGCCGGACAGCTGGCCATGCGGGGAACCTGAAAAGAGGTGGAATAGAGCCAGCATCGAGTGGGTCTTGCCACCTCCGAAGTTGGTCTGGAGCTGGACCACCGGGTCGCCCTCGTTGGCGGAAAGGCGCTTGACGGCGTTGATCAATAGCCGCCGGAGGCTGTCGGTCAAGAATGTACGGCGGTAGAACTCCGCGGGGTCTTGATATTCGGCCACCGCCTCGCCGAGGTACACCTGCCATAGGTCAGCTGCGAACTCAGCTTGCTGGTATTGTCCCCCTGCCACGTCCTGATGGGGACTTACGATCTCCCGCCAGGCAGGAAGTCCGCTTACTGTTTGGCTTTCAGCGACCGGGCTGGTCGTCCGTCGCCTTTGGGTGCGTGCTTGTTCCGCAAAGCGCAGCCGGAGCAACTCCATCTTCATCTTCTCGATTTCGCCAGCCTCAGGCGCAGATATCGAAGTCAAGAGCCTGTACGTCGAGTCCAGCGCCCGGTAGGCGTCGTCCGTGGAAAAGGGCTCTTGATGCGCCCACCTTGTGCGATGCCCACGCAGTTCTCCGACATACCCCCGCTCCGCTGGCCCGAGAATCTCGCGGAAGACTTGGTTCCAGGTCTCCCACATAAGGGCCAGGAGGCCAGCGACATCCCACTCGGCCACTGGCCGTTTGGACAACATCGGATCTGTGGTGAAGCGCCGCAGGTCGCTCGCACTAACCTGGCTGGATGAGAGGGCAGTCTTCATTTCCCGCGCTACGAACGGGCTAAGCCCCTCTTTCAGCAGGTCGAGAGCCTTGCCGACCCTTTCGTTATTGGTGTCTGCCATGACCTACTCCCTATCGAACAAAGTTGCTTGGCGTTCAACGACGGTCCGGCTGGCCAGATCAGAAATCTCCCCCCAGCTCCGGACCAGAGCGTTATAGCCGAGTGCTTCCTGGGTACGGTCCTTCAGATCGCAGATCCGGTACAGACGGTATGCCAGGTCCCGTGCTGATTCTGCGTTGGAGCCCAGTTGCGCGACCAATTCAGCCGCTGCGCCTTCGCCTTTCTCGTCGTGAACACGGACAAGTTGATGCACGGTCTCCCAGGCACTTAGCCGGGAGTCCCTCTCTGGGTCCCAGTCGGTGGGTAGTTCGTGGGGGCGGAGGAGGCGGACATTGCCAGCACCAGAATCCAGAATCCCTGCGTCCACCATGCCCGAGACACTAGTGTTCTTGGCGATGGAGAGGGTCTCCGCCACGCCGTACTCCCCCTCGGCAAAGCCCAACTGCTCGAACCAGGCCAGCGCCCATCGGGTGTCGGCGTCGAAGTCCCCCTCCTGCTCGGCCAAAACTTCATCAAGGGTCTGGTTGATTAGGGAAAGGGCCTCACGCACCGTTACTGCCTCCCCACTGGAGTTCAGCACCCCGGCGTAACGGGTAAACACCCCCATGCCTGGTCCAATGGCGGCCTGGGCCAGGTCCACAGGTGCGATATTGCCTGACTGCATTCGGCGAAGCGCATCGGGCATCTCGGACTTGAGGGTGTCTACGAATTCACGGCGCGTCGCGACGGGCGCAGCTATGGAACGATGGCGACACGCGAGGACGATGCTGGATGCTAAGGCGTTTGCGCCTTGATTGCGCTTTCGATTCTCACGCTCTGTACGCACTGGCCATGTGCCGTTGATGGAGAAGCCGGCGCTGACAACCGCATCGATGAAGGTCGCCCAACCAGTGCTGGACGTACCCGTGTCGTTTCTGGTTTCCGATTGCTTGAAGGCATAGTAGAGGGTGACAGGAAATGTGGGGTGGCTCTGTGCTACAAGACGCTCCATCGCTTGAGTCATTCCTGCAAGAAAAAATGCCTCTGCCTCTTGCTTGCCTCCGTGACGGTAGGGCGTAGCTACCAATTCTTCGACTTTGGGCGTTGTCAGGGTAGCAAGAATGTTTGGGAAGGAAGACCACAGGGAGTTGCGTAACCAGATGTAGAAAAAATCGGATAGGTCGGCATATGGAACGTTGTCGTAGTAGGGTGGATCAGTAGAAACAACCTTATCTTGACTGGCCGACTGTGAGGCGGCGTCAATCAGTTGGGCATGGCCGAAAGAGTCGGGAATTGCTCCGTTAGACACAAGCCCAGCCGATGTGTTCTTGACCATACTCTCAAAGGACCCACTGGGGCCGCTGACCGTGTTAGCTTCCGCGTAGTCCCATGACATAGGAAGCGCTTGACGCCCAAAAGTGTCCCCAGGACATTCGACAGAGACCTTGAATGTACAAAGAGTGCTCGCACGGTTAGCGGTCTTACTAACTGCAAACCCCAAGTACACGCCCACCGCCTCCGCATACGCCAAGGCCCCGGTGCCACCATCTCGAAGAGGAGTACTGTGATCCTCCATGCCGGCGTTCGCGGCATCGGCACGAATATGCTCTCT
The DNA here is from genome assembly GCA_965247605.1 of Dehalococcoidia bacterium. Taxonomy (GTDB): domain Bacteria; phylum Chloroflexota; class Dehalococcoidia; order Lucifugimonadales; family UBA3495; genus VXOI01. Next base: position 33,997 of record CBDFHM010000009.1, on the reverse strand, counting down.
GGCTTCCGTTACCAGGTCTGAGAAGGTAGTCAACGCAACGAGTTGGCGTAGCGTGAAGAGGTCCCGCCACTTGGTCATGCCGTACTCTTGCACTCGGAAGCCGAGTGCTCGTTCGGGCAGGTCTGTCTCCGGTGTGTTCTTGGGCAACACCGATCGTGCAATAGCTTCTAAATCTTTCGTGGGCTCCAGATACACTCGGCCTCGATTGCCTTCAGCAACCACCGCCATCATTCGAGCTCCCATCCGACCAGCCTTTGCTTCGGAGCGTAGGTACTCGAAAGGCATTGGCACACCCGACATCAGACAAGTGAAACTGCCTCCACTGCCGGCAGGTTTTGTTCCGCTCTTCGCGGTTTCTGGTAATGTACCGACACTGACAGCGAACCGGTACCCCCCGTCTTCAATCACCGGCTGGATATAAGTCTCCTTGTCTTTCCTAGTGGAGAGCACAAAAGAGGACACCAGAGGCACTTCCACGTCGGCGAAGGCCGGGTTTGGGCTCTTGACGGTACGCGCCCAAAGCCAGGCAATGACGGTGAGCTTCCGTCCCACGTATTGTTGGAGATCCGTCCGATCTCTCGCCACCTCCGCCGTGACCTCGACCTTTGGGTACAGGTGCCCGATGCGTTTCTCCGCCTCGTCGCGCATCCACTTTCCGTAGTAGCGAACGTCCTCGGCGAGGCCGGAAGCTCCGCTCCAAGATGCGTTGGTTGATGCCTTGCCTTGCTGGGCTTCCGGGTTGACAGGAGGCTTGCCCGCGAATCGCGGCGGTATCTCGATCATGGCCTTGTTGATGAGCACTGCCACTGGGTTTAGATCGCTGGCATGAGATTCAAAGCCGAGCCGCTGTGCCTCCAAGGGAATAGCCCCGCCTCCGGCGAAAGGGTCGTGAAAGGCTGGGAGCTTGTCAGGGATGAACAACTCAGCCGCCCTTGGGTGGTCCTTGTTGTCCTCACAGGTCCGCCGCCAACTCTTGCGTATCTCCTCCCTCGCCGATTCCAGAACCGTTTCGTTGGTGGTGTTCTCCCACTTCACCAATTCTTCGATGATGCGAAAGAGCCGTTGCCGCTCATGGGACTGAGCCTCCTCAGTGGGGAAGAGCTCGGGGCGCGCCGAAGGGTCGTCCACCATCTGGGCGAAAAGCACAGCGCGGGCTGCCGCAAGGGGCCGCCTAGCCCACCAGAGATGGAGGGTGCTGGGATGCCCGTGACGTATAGATTTCTCCCTCGCTGAGGCTGCGTTGATGGCCTCCAACGGCAGGGCGACCTCTATCAGCTTCTTCCTGCTAGCTACTTGTTCCAATCGCTTCCCTCAATTCCAACTAAGTGGCCGAGTCAGTACGAAGCCATCCGGTTTGACAACCTGCTCCGGCAGTTGACTGTCCCTGCAGGCATCCCGACCTATGGTCAGGTACGCGGTGGCAGCGCTTCTCAGACCCGCCGAGTGTCGTCCAGGCGGGAACGCGACTACCGTCCGCTTCTCGGGATAGCGCACCCGGACATGACGCACTGGACCGGCCAGATCTCCGTCGCCGGAGACGATGATCGCTGTATCGAAAGCGTCGTCCTGGGCGTCTCCAAGCAACTCAACGGCGATGTTCACGTCGGTCATCTTCTCTTCATATGCTTGCCAGACCGCTCCACAGGTCTGGCAGCGTTGAGTCTTCGTGTTGTAGTACCCGTAGTGGATGTAGAGGTCGGGGAGACTAGCGAGAGCCTCCAGGTAAGTATTCTGCCGCGCCGGCTTATCCGGATCGCCCGGTTCAGGTGAGACCCTGGCGGTGAAGTAACGGACCCCCATAAGCTCCTGACCAGTCCGGAGTAGATTGACCGAGAGACGGTATAGGTCGAGCCAGTAATAGCGCCTCCAACCCTTAGCTCGGAGGCCGTAATAGAGGTTGAAGCCGTCGACGTACACCATCACCCTCTGCATGTACCCCACCTTATGGAACCGTGCGGATACGGTTGGGGGGAGATTCCACGACTGACCACCCTGGACGAAACGAGGCCAGGCTGTTGATTACTATCATGTTTACGTGATAGTATTGGGCTACCACCCCGGCGATAGCATCGCTGGGCCGACGCTCCCTCTGGGAGCGTCTCTTTTTGTGTCCGAAACAGCCTCATGACGGCGCCTCGGCCCGTGACAGCAGCTCCGGCAGGTTGTAGTTCACACTGGTGACGCCAAAGTCCGGCTCCCGTTGGAACGGTTTTCTTACGTAGCTAACGCGGTCGGTCTCACCCTCTTGGAACTCTACGATGGCCAGGATGTAGTCCTCCGGCTTGTTCAATGACGTGAGGATCTCATTCTTCGAGACGGTAACGGTCGCCGCTCCTTGCACTCGCCCCTTCACCTCGATAAAGCGGAGCTTCCCGGTCCCAAGCACACGGCTCTCGATGTCGTAGCCGAGCTTGTCCGTCTCGCGGTCCACAGGATCGAACCCCAAGTTCCGCTCGGCCTGCATCACGGCGGCCCTGGCGCGGGCGGCAGCAACTTGGGTGTCTCTAGCCGCTATCGCCACGGACGAACCCATCATCTTCCGTATGAGACCTGCAGGGACCACGAGCACGCCACCTAGCACGACAGGGGGTAACGGCGACAGTTGGCGTTCTCGTTGGATCTCCTCCATGCGTTTCTGCATTCTTCCTTGGAGCTGGTCCGCCCGTCGGCGAGCCTCATCAGAGTTTAGGCGAGCATTGGGCTTACCCGCCTGCTCTTGCATCTTTAGGTCGGCGGAGCGGTGGTCCCAATAGGCAATCTCCTTTGTCAATCGCTCCTTGACCGCGGCCTCGGTCTTTGAGAGGAGTTCCAGTTTCTGCGACCGGACCTCCTCAAGGTGCTCAGGCACCACATGCGACACCGCAAATCCGACGGCCTTGGCCTCTAGCTCGCCACTGATCCAACCACACTCAGGTCGTGCCAGGATCTCGTGCGGCTCCGGCTCTCCTTCACGCAAGGGCCGATAGTCGAGATATGGGGCATAGTCCTGGCCGACGGCGTTACCTTCGGAGTCGAGGGCCACGTACAGCATCCTCTTGGAGATAGTCCGCTGTTCTCCTGAACGCGTGCGGCTTCCATCTTGAATGCTGTGCTCCAGGTAAAGAAGAGCGCGAGGCCGCTCGCCTGGGTCGTTGTCGTCCACCAGCACCGAGCCCTGCCGTAGCATTCCTCGGTAACGCTCAAGAGTCAGGTCTATCGTCGCGTCCAGAAGGGGATGGCCCGGCGAGACGAAGGCCGCAGGCGGCTGACCCAGCGGGGCCGTCAGGGATTTCTCGAACGTTATCCGCTCGTAACGGGGCAAGACCGGTTCGCCCAGTCCTATCAGACGGTCCCGGTCGCGCACCTGCGCCGGGACGTGACTCACCTGATAGCGCCGGTGTTCCCTTTCAACAACTCTGCCGCTGAGCCGCTTGAAAGCCTCAAGGAAGAAGGCTTCCACATAGTGGGGCTGAAGCCGCCTTACCTCTGCGCGCTCCATCTCCTCGCGAACTCGCCGCACCTGGCTGGAGTCCATGGAGTCCTGGGCCAAGGCGGACTCGTCTAGAAGGTCCTGGACCTGGCCCCGGTCGAAGGCGTTATTTACCACCTGCGTAAGCCGGGCTTGGACTTCGGGGCGTTCTCCGTATCTGATGGCTTCCAGCAGCAAGTCACGGAGCGACTTGCCCTCGAACTGCACTTTGCCCAGCACGTCGAAGACCTGCCCGCCCAGGGCCTTGCGGGCTTCCTCCAGCTTCTCCAGCAGCTTGTAGTAGACATCGCCTTCCCTGGTCTCCTCCGCGATCAGGTTCCAGAGGTGGCACACCTCGGTCTGGCCTATACGGTGAATGCGCCCGAACCTCTGCTCGATGCGGTTGGGGTTCCAGGGCAAGTCGTAGTTCACCATCAGGTGAGCGCGTTGGAGGTTGATGCCCTCAGAGGCCGCGTCATTGGCCAGAAGAATCCGCACCTCGGGGTCGTGCAGGAAGGACTCCTGGATAGCGCGCCTGTCCTCGCGGCCAACTCCTCCATGAATCACCACCACCGACTCCTCCCTGCCCAGCAGGGTGGTTATCCGTTGATGGAGGTAATTGAGCGTATCCCGATGTTCAGTGAAGACGACCAGCTTCTGATGGGGAGAGGGCACAAACGCTTCGTTGGTCCCGTCGACCTTGGCGGTAAACAGCCGGTTGAGCAGCTCGGTGAGCTCCTGCCATTTCTTGTCTTGACCCGTAGTACGCACCGTCTGAGCCAACGATTCGAGCCGGCGCAGACTGAGAATCTCAGCCTCCAGCTCATCCACCGTCCGAGCAGCCGTGGCCCGGTCAAGTATCTCCGCTTCGGCGACTGCGACCTCCTCTTCAGGGGCGTCCTCCAGGTCCTCGATATCCTCGTCATCCAGCGCAGGGAAGCCTTCGAGAAGCGGCGAAGGGGTTTGCGAACCCCGATGAAGCAACTTCAGCTCCCGCAGGCGGCCCTCCAGTCTTTCCTTCCTTCTTCGAAGCGACTGGTAGATGGCCTCGGGCGACGACGCAAGCCGCCTTTGGAGGATGGTCAGCGCGAAGCCGACGGTACCCGATCGCCGGTCGTTCTGGAGCGCCTCTGCCCGGTTGAACTCCTCCCGGACATACTCCGTCACCTCCCGATACAACCGCGCCTCGCCGTCGGATAGCTTGTAGGGCACCGCGTAGGCTCGGCGCTCCGGGAACAGCGGCGTTGCATCGAACTTGAAGAGCTTCTCCTTCACCATGCGGCGCATCAGGTCCGATACATCCGCCGTGTGCACCCCGTCCCGGAAGCGCCCCTCGAAGCGGTCTCCGTCCAAGAGGGCCATGAAAAGTTGAAAGTCCTCTTCCTTGCCGTTATGCGGGGTCGCCGTCAGCAACAGGAAGTGGCGAGTCCGGCTTGAGAGCAGTTGGCCCAGGTGGTAACGCTTGGTGTACTTGATCTCGCCGCCGAAGAAGGATGCCGACATCTTGTGGGCCTCATCGCATATGACCAGGTCCCATCCGCCATCGCTGGCCTTCAGTAGGGCCTGGACATCCTCGTCGCGGGCCAGCTTGTCGAGTCGCGCTATGGCTAGAGGCGTCTCCACGAACCAATTGCCCGTGCGAGCGGCCTCCAGCTTGTCGTTGGTCATGATGTCGAAGGGAAGATGGAACCTTCGGTAGAGCTCGTCCTGCCACTGCTCCGCCAAGCTGCCTGGGCATACAACTAGGCAACGTTCCAGGTCGCCCCGAGCGATAAGCTCCTTTATCAGCAGACCGGCCATGATGGTCTTACCGGCTCCTGGGTCGTCCGCTAGCAGGAATCGGAGCGGTTGGCGAGTCAGCATCGACTCGTACACCGCCGTGATCTGATGAGGCAGAGGATCCACGACAGACGTGTGAACTGCAAGGACAGGATCGAATAGGTGGGCTAGCCGGATGCGCTGGGCCTCTGAAACAAGGCGGAACAGGCCGCCATCGCCGTCGAAGGACCAGGGCAACCCTTGCTCGACGACATCGAGGCTGGGCTCGTCGTCCCGGTAGACGAGACGAGTGCCAACGGCGCCGGTGACTGACATCTTGTAGGTGAGCTCGACCGCGGAGTCGCCGAACCACTTGGCATTCACGACCTCTATGGGACCGTCTGCCGTCAATCCTCGGACACGGGCGCCGGGGGTCAGGCTTTCGAGTGTTGCCATCCGTTTCCCTTCAGTTGCAGTTCCCCACATGATACTCCCAATTGCCGTTGACAGTCAACTCCAACCTTGGTAACATTGAAGAGAGGTGATGGCGATGGAATTCCCCGAGCGTCTGCGTACCCTACGCAAAGAATCCCGACTGAGTCAGCGCGACCTGGCCGAGAAGGTCGGGGTGGACTTCACCTACCTCAGCAAGATTGAAAACGCGCGCATCGACCCCCCGAGCGAGACCGTTCTGAAGGGTATTGCTCGCGAACTTGCTGGCCCGCTAGGCCGCGATGAGACCGAGCTGGGGGACGAATTGATAACCCTGGCTGGTAAGATTCCTTCGGACTTGGCCGACACCCTTGCTCGGAATCCCGGCGCTGTCCAGTTCCTCCGGTCGCTAGGAGACGACATCCGCTCCCCAGCGGAGTGGCAGAATCTAATCCGGGACCGGTCGGAAGAAGAACGATGACGACGAAGTTCTTGTCCAATGCCCAGCTAGAGGACATGGCTGCTGGTCTGTTGGGCCGGTACGAATCCTCGTTCGGAGCAGTCACCGGTCCCCCGGTTCCGGTCGAACGTATCCTGGAGGACGTACTCGACCTTCGGATTCTGTGGGACTCAATCCCTGAGCCTCCGGGTCAGTCCGTCCTCGCCGCTCTCGAGCCCGGCTCAAAGACTGTCGTATTCAACGAGTCGCGCCGCGCTCTCATTGACGAGACGCAGGGGCTCTACAACACGGTCCTTGCCCATGAAGCAGGGCACTGGGAGGCACACGTCGACCATGGGCAATTGGCCCAGCGGTCTCTGCCGGACTTCGACCGGGGCTTCAGCTGCCTCTTTCGATCCTCCGGCCCCGGCCAAGAGCCACGAGAGGTACAGGCTCACAAGTTCATGGGGTTCCTTCTCATGCCGTCACACGTCGTGTCGGAGGCTGTCCGGGATGTTGATCTTCTCAGCTGGCCCGCCCTATACGATCTCCGAGAGCGCTTCCAGGTCACTATCACGGCACTGAGAATCAGGCTCGAACGCCTCCGGCTCATGTACGTTGCCCCAGACGGTCAGTTGTACCCGTCACGTCAGGAATATGCAGGCCAGCTGCGGCTCGGTTCTTGATGGACCCCTTTTTTGCCCACTGAATTGAGTTGTATTACAACGCAGGTCTCCCGACTAAATAGACCTCAACAAAGGAGTAAGTGCTTTGAAAATCCTTAACTTGTTCCGCGCAAAGGAACAACTTCCGGAATCGTTCCCAGCGTGGGAAGTCAGTTTGGCGGGCCTTACTGCCACTGAGGCTCCCAAGCGACGGGGCCAACTTCAAGCCATGGTAACTCGGCTTGTCCGAACGGGGTTGGACGCCTGTGTGGCCCCACAGGGGGTGGCTACCCACTCCGACATTCTTATTCTTGGTGCTGATGTCGAAGCAATAGCTACCGGGATGGAGCGACTGTCCCAATTCCAGCCGTCAAGCGCACCGGCCGACGCGGTGAGCCTGGGTGCCATCGAGGCTGCCTGGCGCAATCGGGTCAGGAATGTGTTAGGCCAGCAACGATTCCTACCTGCTGGCGATAGGTACATCCGTTCAGAGGACATAGCTAACCGCAACAACCCCAACAAGACAGCCTTCAGAATCCAAGCAGCTGTCCAGGATGGCCGACCTTCGATCTGGGTCGACCCCAGAGTCCGAATCATGACTGGCCTCGATGAATCTGATATCGAGGCGGCAGAAACAAGAACAGAAGACTCCAACGTCAGGGTCGTGGTCCTTCCGACCTGGCAGCGGGGGCTCCTGATAGGGCGGTCGGGGCTATCTGCTGGGGATCAGCGGTTCACTCTCGGCAGCCGCACTTTCTCGACTTCTGACTATTGGAAAATCAAACACGACATCGACTTCGTGTCGCCGAGAGACGAGATGCTGGATGTGCTACTCGAAGGCATAGGCAAGCCGTTCTCTTACCCAGCGGTCTGCGTCTTCAAGGCATTCGAGCCAGGCTCACCGTTGGACCAGGAGTTTAAGAAATCTCCAGACGCTCGCATCAGCGAGTCAGTCCGATTCTTGGGCTCATACCTACCGACGGTCGAGTTTCTTGGCAGCCGGTTCACTTTCGGGGGAGAGCCGCCCTCTTCGACCGATGAGGTGGGTTTTCAGACCCACCAGTTCACACAGGGCCGCGAATTTAAGGTCTCTGTCGGGGAAAACGCGACGGCCCAAATCTCCCGATTGCAGCATGGCTTGAGAGAACATGGAGCCTACGCGGGTCCGCTTGATGCAGGGTTAGTCGTCGTCCATCCAGGTGTGAAACCGCTGGCGCAGGCAGCGGCGCAGCAGATCATCGATGGCTACGCCGACTTGAAGTTGGGGAACCTCCGCGTGTGCTCTGACTTGGGAGACGGCGGCTATGTCGACACCCAGGGACAGTCGCAGATGGACTACGTTCATGCCATCGGGGGACTGCGACACAGTGCACAGAACCGTGGCGGTCTCCTGCTGGCTCTTGTAATACTGCCGGAGAGCTACACCTCCAACGTGTATTACCGATCTAGGGACAAGCTCTTCGAGACATCCTCCGCCGGAGCGGCTCTCCCTTGCCAATTCATGCAGACTTCCACAGCAAGGACACTCGCCGGAGGAAAGTCGGCGTACTACACAGCGGTGAACCTCGCTGCCCAGATGTACGTCAAGCTTGGCGGCACTGGCTACGCTATCTGGGTGCTTGATAATCCGGCAGACTCGAACATACCTGGCATTCAGGCAGGCTCAACCTGTTATGCCTACCACGATGTGTCGAGGAGGCCAGCCACCAAGGCTTCAACAACTGCCTATAGCGCGACAATCGACTCATGGGGCCGCTACATTGCCACCGGGTCTAAACCCATGGGCGGCGAGGTACTGACCTCCCCAGTCTTCTATGACATCCTGATGGACATCATTCTCAAGGTGGCCCAGTTCAACAGCGGGGAAGATAGCCCCAGTTCAGGAGATGGATCCGGCTTCCAACGCTTGCTGTTCGGCAAGGACGGGATGATCCGTCCTCATGAAGCCCTGATGATGCAGGAAGTCATTGAACACGGAGTACCAGACCAGGGTAAGGAGCCTTTCGGAGCCGTTCTGAAGAAGCTCGCCAGTTTACCCGATCAGATGGTGGTGGACATCATCTCCGTTAACAAGAGCCCCAACAAGAGAATCTTTGAGAGGGATGGGCGCTATTCCAACGTGCCGGAAGGCACGGCCATTAGCTACGATGCCTATACCGGGTTACTCGTCTCGTCCCAAGCCCGATTCGGCTCGTCGCAGCCAATAGAGATATCGCTCAAGGCTCACTCGCTCATCAATGTGGACGGTGTGCCCAGACCACACATCGGCCAGCTTATGGACGAATACTACCGGCTCACCTTCTTAGACTGGGCTTCGGTGTTCATGCAGGGCAAGTACGCGTTACCCCAGATTCTGACTCAGAACCTGGGCGAGAACCTCTCGGCTGGAGTAAGCGTGCCGCAAGACATGATATTGATATAGGAGGGTCCGAGGACGGACGGGACCCTATTTCCTCGGTCATACACCCGCAACTACGGCCCATGGCCGGAGTATGCCTCGCGTGTGGCAAGAAGACCCAAGTGCATATTTAAGCCTACGCGGCGAAGGCCCACGAAAGTTGCCCCCGTGGGAACCGGCGGTATCGGCATAATCAAGCATATCATCGCTCACATACGACCCCATCGCCGTCCCCATCGCGCGCGCTGGGCACCTTATCCTTCTGAAACCCACGCCCACTACCATTGGTGCCCGACACGCGAGGTTCACCGGCCGCCTCAGCTGCATCACACGAGCCGTAGCTATCCTCCAGGTTCGGAGTGGCTAGAGGTTGCACTTCATTAGAAAGGACAACTACTAGCGTTTGCATGGGCGCGCATGTCTTCAGCATCTCGGCCAGTGCGTCCGCTTCAGCCGCGCTCGCAGTCAGCTCCCAAATCTCTTTGATCGTAACCCAGTCGATGGCGTACTGGCACCAATGGCCACGGTCAGGCGGTCTCCAGTCTTCAGGTCCGGCGCTACCCTTGGAGCGATTAGCCGATGCTTTGGCGGCGACCAGGTGTCCGTCATATGAAAGGTCGTTGGCGTACTGGCGCTTTCTCTCCGGACTCCATGCCCAGCCGCCAGACCAGTGTGCGTTCGCGAGAGGGACCATATGGTCGATGTCCAATTCCCCAGGGTCATAGGAACGCTCGCCCGTGTACGGCCCGATCCAGTCACCGGACACAACTCGACATTGGCCGGAGTCCGTATAGGCCACAGGGGTCGCTGACTCCTCGATAAGAACCTCTTGCCGTGTGTCCTGACAATCACTGTCCTCGTCGGTCCAGTGGCGCCAGTCGCCTCGATCATAGTGTGGGAGGTTGGCAGACCTGGGTGCGACAAGTACGGACAGCTGGCTGATGGATTGCTCTTCTGGCACCGATGTCGCGGTAGGGACCGGGGTGCCAGTGACAGTAGACCCTGGAGTCGCCACGGCTGTGGATGATGGTTCAATTGCTGGGGACGGAGTCGCTTGTACGTCAGTTTTTGTAGTCGCCGTTGAATCAGAGAACGAGCCGGATGTCCCAGTTGGCGTTGTGGCCGAGAAGCTAGAACACGCTACCACGAGCAGAGCGACGGCGAAGGCCATCAGTTGAACGTGGAAGGGGAGTTTCATTGCCCCCCTTCTGTTCGATGCGCTACATACATCAGGATGCAATGCCCTCTTTCCGAGAGGATGAATCATGAGCGTTGGTAGAGTAGGGATAATATTCGGCAACAAAAAAGCCCATACACATAGAAACACTGAGAGGCCACCACATGTCAAGCGGTGGTCTCTCGGCTCGGTCCGATGTGCCTCGGTTACCATTGGATCCGGCTCGACTTCCACGTCCACTGCGCGCTATCCTTCATCCACCACCACCCCGTCCCGAAAACACGAAAGTGCCCCAGATATCGACAGAGATGGATATTCTTATCCATCACGCCCCGAATTGGACACGGGCCATGCCGCGGGGCACCCATGCCACCGCGCCCGATCCCGGGCCGCCTTCACTGATTCCACACCTAAACGCAAGAGCCGCCGATACATCCGGCCGCTTGCAGAGGGCAGGTGGCTGCCACCAGGACGACCACCTGCCCTGTCGCTCCAAATGGGGCCTTGCTTTCCAAAGACCAGCCCTTAGAACAGCCTCAGCGCCTCTGGCTGCTGTTGGTCTGCTTCCCCTCCCTCGGCTGCTGAAGCCTGCGCCGACCCCTGTTCACGGCGCGGTCGACGCCTGGCCGGGGCAGCGGGTCGCTCGTGGGTCGGATACTTGGGGGCATCCTCCCACTTGGCCCGCGCCCTTTCGACCACTGCCGGGAGCTCCTGTGTCAGCCCGGACAGATCCGAGGCGTCCACCGGCTCGATGTACGGGTCCGACGACGGCTGTTGCACCCCTATGGTAGCCCTGCCGTCCTTGATCGCCAGGACGACCTTCAGCTCCTCGGGCGAACCGGCCTCCTTTTCGACAGCCTGGTCTTCGCTGGCCTGCTTCTCAGGGATGCCCGGTTCTCGTGGGGCCTGGTCGCTCTCACCCGCTCCCTCTTGGTCTATCGCGGCCTGGTCCTCCGTGACCTCGGAGTCTTGCCGGTCCTGCCCGGTCTCGCTCTCGGCGTCCTGCTCCTGAGCGACCACATCGTCCGCGCGGGGCTCCGTATCGCCGAAGAGACTCTCGTAGGCGTTCAAGGCATCCCTGCGGGATGCTTCCGTATCGTTCTCGTTAGGCATGATCTCTCCTCTCCTTCTCTTGGTTCTTCGTTCCCTTTCTGGCCGCGCTCGTGAGCTTCTTGCTGTGTCGCGACTGTCACCGCGACCCTCTCCTGACCTCGCCGATGGTCATCGGCTCCCAGTAGAGGTCGCGCTCCACCGCGGGGACGCTGCCGAAGACGGTCGTTTCCGCCAGCTCGGTGAGATCGAAGTATCCGACTTCAACTTCAAAACCTTCGACGAGGCCGAAGCAAAATCCGCTCTCCGGGTCCCACTCGGTTATGAACCACCGCCAACCGGTGTACGGGGAGAACAGTTTGGCTATGGCGAGCACGTCGTCGAAGTCTTCTACGTCCTCGGTGGCGCCGATGGCTGGGATCTTCTGTCCCAGCTCCTTGGTCATGAGCTTGTGTCTTCTGCGCCCGCTGTGGGCGTCCTGCCAGAGCCTGCCCCGCACTTGATGCGGGGTTGTGGCGGTTGTGGCGTTTCCTCTTTCGTCAGTCATGGTTGTCTCCTCCTACTGGTTCTTCTTTCGCTAGGTATTGCGTTCCGGCCTCAATGGGTCGTGCTCTCCTCCAGGGACTTAGCCTGTCCTGTAAGCACTTCGGGACTCGTCCCGACCACCCGCGCCATCGCCTCCGGGGTGGCGTAGGTCGGGGTGACGGTGCCCTGCTCCATGTCCAGATAGAGGCCCATGAAGGGGCAGGTTCCCGTCACCATGCGGCGCACCACCTGGAGCACGAGCGACGCCATCACCTGGTTGATGGTGGGGTCCTGGTCGGTGAGGTCGAGGGCCGCCGCGCAGTCCACGTCCGGCGGGGTCGTCGACACGGCGGTCAGCAGGTCCGGTCGCTGCACCGTGGGCGCGGGCAGCAGGTGGCAGGTCTCGCCGACGAAGGCCGGTTCGTCCCACGACAGGTTGTCAGCGACGTTGCCAACCAGGATTTGCCCCCAGTTGGTGTCGTTGCCCGCGTCGATGAGCCACAGGTTCGGGCTCCCGGGCAGGCACTCGGCCATGGCCCGGCGGGCGGCGGCGTTGTCGGCGCAGCCGATGAGCAGGCCGTTGCCGTAGCCGGACAGACCGGGATAGCTGTGCCCTTGCTCCCCGGCGTCCTCCCCCCGGAGGGGATAGTTTGAGTAGCCGATGGGCCTCCCGTAGGCCCGCGCCAGCCGGTCGGCCAGGGCCTGGCTCTTGAAGCGGCCCACGTCCTCCTTATAGAAGCTCTGCCTGAGCAGGTTGTGGGGTTCCACCCGGTCGTGGTCGACCAGGACGATGGTGGCCTCCCGCCCCTGGAAGAGCCGGCAGAGGCCCTCGGCGACGAAGCCGCCGGTGCCGCCGCAGCCGACCACGGTGATCCAGGGATTGTCCAGCAGGAACTCGTTGTCCAGGTAGTAGCGCATGGTCACTTCACCTCCTTATATGTAGATGTAGCTTCATCACGGTCAGGCCCTTCAGCTAGGATCCCGACGTCGGGCACGAGGCCGCCGAAGACCTGGGACCAGCAAAGCGGGGCGAAGTGGCCGTAGACCCCCACCCGGAGGCTCAGCTCCGGCAAAGGGGAATCCAGCCGTCCCACGACCCCGTAGATTCGGAAGCCCTGTTCATCTTTGTCGTCAGTGGCCGAGAAGAAGGCCCGTCCCTTACCGTGGGAGTGGAATTCGGCGACCACACCGGCAGGGGGCCGGTAGGTGAGGGACGAGGCGGTCCCCTCCTGCTCCGGCACCACCGGACGGTAGGCGCGCCCGTCCCAGCCCACGGCGAAGAACCGCTCGGTGTCCGGGGTCTCCAGGAACCACCTCAGCCCCAGGGCGAACAGGTACGCCGGGATGGGGCCGTGGGTTAGCTCCAGCTTTTCCGCTACCGGGGCAAGCCCTCGTACCGAGCCGGGGGCGACCGGCACCCGCGCTGCCAGGTGAGCGCTCCGTGCCTGGACGTAGACGCCGCCCGAGCCCAGCACGTAGTCGTAGCCAACCCCCTGGACTCCAGTGAGGCCCCCAGGGTGGTTGACCAGGTATCCCACCGGGCTCGGTGGGGCGCTAAAAGTAGCGTCTTCTCCCCTCGGAGAGCGCCATAGCCTGGCCCACCGTGCATTGGGGAACCAGGTCTTGGAGCGGGTACTTTCTCTTTCCATCGAGCTCCTCCCAAAGTGCGAGTAGGTTGTCGGGGTGTTTCTTGGAGCGGTTCCGGTTGTCCCCCGTCAGCGAGAAGAGGCTCTCGAAGAAGGACTCGGGTATCTTGTCCACCTCTTCCGGGAACCGATGGCTGCCGGGGCAGACCCGTCCGTCCTGAAAGACGTTGAAGGCCGGGGTGCGGTAGAGCTGCTGCTCCGGGTCCGTGGGCCGCTCCTTGGCGGCGTAGACCCAGGGCGCGCGGCCCGGCGAGCAGACGAAGACCAGCCCCGGCATGGGAATCCTGAGCCGGGCGGGAGGCTTGAAGGCTTCCCGTTGCAGGGCCACTGGCCACACCTTCGGCGGCCGCCAGAGGGCGACCACCTGGCCCGTCTCGCCCTGGCTCCACCAGAGGGCCTCCTTCGGCAGGAGCCCCGAGGAGAACCCCAGGTGCTGGGTGAGGGCGTGGGCGATGGAGTCCGCCGAGACGGTCCTGACCCAGTTGGCATCGCCCCCGAAGCCCCGCAGGAGAATGATCTCGTCGTACACCTCCATCTGTAGCTTGAGCTCGTCCCTGGGCACGTCAGTCAGGCCCGGCAGGGACCACCGGGTGGTATTGGTCTCTTCACTCATGGTCCTTTTCCTCCGTAGTTTGGGTTGAGTCGCCGAGCCGTCCCAGGACGAAATCCAGCATCTCGGCGAAGCGGCCCGGCAGGTCTTCTTCCAGCCACCCGGCGAGCTGGTACACCGCGTCCATGACGGCGCTGGCTCGACGCCACTCTTGGGTGCCCTCCTCGATGAGCTCCTCCTCCCAGGGGTCGCAGAAGCCGTCGTAGGTCCCGTCGTCGTAGCAGGCGTCAAGAAAGAAGTTGCCCGTAGCGGCCCAGACCCAGGAGGCGGCGTCGGCCGCGCCCTCGAACCTGGTTTCAGTGACCGCCTGGGTGAGGGCCTCCGGCGATATGCCGCCCTCGGGTATCCTGAGCAGGGTCTGTTGCGGGATGTGGTCGGCGGCCGACTCCAGCCAGGCCACCCACATCCCGTCCGGCTCCATGTAGAGGGAGTCTGGCGGCTTGACCAGGAGGGCCAGGGCCGAGATGCCCTCCCGGTAGTTGCCCCACATCTCGTGAAGGTCGTCGTAGCCGAAACCGCAGAGCTGGTAGGGGATGCCCCTGCGAAGCCAGCTCCAGGGGGGGTCGTCCCCATCGGCTGCGTACCATTCGATGAATGGTGCGTAGAGGGGGAAGTGGCGCTCCTCGAAGAGTCGCGCGAAGCCCTCTACCCGTTGCCCCGCGTCGGGGGCGGTGAGCACCGCCTCCGCCTCAACGGGAAAGAGGCGGCGCACCAACCCCACGAACCAGGCGTAATCGTCGGCGAACCCGACGAGCGTAACCAGCTCCCGCAGCGACGGCGGACGCCGCAGGAGCGTTTGGGCCAGGCTGCTCAGGAGCGGCGGGGATGCAGCTTCCATCGCACTGCCTCGGATAGGCGCCGGGTGGAGTTGGCGTAGTCCTGCGCCTGGGTGCAGGCCATCTCCACCTCGTGTTGACGTGCGGCCGCGGCGTCCAGGTCGAGGGAGCCGTCGGGCCGTGTGAGCTCCGCCGTGAGCTCGATGATTCTTAGGTCCGCCTGCGGCACCGCCGCCAGCAGACTCGCAAAGGTCGTGGCGTCCATGCGGTTTCCTCCTTATCTCTGCGGGTGAATGCCCTTGGTGCCCACCCGCCGCTGGAACTCGAAGATGGTGTCGTTGCCTCGGGGCGTCTCCTTCACGGAGGCGTTGGCTATCTCCCCGTAGAAGTCGGCCAAAGTTGCTTTCACCTGGTCGACGCTCATCTGGGGGTCGGGGTCCGGGAACTCGCGGTCGTCGTATACGAAGATTCTGGCCATTAGTTCATCTCCTTTTTGTCGCTACTAGGTTGCCTATTCGCCGCTTTGCGGCGTCCCTTCAGGACACCGTTTGGGCCTCCTTTTCCTCTTCGAGGCTCAGCGCCCACTCGAACATGGACATGGTTGCGGGCTGAGCCTTCCCGTTGCGCTTCGGCTTCGCCGGCTCCTCGGCCATGAACTCCGCCCAGGAGAACAGCGACTGCTGCGGCTCCGGGTCCTCATCGTGGTGATCGTTGTCGTTCCCGTTGCCGTTGGCGTGGCGGCCGTTGACCGCGACAAGCTCCACGGTCGGCCCGATGCCGGGGGCGTCGTCACCGTTGGCGTGGTGTCCGTTGCCGTTGACCGCGACCGTCTCCGGCTCCACCTCCACCAGCTTCCAGCCACCGTCCACCAGCAGCTCCTCGGCCTCGCTCTCGGCGTTCCTGGCCTGGGCGAAGACCTCCTCCATCGTCTCGGCCTCGTCCTCCTCCTCGCCCCCGCTGACGATCTTGCGGGCCAGGGCCATCATCATGTCGTCCCCGTCGTCGCCGTAGGCGGCAAGGCCGTCCTCCGGCAGCTCCCCCTCGACGGCCAGGGAGCTCTGCATCTTCTTCGCCACCAGCTTCAGCGCGTCGGCCTGGAGGGTGTTCCGGTAGCTCATGAACACCACCTTCACCGGGCGGGTCTGCCCGATGCGCCACGACCGGCGAGAAGCCTGCCGGACGACATAGACGCTGTAATCCGTCTCGTCCCAAACTATGGTCGGGAAGTCGATGAGGTCGAGGCCGGTCTGCACCAGGCGCGGATGGCAGATCAGGACGTCGATGCCCTGCTTCACCTTGTCGGCGACCCACGCCTCACGGCGGTTCGGGGCCACCGCATCGGCCTTCATCACCTCCACCCTGAACCCGTGCCGGGTGAGGATGTCGTCCATCCGCCCGGTGATGTCCCGCGTCCCCGTATGGGTGACGTAGACCAGCACCCGTCTTCCCTCCATCCGCTCGGCGGCCACCAGGTCGATGAGCGCCTTCTCCTTCGGGTAGAGCCTTTCCTCCGACAGCGGCGGCACCTGGACGATGACGTCGCCCGTCCTGGGGTCGAAGACCGTCTCCCCCCTGGTGCAGCCGTCCGGGTAGGCCAACAGGGTTTGCAGGTAGGTCGCCAGCAGCCGCTTGGAGCCAGCCTTCAGAGCCTCGGCCAGCTTCAGCCTCAACTCCTCGAACACGGTGTTGTAGGCGCTGCGCTGGGAGTAGCCCGTCGCGTCCTCCTCCGAGTCCATCGAGGACACGAGGATCTTCTCCTCGTAGTCCGGCAGGCCGGAGGCCACGTCCGCCAGTCTGAGGAAGACGGTGTTGCCGATGATGTGGAACAAAGCGCTGGGCACGAGGCCCGGCCTCTCCCTGACCACCTTGCGGAACTTGCGGCGGCGGCTGTTGCGCCCGTCCTCCACCGCGTCGTCGTCGGGCTTGCCGACGGTGATCTCCTCGAAGCCGTACCGCTGTATCCAGCGGTGCTCGTCCGACCGCCCGAACTCCGTGCGAATCTCCGGTGAGAACCGGTAGAGGAGGTGGAAGATGGTCGAGGAGTAGCCGCCGAGCAGAGTCCCGGTCAGGCTGAGGGACTTGCCGCACGCGTCGGCTAGGATGCCAGCGGCGATGCCCTGGGCGCTCCCTCGCCCCTTGAACTCATGCACCTCGTCTCCGATCAGCAGGTCGAAGAACCCCTTCATCCGGTGCTTCACGTAGTCGGCAAGCGGGTAGCGGGCCGGGCCTGACCTGTCCGCCTGCCAGAGGGGGGCGCCGCAGCCGGCGCAGGTGTGCTTGCGGCGGTTCAGGTCGGCGTCGGTCAGCGGCACGCCGTCCTTGTCTACGATCTGCGCCGTGCAGTCGGGGCAGCAGGGGATGCGGAAGGGCTCCCCCGTCTCCTCGTCCCGTAAGAGCCTTCCCTTCGAGACGGCCCACCGCTCGATGACGGCGGGCATCCAGCGGTAGGACAGCTTGGCCTTCTCCCGACTCATCACCGCGAAGAGGGGGCCGGAGCCGACGGAGAGGCGGAGCCGCTCCAGGTCGGTGATGGACTCGACGGCGGCGGCGCGAACGAAGGGCACCGTCTGCTCCACCTCCCGCTTCCACTTGGGAACCAGGTGGGGCGGGCAGATGATGAGAATGCGCTCGAATCCCGCCATGTGAGCCGCAGCCGCGGCGATAAAGGTCTTGCCGGTTCCCATCTCGCCGACGACCGTGGTGCCCCGGTGGGCCTTGAGGGAGAGGGCCGCTCCCCTGATGGCGTCGGCCTGCGCCCCCAGGGGCTTGCGGAGCAGGCGGGGGAGCCTGCCGCCGTTCTCCGAGGGTCGGTAGAGCGGCGGGTAGGACGCCACCACCCTCCGGGCGATGGCGTCCTTGAACTTGTCGATAAAACCTCCGAGGTTCATTTGAGTCGTCCTCCTTTTCCGTGGTGGGCCCGGAGGACGACGCCGGGAACCGAGACGCACCACGTCCCCAAATTGGGGACGTTTATGAGTCGCGGGTCCCTGGAAACGTCCCCAGGCGGTTGCTTGAACGTGCGAGACCCGCGCAGTCGGCGGGCCTCGTGAGTGCGGCTCGGTGCGAGCCGTCTATGCGGCTTTCAGGTCCTCCCTGCGGGCGGTTTCGGCGGCCCTGTGTTCGTCGTAGCAGCGCCCCCGCAGGTGGTACGCCTTCACCGGGGAGGACGCGGCCCGCCCGCCGATGATGTCCACCGAGGCGGTCTGCATGGCAGGCTCGCCGGGGGCGATGGGCTGCCCGCACCGGCAGCAGGGTTCGAGGGTCATGGTCGTCTGCATCGTTCTCATGTGGCTTCCCTTCCTTATATAAGTGGTGAGCGAAGACCCCGTCTGTCTCCCGTAGGAGATGAACGGGGCCTCGTTGTGCGGTTCCGTGCGAGCCGTCTAAGCGGTGATGTCGTCGATCTGCCCGTTGACCAGGTCGAGGGCCACCACGGTGGTGGTCAGCTTCTCGCGGTGGACCTCCTTCTCCGGGGCGTCCTCGACCATGACCATCTCCTTGCTGGTGCGGCCCTTGACCAGGATGCGCCTGCCCTCGGCTTCGAGGACCAGGTTGTTGAGGAAGCCAGCCGCCACCAGCATCGCCATGTGCCCCCGTCTGAGGGGCATGAGCGGTCGGGTGCGGCTGTCGCTCGCGGGCCACAGGGAGTCGGTTATGTCCGTGCTGGCCCACAGCCCCGACCGCCGCGCCTCAGCCGCAGCGGCCACCGGATCGACGGTGCGGGTGGTGAACAGGACGTCGCCGCTTGGAGTCGTGGCGGGGGTGTACTCCGGGTAGGTATAGGAGTGGCGCTGGGAGCGCAGCGGCTCCGGCTCCCCGACCGCCCACTCCAACGTCATGCTCTCGGCTGCGGCGTCGGGAACGGGGTCGGCCTTCCGGTAGCCCATCAAGACCACCTGGTCGAAGACCACCCGCTCAGGGTCGGGGAAGGCCCAGCAGCGCATCCGCCCGTAGTGGGTGGAGAGGTAGCGGGCCGAGACCGCCAGGCGCTGCCGCGGCACGATGAAGACCAGCAGGCCGCTCTCGGCCAGGTAGCGAGTGGTCTGCGTTAGGAAGGCGTGCTCCGTCCGCTTGTCCTCCGAGTCGTGATCGTAAGGCGGATTCAACAGGAGCAGCCCGAATGCTCCGTTCGCTATGGAGGTCGCGAACAGGTCGGAGGCCAGGGTGCGGTGGAGCCGTCTCTCGGCCTCCTCAGCCCTGTCCCGGTGCAGCTCGACGCCGAAGGTCTCGATGGACAGAGCCTGCCCCGTACGCGATACGGGGGCGTTGGGCCTGTCCAGGCGCTCGGCCAACCGCTCAAGGGCGTCCCCGGCCCCGCAGCAGGGGTCGAGGATGCGTATGGTCTCCCGGCCCCGGTGGTAGTAGCCGGTGGGGGTGTGAATTAACTCGGCGATCAGGTCCACCACCCGCTCGGGAGTCGGGTAGTAGCCGCCCTTCGCCTGTGCAGCCAGTCTCATGTCGTCTCTCCTTTCTCTTGGCTATCGGTCGTAGTTGACGGCCCGAACCGGCAGGGTTCGGGGTTGCGGAAGCGGCACTCCCCTCTTGCCCTGGGGGGCGGCACGTAGTCCTCGACGGTCACCGCCTGGAATATCACCTGGATACCGCACGAGCCGCAGTGGTAGATCTCCCCGGTGTGGATGTCCTTGTCGAACTCCTCCACCTGCGCGAACCGCTCGTCGCAGTGGGGGCAGTCGAAGAACAGCGTCTGTTCAGTCGGCATGGTCTCCTCTCCTTTCCTGTGTGTCCTGTGCCGCGTCAGGCGGCGATTGCCATGTCGTTGTGGCGGGTGTCGATGCCGACCACCTCGCCGACCGCCAGGTTGCGCTGGTAGCACAGGACCTGGTGGGTGCCGATGCTCTCGGCGCACGTCGTGCAGAAGGCGGTGATGAGCTCGGCGTGGTTCGCGACGGTCATCCGCCGCACCAGCATCGAGCCGCCCTCCGGCAGGGTGTGGCGGTAGAGCATGACCGTGGGGTCGCGCCGCTCCTCCTCCGTCGCGGGCCGGTAGAAGTGGGGTTGCCCTGACCGGCAGAGGTGCTGCGAGCCGTCGTGGGGGCAGTAGCGGCAGGTCGTCCCGTCGGGGGAGAACCGCCGCCATGCCCCGTGGTTGCGCTGTCCGCGCCGCTTGTTGTTGCGCTTGGCCCTCTTCAGCGTTCTATCCATCGGACGCCTCCGTGGGCAGCGTGAGCCAGCTCGACGCCACGGCGTCGGACAGGTCTTCGCGCAGCTTCTTGGCCTTGGGGGAGCACCTGTAGGCTGAGACGCCCACGGACCGGAGGGGAACGATCTCCCCTTCCTCCAGGCCCCGCTCCCAGAGCCAACCGGCCCAGGAGCCGTGCAGGGGCAGCGGGCTGCGCTTGTCGAGAAAGAGGTGGTGCAGCGCCGGGGCCTCCTCCTCCGACTGGGCCAACAGGAGGAAGGAGTCCTTCTCGTAGGAGAATTCAGCGGTCTTGGTGTACACGAGGGCGTGCCAGCCGCCTGAGACCGGCAGGCGGGCGATCTTGGTCGTCCACGTCCCGATGGTCTCGTACGGGATGATGCACCGCTGGTAGCCGCCGTGGAGCGCCATTCCGTCCGCGCCCCGGATGATGTGGGCAACGTCCGGGGGCTGCTTGAGGAGCGACGCCCAGATCGCCTTGAGCGCCGTCTGGGAGCCGACCATCGAGACGAACCAGAGGCCGTCGGTCTCCTCGTCGCGGGCGAAGGCGTCGGCGGTGGCGCTGAAGCCGGCCGCCGAGATGGTGTAGAGGTCTTCAGGGTCGATGGCGTGAGTCGCGAGCATGGAGTTGTCTCCTTTCGTTTCTTGGTGTGGGTGATGCAAGCGCGGGAGGGTGTCCACCCGCGTGATGGGCCGGACGGCGCGGAGCGTCAGGACATGAGGCCCCGTTCCTTGAGGCTGACGATCCCTGGGTTGCCGATGACCACATGGTCGAGGAGCTTGATGCCCAGGAGCTCTCCGGCCTCGATGAGTTGCTTGGTGAGAGAAACGTCTTATGGACTTGGCTCGGCTGAACCGCTGGGGTGGTTGTGGCAGACGATGATGCAGGGGACCACCTCCAGGATTGCGGGGCGGAACACCTCGGCGGCCCTGACGGAGATGGACTGAATATCCCCCTGGTAGATCACCCGCTGGCCCACCACGTCATTTCGGGTGTTCAGGAGGAGCACCCGAAGCTGCTCCTGTGCCAGGTTCGCCATCTCCGGCTGCACCAGCCGCTTCACGTCTTCCGGGCTTGAGATGGTGGGCAGGTCGGTGGGGCGCTCCGGCTGGGTCTCGACCTGGTAACGCACCGCCAGGGCGTCCAGGGCAGAGCAGCGTCCTTGGTGATGGTCTTCATGGTCATGTTGGCCTCCTTCGCTATGGGTTAGGACAAAGAGCGGGGCCGCCCCTGTAGGAGGAAGCGGCCCCGTGGTCGCGCCTTCGGGAAGGCGTCGCTATTCGGTTGTGAGTCGACCGGCTAGAAGGGAGAGGCGCCGACCGGCTGCTCGATGTCCGCGGCGTCGGCGGTGCCGTTCCCGTTGCGGGAGTCGAGGAACACGACCTCGGAGGCGTGAATCTCGATGCGGTGGCGGCGCTGGCCGTCGTCGCCCTCCCAGGAGTTCTGCACCAGGCGGCCCGCCACGTAGACGCGGTCGCCCTTGGCGACGTACTGATTCACCGCCTCGGCGGTATTGCCCCAGCAGACGATGTTGTGCCAGTCCGTCTCGTTGTCGGCGTCCTTCCGGTAGCGGTCGGTCGCCAGCCGCAGCTTGGTGACGGCGGTGCCGCCGGGGGTGTACTGCATCTCCGGGTCCGTTCCGATCCTGCCCAAGAGCTCGACTTTGTTGATGGTGCGTGACATTTGATTCTCCTTGTGCGTGAAGTAGCGCGGTCTTGCCGCGCCCGTCTTGAATGAGAGCGAGGCCGACTCCCCAATAGAGGGAAGACGGCCCCGTCCTGCGCTCCCAATCAGGGGAAGCGTCTAGCTGACCCGCACGTACTCCGACTGGCTCTCGGTGACGATCTCGGCCCGGACCTCCGGGTCGAGGGCCTCGTTGAGCCTGCGGTGGTTCACGGAGTACCTGGTCGAGCTGACGAGGGTGACCGTACGGCCCCCCACCGTCGCCTTTGAGTCCCCCTGTCGGCGCATCCATGCCTTCAGGGTGTCCAGCGCTGTGCGCTTGGCCTTCTCAGGCTCCTTGATGGATTCCTGAGCCTCTGCGTAGGCCGCCACCGCGTCCCGTGCCTCTTCGTCGCTCACCTCCTCTTCCTCGATCTCCTTCTCCTCACTCGCCTTCGCCGCTCCCGGCAGGCAGATGTTCAGGAAGGGACACGACCTGCATTGCCAACTGGTGGACGAAAAATCCCGGTCGGGCAGCGCGTCGGGGTCAGGCCCGCTCCGGACGTGGTGAGCGGCAAGCTTACCGAGCCACTCGCAGGCGTCCGTCAAGGCCCTCTCCAGCCGTTCGGCGGGAATCCGCTCCCAGTCCCAGGTGCGAGCCCCCGTATCCATCGTGGCGATGACCGCGTCCCGCAGGTCTCCGAACTCGCCGAGCGAGTAGAAGGCGGCCTGGGCCACCGACGCCGGATGGCTGCGCTCCGCTCCCAGCGTCCGCCAGCGGCGGAACGCCTCCGGCCCCCGTGTCTTGATCTCGACGACCATCGGGTCGCCGTAGGCGGGACCCTGCGTCTCGCCCTCGAAGAGAAACGGCTGCGGCTTAGCCGCTTCGTCTCCCTCCACCGGCATCCGCACCGTGCCGTCCGGGTGTCCCGTGACCAGCAGGTTCGGGCCGATGCGCACCGCCACCTGCTGCGGGTCGTGGGGGTCGGCGGCATCCACCTTCCATCCAGCCCGCTCCATTGCCCGGACCACAACCGGCTCCAGGGCGTTGCCCGCCTCCATCGCCGTCAGCGACTCCTCGCTGGGCGGGTTGGTGGGCTCGTAGTTGGTTGCGGCGTACCAGAGGGCGCGGCGGCAGCCCAGGGCCGCCGATGCCCGCACCTCCATGTTGCCGTCCGCATCGAACCGCGCCGCGGGGCGGGAGAAGACCTCCGCCCTGTCGTCAATCGTCGTTACCATCGTCGTCGCCTCCTTCCTGTAAATGAGAAGCGGGGCCGCCCGTGAAGGAGACAGCCCCGCCTCGATACCGTTGTCCTGGCCGTTCATGCGGCCGCATTCATCTCAGTCGCCGCCTCTTGCACCGTCTCCGCCTCTCGCTCCTCCCCGGCCTTCAGATGGGCCTTGAGAATGTGGGCTATCCCGTCGCCGAGGCCGAGCACCGCAACACTCTTGCCGTCGGGCATCTGATTGAAGAAGGGCTGCATCTCCTGGATGCCCTGAATCTGGTCGATCACTTCTTCGAGGGGCGTTCCCCTTCGCAGGTGCAGGGAGATGAGGCGGCAGGCCAGCTCGGTGACGCCGTGCTGGAAGCTGCCTCCCTTGCCCAGCCAGCCGAAGACCTCGAAGGGGTTCTCTTCCTCGTCCACAGAGACGGTCACGTAAAGGTTGCCGAACTCGGTCTGTAGCTTGGTCGTCGTGCTGGGAAGGCTGCGGGGCCGGGGCCGCGTCGTCGCGGTCATGGCCTGCCCCCCTCCGCCCGGCAGAGCGGGAGCGTCCGGCTGCACTCGATAGCCTCCAGCTTTCCGTAGGCCAGCACCATCTCGGCGTCGCCCACGAAGGACTCGGCCTCGATGCGGGTGTCGAACCGCCCGAAGGGGTCCGTCCCGTGGCCGCCCCAGTAGGCGACGGCGTGGTAGTGGATGCCCGGTGAGCAGCTGCGGAGGTACGGGAGGGCCGAAGCGTAGCGGTCGAAGTAGCCCGCCACCTTCAGCGCCATCTCCCTCTCGATGTCGTCACCCAGGCCGAGCAGCGTCCTGACGATGGGCTCCTCGCAGTCCTCCTCGGCGAAGGTCTGTGTGAACATGGCGTCCCGCAGTTCGGCGGGAAGCTCGTTCCACCGCTCCCGGCTGAGCTTCAGCCCGCCGTGGCTCGGCGTCGCGACCCGCCAGACGCCCTCGGCCAGCTCTTCGATGTCATGCGTCCAGCCCCAGGGTGTGCTTACCAAGGTCTCAATCGTTGTCATGGCTTGTAGCCTCCTTGTCCTGTAATGAAGGAGCGGGGCAGCCCCCAGAAGAAGACGGCCCCGCTCTCGATCCCGAACCCGATTAACCGGCAGGCTTAGGCGGCCTGGGCCTGCTGCATCTGCCGCAGCTTGTTGGCGGCGGCCTCCACCAGCGGCCCGAGCCCGGCGACGTCCAGGTCGTCGAGGCTCTTGCCCGTCCGGTCCGTGACGGCGGTCCGCACCTTGTCCTCGTCGAGGCCCTGCTCGGCGGCTATCTCGATAAGCCGCTTGCGCAGCTTCTCGACCTGGGACTCGCTGCGGCTCTGCCCATGGGCCTGGCCGGAGTTGCCGTTGGCTCCGTTTCCAGTACGGGGCTGGCTCTGGGCGGAGACCCGCTGCGGCTGCGGCGGGTTGCCGGCCTGCGGCTGGTCGCCGTAGAAGCCGTTGCCGAACTGGACGCCGAAGCTCCTGAACGCCCGCTTCATGCCGTCCGTGACCGCGCCCTTGATGGCCGTGTCGTGCCCGTCCAGGGTGTCCTCCGTCACCGGGTGGACGCCGGCGTCGGTGCGGGGCAGCGCGCCCGCGACGGTGACCCGCACCGGCGCGCTGTAGCCCTGGGCGACCTTCACCTCGCCGGTGCTCGTATCGACCGTCTCGATCCGGCGCAGCGTCACGTCGCCGACCAGCTCGTAGCCCCATCCGCCGTAGCCGAATATGCGGTTGGCCTGGGCGATGACGGCGTGGCCTTCGAGGTAGTCGAAGACCCTGCCGCCCCGCCCCTTGCGCTGCGAGACCAGGCCGGGGTCGATGGGCTGCCCCAGGGCGCCCGTGACCGCGGGCGGCAGCCCGTCCCAGAGCAGAGTCAGCCCCGCACTCGATGCGGGGTCGTGTTCGCCGACTATTGCGGCGTCGGGCTTGTGCCCGTTGCCGTTTCCGTTGTTGCTTCCGTTCCTGTTCACCATGTCTGTCTCCTTCTTGTCCGTGATGTTGTGTCCTGTAGCCAAAGGCCGGTGCAGGTTCCTCTACGGGAACCCGTGTGCGGGCGAGGCCCGTCGTGCATTGGGCATAGGTCCTCCTGGGCGGTTAGAGTGGAAACCGGTGAGGCGGGAGCAAGTCCCGTTAGGGAGGGGCGGGCGAGAAGCCCGAAGGGAAGCGGTGGGGAGCCGCTAGCGAGCGGAGCGGGCCGCCCGTGCAAGCAGGCGGAGGAAGGCCGTCCGTCCGTGGGGAAGGGCGGCAAGCTCGGCCACATCGCCGACGCCCTGGGGAAGGGTGACGGCGACGGCCCTGCGTCCAAGCAAGCCCGCAAGCCGCTCGGTGGCCTCAAGGCCCGCGTCGTCGGCGTCGAAGGTGAGGAAGACCCGGGGGCAGCCCCGCAGGCCCTCCGCCACCCTCTCGACCCCCTGTGTGCCCAGGGCTGCGACGGCGGGGACGCCCCAAGTGGCAAGGGCAAGCCAGTCGAAGACGCCCTCGGCGACGACCGCCAAGGGCGGCGCGGGGCCGAGACCCGCAAGCCCAAGCACCGGCTTGGGGCCGGGAAGCGCCTGGAAACGGGGCGTCCGGTCGGGGTCTACAGCCCGCCCCACGAGCCAGCGGACAAGCCCGCCTGAGATGTCCGGGACGACCGCCATCCCGGCGAACCGCTCAGAACCCCGCTCGGCGAACAGGCCGCAGTCCCTGAGCCATCCGGCATCGAAGCCGTCCGACGCAAGGGCCTCCCGCAGCCCGTGTCCCGGCGCGTAGCCGAGGCCAAGACGAGCAGCGGCGTCAAGCCCGACGCCCCGCGAGGCAAGGTACGTCCAAGCCGCGGGGCTGCGCCGGAGCTGCCCGGCGTAGAAGCGCGCCGCCGCTGTCAGCAGCGCCGGGTCCCTGGGAGGCAACGGGGGCGGCGTGGGACGCCTTGCAGGAACCGGACGACTGGCAATGGGGTAAGCGTTCCCGTCAAGCCGCCGGATCGCCTCGGGCAGGCTCAGGTTCTCGGCGCGCCGGATGAAGTCCAGCACGTCGCCCCCCTCGCCGCACCCGAAGCAGTAGAACCGCTCCGAGTCGGCGTACACCGTGAAGCTGCCCTCCGCCTCATCGTGGAAAGGGCAAACGCCCTGGCGGACCCTGCCCCGACCCCTGAGTCTGACTCCCGACGCCTCCACCGTGTCGCCCAAGGGGTGACGCGCCTTCAGCGCGGCAATGTCCACGTTGGCCGTGACCATCACGCACCCCCGTTCAGGGGCCTGAGCCCCCGAAGGCTGCGCCCCGAGACCAGCTTGCCGGGTCTCCAGCGCATCCCCAGGACCGCCACGACCTCAAGCGTCCCGCCGTCGTCCGTGGGAACAAGGGCTGCGGCCCTGCCAGTGCCCTGGCTGTAAACCAGAGCGTCCCGGTCTCCGAAGCGCCGCCGAACCAGGTCCGTCCACTCGGCGTAGGCCCACCGAGCCTCGTGCCCCTCCGCCTTCCCCACGTCCATGCCGGCGAAGACCGCCAGGGCCGTGGCGATGTCCCCCGCCTGCCGCATCCGCCGAGCCTCGTGGACGCTCTTGGCCACGCTCGGTGTCTCCGTCGCAGCCGTCTGCGGCTGCTCCTTGAACATCGCCGCAATGAGCTGGTCGACCAGCTCTTCGAGGCTGCGCCGGGGCCTCACTACGTTGTCCATCGTCCGATTGCCTGCTACTACCGTTGCCGTCGTCATCACGACCTCCTTCTGTGTTGTGTTGCCTTTGTTGCCTTGCCGTTTGCGCCCGCTTGCGGGCAAAGAGGAAGGGCCGCCCCCGGATGGGAGACGGCCCTTTGCGTTGGGATGGGTATGAGGGAGCCGGAGGCCCCCTCATCAGCGGCGACGGACCCTCCCTACCGGACGCCGGGGAATGAACCGCCGAAGCAGCAGCGCTCCGATGCCCAGCCCGACGAGGTTCAGGAAGAAGAGCTCCACGTCGAGGGTCAGCAGCGGCGCCGCAATGACCAGGGCGACCGCCCCGGCCACCACGACCCGCTTGCGCTTCCACCAGGGCCGCCTTTCAGGGGCCTTGACCGCCGCGTCGCGTACGGGCTCGTAGGCCGTCCAGATGGGCAGCCCGATGAGCGCTTCAAACTCGGTTATCACCACGCCGGCCGAGCAGCCCCCGGTGTGGCACCGCACGTCGATGCCGTCGCCGTCCGGTCGCTGCCGAAACGCCAGCTCGTCCGACTTTCCGCCGTGACAGATGGCCGTCGTCGTCCAGAACCAGCCCCGCTCGAAGCTCACCCGGTGCGGAAGCAGGTCTCCGATCCGCTTCGCGCTGGGTCCCGTGTACTGCTCCGCCATGTCCTGTCCTCCTTCCTTGGTCTGTGTCCGTGATTCGTCCATGCCGATGCACCTCCTTTGCCTGGTGTCCTGATTCCGTGTCCGATTGCCGAAAACGCACTCCGCCCACGGTCGAAAGTCGAACGCAGAAGACGGAGCGGGGCGGAGAAAGACGCAGCTCGGCCCAGGGTCGAATCACGGGGAATCGACCTGGGGAGCTGCGATGAAATGGGTTGTGCGACCGGCCTGCAGATCAACCACAGTACGGTGCGGTGAGAGCGACGCAGCCTACGAGGTCATCGCAGACCGGCGCGTGGTGAAGCTACGGCCAGTTCCACAGGAACCATGCCGCAGACGAGAGGAACCGGCCAGTGTGCAGGGCGCACTCCGACCAGGTGTCCGAAGGGCCGAAGCGAGAGACGCTCCAGCCACTGCGACTCTGTCCCGTCTTCCGAACCGGCATCGGGGGAGCAGTGCTCGACCCCTCGACCGACTCACGCAGCGGGAAGGCGCTTATCCCTCGTGGAACGCCGTCGGGAGAGCAGGGCTCAATCCGTCAGGCCGCTCCGGGTCGGGGATGGACCTCCAGGTTTCTTGGCGGGAAACGCTGGAAAAAGCCAGAAACTGCGTCAATTATCGCCCGAACGGACGAGCGAATGGAAGCCCGAAACCGCACCAATCGACCCGCTGTGCCCGGATTGCTCGCTCCGGTTTAGCCCGCATTTCGCAGGGAGCGTCCGAGGGTCTAGTTTCGCCAAAGACCGAAGGTGAGGGCGCGCCTCAGCAGCGCCCGGTTGCGCTCCACCCGCACCCGCTTCAGGTCCTGCGTCCGCTCCCAGACCTTATCCCGCCGCTCGAACTCGTCCCAGGGGAACGAGGCCGGGGGCAGCGTCAGCTCATGCTTCTCGACGATGGCTATCTCCAGCTCCAACATCCGCTCCTGGACCTCCGTCCTGTCCAGCGTGGTGCCGGTCTTCAGGGTCTTGAGGAATTCTGCCCGCTCTCTGCGCCACTCGACGATCACCGGCGTCGCGTCGCCGTATACCAGGTCCTCATCGGATTCGGCTTCCTGGGTGACCAACTGGGGATGCGTCCTGGGGCGAATGTAGCGTCGTCCGGTGGGCTCAGGCTCCACGCCGGCCTGCGGTGACATCGCAGACCCGCGCCCTCCCGCCTCCAGACGCACCAGCCTCCGCTCCACGTGCCGCATCGCCCTGGCGTGCTCCTCGCGCAGGGCCTTGACCTCTCCGGCGACGGCTTCGAGGCCGCCACGCAGCTTCTCCTCCAGAGCGGTCAGACGCTTCTCCAGCGCCTCGACCAGCGTCCGCTGCTGGGCGGCAGCCGAGCCGCCCCCCAGCAGCAGGTGCCGCTCCAATGCGTCTGCCATGCGGTCGGTCAGCCTGCCCGACTCGACCACCCTCGACACGGTTCGGTAGCTGACGCCCAAAGCCGCCGCCGCCTTCGCACCGTCCTCGGCGTCGATCATGTCTCCGAGCAGCGCCATCAGCCGCATCTGCCGCAGACTATCCAGGCTCCGGCTCGTCTCGGGGTAGAAATCCCCTCCATTCGACCCCGTTTCGGCCACCACCGTCGCTTTGTCCACTTTCCTAGCTGTCATTGTCCACTCACCTCTGCTTCGCCCACCGGCGTTTTGTCCACTTTCGCAGGGAGGCTGTCCAACGGTCGTGGAAGGAACCCCGGAGACAAAGTGCTCGCAGGCTACGTCCTGTAGAGGGCGTTCCACGCCTGTACCAGCTTGCCCACAACCCACGCCGCATCTCTTCCACCGGACTCGAATTCCTGTACACGGCTATGACACCACATCCGGCCCGCCATTTATCACGCCCTGTGAGAGGGGTCAGCGCGCGTGCCCGGGCCTGCGGACTGACCCCTCTCACGCACCATTCCGAAGACGTTCTCGACTCCCCAGACTCGAAGGCAACCGTTACGAACCAATCGACGAGGAGGCGAAGACGTGGGAGTTCCATCGACCGTCCGAATGTACCTTGGCAGAGCCGGGGGAAGAGCCAGGCGGCTGATGCCCCTGGCCGCCGCGCTGGTCCTGGCGGCGCTCGTGGCAATCCCGTCCAGCGGAATCGCACAGGCCCAGTCCCCGCCCGCAGGCGAGGTCGTCCTGGTCAACGCCGACCGGGAGTTAGTGGAGCGCAAGGGCGGCGGCGAGTTCGTCGCAAGGCCCATCTTCGACCGGGAGATCGCAAACCTCTTCTACGCCGTCCGGGACGCCGACACCGGCGACTGGATAAGCGCCATGTACCGGGTGAAGGGCGGCGAGAAGAAGCGCAGCGACGGCTGGGAGTATTCCTGGGAGTACCCCGACCTGGACGAGCACCCCGAGCTCGACCGCGACCGGGCCTACCTGCTGGTCATGCTGGCCGAGGCCGAGGACGGGTTGAGGGGCGACTTCTACGCCGTCATACCCATCCACCAGCCGGGGCGCATCTGGGACAAGATTCTCTCCGCCCTCAACCCAGGGCGCTGGGCGAGAGCCTTCGCCGGGTGGATCATCGAGGGAGTCCACGGGACCCTCTGCGGAGTTGTCGAGCGGGCGTCCGGCGAGGACGCCGACAACTGCCGGGGAGGGTAGCGACTAATGGCCGACATCATCACCGGCACCCCTCCCGACCTGACCTACGGCCACTGGCTGGTGCAGCAGGCGTGGATGGTCGTCTGGGCCATCACCTCCGCCGCCCTGGCGGTCATCCTCGGCTGGATGGGCCTGAGCTTCATCATCTCCGAACACCTGGGCCGCGCCCAGGCCGGGTGGCGCGAGATGGTTCCCCGCCTCCTGCTGGGCCTGGTGGCCGCCGCGTCGTCCCTGTGGTGGTGCGCCCTGGTCATCGACGTGGCCGACGCCGTGTCCGGCTTCATCGCCTACTCCCTCGGCGTCACCCCCGGAGACATGCTGCGCTCGACCCTGAGCACGCTGATGACGGCGGTGCAGGCCGGGAGCGTGGGCATGGCCCTTCTCCTGGCGGTCCTCTACCTGGTCTACGGCTTCTTCGTCCTCTACGTCATCGTGCAGATGGTGTTGCGCCTCGCCCTCATCGACATCCTTCTGGCCCTGGCGCCCATCGCTTTGGGGCTGTGGATTCTGCCCCACACGGCGGGCTGGGGCCGCCACTGGCTGCGCCTGTTCATGACGACCGTGTTCCAGCAGGCGGTGCAGCTCATCGCCCTGGCGCTTGGCTTCGGCTTCCTGCGCGAGTTCGCCGCGATAGCGGCTTTCGAGCCGGTGCAGGACCTGATCTGGAAGCTCTTGATGTCCCTGGCCTTCGTCTACATGGCGACCAAGGTGCCGTCGATGCTCGGCAATCACGGCACCTTCGATTCATGGCTGAGCACCCTCTACTTCGGCATGAACCTGCCCGCCTCGATGGTCAGGTCGGCCCGGACCATCGGGATGCTGGCGGGCGGGGCCGCAGGGGGTCCGGGAGGCATGGCCGTTGGAGCGATGGCGGCCAGCGCGGGCCTGTCGGCAGCCGGGAGCGGCCTCAGCTCGGCGGCTTCGATGGCCACCCCATCGGCAGGCGGAGACGGCGGCGGGGAGGCCCCCAGGAGCGCCGGCGAGTAACGACGACCCCAGCGGAGCGCGGGCGCGGCCCGCGCCCATCGACAACAGAACGAAGGAGGTGGGAGCGATGTGCAACTAGGCAACCGGAGACGGCAGAGCCGATAGAGACGGACGAACGGAGACCGGGCGGGGAAAACGCCCGGCAGTCAAGACAGAGAGGAGAGAACGAATGGATGAACTTACACAGACCATATCGAACCTGGTGGGAATCCTGCTGGGCGTCGTGGGAGCGGTGGGCGTGGGCTTCTTCATCTACGGCGCATACCTGTACCTCACGGCGTCGGGAGCGCCGCACCAGATGGAGCGCGGCAAGAGCGCAATGATGACGGCCCTGGCGGGGATCGTCCTGGCGATGGTGGCCTACGGCGTCGTCGAGCTGGTGATGAACGCCGTCGTGGGATCGCCGGTGGACCCCACCCTTCCCGACCCCACCCCAGCCCCGGACGGCGGATAGACCGACGCTAGAAAGGAGAGAGAGCTATGAGAGAACACGAGGTGCCGACCCACGTGCAGGCCGAGGACAGGGTGCTGCTGTGGTTCACCTTCCCGCAGATCGTGGCGATGACGGCGGTGTGCGCCCTGTCCTACGGCGCATACCGCTACGCCCCCGTCGGGCCGTCCGAGGTGAGGATGGGCATCGCCGTCCTCCTGGGCCTGGCGGGGCTCGCCGCCGTCGTGGGGAAGATAGGCGGTCGGCGGCTGCCCCTGGTGGCCGCCGACCTGCTGAAGTACCGGCTGGGGGCGAGGCTCTACGTCGGGCCGCCGTCCGAGCTGGTGCGGAGCGAGCCGCCCGCCCCGGCGCAGCCCGCCAAGAGCGGCCCCGGCCCCCTGCGGCTGATGGCGAGGCGGGCGGGAAAGACCCTGCGCCGCCTTCGCCCCAAGCGCAACGGCCGGGAGCGCAAGGGCGGACGGCGGCCCTTCCGTCCCCACCGCTGGTTCGGCAAGCCCAGGCGGACGGACAAGGACAACATCAACGGAAACGGCACCGGAGACGGGAGCCGGAAGGCCCGGCGAGGCAAGCCCCCAAAGAGCTTCCTGGCAGTCGCGGCCGTCGTCGCTCTCGCGGCGGCGGTGGCCACCGTCCCCCAGGCGGTCCTGGCCGACGGCCACGAGCCTTGGCGGGACGAGATCGACTTCGAGGTCCAGGAGCCGGTGCCCGGCCGGAGGATATTCGTCGAGGCGCTCACCGTCTCCGGCGACCGGGCAGCCGTCACCCTGCGCGCCGCCACCGACGTGGACATCCGGGTGCGGGCCTTTGGCGGGCCGGAGGGGACCTGGCTGCGCTTCTGGGGATCGGCCACGCTGGCGGAGGGGGAGCGCATCGACTACTCGCTCCCCCTCCAGGGGCCGCAGCCGACCTTCACCGTCTCGTGGGAAGACGGCCACGGGCAGGCCGGGGCGCTCACCGTCGAGCACGAGCTGATCCCGTACCCCTTACCCGAAGTCGAGGGAGAGCTGTGCAACGTCTGGATCGCATCCCTGGGCTGGACGCCGGGAGCCGTCAGCGGCGTCGTCGAGTCCGAATGCGAGGACGCCGTCGAGGAGCCGGTCGAGCTCCAGACGGTGGCCGGACACGCGGACGTTGCCGCGACGGCCCTCCTGGACGCCGCGGTGACGGCAATCTCAGGGACGGTCTCCGCGTCCATCGGCGCATCGACCGCAAACGTCGCGTTCGTCCCGGATGGAGAGACCCGTTTCAGGCTGCCCGTCGGGGACGGCGAGGCCATCCACCCTGTGACCCTGGAGGTGAGCCTGCAAGCGTCCCTGAGCATCCCCATGCCGCCGCTCACGGTGCTGACCCACCACCCGGCCCGGGTGGAACAGGTCACCAAGACGGTGCATCTCTATCGCCCGGGGGACAGCGACTACGACAGTGAGACGGTGACCGTCACCCACGAGGACGGCACCACGTCGTCCGCTACCGCGACGGCGTACGCCTACGTCCCCAGCGCCACCATCGCCAGGGAGGTGACGGTGGAGGTCCAGCACCTGGAGCACGTGAAGGCCGAGACGGTGGAGCGCCCGCCCATCGCAGGGAGCCGCGAGGAGTCCATGTCCCTGGCGTCGAAGGTCGGCAGCGATGACGCCTACGAGGCCCTGGTCCTGCCGGAGCCCGAGCCGGAAGAGACGCCCGCCGAGCAGACGCCCGCTGACGGCCTGCGCGACTGGTTCGACCTGCTCGAATGGGACTGGCCATGGTGAGGCGCGCACTGGCAATGATCCTTGTGGCCGGGGCTGTGCTGGCTACCACCGGCGCGGTCCCGGCCGAGGAGCAGGCCATGCTGGACGCCTTCGACCGGGTGCTCACCGCAATGGCCTACGCCGCCTCCGGCCTCTGCCTCTTTGCCATCGTCTGGGCGGGCTTCGTCCTGATGGCCGAGGGAGCCGAGGAGCGTGGCGGCGGCAAGGCCAAGAGCGCCGTCGCGATGGCCGTCGTCGGCCTGGTGTTGGTGCTTCTGGCCAAGGCGGTCGCCGCGCTGCTGCGCAGCGGCCTCGTCCCATTCCCCACCCCCTAGCGCAAAGGAGAACATCGAATTGAAGAAGCTGTTTGACCGAAACAAGACAACCGGAGCGGAGGGGCCGCCGCAAGGCGCAGCCGCTCCGCAGACCCAGGAACCCACGTCCCCGGCGCCCAAGCCTCCACCCGAGCTGCCCCTGTTCTTCATGGTCTCCCACCTTGACGAGGACGGCCCCGTCCGATTGGACGGGACGAAGCTCGGCGTGTGCGAGGTGATGGGTCTCGAACTGGACGAGCCGAAGCTGGGGGCCTTCGCCGGGGCGCTCAACGCCTGCGACTTCCCCTTGCAGCTGCTCATCAGGCAGCACGCACCGCGCCTTGACGGGCTGCGGGAGAGGCTCGCGGAGGCCCAACCGGGCAATCTGCCGCCGCAGACCGAGGCGGCGTCGGAGTCGCTTCGCAGGCTGCTCACCGAGCTGGAGGCCCGCGACGGCATCCTCGACCGGCGCTTCTACGCCATCACCGAGTTCGGGCGGTTCGACGAGCTGCGCGGCCTGCTGGCGCGGGCCGGGCTGTCCGTCCACCCCCTGAGCGGCCGCCGCCTGCGGATGCTGATGCTGGCCGCCGCCCTGGGCGGCACCCCCGCCGAGATGGACGAGGAGACGCCGGTTGAGGTGGAGATGCGCCGACGCGAGGTGCGCGTCGGCCAC
>CBDFHM010000008.1:0-202507 GCA_965247605.1 Dehalococcoidia bacterium | reverse complement strand
TCGGGCATCCACCTCTAGCTTGCGGCTTGGTCTATAATGCAGGCGGCCAAATGCCCAACAACTTTGAGGTGCCGTATGAAAACTATCGAGTTGGACTACAGTAAACAGTGCGCCGGCGAGCCCGAAAAGGGCACAACCGTTGGCACCCTGACATTCCGCCCGCCGTTAGGGCCGATCCCCGGAGAAGAAGTGGTCATGCAGACGCGCAACGCGTTAGATGGCCAAGTAACCTCGACGTCCCAGCCCGCCGACCTGCTCAAGGTCAACTTGGACTTGGTCCACCCTCTGACCGGCCCGGTGTACGTCAACGGCGCCGAACCCGGTGACCTCCTGGAAGTCACCATCCTTAATATCGAACCCGCCAAGTGGGATTCACCACCATCATCCCCGGCTTTGGCTTTCTCCGTGACTATTTTACCGAGCCCTACGTCGTCCACTGGGACATAGGGAACGGGTTCGCCCAGTCGGAGCAGCTACCGGGGGTCCGCATCCCCGAGGCGTCGTTCATGGGCACCATCGGAGTAGCCCCGTCCCGGGCGCTACGCCAGGAGATATTGTTGCGGGAAGATGAACTGCTGCGAAGGGGCGGCATGGTGGTCGGACCCACCGCCAGCGGAGCAGTACCGTCCTGGGAGCCGTTCGCTTCCGAGGGTCTGCGCACCATCCCACCAAGAGAGAACGGAGGGAACGTCGACATCAAGCAACTGACGGCGGGAGTGAGATTGATGCTGCCGGTCTTCACCGAAGGCGCTTTGTTCTCCGTCGGTGACGCCCACTACGCCCAAGGAGACTCGGAGTGCTGCGGCACCGCCATCGAGATGGACTGCACCCTCCACGTCAGCTTCCGCCCCCTGAAAGGAGAGCCACCCGCCGCAACATCAACTTCCCCTACTTCGAGCGGGACGACTATTTCACCAGTCCGGAAATGGCGGCGCCGCGGCGTTTCCTGGCCTCCACCGGCATGTGCGTTGCCTCGGACGGAGTGGCCCAGTCGGAAGACGGCACGTTGGCCTCCCGTAATGCCCTGTTGAACATGATTCACCTCCTCCAGGAGCGTGGCTGGACCCGTGAGCAGGCGTACTGTATTTGCAGCGTGGCGGTGGACTTGAAGGTGAGCGAGGTCGTGGACGTCCCCAACTTCCCTCGTCTCGGCTTTCCTGCCGTTGGACATTTTCAACAGTTAGACGGTTCGACCTAGGCTCACCCTCAACCCAGCCTCTTCTCTCAAGGGAGAAGAGACTGGGTATTGTATACTTGGCACAATTTGGAGATTGAATCTGGTGGGAGCGGACACATGAAATCGGACTTTTGTATGAGATGCAGCGACCTTACGGGGACGACGAAGAAATTGATTGGAACTTGCTCTATAAGGAAACGCTGGACCAGTGCGAGTTGGCCGACAAGGTGGGGTTCGACAATCTCTGGTTCGTTGAACACCATTTCCTGTACGGTTTCTCCGGGTCACCGTGTCCGGAGGTGATGTTCGGTGCCCTCAGCCAGCGCACCAAGAACATCAGAATCGGCTTCGGGGTCTCAATTCTCCCCAACCATCATCCCATTCGGATAGCAGAACGGGCCGCTATGGTGGACCAACTCACCAATGGCCGCGTGGAATTCGGCACCGGCCGCTCCAACGCCTACGAGCAAATGGGGCAGGGCATCGACCCGCGCGAAACCCGGGACCGCTGGGACGAGGCCATCGACATGATTCCGCAAATCTGGCAGTCCGAGGGAGAGTTTTCTTGGGAGGGTAAGTTCTGGAACGTGCCCAGCCGACGGATACTCCCCAAGCCTTTCCAGAAGCCGCATCCCCGGATGTACCTGGCCTGCACCCAGACCGACAGTTTTCGCCTGGCGGCTCAGAAGGGCATCGGCGTGTTGTCTTCGGCCTCCTACGCAGTCGATATTCTCGCCGACCACGTTAAGGTCTACCGGGACGCAATTAAGGATGCCGAACCGGTGGGCGCCGAGGTCAACGAGTTCTGGGGCAACAACGTCCACTCCTTCTGCGGCAAGGACGACCAGGAAGCGAAGGAACTGTGCGCCGATTCTATGAAGACTTTCTTCGGGCCCGACAAGCCCTATATCCAAGGCCGCATTAACGCCTATGAAGAGTTGCTGGAGGCCTGGGGCGGCGTACCCGATAACTTGAAGGCGGACTTTGGCCGCTGGTTGCGCAGTCTGACGACGCTCACAAGGAGCAGGCGGCGGAGGCCGGTATTTCTCTGGACTCCGGCCCGGCGCGGCCAGAGCGGCCGTCGCCCAACTCGACGCTATGTGCTGGCCGACCGGGGAGTCATCATTGCTGGCAACCCGGAGAGCTGCATCAAGACCATCAAGACCTACGAGGACATCGGCGTCGACCAAAGTGATGCTGATCATGCAGACCGAGACCATCCCTCACGAACGGGTGATGGAATCCATCGAACTGTACGGCAAAGAGGTAATCCCGGCCTTTAGCAAGGCCAAGGCCGGTTCCACTGCCTACGTAGCTACCAGGCGCGGGAATCGACAACCAGGGTGGCGGCGAGGCGCTCGCCGTCTTCCACCGGGAAGGGCGTGTAGCCCACACGGCTGCATTTGAGGCTGGCCTGGGCTGTGGCGAACCTGGCGCAACGTTCCAACGGCCACTCCTGCAGCCGCCCGTAGATAAACCTGCGGCGAAGCATGACCCGGCTCCGTTACCGTCCGCCACCTCCACTTGAGGCGTTTCCACTCGAACCATCTCGTTGTTGTCGGCGGCCAGACAGCCCAAGGCCCCGCCGGTCACTAGGGCAGTCCCAACTCCGGCGCCAAGCACCGCTTGCGCGGCCTCTTCCATCTTCCCAGCGACATCCGGTTCGTCCAAAGTCACTTGGCAAACGGCGGCATCGGGACCTAGAGCATGCAACAATTCGCGATTGTCGAACTGGGACTCGATGTTGACCAAGAGCGGGACCCCTAATTTGGCTGCCGTCTCAATCGGCCGTAGGATATGGTCGCCGTCGTACCAGTCCACGTATAGGAACCGGGCATTTTGCAAGGAACCCAGGTCTGCACGGTCCAGCGTCGTCACGGCCTGAGGAGTTCGCTGGTAGTAGTAGGTGCGGTCGCCGGTATGGTCTGCAATGGAGACCTCAAAAACTGTTTCGATCTTGGGGTCAACGGTAAGGTCGGTGTCCAGGCCCAGTCTCTCGATGACTGCCGCGACCTTGCGGCCGTATTCGTCCTCGCCCAAGGCGCTGGGAACCAGGCGGGAATGCACTCCCCACTCATGAAGCATGGCCGCCACGATAGCGGCGTCGTCCCCAAATGAGTCGAACTTCTGCGTTATCGCCGTGCCGCCATTGCGGCCCGCGATCTCTTCCACCACCATCAACTGGAGGTAGCTCAAGACCCCGAAACACACCACGTCTGGCGAGTTCAAAGTGCTAGCCTTCATTTGTTGTGTGAATTCTTCATCAGAATCAACGTGCAAGAATCTGTCGACGGTTTTTGATTCGTAGTAGCTGCGACTGCCGTCTAACCTTGATTCCCTCGTAACAAGGCCTGTTTGAGATGAGCCCTGGCGTGCGAAGGTGGTCTGGAGCGGAGGAGGCCACGGGATGCCGGCTGCTGGCCTCACCGCCCTATCTGCCGCGCTCAGGACAAGCGTGATCCCGTTGCGGTACCCCTTCCGTGGCTCAGGGCACCCGGTGGAAGTTGTGGAGCGGCGCCCTCATGCGGCCGCGACCGCAGGTACCGTCCCGACCTCCCGCTGAGCCGTGTTCTCCATCTCCACCAGGCGTGCATGGACCATCCGTTTGAAGTTGCACGCCAACGCCTTCAGGTAGACGGCAAGCCGCACCCGACGGCCCCCTCGCACCCGCAAGCGCCCAAGCCCGTGGGCGCGCTTCAGCTCGGAGTTCGTTCCCTCGATACCAGCCCTTATGTCATACCGCTTGCGCCACTCCTCGGTGGCCTCGGCCCTCCGGCGCCGCTCGATGTTCACCTTCACCAGGTCCGCCTTGAGGACGTAGGCCCCCGCACGCCGGTCCAGCTTCACTGGGCAACGGGATCGCAAGGGGCAGGGCTCGCATGTTGTCCCGGCAAAGTGGACCTCTACCCGCTCCGGCGCATCCTTCAGCTCGTACTCCTCGATGGACGGGTGGCCGGCGGGGCACACCGTGGCCTGCTCCCCTGTGACGTCGATCTGAAAGTCCGCGGCGGTGAGCGGCGGTGGTCCGTCACCCTCTCCTTCGTGCGAGTTCCCCGGCGCCGACCCCGCCACCGGGCTCACCAGTTCCGTTTCCCCGGCGCGAGGCTTCGAAGGCATTGCGGCCCGACCCATACGCCGTGTCGGCGAAGAGCTCGTCCGGTCGGACCTTCCGCTCCGCGAGCCCGTCAACGACCGGCACGCTCACGTCGGTGTCGCTCCCACTCGAGGGGGTCACCTCCACGTGGGTGATGAGCTGGGTGGCGTTCTCCTCGTGGCAGGTCTCCGCCACCTGCACCTCGTACCCCTTCCCCTTGTGGCCGCTGTAGGTCACATCCGGGTCGTGGGGCGATTGCAGCGAGTCGGCGGACACCTGCTTCGGGTCCTTCAAGGCCACGGGCACCTTGCATTCCCCAGCATCGTCGTCATCGTCTCTGGGGCGCCCGTCCTGGTGTTTGCCCACATGGCACTGCTCCCGCAGCAGCCGCTCCAGCAGCCGGTACTCCTCCAGCTGGGCAGCAGTCGTGCCATGGAACCGGTCCACCAGCCGGTAGAGGTCCCGGGCACAGACCGAAAGGCGTCGCCGACCCTCCCCCGTGCGGGCGTCCTCGTAGTGGGTCGCCTCGTCTTCTTCCTTCAAATAGCGCCCTAGGAGGCCCTCCGGAACCCCAGGGCGAAGCTCTGGGTGCTCCCAGCGCAAGGCCCGCAGGAACAACCGCATCGTCTCACAGAACAGGCCCAGCCGGGTGAGTGTGGCGATGTTGCTCATGATGTGGGTGGAGTCCAGCCGTTGCTTTCCGGTGCGTATGCCCAGCGCCTGGATGATCCGGTCCGTGGTCTCCTGGAAAGCCAGCCGGCCACCGTCGTGCTGCATCAGGCGAACTCGGAAGTTGTGGAGGGTCTTCTGGGGCAGGTGGGTCTCCTCGATGTCTAGCCGCAGGGCGTGGTGCCAGAGCAGGTTGAACTCTAGTTGTTCCAGAGCTTCATCGTCGGTGAGGTTGAACATCTCTTTGAGGAGGTGGACCCCGAGGACGGTCTGCACCGCCCGGTTGGGACGGCCGTTGTCCACGCAGTACATGGGAGCAAAGCGCTCCTCGTCAATCAGGGGGAGCGCCTCGTTTCGGAAAACCTCGGCCTAACTTCTCTCCAGGCGCTTAGCCTTCTTCGGCGTCACCAGGAACTGGGACTGCCA
The DNA here is from genome assembly GCA_965247605.1 of Dehalococcoidia bacterium. Classification (GTDB taxonomy): domain Bacteria; phylum Chloroflexota; class Dehalococcoidia; order Lucifugimonadales; family UBA3495; genus VXOI01. Next base: position 197,141 of record CBDFHM010000008.1, on the reverse strand, counting down.
GAGGCTCTCTTGCGGGTCTCGTATTCGGAACATCCTCCCCTCCCTCGGCCAGGCGCAGCGCCCACGACCTTTTATTACATTATCCCCACCTTGCCCCAGGCTGGCGAGGGGTTTTTACGAACAAATCAAATATAGATTCTAATAGCGATACACAGCCTCCTTTCAGGACCGTTGCCTATATCCAATTCCAAGCGGTTGGAATCCACAGTGCGATACCCGGAATCATAGGAGTCTAATGCTAGTACTCAGTCAACTCGGTTTTGGTAATTGTTTAAGAAAACGTCTAAGGTTGCTACCCTTTTTTAGGAGTGTTGACGTAGGAGGGTGGCAGCCATGGGACGAGAACGGTATGTGGTCCGGTTGGAAAGGGAAAGAACGAGACCAGTTGGAACGACTGATTCGCGGGGGAAAGAGCCCAGCGCGAAAGGTTGCCCGGGCCCGTATTCTGCTAAAGGCAGATACGGGCTGGGGGGTGATGCGCATCGTGGAGGCGCTGGACACGTCTGCGGGTACGGTGTGCCGTACCAAGCGGCGGTAGCTGGAGGGAGGACTGAAGCGGGCCTTGGAGGAAGATCCTCGGCCAGGACATCCGACCAAACTGGATGAGCGGGGGGAAGCGCACCTGATTGCCCTGGCGTGCAGCGAGGCCCCTCCAGGCCATGACCACTGGACCCTGCGGCTCCTGGCAAACAAGGTGGTGGAGTTGGGGCTGGCGCCCTCCATGTCCCACGAGGGAATTCGCAAGCGGTTGAAAAAAACAGTCTCAAGCCGTGGCAGAAGAAGGAGTGGTGTATTCCCCAGGTGAGCGCCGAGTTTGTGGCGTGTATGGAGGATGTGCTGGACCTTTACGCGGAACCCTATGACCCAGAGCGCCCGGTGGTCTGTTTCGACGAGACCTCCAAGCAGTTGCTGGCGGAAAAGAGGTCTCCGATCCCGCCCAAGCCGGCACGACGGGAGCGATACGATTACGAGTACCAGCGCAATGGCACCCGAAACCTGTTCATGCTGTGCGAGCCCCTGGCGGGCTGGAGGCATGTGGCAGTGACCGAACGTCGTACCATGGTGGACTTCGCTCAGCAGATGCGGTGGCTGGCCGATGAAGCTTACCCAGCGTCCGAGAAGATCCGGGTGGTGCTGGACAACCTCAACACCCACAAACCAGCTTCCCTCTACGAAACCTTCGAGCCCAAGGAGGCTAGGCGAATACGCAAACGCTTGGAGTTTCACTACACTCCCAAGCACGGTAGTTGGCTCAACATGGCAGAGATCGAGTTCAGTGTCTTGGCCAGGCGAGTCCTGCGCCGGCGTATTGCCGATGAAGAGACTTTGAGTGGCGAGATCGCGGCCCTGGAGGCAGAACGAAACCAAGCCGGAGCAACCATTGACTGGAGATTCTCCACTGTGGACGCCCGAGTCAAGCTTCACCATCTCTATCCTGCCAACAATTAGGTTGACTGAGTACTAGAGCGTAGTGGCAAGGAGCGGCTGGCCACTTTGGAGGTGGTGGGACAGGGATTCTGGGGCATATCTGACCCTCGTCGCCGGCGTGTCCAAAGGTAAGGAAGAGATACTGGAACACGAGCGAGTAGCGGTCTGAGCGTTCTTCCGCAAGTGGCCGCCACTGCGGCGGGCAACACACCTCAACCCACCACCACACACACAAACCTCGGGCCGGCCCACAAAACACCCGCCACGGGCTTCTTAGCTACTCTTTGGGGCATTTCCCGCAATGTCTGGGCCTCAGCCCGCGTGGGGCCGGTCTTCTTAATGACACCAGCGCCTGTCGCCGACCGTTACCTCAGAGATACACTGGGGCAAAAAGGGAGGCGCCTATGGTGACCAAGAGGACGCCACTATACCTGGGAGAAAGCAGCCACACCCACCGCTGCGCCGTCTGTGAAACGGACATCCCCTGCGACAGCCCGGAGGACCCACAGGGCTGCATGGTGAGCGCCTTGACCTGCGGCGATTGCGACGACATTTCCCAGACCTTGCCCTGGACTGGGTCCGGGGACTACGAGCCCGACGACGGCTTTGAGTCCAAAGACAGTGACGCCAACGATGTATCCCGGGACCAGGACTTGGCGGACAGCTTTGAGGACCTGTTGCAGGGTGACGACCACAGGGTCGAACACTATGACGCAGTAGATTCCTTCACGTCGATACTAGAGAGTGACAACCGCGTGAACGAGGACTGGGTTCCCGATCCCCAGACCCGACCGGAGAGACCCACTGCGCCGCCCGTCAGGATGACCACCAAAAGTAAGAACGAAGGGCAAACGCTAGTACTCAGTCAACTCGGTTTTGGTAATTGTATAAGAAAACGTCTAAGGTTGCTACCCTTTTTTAGGAGTGTTGACGTAGGAGGGTGGCAGCCATGGGACGAGAACGGTATGTGGTCCGGTTGGAAAGGGAAGAACGAGACCAGTTGGAACGACTGATTCGCGGGGGAAAGAGCCCAGCGCGAAAGGTTGATTTGTTCGTAAAAACCCCTCGCCAGCCTGGGGCAAGGTGGGGATAATGTAATAAAAGGTCGTGGGCGCTGCGCCTGGCCGAGGGAGGGGAGGATGTTCCGAATACGAGACCCGCAAGAGAGCCTCTGGCAGTCCCAGTTCCTGGTGACGCCGAAGAAGGCTAAGCGCCTGGAGAGAAGTTAGGCCGAGGTTTTCCGAAACGAGGCGCTCCCCCTGATTGACGAGGAGCGCTTTGCTCCCATGTACTGCGTGGACAACGGCCGTCCCAACCGGGCGGTGCAGACCGTCCTCGGGGTCCACCTCCTCAAAGAGATGTTCAACCTCACCGACGATGAAGCTCTGGAACAACTAGAGTTCAACCTGCTCTGGCACCACGCCCTGCGGCTAGACATCGAGGAGACCCACCTGCCCCAGAAGACCCTCCACAACTTCCGAGTTCGCCTGATGCAGCACGACGGTGGCCGGCTGGCTTTCCAGGAGACCACGGACCGGATCATCCAGGCGCTGGGCATACGCACCGGAAAGCAACGGCTGGACTCCACCCACATCATGAGCAACATCGCCACACTCACCCGGCTGGGCCTGTTCTGTGAGACGATGCGGTTGTTCCTGCGGGCCTTGCGCTGGGAGCACCCAGAGCTTCGCCCTGGGGTTCCGGAGGGCCTCCTAGGGCGCTATTTGAAGGAAGAAGACGAGGCGACCCACTACGAGGACGCCCGCACGGGGGAGGGTCGGCGACGCCTTTCGGTCTGTGCCCGGGACCTCTACCGGCTGGTGGACCGGTTCCATGGCACGACTGCTGCCCAGCTGGAGGAGTACCGGCTGCTGGAGCGGCTGCTGCGGGAGCAGTGCCATGTGGGCAAACACCAGGACGGGCGCCCCAGAGACGATGACGACGATGCTGGGGAATGCAAGGTGCCCGTGGCCTTGAAGGACCCGAAGCAGGTGTCCGCCGACTCGCTGCAATCGCCCCACGACCCGGATGTGACCTACAGCGGCCACAAGGGGAAGGGGTACGAGGTGCAGGTGGCGGAGACCTGCCACGAGGAGAACGCCACCCAGCTCATCACCCACGTGGAGGTGACCCCCTCGAGTGGGAGCGACACCGACGTGAGCGTGCCGGTCGTTGACGGGCTCGCGGAGCGGAAGGTCCGACCGGACGAGCTCTTCGCCGACACGGCGTATGGGTCGGGCCGCAATGCCTTCGAAGCCTCGCGCCGGGGAACGGAACTGGTGAGCCCGGTGGCGGGGTCGGCGCCGGGGAACTCGCACGAAGGAGAGGGTGACGGACCACCGCCGCTCACCGCCGCGGACTTTCAGATCGACGTCACAGGGGAGCAGGCCACGGTGTGCCCCGCCGGCCACCCGTCCATCGAGGAGTACGAGCTGAAGGATGCGCCGGAGCGGGTAGAGGTCCACTTTGCCGGGACAACATGCGAGCCCTGCCCCTTGCGATCCCGTTGCCCAGTGAAGCTGGACCGGCGTGCGGGGGCCTACGTCCTCAAGGCGGACCTGGTGAAGGTGAACATCGAGCGGCGCCGGAGGGCCGAGGCCACCGAGGAGTGGCGCAAGCGGTATGACATAAGGGCTGGTATCGAGGGAACGAACTCCGAGCTGAAGCGCGCCCACGGGCTTGGGCGCTTGCGGGTGCGAGGGGGCCGTCGGGTGCGGCTTGCCGTCTACCTGAAGGCGTTGGCGTGCAACTTCAAACGGATGGTCCATGCACGCCTGGTGGAGATGGAGAACACGGCTCAGCGGGCGGTCGGGACGGTACCTGCGGTCGCGGCCGCATGAGGGCGCCGCTCCACAACTTCCACCGGGTGCCCTGAGCCACGGAAGGGGTACCGCAACGGGATCACGCTTGTCCTGAGCGCGGCAGATAGGGCGGTGAGGCCAGCAGCCGGCATCCCGTGGCCTCCTCCGCTCCAGACCACCTTCGCACGCCAGGGCTCATCTCAAACAGGCCTTGTTACGAGGGAATCAAGGTTGCCCGGGCCCGTATTCTGCTAAAGGCAGATACGGGCTGGGGGGTGATGCGCATCGTGGAGGCGCTGGACACGTCTGCGGGTACGGTGTGCCGTACCAAGCGGCGGTAGCTGGAGGGAGGACTGAAGCGGGCCTTGGAGGAAGATCCTCGGCCAGGACATCCGACCAAACTGGATGAGCGGGGGGAAGCGCACCTGATTGCCCTGGCGTGCAGCGAGGCCCCTCCAGGCCATGACCACTGGACCCTGCGGCTCCTGGCAAACAAGGTGGTGGAGTTGGGGCTGGCGCCCTCCATGTCCCACGAGGGAATTCGCAAGCGGTTGAAAAAAACAGTCTCAAGCCGTGGCAGAAGAAGGAGTGGTGTATTCCCCAGGTGAGCGCCGAGTTTGTGGCGTGTATGGAGGATGTGCTGGACCTTTACGCGGAACCCTATGACCCAGAGCGCCCGGTGGTCTGTTTCGACGAGACCTCCAAGCAGTTGCTGGCGGAAAAGAGGTCTCCGATCCCGCCCAAGCCGGCACGACGGGAGCGATACGATTACGAGTACCAGCGCAATGGCACCCGAAACCTGTTCATGCTGTGCGAGCCCCTGGCGGGCTGGAGGCATGTGGCAGTGACCGAACGTCGTACCATGGTGGACTTCGCTCAGCAGATGCGGTGGCTGGCCGATGAAGCTTACCCAGCGTCCGAGAAGATCCGGGTGGTGCTGGACAACCTCAACACCCACAAACCAGCTTCCCTCTACGAAACCTTCGAGCCCAAGGAGGCTAGGCGAATACGCAAACGCTTGGAGTTTCACTACACTCCCAAGCACGGTAGTTGGCTCAACATGGCAGAGATCGAGTTCAGTGTCTTGGCCAGGCGAGTCCTGCGCCGGCGTATTGCCGATGAAGAGACTTTGAGTGGCGAGATCGCGGCCCTGGAGGCAGAACGAAACCAAGCCGGAGCAACCATTGACTGGAGATTCTCCACTGTGGACGCCCGAGTCAAGCTTCACCATCTCTATCCTGCCAACAATTAGGTTGACTGAGTACTAGAAGCGGATGAGAGCGGTCTTGAATGTCGGCCCCTCACCCCCCAAAGGGCTTGAACTCTCGGAACGCCTCGATAGCCCCATCCTCGGCCTCCATCGCTGCGATGTAATGGTCCAACATGTGCGGCGTGGACCACCCGGCCACCCCCTGGATGTGGGGCCTGGGAATCCCCTGCCGCACAGCGTTGGCGGCAAAGGTGCGCCGGAAGATATGGCAAACGTCCTTGACTTGCCCCTTCAGTCCGGCCTTCTCTACCAGCCGGCGCAGGACCCGGAGTTGTCCGCGCTTCCAGTCCAGGTCCTCTAGCTGCAGCAACGTCAACTCCCGGTGTCGGACACCCGTAGTTGCCAGCAGCCACATCATTGCCTGCCGCCGCGCCCCCACCATCGTGGTCAGGGGGCAAAGGTCCAGTAGCTTGTCGAAGGCGTCCGGCTTGAGAAACGGCTTCCTGACCTTGGGGACCTTGGGGGGCTTGATGCGCTCGGCGGGGTTCTGAGGAACGATTTCCCAGTTCATGGCCCACTTGAACATCGTCTTGATAGCTTGTAGACGGGTGCGGACACTCCTGGGTGCCAGGTCTCTCCGCTTGAGGGATTCCAGGTGTCCCAAGATGTGCAGGGCAGTGACTTCACCCGCTAACAGCGAATGCCCCTGTTCTCCCAGCCAGAGGATGAACTGCCGAACCTCTTTGCGGTAGAACTTTATGGTGTCGGGAGTGCTGCCCTCGATGTAGTGGTACTGAAGGTAGAATTCCAGGACATCCGGTAACCTCTCGCTCGTGCGCGTAGCTGGTCCAGCTTTGGAGGCAGAAATAGCCTCTCGTACATCCATGCCATTTTGACAGCCCCGGAGTCCATTTTTGTATCTGTGGCTCCCCGAGTAGGATTCGAACCTACGACCTAGCGGTTAACAGCCGCCCGCTCTACCGCTGAGCTATCGGGGAACGCAGTGAACCGTGGGTCAGCCTGCGGTGGTTTGCCTACCGAATTGTAGCATCTGGTTCAGCGGCCCTCAATACGACTTAGCGGTTAATCCTTCGGCTGAAGGACCCGCTCTACCGCTGAGCTATCGGGACCGTCACTCAACAGAGACTGAATTTCTCCAACGATTAATCCCGCGAAGATACCCACCGACCATTAAATCCGCCCTCGGCGGCGCGGCGTAGTTGTATTTGGAGGGCGGGGAAGTCCATGCACCCATTGACCATCCTCTACGAATTCCCCACCTCCGCATCCGTGGGCGTCTCACCCCCAGGGCGCCCAGGCAAGGGGACTCTGACGTGGGCTTGCCCTGTTCGGGGTTCCCTGGTAAAAGAAAGAGAGGGGAGCCGGGCGGCTCCCCTCTCTTATAATTTTGCCCGGCGCCGAGCGGATTTTACTTGGCTTCCGTGAGCTCCTTGCCTGCGGTCACCTTTAGCTGCTTGGCTTTCTTGGACTCGGCCACCGGAAGTTTGATGGTTAGCACGCCGTTCTCGTAGTGAGGCTCGGCGTGGTCGGCATCCACGTTCTCGGGTAGGCGCATGGAACGATGGAAGTTGCCGTACCGCCGCTCGCGGACCACGTAGTTACCGTCCTTGCGCTCCTCGTCCACCTTGGTCTCCGCCTTGATGGAGAGCACCCCGTCGTCGATGGTCACATCGATGTCGTCCGGGTTCACTCCCGGCAGGGTGGCATGCACCGTTACGTTATCCTCGTTGCGGACGATGTCCAACGGGATAGCCCAGTCTCGGCGGCCGGTTCGGTCATCGGTCCGATTTTCGGTCCCGTTCTCGGCTGTAAAGTCGAAAAATCGCGGCCAACGCCGGTCCATCAAGTGGTGAGCCCGCCGTAGCTCGAATAGTGGGTCCCAACGCGTTAGTACCATATGGATCTCCTCCTGACTGTATTGTTGTAGTGGGGCTGGGGGCCGTTTCCCTAATTGCTAAAATCGATTATACATAGTTGAGTCGTTTTCTGTCAAGTCTTTGATATTTATAACTCATGTTATAGGTATTTTATATATCATTATTGGTTGACTTACAGGATCAATTAAGCTACAATCCTATTCAGGAACTCACCCTGGAGACCAATCCATTAAGCAGTCGGCAGCGGCGATCCTGAGCCGCAGCCTTAGTAATGCCTAACTACTACGACATATTGGGTGTCAACAAAGGGGCCTCGGAGAAGGATATCCGTCAGGCCTTTCGGCGTTTGGCGCGCAAGCATCACCCGGACGTTAACCAGAACGACGAAACGTCCGAAGAGAAATTCAAAGAGATCAATGAGGCCTACACCGTCCTCAACGATCCCGAATCCCGCAAAAAATATGACCGTTACGGCGATAACTGGAAGCATGCGGACCAGTACGATCAGGCCGGTCAGGGCGGGAATTTTCGCCAGACGTTTCGATCATCAACCCGGGGCGGTGACGACCAATTCTCGGTGTTCGGAGGACGGGGCAGCAGCATCTTCGAGGAGATGTTTGGCGGCGCCGGTGTCAACTATCGTCCACCACCGGCCGAATACCATGTGGACGTAACGCTGGAAGAGGCCTTCCACGGGGCCTCCAGGTTGCTCCAAACGCAGGACGGAAGGCGCCTCGAGGTCAAAATCCCGGCGGGGGTGGACAAAGGCTCCCGGGTACGCATTTCTCCCGGAGGGGACCAAGGCGGCGACCTATACCTAGTTATCTCAGTTATAGAGCACAAGACGTTCCGCCGTCAGGGGCGGGACCTGTACGTCGAGGTCGATTTGCCCTTGGACGAGGCAATGCTGGGCACCGAATTATCCGTACCGACGCTAACCGGCAAGGTGGCCTTGACCGTACCGCCGGAAACGCCCAACGGACGGCGGTTCCGCCTGTCCGGACAGGGAATGCCGACTCTGGGCGCTAGCTCCAACGGCGCAACGTCCCGTGGCGTACTGTACGCCACAGTGAAGGTTGATCTGCCCACCGGACTCAGTGACGACGACCGCGACTTCTTCCGCAAGCTCAGGCGTGACCGGCTGGGGGAAACCGAAAGCGAGCCGACAGACTAGGCCCCCGAATTAGGAAATAGTTATGGTGACTGACAATCAATTTAGAGAGGAACCGTGCTTCGTAATCAGCGTAGCCGCCCGCATTGTCGGGGTCCACGCCCAAACGTTGCGGCACTACGAAAGAGTGGGCCTCATCTGGCCCTCTCGGACCGTGGGCCGACAGCGGCTGTACTCAATGGCCGACATAGAACGATTGCGCCGATTGAAGTCTCTAACTGAAGACATGGGAGTGAACCTCGCCGGGGCTGAGATCGCTCTTAAGCTTATGGCCAAAATCGAAGAACTGGAGGGCCAGGTTAGAGAACTCACGAAGGCCGTCACGACTTTAAGGACCCGGCAACGGGCAGAGAAGTCCTGAGGGCCTGAAGTCCAGAACCTGGGTTTTAGATCCTAGGGTTCAGATCAAGGAGTCATAGAGATGGTATTAAGACCAGACCAATTTACAGAACAAGCACAGCAAGTGTTGCAGAACTCCCAGGAGCTGGTGCAACGCTACAACCATAGCCAGTGGGACGTGGAGCACATCTTGATGGCCCTGCTGGACTTGGAGCGGGGCTTGCCCACCGACATTCTCAACGAAATAGGCGTGGCGCCGGAAGCAATCAAAGCCTCATTGCACCGGGCCCTAGAGGCCACTCCCAAGGTGACAGGCGGCACCAACCAGCTCTATGCCACTCCCCGAGCGGCCGGGTTGCTGGACGAGGCCAAACGGGAAGCCGAGCGCCTGAAGGACGACTTCATCGGCGCCGAGCACCTGTTTATCGCCGCCACCGTGGAGTCCCAGGGGGACTCGGCCCAGGTATTGAAAGAGTTCGGCATCGACCGGGAAAAGGTATACCAGGCCCTCATGGAAGTCAGGGGTAGCCACCGGGTCGATGACCCGCGGGCCGAGAGCCATTATCGCTCTCTGGAAAAGTACAGCATCGACCTGACCAAGCTGGCCGAAGAAGGCAAACTGGACCCGGTGGTGGGCCGGGACGATGAGATACGCCAGGTGATGCAGACGCTGACCCGGCGGAAGAAGAACAACCCGGTGATCATCGGCGAAGCGGGCGTCGGGAAAACGGCGATCGTCGAAGGACTGGCCGCCCGTATCGTAGCTGGCGACGTCGCCGATTCGCTGAAGGGCCGCCGGGTGTTGGCGCTCGATATGGGGACGCTGGTCGCTGGCTCCAAGTTCCGCGGCGAGTTCGAAGAGCGGCTGAAGTCGGTAATCGACGAGGTCAAACAGGCCCACCGCGAGGTAATCCTGTTCCTCGACGAGATTCACACGATGGTCGGCGCCGGAGCTGCGGAAGGCGGTATCGACGCCAGCAACATGCTGAAACCGGCCCTGGCCCGCGGGGAAATGCAGTGCGTAGGGGCCACGACCCTGGACGAATACCGGAAATACATAGAGCGGGACACTGCCTTGGAGCGCCGTTTTCAGGCCATCTATTTGGAGGAGCCATCGGTTGAAGAGACGGTGGAGATCCTCAAGATGCTGCGGCCGCGCTATGAAGCCCACCACAAGGTGGACATCAGCGACGCCGCCCTAGTGGCCGCCGCCAAGCTCAGCGACCGCTACATCACCGGCCGGCACCTGCCAGACAAGGCGGTGGACTTCATCGACGAAGCTGCCGCTAAGCTGCGTATCGACTCCGAGAGTCTGCCCGCCGACATGAAAACCAAGGAGGAACGCATTCGCCAACTGACCGACCAAGAGGAGGCGGCAGCCCAACGTTCTGAGTACGAGCGGGCGGCCGAGCTCCGCACCGAACGGGTGCGCTTGGAACAGGAGTACGATCCGGAACGGCAACGGCTGCTGTCCGAGCGGAATATCGACATGGTGGTCGATGAACTGGATATCGCCGAGCTGGTGTCCAAATGGACCGGCATACCCAGCGGCCGTTTGTTGGAGGGTGAGGGCGAGCGACTGGTGAACATGGAAGAAAGCCTGCACCAACGCATCATCGGCCAGGAGGAAGCCGTGGTGGCGGTGGCCGAGGCCATACGCCGCTCCCGTTCCGGACTCAGCGACCCCAAGCGGCCTATCGGCAGCTTCATTTTCCTGGGCCCGACGGGCGTGGGCAAGACCGAGCTGGCCAAGGCATTATCGCAGTTCATGTTCGACGACGAGAACAACATGGTCCGCGTCGATATGTCGGAATACATGGAGAAGCACACGGTCTCCCGTTTGATCGGGGCCCCTCCGGGGTATGTGGGCTACGACGAGGGCGGACAGCTCACGGAAGCGGTCCGCCGCCGGCCCTACCGGGTGGTATTGTTCGACGAGATCGAGAAGGCCCACCCCGACGTGTTCAATATCCTGCTCCAGATTCTGGAGGACGGGAGGTTGACCGACGGCCACGGCCGTACCGTTGATTTCCGGAACACGGTTATTATAATGACCAGTAACCTGGGGACCGAGGGCATCAGGCGCCAACCGTTCGGTTTCCGGACGGACGGACGGGACGGCGAGGATGAGCTCAAGAAACTGAAGGACTCAGTGGATGCCGCGCTGAAGGGCACTTTCCGCCCAGAGTTCCTCAACCGCATCGATGAGATCATCGTCTTCCATCCTCTGGTCCAGGACCAGATCGTTCAGATAGTGGGGCTGATGACCGGTGAGGTCCAGGTCCGTTTGGACGAGCGCGGCATAACCTTCGAGTTAACAGCCGACGCCAAGATCTGGCTCGCCAAGGAAGGGTTCGACCCCGTGTTCGGGGCCCGGCCGTTGCGCCGGGCGGTGCAGCGTCACCTGGAGAACCCGCTGTCCAAAGCTGTACTCTCTGGCGAGTTCCGGTCCGGAGACCACGTCTTGGTGGACGCATCGGAAACTGGACTAACGCTCACCAAGGTGGAGTCACCGGTAGTGGAGGAGCGTGAGGCGGTGCCCTCCGTGTAGCGGAGGAGACCTAATAGGCCAGAGATAGGTGGAATGCAGCGGGCTGACACAAAAGATGTAAACATCTGGGGCGTCAACATCCGCTACGTTCAGGCCGGAGAGGGCCCAGTCGTGTTGTTATTGCACGGTCTGGGCACTTCTCTTATTACCTGGTACTGCAATATCGACGCCTTGGCCGACGCTGGCTTCACAGTGATAGCCCCAGATCTGCCGGGCTACGGTGATTCGGATAAGCCAGTCCACCTAAATTACGACCCCGATTCGGCGTCGGAGTTCCTCTACGACTTCACCCAAGAGTTGGGGCTGGAGCGGTTCTCTTTGGTCGGCAGCTCGGCAGGGAGCCTGATCGTAGGCCTTTTCGCACTGGAACACCCCGAAAGTGTCGACAAGCTCGTATTCGTAGGGCCGGGCGGTTTAGGGCGGCAGGTCTCCTGGTTTCTTCGTCTGATGTCCATACCGGGCGTGGGAGAGTTGGTGTATCGGCCCGGGCTCCATGACAGGATCGGGATAAGTAAACGAATATTCCACCGGCCACCCGAATTTTTGGACGACCTTCTTCCCGAAATGTACCGGGTCCGCGCGCTTCCGGGCGCTCGCTCCGCCATGCTGCGGTCCGTCCGGTCCAGCATCAACTATTTGGGACTGCGCCGACAGCAGAACATACTGGACCGTCTTCGCGACCTGCCGGTGCCCCTAATGACGGTATGGGGAGAAAAGGACTCTATTATTCCCATCTCCCAAGCGGATGCGGTACGCGCCGCCCTCCCCGATAGCATCGTCTATACGGTCCCGGAATGCGGACACTGGCCCCATATGGAAAAGCACGAGTTGTTCAACGGGATCCTCACCAGATTCCTGACCGGCACGCTGGGCGAAAACGAATCGCGGCCTGGCTCCTAACTATCCTGGCTCATAACGATCGATGAAGCACTTGGCCCGCGCGGCCACTGCGCCAACCCGCCTGAACTGGCGCGACCCCCAGACGCTCATGAGGCTGGGCATTCTGGTGGCGGTCGTGGCTGCCGTCCTCACCGCCGTTCTCCTTCGGAACAGCCTCGACCTAGACCAAGTAGGCTACGGCGTCGTGGCGCTGGCCGTGTTGGTAGCCAGCGGCGGGCTGGTGGTGCCCGTACCGGCCCTGGCCACGGCCTGCACCGCAGCCACCTTTCTCAATCCTGCATTTGTCGGTCTCATCGCCGGGGCCGTGGGCACAGTGGGAGAACTAACCGGCTACTTCTTGGGTTCCACGGGCCGAGGAGTGATTCACCGCACTCGGCTATACCTCAAGCTGGAATGTTGGATGCGCCGCCGGGGTTGGGCAGTCTTATTCCTGCTCGCGATAATACCCAACCCGATTTTCGACGTGGCGGGCATCGCCGCCGGCGCGCTGCACTATCCCCTCTGGAGATTCATGGTGGTGGTGTGGCTGGGCAAGACCATCAAATTTCTGATGTTCGCCTACGCCTGTTCCCAGAGCGCCGATTGGCTCACTGGGCTCTTCGGCCTATGACTCTAGCCACCATAGGCAACCCTGGCACGGCCCGCCTGCACCATGTATTCTGTATCGGAATTCTTATAATAAATGGTCGCCCCATTTTTAGGGTCCGGAGGTCCATTTGATTCGCAGTCTTGACGGAAAGAGCCCGAGAATCCACCCTTCTGTATTCGTGAGCGAGGCCGCGTATATCGTAGGGGATGTGGAAATCGGAGAGAACTCCAGCGTTTGGCCGGGAGCGGTAATTCGGGCCGACTACGGCGACATCATCATCGGCAAGAACTGCTCGTTGCAGGACAATTGCGTCCTCCACACCGACGACCACTTGGAGCTTGGCGACAACGTTCTGATGACCCATGGGGCAGTGATTCACGGCGGCAAAGTTGGCAGCAACGTTCTCATCGGCGTCAACGCCGTTTTGCTGGAGGACACCGACGTCGGAGACTATGTTTTCATCGGCGCCGGGGCCATCGTCCGAGGCAAAGTGCCAGATAACTCGCTGGTTATCGGCGTCCCCGGACAAATCCGGCCCCTAAGCGAGGCGCAGGCCGCGCGTCTAAAAGACCCGACCGCCAACTATATCCGCAACGCCAAACGTTTCATCGAACAGGGCCTGGGCTTGCAGATTCCCACCCCCGACGGGAGCTAATCATGGCCACGGTCCAGGAATCGCAGCCTCTAACCCCGCTGCCACTGGAAGGACTTCGGGTGCTGGACGTTACCCACATTGTTGCAGGGCCTTTCTGTTCCCTGATCCTGGCGGACATGGGGGCCGAGGTAATCAAGATCGAACGCCCTGGGTCGGGAGAACGCAGCCGCAGTATCGGGCCTTTTATCGACGGACCCGGCGGCCAGCAGGTCAGTTCCCGCTTCCTGGGCCTCAACCGCAACAAGAAAAGCGTTACCCTGGACCTGCGAGACCCTCGGTGCAAAGCGGCGTTCCAGCGGATGGTGGTTGAGTCCGATGTCCTCTTAGACAATTGGGGACCCGGAGCCCTGCGACGTTTGGGACTCGGTTACGAAACACTTGCTGAACTCAACCCAGGCATGATCTACGCCAGTCTCACCGGCTACGGCGACCCCGAAGGTCCGGCCCCCGGACCTTATTCCGACTGGCCCGCCAACAATCCCTGTGTCCAAGGCATGGGCGGTTGGATGGCAGTGACCGGCAGCCCCGACGATGGGCCGCAGATGGTCGGGGACAACGTCGGTGATTCCGTCCCGGGTGTATGGACCGCGCTTGGCATCATGATGGCGTTGGAGGGCCGCCGCCGCACCGGCCGGGGGCAGTACGTGGATATGTCCATGTACGACTGCATGGTAGCCCACACCACCAACTCCATGCCCTTCTATCAGGCCACCGGCCAGGTCACCGGGCGCGAGCGGGCCAACATGCTGAGCGCCCAGTTGGCTCTAAAGGCCAAGGACGGTTACGTGGTGTTGGCCGGAGCCGGCGGCGCGGAGAAGTGGAAGGCGTTGTGGCGTTACATCGGTCGCGAGGACCTCATAAACGACCGCCGTTACCTGGGAGAAGGGGTGAGCGGCGAGTTTTATCTGAACCATTTCGTTCCGGCCCTGGAAGAATGGTCGAAGGACCTGCCCAAGGCCGAGGTGACCCGGCAGCTTATCGACATCGGCTATTCCATGGGCATGGTCCAAGACCAAATGGACCTAGACCAATGTCCTCATCTGGAAGCCAGGGGAATGTTCATCAACGGCGGAAACGACATGGGCGGAATCTTCCGTTCCGTGAACACTCCCATCAATATCGCCGGTTCAGTCGGCACCCCAAACCGCCAGCCGCCGCTATTGGGCGAACACAACTCAGAAATATTGTGCTCCATTGGCGGGATAACCTCGGAAGAGCTTACGCTCTGGGAAGCCGAAGGAAAAGTCTGAACCGGCATCGAGAGTCGGAGGTGAACCGGAGCAACGCCCGGCCACCCACGGTCGACATCAATGGGCAGTCCGGTATTATTGACAATCTTAGATCCAGTAGTAGTATTTGAGCCGTTGATAGGGTGGACCCAGGCAGTCTCATTTCGGCGAAGGGAGGTTCAAGAACGGCGGAAATCGTTTTTTCTATGGAACTTCGCGGCAGCGCCGCGCCAGTAGAGGGACGAGAAAACGTTTTTCATGCCCAGACGTCCGGGACAGGACCCGGAGGGCAGGGTGTCGCCTTTGAATCGGAAGTGGTATTGGGGGACGAGGGTTTCGTTGAATCAGGCACGATCAGCTACGCCGGCCGCGGGGGTCTGAGGTTTGAAACGGTTGGAACAGGCCATATGCGGCCCAGTGCAGTATCGGGCCTAACCCATGGTTCTATTATCTGGAACATCGTAAGCGGAGACGGAGAGTTTGAAGGGGCTACCGGCCTTGTTACCTCGAACTTCACATTATCGGACCAGGGACAGGTAGTAGACAACCACTACGTTCGTGCGTTTACGCTTTAGAGCCTTGACCGGTCACCGGCACCGCCACCGTTAGTCTTCATTCCTCCGCGAGGGAACCACCCTCCTGAATAGTTAGGTGTTTAATGCGTATTGTGGTAATGGGTGCGGGAGGCCTGGGCGGCACTGTAGGCGCCCTGCTGGCCAAATCGGGCCATGACGTTTCACTTATTGTCCGTGGAGCACACCTGGAGGCTATTCGCAAGAGCGGGTTACGGTTGACGGGCGCCGCAGGCGAATTCTCGGTCAAGGTCACAGCAACAGACAACCCCGCAGACATTGGCCCGGTCGAACTAGTTCTTTTTGCCGTCAAGACCTATCACAACGAGCAGGCCATTCCCGCCATTCGGCCCATGGTAGACGACGCCACCGCCGTTTTGACGTTCCAAAACGGGGTCGAAAGCGCCAAAGAAATACGTTCAGTCGTGGACCGGGGATTCGTTCTTCCCGGGGTTTATTTTACGCCGGCCCACATCCAATCGCCGGGCGTCGTCTCCGTGCTCAGTCAGCCCAACGCCGGGTTCGGGAACCCTGATGGTGGAGAAACCCCTCAGATCAGAGAGATCCAACAGGCGTTGCAAGAGTCGGGCGTCAAGGTGGAGTACTGGGACGACACCACGAAAATGTTGTGGAGCAAATTCGTACCATTTTGTGCATTGGCCGGTGCCACCAGTGCATCTAGGACCCGGATCAAGCGGCTACTCACCTTCGATGAGGGTCGCGAAATGTACTCGGCTATCATTGAGGAGGGCCGGGCTGTCGCTCGGGCTGAGGGCGTGGACGTACCGGCCGAGATTGCCGCGAGAATGATGGCGTCATTCGAGAATTTACCAGACGACTACCAGCCTTCGATGCAGACCGACTTTCAACTCGGACGGCGGACTGAACTCGAGGCTATAAACGGCGCAGTTGTGCGTCTTGGGCGCGAGGCCGGAGTTCCAACGCCCATCAACTCCTTCGTCTACGCCGTGCTATTGCCACATAAGGACGGGGCCGCATAGATCTCCAGGATCGATCATGCGTATTGCAATAATGGGTGCCGGTGGTGTAGGCGGTTGTCTGGGAGCCAAGTTGGCCCGGGTTGGCAACGACGTTACGTTGATCGCCCGCGGGCCCAATCTCCAGGCAATCCAGGACAATGGGCTTCAGTTCAAGCAAGGAGCAGAGGAATTCACGGTACAAGTCCCGGCCACCGACGACCCGTCGGAGGTGGGGCCGGTGGAACTGGTGGTGTTCGCGGTCAAGACCTATCACAACGCGGAAGCTATCCCAAGCATTAAGCCGATGGTCGGCAACAAGACTGCCGTGCTTACGTTGCAAAACGGCGTCGACAGCCACGAGCAATTGGCCGCCGTTCTAGGCCCCGGGCATGTCTTGATTCCCTCGTAACAAGGCCTGTTTGAGATGAGCCCTGGCGTGCGAAGGTGGTCTGGAGCGGAGGAGGCCACGGGATGCCGGCTGCTGGCCTCACCGCCCTATCTGCCGCGCTCAGGACAAGCGTGATCCCGTTGCGGTACCCCTTCCGTGGCTCAGGGCACCCGGTGGAAGTTGTGGAGCGGCGCCCTCATGCGGCCGCGACCGCAGGTACCGTCCCGACCGCCCGCTGAGCCGTGTTCTCCATCTCCACCAGGCGTGCATGGACCATCCGTTTGAAGTTGCACGCCAACGCCTTCAGGTAGACGGCAAGCCGCACCCGACGGCCCCCTCGCACCCGCAAGCGCCCAAGCCCGTGGGCGCGCTTCAGCTCGGAGTTCGTTCCCTCGATACCAGCCCTTATGTCATACCGCTTGCGCCACTCCTCGGTGGCCTCGGCCCTCCGGCGCCGCTCGATGTTCACCTTCACCAGGTCCGCCTTGAGGACGTAGGCCCCCGCACGCCGGTCCAGCTTCACTGGGCAACGGGATCGCAAGGGGCAGGGCTCGCATGTTGTCCCGGCAAAGTGGACCTCTACCCGCTCCGGCGCATCCTTCAGCTCGTACTCCTCGATGGACGGGTGGCCGGCGGGGCACACCGTGGCCTGCTCCCCTGTGACGTCGATCTGAAAGTCCGCGGCGGTGAGCGGCGGTGGTCCGTCACCCTCTCCTTCGTGCGAGTTCCCCGGCGCCGACCCCGCCACCGGGCTCACCAGTTCCGTTCCCCGGCGCGAGGCTTCGAAGGCATTGCGGCCCGACCCATACGCCGTGTCGGCGAAGAGCTCGTCCGGTCGGACCTTCCGCTCCGCGAGCCCGTCAACGACCGGCACGCTCACGTCGGTGTCGCTCCCACTCGAGGGGGTCACCTCCACGTGGGTGATGAGCTGGGTGGCGTTCTCCTCGTGGCAGGTCTCCGCCACCTGCACCTCGTACCCCTTCCCCTTGTGGCCGCTGTAGGTCACATCCGGGTCGTGGGGCGATTGCAGCGAGTCGGCGGACACCTGCTTCGGGTCCTTCAAGGCCACGGGCACCTTGCATTCCCCAGCATCGTCGTCATCGTCCCTGGGGCGCCCGTCCTGGTGTTTGCCCACATGGCACTGCTCCCGCAGCAGCCGCTCCAGCAGCCGGTACTCCTCCAGCTGGGCAGCAGTCGTGCCATGGAACCGGTCCACCAGCCGGTAGAGGTCCCGGGCACAGACCGAAAGGCGTCGCCGACCCTCCCCCGTGCGGGCGTCCTCGTAGTGGGTCGCCTCGTCTTCTTCCTTCAAATAGCGCCCTAGGAGGCCCTCCGGAACCCCAGGGCGAAGCTCTGGGTGCTCCCAGCGCAAGGCCCGCAGGAACAACCGCATCGTCTCACAGAACAGGCCCAGCCGGGTGAGTGTGGCGATGTTGCTCATGATGTGGGTGGAGTCCAGCCGTTGCTTTCCGGTGCGTATGCCCAGCGCCTGGATGATCCGGTCCGTGGTCTCCTGGAAAGCCAGCCGGCCACCGTCGTGCTGCATCAGGCGAACTCGGAAGTTGTGGAGGGTCTTCTGGGGCAGGTGGGTCTCCTCGATGTCTAGCCGCAGGGCGTGGTGCCAGAGCAGGTTGAACTCTAGTTGTTCCAGAGCTTCATCGTCGGTGAGGTTGAACATCTCTTTGAGGAGGTGGACCCCGAGGACGGTCTGCACCGCCCGGTTGGGACGGCCGTTGTCCACGCAGTACATGGGAGCAAAGCGCTCCTCGTCAATCAGGGGGAGCGCCTCGTTTCGGAAAACCTCGGCCCAACTTCTCTCCAGGCGCTTAGCCTTCTTCGGCGTCACCAGGAACTGGGACTGCCAGAGGCTCTCTTGCGGGTCTCGTATTCGGAACATCCTCCCCTCCCTCGGCCAGGCGCAGCGCCCACGACCTTTTATTACATTATCCCCACCTTGCCCCAGGCTGGCGAGGGGTTTTTACGAACAAATCAAATTTGCCCGGCGCTTATTGGTCTTCTTCACATGTAGAGGCGCCCGGAATCATATCCAGCGCCGGCCGTGAGCGGGTTTCGTTCGGGGAGGAACGAGGCGGCGCCAGCAACCGGTCGGATGCCATTAGTGACGTTTTCGACAAAGCCGGTATCGAGGTCGAGCTATCCCAAGACGCCCTCCAGGTAATCTGGTCCAAGTTTGTAGTACTGAGTTCGGCAGCCGGGATCAGCAGCGCGGCCGGAACGCGGATCAAGAGGTTCATCGAGCGCCCACAGGGCCTGGAACTGTTCATAGCCGCCGTTCAAGAAGCTGATGCGGTGGGGCGGGCCAAGGGCGTGAATTTGCCGGAAGACACGGTGGAGCAGTCGGTTGGGATTATCGAGAGCCTCCCCGATTTCCAGTACTCAATGCACACCGACATCGAGCACGGCCGCCGGACCGAACTCGACGCCCTCAGCGGCGCGGTGGTCCGCTTGGGCCTAGAGGCGGGGGTGCCCACACCGGTACACAGCTTCATCTACACCGTTTTGCTGCCCCACAAGAACGGCGGGCCAGGCTAGAATAGTGAGCCCGGCTCAACCCGGCCTAACCGGTCGTGGCCCGCAGTTCCCAAGGTAGACGCCTTCCACCTATAATAGACCCCCGCACACCCATTTTTCGGAGCGTTAAATACTGTGTTTCAAGCGCCCCGCGGCACCGCCGATCTACTGCCGCCAGAACAGAAGTATTGGCGTTACATTGAGTCCAAGGCAACTGAGATCGCCTCCCGTTACGGGTTTGGCCGAATAGATACTCCTGTCTTTGAGGACTCTGACCTGTTCATTCGTTCGGTGGGCGAAGGAACCGACATCGTCGAGAAAGAGATGTACACCTTCGAGGACCGGGGCGGCGACAGCGTAACGCTGCGGCCGGAAGGCACCGCTCCAGTCTGCCGGGCCTACCTGGAACACGGAATGCACAATCTGCCCCAACCCGTGCGAATGTACTACTTCTGCCCGGTGTTTCGCTACGAACGCCCCCAAGCCGGCCGGTTCCGCCAACACCACCAATTCGGAGTCGAGGTATTGGGGGACGCCGACCCGTCGGTGGACGCGGAAGTCATAGAGGTGGCCTGGGAACTCATGCTCAGCCTCGGCCTGCGAGAAATCAATCTGCTGGTCAACAGCATCGGCGACGAGGTATGCCGCCCGGGATACATCGAACAGTTGCGGGACTACTACACCGGACACCGCGACAAACTATGCGCTGATTGCAGAGGTCGTCTGGAGCGAAACCCACTCCGGTTGTTGGACTGCAAGGTGGAGACCTGCAACGCCTTGGGAGACCAAGCGCCGCGGTCGATAGACCACCTCTGCGAAGACTGCCAGGAGCACTGGTCCAAACTGCAGAGCTATTTGGAAACCATGGGCCTGCCCTACCAACTGGACCACCGCCTAGTTCGGGGACTGGACTACTACACCCGCACCGTATTCGAGGTCCAACCGGTGGAGGGCGGTGGCCAGTCCACCATTTGCGGCGGCGGACGCTACGACGCCTTGATAACCCAACTGGGCGGACGGCCTACCCCCGGCATCGGGTTCGCCACCGGAATGGAACGACTCACCTTGAACTTGAAGCGCAGCGAAGTGCCGGTTCCTTCGGAACCGTCGCCCAAGTACCTAGTGGCCAACGTCGGCGACGAAGCCCGCAACGCCGCGGTAGAGTTGGCGGTCCGGTTGCGGCGGGCCGGGGTCGGCGCCATCTTGAGCAGCGGGTCCCGCGGGCTGCGAGGACAGATGCGCCAGGCCAACGCCCTCGAAATCCCTTACGCCCTGATCTTGGGCGACGACGAGATTCAGAAGGGCGAGGTAGTGGTCCGGGACATGGAATCGTCGACCCAGGAGTCGCGCTCGCTGTCCGAGTTCATTCAGGAAGTGGCCGAGGGCTAGCCGAGGCCAAGGCCTCAATCAACGAACCGGGTATCGACTGGCAAACAGGAAACTAAATTCTAGGACCACGGCCTCCTGGCGCCGGAAGTGGGATGTGGGGATAGTGTTGATAGACCGGTGCGGTCTGGGATGATCCGTCTGGCCGGATTGATAGTTGCCATCTTGGTGGCCAGTGTCGCTTGCGATACGCTGGGCACTCCGCCTGCGGCTCCCAGTGGGGAACCGGAGCCAGACTTGGAAGCGACCGTCAGGGCCGTCGTCAGCAGTGTCCAGTCCACGCCCCAGTCAACTGCCCAACCGGGTGAGGAAATAGACGTTCAGGCGACGATCATCGCCAGCGTTCAGGCCACCGTCGAAGCCCTGCGGGCCGCAACTCCAATCCCATCACCGACACCCACAGACGCTCCCGCCGCCCTTTTGGCACCCACTCCGGTGACCTCCAGTACCGCTCTGCCTACACCCACATTCACGCCGGTAACCATCCCTACACTCCAACCGACCTTCAGCTCGGTCCCAACTCCTACGGCTCAGCCGACACCCAGCCCCACTCCGGCGCCGGTACCAACATTGGCAGCCAGTTGCGGCACACCGGCCGACGGTACTCAGGTGACCGCGTGGATTGAAGGTCAGGCCGTTGCGTCAGCGGCGATGCAGGGTGGCGCCTACACCATTTTCATCGATCAAGGAGAAAGCGATCAGTATTCCGGAAAGACGGTCACCTTCAAAATCTGGAACCTGGACGCCCACGAGTCCGCCATTTGGGTCCAAGGCGGCGGCAGCGAGCTGGACCTCACCGCGTCTCCGGCTGGCGCCTCTTCCTCCCAACTGGCGCCAACAACCGGGCCAGACACCGCAGACGCTCTCCAACTCAGGCATAGTGGACTCCTCGCTCAGCGAGTCCCGCCCCACGTTTTCGTCGGCACAGCCACCATCGTCTGTTAGTCCTAGCCTCAGCTGACTACATCGACTGCTCGACCCGATCTGGTGACAGCCGCCGGTTGACCAGCCGGACCAAACGTTAGAACATACGTCCTCATACAGAACAAGCCGAGACGGTTCGATGGCTGGATTATCTGAATCTTTAGAATCCCGTCCGGCGGCTGGAGGACGCGGCCGACTATGAAGATTTTCTACCGGGGCTACGTTATCGATGAGGAAATCAGGTCCAACTGTTACACGGTCTACGGCAAACGGCCGGAGCGGCCAGAGATCACCACTCACGTTGACGCCCAGAAGGCGATGAAGTGGATAGACGGGGATGTGACTCGATGCCTAGTCAATAGCCAAGGCTGGAAGAAGGGCCAGCCATCGTTGGTTTAATGGTTGGTTCAATCATTGGTCCAGCGGGTGGTTTAGCGCCAAAGATGCGATCACCGGACTGACGCGCACTCAACCGGGTCCGGACGGCGGGAATCAGGGGGAGCTTCTGCGGGGCGTGGGACAATGGTTTCCGCCGTCCGGGTCCATTAAACCGGCCTGTCCGCTGGCGGCAGACCGGGATAGGGCGAAAACCGACGCAGTAGGGAAGGCCGTCGAATGGGAGAATTGGCAAAAGGACATGGCCCGGCTGTCAGGGGGGTAATCTCCTATTCCCGGTTGATCGACTTGAGCTGGCCGGTGTTCCCCGGCATTCCGCAGTGGCCCGGAGATCCGGCCGTGGAAACCGAAGTAGCCGCGACCATCGAGCGCAACGGTTACTACCTGCGGCGATTCGCCATGGGTGAACACTCGGGCACTCACTTGACGGCGCCATCCAGCTTCTACGTCGACGGCGCGGGCCCAGAGGACTACCGTCCGGACCAACTCGTCGTTCCGGCGGTGGTGTTGAACGTGTCCGGGCAATGCGAATACGACCCAGACTTCACCTTTACGCAAGATGACTTGCGGGCTTGGGAAGCAGAACACGGTCGAGTGCCCGATAAGAGCCTGGCGCTCTTGTATACCGGGTGGCCAGACCGCTGGCACCAACCCGCAGAGTACCTCGGCCGCAACGCCGAGGGCGGCCTCCATTTCCCGGGGTTCAGCGTAGAAGCTGCCCAGTTCCTGATGGAAGAGCGAAGCGCCGCCGGCCTAGGGACTGACACCGCCGGAGTTGAGCCTGGGACCGACGAAACCTTCTCGGTCAGCAAGCTCGTTTTGGCCCAGCCCCGAATCGTTTTGGAAAACCTGACCAACCTGGGCCAGTTGCCAGCCACCGGCTCGCTTTTGGTGATCGGCCTGCTCCGGCTGACCGGCGGCAGCGGCGCCCCGGCTTCGGTTACTGCGTTCGTTTCGTGACCCGGGCCAGCCGTTAAAGTGTGGCGACTCCGGCAGCGGCGCAGTCCTCATCTTCCTGACCGGTCCCTCCGCCCACGCCGCAGGCGCCCTCAACCACACCGTTACGAACGATGGGCACACCGCCTTGGCTGGCAATGCCGTGGTTGCCCTCGGCCTTCAGGATCCCAGAAATAATGGGACTGGCGGCCATTTCCTGTAGGGCGCCGCTGGTGCGTCCGAAGGCCGCAGATGCCACGGCCTTGCCCTGGGAACCGTAAGCTCCGCCCCAGATTGCGCCGTCCATCCGGTTGAACGCGATTAGCCGCCCGCCGCCATCGCAGACCGCCACGTTGATCTTGATGTTGAGTTCGTTGGCTTTGGCAAGCGCCCCTTGAACGATGTTGTTTGCTTCTTGCAAGCTGATGGCCATGATCCCCCTCCTAGCTCAAAGTAGGCCCATTCTAGCGTACCTTTCGGTTCAAGCCAACAGGCACGGCAAAATCCTGCCAGAGGAACGCAATAACCCGATGTTATACTGCTAGAGCGACTCCAAATCTTACCGCCTGCTATTGAATTTAGAAGTGCTCACCAAGCGCATCATCCCCTGCCTGGACGTGGACGCTGGCCGCGTTGTTAAAGGCGTCAGCTTTGTCGAGTTGCGAGACGCCGGCGACCCGGCGGAACTGGCGTCGTTTTACGACCAGCAAGGGGGCGACGAGCTGGTGTTCTTGGACATTACGGCCAGCTCCGACTCCAGGGACACGATGGTCGACGTTGTGCGGCGGGTGTCCGAACAGGTTTTTATCCCCCTAACCGTCGGCGGCGGGATCCGCAGCGTGGATGACGTGCGGCGGATGTTGCATGCCGGGGCAGACAAAGTTTCGCTGAATACTGCGGCGGTTACCGGCCCCTCACTCGTCAGCGAAGGAGCCGCGCATTTCGGCAACCAGTGCATCGTCGTGGCCATAGACGCCAAACGGACCGGCGCTCGAGCAGACCTGGGTGCCGAACAACCTTCCCCCGCCGATGTCAGCCTGGCGCTGGATGAAGGCTCTCACTGGGAAGTCTACACTCGTGGCGGCCGCACACCCACCGGAATCGACGCGGTCAAGTGGGCCGCTCGGGCCGTCGAATTAGGTTCCGGGGAAATATTGCTCACCAGCATGGACGCCGACGGACATCAGAATGGCTACGACTTGGAGTTGACCGCTGCCGTCTCGGATGCTGTGCCGGTCCCGGTAATCGCCAGTGGGGGCGCCGGAAACCTGGACCACCTTTACCAAGCTTTAGACTCTGGCAAAGCCGATGCCGTGTTGGCCGCCAGCATCTTTCACTTCGGAACCTATACGATCCAACAAGCAAAAGAATACCTTCAGGAACGGGGCGTCCCGGTGCGTCCGCTCCCAGCCGCTGTAGGTTAACAATCGTTATCCGGCGGCATCTCTAACACAGACAGGGAATTGAAACAAAGCCGATGCCTCGAATAAGCACAGTGATTTTCGACATGTACGATACCCTGGTGCGCAACAATACCGATCTGTTGAAAGCCAGCTTCGACCGGATCATCGAAGAGCAAGGGCTTTCGGCGACAGCGGAGCAGTTGTGGGAGCATTGGCGCTTTGAAGACGAGGATTTCCGGAACAAGCGCGTCGAGCCGGGCCGGCCCTTCCGGAGTTACTACAGCGCTTGGAAAGAAGGCTTCCGAAAGGCCTTCAGCGCCCTGGACCGAACTGGTGATCCAGCGGCGGCAACCGATCGGTTTTTCGCGGACCTCTCCCAAAGAGAGCCATTTCCCGAAACTGCCGATGCACTCCGCCGGGTCCAGAGCAGCCACCGCACCGCTGTCCTGTCCAACGCCGATGACGGCTTCCTATTGCCCAACTTGAAGCGTTTGGGCCTGGAATTTGAACGGGTAATGTCGTCGGAGGAGGCCCGCGTTTATAAGCCCCTGCCGGGCCTGTTTGAAGAGATGCTCAGGGCGTTGCAGGTGAATCCGGAGGAAGCAGTTTACGTGGGAGACCGCCAATTCGAGGACGTATTGGGCGCCAGCAGGGTGGGCATGCGCCCGGTGTGGATCAACCGCGGCGACCAGACGCTGGACCCTCGGCTTCCCAAGCCAGTCCACCAGATCGCCACCCTCACGGAGCTACCGGGCCTGCTGGCCGGTGAGTTTGCGACGTGACTTCGCGACGTGACTTCGCCGCAACGGAAATCAATTAAGGAAAACAACCGATGAAGATAAAGTTAAACGAGCAGGGACTGGTGCCAGCCATTGCTCAAGACATCAACACCGGGCAGGTACTGATGTTGGGCTACATGAATCCAGGGTCCATGAAGCGCACGGTTGAAGGCGTGCAAGTTTGGTTCTACAGCCGCAGCCGGGAAGACCTGTGGCACAAGGGGGAGGTTTCGGGCAACTACCTGAACCTACGGGAGGCCTGGCTGGACTGCGACGGCGACACCATCTTGTTGAAGGTCGATCCCGATGGGCCGACCTGCCACACCGGCGAGACCTCGTGTTTCTTCAACAAGCTGGAGGGCCTACCCAAAGAGTACGAAGACACCGACACCGGACCGGGCATCCTGAGCGAGTTGTACGCGCTGGTGCAGGACCGGCAACAGGAGATGCCCGAAGGCAGCTACACCGTGAAGCTGCTGCAAGAAGGGGTGGGACGCATCGCTCAGAAGGTAATCGAAGAAGCAGGCGAAACCGGTATCGCAGCAGCCCAAGGAGACACCGAACATCTGCCCGAGGAGGTGGCGGACCTGCTCTACCACACCATGGTTCTGCTGGCAGCCTCTGGAGTGAAGCCGGAACAGGTGTGGAGCGAGCTACGCAACCGCCGGAAATAGCGCCTAGAACCCTCCAGGCAACCGCTCACCCGAGTTGAATACGGCGAAATTCCCCGCCTGGTAGACCGTGACTTTGCCCGAGCCGACCACCCGCCAGTCGTTTGGGGAGCCCAGGCAACCGGTGCGGGCATCAATCCCCAAACAGACGGAATCGCTGGCGGCCGTTTCCTGAATCTGGCGGACCGTCGTGGCAGGGTCGCTCCGTTCGTGGTGGGGCAGCACTGACACACCAGGGACGATCCCCAGACCTTCGACCCATCCTCCAGAACTTGGCCGACGCATCACCGCTCCCATTACCATTGCGCCCGCGCTGGAGCCGCCCAGTATCATTCCCCGCTCCACGCCGACCATTAAGAGTCGCAACAACTCCGAGTCTCGAAGCACAGACAGCAAATGGTCTGGGCTGCCTCCGGTGAAATAGACCACGTCGGCCTGGGCGACGGACTGGACAAATTCAGGGTCATTGGCCTGCTCCCGGTCCAGCACCATCAACTGGCTGGCCGCTCCGCCCAGCGCAGCGAAGTGAGTGACACCGTCGTTAGCGGCTTTTGCCGGCCCGGTGACCGCTGCGGTCGGGATTATTATTACCTGGGCCGGGTCTTTACCGGAGGCGCGCATCACCTCGCGGTCCATGTCTTCGCACCCGGTCCTGAATTCTTCTCCACCAACCAACACAATCTGTCCCGGCATAATTACCTCTGGTAAAGAATGGTATGAACTATTAGGTGTTCGGGGCTGCTGAACTAGATCAGGAAATCGACGAAGGCAGCGGCCAGGCCCAAGAACAACACGAAGCCTATCACATCGGTGAACGTGGTTACGAAAACCGCCGACGAAACAGCAGGGTCCATGCGCAGCCGCCGCAACAGCAAGGGCACCCCGGCCCCGGCCAAGCCGGCTACCAGCATGTTCCCCCACATGGCCACTCCCAAAACAAGTCCCAGGGTGGCATTTCCTTTCCAAGCAAAGGCCACCAACCCAACCATAATCCCCAGCACCAAGCCGTGAACCATACCGAGAGCTATCTCCCGGCGCAATAGGCGTAATCCCTGGCGCCTTGGCACGTCTCCCAGCGCCATACTGCGGACCACCAAAGTCACGGTCTGGGTGCCGCCGATGCCGCCTTGGCTTGCGACCACAGGCAGAAACACCGCCAGAGCCACGACTTTGATGATCGTCGCCTCAAACAGGCTCACCATCAGTGCAGCCAGGAAGGCGGTGGCCAGGTTAATCGAAAGCCACGGCAGGCGGCTGCGCAGAGAACTGCGTATGGGGCCCATTACCCGCTCTCCACCCACACCGGCAATGCGGAACATGTCCTCGGTGGCCTCTTCTTCGATCACGTCTACGATGTCTTCGGCCAAAATCACACCGGTCAATCGCCCTTCCTGATCGACCACGGGCAACCGTGCCAGGTTATAGCGCTGCATTACCCGGGCGCATTCCTCTTGGTCGGTATCCGCGATAACCGAATGCACGTGGCTGTCCATAATGTCTCGAATAACCGCGCTGGGACGCGCCAAGGCCAAGCGGGTAACGCTCAACGAACCGACCAGTTGCCGGTCATTATTCACCACCAATACCGAGTTTATATCTTCGGCGTCGGGCCCCAAAAGCCGCAGTTGGTCCAGAGCGTTGGGTGTGGTGATGTTCTCAGTAACCACCGGGAACTCCAGGGTCATCAGGCCACCGGCGGTGTCGTCCTGGTACCGCAGTAAGCCCTCGACCTCCTCCGATTCCTTCATTTCGCGAAGGGTCTTCAACTGCTCCGTTGCCGGTAGCAGATGCAGGACGTCGGCTGCTACATCGGGCGCGGTGAGGTCTAGGACCTGGGCCACGTGGGCGGCATCCCTATTTCGCAAGAGGCTGGCCGATTCCTCGGGTTCCAGGAATTCCAGCAATGAAGCTACGGTAGTCAGCTCCATTTCGGCCAACAGCGAACTTTGTAGCTCACCGGAAAGCCGGTTCAGCACCTCGCCCTTGTCGGCTGGGTGAAGTTGGCCAAAGTGGTCCCAAGCAGCCTGGCGGTCGTCCAATTGCAGCAGTTGCTCGATGAGGCGTACCGACTCTTGGACCGCTTCTTCCTGCGGCCGCGGCTGCTCTTCACCCTGGGGCTCGATTGGCGTGACTTGAGACGAGTCCATTAGGTATCATCAACGGGGGAAACTGAATCTGCGGTGGACGCGACGTTGGCATTGAGCCACGGATTTCGTCGGCAATGCCATTGTAACAGCGTGCCATCGAACCGAGCAGTCCGAAGGCTCAGTAAGGCAAGTCTTCGAACCCGTGTAACGCACACCTCGTGTGGTAAACTTTGTTCAATATACAAGTCTCGGGCGGCTAAGAGCCGCCTTTACTTTTTTGACCCCCCGATTTTCGTCCAGGACCACTGTTCAATGGCCACTCCTCTCGTAATTGACACCATCCGGCAAATGGTCGCCCAGGGCGTTGAATCCCTTCGCAGGGACGGCGACCTCCAGCTTGAAACCATGCCGGACATCCAGGTGGAGCGCCCCGGCAATCCCGAAAACGGTGACTTTGCCACCAACCTGCCCCTTCGCCTTGCACGTGCCACCCGCATCAACCCGCTGGAGCTGGCGAAGACCCTGGTTGGCCGAATTCCGGAAGGAATGCAGGTGGACCGGGTGGAGGCAGCGCCGCCGGGGTTCATTAACTTCTACTTAAAAGACCGCTGGCTTCAAGAGCAGGTAGACGTGGTGCGGCAGGCCGGTGCGGAATACGGCAACGTTGAAATGGGCAACAACTCGCGGATCATGGTGGAATTCGTCAGCGTTAACCCCACCGGTCCGGTCCATGTCGGGCATACAAGGGGAGCGGTGTTGGGCAGTGCCCTAGCCAATATTCTGGAGGCGGCCGGCTACGACGTAACGCGCGAGTACTACGTAAACGACGCCGGCAACCAGATGGACGCGTTCTACCGGTCGGTATTGGCGCGCTACAGAGAGAGCCTCGGAGAAAACTCGGAGATGCCTCCCAATGGCTACATGGGTGAATACATCACCGACTTGGCCAAGGAAATTGCTGACGCAGAGGGACGCCGTTTTCTGGACGAGGAAGAAGACCAAGCCATCAAGGATATCGGCGACATCGGCCGAGAAAAGATGGTCAGGTTGATCCGGGAAGACCTGTCTAAAATCGGCGTGGAATTCGACAACTGGTTCAGCGAGCGGTCCCTCTACGCTCAGGGGGAGTACGACCAAGCCATGGAGTTGCTGCGGGAGAAGGAATACCTCTCGCGGCGAGAAGACGCGCTGTGGTTCAACTCGACGATGCTGGGGGACGACAAGGACAACGTCGTGGTACGTTCTTCGGGCGAGCCCACCTACTTCGCCGCCGACATTGCCTACCACTACAACAAATTCATTGGCAGAGGATACGCCACGGTCGTCGACATTTGGGGCGCCGACCACCAGGGCCACGTGCCCCGCATGAAGGCCGCCGTGCAGGCGCTGGGCATCGCCCCAGAGCGTCTCACCATCCTCATCTCCCAGATGGTTACCCTCAGGCAGGGGAACGAGGTGGTGCGGGCGTCAAAGCGCACCGGCGATTTCGTCACCCTCCGTGAGTTGGCTGACGAGGTTGGCAGCGACGCCTGTCGATTTTTCTTCCTGGCTCGGACACCCTCCACGCAGATGGAGTTTGACCTAGACCTTGCAAAGAAAGAGTCGTCGGAGAACCCGGTCTATTACGTGCAGTACGCCCATGCCAGGAACGCCGGCATTCTGACCCTGGCCCGCAGCCGCGACATCGATTGGAGCCAGGGGGATGTGGGACTGTTGAACGACCCCAGTGAGTTGGCGCTGATCCGGGCCATGTTGCGGCTGCCCGAATTGGTTGAACAGATGGCACGCTCCCTGGAACCGCATCATCTACCTCACTACACCACCGAATTGGCCACGGCGTTCCATTGGTTCTACGAGAATTGCCGGGTGATATCGTCCAACGCCGAGGACAACGATATTACTCTGGCCCGTCTGAAGCTGGTGGAATCCGCACAGATCGTATTCCGGCGGTCCTTGGAGTTAATGGGCATGGAGGCCCCCGAACGAATGTAGTTGGCCTTTGAAACCCACGCCTAAAAAGAGTCCGCCGAAATTTCCCGGCGGGCTCTTTTTCTTGTTATATATTACGCCGCCAACTGGTTCGCTTGAATCCCAGGAGCGAAGGAGGAGGTCGTCTTCCTAGAAGAATTCCGGCAGGCAGGGTTTTCCGTGGCCAATATCCTGCGGGCCACTAGGAACGCCCGCACCAAGCACCCTAAGGTACTGGCCGCTGAGGTCTTCGCCCGCAAGTAGCAGCGGTCAGCTAAGAGGCTGAATGCTGACCGCGATACGGTAGTTATTGGTTGTTCGCCAAGACCTCGGCCACTGGACCTTTTTGCGGGTTGGCGCCTCCGAAAAGGCTGCCTGCTTTGCCAGTCTCGAATCTGGCTAGCGCCAGGATTCTGGTCTCTTCGGGTAGTGGGACATACCCTACTTCGGTGACCAACCCGCTGCCCTCCTCGCCGAGGAAGAAGCGCATGAACTCCAGGGTCTCCGGCTTTGCGGCCTCATCGGTTCTTATGTAGAGAAACAGCGGACGTGAGAACGGGGCGTAGCTGCCGTCATTAATAGTTTGGTCTGTCGGCTTTACGCATCCGTTGCCCCCGTCTATCGCGACAGCCTTCAGTTTGTCCCGGTTCTCATGGAAGTAGGAGTAGCCGAAATAGCCGATGGAGTGCTTGTCCCCGGATACGCCCTGCACCAGCACGTTGTCGTTTTCACTGGAGATAAAATCGCCCCGGGAAGACTGCGCTTCGCCGTTGACCGTCTCGGTGAAATAATCGAAAGTCCCGGAGTCGACACCTGGACCGTACAACCTCATCCTCTCGTCAGGCCAGTCGGCTCTAACCTGGTTCCAGCGGCTTACCTTACCCTCCGCTGCCTCCGACCACATGGTCTCGAGTTGGCTGATCGTAAGGCAATCGACGAAGTCGTTGTCTGGATTTACCGTCACGCTGAGGCCGTCTAACGCTACCGGAATTTCAACGAAATCGATGCCTTCTTCGGCGCACTGTTCAATCTCGCTGGGTTTCACGGGTCGGGAGGCGTTGGTGATCTGAGTTTCGCCGTTGCAGAATTTGGAGAATCCCCCACCGGTGCCCGAGATTCCCACCAGCACCCGCACGTCGCCCCCGGTTAGATTGCCAAACTCCTCGGCGATGGCCTCGGTAATCGGGAACACAGTGCTTGAGCCGTCGATTTGGATCGTGCCGGAGACATCGGGCGGGGGAGTCGAACCAGCCGTTCCATCACCCGATAGCCTCGGGGTATGGGTTGGACCACCGGAATCTGGCGAATCGCTGCCGCCGCAGGCGGCAAAGGCCAAAAGTATGATTGCAAAATAAATGACGACGACGATAGATTTATTGGTGAACTTCATTCGTCTTTATTTGCCCGTTATTCGTTGTATTTTGATACAAAATCGACCGTAGTTCGACATCAATGTTATTGTCGGCATTGTGTGCTGTCAACACGTTTT
The DNA here is from genome assembly GCA_965247605.1 of Dehalococcoidia bacterium. GTDB lineage: Bacteria > Chloroflexota > Dehalococcoidia > Lucifugimonadales > UBA3495 > VXOI01. The sequence continues at coordinate 165,859 of CBDFHM010000008.1, read as the reverse complement.
TGGCAAAATCGGTTCGTCTCCGGCAAGTCGCAAATCAGCAACAAAGAACGAGGCGGCAGGCGCCTGTGCTTGAACGGATTAGTATTTAGGTTTATGATTGGAAGCGCGTCCTAAAATACACTTTTTAACCCCCACCGCGAACTCGAACCATGTTCCCTCGAAGCCGAGGGAACGACTGCGAAAGCCCGCCCACCGGAGTACCGCTCTGTCTTCGTATTATTCCGACCGGCAAAGGGGCTTTTCCCCGGCTCGGTAGGCATGATGTTTTGTCGGGCGGTAGGTGTATGAGCACTATCAGCTGAATGCAAATCCTCATGCGCATAAATAGGATCACCTGGCAGTTTCGCACTCGCTTGATCCTGGCCTATCTAAGCTTTTTCGCTGCGGTAGGTTTTTCTATTTTAGTCCCCATACTCTTTGGGCAAGCCATCGACAGTTTGGTCGTATTTGATGGCGAGAAAATCGTTGGCAAAGCGATTTCCGACAGCACCCTGGTTTTTATCGCTCTGGGGCTTTTGGGGGCCAGCCTGGCCCGGGGAATCTTCGATTTTGCCCGCACCTATGCTACGGATTCCTTGTCCCAGTTGGTGTCGTACGACATCCGGAACCGCTTCTACGACAAGCTCCAACACCTGAGTTTCGCATACCACGACAAGGAACACACCGGCGACTTGATGTCTAAGGCCACCGCAGACGTTGAGGCCATCCGCCGTTATGTCAATATGGGTCTGGTCCGGTCCTCGGAAGTGCTGGTCCGCATCATCGTACTACTCGCAATCCTCAGCTACCTCAACTGGGAACTTACGCTGATCAGCTTGGCCTTCGTGCCCTTCGTCATCGTCCGGTCCACTTTGGTGATGGGGCGCCTGAGACGAATGTGGTTGCAGGTACAGCAGACCATGGGGCAGACGGTGACAGTCCTCCAGGAAAACCTGGTGGGCATTCATGTGGTCAAAGCGTTTGCTGCAGAAGACTACGAAAAGCGCAAGTACGATCGAAAGGCTCAGGTACTTCGCGAGGAAATGTTCCAATCGGAGCGGTTACAAGGCACCAACAGTGCCTGGATGACATTGTATTTCACCGCCGCCTTGGGCCTGGTTCTTTGGTACGGTGGTTGGGAAGTGATCCGGGGGGATCTGACAGCTGGTCAGCTAGCCACGTTCATTCTGTTGCTCAACCAGCTTACTTTTCCGATTCGGATGTCGGCGTTCATTATCAACAGCTTCTCCAGGGCTATTTCATCGGGGAGCCGCATCTTCGATGTGCTCGACGCCGAGTCTCCGGTGGTGGAAAGAGAAGGCGCCATCAACCTAGATAGGGCCAACGGACAGGTACTGTTCGAAAACGTCTCCTTTGCTTACGAGGGTCGCCTGCCTGCGTTGCGCAATGTCAGCATCTCCGCGGAAAAGGACCAAATCACTGCCATTCTGGGCGCGCCGGGTAGTGGGAAGAGTACGATAGTCAATCTATTGCCACGGTTCTACGAGGTCGATAGCGGCCGTATCACCATTGACGGCCACGACATACGGGACATTACTCTCGGCTCCCTACGCCGCAACGTCGGAATCGTTCAGCAGGACGTTTTTCTTTTCAGCGCCACAATCAAGGACAACATTGCTTACGGCGTCGGCGACGCCACCCTGGACGACGTGACACGAGCCGCCAAGATAGCCCAGCTCCATGACCATATCGTCAGCCTTCCAGACGGCTACGACACCTGGGTAGGCGAACGGGGCGTTACCCTGTCCGGCGGTCAAAAGCAGCGCCTGTCCATCGCTCGCAGCCTGCTGATCGATCCGCCGGTCCTGATCCTAGACGATTCCACCTCCAGCGTTGACGTACAGACCGAGCGCCAGATCCACCAAGCAATGGTGGAGGTGATGAAGGGCCGCACCACATTCGTTATCGCTCACCGGCTCAGCACGGTCCGGGAGGCCGATCTCATCGTGGTCTTGAAGGACGGCCAGATCGCCGAGCAAGGCACCCATGCGCAGTTGTACGCCGCAAATGGCCTGTACCGGGACATCTTCGATCTTCAGTTGCAGCCTCAAGAAGAGCTAATGCTGGACGCGGCTTTGCCAACAGCCTTGTCACCCGAACGGCTGTCAGGCGAAGCCGGGGACGGCAACTAGTATGCGAGGCGGAGGCATGGGAGGGGGATTCGGTGGAATGATGGGCGGCATGCCCGGCACCCAGTCGGGCGGTATCGACTCCCCAAATCTGGACAATCTCACCGACGATAGCGCCGCCGGCAAGGCCTACGACCACCGTGTGGTTGTCCGCCTGCTGACCTACATCCTGCCCTACAAACGCGAAGCCCTTATTGCAATTGGTGCGGTGCTGCTATACACAGCGGCGAACGTAAGCATTCCGCTGCTGATAAAGTTCGGCATTGACTCGGGCATAGGCAGGGGCGACGTCTCGCAGTTGCACTTGATCGGACTCGCCTTCTTGGGGGTCACTGTCGTCCACTTCGTAGCCAATTATCTCCAATTTATTTTCATCCCGCGGGTCGGTCAAGGGGTCCTCTATTCCTTACGCACCGCCATGTTCAACCATTTGCAGGACCTGTCGCCATCCTTTTTCCACCGTACGCCGGTGGGCCGGGTCATGTCCCGGAGCCAAAGCGACGTACTACAGCTTCAGGAGACCTTCGAGCTAATCGTACAGAGCCTGTCCGATATCCTGAGCCTGTTCGGCATCGTCGTCATCATGTTGGTGATCGACTGGCAATTGGCGCTTATCAGCCTCAGCGTCATTCCGGTGCTTATCTTCATCCTGGGTTACTGGCAGAGATTTGCGCGGCATTCGTTCATGCGAATCCGCCGAGCCATCGCCATGGTCAACGGCGAATATAACCAGAACATTACCGGCGTTAGAGTAGTAGAAAGCTTCAACCGTCAAGATGAAAATCTGGGGCACTTCAACGATCTGAATAAAGAACACCTCGATGCCAATCTGGAAGCCAGCCGCTTCTCCGGCGGACTTCAACCGATGGTTGAGGTACTGATCGGGATAGGAATGGGGTTCGGGGTGGTACTAGCCGGCGGAATCATGGCCAAGGGCGGCCAGGTGGAGTGGGGCGTGTTGGTCGCCTTCGCCGTGTATATTCAGCGTTTCTTTGAGCCGATTCGCCATCTAACGATGCAATACAGTCAATTGCAGCGGGCCATGGCGGCCGGCGTCCGCATTTTTGAAGTTCTGGACCTCAAGCCCGAGGTGGAAGATGCCCCAGACGCAGTGGAACTTCCCCAGATCCAAGGCGAAATCAAGTTCGAGGATGTCAGCTTCCACTATGTGCCGGGGATCGATGTTCTGAATGACATCAACCTCCACATTAGGCCTGGGGAAAACGTGGCTCTCGTAGGTTCTACCGGCGCCGGCAAGAGCACCATGGTCACCTTGATCCACCGCTTCGCCGATGTTACACAAGGGCGCATCACTGTCGACGGCCACGACATTCGCGCCGTGACGCGGCAATCGCTGGCGGGTCAGATGAGCATGGTTCTTCAGGAGCCCTACTTGTTCTCCGGCACCGTGGCCGACAACATCCGATACTGCCACGAGGACGCGTCCGACGTTGAAGTGGTCGTGGCGGCAAGGACTGTGGGCGCCGATGAGTTTATCCGGGGCCTCGACAACGGGTATAAAACAATCCTGGCCGAACGGGGAGTGAACCTGAGCGTCGGCCAACGGCAGTTGATCAGCTTCGCCCGTGCCGTGATCGGCGACCCCAGAGTCATCGTCTTGGACGAGGCCACCGCCAACATCGACACTCACACCGAGGTACTGATCCAGCAGGCTCTCAAACGAGTGCTGCAAGGCCGAACATCCATAGTGATCGCCCACCGGTTGTCCACGATTCGCAATGCCGACAACATCGTGGTGCTGGACCAAGGGCGCTTGGTGGAAATGGGGAAACACGAAGAACTACTGGCCCAAGGAGGTGTCTACTCCAGGCTCTATGCAGTGAACTACGGCCTCAACGCTGCCACCAAAGACGTCGAATCGGACGGCAGCGGTGGCACTAGAGGCGCTGGCCAAACACCTGAATTGTCTGGGCGATCCGGCCCCGAGGAAGACGACGAACCAGAGCCCTTGAGCGGGTTGTCGCCACTCCCTGCTCCTGCCGACGACGACTAGCCCTATCATCAACGTCCCGGGCTGGCTCGCCTAAATTTCTGCGGCTAGCCGCAGACTCACAACCTCCCGCCCCTGGATCTTCGTTCCAGCACCCCGATTAAAACTCTTTCCAAGTCAGTTGTTACAATAGTTCCAACCCTGAATAATGAAGCGGGGTAGTAGTCCAGCTGGCGCTAACGTCTGACCGCATGCTGGTCGTCATGCTGCCCAAAAATTTCTGGAGAATTAACTCGACGTGTACTCGCGCATATTAGTTCCGCTTGACGGCTCCTCCCTCAGCGAGGAAGTGCTGCCCTACGTCCGACACTTGGGTCTACGGCTCTCCCTGCCCGTGCATCTGTTGTCGGTAGTCGAACCGCCCCCGCCGAGCATCAGCCGAGACCTCAACCCGCGACTTCACGACCACGAGACGATCGAACACCGGACGGCCGCCGCCAAAGAATACCTGAGCTCGGTGGCAGAGGGGTTGCAGGCCGATGGCCTCTCGGTTTCGTTCGCCACGCCCAGCGGGACCCCTAGTCCGGTGATCGTGGAAGAGGCGGACAAGGACGCGGGCACGCTCATCGCCATGGGTGGCCACGGCCGATCTGGCGTTTCCCGATGGTGGCTGGGCAGCGTCGCCGATCGAGTACTCCACCTAACCAGCAAACCGTTCTTGGTAGTCCGGTCGCACCAGAAGGACGATTTGTTACACCAAGAAGGGTTCAGAAGGATCGTCGTGCCGGTGGATGGCTCATCCGTCGCCGAACAGGTCTTGCCTCACGTGGTGTATCTAGCTAGCGGCCTAGGATTGGTAGTAGACCTAGTGAGGGTCACGCCTTCCAGGGACGAATTCCACCGCCATCTGCCCCACATTCCCGGTCATCGCAACCCGTCTTACGAAGACTATTTGACGCACGCCAACGCCGAGGCTGCGGACTACTTGGGTCAACTCAAAGATAATCTTCAGCGACAGGGGGTCGGCTCGGTCGAGGAACACCTGCTCCAAGGTGACCCGGCTGCGTCTATCATTGACATCGCCGCCGCAACAGACGACCGCCTCGTCGCAATGACGACCCACGGCCGTTCCGGGCTGGGGCGGTGGGTGCTGGGCAGTGTCGCCGAGCGGGTGGCCCCGTCCAGCCGGGCCAGTCTTTCCAGCGATGGCGGGAATCTAGGGCCGTTTGTTTCCTGGTAGATTAAAGGGGGCCTCCCCCTTATTCCTGGGTCAAGTAGCGCTCCATAGCCGATTTGAAGATGTTGTAAGGGTGAGCGCCGGTAAACAACAGGTTGCCCACCAAGAAGGTCGGGATTCCGCTGATCCCGTACTTCAACGCCTCCTGGTATTGGCCCATCACGGTCTCAGAGTAAGTCTGGGCCTCCAGGCTCTGTACCATATCCGCCCCATCCAGATCGACGCTATTGGCGATGGTTTCCAGAACCTCGACCGTACCGATGTCTTGACGGTCCTCCCAGAACGCTTTGTAAGCGGCGTGGTGGAACTCTAAAAACTTACCGTGTTGCTGAGCGTATTCCGTCGCCTCCAGCGAATAAAGCGTATTCGGGGTTCGAGCGGGCGGCCGCATGATCAGGCCGGACTCAGCGGCCTGGCCGCGCAAGGGCTCCCCAAGCTCATCGGCGGTTTCGCCTGGGCGAGGTGGACGTTCGGCGCCCTCCTTGGGGGTGTCGGGGCGCAATAGGTAAGCCCGGCCTTCAACAGTGATGTCGAACTCTTTGGCCAGCTTGTCGACCCGCTCCAGGCCGACGTAGCACCAGGGTCAAATATAGTCGTACCAGACTGCTACCCTGACTGGAGATTTTTCATCCTGCCGGTCTTTGGTTTCTTCCACCATAATGACACTCCTTTGAGCCTAACGCCGTGGGTTCGCGGTCATTTTACACCATGAGTTGGTGTTGGATTGCAGGTCTAAGCGATGGCGCCGATGGATCTGGCTTAGAGAAATTCCGGCCATCAACCACTATAAGCCGTACACGATATGCATTTTGGTTCATAACCTGGATGCTGACGAAGTGAGACCAGGCCGGGAAGATTGGGGTCAGCTGCGGGCTTTGCCTTTAACCGCCAAGGACTCAGGGGCGTGTTCCAAAAGCTCGCCCAACTCGGCGAGGCTGGATATTCGGGGGCAATCATCAACATCGGGGTGCCAACCGCCGCGGTCGATTAGGACCGCATGCATTCCTACGGCCCTGGCGCCCACCACGTCTGACCGGTACTGGTCTCCAACATGCAACGCCTCTTCGGTAGAGACAGCGCTACGTTCGAGAGCTGCCAGGAAGATGCCCGGGTGGGGTTTTTCTGTACCCGCCTGCTCGGCGTTGACGTAAAAGTCCAGATATGGGGCCAGTCCCAAACGCTGGCATAGCTGGTCCATGTCGCGTCTCAGGTTGGAGATTACACCCAATGAGTAACCTTTGGCGCTCAACTCCGCTAACGCCGGTATCGTATCTTCGAATGGAGTGAAGTCTTTGGGGACGGTCATCGCCATTTTCCAAATCCGTTGCGCCAAATCGGCTGAGACCGGCACGCCGGCCGCCTCCAAAATCATCTGCTCGTACCGGCTGAAGAAATCCAGCCTGGCTTCTTCGGAGCGCAAGGCAAGGGGTTCCGCCTCGTTCTCCAAGTTGAAGAACACGTCGGCCTCTGAATAGCCGCGGCTTATCCCTTCCTTGGAGACAGTAAGGCCCATTTCGCGGCAGGCGGCCTGTTGGATCTCTTCCAACGCGGGCCAAAATTTGACTAGCGTTTTATAGAAATCGAATGAAATCGCTTTGATCATTTGATTGCTGCTCGTTTGCCGCAAAACGCATCGCCCGATTAGCTCGCAGCGGAAAACAAAAGGCCGGAGTCGAGGCGCTGGCATTTTAACATACGCCACGCCTGTTGGGAATGTGCCCAAGACTGTACGACGCCGATAAACGTCGGCCCCTGGTAGCGGTCTCAGTCTTCCATCTTACAACTCGGGGCTGGCCAACCGGCGGCCTTGCACCCTGTCTAGCCTATCAGTATCCTTGTGGAGACCCACACCCGCTGATCAACACGAATGAGAGAGGGTAGCAAGTTCGCATGAGGTTGGCCGTTAGCGCTGATCACGCAGGCTTTGAATTGAAAGGCCAGGTGGTTCCTTGGCTGGAATCGTTGGGACACGAAGTATTGGACCTGGGAGCCTATGTATTGGACCCTGACGATGACTACCCTGATTTCGCCGCCGCCGTGGCCCGCTCGTTGATGGCGGACGAAGCAGACCGAGGGGTGCTAATTTGCGGCAGCGGCGTGGGCGCCTGCATCACTGCCAACAAAGTCAAAGGGATACGTGCCTGCCTCTGCCACGACACCTACACCGCTCGCCAAGGCGTGGAGCACGATGCGATGAACGTAATCTGTATCGGTGGCCGCGTCATTGGCTTTGATCAAGGCAAGGAGATACTGAGAGTGTTTCTTGAGGCCGACTTTCTTCCCGAAGCCAGGTTTCAGCGGCGCTTGGACAAGCTGAATGAGGTGGAGCGGCTCGGGGCTTAATCTACGGCGATTTCGTATCGGGGACGCCCGCTAGACTGTTTTCAGCAACTCCAGCACTTGCGCTACCTCTTCAGGCGATTCCACTTGATGTAGTGCGATTGTCGCCGTACGAGGCAGTCCCACGAACACCGCCACGCCCCCCTGATCTTGGACCACCGCGAACCCGTCTTCGTCGGTCTGATCGTCGCCGAAAAACAACGGCAGCGGCCGGTCTGGGTAGGACTCACGAATCCTGGCGATGGCCTTCCCTTTATCCCAGTCCAGGTTGGGCCTTACTTCCACCACCTTCTTACCTCGGGTTATTTTGACCTCGCCTCGCTGAACGAACGGCTCGGCTACCTTTACAACAGTGTCGTCGACGCTGTCGTTGTAGCTGTCGGGCGTGCCGCGGAAGTGGACCGTAAGGCTCATTCCCTTATGCTCCACTGTAAGGCCCGGCACATCGGCCAAAGCGTTAGCTAAAAGTCCCTGCAACTCATTCAGTGCCTGGGCCGATAGCTTCACGCCCGAGTGTGCAAAGTCGATGTTGGGGCCGCTGATTTCCAGTCCGTGGTTGCCGGCATAGATAAGCCCGGGAATCGATACCAAGAATTTTAGGTCGCACAAGCCGCGACCGCTGACGATGCCAACGACATACTTGTCTTTCTTAGACAGATCAATAAGCAGACTCCTCATCTGAGCCGACAAGACCGCATCCTGGGGCTTGGCCACAATTGGGGTTAGCGTCCCGTCGTAATCGAAAAGTAGCAGCAGCCTGTGGGCGTCCTGCAATTGTCGGCTCACCGCAGGCCAAACGTTTAATAGATGGGGCATAACCCGTTGGAGACGAAAGGAAGGGAGTCGTGGGAGTCTATAACGGAACGACCGGGTCTAAAAGCTGCGGATGGGCCGCTTAGCTCGCCGGCCGACCTGCATCATATCCACTAAAGAGCGGGCTGCCCACTTGTAGATATTGTTCTCTTGGACAACCGATCTCATGGCCGCCATTCTGTCGCGACGTTCTTCGCTGGGCATCACGGCGGCATGATAAATAGCTTCGGCGAACTGCTCCACGGCGTAGGGGTTGACGATCAAGGCTTCAGTCAATTCGTGGGCGGCGCCGGTAAAGGGACTCAAGATCAGAACGCCGTCCTCATCGAACCGGCTGGCCACATATTCCTTGGCCACCAGGTTCATTCCATCGTGGAGAGAACTCACCACGCAGAAGCGCGCCATGCGCCGCAACGCCATTAGGGTGACGCTTGGCAGATCGGTGGGCATGTATATGATGGGCTGCCAATTGTCCGTAGCGAAACGGCCGTTCACCTCTTCGAGTAGCGCTTCTATTTGATCGGCGAGCTGTTGGTAGGCATCGATGTTGGTCCGGCTCATCACTCCGGCCTGGATGAACACCAAACGGCCGACGTATTCGGGGTGCAACTCCAAAAAGCGGCCGATGGCCCGGATACGGTGGGGGATCCCTTTGGTGTAGTCGATGCGATCGATCCCCAATCCGACCAGCTTGCCCTCAAGGTCCAATTCATCGGTCAGCCGGCCCATTTCGTCGGTTACCTGGGAGGACCGGGCGTCGGCATCAATCTGGTCGAAATCGACACTTATGGGGAACGGTCGGACCAGCGTGGGCTCCGAACGATGGTAGACCAGGTTGTACTCTTGGTGGACCCGTGAACCAAGAACTCGCGACGCAGCTTCCATGAAGTTGTCGCAATGGTCACCGATATGGAAACCCAGCATGTCATTGCCCAAGAGACCGTTCAGCAACTCGTCCTGCCATGGGCAGATGCGGAAAATTTCGTAATTCGGCCAGGGGATGTGCCAGAATTGCCCGATAATAACGTCGGGGTCCGCGTCGCGCAGCATCCGGGGCAGCAGGGCCAGATGGTAGTCTTGGATGAAAACAGCGGCCGGGCGACCGTCTATTTCGTCGATGACCTGCCGGGCGAACTCTTGGTTGACTGACTTATAGGTTTCCCAATCGGTCTGCTCGAAAACCGGCTCAATAAAAGCGTTATGGCAGAGCGGCCATAGAGCTGCATTGGAAAACCCGTAGTAATAACCCTGTTCCTCCTGTTCCGTCAGCCAAACGAGGCGTAGGGTATAGGCAGGGTCGTCAGGAGGGACCATGATGCGGTTCTTTTCATCTACTGCGTACCAATCGCCTTTGCCGCCGCCGTAGGCGACCCAGGTGCCGCCGCATTCTTGCATGAGGGGGTCAATCGCGGTGGTGAGCCCACCGGCCGGGACCGCGTATTGAAGTTGGCCTTCGACCAGTTCGTGGATGTAGGGTTGGCGGTTGGAAACTACGATGATCCTGTAATCACCGATTTCCCGCAATACAAGCCGTTGCAGCCTTTCCTTGGTCCAAGTGGGTTCGGTCATCATCTACCCCCTTGACGCCGCCGCCGAAACGGAGCTGCCGCCACACCCTGCACCGCGGGGTCAAAAACCTTGGTCGACCCTTGGGTCCATTCATAAATTTAATATGCCAGGCAGGAACACGCGTTGATATTTCCTACCTGAAATGGTGCAAAAACCGGGATACTGAATAAGATTCTGTCATAGACCCTCGGAAAGGTCAACTGAGAAAACCCGCAGGTTAAATTGACACTTACGAGGTCTGTGAGTACGATAGCGGCGATTTTACTCCCAAGGAACACGATAAAACCCCCGTCCCTTAGTCTTCACGGCCCACCTCGCCATTCCCTCTAGAAAGGAGGCTCTTGTGTTTGTTCGTCGCGATCTAACGGACAGCGTGCCCACACCGGAAGGCAACATGCACTTCGTCAAAAAGGGCAATGGGTATCCCGTCGTGTTACTCCATCCACTGGGCTATTCAGTCCGAGCCTGGGACCATATTATCGATTCGGTAAGCCAGAACTACACCTGCTATGCCTTCGACATGCTGGGCCATGGCGAATCAGATAATCCCGGGCGCCACTTCAACCTGCCCGACTACGCCAACGCGCTGGACCAAGCCTGCCAGATTCTAAACATCCACCGCGCCCACGTGGTGGGCAACTCGGTTGGCGCCGTACTGGCCACCGAGACCGCTGCTAGCTTTCCAGACCGCGTGGACAAACTTGTCTTGGTCGGCTGCCCGGCGTGGAGCCCATTCACAGCCCTGGAACGCCTTAATGCCATCGCAGGCAATTACGACGAAAACGGCATTCCAATACCGCGTACCCTCCAGGACCTCAAGGACGCCACGACTTTCGCCGAACCCAAGCAAGAGTGGTTGGATGCAGGCAACCGAAGCCGGACCCAGGCCGGCGTATGGGCGAAGAACCTCATGGAGTCCCTGGCCCATTACGACATCATGTCTCGCCTGCCCCTAATCAAAGCGTCGGCCACCATGGTGATGTATGGTGAAGTCGACCGCCTACGGGATGCAGAGGAGTTGCTCCATAACAACATCGTAAACGCCAGCAAGGTGGTCCTGCCAGGGATCGGCCATATCCCTCAGGTGGAAGACCCTGAAGCCTTCTTGGGCGCCCTGCTCCCTTTCTTGAACTCCTGAACCCAGACCACCAGCCTGTAAATTAATTCGACCAAGCTAGTCCGGCCAAGGACTGAATCGGAGGTAACGTGTCTTCAGCCAATCGGTATCCTCTTCGCCTGATGGAAACCTGGCGCTCGCTGTTCTACACGCCTATCTATGCTTCATTGGCCGGTGGGTTTTTGGAGCGGGAGGGGCTGGATGTCGATTTTTCCACCTGCCCGCCCCAATTTGCTCATTCCCTAGCTGCCGTAGACGGAGATGCCGCCGACATCGCCCAGAGCGGCATCATGCGCTCTATCATCGATTCGGATTTGGGAGAGGAGACGGTGCCGGTTCACTTCGCGAAGATTAACGCCAGGGATGGGTTCTTCGTATTAAGCCGAACGCCCCACGAGCAGTTTCGATGGGACTCGTTTAAGGGAGCCAAAGTGATCCCTGTAGGGTTTTCACCCATGCCCTGGGCCTCCTTCCAGTTCGCGCTTCGCAAACACGGCGTCGAACCCTCAGAGTTGGACCTGCTAACCGTCCCTTCCATAAGCGAGGCTGTGGCGGCCTTCAGAGCGGGGCAGGCCGACTTCGTTCATGTCGCCCAGCCCACAGCCGAGCAGTTGTTGGCCGATGGCGTGGGCCATTTGGCAGTGGCGGTGGGTCCGGAAAACGGGCACATCGCCTTCAGTTCCTTTGCCACCACGAACCGGTATTTGGAGGCGCACCCTGAAACGGCCTTCCGGTTCACCAAAGGATTTGCCCGTGCGTTGCAGTGGCTGCAACAGAGCAGCCCGGAAGAAATTGGCGGGGCGGTGACGGAATTCTTTCCCGAGACTGCCCCTGAGTTGCTGGTAGCCTCAATCGCCCGGTACAAGTCTCAGGACACCTGGCCCGGCGATCCGGTGCTGGCCCAACCGGAATACGAACGCCTTCACGACATTCTCAGCGACGCGGGGCTTTGCAGCGACCGGCAACCCTACTCCAAAGTGGTGCGGACAGACATCGCCGAGTCGGCGCTCGCCTCCCTCTAGCCGGCGCAACGGCCGCCCGGCGTCGCCTTCCCCGGCGTCGCGTTCACTGTGGACTGATGCTGGGTTTGCGACGGGTTCCTGTCAAAGCTGACCAGTCAAAACCGAATGGTGTAAAATAATCTCTACCAGGGCTGGGGTTGCTTCTCGTTTCCCGGCAGCCAACCGGCCTCAGGAGGCTCACTTGGCGAAAATATCGATAATCGGCACCGGTTTGATGGGGACGTCGCTGGCGCTGGCCCTCAGACAGTCTCAAATCAGCGGCCTTCAAATCATTGGCTCGGACTACGACAGCGCTGTCCGCGGCGACGCCCAAAAAAGCGGCGCGTTCCATCGCATGGAAACTCGGTTGTCGAACGCCATTGAGGGAGCCGATGTGGTCGTATTGGCCACGCCTATAATGGCCATGCGCGACTTAATGGAAACGTTGGGGCCCGAGCTTCCGGAAGGATGCGTCTTGACCGACATTGGGAGTTCCAAGAGGGTCGTCCTGGAATGGGCCCAAGAGTTGCTGCCCAAAAGTGTGAAGTTCGTCGGCGGACACCCAATGGCCGGCAAGGAGACCTCCGGGCCTCGAAACGCAACGGCTGACCTGTTCAAGGGCAAGCCGTACTGCATCGTCTCTACGCCTTACGCTGACAAGGACGCTGTTTCGACGGTCACCACGATAGCCGAGGCCATCGGCGCCCGTCCGTATTTCATCAATGTGGAAGAACACGACAGTTTTGTGGGCGCGGTCAGCCATCTACCCTTCCTCATGTCGGTAGCCCTGATGGAGACTGTATCCAAGAGCGCCAATTGGGACGATATCGCCCAACTGGCCTCCTCGGGGTTCCGTGATGTTTCCCGGTTGGCTTCAGGCGACGCGGTAATGCACCGGGACATCTCTCTCAGCAACCGCGAGCCGATCGTCAGTTGGATCGACTCATTTATCCGGGAGCTATACGAGATTCGCAACCTGCTCAACACTGAGGAAGGAACCGACGCCGCTGCCGTGCACCAGGTATTCGAGCATGCGTCAAATGAGCGGGCCCGATGGATGGCCGGGACTGTCAACCCGCCCGGGCGCACGGCTGGCCCAGCCACTGAGATACCAACCTTTTCCGAGAGCATGCAGGAAATGTTGATAGGCCGGAAGGGTGTCGAGGCCCAACGCCGGTTCTTTGGCCGACTGAAAGACGGTGACCGCAATTCGAGATAGACTCGTTCATAAGTCACCCGACTACGAAGCCACCTCGATCTTGGCCGATTGCACCGTTCGCCCAGGGCAGTTCTATCACCGGCAGTCCAGTCAATGGCGGTTCCGGCAATGGCGATTCCGTCAATGATAAGCCCGGTGGTACCAGCGGCCGGCGCCAGCCGCACTGTTAGCCGACCTGCTTCTATTGCGGGAGCCTTGACCGTCCCCGGTGACAAGTCCATTTCCCACCGTGCCTTGATTTTGAATGCCATCGCCCAAGGGAAAGCCGTGGTGCGAGGACTTTCAGACGGCGAAGATGTACTTTCCACCATGCGCTGCCTACAGGCGCTGGGCGTGGTCATTGAGCCCGGAGCAAGGCCTGGAGAGTACACGATAGATGGCCAGGGCCCCCAATTGGAAGAACCAGAGGACATTCTCGACGCTGGCAACAGCGGAACCTCAATGCGACTTCTGTCCGGCCTCATGGCTTCACAGCCGTTTGTCTCTGTGCTCACCGGCGACCAATCGCTGCGGTCCCGGCCGATGCGCCGGATTGTGGACCCTTTGAAACTCATGGGCGCGGAAATCCTGGGTCGCCGGGACGACTCTCTAGCTCCGTTGGTCATTAGGGGCGGGTCACTTAAAGGGATAGAGTACGACCTTCCCGTGGCCAGCGCCCAAGTAAAATCGTGTATTATGCTGGCCGCTCTATCGGCTGACGGGCCCACCGTAATCCACCAACCGGCCGTTTCCCGTGATCACACCGAACGGATGATTGCGGCAATGGGCGCCAACGTCGAAACCAACGGCCTGGATTTGGTTGTTCATCCCGCACGCTTGAAGGCCGTCGATATCGCGGTACCCGGTGACATCAGCTCAGCGGCGTTCTGGATGGTTGCCGGATTATGCCACCCCAACTCCAAAATACTGGTCCGCGGCGTGGGTCTAAACCCCAGCCGGACCGGAATAATGGACGCCCTTTCGGCGATGGGGGCGGGCGACAGCCTCCAGATGGTGGAGGAGCGCAACGAGGGCGGCGAACCGGTTTCCGACGTGCTAGTGACGACAGCCCAGCTCCATGGTACGGAAATCGGCGGCGATATGATCCCCAGGATATTGGACGAAATCCCGGTCCTCGCTGTGGCCGCCTGTTTCGCCAACGGTGATACGGTCATCAGGGATGCTGCCGAGTTGCGGGTCAAGGAGTCCGACCGCATTGCCACCACGGTGGAGGAACTAAGCCGACTGGGCGCCGACATCGAGACCCGTGAAGACGGTATGATAATCCATGGGGCCGGAAGGGGAACCGGACGCCTGTCCGGCGCACCGTGTTTCAGCCACGGCGACCACCGTTTGGCGATGGCGCTTGCCGTAGCGGGACTCCTAGGCGACGGCGGCACGACCGTCCACGGCGCCGAGTCCGCCTCAGTCTCCTATCCGGAGTTCTGGGAGCATTTGGAGTCGTTGGGAAACGGCACATCCCCGGCCCGGTAAGCTTCAAACCGGAATGGATTAGGAGTCGGTCTAGTTGGCGCAAATTCCTGAAGCAAGTCCAGCCCCGCCTCTATTGGTGGTGCTCTCCGGCCCGTCGGGGGTGGGTAAGGACGCCGCCATCGCCGAACTGAAGAAACTTGACCGGCCCTGGCATTTCGCCATTACCGCCACCACCCGTCCCATACGCCCTGAAGAACGGGACGGGGTAGACTACATCTTTCTTGACGCCGACACCTTCCAGAAGATGCGCGAGCGAGACGAATTCCTGGAGTATGCGGAGGTTTACGGCCATTGGTACGGGGTCCCTCGAAGTCAGGTGCGGTATGGGCTGCAGTCTGGCAAGGACGTTATTCTGAAGATCGACGTACAAGGCGCCGCCACCGTGCGCCGGTTGGCCCCCGAAGCCCTCTTTATATTCATTCTGCCGGGATCGATGGAGGATCTACGAGGACGTCTATCGGACCGGATGACCGAGTCTTCGTCAGAGTTGGAGCTTCGTCTGGCGACGGCCGCCGAGGAACTGGCCCAAGTGAGAGAATTCGACTACCGGGTGGTAAATGACCACGACCAACTGGACCGGTCTGTAACCGAGATCGACGCGATTATCTCCGCCGAGAAGTGTCGCATCGACCCCCGAATGGTCGAATTGCTATAATTGGGCTGCAGCCCGCTCCCTAACCTTGTAGAGGACCAATGACGGCACCAAACCCTAACGGCACCGACCAGGCCGCTCTAAGACCCCGGTTGCCCGACTGGCTGAAAGTCACATCGCCGGGCGGTCCGCGGTATATCGAACTGCAAAACCTCATGCGGGGCCAGCAGTTACACACCGTGTGCGAAGAGGCCCACTGCCCCAATATCGGGGAGTGCTGGAGCCGGGGTACGGCCACATTCATGATCTTAGGGGACATTTGCACCCGCCGGTGTCACTATTGTGCCGTGACCACCGGGCGGCCTATCGGGATCGACCTTCAGGAACCGAAACGACTGGCCGAGACCGTTCAAGCAATGGACCTGCGCTACTGCGTTGTCACTTCGGTGAATCGGGACGACCTGCCCGACGGCGGCGCCTACATTTTCGCTGCCTGCATTAACAGGATCCGTGAGCTAAACCCGGATTGCCGGGTAGAGGTGTTGATCCCCGACTTCGCCGGTTCCTGGACGGCGTTGCAGCGGGTGATCGAGGCCCGGCCGGCAGTTTTGAACCACAATATCGAGTCTACGGTGCGTGTGTTCCCGAAAGTACGGCCTAAGGGCGACTACCAACTGTCCTTAGAACTGCTGGCCAAGGCCAAGGAAATCGAAACAGCCACCGTCACGAAGTCCGGCATCATCGTCGGTATGGGTGAAACAGTGGAGGAAGTCCTGCAGACGATGAAAGACCTAAGGGGCGTCGACTGCGATCTTTTGACGGTGGGCCAATATCTACGCCCATCGGCGAAACACCACCCCATAGACCGCTTTTACACTCCGGCCGAATTTGAGGAACTCCGCCTAGCCGGCCTGGCCATGGGATTCAAACACGTCGCCTCCGGCCCGCTCGTCCGCAGCTCCTACCACGCCGACGAGCAACATGACGCGGCGTTCCTACCCGACACTGCCTAGAGCGCTGCTCTCGGAGTCCAATCCCACGGTTCGAATAGACCGCCACCACGCCGAAAGCAAACCCGGTGACAACCACTACGGCTTCTCCCTCTATCATCGTTCAGGCCATTGACAGTCAAAAACCAATGCTTTATAGTTGTACTCACAACAGTTGCTTAAGAAACTAATAAAGAGGTATTCCAAATGAGGTTCAGAGGCGTGAATCACCTGGCCATGGTAACCGGCGACATGGACAAAACGGTGCGGTTCTATCGTGATGTGTTGGGGATGCCTTTGGTGGCGGCTACCGGCAACCGTCCGGGTGGCCTGCCTTACCGGCATTACTTCTTTGAGACCGGTCCCAACTCGACCATCGCCTTTTTCGAATGGCCTGGGATGGTTGAAGAGTTCCACAAGCCTGCCGGGCAGCCAGCCACCGGCCGGATCCAGTTCGACCACGTGTCATTCGACGTCGAGACCGAGCAAGAGCTTCTGGAGCTTCAGGCGCGGATTCAGGACGCAGGAGAGGAAGTTACGGTGGTGGTGGACCATAAGTTCATCCACTCCATTTACTTCACCGACCCTAACGGCATCGCGTTGGAGGCCAGCGTCTGGATCACCAACCCCACCGGCAAGGCGCCAGACTACACCAACACCAATATCTTCCAGGACCAGGAACCGGTCCCGGCCCTGCGCGAGGAAATGGAGCGGGCCCGCTTGGTTGAATCCGGCTAACCAACAGATCTGCAACAAAACAAAGAGGTGGAACGAGCTCCCGTTCCACCTCTCTTTTTTGTGGGTCACCCCAGACTCAATAGGTCGGACAACACACGGCCACACTGACCCCCCCATCATTCCGGCGGTTGCCGAAATGATGGGAGGGATTGCTGGCAGCAATTTGCTATGATGGCCTCAACCTAGCCTAGACGTGTTGGATACCGTGCCCCTACGCGAACCACAGCAGCCAACGGCCGCAGACACATTACTGGTCAACGCAAACGTGCTGACCATGAACCCTGATCACCCTAGAGCCGAGGCCGTTGCGCTGGCTGGGGACCGAATAGTTGCTGTCGGCCGCGACGAAGAACTTCGCAACCTGGCTACTGCCACCACCAGGCTCATTGATTGCCAGGCCCTAACTTTGTTGCCCGGCTTCATCGACGCCCATTGCCACGTGCTGGCCCTGGCTCGAACGCTCCAAGACTTAGACTGCCAGCCCAATCTAGCTAGGTCGATTCCAGAATTGCAGGAGCTGGTGCGGTCTTGGGCCGGAAAACTGTCCGCCGGAGAGTGGGTGCGGGGGCATGGTTACGACGATATGCAATTGGACGAGCAAAGGCATCCAACCCGCTGGGACTTGGATGATGCCGCGCCAGATCATCCGGTGCGATTGGACCACAGTAGCGGCCACGCGGCGGTGCTGAACAGCCTGGGTCTCCAACATGCGGGCATCCACCTGGAAACTCCGGACCCGATCGCGGGCATAATCGAACGGGCACCCGGCACTGGCGAACCTACCGGAGTGCTGTTGGAAATGTCTGGCTTCCTTCAAGAACGCCTAGGCAACGTCAGAAACTGGCCCGACCTTAAGGCGGGGGTCCGGGCGGCTAGCCGCCAACTTCTCAGCTACGGCGTAACGTCGGTACAGGACGCAGGCGCTGATAACGGCCTCGAACGATGGAACACGTTCCAAAAACTGCAAACGTCAGGAGCCTTGGCGACGCGAGTAACCATGTTCGCTGGGGCCGAGCGCATGGGTGAGTTCTTGGAAGCCAGAATGCGCTGGGGCACAAGCGATCACCGGCTGCGGCTTGGCCATTTCAAGGTTATGTTAACTATGTCAACTGGAGCTCTTAGCCCTCCCCCGGAGAAGTTAACCTGCCTGATCCAACTTGCCCACCAAGCCGGGTTCCCGGTGGCAGTCCACTGTATCGAGAAAGAGGCGGTGAGGGCGGCAGCAGAAGTCCTTGGCGAACAGCGCGGCGTGAGCAGGGACTCGGATGGTGTTCCAGCCCCAGACCGGATTGAGCACTGCGCTGAGTGCCCCCTGGAATTGGTCGAGTTGGTCCGCCGAAGCGGGGCAACGGTGGTTACTCAGCCGGGATTCATCTATTGGAACGGGCCGAGCTACCGGGAACGGGTAGCCGAAGACCTCCGACCTCACCTGTATCCTGCTGGGACGCTGCACCTGGCCGGTGTCTCCGTAGCTTTCGGCTCTGACGCTCCGGTAATCGACCCCAACCCCTGGCCCGGTATCTACAGCGCCGCGACTCGGCTGACCCGTGACGGACATCCTGTCGCGGTTAACACTATCGATCAGGCCATCGACTTGGAGACTGCCCTTCGTATGCATACCTTGGCCGGGGCTGTGGCTGAAGGCACTGCCGCCGACAAAGGGTCGATCACTCCGGGCAAGTTGGCGGACTTGGTGCTCGTCGATAACGACCCGTTGGCAACGGGGCAAGAGTCCATCAAGGGCATCCGGCCGTTGCTGACGATTCTGGGTGGGAAAATCATATGGGAGGACGGCCGCTACGAAGGGCTCGCCTAGTGGAAGCCCTTCGTTTTTCAGGCCTCTGAATTGGTTACCGGCCTACCCTTCCGCTGGCGCGGTCATTCGAGAGAAACTAGCGAATTCGGGCGTGTTGGTGTCGGCCTGTTCCCAGCCCGCCTTAGCCTGTTGAAGACTCTCCTGGGCCGCTTGAGCGTCTCCGGCGCCCACCTGCGCCCGGGCCATCCAGTAGCTATCCCTTGGTGTTTCCCGCTGGCTCAGGCGTTCCCGCAGCATTGCGGTGGCCTTGTCAAACTGCTCCGCCCGGAGATAGGCCTCCAGTAGGGTATCTTCAAACACCTGGCGCTGGGCGTGGCTGCCGCCGATCCGGGTAAGTTGCGGGTAGACCGGTTCCATCAACCGGACGGCTTCGTTGTAGTCCCCATCCCCGAACGCGCCGATGCCCTTAACCAATGGCAAGGTAGCGTCTCTCGCGCAGGTGTCGCCTTTATCTGCCATTGCCTGCAGACCATCGACCAGCTTGGCAAAGGATGTCTCGTCCCCGGCGGCGGTAAACGCCAGGGCGGCGTGGGCGTCGCGGAACGAGGGACCCGGCTGAGCCGCGGCCGGAGCGGCCAACTCGGTCAACTCTTCCCAAGGGGCGTGAGGGACAGTGTCACCGTAGATGTGCATCCTCCATATGAGCGAAGCGCTGTCTGGCAAGGCGGCGTACTTCTTCTCCTGCACCGACGGACGTATGTCGGTCTGATACCACCCCAGCGCCTGGTTGTAGCGGCCCATGGCCAGTTCGAACAAGGCTTGGTGCCAGGATAGGTGAACGCGGTAAGCGGCCCGGCGATCATAGTCGTCGAGCCAACTGCCGAGGAAGGCCGCCCCCTCGTCGTTGCGGTTCGTCTCGAAGAACACGTGGGCGACCGAGTGGGCCGCGACGCCGTTGGTGGGCATCAGGTCCAGCGAATGCTCCGCGAGGCTCAGACCCTCGTCCATTCGTCCAATTTCGTGGTTGGCCCAAGCGAACTGGCCCATGAATGCCCAGTCCTCGCCGTAGTGAGGCTCCAGGTCCTTCAACATCTTGTAGAACAGCGGCGGGTAGTCGGCGACGCCGCTGCCGCCGCATCCCTGGACATACAAGCGTTGGGCCAGCCGCAGCAGCAACGCGTCACGCGGGAACTCTTTCAGGTGCTCGATAATGGCTGCAATCGCTTGGTGGTTGTTCCCGTTAATGAACTGGGAGACAATTTCAATGTTTTGTCGTTCGCGCTGGGTGATGCCCGAGGAGAGCCGAAGGGCGGATTCCGTGCTGGCCTTGGCTTCCGGCACCGCGATGCGCATGAACTGCATGAATCCCAGCGCGGCGTGGGCCATGGCGAAACCTTCGTCGGCCTCGACGGCCTTGGCAAATTCTTCCTCCGCGCCGAAATTCTGGGCGAGGGCCAAGTCCAAGCCCTCCGCATAATGCCCAATCGCTTGGGGCGAGGCAGAAGAAATCGGGAGTCCGTAACGGTCATTATGGTTGGTGTAGGCGGTCATATGGGCCTCCTGTATACCCGGAATTGTGCCACGACTCACCGTAGTTAGGCAACAATCTTTCTTCAGGGAGCAAGATACCTCTAGCGCGACCCCCTTCCAAAAGGGACCGGCTTGCGCGTCCCATCGTCTTTCCGGCGCAGGCCGGAATCCAGGAAAGTTCCAGCTTCTGCCCACTCCCAAGAGGCCTTAGGCCCCATGGGTCGCCCGGCGCAGCCAATTCCCACACCGTCAACTATCCCTTTCCCTTATTTGCCGCACCCCCAGCGTCTCTGGATTCCGGCTTTCGCCGGAATGACGGCGATGTTGTAGAAAGGACACCGCCGACAATTCGAACTCGCTTTGAGAAGCGGGTCACCGGCGCGGGAGGATCAGGTTGATGTCACCGAACTCGTGCCACAGGTACCGGGAGGCGACTGCCTCGGCATAAGCCGAGCGCACCATCTTCTCGCCAGCTAGGGCGTACAGCATCGCCAGGTGGCTGGCCATCGGGTCGTGGAATCCTGTGATCAAGCCGCTGACCACATTTACGCCTCGGGCAGGGTGAATGTAGAGCCGAGTGAACCCGGCAGTGGGTTGGACCGCCTCGCCGTCCCAAGCCGACTCCAACGCCCGGACCACTGTCGTACCCACCGCTACCACGCGGCGTCCCTCCTTCATGGCATCGTTCACCGCTTGGGCGGTTTCGGTCGGCACCTGGAACGGCTCCGGGTACATCGCCTGGTCTTCCAATTCCTCAGCGTCTACTTCGAGGCTGGATACACCGGTATGCAAGACAATCGGCGCAATTTCGACACCCTTGGCTTTTAGACTGTCGACGATGCGTTGGGTGAACGGCCTGGCGGCGGATGGCATTTCTGCGCTTCCCGGCACCCTGGCGAATATGGTCTGGTAGTCGTCCAGAGGGAAGTCACGGTCCACGTACCCGTAGCGGATGGGCGAGCCATAGACCGCGAGCGCAGCCTCAACGTCCCCTTGAATCACCATGAACCACAACCGGTCCAGGCCGGGATATTTCGAAATCAGCCGTCCCCCTAGACCGCCAAGTAGGACCCGATCGCCCGGCGACAGGGGCAGCGGCCCAGGTTCTGAAGCGCTCCAGCGGGGCTCGACCAGCCAGAGCCCGTCGCCGTAATTGGTGGATAGGTTGATCAGGAAGTCCCCCACTTGGCCCTGCGCCGGAAGGCTGGCGGGAATTGTTGCGCTTTCGTTCACCACCAGGAGGTCTCCAGGCTGCAAGAAGTCGGCCAGATCGGAGAACCTGCCATGTATGTTGCCGTCGGGTGTTGTTACCAAGAGCCGGACGCCGTCTCGCTCCAGATCTCGGTCCTCGGGTCGAGAGGTCGCCTCGAGCCTCACCGGACGGTCGAATTGTAAGATTTCACTTTTCACGCTGCCAACTCCCATCGGTCTGATTGAGCCTGGAAACGACGTCCGGTAACCGCCAGGCGCGGTTGTCCCAGAATCCAGCCCCAGAACGGGACCGTGGCATCTGGTGTCGGCCGGTCAGAGATGTCTTCGCCTGGGAAGGCATCTTGGTGCATGCGGGTACGCATGTCGCCGGGGTCGACGCTCACCACGGCCACTCCGTCGGCCTCCAATTCGTTGGCCAGCGTCAGCGAGACCAGATCAAGGGCCGCCTTGCTGGCCCCGTAGGCGCCCCAACCCGGATATCCTCCCTGGGCCGCGTCACTAGAGATGTTGATAATGAGGCCAGTCCGCTTCTTCAAGAGCGGCAGTGCCGCCTGCGCCAGTCCCAAAGGAGCAAACACGTTGACGCCGAACACTTTGCCTATAGCGTCCAGCGGGTACTCTGCCAGTGGCGGCAGAGGAGAACGCCCCAACTCCGAAGCGTTATTTACCAGCAGGTCCAACCCGCCCATGGCCTGCGCGGCCCCTACCAACTTCCGCCGGTGTTCCGGGTCCGATACGTCCCCCGGCAAGGCGTTCACCCGCCCGCCGTAGTGTTCCAGCGACCGGGCCGTCTCTTGAAGCGCTTCGCCTCCGCGGGCGGTTAGCACCAGGTCGTACCCCTGTTTGGCCAAGAACCCGCCGAGTTCGGCCCCCAGGCCGCGGCTCGCTCCGGTAATGATTGCAACACGATTCATTCGTTGTCCTCCATATTTGGTGTGCTACACCATCTTAGGTCGGACAACTGGGGCCCACATCGTAACATTGGGCAGCATGGCGCCATGCAAAAAGGACAGGTCTTGGACCTGTCCCTTGGTACGGGCACCGTCCTAGGTTTTACAGCGCGATTAGGCCCTTCTGAACAGCGATTGTCACTGCTTCGGTGCGGTTCCCCGCCTGCAATTTGCTAAGAATAGAGCCGACATGGAACTTCACGGTGCGGTCGGTAACCCCCAGCTTGGCCCCGATCTCCTTGTTTTGTAGGCCCTGGGACAGTAGGGCAAGTACTTCGCTCTCGCGGGGCGTGATCGTAGCGGACGGGCTGTCGGACAGGGTCCGTTCGCTGACCCGGCGAAGCAGCTTTGAGGCGACGACCGGTTGCAACAACGAGTCTCCTCGGTGGACTACGCGGACGGCATCGAACACTTGATCACGCGGCGCCCCCTTCAGGATGTAACCCTGGGCGCCTGCTTGCACCGCCGCCAAAATCCGGTCGTCGGTGTCGTAGGCAGTGAAAACGATAGCCCGAACGTCCGGCTCCGCCTCTTTCATTTGCTTCAGGGCTTCCACCCCGTCCATATCCGGCATCTCAAGGTCCAAGAGGATAACGTCCGGACGCAACTCTGCCGCCCTTCGCACCGCGTCCACCCCTCCCCCGGCCTCGCCGACGACTTGGAAATCGCCCTGGGTGCCCAACACGGCGACCAGGCCGTCCCGCAGCACCGGATGATCGTCCACTACCAGTAGCCGGATCGGCGACGGCGCCGTCAAGACGCGTCTCCATTCTTGAGTTGCAGCAACGGAATTGTGACTTCGATTCTGGTCCCCAGTCCGGCGCTACTTTGAAGTTTCATGATGCCGCCTAGCAGCCGGGTCCGTTCGTTGATTCCCACCAGACCGTAGCGTTCCTCCGGGACCTCAGAGGGCTCAAAGCCTTCACCGTTATCCTCAATGGAGAGTTGGACTTGTTGAGGCGAGACCTCTAGCCGGGTGAATACCCGGTCTGCTCCGGAGTGGCGCACCACATTGGTCAGCGCTTCCTGAGCGATACGCAACAGTCCGGCCTCTAGACGATGGGGCAGGGGGCGATCGTCTCCCGCGGTCTCAAACGAAATCTCCAATTTCTCCCGCGCCGTCAACTCACCAGCCAAAAGGGCCAACGCCTCCGACAACGAACGCCCTTCCAGCGGGGCTGCCCTCAGGTCGGAAACCGATCTCCTGGCTTCTTCCAGGTTGGTTCTGGCCAGTTTCAGCGCTTGATTCAAAGACTTCCGCACAGCGTCCGTTCCGGGGCCAGCCTCCATAAGCGCCTCGGCTGTCTCCAATTGCAGGGTTATGGCAGCGAGTCCCTGGGCGATGGTGTCGTGGATCTCCCGGGCCAGACGATTGCGTTCGTTAAGGGCGCCCACCTGGGCACTCTGTTCGAATAGGCGGGCCCGTTCGATGGCGATGCTTAGAAGGTCGCCGATGGTGCCGAGAAGCAAAAGATCGTCTGGCGAAAGCTCTCTCCAGTCGGAAGTGGCAACGTTCAAAACTCCCAGCTTCTCCCTGGTGCGGCCGTAGAGTGGAATGCTGGCGTGGTAGCGCAGTCCGTCGGTTCCATCCACCAACAATTGCAGGCGGCTGCAGGTCACCACATTGACGTTGGCCGCTCCTTCCATGTCATCACCACGGTACGTATCCAGGCAGTAGCAGGTGCCCTCCATCAAATCGGGGTTGTTTATCAGTCCGGGTGGCAGGTTTTGGGCTGCGGCCAGGTACGATTCATCGTCCCGTTCCTGCAACAACCAGACCCATCCTGTCTCCAGGCTGAGTAGACCGGCAACCTGCTCCAGGGTCGTATGCAGCGCACGGCTCAGGTCTACTTCGCGGTTCAGCGCGGCCGCGATGGAGTTGAGGATCGAAAGCTCGCGATTCCTCTGGCGAAGCTGTTCGATGGTCGACCCGCCCCGTTCCTTACCCGCCATCAGCTAAAGTCCTTTGACAGATTGGTTCTTCGGATAAAGTTTACCACCCGTGAACATTCAACTCCGTCATTTCGGCTTAGGCCGGAATGACTCTCTTGGGTATTGGTCGTGGCGGTCGCGAGATTGGTGAACCTGGCCGAGAATCTTCCGTGTTTCAGGGCGTTGGTGTTGCCTTATTGAGCGCCACGTAGGCTGTTCATGGTTGGGGATTCGTTTTCGAAACGAATGCGGAACGAATCAAGCGAGGATGGCGTGGCCGGCTGAGAGCGAAGAGCTCAAGGGCAGCGAGGGTTACGGTGGCGGTGAACATGCCTTTATTCTGGGCGGTGGTCACCGGGGCAGACTAGCCCCTTTGTGCCAGCTTGCTGCAGCGGGAGAAGGGGAACTCTGAGGGGCTGCGGAGGCTGCTGGGGCCGCGAATTCTTAAAAAGGCGTTGAGGACGGTTAGTAACCGCGCCGAGCGGCTAGAAGTGGCCGGTTAGAGGGCCCTTTGATATACTGGCGGGGATTTCGCACCGCGAGGAATGTAGATTTATGGCTTCTGAAAACCGGGTCAATCGGATCACGATGCGGCAAATAAGCGGTTCCGCCCGGAACAAGAAGATCAGGGTCGACCTCGGCCCTGAGTCCTCATTCACCGACCTGCCGAAGCTGGTAAAGGTGGGAACCGCCAATTACTTTTTGATCCGTGACCAAGACGGTTATCGGATGCTATCCACCATGTGTCCTCACCAGGGCGGCGAGGTGGAGGACGTCGGTGAAGACGTTTTCGTTTGCGACGGCCACGGCTAGGAGTACAACAAAAACGACGGCCGATGCGTCAATAACCCCGATTTCCGGATGAAAGTCTTTCTGGTGACCAAGCAGGACAATCTGGTGGCGCTGGTACCCGAAGAGTAGGTCAAGGGCTTCAACCGATTCAGTCGTAAATAAGAAGGCCTCGCCAAGTTGGCGGGGCCTTCTTTGTTGACCAATACTTTGGTCGCGGCGGCCGGCGGAGCCCGCTAGCCGATTTGGTCGTAGCTGCGGAGCAGCTTGCCTGGGAGCGCCCCGATGCACTCGTTTGATCCGGGACCCATTGACCCAGGAAGTAAACCGGCCAGACGCTGTTAACCACACCCACCTGTACCTGAAGGGTATATGTGGTGTCGCCCTTCAGGTGGGCGCCGAGAAGCTGTGAGATAGTCGGGGCATTACTGTAGGCAACGTGTAGGCAACGTTTTGACCTTCGGCCACTCCGCCGGGATAATTCCTACCGGCGAGGCAGTCTGTTTCGCCCCCATCGGAATTAGGATTTCACACCGAAGGACGCCTGCGATGGGCCTGATGCAACGCTTCCAAAGCGGCTCCGGCCCGGAGCACGGTGGCTTCTTCGTAGTGGCGTCCCACCAGCTGCACCCCGATGGGAAGACCGTCACCGCTCCAACCGAAGGGCACTGAAAGAGCGGGCGAACCGGTCAGGTCGAAGGGAACGGTGGCCCGTAGAGCGTTGCGGCCGGGGACTCTCTGACCGTCGATTTCCAATTCGATTGAATCGTGGGGATGGGCCGGTACCGGGCCGACCGGGCACAACAGCACGTCGTACCTAGTGAACAGTTCCGCCACGTCTTGGCGCAGGGCCTCGCACTGTTCGACCGCTTCCAAGTAGTCGTCCATACTGGGCATAGCATATTTCAGTCGGCGTTGCATCGGAGGCGCCAGTTCTTCCTCGCGGCCCGCGATTATCGGCGCCAGATATTGGGCTCCCTCTGCGGTGAATAGGGCTGCCGAAATGTTTTGGGCCGAGTAGTTTTCCCACCCTTCCAGAGAAACCTCATCGACCTGACAACCCAACTCCGCCAAAGATGTCGCCGCCTTGGACACCGTGCTCTGGACCTCCGGGTCCACCGGACTAAAGGGCCCAGCGGAACACAGTGCTACGCGCAGGCCGGCTGGCGAGCCCAAGTCAGAAACGTCAGGGATTGGAACGGGCATAGCGTAGTGGTCCAAGCCGTCAGGGCCAGCCATCAAGCTCAGCCCCAGCGCCGCGTCCCGAACGGAGCGCGCCAACGGCCCCACATGCATGAACCGCAACAGCGCCTCGGGCCAGTGGCCGGTGAGCGGGATGCGGCCGTGGGTGGCTTTGAGCCCCACGATGCCGCAGTAATTGGCTGGCTCACGAATCGAGCCGCCAACATCGCTGCCGATGCCCAAAGGCGACATTCCGGAAGCGATGGCCGAAGCCTCTCCGCCGCTGGAGCCGCCGGGGGTGCGGCCAGCTTTCCAGGGGTTCTCGGTGCGGCCGTAGACTAGGTTATCGGTTTCCCACCAGAGCGCGAATTCCGGCATGTTCGTCTTGGCGATGAAGATGCCGCCGGCGTCCTTCAAACGTTTCACCACGGTGGCGTCGGCGGTGGGCACATGGCTTTCGAACAGCTTGGAACCCCTGGTGGTCAACACGCCTTGGGTGTCCACACAATCTTTCACTGTAAAGGGGACTCCGTGCAGAGGCCCCCAATTTTCGCCCCGTCCGATGGCGGTTTCGGCCTGTCTGGCCCGGTCCAAAACTCCTTCGGGAAAAGCAACCAGCGCATTCAACTTGGGGTTGACCGACTCGATGCGGTCGAGATGGGCCTGAACCACTTCAACCGGGGAAAGCACACGGTCCCTGATGCGTTGGGCCAACTCGGTGGCGTCGGTGTAGAAAATATCTTCGGGCATGAAAACCACCTCAGTTAGAGTTAGTGAATGGCGGCTGCAGGGGCTGCCGCCCGCTCGTTGACCAGGTTTCCATCGCGGAACCGGGACAACACGAAAGGCTTAATCAAGTCCGGGGTCTCGCCGGTGGCTATCAGGCTGGCAATCATCTTGCCGGCCACCGGAGCCGCCTTGAACCCCCAGCTACCCCAGCCGCAAGAAAGAATAAACCCGTCCACTCCATCGACTTTACCCATTATCGGCGCGTAGTCGGGGGTCATGTCGCACAGCCCGGCCCATTGGCGCAGAATTTTGACGTTTGACAGGCAGGGAAACATCTCAAGGGTATGCGACGCCAACTCCTCCATCGGGACGAGGGACGACCGCGAACTGTACGAGGGGTAGGGGTCGATCCCGCCGCCGATCACCACTTCTCCCCGGTCGGTCTGATAAACGTAGGCGTGTAGATTGGCCGAGGAAATCGTCTTGTCCAGGAATGGCTTGAGGGGTTCAGTGACCATTGCCTGCAACGGGTGGGTAGTTATGGGCAGTTCCACTCCAGCCATCTTGCCAATGGTGGAACTCCAACCGGCGGTAGCGCTGAGCACGATGTCGGCCTTCACCAGTCCGTTGGCGGTCTCCACGCCGGTAACCCGTCCATTGGTCCGGTCGATACCGGTGACCTCGGTGAACGGATGGAGGTCGGCGCCGCCGTTGTTGGCCCCTCTTGCGAAACCCCAGACCACGGCGTCGTGCCTGATTACACCGCAGGGCGGGTGGTACAACGCCCCGATAATCGGGAACGGCTTACCCTCTCGAAGGTCCATCGACGGCACCAGTTTCTTGATCTCCTTGGGTCCGATCAAACGACTGTCCACTCCCAAGACGCGGTTGAACTCGGTACGCATCCGCAAGCCGTAGACGGCGGCGTCGGTGTGGCCCAAGTCCAACCGCCCCATCTGGTTGAAGAGCAAGTTGAAGTTGAGCTCCTTGGCCAGCCCTTCGTACAATTTAACGCTCTCGTTGAAGAACGGTATGCCCTCGGTGGTCAGATAGTTGGAACGGATGATGGCCGTGGTGCGGGCACTGGCGCCGCCGCCGAGGTAGCCCTTGTCGAAAACGGCGATGTCCCTGACCCCCAACTTGGTCAAGTAGTAGGCGGTGGACAGCCCGTGAACCCCGCCACCGATGATCACCACCCGGTAGCGGTCCCGCAGCGGCCGCTTGTCCCACATTCGATTTTTCTTGAAAAGTTGTAACACTTTAAACCTGGGTGGATTGATTAAACTTTGAGCTCTCCGAGAGCCCGGAGGTTTTTAAAAGGTCTGTACGACCCTTTGAATGCCGGTTCTCAATACGTTGACGTTGAAATTAATTAGTAGGCCAACTCTATGGCCCGATAGCCGAAGGTATGTAAGCAAATTGGTCTTATCTTCGGGAGTAATGTTTTCTACTGCTTTGAGTTCGAGCACAACTTTGTTATCGACCAGCAGGTCCAGCCGGTAACCCGCGTCCAACTCCATATCTTTATACTTGATCGGCACCTGCTTCTGCCGCTCGACGTGAAGTCCCCGCTCGGCAAGTTCAAAAGCCAGACAGGCTTCATATGCCGATTCCAACAGCCCTGGGCCCAACGCCTGATGCACATCATTTGCAGCGTCAATTATTTGCCTGGTTACGGTGTCCAAGTCTTCATACTCAGCCACCCTCGCGATCCTGTTCGCTAGTTTGAATCTTCGTGCTCTAGAGGTGCCCTGCATTAATCTCCCCCCAACAACGCAGCTACCGCCTCGGTTCCTACCGGGCCGGCGCCTATTTCAAGTGCTGTTTCTACTATCGCCTCCCAAAAGTATTCCCCGAATTCGCGGCTAACGTACAGCTGGTAGCTGAGCAGGCCGGCATAGTCGTGCCTAACAAGTAACCCCTGTATTTCGGCGAACCGGGATTGGGCGCAAGTCAGGTCAGGCATGGAATGGGAAGAAACGTCCAATTGAGTGATGGCACTCAATACTTCTGCCGACGAAGGTCCAGTCAGAGCCACTCCAGCTAGACCGGGCGAAATATCGATCACGTGGGCGCAGGGATCCGGTGAGGCTTCGAGAAGTTCGACTACGGCGTTAGCTTGGCCGGGAGGAGTCAGCATCGCGAACTCGTCTTGGGTCAACCGGGCTACCAACGCGAACAGCCGCCCACTGGCAATCTCTATTTCGGTCTGGCACACCATCCCAACCGCTAATTCCGCCTCGTTGGGTGCCAGTTTTTTGGCCGCCACTGCCGCATCGGCACCGATCACACGTACTTGGCCGTTCGGACTGATGTCGTATATCCCCGCCGAAGTTCGCAGCAGTTCGAGTTCATTGGCGGTTGGGCCGAAGCGGGCCGGCTGCTGCCAACCGTCGGCCGCGCCCATGACCGCGCCAAAAGATGTCTGGGCGTGGAACATGGCCGTGCGCTTTATTGGCACATGGATAGCCATGTCAACTCCTCAACCGCTCGCCGTCAGGGTCGTAAATCGAATGGAGGGTGACTTGGGCGGGTACTCTACGGTCGTTAACCAGGACCTCGATGCTGACTCCTTCTTGGGCTAGATCGGTGGGCACCCACGCCAGGCCGAAACCCTTTCCGATGGTAGGGCTCAGCCGGGCACTGGTCACGCGGCCCACCGGACGGCCGTTGCTTACCACCGGCACACCGTCCTCCGGAACCACCCCGTCCTGCATGATGAAACCAACCAACTTTTGCTTCGGCCCGCGTTCGGCGGCTCCGACCAACCCGCCGCGCCCGATGAAGTCCTCCTTGTCGAACCGCACCACCCACTCCGAACCAGTCTCCAGCGGGTTGGACACCGCGTCGGTATCCTGGCCCACGATGATATGACCCTTCTCCAGCCGCAAAATCCGTTGCGCCTCCAAGCCAAAGGGAGCGATGCCGAACTCCCGGCCCGCTTCCATAAAGGCGTCCCACATGTAATCGCCGTATTCGGCCGGGAAGTGGACCTCCCAGCCTGTTTCACCGACAAATCCGATTCGTAGCAGAAGACACGGTACTCCGGCAACGTTTCCCTGGGCGGACCGCATATAGCGGAATGCCGACTCGGATAGATCGATGTCAGTTAGCTTGGACACCGTTTCCCGCGCCTTGGGACCGGCGATGTTGACCGCGCCATAGGCCGCGGTCACGTTGATAACATGGGCACACTGACCGGATCCAGCCTTCCACCAATTGAACCACTCCTCGATGAGGTCGACGTTGCCGGTGGTGGTGGTCACGAAGTAGCGGTCATCGGCAAGCCTGGTGACCGTACCGTCGTCTAAGATCGTGCTATTGTCCGAGCACATCAGGCCGTAGCGGATGCGGCCCACACACAGGTCGGAGAAGCGGTGGGTGTAGATTCGGTCCAGCAGTGCGGGGGCGTCCGAACCCCGGACCTCCAATTTCCCCAGAGTACTCACGTCGATGATGCCGACTCGTTCCCGTACCGCAATGCATTCGTCCGGTGGCGAACCGTAGTTGTGGGCCCGCTGCCAAGGTCCGGCGTCCACCATCGCGGCGCCCAAGTCGCGATGGACCCGGTCCATGGGGGTGCGCTTCACCGGCATGTGGGACGGTCCCGCAAGAGCGGCCAACGGCACAGGTTGGAACGGAGGCCTGGCCGTGGTGCCTCCGATATCGTCAAGGGTGCGTCCGGTGTATCCAGCGCAGATGCCCGCCAACGCCCTGCCGCACATCTTGCCCTGGCAGGGCCCCATGGAAACGGTGGTGTACCGCTTCAACGTTTGAATGTCCTCGAATCCCTCGTCGATGGCTTCGGCGATGTCGTGGGCCGAAACGTCTTCGCAAAAACAGACAAACGTCCGGCTTCCCGGCTCGCTTTCCGGATCAATCAAAGAATGCGTCGGGGGCGTTTGCGACGTATTCTGAAGCGCCGCCTCCGCCCTGCCGATTAGCCGTTGAATTTCGTCTGAATTGGCCGCCGGCTGATTGGCAATTTCGGCGGCTGCCCTTTCACCGGCAAGTCTCCCTTGGAGAACCGAAGTCCCGACATCGTGGAAGCCGTTGACCTCGCCGGCGGTAAGCACACCGGCAGGCGACTCCTGCGGGACCGATTCGGCGAGAACCGGGTCGAACTTGGATGATCCACCGGCCTGATGCAGCAGTCCGTCGACGGGCTGGTAACCACCGGCCATGCAAATCAGGTCGCACCGGAGCCGCTCAGCGGGCCCCTGAGTCGACGCCCCGTCTGACGGCGCTACGACAGCGGCCTTGACTCGTCCTTTGCCCAAAGCCTTAACGATGCGGTGTCCCTGCAAAATGCGGACACCCCGGTCGTGGACTGCCTGCCTGACTTCCGAACCGGTGCTGGCAAGTCGGCTGTCGCAGACAGCCGACACCTCGACACCCGCGTCCAAGAGCTCCAAAGCGGCCGAGTAACCCACGTCGGTCTCGGTAGCCACCAACGCCCTATTTCCAGGCCTGACCCCGTATAGCCCCACCAGCCGCCGGGCCGCCGAGGCCAGCATGATCCCCGGCAGATCGTTGTCTTCGAACAGCACCGGAGTTTCATACGACCCTGTGGACAATACTACTTTCCCGGCTCGGAGCCTCACCAGCGTGTCTTCATTCAGTATTCCCAGCAGGTTGTCTTGGTAGAACCCGAACACCGTTGCGTTGGACATCACCACGATATTCGGAGCCTGAGTGACCGCCGCCGCCATTGCCCGAGCCATCTGAAAGCCAATCTGGTCTTCGTAACCAGGGACCGATTTAGCAACCCCTTGGTCGAAACGGAGGTGTCCTCCCAGCTCCGGTTGGTCGTCGATAAGCGTAACCGAGGCGCCCTGCCCGGCGGCTGAGAGTGCCGCCGCCATGCCGGCCGGACCCCCGCCTACCACTGCCACGCCGGTGTGCCGGTTTCGATGGTGGTAGTGCTTGTCATGGCCTGACGTGATGTCGATGCTGCCAAGCCCGCCAACCCGGCGGATCAAACGCCGGGCCAAGAGCCACAGGGCCTTGGGCCGGTGGAGGGCCTTGTAGTAGAAACCCACCGGCATCAACCAATGGAACCGGTCCAGAACCGATAGGACGTCCAGACCCAAGGAGGGCCAGGCGTTTTGGTGCTTGATGTTCATTCCTTGTTGGATGGGCCGCATGCAGGAGCGAACGTTTGGTTCGCCGTCCACAGTTACCAGACAGTTGGGGCAGTTGCCCGCAGCGCACAAGATTCCGCGACGGCGATGGTACTTGAAGCTGCGGCTGAAGGTCCTGGTTCCCGAGGAATACAGAGCCGAGGCTATCGTGTCACCTTGATAGCCCGCTATCCTGCGGCCGTTGAACTCGAACTCTACATCGACGGAGCGATCAATCGCTTCGCCGGGTTTGGGGTCAAGTCTAGTACTGACGTTGTTTCTTGCCATCGAGATCGAGCCTCGTCCAACCGCCCGGAGCGTGAATCGCAGGGCACAATTCTATAGATGCGCGCGGTCTTCCACAACCTCACCGCATTGGGGATCGTCGGGGGGCGCCACAGAACTACTAGGGGACTGGCGCCTACGCCTGGTTATTAGGCCAGAAGGTTTCTTGCACTTGGCTCGTGGTGGTATCGCGGCGAGCAAAGAACCACAGCCGACAACCGTAGCGGTGGTTCCACCACTCTTGTTGGACACCGGCGACGTTGGTACGGAAATAAAAGTAGTTAGTCCATTGTTCCTGTGAGGCGCCCGGCGCGGGGCGCTCGGTCACTTCGCCGCCGAAGCGGAACTCTTGGACGCTGCGTTCACCGCAGTTTGGGCAATTTAGTAGGAGGGACATTAGCGGCCCCGCTAAAACAGGGTGAGGTAGTGCTCGATTTCCCAGGGGGTGACCTGCCGGTGGTACTCCCGCCACTCCGCCTCTTTCTGGTCTATAAACTCGTCGTAGATAACGCCCAAGGCGTCCTGGACCACCTCGTCTTCTTTTAGCTCCGCCAGAGACTCGGCCAGGGATTGGGGCAGCATGCGGACACCCCGCCGACGGATTTCCTCCAGTCCCAAGGCATAAAGATTCCCTAGGTGTGGCTCGCCCGGGTCCAGTTCCCGCTTGATGCCATCCAGCCCGGCCATGAGGTAGGCGCCGAAGGCCAGGTAGGGGTTACACGCCGAGGACATGGTTCTGTCTTCTAAATGGCCGGGACCCGCGGTGCGGATCATCTGGGTGCGGTTGTTGTCGCCGTAGGAGACGAAGGCAGGCGTCCACAAGAACCCGGAGGTCGAGCCCATCAGCGCCGGGCCCACTTGAAGGCGCTTATAGCAATTGACGGTGGGGGACATCACCGAGCAAAGTGCCGGCGCGTGAGCGAAGATCCCGCCGATGAAGTGATACGCCGTCTGGGACAATCCCAAACCACGGGGGTCTTGTTCATCCAAGAACAGGTTCTCCCCGGTGTTGGCGTCGGCCAGATGGTAGTGTATGTGGCCGCCGCTGCCGGTGCGGTCGGTGAACGGTTTGGCCATATGGGTGGCGATGGCCCCGTGGTTCTGGGCGTACTGGCTGGTCATCATCTTGAAGAAGGTGTAGCGGTCGGCGGTGGTGAGTGCGTCGGAGTAATGGAAGTTGATCTCGAATTGGCCGTTGGCGTCTTCATGGTCCGACTGATAGGCGTCCCAACCGACGCGCCGCATCGCGTCCATCATGTCCCGGAGATAGCCGATGACATTGGCGATCCCTTTGAAGTCGTAACAGGGTTTTCGCAGGCTGTCGATATCGTTGGGGTCCCAGACTTCGATGGAACCGTCGCCGTTCTTGGTGACCAAGAAATGTTCCGGCTCGATGCCGACATTGAAGGCATAGCCATCTTGGCGCACCTGGGATAAGACCCGTTTGAAGTTCTGCCGGGGGCAGAACATGTGAGGGCTACCATCGACGAACAAGTCACTGGCGAAACGGGCCAGCCCCTCGTCCCAAGGCACATAGGTGTAGGAGTCCAAGTCGATGCGGGCCATCATGTCGTGGGAGTGGGGACCCTGCCCCATGCCGGGCAACGCTGCCCCAGCAAAACCGGCGCCGTCGTCCAGAACATCCTCAAAATGGTCTACCGGCACCATTTTGACCTTGGGGGAACCGTTCAGGTCCACGAACTGGGCCAAAATGAACCTGACGTTGTCATCGTTCATTCGCCCGGATATTTCTTCTCGGGTGGCCATTGTCTGCTCCTTACGGAGGGCGTTCAGCGCAGTAGCTATCAGCTGTCAGCTGTCAGCGGTCAGCTATCAGCCTTCGTGGTTCAGTAAACTTTGTTGGTACCGACTAACGGGACGCGGGCCATTGCTGAGGCCTCGATGGTCAGGGCCGCCAAATCTTCCGGCTCCAGGCTATGAACATCGCCTTTGCCGAGCGACCGGGTGAGCAATGTCATCTCCATGGTCATCGAGTTGATGAAGTTTGCTACCCGCTCCGCACCTTCGTCCGGGTCCAGCCGCTTCATCAATTCAGGGTCTTGTGTGGTAATACCGACAGGGCACTTGCCGGTGTGACAGTGCCGGCAATACCCGGCAGGGACACCTATCTCTTCTTCGAAGTTGCTCTCCGGGATTTCTTTATTGCAGTTTAGCGCAATCAGAGCGCCAAGGCCGATGGCCACAGCGTCGGCGCCGAGGGCCAGAGCCTTGGCCGCGTCTGCGCCGCTCCGGATGCCGCCGGACGCGATGAGGCTGACCTTGCCGTAGAGCCCGAGCTCCCTGAGTGCTTCCCGGGCCATGACTATTGCGGGCACCGTGGGAATGCCGCTGTGCTCAAGCAGGACTTCGGCAGATGCGCCGGTGCCAGCCAACATACTGTCGATGACGATGGCGTCCGCGCCGGCCTTGGCAGCCAGTTTGACGTCGTCGTCCACCCGGCAAGCGCCCAACTTGACGTGTACCGGTACCCGCCAATCGGTGGCCTCTCGCAACTGCTCGATCTTCACCGCCAGGTCGTCCGGGCCAAGCCAGTCAGGGTGCCGGGCCGGACTGCGCTGGTCTATGCCCTTGGGCAAGTCCCGCATCTCAGCGATGTCGTCCTGAACTTTCACGCCCATCAGCATGCCGCCGGTGCCCGGTTTGGCGCCTTGGCCCACCACGATCTCTATGGCTTGGGCTTGGACCAAATGGTGGGGATTGAAACCGTAGCGGCTGGGCAACACCTGGTATATCAACTTCTCGGAGGCGTCGCGCTCCGCCTGCAGCATCCCGCCGTCGCCGGTGCAACTGGCGGTCCCGACCATGGAGGCGGCCTTGCCCAATGCCGTCTTGGCGTTGGCCGAAAGCGCCCCATAGCTCATGCCGCTGATGTAGACCGGCGTCTCCAGAACCAAGGGGTTCTCAGCGTTCAATGTCCCGATGACGGTCCGGGTGTTGCACCGTTCTTTGTAGCCCTCCAAGGGGAAGCGGGTCAGTCCCGTGGAAAGGAAAGTAAGGTCGTCGAAATGAGTGACCTTCTGGAAAGAAGAAAAACCGCGAATGCGGTAGCGGCCCAACTCGGCCTTGGCATGAATGTCTTCCATGGTCCAGGGAGACCAGATTTGGCTGCTTCCCATTACCATTGGTTTCGGTCCCCCTTAGAGCGCGGCTTTCTCCAACCGTTCCAGAGAGTCGTAGTGATAGAGCTTCTTGGCCGACACCACCTTGGTGAAACTCGGCTTGTCGTTAATACCGTGGGCCTGGAGCACAGCTAGAACGTCCAGCAGCTCGTCTTCGCCAATCTCTTCCACCGTGGCATCGGCGCCCAGGGAGCCGATGTTTCCGGCGACGTAGATCGTTCCTTCATACATGGAGTCGCCGAGGGCTTCCCCAGCGTCGCCGCAGACAATGATTCGGCCCTTCTGCATCATGAAGCCAGTGAGAAAGCCGGTATTACCGCCGACGATCATGGTCCCGCCCTTCATGGAGATCCCGGCCCGGGCCCCGGCATTCCCGCCGATGAAGAGCTCTCCGCCGCGCATGGTGGAACCGGCGGAGGCGCCAGCGTCTTTGGTCACCGATATTTGGCCCGACATCATGTTGTCGCCGAGCGCCCAGCCAGCGTTGCCCTCGATATTCACGCGGGGACCGTCCAACATGCTGGCCGCAAAGTAGCCGACGCTACCTTCGATACGGATGTTGCAGTCCTGGAAGATGGCGACGGCCAGGTTGTGGCGGGCGTCGGGGTTTTTCAACGTGATGTCTTTTTCCCGGGTGGCCAGTTCCTTGAGCCGCACGTTGATCTCCCGGGTAGTTAGGCCGGCGGCATCTAGAGTAGCCAGGTCATAACCTCATTGTTCTGCGGCTCAACGCGGTCGATCTCTTCCGAGAAAATTCCGCGCAGCGCAATCTCTTCGGAGGCGATGGCAATGACGTCTTCGGTCTCCATCGCGACCAAGGGCTTGGCCGACCATTCGTCTTTGGCGTAGCCTAGGCCCTCCCGGGTCGCCACCAAGTAGGTAAAGGTGCCGTCCAGGTCGTCTAAGGAGGCTCGAAGAGCGCTGTCGAGACCCTCGCCGTGGGCCAGCTTGTCCGCCAGGTAGACAGCGATGAGCTCAGAATCGTTGCCGGTCTGGAAGTGGTGGCCTTGGTCCTCGTACATTCGCTTCATTTTGTGGTAGTTGGTTAATTGGCCGTTGTGGACCACCGTAACGTCTGGAAAGGGGTAGGCCCAGAAGGGATGGGCGTGATTCACGTCTACGATGCTTTCCGTCGCCATCCTCACGTGGCCGATGCCGTGGGTGCCCATGATACCAGCGAGGGCGTGTTTCTGATCCATGGCCGCCGGCGTACCGACATCCTTGATGACCTCGGACGACCGCCCAATGCTGTGGAGGGCCACCCCGTTGGTATTGAGCAAGGCTCCTGCCAGACCGGGAACTTCGCCTTCGTAGTTAATCACCAACCGGAGGAACTGCCCGTTAGCAGTGCTGGAGAGCACGACGCCGCCTGCGCGCTGGACGGTCTCTTGCGCCCGTGACAGTACGTCGGGCGCGTCTTGAGCACTGTCGGTCCAGATGCGGATTACTAGGTCGCCGTCGAAATGCTCGCCGACCACGGTAATGCCGCTGGAGTCTCTGCCCCGGTGGGTCATGGGCTCCAGCATCCGAACCAACTCGTCGCCGACGGATGAGAGACCTAGGGTGGGACTGGACCGGGCAGGCCTATTCTTGTGAAGGATTCCGCTAACGCCGCACAAATTATCACCAATTCCAGTAACGGCAAGGCCGATTTCGTGTGGTCAATTGGCTCCGCCGACCATTTGTGGGCAGTGTAGCCAAGTGGCACTGAACCGTCAAGACTGGCAGTTGGCTAAGCACCAAGGGCGGATATTGGTGATGGCGTTGAATGCACCTTACCTGTGTCCGACTTTCTGGTGTTTTACTGGCTGGCCAGTGTTTCAAACTGCGCACTTGCAGCAGAGGGCAAGATCTCGTCGACGTCTACCGCGCCGATGCGTCGGCCTTTTCGGTAAACTCCCACTTTTTGATGATTAGCGCCTAAGGTGAATATCAAGCTCTGGGGCAATATCTGAGAGACCTGGCGTACCGCCTGAGATATCGATATATCAGCGGCATCCATGTCTATCACTACCACATTTGCCGGATTCTTTCGGACGGTCTCCGCAGCATCGGGCGCTCTTCCTGAGACCGGGTACACTTCGATCCCCTGGCTCTGCAGCCGTCGCTCCAGCCGTTTTCGGCTATGCCTACTGTAATACACGAGCAATGCCGTACGCATAGCGCCACCACCGCCTTTTCTAGCATCAGGCATACCGACTAAGTGGCCGGCATGAGCTGCGAGACCGGGCTTGATCATGATTACTGGACCAAGACGCTTGTGCCGCTCATGCCAGCCATGAATTCGATGTCCTCGTAGTCTTACTCGAGGACCGGGAACCTCTTGACCAGCCTTGTCCTACCCCACCACCGTCCGAGCCCGATTCGGTAGCCTGGGTTGGCGACCGCCAGACCAAGCATGATCACTGCGTAGATGATGTGATCGTCCAAGACCGGGTTGTTGGCCGGCAGCACCAAGGCGGAGTACATCAGCAACAGCATGACTACCCCGATCGACGCGGCTATTCTCACGCCGATACCTAATACCAACGGCAGGCCGACGGCGAGGAGGCCCAACATGAACAGCCAATCGACGACAGCGTTACCGGCTATGCCGTTATAAAACCCTTCCAACGGTCCCGTAGATGCAAAGTTAAGGAACCCGAATGTGGGAGAACCTCCGTCGATCCATCCCTTGCCAGATTCCGTTGCGAACCCGAGTCCGAAGAGCTTATCCAGGAAAGCCCACAGGAATATCCACCCCATGCCAAACCTTAGGAAAGCCCAGATGTAGCCCGTGTGGTCAGCTTTGCTCCGAGTGGATTTATCGACCTCTCGCGCAGGCGATGTGGCGAAGGTACGCTCAGCTAGACGGTGCCTCGTCGAGTTATCTAGGGCAGTTGAAGTGGTCATGCTCTTTCCTCCTTTCCAACGGATTCAAGGCTCAGGTGGCTGGCCTCTACATCAATTAAACTCCCGGAACGCCAAGCTGACTTCCCTCCGCGGGATAGTTGCCGGGTAGGATTTGAAATGAAAAAGGGCAGCCAGTCGGCT
The DNA here is from genome assembly GCA_965247605.1 of Dehalococcoidia bacterium. Classification (GTDB taxonomy): domain Bacteria; phylum Chloroflexota; class Dehalococcoidia; order Lucifugimonadales; family UBA3495; genus VXOI01. The sequence goes on along the minus strand of CBDFHM010000008.1, from coordinate 127,030 downwards.
GCCCTTTGGGGTAGGCGTCCTACCCTTAAGAGTAGTTGTCGGCGCACGACTAGCTCATTTGATTGCCACGGCGGGCGGCCCAGGCGATGACCTGAGAGCGGTTCCGCAGGTGAAGCTTGTCTAAGATATTCTTCATGTGGTACTTCACCGTATTCTCGGTAACATGTATCTTTTCGGCAACTTCCTTATTACTAAGGCCATGAGACACCAGGTCCAATACTTCTTTCTCTCTGGGGCTCAAGGAGTCGCTTGGCTCAGATTCTTGGACTCGTTGGCTCTTGGAGCGAAATTCGGCCAACAGGTTCCCGGCGAGGCGAGTCGGTATTACAGCCTCGCCCCGGTGGATCGCATCCAGAGCTTCGAAGAACTGCGGCGCTTCCAGGTCTTTCGAAAGATAGCCATGGGCCCCACTTTTGACGGCCTCGAACAGGTCGTTTTCATCGTCGGATACAGTCAGCATAACGATCTTGGCTTCGGGATGGCTTGCCTTGATTAGCCTCGTGGCTTCAACTCCGCCCATGACGGGCATTTGGATATCCATGAGGATTAGGTCCGGCAACGACCTGCCGACCAACTCCAAGGCTTCATGGCCGTTGTTCGCCTCGGCCACGACTTCGTGACCGTGGGTACGCAGCAGGCTGGCAATCCCATTGCGCATTAGGGGCCTGTCGTCGACCAACATCACCCTCACGTTTCGTCCTGCCCGGAACCGATACTCGGTGTGTTGGGTATTGAAACCGTTAACTTGGTTCCTTTGCCTGGGGTGCTTTCGACCAAAAATGTCCCGCCGATGGCCTCGGCCCGCTCCTGCATAGTCTGCAGCCCAAGGTGGGGCCACTCTTGTCTCTTGACTGCAAGGGGATTGAAGCCCTGGCCATCGTCTCTGACCTCGATTTGCAGCTCTGCATTTAGTTGGCAAATGGAGACCCAAACGGTCTTCGCGTCAGCGTGCTTTCGGACGTTGGTAAGAGCTTCCTGCACAATTCGTAGTATCTGAACTTCCTGAAGCGGCTCCAAATTAATTGCATCCGGTATTGTTAGCTTCACTTCGGTGTTTCTTCCCAGCCGGACCTGGAATTCAGTAATATATTCATTTAGGGCGTCTGCCAGACTCCGCTCCGCTCCTACTTGCGTCCGCAACGCTAATATCCCCTCTCTCACCTCGCGATAAGCTTGCCGTGCGGTCTTGCTCATCTCTTTGAGATGTTCTTCCGCAGCCTCAAAGTCCTTATTCGCTATTAACTCTTCGACCGCCTGTGCTTTGGTGTTGATGTAGCCGAGGACCTGTGCAAGCCCGTCGTGCATCTCCCTGGAGATCCTCGTCCTTTCTGTTTCAACCGCTAGCGCCTGAATTTGCTCATTCAACTGGGCGTTTTCGATGGCCACTGCCGCCTGGTTCGAAAAGAGACGAACGATCTCTTCGTCGGCTTGATCAAACGGTGCGCCGCCATCCTTGTCGGCGAGGTAAAGGCTACCCACCGCTCGCCCCTTGCGTCGAATTGGCACACCCAAGAAGCTGGTCATGTCTGGATGCCCAGAAGGAAAACCCACTGAACTGGGATGGTCAGACATGTTGTCGACTCGAAGAGGCTCTGTGCGCTCCAACATTGCCCCCAACAACCCCTTTCCAGACGGCAGCTTACCAATGGACGCACGGGCTCTCTCGTCGATTCCAGAGGTAATGAAGGCCTTCAAATGTCCAGATTCGTCCAGCACACCCAGCGCGGCGTAACGGGCGCCGGACAGTTCACGACTGATGTCAACTACTCGCTGTAGAACAGCGGAGACGAGACGTTCTTCCGACAGAAGTAGATTGGCTTCGTTCAGGGCTTTAAGCTGCGCATTCTGTCGAGCTACGATCTTAGATAGCTGTTGGACATCTGCCCCATCTGTTGTATCCGCTGCCATCATCCCGTCCTTCGTTACAATCTCTCCCCTTTTGGGTGTTTTCGCCGCCGTATTCACAACATCATACCGTCGCATCACTTTTTTAGACAACAATTAGCGCTGAAGGGCCCAGACCGCATATTCAACTTTGATTTGTTCGTAAAAACCCCTCGCCAGCCTGGGGCAAGGTGGGGATAATGTAATAAAAGGTCGTGGGCGCTGCGCCTGGCCGAGGGAGGGGAGGATGTTCCGAATACGAGACCCGCAAGAGAGCCTCTGGCAGTCCCAGTTCCTGGTGACGCCGAAGAAGGCTAAGCGCCTGGAGAGAAGTTGGGCCGAGGTTTTCCGAAACGAGGCGCTCCCCCTGATTGACGAGGAGCGCTTTGCTCCCATGTACTGCGTGGACAACGGCCGTCCCAACCGGGCGGTGCAGACCGTCCTCGGGGTCCACCTCCTCAAAGAGATGTTCAACCTCACCGACGATGAAGCTCTGGAACAACTAGAGTTCAACCTGCTCTGGCACCACGCCCTGCGGCTAGACATCGAGGAGACCCACCTGCCCCAGAAGACCCTCCACAACTTCCGAGTTCGCCTGATGCAGCACGACGGTGGCCGGCTGGCTTTCCAGGAGACCACGGACCGGATCATCCAGGCGCTGGGCATACGCACCGGAAAGCAACGGCTGGACTCCACCCACATCATGAGCAACATCGCCACACTCACCCGGCTGGGCCTGTTCTGTGAGACGATGCGGTTGTTCCTGCGGGCCTTGCGCTGGGAGCACCCAGAGCTTCGCCCTGGGGTTCCGGAGGGCCTCCTAGGGCGCTATTTGAAGGAAGAAGACGAGGCGACCCACTACGAGGACGCCCGCACGGGGGAGGGTCGGCGACGCCTTTCGGTCTGTGCCCGGGACCTCTACCGGCTGGTGGACCGGTTCCATGGCACGACTGCTGCCCAGCTGGAGGAGTACCGGCTGCTGGAGCGGCTGCTGCGGGAGCAGTGCCATGTGGGCAAACACCAGGACGGGCGCCCCAGGGACGATGACGACGATGCTGGGGAATGCAAGGTGCCCGTGGCCTTGAAGGACCCGAAGCAGCTGTCCGCCGACTCGCTGCAATCGCCCCACGACCCGGATGTGACCTACAGCGGCCACAAGGGGAAGGGGTACGAGGTGCAGGTGGCGGAGACCTGCCACGAGGAGAACGCCACCCAGCTCATCACCCACGTGGAGGTGACCCCCTCGAGTGGGAGCGACACCGACGTGAGCGTGCCGGTCGTTGACGGGCTCGCGGAGCGGAAGGTCCGACCGGACGAGCTCTTCGCCGACACGGCGTATGGGTCGGGCCGCAATGCCTTCGAAGCCTCGCGCCGGGGAACGGAACTGGTGAGCCCGGTGGCGGGGTCGGCGCCGGGGAACTCGCACGAAGGAGAGGGTGACGGACCACCGCCGCTCACCGCCGCGGACTTTCAGATCGACGTCACAGGGGAGCAGGCCACGGTGTGCCCCGCCGGCCACCCGTCCATCGAGGAGTACGAGCTGAAGGATGCGCCGGAGCGGGTAGAGGTCCACTTTGCCGGGACAACATGCGAGCCCTGCCCCTTGCGATCCCGTTGCCCAGTGAAGCTGGACCGGCGTGCGGGGGCCTACGTCCTCAAGGCGGACCTGGTGAAGGTGAACATCGAGCGGCGCCGGAGGGCCGAGGCCACCGAGGAGTGGCGCAAGCGGTATGACATAAGGGCTGGTATCGAGGGAACGAACTCCGAGCTGAAGCGCGCCCACGGGCTTGGGCGCTTGCGGGTGCGAGGGGGCCGTCGGGTGCGGCTTGCCGTCTACCTGAAGGCGTTGGCGTGCAACTTCAAACGGATGGTCCATGCACGCCTGGTGGAGATGGAGAACACGGCTCAGCGGGCGGTCGGGACGGTACCTGCGGTCGCGGCCGCATGAGGGCGCCGCTCCACAACTTCCACCGGGTGCCCTGAGCCACGGAAGGGGTACCGCAACGGGATCACGCTTGTCCTGAGCGCGGCAGATAGGGCGGTGAGGCCAGCAGCCGGCATCCCGTGGCCTCCTCCGCTCCAGACCACCTTCGCACGCCAGGGCTCATCTCAAACAGGCCTTGTTACGAGGGAATCAACTTTCGGCGAGGATGGGCAATACGTCTCCGATAGTGCGGCGACTTGCTGACTATACATTCGAGACTGTCGATGAAATCGGAGCCCAGGGCGAACGGTGTTCTTTGGCCGTTAAGAGGACATCAAAAGGGCCTCTGGATCGACGGTCGGGTCGCAGCGTCGGCAAAGAAAATGCCGCCAGCAGCTGGCTTAGCGGCGGCGCTCCCTTACGTAGGCCGCCAGGTCAAGGAGAGAGCGGCGGGCCTCGCAGTCGGGAAGCTCTTTCAGGGCGGCGCAGGCCTGATCGCAGTAGTCTTGCACCACCTGCTCGCAGTCCGGCACGATGGTGGTGTTGTGGACCATGTCCAGCACCTGCTGCAGCTTCCCTTCCTGCTCGGGGTCTTGGAAAAGCGCCCGGACCGGATTGTCGTCCGGGTAGCGTTCCAGCAACATGATGGTGGGCAGCGTCAGCACTCCATGAAGCAGGTCGGAGCCCACCGGCTTGCCCAGATTGGCTGCGTCTCCCTGGACATCCAGCAAGTCGTCGCCGATCTGAAAAGCCATCCCGATGTTGTAGCCGTATTGGCGCAACGCCTGAACTTGGGTTTCTGGAGCACCACTCAAAACTGCCCCCGACTCACCCGCCGTACAGAAGAGAGAGGCGGTCTTTCGGTAGATGCGGTCGTTGTATAGCTCGCGGGCCTGTCCGGAATCGAAAGCGCTGAAATACTCGATAAGCTCGCCGCTGGCCAACTCCATGATGGTCTCGGAAAAACGGCGGATGACCCGGACGTTATAAGTGTCGCACACGAAGGTGGCCGATGTGGCGAACACATAGTCGCCGAACAAAACGGCCACATGCGGTCCCCAAACGTTGCCCACGGTGGCGCGGCCCCGCCGGAGCGGCGAGTTGTCCACCGTGTCGTCGTGGATCAGTGTAGCCAGGTGCAACAATTCAATCGCGCTGGCCATGAGTATGGGCTTCTCGGGATCGTGGGGGTAAAAATGGGAGGCCAACAGAGTTATGGCGGGCCGCACCCGCTTTCCGCCGGCGTCCGTCACATAGTCCAGCAAGGGACGCAGGTGGTCGGCCTCGCTGCTGGCCAAGCTACGGAGCTTTTTCTCCACCAAGGCCAATTCGGAGTGAACCGGGGCGTAAATAGCGGCCGTGCGATCATCTAACCCGTGGAGCATTATTCGCCTTACTAGGCCCCGACACCCAACAGTTTGACCTCTTGCTCGACGACATCCGGCTCAAGCTTGGTGTAGAGAGGGGATGGTTGGCGCAGCGCCTTTCCGGCGGGCACACCATCCATAATGTAGTCAAAGTCCCATTGGCCGTCTTCCACCCGGCCATCTAAGCCCAGATACTCGTGAAGTTTTTGCGAACTAAAGGGCATGAACGGATAGAGGAGGACTTTCAGGCAGTTGATGGCCGCAATGCCGACCCAGAGACTGGTGGCGGCCTCGGCCGGGTCTTCCTTGATGGTCCGCCACGGCGCCTTGGTGTCCAGGTAGCGGTTGGCCTCTTGGGCCAGTGCGAGGGCTTGGGCAATGGCGGCCTTGAAGTGGCACAGGTGCAGGTTGTGGCCCACTTCGTCCATCGCCGTGCGTGCCGAACGGAGGAGGCCTTCATCGACCTCATCCAAGGCTTTAGGCGTGGGTATTTGGCCATCGAAATTACGATAGGTGAATGTCAGAACGCGGTTCACCAGATTACCGTAGGTGGCGACCAACTCGTCGTTGTTGCGCCTGACGAACTCGGACCATGAGAAATCGGAGTCCCCTGACTCGGGCATATTAATCGACAGGAGATAGCGGAGCGGGTCCGGGTCGTAACGCTCCAAATAGTCGGGCACCCACACCGCCCAGTTCTGGCTGGTCGAGAACTTCTGGTTCTCCAGGCTTAGGAACTCGTTGGCGGGGACGTCGTAGGGCAGGTTGAGGCCGCCACCGTACCCCATGATAATGGCGGGCCAAATGATGCTGTGGAAAGGGATATTATCTTTACCGATGAAGTAGTAGGCACGGCTCTCCGGGTCCTTCCAGAACTCCTCCCACCGGTCCGGCTCGCCTTTCTGATTGGCCCACTCGATTGCGGCCGATAGGTAGCCGATGACCGCCTCGAACCAAACATAAATCCGTTTGGACTCGTAGCCCTCCAGCGGGACGCTCACCCCCCAGTCGAGGTCCCTGGATATCGCCCTGTCCTTCAGGCCGTCTTCCAAGTAACGGCGGGTGAAATTCAACACGTTGGGCCGCCAGTGGTCCTGCTTGTTGACCCATTCCAGCAACGGTTCCTGGAAGGCGGAAAGCTTTAGGAAGAAGTGCTCCGACTCCCGAAACTCCGGGGGTTCGCCGCAGAGCGCGCACCGGGAGTTTACCAAGTCCTGTGGGTCCAGTGTGCGGCCGCAGTTATCGCATTGGTCGCCCCGGGCCCGAGGGTTTTCGCAGTGGGGACAGGTCCCCTCAACGTAGCGGTCCGGCAAGAAACGAGCGCACTTGGGGCAATAGGCCAGCAGTGTGGTGTCGGTGTAGATGTAACCCTTCTCGTGCAATACTTTGAAGATGTCGTGGGTCACATTCTGATGGTTTTCGGTATTGGTCGTAGTGAAAAGGTCGAAGGAGATTCCCAGCTTTTCCCACGACTCCAGGAACATGGCGTGGTACCGGTCGACCACCTCTTGTGGAGTGATACCCTCTTGATCGGCGCGGATGGTGATGGGGGTGCCATGGGTATCGCTGCCGGACACCATCAAGACATCGTTGCCCTTGATGCGGTGGTAGCGAGCAAAGATGTCGGCGGCCAGGTAACAGCCAGCAACATGCCCTAAATGGAGAGGACCGTTGGCGTACGGCCAGGCGACGGCCACGAGAATGCGCTCAGGCAAGGGATGATTCCAAAGTGAGGTTACGAATTTCGAGTCTGTATCTTATCACACGCCTGAGCCGAGTCAGCCGATTATGGTCGGTTTGGAGGTGTCGATCAGGATTGACCGACATGGCTCGTTGACTATCACGACTCTGATTCCTTAATATTGCCAACAAACTATGGGATAATGATTAGAGGTTAAAGGCGGTTTGCCCTGGTAATGATCGATTTGGTTGCTCACAGAATTGAAGACCTGACCATTATCCTGACGATGGATGAATCAACTTCGTCTGGACGGTCTTCGATTTTTTCGGAACTGGTGTCGCTCGGAGGCAGGCAGTCTGAGTCACAATCACCTACCGTAATGTTCATGTCAGAGTTCACCAAGTCCCGTAGGCGTCAACACGTAACCTTGGCGGTCATGACCTCCGAGGAGGATGATGATGTCAACATAGTCCTGCATTGTCGGCGCGGTGCGAGGCGGTCCCGTCAAAGAGATCGATTCGCGCCGGTTGAAGTGGCACTGAATTACCTGGGAGCGCGGCACTAACGCTGCCGGGACGTGCCAAATGTCCTTCCTGTTTCCTCGACGCCAGTTTCGGACGCTTATCCCGCTTCCACTTACGTTTTTTCAGGGCAGCAACCACGCGTTTAACCGATTGGATGGGTTTCGACTTGGATCGAGTGAGAACCCTGAAGAAAACAGGTCACTAATAATAGATGCTCATGGTAATGACATTCACGTAGCTCTAACCTACGATAGGGACTTCGAGGTAGGCGCATCGTTGGTTGCCGCAGTTATCGGAGTTGGGAAACTGTTTATAGTGCCCTTCTTTATCACGTCCAAGGAGGTCGAGCAGTGGTTCAAAATATAAGCAACGTTCAAAACCGGTTAGTAAACCATCCTGGGTTGGCTGGTTACGATGTTGAGGCACCCCGGATCTGGAAATCCTGGATCGACCTGGAAAGATCGACCGAACGGAGTGGCTCGATCGCGATGCAGGCTGCAGATGTCTTAAACGCTGAACGAGACGAAAAACTAGACAAGCTAGTTAGGGAAGTAAGTTCGCTACGTAAAACTAACAGCCGGCTCGAAAAAACAATCAATAGCCTTGAGCAGACCCTCCATGAAGTTCGGGGTTCACTGCTGGCAATGTCACAAGCGTATTACTGGACACCTACTTGGCGAGAGATGGAGGCGAGGGCAGATAAAGAGGAAGCTCAAGGTCGATCTCGGCGTTTTTCGTCTGCAGAAGATCTTATTCGTGAACTCAACGAATAGTGCATGCCGATATATGATCTGGAACGGTCGGATGGGTTTCGAGAACAATACCGCGCCAAGGCTCCCGAAGTTCGATCCGAACTCGACGACGTACTAAGGTTTCTTCGAGATCCTGGTCCAAGACACCAGTCACTGAACAGTTACCCTATAACCGACCGTCGCGCCAGGCGCGAAGAACAAGTCAGGGTGTGGGAATCCTACATCACCTGGAGTCACCGGATTACCTGGAACTACAAGCCCGGTTTTGTGATCTTTCTCCGTTCGACTAACGGCCATGAAATCTTACCGCCACGGTGACCAGAATGTCACGTGAGCGATTGTGCTTGATTACTCAGATCAGATTGGTGGGATCATCTGCCCAACTTTGGATTTTTGTTGACAACCCCATGCACGGCTGATACTATCGCCCAGTTACATCGTTACGAAATCCGCGACGAACGGGAGTATTAAGGGCACCCTGTCTTAGAGAGCCGGAGATTGGTGGAATTCCGGTGGCAGAAGGACCCCGAACTCGCCCGGGAGCGGCCCGCCTGAACCGTCCACTTCAGTGTTGGATCAATAAGGCGCGGCGGTTGACTCCGTTAAAGGTCGTCAAGCTGTCCCGATTCACGCGTGAGCAAAATATCGGGAAAGAAGGGTGGTACCGCGAGCACCACGCCCGTCCCTTCAACAAGGGATGGGTTTTTTTATTGGCAAAATCCAGGCAAGAAGACCAGGCGGTGATTATGGAACTGAGCGGAGCTGAAATAGTCTGCGAAAGCCTTCTCAAAGAGGGCGTGGACATCATTTTCGGGCTGCCCGGTGGAGCGGTGCTTCCATTATATGGAGCGCTGTCCAAATACCCGCAGTTGCGCCATGTCTTGGTGCGTCACGAGCAGGCCGCCGTGATGGCAGCCGATGGTTACGCCCGGTCCTCGGGAAAGGTGGGCGTGTGCGTTGCCACCTCCGGCCCCGGCGCCACCAACTTGGTGACCGGAATCGCCTCGGCCATGATGGACTCCGTGCCCATAGTGGCCCTCACCGGCCAGGTGCCCCGCGCCGCCATCGGGAGGGACTCTTTCCAGGAGGTCGACATTTCCGGCATCACATTGCCCATAACCAAGCACAATTTCCTGGTGATGGAAGTGGAAGATGTCGCCCCCGCCATCAAGGAAGCGTTCCACATCGCCCGGACCGGCCGGCCCGGACCCGTGCTGGTCGATCTTCCGAAGGACGTTCTCTTGGACCTCAAAACCGAATTTGTTTGGCCGGAACTGCCTAACCTGCCCGGCTATAACCCTCCCGGCGACGCTCCGATGGATCAGGTGGCCGAGGCCGCCAAGCTGATCAATCAGGCCCAGCGGCCGATTATCCTCGCGGGCCACGGCGTCCTGATTTCTCACGCTTACGACCAACTCATCGAGCTGGCGGAAAAGGCGCAGGTGCCGGTGATCACCACCCTCTTGGGTATTAGCTCCGTGCCCACCGACCATGAGCTGAATCTGGGCATGCCGGGAATGCACGGGATGGCTTACAACAACCTGGCCATCAACGAAGCCGACTTGTTAATTGCCTTGGGCATGCGCTTCGATGACCGGATTACCGGGAGGCTACGGGATTTCGCCCCCAATGCCAAGGTTGTTCACGTAGACGTTGACGCGTCTGAGTTGAACAAGAACGTCAAGGCGACGGCCCCGGTGGTGGGCGACTTGAAGCATGTGCTCAACCAATTGCTCCCTTTGGTGGAGGCCAACGTTCACATCGATTGGCACCGCCGTTTGGACGAACTCAAGTCCCAGCACCCGTCGCTGAATATCCGGGAAACCGAGGAGCTGTTGCCTCAGTACGTGCTCAACCGCCTTTCTGAGGTGACTCGCGGCGACTGCATCGTGGTGACGGGTGTGGGCCAGCACCAGATGTGGGCGGCACAGCACTGCAAATTCAACTCGCCCAACACGTTGATAACCTCCGGCGGACTGGGGACCATGGGCTTCGAGGTCCCTGCCGCGCTGGGCGCCAAAATGGGTCGTCCCGACAAGACTGTCTGGTCAGTGGCGGGAGACGGTGGCTTCCAAATGACCATGTGCGACTTGGCCACCGCCGTCGAGAACAACATCGACGTCAAGTTCGCCATTCTGAATAATGGCAACCTGGGAATGGTCCACCAATGGCAGGACCTGTTTTATGACAAGGACTATTTCTCGACCGAGTATTCAGGGAATCCCGACTTCGTGAAACTGGCCGGGGCCTATGGCATTCCCGGCCTGCGGGTGACCAAGCAGTCGGAGGTGGCCGAGGTAGTCCGACAAGCGATGGAGATAGCCGGACCTGTCGTCATCGATTTTGTAGTTAAGGACAACGAAAACGTGTATCCATTTATCCCGGCCGGCGAATCGGTAAACGAAATGATGGAAGAACAGCCGACGCGTGGAGGTGTTGCCTAACATGGTCCGCAGCGAACTGGAACAACACACCATAATCGCCTTGGTCGAAGATAAACCCGGCGTACTCACCAGAGTGGCCAGTATGTTCCGCCGGCGCGGCTTCAACATCGCCAGCCTGGCAGTTGGCAAGAGCGAAGTGGTTGGCTTATCGCGCATGACCTTCGTGGTCAACAGCGACGACGACACAGTAACCCAGGTAACCAAGCAGTTGGACAAATTGATCGATGTTATCCAAGTGTCCGACATCTCCGAACGCCGGATGGTAGCCCGCGAATTGGCTCTGGTCAAAGTGGCTACCAACCCAGAAACTCGGGGCGAAATCATCCAGATTGTAAACCTATTCCGCGCCAATATCGTCGACGTGGGCAACGCCTCGATGGTCATCGAGATAACCGGCGAGGAAGACAAAATCAGCGCCCTTCACAATCTGCTCGAACCCTTCGGGATAATCGAGATGCTGCGGACCGGCTTGGTTGCAATGGTCCGCGGCCAGGAAAACGGAATGGCCGCCGCCACTCAAGCCATCGGGGTCAATGGCAACGGCACGGGCCACCTTTAACCAAATGGTTCGACAAGCTCACCACGAACGTGAGGTGGCCATTTCCGTTCGTCCTGAGCCTGTCGAAGGACCAATGCATCGGCTAGATACAATTTTAAACGGATGAGGTAAACCACCATGGTGAACGTCTACTACGACCAAGACGCAGACTTGGCTCACATCGCGGACAAGACCATCGGCATCATTGGCTACGGCAGCCAGGGCCACGCCCACGCTCTCAACTTGAAAGACAACGGCCAGAACGTAATCGTGGGGCTTTATCCAGAGAGCAAAAGCCGGCCCGAAGCCGAAGCCCAAGGCCTGCGGGTTGCCGACGTCCCGGAAGTGGCCAAGGAAGCCGACGTTCTGATGATGGCAATCCCGGACCACATCCAAGGGCGCATCTACCGGGAACAGATTGAGCCCCACTTCAAGCCCGGCGGCGCCTTCATGGTCGCCCACGGATTCAGCATTCACTACCGGGAGATTATCCCGGCAGCCACCATGGACGTCATGATGGTCGCGCCCAAAGCCCCCGGCCACCGCATGCGCGAGTTATTCACCGAAGGTGTGGGAGTGCCCAGCCTTCTGGCCGTTCACCAAGACGCCACCGGCAACGCCAAGAACATCGGGCTGGCTTACGCCAAGGCCTTGGGCTCCACGGGCTCCGGGGTTCTGGAGACCACCATCAAGGACGAGACCGAAAGCGACCTCTTCGGCGAGCAGACCATCCTCTGCGGCGGGGTAACATCCCTGGTTCGGGCCGCCTTCGAGACCCTGGTGGAAGGCGGGTACCCGCAGGAGATTGCTTTCTTTGAGTGCCTCCACGAACTCAAGATGATTGTGGACCTAATGTACCAGGGCGGGTTCAACTACATGCGCTACTCGGTCAGCGACACCGCCGAATACGGCGACCTGACCCGCGGCCCCAGGATCATCGACGAGCACGTGCGTGAGAACATGCGCGCAGTCTTAAAAGAGATTCAAGACGGCACCTTCGCCCGAGAGTGGATCGCTGAAAACGACGAGGGCCGCAAGCGCTTTACCGCCCTCCGGGAAGAAGCGCAGCACAGCCAGATTGAAGACATCGGCAAAGAGCTCCGCTCCATGATGCCCTGGATGGACCCCAAATAACGAGTCACCGTCATTCCGGCGAAACCCGGAATACAGGGACTATCCCAGGGACGATCAGGGTACTGCGGGGGAAATCCCCCCAACCCCCTTTCCGAAAGGGGGAGTTGGCCGTCATTCTGGCGAAAGCCGGAATCCACTCGGCAGACAACTAAGCAAGGAGTAAAAATCTGATGCAGCAGGAGACGTTGAGAGTAGTTCACCGTCGCACGCTGGTCATGGCCGGGCTGAGTGCGGTGGACTACGTGACCCTGCGACCCTTTCTGAGCGCCGCCGTTGGCGGGCATGTTTCGTCCCCAAGCACCGACTAATAACCAGAAAGGGTTGCCTTCCGTCATTCCGGCTTTCGCCGGAATCCGCGGGACCCAAATCGAGGAAAAAGAAATGGCTAACGAAAAAGTATTGTTCTTGGACACCACCCTCCGCGACGGGGAGCAGTCGGCTGGCATCGGCATGACCGGCGCCGAAAAAATGGAGATTGCCCGGCAACTGCAACGGATGCAGGTGGACATCATCGAGGCCGGGTTCGCGGCCAGTTCTCCCGGCGACTTCGAGGCCGTATCCAATATTGCCAAAGAAGTAAAGGGCCCCGTTATCGCTTCCCTGGCCCGCGCACATCCCAACGACGTGGACCAGGCCTGGCGAGCGGTTGAGCACTCGGAGCGGCCCCGCATCCATGTGTTTCTCTCCTCATCGGAGATCCACCAGATGCACCAACTCCGTAAGAACCGGGAAGAAGTCATGGAGATGGCCGTCAATATGGTGGAGCGGGCCAAGGGCTACTGCCCCGACGTCGAGTTCTCTCCCATGGACGCCACCCGGACCAACCCGGAGTACCTCTACCAGATGTTGACAGAGGTGATCCGAGCGGGCGCCACTACTGTCAACATCGCCGACACGGTAGGTTATGCCATACCCACCGCCACCGGCTTCGCCAAACTGTTGAAAGACATTAAGGCCAACGTCCCCGGCATCGAGAACGTTGTCATGAGCGTGCATTGCCACAACGACCTTGGCCTGGCGGTTGCCAACAGCCTGACAGCAGTGGAAGTTGGGGCCCGTCAGGTGGAAGGTTGCATCAACGGCATCGGTGAGCGTGCTGGCAACGCCTCGCTGGAAGAGATCATCATGGCCATGGACACCCGCAAAGACCACTTTGGGTTGGACATCGGCATCGACACCACCCAGATTTACCCGTCTTCACGCATGGTCAGCCGCATCACCGGAATGGCGGTGCAGGCCAACAAAGCGGTTGTGGGCGAGAACGCTTTCCGTCACGCCTCGGGCATCCACCAAGACGGCGTGCTGAAGGACCGCTCCACCTACGAAGTGATGCAACCGGAACGGGTTGGCGTTCCCGGCAACAGCCTGGTGCTGGGGAAACTCAGCGGCCGGGCCGGCCTACAGGCGCGCCTGGAAGCGCTAGGGTTCTCGTTGTCCCGTGAGGAGATTTCCAACGTGTTCGAGTCGTTCAAGGAATTGGCGGATAAGAAACGCGAGGTTACTGACCGCGACTTGGAAATATTGATGGACGAGGAACACCGTGAATCCAGCGAGCCCATCAGCTACACCCTGGAACATGTGCAGTTCAACGGCGGAGACCACGACATTCCGACAGCCACCGTGCGGGTGGCCGGACCGGACCAGCAGACCATCACCGATGCGTGCACCGGCAACGGTCCGGTGGACGCGGTCTGTAACGCCATCGACCGGGCCATCGGAACATCGTCGACTCTGGTGGACTTCAATGTGCAGTCGGTTACCGAGGGTATCGATAGCATCGGTACGGTGACTATCCGAATAGAGAAAGACGGCAAGACCTACACCGGCCGAGGCGCCGACACCGACATCATAGTGGCCAGCGCCAAAGCCTACCTCAGCGCCGTCAACCGCCAGCTAGCCGCCGACGAGTCCTCCAACGTACCGGCATTGGGGACCACGCCGGATTAAGACTAGTACTCAGTCAACTCGGTTTTGGTAATTGTTTAAGAAAACGTCTAAGGTTGCTACCCTTTTTTAGGAGTGTTGACGTAGGAGGGTGGCAGCCATGGGACGAGAACGGTATGTGGTCCGGTTGGAAAGGGAAGAACGAGACCAGTTGGAACGACTGATTCGCGGGGGAAAGAGCCCAGCGCGAAAGGTTGCCCCAGCCCGTATTCTGCTAAAGGCAGATACGGGCTGGGGGGTGATGCGCATCGTGGAGGCGCTGGACACGTCTGCGGGTACGGTGTGCCGTACCAAGCGACGGTACCTGGAGGGAGGACTGAAGCGGGCCTTGGAGGAAGATCCTCGGCCAGGACATCCGACCAAACTGGATGAGCGGGGGGAAGCGCACCTGATTGCCCTGGCGTGCAGCGAGGCCCCTCCAGGCCATGACCACTGGACCCTGCGGCTCCTGGCAAACAAGGTGGTGGAGTTGGGGCTGGCGCCCTCCATGTCCCACGAGGGAATTCGCAAGCGGTTGAAAAAAACAGTCTCAAGCCGTGGCAGAAGAAGGAGTGGTGTATTCCCCAGGTGAGCGCCGAGTTTGTGGCGTGTATGGAGGATGTGCTGGACCTTTACGCGGAACCCTATGACCCAGAGCGCCCGGTGGTCTGTTTCGACGAGACCTCCAAGCAGTTGCTGGCGGAAAAGAGGTCTCCGATCCCGCCCAAGCTGGCACGACGGGAGCGATACGATTACGAGTACCAGCGCAATGGCACCCGAAACCTGTTCATGCTGTGCGAGCCCCTGGCGGGCTGGAGGCATGTGGCAGTGACCGAACGTCGTACCATGGTGGACTTCGCTCAGCAGATGCGGTGGCTGGCCGATGAAGCTTACCCAGCGTCCGAGAAGATCCGGGTGGTGCTGGACAACCTCAACACCCACAAACCAGCTTCCCTCTACGAAACCTTCGAGCCCAAGGAGGCTAGGCGAATACGCAAACGCTTGGAGTTTCACTACACTCCCAAGCACGGTAGTTGGCTCAACATGGCAGAGATCGAGTTCAGTGTCTTGGCCAGGCGAGTCCTGCGCCGCCGTATTGCCGATGAAGAGACTTTGAGTGGCGAGATCGCGGCCCTGGAGGCAGAACGAAACCAAGCCGGAGCAACCATTGACTGGAGATTCTCCACTGTGGACGCCCGAGTCAAGCTTCACCATCTCTATCCTGCCAACAATTAGGTTGACTGAGTACTAGGGGTCGACACGATTCAAGCAAAAGTAGCGGGGCGCCCACAAGGCGCCCCGTTTTATTTCTCGCTCCAGTGTCGCTGGCTCTTCAGTTGTCCCCACCAAGGCAACAGACGTCCCATTTCGTAAAGGACGTTGGGGGATTTCTCCCCCAAACCCCCTAAATCATCTTCATCTGGAACCCATTATCCTGGGCCGGTCCTTTGCCGTTTAGATGCACCGCTGGGTAGCCTTTCGCCCGTAGCTTGGCCGCTAACTCCGGGTAGCCGAAGACAGTGTAGACCTGCTTTGGCTGGACAGTTTCCACGTAGCTGACAAGCTCGTTGAAGTCGGCGTGGTCGCTGAAGGGCAGGCTGGCGTCGGCCCAACTTTGCCACTTCCGGTTGTCGGAAGCGGCCCATCCGGTGAGCTCCATTACCCGCTTGCCCCGGTACGTTTTTAGCGCCGCCGACCGCTTCCCCGGCGGGAACAGGACTATTGAACCCTCGGGCCATTCGCCGTTGAAAACACCCACTTGGGCCGGGAATTCGACTCCAGCCTCTTGGTAGGCTTCCACTACGCCGTACACGCTCTCCTCCACCGCGACTTCAAATCCGTCGGCCAGTAGGTGATGGAGGATTTCCTGCGCCTTGCCCAACCGCCAGCCCTGCACCACGGGCCGCTCCCCTCGCGAGAGCCAGGAGCGCAGTGTGCGGAAGGCCGTCGCCAGGACTTGCTCCTGCGGAGGAAACACGTAGTCGGGCCGTCCGTAGGTGGACTCTATGACCAGAGTGTCGCACTTCACCGGCTCCAGCGGCTCATTGGTAGGACTCGACCTGGCCCGGAGATCGCCGGTGTACAGCAGGCGCTCACCGGTGGTCTTGGATTGCACCAAGGCCTGAGCGGAACCCAAGCAATGCCCCGCCGGGTGGAGAGTAAGGGTGTAAGCGGGGGTCTCCAGCGGCTCACGGTAGGAAAGGACAACCGGGTTGGCGTCCTTCAGGTAGTCGGAAAGCAGCAGCCTGGTGTTGGGTGTAACGACCGGCCTGCGGTGTCGTCCCGTGTGGTCGGAATGGGCGTGGGAAATAAGGCTGGATTCTTTCTTCTTTCGTGAGTCCAGCCACAAATCCAGTTCCGGGAGAAATACCCCTCTATCAAACACCACCTGCACGCAAACACCACCTGCACATTACTGTTACCACTCTCCCGTGTTGGACCAATATGACCAAACTACGTCGGCAACCCACTCCAGCGAACGGCCCCGATTAAGCGAGCCAAGTATAGCATGTCAATATCTGGACCTCAGGCGCCGGTTTTGCTGGTCTGGCATTAAAAAAGCCGACTAGGCCGGCTTTCACTGAACAAGGGTTCGCGAAACACTGGTTTCCGAAACGCTGCTCCCCGCGGCCGTTTAGGCCCCGGCGATCTTCTGCACCAAGTATCTCAACGTTCCCTTGGGGACGTTGATGGTGACTTCTTCACCCACTGTCCGGTCGAGCAATGCCAGGCCCACCGGCGATTTGGTTGAGATTCTTCCGGTAGAAGCATCAGCTTCACGCACATCCACCAGCGTGTAGGCAACAACCCTGCCGGACGCCACGTCCTTGAGAGTCACCTTGGCGCCGACACGTGACCGGGCTACTTTGGCTGGCTTGCTTTCGAGAATCTGGGCGGTGTTGATACTAGCTTCCAGTTCTCGGATACGGGCCTCGATAATACCCTGATGGTCTTTGGCCGCGTCCAACGGAGCGTTCTCCCGGAAATCCTTGTCGGCCATGGCCCTTTTGATTTCTTCGACCACCTCGACCCGCTCACCTTTCAGGTCTTCCAACTGGACCACCAAACGATCGTAGCCTTCCTGGCTCAGATGAGTGCCATCATTGTCAATTATGTTTTGCCCACCGCGGCGAGTCGAGGGTTTGGCGGGAGTGTTGCGCCTGGTCCTGGGAACTCGAAGGTGCGAAGCGAGCCCATTATCAATCCAGCCTTGGTCCTTCCAATAGGTCAAGAACGCCTTTACCGGATGCAACCGGTGCGCTGAATCCGCGCCACGAAGTCCAATCTGCTGGGCATAGTCGGCGACTTCCGAGGGAGACAAATCGACCACGCCGCGTTCCCTTCCGCACCAGGCTACAAACCGGCCCAACTCTTGGTGTCCCTGCTGGACGCTCTTTGCGCTTTTCTTCGCTGCTACGAAATGAGTGAGCGCTTCGGATATTGATGGATTAAGCTGGATTGCCACGCATTTACCTCCGCCGTTGGACGATGTCGACTATTTAATTTAGCGCGTTTACGACTTCTTGTTTCAAGCCGGGGAAGCTGGCGAGGTGCTTTTTTCGCTCCTCGATCAAGCGTTGGGCATATTCCTCGATTTGCTCAGGCGAGTAAAAGTTGGAAAGGTCATATCGACTGACGTCCATACCCTCTACCTTTGCCGGCGCCTGGGTCCCAAAGAGGGGGTCAGGCCTCCATTCGATGGAGTCCCTGAGTATGCCGCGGATCAACGCCGACATCTCCGGAATCGGTACCCTCTTAACCGCCTGTTTCACCACCGCACGGCCGCTGTCGTCGCGTTCTAGTATCTCCCCCACACCTCCCGTGTTTAGCAAATAGGACTGCACCTTGTCTTCGTTGTTTTTCAAGAAATCGTAGAACCAGTTCCCTTCCTCGGCCTCCGAACCGATCATGAAGGGATTGGTTCCAACAACCCGGACAGACTCTCCGGCGCGCCTTGGGTCGCCGGCGGTGGTTTCGACGCTCTCCCCCAGCATGAACGCGGCAGCCGCCTGCTCCGGGTTCAGCTTGGAGACTAACGGGAGCACCGTCATCCGCCGGGTGATAAAGGCGACGATCATGCCGTCTAGCTGATCAAGGGGAGGCATGTTGATATCGCTGCCCACATACTCGCCGAAACTGGCCCGGGGAATAACTGCCCGGCCGTTGCCTCCAAGAGACAGATCTGAGTAGTCGATTTGGCCGTCATGGGTCAGCATCACGTTTTCGAAGAGCGCCTCGGGCTGCTGTAGGGCCCGGAAGATTATGGACTGGGTCTCAGGATGCATCCCCTCGGTTTTCATATAGAAGCCGCGCTCTGTTCCCAGCGCTCGACCGTTTGAACCCAAGGAGACGATGTCGTCTTGGAGGATGTCCATGGACTCGCCGGGAGCGTCCAGGTCGTGCCCGTGGCAGGCATGGGTCGTCTTGCCGGTGCCGGATAGCCCAAAGAACAACATGCCGTACTTCTTGGTGCTGCCATCGGCAACGCGGGCGGTAACGATCTTGGCGCCGGCGTGGAGGCTGAGCAGGCCCTGCTGCTTGACGTCGTACATCGCCATCCGAAGGAATCCCATTTTAACTTCGCCGACGTAGTCGATACCGAGGATGACGGTCAGGTTCTCTTCAGGGAAGACCATCACCTGCCGCTCGCTTTCGGGCCACTCCGGTATGCAGACCTCGAACAACTCTGGGCCTGGGGATTGGGGATCGTAGTCGCGCAGGGTATGGCTCCAGAGATGGGCCTGACGCACATTGTCGGCCCGTTGGACCGACAATAGAAGATTACATTTGGGGTTGAATTCGGGGTTGTCTCCAACAGTCCGTTGGACCTTAATCAGAGGCGCCCGTTGCAGGTATTCCCGGACTTCCTGTAGCGTTTGGTCCTTTCGGTCCTTGATTGCCTGCTGACGTTCGTTCAACGTCTTGGAGGCGACTTTTTCGCTGCCGAAAACTACGGAGACACCGGCGCTGCGGTTTCGGACGTTGGAAAAGAAGCTGTGGCTGTTGGTCTTGGTTACTCTTGCGAACTTACTGGCCTCTTGGTCCAGTTGTTCGAGATTCAAAT
Organism: Dehalococcoidia bacterium; assembly: GCA_965247605.1. Taxonomy (GTDB): domain Bacteria; phylum Chloroflexota; class Dehalococcoidia; order Lucifugimonadales; family UBA3495; genus VXOI01. The sequence continues at coordinate 107,794 of CBDFHM010000008.1, read as the reverse complement.
TGCGAACATTGCTCTGCCCTGACAGGGACTTCACAAAGTCCAGGAAACTTTCTACCATCTGTCCCCTCACAACGGATTTCGGTAATATTCCGTTAGCTGCTGGGGTATCCGCCGCATCAGCCCTAATCGGGAGAGTTTGCGTAGATCAACGCCGTGCCAAGGTGATGGTTTAGGCGCCTGTTAATGATAGCAGTTTCCGGATGCGATGGCAATTTGGAATCGTTGTCAGACCGGTGTTTCCAGACTCGAATGTTGGGTGGCCTGGACGGTGTTTCAGGCTTCGGATCCACCGGTCCACGCCCCACCATATGCCGTCTCCAACACCGTCGCCAACGATGAAGGTGTCGCCCTCTGGGCGCGGGTGTATACTACCGCGCATTAGTACGGTGGGCCGCGAAAAATCCCGCTGTACAGTCGGTAGAAGTGCAGTCGGAAGGTAAACACGATATCATCGGTCGGCAGGAGGGAAAAGCATGAAGGCGGTTCAGATTAACGAATTCGGCGGCCCAGACGCAATGAAATATCAAGATGTCCCCGACCCGTCCCCCGGTGACGGCGAGGCATTGGTGGAGATCCAAGCGGTCGGCGTTAATTACACCGACGTCTATAGCCGCGCCGGCATCAACCCCGGGCCGCCCCTCCCTCGGACCATCGGCGTGGAAGGCGCCGGCGTTGTGAAGGCGGTGGGAAGCGGCGTCACCGATGTCAGGGTGGGAGATGAAGTGGCCTACTGCAGCGCCAACGGTTCCTACGCCGAGCAAGCGGTGGTCCCGGCTTGGCGTTTGATTAAGCGGCCCGGCGGTGTCGATGCCAAGGCAGGGGCTGCCGCAATTCTCCAGGGCATGACCGCCCACTACCTGTGCCATGCAACCTACCCGGTCCAGCGAGGCGACCGGGTGATCGTCCACGCCGGCGCCGGTGGCATGGGGCTTCTCTTGACTCAAATGGTGAAACGACTCGGCGGGTACGTCTTTACGACAGTATCTACCGAGGACAAGGCCCAGTTGTCAAAACAGGCCGGCGCGGACCATGTAATCATCTATACCCAGCAAGACTTCGCTGAAGAGGTAAAAAAAGCCACCGGCGGCGAAGGGGTCAAGGTGATTTACGACGGAGTGGGAAAGACCACGTTCGAGAAGGGGATCAGTTGTTTAGGACGCCGGGGGGTCATGGCCCTGTACGGCGCCGCCAGCGGGGCCCCCGATCCCATCACCCCGGCGGCGTTCGCCGCTGGCTCTTTGTACCTTACCCGCCCGGGCCTCGGCGACTATACGGTCGACCGCGAAGAGTTGTCGCAACGGGCCGGCGATGTGCTTGGCTGGGTGGCGTCAGGGGAACTAAAACTCCGGATCGGCCACGAATTTCCTCTTTCGGACGCTCCGGAAGCCCACCGGCAACTGGAGGGCCGCGCCACCACCGGGAAGGTGTTGTTGATTCCCTAAGGATTGATCCTCCGGGTGGATACTGATGAGCGCCCATGCCGGGAGCGTTGTTCTGACACCGGCGTGGGCGCCATAATTGTTGACCCAGTTGGTCGACTTTAATATAATCACTGTAGGCGAACTCGAGGGGCGAAGCTAAGAGGAGATATTAATGGCAGATACCGCCATCACCAAGGACGAAATACTCGAAGCTCTGAAGACCGTTTACGATCCCGAAATCCCAGTAAACGTTGTCGACCTGGGACTGGTATATGACGTACAGGTCAACGACTCCGACGTGTACGTTCAGATGACCCTGACCTTCCCCGGATGCGGCATGGGACCGTACATTGGCCAGCAGGCTGAATGGGCCATTCAGGAGCTCGACGGGGTGGAGGAAGTACAGATCGAAATGGTCTTCGATCCTCCCTGGTCGCCAGACCTGATTAGCGAAGAAGCACGCAACCAACTCGGCATTTGATACTCAAGCCGGTGGAGCATCGTACCTAGCGGCCGAACCGCCGCTCCACCGAGAATACTATCGACCCCGGAGACTATCCAACCCTGCAACCCAGCGGGAGAGTTTGCATGGCCACCCCCCAGGAGAACGCGCGCCTAGAACAAATCAAGCGGAACTGGCAGCAGAAGCGCCAGATCACAGAGCGCCTGGACAAAATCAAGACCAAGATTGGCGTCTACAGCGGCAAAGGCGGCGTTGGCAAGACCACCGTGGCAGTTAACCTGGCGGTAACGTTGGCTAAATCTGGCTCCAGCGTAGGCCTGTTGGACGTGGACATCGATTGCCCCAACGTGACCAAGGTATTGGCGATTTCGGATAAGCCGGACTACGTGGACGGGCAAATAATCCCCGCCGAGAAATGGGGCGTCAAAGTCGTTTCAATGGCCTTCTTCCAAGAAAACCAGGAAGAGGCCATAATTTGGCGCGGTCCGATGATCCACAACGCCATCAATCAATTCTTGCAATCGACTCAATGGGACGACTTGGACTACTTGATTGTGGACATGCCCCCAGGCACTTCGGACTCTCCCCTCACCGTGATGCAGAGTTTGCCAATGGACGGGTTTGTGGTGGTCAGCACTCCGCAGGACCTGGCGAACTTGGACGCCAAACGTTGCATCAACATGATCCGCAAGCTGAACCTGAATGTCCTGGGCATCGTGGAGAACTACACCGGAGAGATCTTTGGCCAGGGCGGAGCGAACACACTAGCCAAAGAGGTGGACGCGCCTTTCTTGGGGAGCATGGCGCTACGGCCCTCGTACCGGGACAATTCCAAGCCCACGGCTCTGTTGGACGAGGCAGTGGAAGCTGAGTATTCCGGTGTTGCCGCCGCGCTGAAGAATAGCCTTAAGGAGTTCGGTAGCGAAGCAGCCTAGTAACTGCCTGACCGTCCTTCTACAGGCTCAGGACGAACGGGGACTAAACGCTAATCGCCGGACACTGCTTGCTCTTCGGTAAATTCTGAGTTGTCGCGCCACCGTAGGCCGTTGTCGCCCGGGTATGGTGAGTGATGGTCGATTCGACCCTCTAAAATTTCGTTCGGTATTCCTCTCGGATATGCACGACACGCGATGTCGTTATTGCGGCGGTGGAAGTATTTCGCCGTGGCCGATACCGCGATAGGCCCAATGTACCAATGACACGATGTGCACTGGTCGGACATTCCGGTTCTATCTTCTAGAGTCGCCATGTCACCTCCGCTTCCGGCAAAAGTACGGCTGCTAAACGCTAATCGTCGGACAGCACCTGTACTTCCGATGCCTCGGGTTCCGCGTTCCTTCGGCGGCGTGAGCGGCCCGGTTGGCTGGGCGGCGTTTCCCCAGAAGTGATACTCATCAGCAGCTCGACTTCCCGGGTCATGGCTTCTTGAGAGTACTCGCTCCGCTCCCCCATACGCCGGAATTTCTGGTACCGCTTTTTCACCAGCTTTCCTTGCGACATTTTGGAAAGCTCGTTCAATTGTTTGAGAATGGCAACTTGGAGCGCGGCCCCAGCCGCTCTGGGGTCGATATGAGACCCGCCGTCCGGCTCGGCGACGATCTGATCGGCGATACCAAGGTCCAAACAGTCTTGGGCCGTTAGCATCAAGGCCTCGGCAGCCTCCCGGTCCAGCATGTGGTCATGGTAGGCCCCGGCCAGGTTGTGATTCAGCGAGATCGGTGAGTAGATCGAGTATTGCTGCATCAGGATGCGGTCGGCCATGCCCAAGGCCAACGCACCCTCGCTTCCACCTTCACCAATTACCACGGAGACGATCGGCGTCGGAACGTCCAGCATCGTGGACAATGTCCGCGCGATGGCGTTGCCGATCCCTTGTTCCTCTGCCTCTAGTCCCGGGTCGGCGCCTTGGGTATCGACAAGAGTGATCAACGGCAACTTGAACCTCGAGGCTAACCCGATTACCCGCTGCGCCTTACGCAGGCCGTCTGGATAAACATGGTAGCGCTCCCCTTCCACTAGTGGACGCCGCTGCTGCCCGATTACCGCCACTGGCTCATTACCCAAGTAGCCAACTCCGGCGACTACAGAGCGGTCGTCACTGTTCAACCGGTCTCCCCTGAGCTCGATGAAGGGGTCCAAAAGCGAACGGAAGTAGGTGGCCGCCGCCGGGCGCTCCGAGTGGCGTGCGATGGCCAACGCCTCCCACGGCTCAACGACCTGGCATTCCTCCGGTTCAATCTTCAGCAGCTCTTTAGTGTTGGTCTTGCTCTGCTTTTGGCCCCGCAGGATCTGTAGCAACTGGGACACCCTGGGCTGCAAGACCTCCCGGTCCACCACGTTGTCCAGCAGTCCGTGGCCAACGTGAGCCTCGGCCGTGTGGGCATCCAACGGCAACGGCATCTTGGACACTTCCCGCAGCGTGCGCAGCGGAGAAAGTCCTATGAGCGATTTGGGCTCGGCCAGTATTACGTCGGCCAAATTGGCGAAGCTGGCGTAGGCCTGGCCGGTCGACGGGTTGGCCAACACCGCCACGAATGGAGAATTCTCGTCGCGCAGGCGGTTGGCGGCCGTCACCGTTTTGGCCATTTGCATCAATGAGAGCACGCCCTCTTGGACCCGGACTCCGCCGCCCGAAACCACAGCCACCGCCGGCAACCCCCGTCGCGCGGCGGTTTCCAGGGCCGTGGCGACCTTTTCGCCGACGACGCTGCCCATCGTGCCACCCATAAAACCGAAGTCCAAGACGATCAGCACGACCTCGACTTCGTCGATGCGGCAGCGTCCGGTTACTGCGGCCTCAGTCAGGCCGGTGCGGTTCTGGTCTTGGGAGAGCAGCTTCCGGTAGCGGCCGCGCCTAGAGAATGAAATGGGGGCGACCGAGCTCAAATACTTGTGCGACTCTTTGAAGGTGCCTCGGTCGGCCAAAAGCTCAATGCGTTGCCGGGCCGTAACGGTGTAGTGGAACCGGCAGAAAGGGCACACCCGGTAGGTCAGATAAGAGGGCGAGTCGCTTATCGGCTCCTCGCAGAACAAGCACCGGTCGTGAACCACCGACAGATGCGCCCGGTCGGATTCGCCATCCCGGCCGAAGAGGTGTACCAGAAAGTTCGCCAGGTTTCGCAATGGTTCTCCGTGGTCGCGTTTGGAGCAGTCGCGCTCGCTAAACCGGCGAGTCGTTTGGCCTGCGGCCCGACTTATGTCGCATACCTTAACGCTATCATACAAAACCCGCTGGGATTATGAAATCCTCCAATCGCCGCTACGGCAGGGAAACTGGCGCCCACGTGAGGTTAGGGAGTCCAATTGATTTCCCATTGGCGTTGGACTACACTCCCGCCAACGCTAGGCTCCGCAGGAGGCAGAGGATGCTCATTTCCGACGAGACCTTGCAAGCAATAATCCGTGACTACCAGGGATTCGAACTCACTGATGAAGAGTTGGCCCTTGTGAAACCCGAGGTCGAATTTTACCTATCCGAGTTGGCTCTCTGGAATGATTTGGACCTCTCTGCCGTGATTTCCAGCCGGTTGATCCGAGTGCCGCACGAGGCAGAACCCGGCAACCAATTCGAACAAGGAGCCTAAGATGGCTAATCAGGAGCTCCTGCGGTTATCCATCGCCGAACTGGCGCCCAAGATTCGCTCCGGGGAAGTTTCTCCGGTTGAAGTAACCGCCGCCGCCTTAGAACGGGCGGAAGCGTTGCAACCGAAGCTCAACTCGTTCATCACGTTGATGAAAGAACAGGCGATGGCCCAAGCCGAAACCGAGCAAGCAGCGCTGGCCCGCGGCGAGTACAAAGGGCCGCTTCAGGGCGTTCCGGTCGGCATCAAGGACAATTTGGCCACAGCGGGGACCAAAACGACCCTAGGAGCCAAGGTCTTGGCCGAGAACATGCCGGAAGAAGACGCGGAGGTGGTCCGGCGCCTCACGACCGCCGGGGCCATCATCTTGGGCAAGGAAAACCTGGAAGAGTTCGCCGCCGGGGCGACATCGAACAACCCTCACTTCGGCGCGGTCCACAATCCGTGGGGCCTGGACCACGTTCCCGGCGGCTCCAGCGGCGGTGGGGGCGCCAACGTGGCGGCGGAAGTAACATTTGCTTCTCTGGGCACCGACCTGGGCGGCTCGGTGCGGCTGCCGGGCACCTTCTGTGGCGTGGTTGGGTTGAAACAGACCTTTGGCCGCGTTAGCCAGCGCGGCCTGTTGGTCACCAGCTTCAACGGCGACCACATCGGCCCGATGACGCGAACAGTCACGGACAGCGCCATCGTCCTACAGGCGTTGGCCGGCCACGATCCGCTGGACCCCAGCACGGTCCCTGTACCTGTCCCCGACTACACCGCTCAGATCGGGAAAGGCGTCCGCGGACTTCGCATGGGAATACCGTCCAACCACTACTTCGATGACCTGAACCCCGAAGTACAGGAAGCCGTGGAGCGCTGCATCGCCGCGTTGGAGGAGTTGGGGGCTGAGCCGGTGCCGGTTAGCCTGCCCAGCATGAAATACATCGGGGCCGCCCGAATCACCGCAATGGCAGACGCCGTCGTCACACATGAGCCCTATCTCAGGTCGAAACGAGGTGACTACGGGCCGGACGTTCTTTACCGTACTCTGGGCGGTCAGTTCATCTTGGGCCACCACTACTCCAAGGCGATGAAAGTACAGCGGCTCATTCAAGAGGAATACGCCCGGGAGATGCAGGCCATAGACTTCATAATCACCCCCACGTCGCCTCTGTTCGCGCCAAGAATCGACGCTCAATACATTCAACACGGCGGCAAGCGCCATCGGGTCCGGGGGCCTGGTTCGGGGATGGTCTCTAGGAACACCACTCCGCTGAATGCCACCGGGCTGCCGGCCATCACTGTGCCCTGTGGGCTGAGCGAATCGGGGCTTCCCATCGGAGTCCAATTCATTACCCGCGGCTTCGAAGAGGACCTGCTGTTCCGGGTGGCTGCGGCCTACGAAGAGGTATCGGCTTTCAGAGGCGCCAGGCCGCCTGTGCTGAGCGGTCTGTAGCCAGGAATCCCGTTGGGTATGTCTGGCGGCCCGTCGGGCGTGTTAGAATAGCCCGGCTCGTTACAGGCACACTTAAATAGACTAATCCGAAATGCCAAGGAGGCAACGCCATGCCAGCCAATTGGGTGGATATCAACGTTGGTGGAAGTTCGATGGAAGGCTATGTGACTAGGCCAGAAGGGGACGGCCCACATCCTGCCGTGATCGTGATTCAGGAAGTCTGGGGCGTCAACTCCCACATCCAGGCGGTCGCCGACCGCCTGCCGGCACAAGGGTACGTGGGCGTGGCGCCATCCATGTTCCATAGGCAAGGCAAAATGATGACCGGGCTGCACGAAGAACTGGACACCGCCATCTCCCGAATGCAGCAGTGCACCGACCAAGGCATCGTTGCCGACGTCCGAGCTGCCGTCGACTACGCCAAGGCGCAGCCGTTCGTCAATAGTAACAAGATCGGCATCGTGGGCTTTTGTTTCGGCGGCAGGGTCTGTTATTTGGCCGCCGCTAATATCCCCGACCTATCGGCGTCGGTAGTCTTCTACGGTGGCAACATCGGTGTACCATACGGAGACGGCCCCTCACCGCTGGACCAGACGGCCAACATCTCCTGCCCGATTCTCGGCCTGTTTGGCGAGGAAGACGCCAACCCCACTCTGGCCGACGTAGCCAACATCGACGCGGAACTCAACAAGCACGACAAAGCCCATGAGTTCCACAACTACGCCGGCGCCGGGCATGGCTTCCATTGCGAAGCTCGAGCGAGCTACCGGCCCGAAGCAGCCCAAGACGGCTGGGCCAAAGCCCTGGCCTGGTTCGACAAGAACCTCAAAAACTGAGCGCTACAAGCGCCCAAAAAAGGACCCCGGTGATTAGTCACCGGGGTCCAGCCATGGGACGAGAACGGTATGTGGTCCGGTTGGAAAGGGAAGAACGAGACCAGTTGGAACGACTGATTCGCGGGGGAAAGAGCCCAGCGCGAAAGGTTGCCCCCCGTATTCTGCTAAAGGCAGATACGGGCTGGGGGGTGATGCGCATCGTGGAGGCGCACACGTCTGCGGGTACGGTGTGCCGTACCAAGCGGCGGTACCTGGAGGGAGGACTGAAGCGGGCCTTGGAGGAAGATCCTCGGCCAGGACATCCGACCAAACTGGATGAGCGGGGGGAAGCGCACCTGATTGCCCTGGCGTGCAGCGAGGCCCCTCCAGGCCATGACCACTGGACCCTGCGGCTCCTGGCAAACAAGGTGGTGGAGTTGGGGCTGGCGCCCTCCATGTCCCACGAGGGAATTCGCAAGGGTTGAAAAAAACAGTCTCAAGCCGTGGCAGAAGAAGGAGTGGTGTATTCCCCAGGTGAGCGCCGAGTTTGTGGCGTGTATGGAGGATGTGCTGGACCTTTACGCGGAACCCTATGACCCAGAGCGCCCGGTGGTCTGTTTCGACGAGACCTCCAAGCAGTTGCTGGCGGAAAAGAGGTCTCCGATCCCGCCCAAGCCGGCACGACGGGAGCGATACGATTACGAGTACCAGCGCAATGGCACCCGAAACCTGTTCATGCTGTGCGAGCCCCTGGCGGGCTGGAGGCATGTGGCAGTGACCGAACGTCGTACCATGGTGGACTTCGCTCAGCAGATGCGGTGGCTGGCCGATGAAGCTTACCCAGCGTCCGAGAAGATCCGGGTGGTGCTGGACAACCTCAACACCCACAAACCAGCTTCCCTCTACGAAACCTTCGAGCCCAAGGAGGCTAGGCGAATACGCAAACGCTTGGAGTTTCACTACACTCCCAAGCACGGTAGTTGGCTCAACATGGCAGAGATCGAGTTCAGTGTCTTGGCCAGGCGAGTCCTGCGCCGGCGTATTGCCGATGAAGAGACTTTGAGTGGCGAGATCGCGGCCCTGGAGGCAGAACGAAACCAAGCCGGAGCAACCATTGACTGGATTCTTTACCGAACTAGGAGGGAGAGTTCTTGAGGGAGCGAAAGAACCTCTCCCTCTTAACGAAGGCGCCCAGTCTACATCACCGACCTAACCGCGCCTCCGTCCACCAATATCGTGGTCCCCGTGGTGTAGCTGTTTTTCTCCGAGGACAGGTAGGCGACGAGATCCCCCAACTCCTCGGGACGCCCAAACCGCCCCACTGGGATGCTGGAGGCCCTAGCTTGGAGCACCGAGTCCAGTTCCTGACCGGTTTCTTGGGACCTGGTTTCGAATATGTGCCGCATGCGGTCGGTCATCAGAAATCCCGGCGCTACATTGTTAACCAGTATGTTGTCCCGCCCGACCTCGTCGGCCAGGCTTTTGGCGTAGGCAACGGCCCCCATGCGGGTGACGCCTGAAGTTACCAGGTTGTCGATGGGCTGGTAGACCGTGCTGGCCAGGATGTTAACGATGCGACCCCAGGACTGCTTTTTCATGTGGGGCACGGCCTCACGGCCCATGCGGATAAAAAACAACAGGGCCATTTGGAACGACCGGTCCCAGGTTTCCTCTGCCGTGTCGACGGCACGGCCTTCCGGAGGCCCTCCGGAGTTGGCAATCAAGACGTCCAACCGGCCGAAGTGATCAACCGTCTGTCGCACCAGGTTTTGAATGTCTTCCAGCTTGGAAAGGTCGCCGGGTACCGCCAGGACATCGACCCCGGTGGAAGAACGGATTTCTTGCGCCGCGATTGCCAGGTCTTCCGAGTTCCGGCTGCAAATTGCCAGCTTGGTCCCCTCGCGGGCCAACGAATCGGCACAGGCCCGGCCCAGCCCCTTGCTGCCGCCGCCCACTATGGCCACGCGGTCCTTCAATCCCAGGTCCATTGCACTCTCTCCATTGCACCCTCCCGGTAGCGAGTGCCCCCATGCTACCAATCAGTCCTGAACGTGGCAACCGGCGGAGCCGGTCTTCGGCTGTAACGGGGCGTGCCGGCGCCATACCCGTCGACAGGTTAAGTTCTGCCCGGCATAACGTTCAGCATTTATTCCCGCGCAGGCTCTATATCCTTGCCTTGACACCCCCCAATGGCTGACATATGCTGGCCCAAACCTGCGGCCCGCCCCCTGCTGCGGGACCGCATTTCGGGTAGAAGGTGATGGAGTGAGCAACGTTGATCGAGTCCTTGAAGGCGCCATTGACATCCATGTCCACATCGCCCCCGACCCATTGGTAGAGCGTCGGGCCGACGCGATAGACGTTGCTCGACAAGCCCAGGAAATGGGAATGCAGGGCCTGGTACTGAAGAGCCATCAATACCCCACCCACCCCGTGGCGTACACCGTTTCCCAGATTGTTCCTCAGGTGACGCTGATCGGCGGCATCGTCTTGGATGTCGAAGTAGGCGGCCTCAACCCGATGGCCGTGGAGGCCACCGCTCAGATGGGAGGGCGGGTAGTCTGGATGCCAACCTACTCCGCCCGGGCCGACCGGGAGACCAAGGGCCTCAGCGGCGGCATCTGCCTGCTGGACGACGACGGCCGACTGGTGCCGGAAGTCTTCGCGGTACTGGAAGTAATAAAGTCCCACGATATGGTACTGGCCACCGGTCACATCTCCACCGCCGAGAGCATGGCGCTAGTCCAAGAAGCAACGAGTATGGGGATTCATCGGTTAGTCGTAACCCACGCCACCACCATGTCATACTGGACCGGGATGACAGTGGAGGATATGAAGGCATTGGCGGGCATGGGGGCCTACATCGAACACTGCCTGCACGTGATGATGCCCACCACCTACCGAATGGAGCCCAAGGACTTGGTCAAGACCATCTCGGCCATCGGACCCGAGAAGTGCATTATTAGCTCAGATTTCGGCCAAGACTACCATCCGATGCCCGGCGAGGGTATGCGCATGGGCGTCGCGACCATGCTTCGATCGGGCCTGGAAGAAGTCGAAGTGGGCATGCTGGTAAAGGATAACCCCGCCCGGCTACTGGGACTATAGGTCCGTCGTTATACTGCTGCCGCGCCTCTCTTCTTAGTTAGATGGATCGAACCTGATCCAAAGCGTGGGCTTGCCGGTGCTTTCTGCCTTGGCCCACTCGGCAGTCCGGTAGCCGACAACCCAGGCCACCCCGCGATCGCAGACTAGCAACGGAATTTTGTCCCGCCAGTGCCGGGGCACTTTGGCATCGGTGAACAAGTCCTGAATCTTCTTGTGTCCCTGCATTCCAGACGGCTTGATCCGGTCGCCGGCCCGCCACGGCCGCACGACGCCAACATCTCCCAAGGCTGACCGGTTCAAACTTGTCCAATACCCGTCCGATGCCGTCGTGGCCCAAGGCACGTGTTCGCCGTCCTCCGTGGTGACGCGCATGGTAATGCGCCAATGGTCCGTCTCGACAACCAGGTCGCCCTCGGTTGTCTTCGGGAAAGTTATTTCATGCTCTTGAAGTAGTTCGGGGAACGGCGACGGCGACCCGTGGTCCCTCGTTAAACCGACCTCGTCGTAGCCGCGTTCGAACCTAACTCCTCCAGGCAGGTCTAGCGTTCGTCCGCCAGCGCCGCCCCGGGCTAGGTCCACCATGGCACTCAGATGACTTTCCCGAAGGCGACGGCCGTCGCCGAACACCATCATGTAGGCCCGTCTAAGAGCGAGACGTTGTAGGGAAGGATGCAGGTTGGCCAGTCCGGAATTCGACAGCCGCACCCCGCTGCCCTCTTGGGCGGCCAATGTCGGCCAGACCCGGTCAAGCTCCCCTTCCAGGTAATCCACTTCTTCCGCGGCGGTATGGGCAAGCCGCACCAACGCCTCGCGTACTCTGGGGTTGTAATCTTCGACTAGCCTGGGCATGAGGTCATGCCGCACCTTGTTGCGGGTGAACCGCCACAGGTAGTTGCCGGAATCCTCCCGGAAGGGCTGGCCCAACTCCTGGCAATAAGACTTGGCGTCGTCCTTGGTTGATCCCAGCAGCGGTCGAAACAACGAGACACCGGCCCCTTCAGCGGGCCAGGGCCAGGGGGCAACCTCAGTCATGCCCCTGAGGCCGTGCAGTCCGGAGCCGCGCAGCAGGTGAAGAAGCACCGTCTCGGCCAAGTCGTCGGCCGTGTGCCCCGCCGCCACCGCATTGGCGCCAATGGATTCCGCTGTCCGAGCAAGGAAAGCGTAGCGCATTTCGCGAGCGCCTTGCTCGAAGGAAGAGATGCCCCGTTCCTTTTGGTACTGGATGGGGTCTTGCTTTGATACTGAGAAGGGGAGTCCCAGTCCTGTGGCCAAATCTTCCACGAAGGCAGCGTCGGCGTCAGCCTCATCGCCGCGAAAGTCGTGGTTGAGGTGGGCGACGTGGACAGTCAGCCCGTGGGATTCGCTTAGCCTGGCCAAACAACGCAGCAGGGCCGTGGAATCGGGACCGCCGGAAGCCGCTACCACCAGGGTGGCGCCGCTACAGGAGTAGCCCGCCCTTTTCAAGGCCTCGGCCACCCGCCGTTCGATCCGCCCTTCAATCACCGAACCGGAGGCCATCGTGCTCCGCTACCGGTTTTCGGGCGAAAGATGACCGGTGGAATTGTACGCAATCAGCCGGCGGGCCCGATCGGCGCCTTCGCCTCGCCGGTCGCTTTCAAACATACACAAAGAACTGAGGCCCAACGACATGCGATGAAAGTTGGCCAGCGGAATTCCGACCAAGGCACCGATGATAGTTCGGATGGCAAAGTTATGGGAGACAACTACTATGGACTCGTCGTCTTTGTGGTCTTTTTCGATCTCAGTTATGGTCTCCCAAGCCCGCTCTTGAAGCTCAACCAGAGACTCCCCGTTGGGCATTTTGACCGATTCAGGACTTTCCCGCCAGTTGTGAAACACATCGGGCCAGCCATCTCGCATCTCGTCACCAGTGACACCCTCTAGGTCTCCGAGTAGCAATTCCATAAGACCGGGTTTGGCCACAACCGCTACAGACGTCACTCGCTCGATCTCCTCCGCCACCTGCATAGTGCGGGTGAGGGGACTTGAGTAAATGGCCGAATGGCCCCATTGCACGGCGGCTTGGGCCGACTCCTTGGCCTGCGCCAACCCGCGTTCGTTCAGTTCGATATCGGTGCTTCCCTGGAATTTCCCGAGCTTGTTCCACTCGGTCTCTCCGTGGCGTACCAGGTAGAATTTCACTGGTTGGACTCGCCACGGGCGGTGGGCGACCGCCGCATTTCCACCTCTTCGATCCGTACGCCGTCCATGACCTTCACCGTCAAGCTAAGGTTGCGGTACTCCACCACGTCTCCCTCCTCGGGAATGCGGCCCAAGCGGTCCAATATAAAGCCAGCCAGCGTCTGATAGTCGCCTTCCGGCAGGCCCAGATCCAAGTCTTCGTTGATTTCGGAGATGGCGACTCCGGCGTCCATGCGAAAGTTGTTCCGGCCCAGGGGCGTAACGGCCTCCTCTGGGGCCGCTCCCTCTTCACCCACCTGCCCGACGATGATCTCCAGAAGTTGTTTTAGTGTAGCCAACCCGGCAATGCCACCGAACTCGTCTACAGTCAGCACCACTGTATGACCACCCTGGCGCATTTCGCCGAAAGTTTCGGACACACTTTTGGTTTCGGGAACAAAGAACGCTGGCCGCAACATGCCTGTAACTTCATTTTTCAGGTCGGGATGCATATCTGGGGCGCCGTCGCTCATCCCGGAGAGCACATCTTTAACCGAGAGTACGCCGACGACATTTTCCATGGTGCCATCGTACACCGGGAACCGGGTGTGGCTGCTCTCCCGGTAGACCGACAAGAAATCGGCCAGCGAAGTGCCTCGTTCCAACCAGATTATTTCCGGGCGCGGTGTCATTACCTCCCGCATTTGACGGTCGCCGAAACGGAAGACTTTCTCCAACAGCGCCGCCTCACTGGCCTCGACCGTCCCAGTCTGTGCGCCGGCGGCAATCAGCGTCCGGATCTCCTCGTCTCCCACTCCAGCGGCCATCCCTGAAATACCCAAGGCCTTGTTGGTCAGGGTGCTAAATCCCTGGAGCAGACGAACAGCGGGAGAGAGAATGAACCCAACGACCGTGAGGGGACGGGAAAGGGCGAAGGCTACCTGTTCGGACCGGTGCCAGGCGACGGTCTTGGGCAGTGTTTCGCCAAAGAGCAATAGGACGAGGGTGACCCCGAAGGTGGCGACCACGACCGCCACGGAGTCATTGCCGATCAGACTTATGGCGAGTACCGTGGCCAAAGCGGCGCCAGCAGTATTTACCAGGTTGTTGCCAAGAAGTACAGTTGCCAGGAACCGTTCGGGCCGTTGAAGCAATTGAGCGACCCGGTTGGCTCGGGGTTGCCCCCGCCGTACCAAGTAGAGCAAGCGGGCCCTTGGCAGTGAGATGAATGCTGTTTCGGAGGCCGAAAAAAAACCAGAGAGGGCGAGACAAACTACAATGAGTGCTAAGCGCCACGAGTCACCTGCGTCCATAGAACGGGAACCACCTCCAAAGGGGGTGAAAAGAGTTGCCAACCAGAAAATTTCGGCCTACTCTCGATAATAGCATCGGCCTATTTGAGTGTAAAGTTAACCCAAAATCGGCACGAATTTGGCCCGATTCCCCAACAAAAAGTAGTGCCAACAGGCGATAACCGCAGAAGGAAGTCATGCCGCTGAGAATCTTGGGCATCGAAACTTCGTGTGACGAAACGGCCGCCGCCGTGGTCGAAGACGGCCGCCGGATGCTTTCCAACGTCATTTCTTCCCAGGCCGAACTCCATTCGGCCCACGGCGGCGTGGTGCCAGAGGTGGCTTCGCGGCAGCACGTTCGGGACTTGGTGCCGGTGTTGGAACAAGCGATGTCCGGCTGCGAGATGAGCTTGGAGGACGTCGACGCGGTGGCGGTTACCTACGGCCCCGGCCTGGCGGGCTCGTTAATTACCGGCTTAAATGCCGCCAAGGCCATCGCCTACTCGTTGGGTGTGCCCCTAATCGGTGTTAACCACCTGGAAGGCCACATCTACGCCTCATGGCTCACAAAAACCAACCCTGAAAAAGACCCAGGATTTCCGCTGGCCTGCCTGGTGGCCTCCGGCGGCCACACCGACCTGTTGCTGATGGAAGGCCACGGCAACTATAAATTAGTGGGGCAAACAAGGGACGACGCCGCCGGCGAGGCGTTCGACAAAGCGGCCCGGATTTTGGGTTTGGGGTTTCCGGGAGGGCCGGAAATCCAGCGAGTTTCCCAGGGTTCCACCGGGGAAGTTAAACTTCCCAGGGCCTGGATGAAAGATACTCTGGATTTTAGTTTCAGCGGACTAAAGACGGCGCTGCTGCACCTGGCTCAAGACCGGGACATCTACCCTTCGCCGTCTCCAGAGATAGGCGAGGAAGAACTAGCCTTATTGGTACGGGAGCTGGCCGCCGGATTTCAGGAGTCGGTGGTCGACGTGGTCTCGGCGAAGCTGGTGGAAATGGCCGCTAAATACAGCGTGAAGGGCTTGATCCTGGGTGGCGGGGTCACCGCCAACGCCCGGCTTCGGGAAGAGATTACCGCGCGTTCACCCCTGCCGGTGATTGTTCCGCCGCCGGTGTTGTGCACCGACAACGGGGCCATGATTGCCGCCTGCGGCTATTTCCAGTTCCAACGAGGCCAAGAGTGGCCGATGGAATTGGACGTAAACCCTGCCCTACCCCTCGGCTGATCAAGCTGAAAATTCCGCCTCACCCGAGATGGAAAGCCAACCAAAAGCCCCCTCTCCCTTGCCAAGGCGAAGGTTAGGGTGAGGGAGAAGTAGACTCCCACGGGGACGGACTGTCGGCGGTCTCTAACTGCGGTTCTTCTTCGAGCTTCGCCCGGCGCATCGCGAAGGTGGTGTTGACCACATCAAAGATTTCTCGCTGAGCAGCGTCCCCCCGGAACGGAAAAGTAAACTGCAACCCATCACCTTGGACCGTTATGGAGCCGTCCGGCTTGGTGAAGTACACTTGAGCGATCATCGTCAGACCAGCCAGGACAATGATGAGCGCTATGAAGGGCGCCACGTCCATGTGGAGCACCGGGATGGTGGGACCCTCAATCTGGTTGGTCAGCCAATAGCCCAGCACCAGGTAGATAAAGATTCCGGCGACAACCATCAGAGAACCCTGCAACAACATGGAACTGCTGCGGCTGCCCGCTTTCACCACCACGTGTTTGACTTCGTTCATCGGGACCAGGTACGTTTCTTGTTTTCCTTCAGCCTGACAGAACGCGATTACCCGCTCATTGGTCACGATCAATACTTGGCCGGTGGGAGGTGGTTCCCGGATTAGGCCGTCGGTGGCGGAAAAAACATGGGCCGGCGTTTCGTCCACTAGCAGCGCGACGCCTCTGATCTTGGGTGCTGAGCCGACCTCTGCTAGATGGTCGGCTTGCGGCCAAGCACCGAGGGTGGACCGGGGGTCTGAACGGTCCGCTGTATGGATACCGCTCGGCCCAACGTCGAAGGTAGAAGTTACGTCCGATTCGGCCTCGGGGTCCATGCCGGTCGGGCCGGTGGGGCCGCCGGTCTCGGCGTTGGCCTGAATGTCAGGATGAACGTTAACGTTAGATGGAAACTCTTGCGGTGATTCTGGTGCGATTTCCGGTGGGGTACCGGAGAGATTGTCCATCTGATCTGCTTGTTGATCGGCGCTCAACGGTCACTTCCTCTGGCCCCATACTAACATACGGTTACTGTTACCCCTCGGAGCGTGGTGGGCCATCTGGGGGAATCGTTGCCTACGGCCGGCCGAGTACATCAGGTGGGCATCAAGACTCCTTTGGTAGGATAATTTGCGCCAACGACTCCCTCGCTTTAACTAGACTCACTCTAGTAAACTACCATCGCCCAATTTAGCTGGATCCAACTTAATGGCCGAAGGAGATATTTATATGGTAACGCCGCTGGATGTCATACCCTCCTTTCACCAAGCATTGATTTGTTCGTAAAAACCCCTCGCCAGCCTGGGGCAAGGTGGGGATAATGTAATAAAAGGTCGTGGGCGCTGCGCCTGGCCGAGGGAGGGGAGGATGTTCCGAATACGAGACCCGCAAGAGAGCCTCTGGCAGTCCCAGTTCCTGGTGACGCCGAAGAAGGCTAAGCGCCTGGAGAGAAGTTGGGCCGAGGTTTTCCGAAACGAGGCGCTCCCCCTGATTGACGAGGAGCGCTTTGCTCCCATGTACTGCGTGGACAACGGCCGTCCCAACCGGGCGGTGCAGACCGTCCTCGGGGTCCACCTCCTCAAAGAGATGTTCAACCTCACCGACGATGAAGCTCTGGAACAACTAGAGTTCAACCTGCTCTGGCACCACGCCCTGCGGCTAGACATCGAGGAGACCCACCTGCCCCAGAAGACCCTCCACAACTTCCGAGTTCGCCTGATGCAGCACGACGGTGGCCGGCTGGCTTTCCAGGAGACCACGGACCGGATCATCCAGGCGCTGGGCATACGCACCGGAAAGCAACGGCTGGACTCCACCCACATCATGAGCAACATCGCCACACTCACCCGGCTGGGCCTGTTCTGTGAGACGATGCGGTTGTTCCTGCGGGCCTTGCGCTGGGAGCACCCAGAGCTTCGCCCTGGGGTTCCGGAGGGCCTCCTAGGGCGCTATTTGAAGGAAGAAGACGAGGCGACCCACTACGAGGACGCCCGCACGGGGGAGGGTCGGCGACGCCTTTCGGTCTGTGCCCGGGACCTCTACCGGCTGGTGGACCGGTTCCATGGCACGACTGCTGCCCAGCTGGAGGAGTACCGGCTGCTGGAGCGGCTGCTGCGGGAGCAGTGCCATGTGGGCAAACACCAGGACGGGCGCCCCAGGGACGATGACGACGATGCTGGGGAATGCAAGGTGCCCGTGGCCTTGAAGGACCCGAAGCAGCTGTCCGCCGACTCGCTGCAATCGCCCCACGACCCGGATGTGACCTACAGCGGCCACAAGGGGAAGGGGTACGAGGTGCAGGTGGCGGAGACCTGCCACGAGGAGAACGCCACCCAGCTCATCACCCACGTGGAGGTGACCCCCTCGAGTGGGAGCGACACCGACGTGAGCGTGCCGGTCGTTGACGGGCTCGCGGAGCGGAAGGTCCGACCGGACGAGCTCTTCGCCGACACGGCGTATGGGTCGGGCCGCAATGCCTTCGAAGCCTCGCGCCGGAGAACGGAACTGGTGAGCCCGGTGGCGGGGTCGGCGCCGGGGAACTCGCACGAAGGAGAGGGTGACGGACCACCGCCGCTCACCGCCGCGGACTTTCAGATCGACGTCACAGGGGAGCAGGCCACGGTGTGCCCCGCCGGCCACCCGTCCATCGAGGAGTACGAGCTGAAGGATGCGCCGGAGCGGGTAGAGGTCCACTTTGCCGGGACAACATGCGAGCCCTGCCCCTTGCGATCCCGTTGCCCAGTGAAGCTGGACCGGCGTGCGGGGGCCTACGTCCTCAAGGCGGACCTGGTGAAGGTGAACATCGAGCGGCGCCGGAGGGCCGAGGCCACCGAGGAGTGGCGCAAGCGGTATGACATAAGGGCTGGTATCGAGGGAACGAACTCCGAGCTGAAGCGCGCCCACGGGCTTGGGCGCTTGCGGGTGCGAGGGGGCCGTCGGGTGCGGCTTGCCGTCTACCTGAAGGCGTTGGCGTGCAACTTCAAACGGATGGTCCATGCACGCCTGGTGGAGATGGAGAACACGGCTCAGCGGGCGGTCGGGACGGTACCTGCGGTCGCGGCCGCATGAGGGCGCCGCTCCACAACTTCCACCGGGTGCCCTGAGCCACGGAAGGGGTACCGCAACGGGATCACGCTTGTCCTGAGCGCGGCAGATAGGGCGGTGAGGCCAGCAGCCGGCATCCCGTGGCCTCCTCCGCTCCAGACCACCTTCGCACGCCAGGGCTCATCTCAAACAGGCCTTGTTACGAGGGAATCAAGCATTGCGCAACGACATGAAAGCAATTGATGATGCCGCCTACAAAGCTGCGGCAGGAGACGGTAATTTATCCCCTGCTGTGGAGCGGCTTCGATTTTTCAGCGAGGTTCTGAAGTGGCACGCGGACGGCGAGGACGAACTGGTGTTTCCAGCCATGGACAGAGTAGCGCCGCTGGTGGCGCAAGCCTATCTCCACGACCACCACGAGTTCGACACGATGACCGAGGGCCTGGCCAAAATCACTGGCGCATCAGACACTCTTGTCGCAGCCAGAGAGACGGCGGCGTTGACTGCAGTCTTAAGGATCCACCTTGATAAAGAAGACACGCATCTTTATCCCATCCTGCGTGAACGCACTTCTGGGAAGGAGCAGGGCGCGATAGTCGGTGGCATGGCTGGACATGTGCCGCCCGAGCGCAATCCAGAGTTCATCCGCTGGTTCTTTACTTCGGTGGGACACGATGACCGGGAGATGTGGACCAGGGTCGTGATGGGGTCAATGCCAGAGCCGGTGTTTGCGGGCGTCAAGTCTCTCATCCGCGAGACTATTACCGATGATTGGGCTGAGTTGACCCGGCGAATCCCTGAGCTGAACTCATAGGATTACGGGTCTATATTGACATGTGGAACGGGCGTGTGCTAATTTTCTTACACAAAGGCTGTGATGGAGACGAGTAGGTAGGGGTAGGTGCCTAGCGAGCCTGGTACGGTGGAAGCAGGCGCATCGAACCTAGCTGAAAATCCCTCTGGAGCCGCCAGCCGAATGTCCGCCATACGGACTAGTAGGCCGGGCCGGGGTTCGTCGCCCGTTAGCAACGACGGGGCATGTTGGTGTCCTGCTAGAGAGGTCCGCCGCAGGCGGATAAATAGGGTGGTACCGCGGGAACGAATTCGTCCCGTCCCTATGTGGGGCGGGATTTATTTTTTTCCCGGTAAGCGGCACTCCTGGCACTCTTCTCTGCAGGAGAAGGTCTACCATTTTGGAGGCTGCTTTGAAACTGAAAGGCGCGGAAGTCATCTGCGAAAGCCTCATCCGGGAGGGAGTCGAAGTAATCTTCGGCCATCCCGGTGGAGCTATTCTCCCCTTCTACGACGCATTGTGGTCCTACCCGCAGTTGCGCCACATACTCGTCCGCCACGAGCAGGCAGCCGCCCACGCGGCCGACGGCTACTCTAGGGTCACCGGCAAGGTCGGCGTCTGCGTTGCGACCTCCGGCCCCGGCGCCACCAACCTAGTAACTGGGATCATGGGGGCCAAAGCCGACTCCGTCCCATTGGTGGCCATCACCGGCCAGGTAGCCCGGGCCGCGTTGGGAACCGAGGCCTTTCAAGAGTGCGACATTTGCTCCATTGCGGCCTCATGCACCAAAAAAACCTTCATGGTCATGTCCGCAGCCGACTTGGCCTCCACCATCCGTGAAGCCTTCTACACCGCCCAAGAGGGACGGCCTGGGCCGGTATTGGTCGATATCCCCCGTGATGTGCAGTTGGAACTAGTGGAAGCGGTTTTCCCGGAAGTAGCAGGCATTCCGGCGCCGGAGGTGCCCGCCGGGACTCGCGAGAAGCTTCAAGCGGCCGCCCGCTTGATCAACGAGGCAGAACGCCCCGTTATCATCAGCGGCCACGGCATTCACATCTCCGGGGCCCACGCCGAACTGAAAGCACTGGCCGAAAACACCAGGATACCGGTAATTACCACTTTGTTGGGACTCAGCGGCTTCCCCAGCGGCCATCCATTGAGCCTGGGCATGCTGGGAATGCACGGCATGTACTGGGCCAACATCGCCGTAGACCAAGCCGACCTTATTGTGGGAGTCGGCATGCGCTTCGACGACAGAGTCACCGGCAAGGTCTCGACCTTCGCGCCCCACGCGAGGATTGTCCACATCGATATCGACCCAGACCAGATCGGCCGCAACGTGCCGGTGGAGGTGCCATTGCCTGGGGATGCCAAGGCGGTCTTGCAATCGCTGGTCCCATTGGTTTCCCATAAGCCGAGACCGCAATGGATGCAGTTCATCGACGGGCTGCGCCGGGACCACCCTTCCCTGGCCGTGCCGCCTTCAAACGAGTTGCAGACCCAGCACGTCCTGTCCAGCCTGAACGATATGTTGCAGGACGACGACGAGTCCTTGGTTGTCACCGGGGTCGGCCAACACCAGATGTGGGCCGCTCAATTCCTGTCCTTCAACCGCCACAACACCTTCGTCTCCTCTGGCGGTCTGGGGGCAATGGGCTTCGAGCTGCCGGCCGCTTTGGGCATGCAAGCCGGACGCCCGGAAGCAACGGTCTGGAGCATCGCCGGAGACGGCGGGTTCCAGATGACGTTACAGGAGCTGGTCACCGCCGCCGAAGAAAAACTTCCGGTGAAGATCGCGCTGATCAATAACGGCCACTTGGGGATGGTCCGCCAATGGCAGGAGATGTATTTCGAAAACCACCTCAAGGCGGTGCCGGTGCCGGGCCCAGACTATCTGAAGCTCGCCGAGGCGTACGGAGTAGGGGCGGTACGGGTCAGCGAGCAGGAAGATGTGCTGCCCGCGTTACGCCAAGCCAAAGCCCACGACGGTCCGTTCTTGATAGAATTTGTGGTGGACCAGTCGACCAACGTATACCCGATGGTGCCGCCGGGGGGCTCGTTGGCCGATACGATCGAGGACCCCGCCGTCGGCAAAGGGTCACCCTCACCCTGAGAGAGAGGGAAAGCCCCAAATTCAACCCTCGGTCAACGGGCAAGACTATGGAAAAGGTGACGATTCAAGAGGCGTCTCGCCGTCTCAACGTGTCCCAACGGGACATTAGGGAATACATCCGCAAGGGGGAGCTAAAAGCGGAGAGGGACCCTTCGTCCGAATCCGGCCGTTGGTTGGTGGAGTTGCCCGAGGCTGGTTGGGAAGACCGCTTCAAGTCCTATCTCAACAACATGTCCGACGCTCTCACCCCTTGGTGGTGGGCTTTTGAACACAAAAGGGGCAAGGTCCACTACCTGTACAACGTGGGCATCGAAGAAATCATGCCCGATTTCCTCTGCGGGTTGCGAGGAGATAACTTGTGGCCTTCCGAGGGCCACAAGGAAGAGGAACGTTGCCCTAATTGCCTGAGACTCGCCAACGAGCAGGGGCTTCCTCTGTTCGCGGAAGAGGCGGGCCCGGGCTAGCTCCCCTGGCCACCGCTCGGAATTCCGCTGATCTTCTAGCCCCCGCCGCCACCAACGTTGACACCCGGTTCCGTCATCGACTCCGGATCCAGCAGGCTGTCCAACTCAGCGTCGGAAAGGTCTGTTTTTTCCTTCGCAGTTTCTCGGATTGTTCTGCCGGTAAGGTTCGCATCCTTAGCGATGGCGGCTGCCGCATCGTAGCCGATGGCTGGCGCCAAGGCGGTCCCCAACATCAGCCCTTTTTCCACCATGTCGGGCCCGACGCTGGTGGCCTCGATGCCCTTCACGCATTGGTCCGCGAAGTTATTGGCCGACGCCGCCAGGAGCGAGATGGACTCCAAAATATTGTGGGCGGCCACCGGCATCATGGTATTGAGTTCGAAGTAGCCGCCCTGGCCTGCCAGAGCCACGGCCGCATCGTTGCCGATCACTTGGGCCACTACTTGGATGACCGACTCCGCGATCACCGGGTTTATCTTTCCTGGCATGATCGAACTACCCGGCTGGACCTCTGGCAGCATTATTTCGCCGAGCCCGGCGCGGGGACCGGAGCCGATGAACCGGATGTCGTTGGCAATCTTATGGAGGCTGACAGCGACTGTCTTTAGCTCGCCGCTGGCCTCTACCAGGGCGTCCAGGGTCGATTGCGCCTGGAAGTGGTTCCCACTTTCTTTAATGGTTACTCCGGCAGCCTCGGAAACCGTCTTACAGGTCCGGGATGAGAACTCGGGGTGGGTGTTGACCCCG
Source organism: Dehalococcoidia bacterium (assembly GCA_965247605.1). GTDB lineage: Bacteria > Chloroflexota > Dehalococcoidia > Lucifugimonadales > UBA3495 > VXOI01. The sequence continues at coordinate 85,156 of CBDFHM010000008.1, read as the reverse complement.
GTGCCGACGGCGGTGCCGCCCAAGGCAACCTCGGCCAGAGCTTCTTGGGCCCGCCCGAGCCTCACGATGCTGTTTCGGGCCTGACCGGCATAGCCTAAGAACTCCTGGCCCAAGCGCAACGGCGTGGCATCTTGGAGGTGGGTGCGGCCCGTCTTGATGATTGGCCAGAACTCTTCAGATTTCTTCTCCAACTCCGTAGCCAGCGTCTCCAACCCTGGGACAAGGGCCTCCTTGATCGACAGCAACGCCGCCAGGTGAATCGATGTGGGTATGACATCGTTGGACGACTGGCCCATGTTCACGTGGTCGTTGGGGTGTACCAAGCGTGAGCCCAAGTCTCCGCCTAACAACTGGCTGGCCCGGTTGGCGATGACCTCGTTAGCGTTGGTGTTGGTGGAGGTGCCGGAGCCGGTCTGAAAGATATCCAAGACGAAGTGCTGGTCCAATGAACCGTCGATGACCTCTTGGGCGGCTGCCACAATGGCGTTGCCGGTCTGTTCATCCAGCTGGCCCAACTCCATATTGGTCTTGGCCGCCGATTGCTTGATCAGCCCTAGTGCCCGGATGAACGAACGAGGGAACCGGAGGCCGCTGATGGGGAAATTTAGGACGGCGCGCATCGTTGAAGCGCCGTAGAGGGCGTCGGCTGGGACCTCCATCTCACCCATGGAGTCCCGCTCGATTCTGACATTGGGCCTTGAGGTCATCGAGGCACCTTTCCTTTTATCATTTAGCCGGTCCCGCAAGGGCAGGTTCATGTTACATCAACCGGGTGACTGTTGGCAGGCCGAACCAAAGTTCCTTCCCGTAACAACGCCTTGGCTCAAAAGTAGCAAAACCCTGTCACCCTGAGAGCAGCGAAGGGTCTCGTGCGGTGGGTCCAGCCTCACTCGAGGTAGCCCCACCCCAGATTCTTCGTCGCTTCACTCCTCAGAATGACGGTTTTGAGGCAACGCCCCGTAAAAGGGGGGAGGTTAGGTCCGACGTAGTCGAGATTCCGGGTAGAATCGGAGAGGTCTTTTCAAAAAGCGGCTAGCCGCCACTGTTCACGGGTCTGGAGCCTCGTTCATAATGAGCGAAGATTTGGTCCAGCTACGGACTCGGGGAGGACAAACCCAATGGCGGTAATGACCGGAGCCCAAGCATTGACCCGTTCCCTGGTTAGGGAAGGCGTCGAGGTGATCTTCGCGCTACCGGGCGTCCAGATCATGGAGGCCTTCGATGCTCTTTACGACGAACCGTCGATCCGGCTCATCCTGGTGCGGCACGAACAATCGGCTGCCTATATGGCGGACGGCTACGCCCGGACCACCGGAAAGCCGGGGGTCGGCTTGGTCGTCCCAGGTCCGGGAGCACTGAATGCGACCGCAGCCCTGGGTACCGCTTACGCCACGTCCTCTCCGGTGTTGTTGGTGTCCGGCCAAATAGAAAGCTACAACCTGGGCAAAAACCGGGGCGCCCTCCACGAGGTGGGCGAGCAGCTAGACGTTTTCAAACACTTGACGAAGTGGTGTCAGCGGACCACGGATGCCAACGGGATTCCAGACATGGTCCACACCGCAATGGAGCACCTGTCGACGGGACGGCCCCGTCCGGTGGAGATCGAAATTCCCTGGGACGTTTTGCCCAGCACCGCCGATGTGGAGTTGCCGGAGCGGGAGGTGTTTTCGAAAGTCCATCCCAGCCCCGAGTCCGTGAAGGAAGCAGCCGACCTGCTGGCCCACGCTGTGCGGCCAGTTATCTGGGCCGGGGGCGGCGCCAGAGAGGCGGAGTTGTCCACGGAACTCTTGGAACTGGCCCAGGCGCTGAACGCCCCGGTAATGACCACCGCCCAAGGCAAGGGGGCCATTCCCGAGGACAACCCCTTGAGCATCGGCTCGTTTTACTACGGCCACGGACCCGGCCATCTGGCCCTACCCCAGGCCGATGTCGTCCTAGTCGTCGGGTCCAGGTTCCATTTGGGGGTCCAAGTCGACTGGGCGATCAAGCCACATCAGAAACTGATCCAGATCGACGCCGACCCTGAAGAGGTGGGCAGAAACGCGGACCCAGCGGTGGGCATGGCCGCCGACGGAAAATTGGCCCTCCAAGACCTTCTGGCCGAACTGGGCGGCCGGACGCGGACGAGCCAATGGACGGCCAGCGATTTGGCCACAATCAAAGACCAGTCGTACCAGCGAATTAAGGCGATAGCACCGCTCCAAGTGGAGATCATAGAGACGATCCGCCAAGAACTGGAAGACGATGCCATCGTCGTAAGCGGCACCACCGAGATTGGGTATTGGAGCCACTTGGCCTTCCCTGTTCTGGCCCCTAGGTCGTACATTACCTCCGGCTACTTTGCCACTCTGGGCTACGCCCTGCCCACAGCGTTGGGTGCCAAAGTGGGCAATCCGCACCGGCAGGTGGTGGCGACCATCGGCGACGGCGGGTTCGCCTACGGTTCCAGCGAGTTGGCCACTGCGGTCCAGGAAGGCATCAATGCCGTGATCCTGGTCTTCAACAATGAGTCTCTGGGCGCGTCATTCGCCGACCAAGAGAACCAGTTCGGCGGCCGTGTGATTGGTACCCGCCTCCATAATCCCGACTTCGTCAAACTGGCCGAGGCCTACGGCGCCCAAGGAATCAGCCTGGCCAGCCATCAGGAACTGGGCCCGGCATTCAGGAGCGCCTTGAAAGCTGACGCGCCGGTGGTCATCGAGGTCCCGCTGCCCAACCTCGTACCCCCCTTCCAGGTTCCGCCCCCGGGAGCAATTGGTTAGCGGTCAGCGGTCAGCTGAAGGTGTGTACGTCGATGTCTTGTAGTTCCCGGTACGGCGGGGAGTTGCTCTCACATCTCCAATATCGTGGCGAGTCCCAGGCGCGCCTGACCGAAGATTCCCTCTTCAGGCCGGGGTATTATTAGCTAAATTTATCCTTCGAGAGGGAAGGACTTGTCCATCGCGCGCTAGTAGCTAATAGCTGATGCCTGATGGCTGAAAGCTGATAGCCATCAGACTCCATGATAAAATCTCTCATCGAGATGGCTCCACTTACAGAACAAGAATCAAAACGCCTTATCCGCTATCACGGCCAAAGCCTGCGCCTGCTTCAGGACGCCATAGACCAAATCCGGCAGGGGCGTTGGCTGCGCTGTGAGGACCTTCTTTGGGGCAGCCTCACCCTGGCGGTGAAGGGCGTCGCCCTTAGCCGTGGCGACCAATTGGCGGACCAGCAGGCCCTCCGGGAGTACGCTGAAAGGCTGGGCAACCAACACCGAGACCGCAGAATCCGGGATGCGTTTACCAAGTTGGCGTCGTTTTCCGACACTGCCGAACAAGTCCGCGAGTCCCGCAGGCGCTCCGACCATTTGGTGGCAGTGCTGGAGGACGTTTCGGGAGCGGTAGAGCGGTTGTGGGAGATGTTGCCGCTGGAAGAGACCCCCGACGACCCTCTCAATGACTCGCTGGAGGCCTGGTTGGAACGGTACGGAAACCTCCCGGACGGTGACCGGATTGACCGTTAATGTAGAGCCGGAAGACCGCAGCAAACAACCCGGATTGGCCGGACCCACCGTGGCAATCCACACCCACGGCTGCAAGCTCAACCAGTCCGACAGCCAGGACCTGGCACGGCGCTTCGAAGATGCTGGCTATCGGGTGATCGAGTCCCCTGGCCAGGCCGATGTGGTAGTGCTAAATTCATGCACCGTCACCGCCACCGCCGACGCGAAAGCCCGCCAGTTCCTGCGAGCGGCTCGCCGCGCCAACCCCGGCGCGGTAGTCGTCGCCACCGGCTGCTACGCCCAAAGGTCCCCTTCAACACTTGGGGGCCTGGATGCAGTGTCACTGGTCTTGGGAAACACAGAAAAGGAAACGCTGGTGGACACCGTAACTGAGACACTGAACTCGCCCTTCCCCGTTCGTCCTGAGTCTGTCGAAGGACCTCCGCGGCAAGAAGGTGGTTCGACAAGCTCACCACGAACGGGTTGGAGCTCAGGACGAACGGATGGCGGCACACCACGAACAGGCATTCAGTCAAAGCGCAGTCGTGCCATGGTCAAGATCCAAGAGGGCTGCGATCAAGTCTGCGCCTACTGCATAGTACCCAAGGTCCGTGGTCGCGAGCGAAGCATTCCACCGGAGACAATCGTTGCGGATATCATTCGCCATTGCAGCGAAGGTTGCCGTGAGGCAGTGTTGACCGGCACCCAGCTGGGCACCTACGGGTTCGACATTCCTGGGGCCAGCCTAGTTGGATTGATCCGGCGGATATTGGATGAGACCTCGATAGACCGTTTGCGGGTTTCCTCCCTGCAGGCCCAAGAGATCACCCCCGGGCTGTTGGACCTGTGGGGCGATACCCGCCTGTGCCCCCATTTTCACATCCCGCTGCAGAGCGGCAGCGACACGGTCTTGCGGGCGATGCGTCGCCGCTACGACATCAGACGCTTTGCTGAAACCGTGAAGTTGGTTCGCGACGCCCTGCCGAATGCCGGGGTGACCACCGACATCATCGTTGGGTTTCCCGGGGAAGGCGACGGAGAGTTTGACGCGGGGTACGAGTTCGCCGAATCGATGGCCTTTAGCGACATGCATGTCTTCCCCTACTCTCAAAGGCCGGGCACATCGGCCGCCTATTTGAAGAAGCAGGTGGATGACGGCGTCAAAAAGGGGAGAATGGCCAAGATGTTGGAGTTGGCCGCCGACGGGCATCAAAAGTTCCGTCAAGGCCAATTAGGGGCGATCAGCAGCGTACTGTGGGAGCCGCAGCGGTCCTCGGCGACGAGTACCGCCTGGAACGGCCTAACCGGCAACTACATCAGAGTTCGGACAGATTCTCGCCGCGATCTGGCCAACACCATCACCAACGCGCAACTCACCGAATTCAGCGGCGACAGGGTGTTGGCGGTCGTCGATTAGCGGCTGGCTTCCATCCACGGTCGGCCGTTACCCGTCTCCCGCTAAGTCAAGGCGATAACTACGGTATTGGGCGACCGCCGTGACTATCGTAGTCTAGAGTCATCTGCCGGTGACTCCACGACGACCGCCCGGTTACCGATCATGTTTACCGCGCTATGTTTGGCTAAAGGTCTACAGGCCGTAGAAAGCCCATCTCGCCGCGGCGCTCCAAATATCCGGCCCGGATATCGTGGCCGTGGGAGAAGACCAGCAGCCAGCCCTGGCGTTCGGCCTGGTTCAGCAGCTCCTTCTTTTGCTCCAGCGTAACCTCGGGAGAGCTGTCAAACGCGGAAATGGCCACCAGGTTCAGATGGTGTGGCGTGGGTACGATGTCCCCTAGGAACACCACCCGTTCGCCGCCGTGGTTGAACATCACCATCTGGTGCCCCAAAGCGTGACCGTCGGTCACCACCACGTTTAGGCCCGGAAGAATCTCCGAGTCTCCGTCCAGCAGTTCCAACTGCCCCCGCTCGTCGATGGGCAGGAAGTTCTCCGACCGGTGTACTTCGCCAGCCCGCTCGTTGGGGTGACAAGCCTCGTCCCAGCACTTCCCTTGGACATAATACTTGGCTTTAGGGAAAGTGGGCACCAAGTTTCCGGCCCGGTCCAACCGGGTGCAACCACCGGAGTGGTCGAAATGCAAATGAGAAAGAATTACTGCATTAATGTCTTTGGGGGTGAGGCCCACGCCCTTCAAGCCTTTGAGCAGGCGGCTGGGCACCAATCCCAGGTTTTCTTTATCGGTATCCACTTCTTTGGACCCGATGCCGGTATCAACCAGAACATTGTGCCCACTAACCTGAAGTAGCAGGCAGTTCAGGCCCAAGGTCATACGATTTTTCCGGTCGGTGACTACGCTGTTCTCCCAGGCCACCTTCGGCACTGGACCGAACATCGAACCACCATCCATTTTTATGACCCCATCACTGATGATCTTCACAGCCGTCGACATCATCGTTCCCAAACCCTCATTCAATAAAATTGAACTGCACACCCGCCGAGGCTATCTCCGATGAAAATGAACGATCCCTATAGGGTCACGTCTGACTCTAACAGGATGTTAGGACTAGAGAGAATAGTGCTACAGGAACCAAGGAGACAACAAAAACTTATGGTTCCGACGGGGCCGTTCCGAATCCATTTCACTACCACCGGCGATAGGCCGGCTAAGATTCACCCGGTGTATCTCCTCCCAATAGTTGATTTAGTTGTAACAATGACCGGTTAAGCGACAACGTGGGCGTCCGGTCAGGTAATTGCAAAGTAAGCCACACCACCCGTGCCCCACTCTCTCCCAATGACCCATTAGAAGATAATGTAAAGGAGAGACCTCTTGTCAAGGGGGAAATTGCCCAATAAATCGGAGATTTCTTATACAATATTCAGTTTTCATTCAGGTTTATAGCTGATTCCGTCTGATTATGTAAGATTAGGCATTCATGTCGCAGGTAAAGCTGAAGCGAAAACGCCAGATGCTATACTAACTTCCGGTCAGAATCGAAGCTTCGTTTTCGTGCTCTGTCCCACTGAATTGGCATAACTCCATAAGTCTCAAGATGGCCCAATTAAGAACCTTCAGTCAACTCTAAGGTTAGCGAAAAAATGGCGAAAATCGCTGAAACTTCATTGATGGCCCACCTCTTCCGGAGGGCTGGCTTTGGCGCGACCTTCGGCGAACTTGAGACCCACGTCGCCAATGGATACGAGAGGACGGTGGAAGGACTGCTACACCCGGAAGACGCCCCGGAATGGAATGACGACCTAGTCCGCCGCTACCATGTGGACCAGAACAGCCTGATGCTTATCGAGAGTTCTCAGTCGTACTGGATGTACCGGATGATCAATACCAGGCGGCCATTGGAAGAAAAGATCGCGCTTTTCTGGCACTCCCTGTTCGCCACCGCTTATGGCAAGTTAAACCATGCCAAGGCCGTGGTGAACCAGACCAACACATTCAGGCGCAGAGGCTTGGGCACATTTCGCGATTTGCTGTCGGAACTGTCCCGGGACCCGGCCATGATCTTCTGGCTGGACAACAAAGACAACCACAAAAATGCTCCCAACGAGAACTTCGGCCGGGAGTTATTGGAACTATTTTCCATGGGGATCGGGACCTACTCCGAAGCCGACGTCAAGGCTTGCGCCCGCGCATTCACCGGCTGGACCATCGCCAACCAAGACTACATGAGCATTCGAGCTTCCCGGGATTCCATCTGGCCCCACGGCCGCTTGGACTGGCAGTTCATGTATCGGCCCGAGGACCACGATGACGGCCCCAAGACCTTCCTGGGGCAGACCGGCCGCTTCAACGGCGAAGATGTTCTGGACATTATCTGCCAGCATCCCGCTAGCAGTTGGTTCATTGCCACCAAGCTTTACGCCTTCTTTGTCTCGGACGTGCCGAATGAAACCTCGATACAAATCATCGCCGAAGACCTTCGCCGGTCGGGCGGGGAGATTCGTTCGGCGCTGCGTACCATCTTCCTCTCCGACTTCTTCCGCGCACCGGAGGCCCGGTACGCCAAGATTAAAAGCCCGGCGGAGCTGGTGGCGGGAACTACCAGGTTGGCCGGCAGCTACAAATCGCCGGATTGGAGCATCGTGAATCTGACTCAAGACGCCAACTTCATGGGTCAAGAAATACTCAACCCTCCTAGCGTCGAAGGCTGGCACACCGGCACCGAATGGGTCGACACCGGCACCCTGGTGGAGCGGGTAAACTCCTCGGCTCTGGTGATCGGCGACACAATTCAGCCCGGTGTGCATCAACCCGGTGTATATCAACCCGGTGTATATCAACCCGGTGTACAGGCAATTATTCGGCTCCTTCGCGACCGGCAAAGTTCGTACGCCTCAGACGATCTGGTAGATACCTGCCTCAGCCTCGTCGGCGGGCTGGAGGTTTCAGAAAACACGCGGACCGAGCTGATCGCGTTCGCGGCCTCCCAAGGCGAGGCGCGTTTTGAACCGGAGGCCGAGGTTCCCTGCTCTCAGCAACGGGTTGTGGAGCTATTGCAGTTGATACTGTCCACCAGGGAATACCAGATGGCCTGACCCAGCGGCCCCTTCCGCCTGACCAAATTGTCCCTTCTCCATTGATGGCGAAGGTTAGGACCGACACAGTCGAGACCAGCGTACTTTCGGAACAACTACAAAGCCCGGCACCACAGGACGGCAGATGACCACCACGACCTCTATCAGCTACAGCCACACCGTCGGCTCCCTGTCCAACCAAGGCCGCGGGTTTCAAAACCCGGTGGACGTGGCGTTGGACTCCCGTGGCGTGATGTATGTCATCAACCGGGCCGGGCCGGAAATGACCTTGCGGTTGCCCTACAAAAGGGTGTCCATGTGCACGGTCGATCAGGAATATCTCGGGGAATTCGGCACCGGTGGCACGGCGCCAGGTGAGTTTTGGTGGCCCAGTTCGTTGGCTTTCGATAGCCAAGACCGCCTCTACATTGCCGATGAAGCGTTGAATCGCATCACCGTATTCAGCAACCAAGGGGACTTGCTGAATACTTGGAGGCAGGCGGGGTCAGGCCCAGGCCAGTTAAACCGGCCATCGGGAATCGTAATCGACACTCAAGACCAGCTTTGGCTGAGCGATAGCGGCAATCATCGGGTGCAGAAGATGACTGCCGACGGCCAGCCCCTTGCCGCCTGGGGAGAGCGTGGTTCAGGACCCGGCCAGTTCGAGGCTCCCTGGGGTTTGGCGCTGGACCTTCAAGGCCAGGTTTACGTCTCGGATTGGGGAAACGACCGAATCCAGAAGTTCGACCCAGCCGGGAATTTTCTAGACGAGTTTCCGAGAAATGGAGCAGTTCAGCCCAAGTCCGACCGGATTAGACGTCCTGCCGGCCTGGCCGTAGACACCGAAGGCAACATCTACGTTGCCGACTGGGGCAATGAGCGGGTCAGGGTGCTAACACCCGAAGGCGAGCTCCTGGCGACGCTACGGGGCGAGTCGGTGACGCCCCAATGGGCCAACGACTACTTTCTGGCCAACCCAGAAGAGGGCGCGTTGCGCCTGGAAGCCGACCTGGAACCGCCGATGCCAACTGATATGGACCCGCCGGAGAGCAGGGACCGGGAAGAATCGGCCAATGTGGAGAAGCTGTTTTGGGGCCCCACCTCCGTGAAGCTGGACGGAAAGGGCAACATCCTAATAGTGGATAGCTGCCGTCACCGAATCCAGGTCTACCGGAATGACGGTTAGACCGCCCCGCTGCACCACGCATCTGGTACCCTACGAACCACATTCAAATCTCGTGTCCAAATCTCGCGTCTATGTAAAAAGGCGCGCCCGTACCAAAGTTCATCGTCCCCTAATTTGAAGCCCTGCCAACCATGACCGGAAACAGCACCGCCAAGCCTCAGCTTTACTACGGCTGGTACATCGTGGCAACCGCGATGTTCATAGCCTTCGTCACCACCGGAGCCCGGAACAGCTTCGGAATCTTCGTTATCCCGATGAGCAAAGAATTCGACTGGAACCGGACGACCATCTCCATCGCCGCCGCCATTGGCTGGCTGGTGAACGGCGTCACTCAGCCGTTCGTAGGAAACCTGTTCGATCGCTTCAACGGCCGGAAGATCATATTAACCAGCTTGATCGTGGTTGGGCTATCTACCATCGCGCTAAGCCTCACCTTCCACTTCCTCTTTCTGGTGTTCATTTTCGGTTTCGTAATGTCCACCGCAATGAGCGGCGCCTCCCAAGGGACGTTGGGGCCAATGCTCACCAAATGGTTCCGGCGGAAGCGGGGCACCGTATTGGGGTTGAACGTTGCTGGCGCTTCGCTGGGCGGACTGATATTGATTCCGTTCGGTGCATATTTGCTGGACCTGACCGATTGGCGGACGACCTGGATCGCCCTCGGTCTAATCGTGCTGGTGCTCGCTGTCCCGCTGGCCTTTATCTTTGTGCGAAACAACCCCGCGGAGATGGGCCTCCAACCTGATGGCGATCCAGAGCCTCTGCAGGGCGCCCAACGGGAGCGGCGGCGGGGGCCGTTCGAAGTTGAGCATTGGAAGCAGTCATTCCAGTCCCCGCCGATGTGGCAACTCTCCGCTGCTTACACCGTGTGTGGGGTGACCACGGGGATCATATCGACCCATTTCATCCCTTACGCCGAAGATGTTGGGGTTTCCCAAACGACCGCCGCCGTCATCTTCGGGTACATGATGGGACTGAACGTTCTCGGCGGAATTGGGGCCGGAATGATTGCCGACCGCTTCGGCCGAAAGAACGTATTGGGCACCGTTTACTTCGTACGCGGGCTGGCGTACGTCTTGTTGGTAGCAATGCCCGGCGCAACAAGTCTCTGGGTGTTCGCCACCTTGGCGGGCTTCTCTTGGATCGCCAGCGTCCCGGTAACCACGTCGCTAACCGCGGATGTTTACGGCCTGCGGGCCCTTGGCACCATCTCCGGTATTTCGTTCCTTTGCCACCAAGTTGGGGCCTTCGCCAGCATCCTATTGGCTGGGGTACTGTACGACGCTACCGGTTCCTACACTCTGCCCTTCGCCATCGCCGGGTCACTGTTGTTCCCGGCGGCGCTGGCGGCATTTAGCATCAACGAGCGAAAGTACTCCATGCGTTACCAGTCGGCGGCCGCCACGGCCGCAGCGGGCAACTGAGGGGGTAGGTCCCACCCGCCAAAGAAGCGGAGTTGTTGGGCTAACAACGGACTCTGGAACGACGTTTCGGTTCTCGAATCTGATTCCCACTCTAATTCGGCCGATGCACCATGACGAACCTGCAATATAGCCTTTTCAATGCCAGCGATAATTGGGTCGGGCATTTCATAGACGACGTTACGTTTGATGAAAGTCTCTTGCTGAATGTCTTGTTTCAGGACAGGATCTTGATGCATGAATCCTACTTCTTCAATTCGGCGATCCTGGCCCGTCATATTCAGAGGGCCCGTGGAACGTCGTTGGTTGAATATGCGGCCAAGAGAGGCCTAATCGTTCCGGCTGTGCGAGACCATAACGTAGAAAACCTAAGTCAGGCACATGAAAGTCTCACGTCCGGAACTCTGTATCGAGACTACGAGTTAACCATCCAGGAGATGCAGCCATTCGTCGATAGACTGATCGCCGCCGTTGATCTTGGCCTCGAACAGAAACGGCAAAAGCCAATCTATTGGCCTTCGGATTCCACGGAGTTTTCCCTTGGTCTTCAGTACTTGCGCCTCATCAGGAATATTTTCCAGCGTGATGACCCGCCCAACACAGAATTGTTAAGTCCTTCGCGAGCGCAGCTCTTTAACCGAGTGTGGGAATCCAGCGAACCGTGGAGGTGGGACGCAATAGAAGAGGCCGCAGAGCGAACACAGTCGAGCGGCAATTCCGGAATCCAGCGAATCGAATTGATGCGTACGATTGGCTGGAGACTGGGATTTCCGCGAAGCACCTTGACCATCGACCCACCAGACGTTGTTTCGGCAGTCACCGACCCTGAGCTTCGTCTCGTGATTGAGGTTTTCACCAAGTGGCTGGCACAGATTCATCACCTCTGCCAGGCACGAATGTTTGGTACATCTGTCAATTTCCCAGTGTATGACCTCGATGACGACTTTTTGCTCGACTCGATATTCCGATCATCGGAAGACGAAGAAATTGCCGGACCGTCTCGAGACAATTTCCTTAGATGCGAAGTGAAGCTCCCGCCGCTCGAAGCATTGATACAACTCGACGCGAATGAGGTTGTCGCAATTAGAAATGATCTGGGCGACGGATACAGGTATTCGCTACGTAGGTGGCAGGAAGAGCCTACTCCGGACAACCGAGAAGCGGTCGCAACGTCGCTACGTGATTATTGCGATCGAATCTCCTTCAAATACTCAGATGACTATCTCAACGCGTTAGTCGCGACTTATGCTCGACGTACGTCATCCCAAATCTGGGACCTGGCGAAGAATTCGACCATCGTCGGCGGTGCGGTCTCCGGAGGTTTGACCGCTCCATTGGGTTTGTTTGTCAGTGTATCCGAATTGGTGTACGCAACCTACCAATACGTCAGCCGCCGCAAGCTGAACGCGAAATTGAGCCCCAAGCCACGACCGATTGATGTCGATTTACAGGAGCCGGAACTTGCGATTCATGAGGATTAAATAAAAGGTCGGCGCCTACCGCCGCGAGCGGTCCATTCGGGCCCAAGTATCGCGCAACGGGACGGTGCGGTTGAAGACCAATGCGTCCCCGGAAGAGTCCGGGTCCACACAGAAATACCCCTGCCTCAGGAATTGGAAGCTGTCGCCAGGTTTCGCTTTCGCCAGACCCGGCTCAACTTTGCACGAACGCAGAGTTGTTAGCGAGTCGGGGTTAATGTTGTCGGTGAAATCTCCGCCTTCCGGAACGTGATCGGGGTCTTCTTTCAGGAACAGATGGTCGTAGAGCCGGACCTCGGGGTTCAGCGCATGTTCGGCCGAAACCCAATGTGACGTGCCCCTCACTTTTCGACCGTCGGTGGAAGTTCCTCCCTTGGTCTCCGGGTCGTAGGTGCAGCGCAACTCCAAGACCTCGCCGGTGACTTCGTCTTTTACCACGCCCGTGCAGGTAACGTAGTAGGCGTCCTTAAGGCGGATTTCCTTGCCGGGAGAAAGGCGGTAGAACTTGGGCGGCGGGTCCTCCTGGAAATCATCGCGCTCGATATACACAGTGCGTGAGAAAGGAATCTTCCGGCTCCCCATCTGCGGATCTTCCGGGTTGTTGACCGAATCCAGCTCCTCCACCTGCCCCTCGGGATAGTTCTCGATCACGACCCGCAGCGGGTCCAATACGCCCATCACCCGCGGCGCCCGTTTGTTGAGGTCCTCACGCAGGGTGTGTTCCAACAGAGCGATGTCTACGGTGTTGTCCCGCTTGGCCACCCCGATACGCTCGCAAAAGTCGCGGATGGCCTCCGGAGTGTAGCCCCGGCGCCGCAGTCCAGAGATGGTCGGCATCCGAGGGTCGTCCCAACCGTTGACGTAGTTGGCATCCACCAACTCGATTAACCTTCGTTTGCTGAGAACTGTGTGGGTTAGGTTGAGCCGGGCGAACTCGATCTGCTGAGGATGGTAGATCTCCAACTCGTCCAGGAACCAATCGTACAGCGGGCGGTGAGCCTCAAACTCCAGGGTACAAATGGAGTGGGTAACGCCCTCTATGGAATCCGACTGGCCGTGGGTGAAGTCGTACATGGGGTAGATGCACCAGTCGTCGCCGGTCCGGTGGTGCGTCGCTTTCAGAATCCGGTACATCACCGGGTCGCGCATATTCAAGTTCGGCGAGGCCATATCAATCTTGGCCCGCAGAACGTGACTGCCCTCGGCGAACTCTCCAGCTCGCATGCGGGCAAACAGGTCGAGGTTCTGTCCAACCGAACGGTCCCGGTGTGGGCTCTCCCTCCCAGGTTGGGTCAAAGTGCCCCGATACTCCCGAATCTCGTCACCACTGAGATCGTCCACATAGGCTCTGCCTTTCTGGATCAGGTCAACGGCGAAGTCGCATAGCTGCCCAAAATAGTCCGAGGCGAAGAACATATTGTCGCCCCAGTCCCATCCCAACCAGCGGACATCTTCCTGGATGGACTCGACGAACTCCACTTCTTCTTTGGTGGGGTTGGTGTCGTCGAACCGCAGATTGCACTGACCACCGTTTTCCGCAGCCAGGCCGAAGTTGAGGCAGATCGATTTGGCGTGGCCGATATGGAGGTAACCGTTGGGTTCCGGCGGAAACCTCGTCACCACACGGCCGCCGAACTTGTTCGACTGATTATCCTCGGCAACGGTATTTCGGATGAAATCCGTCGAAACCGGCGACTCGGTCTGGGTCATGATCAATTCACCCCAAGTTCGTCCTTAAGTACCGTTCGTGGTGAGCCTGTCGAACCACATTCTCACCACCGGAACCGTTCGACAAGCTCAGCGCGAACGGACTATCGGAACGGCTATTTCCTAACCTGTAGGTTAGACCGCGGCGAGCCGTTCCATGGCCGATTTGACGCGGCTGACGGTACGGTCTTTGCCCAAGACTTCCAGTGTCTCGAAAAGAGGTGGGGACACATCGCGGCCGGTGGCGGCCACCCGCAGAGTCCCAAAGAACTGTCGGCGCGAGAGGGATAGCCGCTCTCCAGCGGCGCCTAGGAGTTCCTCCAATTGCTGATGGTCGAAATCGTCGGCGGAGGTCAGATCGTCCAAAGCGGTCCCCAGCGCGGCCAGGGTGGACTCACGGTCCATGCCTTTCTGCACCAGCGTTTCCGGGTTGAAATCCACGTCGAATTCTTCACCGGACCGGAAGAAGTAGGACGTTAGCCCGGCAGCTTCGTCCAACCGCTTGATGCGCTCTTGGAGCAAGGGGGCGATGCGCTGCAAATATTCCCGGTCCAGCGGGAGCAGGTCGCGTGGCAAGTCGCGCTCTAGGAATGGCACCATCCGTTCCGCCAAATCCTCAGTGGGGAGTTCTCGTATGTAGACCCCGTTCATCCACATCAGTTTGTCTTGGTCGAAGATGGCGGCCGATTTGGTGATCCGGTCCAGAGTGAAGTTATCGATGACCGTTTGTAACGAGGTTACCTCGGTAGTGCCGTCGAGAGACCAACCCAGCAGCACCATGAAATTGAGCAGCGCCTCGGGAAGATATCCCTGCTCCCGGTACTCGCCGATGGCGGTGGCGCCGTGGCGCTTGGACAACTTGGCCCGGTCCGGGCCCGTGATCATCGGCAGATGGGCGAATTCCGGCGGCTCGAAACCCAGGGCCTGGTAGATTTGCAGATGCCGAGGAGTGCTGGGCAGCCATTCTTCCGCCCGCATCACGTGGCTGATTTCCATCAAATGATCGTCAGCGACAACCGCCAAGTGGTAGGTGGGGAACCCGTCGGACTTCAGGATGATGAAGTCGTCAAGCAACTCGTTCCGCCATTCCACGTCGCCCCGGATTAGGTCGTGGACTCGAGTCACCCCGGAGGATGGCATGGCGAACCGAACGACTTCAGACTCGGTGGCGCGGAGCCGGGACCGGTCTTGTTCAGTTAGATCGCGGGTCAAGACGCGGCAATTGCAGTCGTTCTTTGGCTGCTCCGGGCGGTTCCCCCCCGCATTTTCTTTGCTGCAAAAACAGTAGTAGGCGTTGCCTTGGGAGATCAGCCGGTTGACTAGCTCGTAATAAATCTCCAACCGCTGTGACTGGAAATACGGGCCAAAGGAACCGCCGACTTCCGGCCCTTCGTCCCACTCGATATTCATCCAGCGCAAACCGTCGAGCATCGCTTCCACTGCCCCGGGAAATAAGCGTGCTTGGTCGGTGTCTTCGATCCTGACGATAAACTTGCCGCCGTAATGGCGGGCAAAAAGCCAGTTGAACAACGCCGTCCGAATATTACCAATGTGGGGCAGTCCGGTGGGGCTAGGGGCATACCGGACGCGGACCTCTCGAGTCAAGCTAAATCTCCAAATTTGTGCCTAAATAGGCTCGTTTCCCGGCCTGAGAACAATTGTAGCACGCTTCACGATCGGCGCTGAACCGTGGACCGGCCCGGCCTAACTACCTTAGCCCCGTCGAACAGCGTCGAGGACCTGAGCCAACTCGGGAGGCAACTGAGAATGCAAGTCAAGAGTTTCGCCGCTTACCGGGTGCCGAAAGCCCAGGTGGTGAGCATGAAGGAAGTGTCGGTTGAGCGACGGGTTCCGCTTGCCGTAAACGCTGTCACCGATCAAAGGATGTCCCAGGTAGGCCATGTGGACCCGTATCTGGTGGGTACGCCCGGTTTCGAGATAAAGCTCCAACAGGCAGGCCTGTTCAAAACTTTCCAATACTTTGTAGCGAGTGCGGGCTTCGCGGCCTCCGGCCACCACCGCCATCCGGGTGCGGGCTCTGGGGTGTCGGCCCACCGGCGCGTCGACCAGGCCTTCCGGTTGCTTCACCACGCCTTCCGCCAGTGCCAGGTACCCCTTGGTTACCGCCCGGTCCTTGATCTGGGCTGAAAGGTCATGGTGGGCCCGGTCCGTCTTGGCCGCCACCATCAACCCCGAAGTGTCTTTGTCCAAGCGGTGTACGATGCCGGGCCGCAACTCGCCGCCAACGCCCTTGATATCGGGACACATGGCCAGAAGGGCGTTGACCAACGTGCGGTCCGGGTGTCCCGGTCCCGGATGTACCGCTAGGCCGGCTGGCTTGTCAATCACCACCAGTTCCTCGTCCTGGTAGACCACGGTAATCGGCATGGGTTGGGCCACTATGCCGGTAGGACGTGGCGGCGGGACTGACAGTTTCACCCGGTCTCCCGACCTAACTTTGTGAGCCGGTTTCACGGCGATTCCGTTGACGGTAACCTGCCCTTCGGCGATCAGGCGGGCCAAGCGGCTGCGGGTCAGGCCCACGTCCAGCCCAGCCAGGTACAGGTCCAGCCGGGACTCAGTCACGTCCACTTGAAGCTCATGGGTAGCGGCAGTCTCAGTCATCGGCTCAAATTCCCTGGATCGTCCACCGGGACGTTTGACGATGGCAATCGCTCTATATGCTCTCTCACACCGCAGGTGGTGCAGCGCCAACCTCCGGCGACGGTCCGCATTTCGCCGTCACAGATTGGGCACCAATTGTCGGAACCTTTGTTTTGCTTCGGGGACTGGTCCGCGATTATGAAAAGCCAGGCTAGAATCGCCAGGCCGCAAACTATCGAGGCATCGGCCACGTTGAACACCGGCCAAGGGCCCACATCCACCCAGTCGGTCACATGACCCAAGCGCAGCCGGTCCAGCAGGTTGCCCACCGCACCGCCTATTTGGAGGCCCAGGCTCAGTCGCAGCAGCCCCATGGGTAGCCGCTGACTGCGGTAGATGATTAAGAGGACCGTGATGCCGATTACCGACACCAGGATCAGCGGCGTATTCTGGTCTTGAAACAGTCCGAACGCGCTACCGGTGTTGAAGGTATGGGTAATGCGGAAGAAACCGGTGTCGGGGAAGGACTCGCGGAAGGCCAGGAATTCCCGGACCAAGTACTTGCTGAACTGGTCGCTCAGAAAAACCAGCACAGCCAACTGGATGAGGACTAGGTCTTTGTAAATTGGAGTGCGCGGTGCTGCCGGGCCGCCAGCCGAGTTTCGAGACGAATATCCGGCCAAATTTCGGAGTAAGGACATCTAGAGTTACTTCAGTTGTTCCGTAAAAAACCTGGCCACTTCGGGCGCCAACCGGCCCTCTTGACCGTACCAGAAGTGGTCGACCCCCTCGAATATCTGACTTTCCGGCGGCTGGTTGAAGGTCTTCAGTTCGCCCTTCAGTTCACCGGAGTCCACCAACCGGTCGCGGTCTCCCGCGACGATCAACGCAGGGATTTTGCTTTGCTTTAGCGGACTGTCAGCCACTGCACGCAATGAAGGCGACACTAAGGCCAACGCATTGACCTCTTCGTAGAGTTCTTGGTGATTGAGGATCACTCCGGAACCAAAGGAGTATCCGGCCAGGCCTATCTTGCCCCGAACGTCGGGCCAGGCCTTGATCAGGTCCAAAGCGCCCAGAATTTCCTGGGACTCCTTTTCCCCTTTGGTGTGTTCACCTTCGCTGCGTCCGACCCCTCGGAAATTGAAACGCATGGTAACGAAGCCCTCCTCCACCAATCCCGTCGCCAAGGCCAGGACGACATTGTTTTCCATCGACCCGCCGTGCAATGGGTGGGGGTGGCAGATGATAACACCGGGCCAAGGACCACCTTGGGCGTCGGGCTGGGCGATAACTCCCTCGAAATTCAGTCCCTCGGTCTTGAAGGAAACGGCGCTCTGACGCATGGCAAAACTCCCGAATGGGATGATTCCATCTTAGGAGACGCTCGAAGGCTTTGGCAAGGTGCGGTGTTATGCTCGATAGCCCCAGGCGCAGCGACGCATCGTTAGGGCGTCCGTCCCGGTGTTTGACGGCGAGCGCCGGAGGGCAGTAAGCTGCTTTGACCAGTAGGCGGCCTTCATTTACGGGGTTGCGATTCGCGATTTTGGGAGGATCAAGAACATGTCGGTATTAGTGACGTTGGACTTGAAAGTCAAACCAGGAAGTAATGACGACCTGACAAGCTGGTTCAAAAATGAACTCCACCACACTCGAGGGTTCGAAGGCTGCAATGGGATAACTGTTCACAGGAATCAGGACGACCACAACAACCTGGTGATTGTCGAAGACTGGGACTCGCGCTCACAGTACGAAAAATATTTGTCCTGGCGCGAAGAGCGGGGTGATGTTGAGGTACTGGTGGGATTGTTGGACGGGGAACCCAAGTTTTCCTATTTCGACAACATTGGCGTTTAGATTACCTTTCTCTCCGTTACCGGCCCGCATTCTAACCGGGCAGCCAGACACCTGAGAGGACTAGATGAAGTTAATCGATCTGCGCAGCGATACCGTTACTCAACCGACCGACGAGATGCGCCGTGCCATGGCCTCAGCCGAGGTAGGCGACGATGTCTTCGGCGAGGACCCGTCGATCAACGAACTGCAGGAGCGGGCTGCCGCGCTTTTGGGCAAGGAGGCGGGCCTCCTCACCTCCAGCGGGACCATGAGCAACCTGATTTCCACCCTGGCCTATTGCAATCACGGCGACGAAATTATCATGGGTGACCAAGCCCACATGTTTTGGAACGAGTCGGGAGGGCAGGCGGCCTTGGGTGGGGTCCAGACGCGCTTGGTTCCCAACGACGACCAAGGGCGTATCAACCCTGACGATGTTGCCGCCGCCATACGGCCCAAGGGCAACCTTCATTTTCCCAACACCAGCATGTTCTGCCTGGAAAACACGCACAACCGGTGCAGCGGCGGAGCCCTGACCCCGGACGATATAAAGTCTGTCTCCGACGTGGCCCACGCCGCCGGGGTGCCGGTGCATCTGGACGGGGCACGCCTTTTCAACGCCGCCGTCGCCCTTGAAGTCCCGGCCGCAGAGTTAGTTCGCGATGTGGACGACGTGAGTTTCTGCCTGTCCAAGTCGCTAAGCTGCCCGGTGGGTTCTGTATTGGTAGGCTCTCAGGAGTTCATCGATGAGGCCCGCAGGTGGCGGAAGATGGTGGGTGGGGCCATGCGGCAGGCAGGGGTATTGGCTTCAGCGGGCTTGGTCGCGCTGGATACGATGGTCGACCGGCTGGCCGAAGACCACCAAAATGCGCGGCGGTTGGCCCAAGGTCTGGCCAACATCGACGGCTTGAACATCGACCCCGAGAAGATTCAGACCAACATCGTGTTCTTCAAAGTGGACACCAAGCTGGGCACGGCCGCCGACATGATCGCCGCCTTGGAGCAGGAAAACATCAAAGTCTCCTATCCCGGCAAGCAGTCCATTCGCATGGTTACCCACCGCCACATCAGCGGCGATGACATCGAGGAAGCGCTGTCTCGCACGTCCAAGGCGGTATCGGTACTACAGGCGAACAGGTAGCCGCCTCGCGCTACAAGGGGCATGCTCTATGCCATTCAATCAAACGCAGAGAGCGCCGAGAACGCAGAGATTGATCAGTATCGCTTGTTGACTCTCGGCGTCCTCTGCGGTCCCTGCGTTTAATATTGTTGGAGTCGCTGATGACTGCCAATCCTCCAGGCGCTGCGAAAGACGACTCCGCAGGTGCCACGCGGCGCCAGCGTTGGAGGTGGCGGTACTGGCCTTGGCGGTCGCCATTGGGCACGTGGTGTACGAATTCATTCGGGACCACGTGGTCGATTAGACAGTAGTTGGCGGCGATGGTTCGACAAGCTCACCACGAACGGAAGGTTTCACGGTCCCCGTTCGTCCTGAGCCTGTCGAAGGATTCCGACGCAGTGCCGACATGACGCTGAAGAGCTGACGTAATGGTCGTAATCGACACCCATTGCCACGCCTCGCCTTACTGGTTCGAGCCTGTAGAACTCCTGATGGACCAGATGTACCGGCACGGGGTAGACAAGGCGGTGCTGATACAGATCAACGGGTGGTTCGACAACAGCTACCCCATCGAATGCATACGGCGATTCCCTGGCCGTTTCTCGGTGGTGGTGGTTGTCGACACCGACCGGGCCGACGCTCCCGACCGGTTGGAAGAGTGGGTCGAGCAGGGCGCGGAAGGAATCCGGTTACGGCCCGACACCCGGTCGCCGGGGCGCGACCCTTTCGCCATCTGGAAGAAGGCCCAAGACTTGGCCGTGCCCATCAGTTGCGTGGGGAGTATCGGGCAGTACGCCGCCCCCGAGTTCGAGGATCTCATCCAAGCTTTTCCGGACCTTACGATCATCATTGAACACCTTGGCGGAGTCGGCGGTCTCTTTGGCGAAGGCGATCCAACCCCGCCCCACAACACCTACCGAAAGGTGCTGGCCTTGGCCCAATACCCCAACGTTTACATGAAGGTGCCCGGCCTTGGGGAGATTTCCACCCGCGCCATGCCGGTACGGACTCCCTTTCCCTTCGACGACGCGCCACCCTTCATCGAAATGGCCATCGAGGCCTTTGGCGCCAACCGGCTAATGTGGGGTAGCGACTTTCCACCGTCGGCGGGGCGGGAAGGTTACGGCAACGCACTACGGTTGCCAATGCAACGGGTGGGCTTCGTCAGCCAGGAGGACAGAGACTGGGTCTTCGGCAAGACCGCCGAAACTCTCTGGAAGTTCAGCGCGTAGATGGCCTCTGCCTGCGTCGGCGCGGTTGGGCAGATATAGGAGACCGCAGCGGAGCGGACAGCCTTACGACTCGGTGCCCCCATCTTTTGCTGATTCCCCCCACCACCGCCGGATCCGGTCCCCGATCTCCTTTTCGGCCCCCTCTTGCGTTGGCTCGTAATAGCGCCGGCCTTTCAACGCCGGGGGCAGAAACTCTTGGTCCGCGAAGTGGCCTTCGAAGTCGTGGGAGTACTTGTAGTCTTTGCCGTAGCCCATCTGCCGCATCAAGCCGGTTACTGCATTGCGAAGGTGTAGCGGCACGGGTTCGTTGGCCACTTTTCTGACGTCTTCCATGGCCCGCTCCAGCGCCATATAAGCCGAGTTACTCTTTGGTGCCGTGGCCAGATAGACAGTAGCCTCGGCCAATGGAATGCGGCCCTCGGGCATTCCCAAGAAGTGGACCGCCTGCTGCGCGGCCATGGCCACGGCTAGCGCCTGCGGTTCGGCCAGCCCGATATCTTCTGCGGCCAAGACCACCAACCGCCGGGCAATGAACAGCGGGTCCTCTCCCGACTCGATCATCCGGGCCAGCCAGTAAAGGGCGCCGTCGGGCGACGACCCCCGCACCGACTTGATGAAGGCGGAGATGGTGTCGTAGTGCCCTTCTCCCACCTTGTCATAGATAGGAGAGCGCCGTTGCAGGGCGTCGGCGATGGTGTCCAGATCGATCGGGCGGCCGCCTTCTGGTCCAGGGGCGGTGGCGAAGACAGCAGTTTCGAGAGCGTTTAGCGCGACCCTGGCATCGCCGTTGGATATGTTGACCAAGTGCTCCATGGCGTCTTGGTCAATGGTGGCTTCCATCTCGCCGAGTCCCCGCTCTTTGTCCTCGATTGCCCGCTTCACGATAGCTTCCACTTGGGCGGGCTCGAGGCTCTGTAAGGCGAACACCCGGCTCCGGGAGAGCAGCGGCGCGATAACCTCGAAGGAAGGGTTTTCCGTGGTGGCGCCGATGAAAGTAACCGTGCCGTTTTCGACGTGCGGCAGGATCACGTCCTGTTGGGCCTTGTTGAACCGGTGGATCTCGTCGACGAACAGAATGGTCGCCTGCTGGTGCATCCCTTGGCGTTCCCGGGCTTCGGCGACGATGCGGCGGAGATCGGCCACGCCGGAGGTTACGGCGCTAACCGGCTCAAAAGCGGCCTGGGTGACGGTGGCAACCAACCGGGCCAGAGTGGTCTTACCGGTCCCCGGCGGGCCCCAGAGAACGAAGGACGGAACACGCCCGGCCGCAATGGACCGCGGCAGCACGCGGTCAGGGCCGAGAATTTGCTCTTGACCAACGAATTCGTCGAAGGTGCGCGGCCGCATTCGCTCGGCCAAGGGGGCGTCCCGCTCGGCTTGTGCCTTTCTTTGATGTTCGAATAACGACTCGGATGAAGCCAACGTAATCCTCTGGTCGCGAACCCCAGGTATTCTTGGACCGGCTAGTCTTGGAACTGGGGCATCACCTCTTGGGCAAAAAGGGTCATGGACTTGGCGACCTGTTCGTGAGGCAGCATCCCACCGATGTTGAACCAGCACATGAATTCCTGAGGGTTGTACCTAGCTTTGAAGCTCTGAAGCCTGTCGGCCACCTGGTCCGGTGTTCCCACGGCAGCAAACTCGTCCCGGACGAGCTCGTAGGTCAAGGACATAGCCCGGCTGGAGCCTCGGCTTGCGCTGGCCATGTTCCGCAGCGTACCGATGTAGTTGTTGATGGTGATCTCGAATCCAGCTTGGGCCTCTTTTTCAGTCTCGGCAACGTGTACCGGGACATTGACGTTGACGCGGACCTTGGCTTCGTCGTGACCGTTCTCGCCCAGTTCTCTCCGGTAGGACGCCAGTCCGTCCAAGGCCCCTTGAACTGTGACAATCGTCGGAGCTACTAGGATGTTGTGTCCCAGTGAACCAACTATTTCGAAGGTGTCGGCACTGTTGGCGGCGACGTAGACCGGCGGATGGGGGTCCTGCAAGGGCCGCGGCGCCACCGAAAGCGCGTCCGCCTTGTAGTAATGACCCTGGTAGGAGAATTCTTCGTTGGTCCATGTGCCCAAGACCATCTCCAACCCCTCCAAGAACCGCTCCCTTGCCTGCTCTTGGTCGATACCGTAGCCCAGGAAATGGGTCGGGATGGAGCCTCGGCCGATACCGAAAATGGAGCGGCCGCCGGACAATACGTCCAGGGTGGCCGCCTCCTCCGCCAGCCGAACCGGATGGTGGAGCGGCATCAGGTGGACCGCCGTGCCGACCCTGATCCTCTTGGTCGTCTGAGCAACGGCGGAGGCGATCATCAAGGGCGCAGGCATCACCGAAAAGCGTTGGTTGAAGTGCAGTTCGGCCAGCCAGGCGGCGTCGAAACCCAACTCGTCCGCAAGCTGGCACTGGCCGATTGTGTCTTGGTAGCGGGCGGCGGGATTCTGGTCCGCCGCACACGGTAACTGGAAGAACAAACCGAATTTCACGGAGATCTCCTGTCAGCAGGAATCGTTGGCAGTTGATTCTACCGCGGCGACGATTAACGGTAAAGTTAAAGGGGAATGTTGCTGTGCTTCTTGGGCGGCAGGCTGTCCCATTTGTTCTGTAGCATATCCAAGGCATTGATGATCTGGACCCTGGTATCTGCCGGATCGATCACATCGTCCAAGTACCCGCGGCTGGCGGCGATGTAAGGCGTGGTGAACTTCTCTTTGTAATCGGCTATGAGTTCTTGCCTGGTCTGTTCCGGGTTTTCCGACTTGGAGATCTGATCGCGGTAGATGATGTTTACCGCCCCATCTGCCCCCATCACCGCAATCTCGGCCGAGGGCCAAGCCAGGTTGATGTCGGAACGCAAATGCTTGGAACTCATCACGATATAAGCGCCGCCGTAGGCTTTCCGCGTGATAACAGCAATCTTGGGCACGGTGGCTTCGGCATAGGCAAAGATGAGCTTAGCGCCGTGACGGATGATGCCTCCATATTCTTGTTCGACCCCGGGCATAAATCCAGGAACATCGACGAAGGTGACCAAGGGGATGTTGAAGCAATCGCAGAAGCGAACGAACCGGGCCGCTTTGGTCGAAGCGTCGATGTCCAGTACGCCGGCCAAATAAGCTGGCTGATTGCCCACGATTCCCACCGGCCGGCCGTCCAACCTCGCAAAACCAACCACGACGTTCGGCGCGAAATTCTGGTGGACCTCCATGAACTCTTCTTGGTCCACTACCTTGTAGATAACGTCCCGCATGTCGTAGGGCCGGCTGGAGTCCTCGGGGACGATGTACCGCAGGTCAGGTTCCCGGCGGTCGGGGATGTCCTCAGTTGGCTCCAAAGGGGGGTCTCCGACATTGTTGCCCGGCAGAAAACTGAGCAGGTGGCGCACCTCGTTAATGCACTCTTCTTCCGTTTCGTAGACGAAGTGGGCCACCCCGCTGCGGGTGGCATGGGAGGCGGCTCCACCCAAGTCCTCATGAGTTACCTCTTCGCCGGTCACCGCCTTGATGACATCCGGGCCGGTGATGTACATCTGGCCGGTGCCCCGCACCATGAAGACGAAATCGGTGATAGCCGGGGAGTAGACCGCGCCTCCAGCAGACGGGCCAACGATCACGGAGATTTGCGGCACCACACCGGAGTAGAGGGTGTTGCGCAAGAATATATCGCCGTAAGCAGCCAAGCTCAAAGCGCCCTCTTGGATCCGGGCGCCGCCAGAGTCGTTCAACCCCACGACGGGGCAGCCAGCCTTCACCGCCATGTCCATCATTTTGCAGATTTTCTGGCTAACGGCCTCGGAAAGAGACCCGCCCATGACAGTAAAGTCTTGGGCGAAGGCAAACACCTGACGGCCCTCCACTCTGCCGTAGCCGGTGACCACGGCGTCACCCAACACCTTGCGGTCACCCAGACCGAAGTCAGTGATTCGGTGGGTGACAAACGGGTCGAGTTCCTTGAAGGTACCGTCATCCATCAGCAGGGCCAACCGTTCTCGAGCTGTCAGCTTACCGCGGCTGTGCTGCTGATCAATGCGGTCCTGTCCACCACCCTTTTGGGCCTGCTGCCGCATGGCCTCCAGGGTTTCAAGTTGTTCGTCAATCTGCTTCTTTTCCGCAGTCACTACCACTCCCATCGGGATCAGGTCTGGGTCGTAAACTTGCCGCCCCGAGTTAATCCCAAACGAAATCCTTAGTCAGGTTACGTCGACCGGGCCATCGGAGCGCCAATCCCGTAGCGTTGTTGGGGGATTCCGTCATAATTTGCGTGCCTAATTGTCGGTTCATCCTAGCAGAGGGCCTATCCACCATGCAATACGATCCGTGCGTGATAGAATTGGAGTGTCTTACTGTACTCCTTCAACACCGCCGGTAACCACTGACGGCAACCCTACCAGTAACCCCCGCCGCCTGAAAAATATTTTGCCATTTGACCCGACGCGAACACCAATGACCGAAGCCTCAACTGCACTGGATAACCTTACCGTGGCCAACGGCGAAAAGCTGGTCTGGGGACGGCGTACCTATGTCATGGGCGTCATCAACGTCACCCCCGACTCCTTCTCCGGCGATGGTTTGGGAAACGACGTCCACGCTATCGTCGACCTGGCCCTTCGGTTTCAAGAGGAAGGCGCCGATATCCTTGACGTTGGGGCGGAGTCAACGCGGCCCGGCCACCAACCAATCACCGCTTCTGAAGAGCTCAAGCGGTTGTTGCCAGCATTAGAGGCAGTGGCGGAAGCTGTACAGCTTCCCATCAGCGTCGATACCTACAAGGCCCCAGTCGCCCGAGAGGCGCTGAACACCGGGGCCCGCATCGTCAACGACATCTGGGGCTTGAAGGCCGACCCCCATCTGGCCGAGGTTGCCGCTGAGTCCAGGGCTGGGTTGGTACTGATGCATAACCAGAAAGGCACCCAGTACACCGATCTGTTGCCTGACGTTCTGTCCAGCCTGGAGGTCAGCATTGCTACGGCGCTAAAGGCAGGGGTCGCCAAAGAGAACTTGGTGGTCGACCCTGGCATAGGCTTCGGCAAGACTCCCGACCAGAACATCCAGGTGCTAAAAAACCTGGAACAGTTAAAGGTATTGGGCTACCCATTGCTGGTAGGTACCTCTCGCAAGTCGACCCTTGGACTGCTTCTGAACCTTCCGCCCGGCCAGCGGTTGGAGGGCACGGCGGCTACTGCGGCCCTGGCAATCGCCAGCGGGGCCGACATTGTCAGGGTCCACGACGTGAAGGAGATGGTGAGGGTCTGCCGGGTCACCGACGCCATCGTTCGTGGATGGCGTCCCGATAGCTGGGAAGGAGCAATATGAACGAAATTACGGCTTACTTAGGCTTGGGTTCCAACCTCGGATCGCGCTGGGGCAGTTTGAGGCTGTGCTTGGCAATGTTGGAGGAGCCCCGTGGGGAGATTCGAGTACTTCGAACGTCTCAAGTCTACGAAACTCCCCCATGGGGATTTTCTGACCAACCGGACTTCTTGAATTGCGTGGTGGAGATAACAACAGCCTTAAGTCCACACTTGCTGCTCCGGCGGGCCAAAGAGGTGGAAGAAGAGATGGGCCGACAGCCAGGACCCCGTTACGGTCCACGGCCCATCGACGTGGATATACTCCTGTATGGAGACCTTTCGCTGGACGAACCGGAATTGCAAATCCCACATCCCAGACTGCACCTCCGGGCATTCGCCCTGGCGCCTTTGGCGGAGTTGGCGCCGTCTCTGGTGCACCCTGTACTCAACGACACCCTCGGCCACCTGGCGGAAATTGTAGAGGGGTTGGAGGGACTGAAACCGCTGGGACCGCTGAGTTAGGCAGTCTGCGAGAATTAGCAGTCGGCACCCCCCGGTTGACAACTGAGCAAGACTGCCGCATATTTTGATTCGACGAATCTCTTTTCCCGGTTGCCCGTGAAGTCCCGAGGTGTATAGATAACAACTTCGCGGGCGGGCAACCTGTCTCGTACCTATATCGTAGAAGTACGGCGTAGAAATAAAGAAGGTTAAACAGTAAGGAGCCAACGATGGCCGACAAGCAACTAACATTCGACGAAGAAGCCCGCGGAAGCTTGCTGCACGGCGTGGACCAGCTTCGCCGGGTAGTGGGACTTACCCTGGGACCCAGCGGCCGGAACGTGATGCTGAGCCGAATGTTTGGGAACCCGGTGGTCTGCAGCGACGGCGTTACCATCGCCAAAGAGGTGGAACTGCTGAACCCCTACGAAAATCTGGGTGCACAGCTTGTGAAAGAGGCTGCGTCCAAGACCAATGACGCCGTTGGCGACGGGACCACCACTTCAGTGGTTCTGGCCGACGCCATCGTTCGCGGCGGTTTCATGAACGTCGCTGCGGGGGCCAATGGTATGAGCCTTCGCGAAGGCATCGACAAGGCCGTACAGACAGTGGTTAGTGAACTAAAAGCCATGGCAACCCCGGTTGAAAACCGCGAGCAAATCGCACGGGTCGCCGCCTTATCAGCCCACGAAGAGGCCATTGCCCAGCAGTTGGCGGACGCTCTGGACAAGGTCGGCCGCGACGGGGTCGTAACTATCGAGGAGTCCAAGTCACTGTCCGACGAGCTGGAGTTCGTCGAGGGCGTGCGCATAGACCGAGGCTACCTCTCCCCCCACTTCGTTACCGACACCCAGCGGATGGAAGTCGCTATGGATAACCCGTCCTTCCTGATCACCGACCAGAAGATCAGTTCTCCAAACGACATCGTCGGGATCATGGAGAAGATGCTACAAGCCGGGAAGCGCAGCCTAGTGATCATCGCCGAGGATGTCGAGGGCGAGGCACTTTCCACTCTGGTGGTCAACAAGCTAAGGGGCACGATTGACTGTGTAGCGATCAAAGCCCCTGGGTTCGGAGAACGCCGGAAGTCCCTGTTGGAAGACATGGCCATCGTTACCGGCGGCACCGTGGTTAGCGCCGACCGTGGTCTAAAAGTGGATGCCGCCGAAATAGCCCACCTGGGTTCGGCCCGCCGCTTGGTTGCCAACAAGGACGAGTCGACCATCGTCGAGGGCCACGGCAAAGAGCAGGGTGTCAAAGAACGGCTGGAGCAACTTCGAGTCCAGATCGAGGAGACGACTTCAGACTACGACCGGGAAAAGCTCCAAGAACGTATGGCCGCGCTGGTGGGCGGCGTAGCCGTGGTCAAAGTCGGCGGCGCCACTGAACCGGAGGTCTCCGAGCGCAAGTCACGGGCAGAAGACGCTCTATCGGCTACCCGGGCCGCCATCGAAGAAGGCATCGTGCCCGGCGGCGGAGTAGCTCTGATCCGGGCCGGACAGGCTTTGCCAGCGTTAGTAAATTCGCTGGAGGGCGAAGAGGCATTGGGGGCCGAGTTGGTCATGCATGCCCTCAACGCACCGCTGTCCCTAATCGTCCAGAACTCCGGTTTCGACGGCCCGGTCATCGTCGACGGGGTCAAGAGCGGAGAGGGGGACTGGGGATTCGACGCAGACCGCGGTGAATTCACTCACCTGGTCCAAGCCGGAATCATCGACCCCGTAAAAGTAACGCGGTCGGCCTTGGAGAACGCGGCCAGCATCGCCGGAATGATGCTGACAACGGAGGCCTTAATCACGGAAATTCCGGAGTTTAAGCCTCTGCCCGCGGACATGCAAGACTTCATGAACGACTAGTGCGGCCAAGCCGCGCTTTCATGTAGAAAGGGTAGGATTTTAGATATTTCGAATGGCCCGGGCCGCCGATCAGGCTGGTCCGGGCCGAATTATTGGACGAGAAGATGCCTGGCAATCCGCTGCATCGCGACGCCATCCGCAGCCTGATCGAGAGTACGCCGCCGCTACTGGACGGGTACTTGTCAATCGAAAACCAACTCCAGCCCAACGGTTTCGATCTTACACTCGGAGACATCTCTCGTTTTACCACACCGGGCTCGATGGGAGCGGCGGACAGCGACCGGCAGTTGTCGGCCACCGAATCGATAGGAGCCGACCCTGGCGGATGGTTACGATTGGGCCCGGCTCCATACCTGGTCACCTTCAATGAGGCCGTCAATTTGCCTCCGGACTTGATGGCTTTGGGTCGCCCTCGTTCCAGCCTTTTGCGCAGTGGCGTTTCTATTCATTCGGCCGTTTGGGACGCCGGGTACCGGGGCCGCTCCGAAGTCCTGTTGGTGGTCTACCATCCCCTTGGCTACCGGCTGCAAAGAGACGCTCGGTTGATGCAGTTGGTCTTCTTTCGCATGAACCAGCCCACAAACCAGGGCTATCAGGGCCGGTTTCAAGACGAGAACCTATAGCTCTGACTATCAACTTGGCCTGCTGTCCCAGCCTGCTATCATTAAACGGTCATGGAAGATTTGAAAAAACACATCGTCGAATACGCCAAAGAGTGCGGGTTCGACTTGGTGCGCGTGACCGGGGCCGAGGATTTCAGCGACGACCGTGACGCCGCCCTTAAGCGCATTCGGGCCGGGCAGATGGACGGATTGCCCTGGTTCACCGAGTCTCGGGTCGAGCGCGGAACCAGCCCGCAAGAGCTTCTACCTGGGGCCCGTTCGATTATCTGCTTGGGGCTCAGCTATCTCCACCACGAGGATGCCTCCGGCGACCACCCTTCGCGGCAATCGAGTGGGGGAAAAGTCGCCCGTTACGCCTGGGTGAAAGACTACCACCGCGCCATGAAGCGGCGAATGCGGGACTTGGTCAGGAGACTGGAAGAAAGCCTCGAATTAGCAGTGGCGGCACGCTGGTACGTGGACGACGGGCCCATGCTGGACCGGGCGGCCGCCGCCCGTGCCGGTTTGGGCTGGTTTGGCAAGAGCACCAACATCCTAACTCCCAGCCACGGTTCGTGGATTTTCCTGGGGCAGATCATCACCGATCTCGACCTAGAAGCTGACAGCCCACTAAAAAAGACCTGTGGGGCCTGTGTCCGTTGTATCGACGACTGCCCCACCGGCGCCATCGTCGCCCCTTACGTCGTCGATAACACCCGCTGCATCTCATACCTGACCATCGAAAACCGTGGAGCAATTCCCAGGGAACTGCGCCCGTTAATGCAGGACTGGGTTTTCGGCTGCGACATTTGCCAGGACGTCTGCCCAGTGAATCGCAAGGCGGACTCTCCGGTAACACCGATCCCCTTGGCGTCTGCAATGGCCGGTAACGATTCGCCGGGCGCCATGGGGTTGTTGGAACTCGTTGAGTTACTCGAAATGGCGGAACCTGAGTTCAAGACTAGGTTCCAAGGAACTTCGGTGATGCGGGCCAAGCACAGCGGGATGCAGCGTAACGCATGTGTCGCTCTGGGGAATTTGAGAGAGGCCAAGGCGGTGCCGGCCTTGTCACGGGCATTGTTGGACGGTTCAGCACTGTTGCGGGGCCACGCGGCGTGGGCGCTTGGCCGGATCGGGACTCTCGAAGCGCTGGAGGCACTGGAGCTAGCAGCGCACACTGAATCAGACGCGGAAGTTCTGGAAGAAATCGGTGCGGCGCTGAGAGACGCCACTCATTCCGGGGAGGACTGAGGTGGCTGCGTTCCCGTCCTAACCTTCTCCCTCGAGGAAAGAGGGATTTTTCCGTCAGGTGCTGGATGCAGTGTTCGAACTCGGAGACGTTGCGGCGGGTGGTTCTGACTGGTTGTTGGACTGGGGCCGACGGGAACCGGAACGCTTGCGACGAGAGGGGTTCCGGTTGGGAATGACTGCGGCGGGCACATAACCTTTCCCGAATCTCAGCTTTTTCATCTCTTCTTCGATAAGAATGAAATCGTTTTTCGGCAACAGGTGTAGGTTGCCTTGGAAGGCCATATACCAATCTTCAGGCGCCCACCGTTTCACGTAATCCAACCGGGGCGCCAACAGGTTGGCGTCCATAAACTGAATATCGTCCAGGACGATCTCCGGCTTTATATTGATTTGGTAAGGAAAGCCGGTGGTACCCTCTTTCACCCAGATGGTGTCTTCGCTCTCGAAATAGGACGACGTAGCTGTAGCGGTGGCAACGAAACGACGCCGGTGGGAAAGATACATCAGCACCCGGTCGCCGTCGGCAATCCGCTGGATCTTGCGCCGGTGTTGGGCTTTCAGAGGCATGACGGTGAACCCCAGGTTTTGGGTAATCCTGAAGTTCTCCTCGTTATTAATCATCATCCAGAAGTTGCTTGGCATCGTCCCCTCTAGGCAGCGGCTCCACACCTATTCTACCATCTAAGTTTCAACCATTTAAGTTCCGGGGGCGCGGTGCTCAAGGTGTAGTCCCAGTGTTGTGAAGTTATAGAGGGTGTTGTATTATCTGCCGGGGCCTGGCGCCGGTGCCTGCGCTCAGGGTATTCAAACTCAGGTGTCATTCAGGAGAGTTACCGTGACCTCTAGAGGCTCCGCAGCCAGAGACATAGCCATCGTAGGCGTCGCCGAATCGGACATGATGGGCAACGTGCCCAACAAGTCTTCACTGCAGCACCATGCTGAAGCGGCGCACAACGCTTTGGAAGACGCGGGGCTTACCAAAAATGACGTGGACGGGGTCCTGACGGCTGGGTTTTCCACCCTGGACACAGCCGAGTACCTGGGCATACAACCTGGATTCACCGACAACACCTCTGTCGGCGGCTCTTCTTTCGTCATCCACGTCGCCCATGCGGTTGCCGCGATTCGGGCTGGCTATTGCGAAGTGGCGCTCATAACCCACGGCCAAGCGGGGCGGTCCACTCGGATGCCGGTCGCTCTCGACCAAAACCTCCCTCGGGCGCAATATGAAGCCCCCTACGGCATCATTGGCCCGCCGGTCAACTACTCGATGGCCTGCAGCCGGTACATGCACGAATACGGCGAGGACCGGACTCGACAGGGGATGGCCGATATCGCCGTGTCCACCCGCAAGTGGGCCAACCTCAACCCCAAAGCCATGATGCACGACACTCCAATTAGCTTTGACGACTACCACGACTCACGGTGGGTCTCATGGCCCTTCCACCTTTTGGACTGCTGCCTCGTTACCGACTCGGGCGCCGCGATCATTGTCACCACCGCAGAGCGCGCCAGAAGCTGCCGGAAACAGCCGGTGTGGGTGCTGGGCGGAGCCGAAGCCCACGACCACAGCATCATCAGCCAGATGCCGTCCCTCACTTCTTTGGTCGCCCGGGAGTCGGGTCCCAAAGCCCTGGCCCGGGCGGGGATCAGTCACGACGACCTGGACCTAACTATGATCTACGACTCCTTCACCTACACGGTGATGTTGACGCTGGAGGCCCTGGGATTCTGCGGACCGGGGGAAGCCCCTGACTTTGTCGCCGGCCAGCGGACAGCACCCGGCGGCGACTTCGCGCTGAACACCAGTGGCGGTGGCCTCTCTTACACCCACCCCGGCATGTACGGCAGCTTCTTGCTGGTGGAGGCGGTGCGCCAGTTGCGGGGCGAATGCGGCGACCGTCAGGTACAGAACAAGCGGGACTCCAGCCGCCACGCCCAGACGGCCATCGTCAACGGAACCGGCGGTCTCCTCTCCTCCACCGGCACCGTGGTCCTCGCCTCGGACTAGTTTCCTTGCAGACAGCGCTGAGACCGCAGCGGTTTGATTGACGGAAGCGGTTGCAAATATCCCTGCGCCCTCCGAGTAATATCCCGGGTAATATCCCGGGTAATATCCCGGCGTTACTACACGGGCGGCATTACCCGGACGGCATTACCCGGTCCCCTACAAAATATTTGCATTTTTTCGTTTATGTTTGCTCCCCAGCCTTCTCGTTCCTTGTGCTAAGATCGTCTCCATTATTGGGTTGGCATTCTCAATGCTTGCTCATCTTTTCTACGCTTAGGCGAAAGGATACGGAAAAATGGACCAAACTATTTCTTCTTTTCTTCAGCACCTCATCGTCGAGAAGGGCTTCTCCCGCAACACCTCCGAGGCTTACCGCAACGATCTCCAGCAGTTCTGGGACTTCCTCCAAGGCAACCGCAACGGCCACTCCAACACCGATTTCGCTTGGACCCAGGTGGATATCGAAATCCTCAATAAATATCTCGTAGACCTCAGAGTCCGCAAGGGTTACCGGGACGCCACCACCGCCAGGAAAGTCGCTTCGATCAAGTCCTTCTTCGGCTTTCTGTCCGAAAACGGCATCATCAGCGAGGACCCCACAGAGTCCCTGGGCTCACCCAGGGTTGGGCGTTCTCTCCCCAAGTATCTTAGCGAGGGCGAAGTAACCCGCTTACTGGACGTGGCCTACAAGTCCGGGTCCAACGAGGGCCAGCGCGATGCCGTAATCATGGAGTTGCTTTACGCCACCGGCCTCCGAGTGGGAGAGTTGGTTTCGCTAAACATGCAGGACGTGAACACCGACGAGTCGTATATTCGTTGCGTCGGTAAGGGGTCCAAAGAGCGCATCGTCCACCTCTACCCCAAGGCGCTGGATGAACTGAAGCGTTACTTCAAAGAGGCCCGTCTTGCGATGCTGGGCCCGCGCCGTGCCGAACCGGCATTGTTCGTGAACCATCGGGGCGAGCGGTTGACGCGGCAATGGGTGTGGACGATATTAAAGACCTACGCCCAAAAGGCCGCCATCAAGCAAAGCATTACTCCTCATACTCTGCGTCACAGTTTCGCCACACACCTGCTGCAGAACGGCGCGTCGCTTCGTCACGTTCAAGAGCTGTTAGGGCACTCCAGCATTTCTACCACTCAGGTCTACACTCACGTTACCAACGGGTTCATGCAGAAGGAGTACGAAAAGAGTCACCCCCGGGCGTGATAGCGGTCGGCGGTCAGCACTCAGCTATCGGTTGCGGATTGCGCGAAGACTTGCCGAAATGCGAGCCGAACGAACAAACCCGGCGTTGTCGAGAGTCTCGACTCCCTCGGACCCAACCTTCCCACCAAGCGGGGTAGGGATCGCAACCAAAGGGCGGGCACTGCAGTAGGGGCTACTTTCGGTACTGTAGCAATTTCCTGCAGTGCCCGCCCTTTTCGTCTAACAGCTGCTATATGCTATAGTTGAAGAACATTCGTTATTTACGGTGCCTGGGAAGCCGGGCCAACCGATTCAGGACCACTCCCCTGGGTCCAGGCACCCCTCTTAGGAGGTAGCCCGTCATGGCGGGTAAAGCTCGCCGGGCAGCGGCCCGGCAAGGCCAACTAAACCGCAAACGTAAAAAGAGTCAACGAGGCCCCACCGGCATTCCGGTCGCCGGCGTGGCCGAAAGCGAAGTTTCCGTCGATGATTCCGTCGATAGTCCCATAGAAAGCTCCGTCGATGGTGCCACTGATAGTCCGCTAAGGGCGGTAGCAGACACGGAAAACGGCGTCGCATCCGCCGATGCTGTCGCTACCCCGGCTCCGGCCACCGCCACGCCAGCCAGGACGGGCAACGCGTCTCGGACCGCACCGGCGGCCAGGGGTGCGCGGACTGCTTCGGTGCCACAAGGGTCCGGGCGTATTCGAGGCGAGCGTCCGGCGGCGTATAATTATGTAGGGGCCGAAATACGGCGCATCGGCATTTTGTCCGTTTCCGTAATCGCGGTCCTGATTGTACTGGGAATTGTTCTCTAAGCGATAACCGAAGAATAAATGCCACTACCTCTGGTAGAGCAACGACTGAAGGCCACCCCGGAACGTCCCGGCGTCTACCTGATGAAGGACTCGCGGGGCACCATCCTCTATGTGGGCAAGGCCAGCAGCCTCCGCAACCGCCTCCGGACCTATTTCGGCTCCCCGGCCAATCAACCCTCCAAGATCCGTCGGATGATGGGCCATCTGCACGACTTCGAGTACATCGTTACCGACTCGGAGGCGGAGGCCTTGATCCTGGAAAACACGCTCATCAAGCGGTACAAGCCGCGCTATAACGCACGCCTCAAAGACGACAAGACCTACCCCTACCTGAAAATCGACCTCAACGAAGAGTTCCCCAGGGTCTACATCACCCGGCGGGTGGCCAAAGACGGGGCGCGTTACTTCGGACCGTTCGCCACGGCCAACACCGTTCGAAAGTCGATGGACCTGGTCAAACGACTCTTCCCCTACCGCTCATGCACCAAGAACATCACCGGCAATGACGCCCGTCCCTGTTTGGAGTACTACATCAACCGGTGCGTGGCCCCCTGCACCGGGTACGCTAGCAAAGAGGACTACGCCAAGGTAATAGACCAAGTCGTCATGTTCATGGAAGGAGACACGGAGGCGGTAACCGAGGACCTGAACGCCAATATGGAAATAGCGGCCGAGAATTTGGAGTTCGAACGCGCGGCGGTGTTGCGGGACCGGATCAAAGCTGTTGAGAAGGTCGCCGAGGAGCAGCGCATCAAAGTAGATGCCAACCCCATCGGCGACGAGGACATCATCGCTCTGGCCCAAGGGACCAACGAGACCTGGGTCGAAGTCTTTTTCATACGCAAAGGCAAATTGATCGGTCGGGATCACTTCTTCATGGAAGGGACTCAGGACGATTCTCCGAGTCTGATCATGGGCCAATTCGTGAAGCAGTTTTACGAGTCCGCGTTGGTCATCCCGCCGCGAGTGGTTACGCAACACCCGCTGGAGGACGAGGAACTGATCACCCAATGGCTCCGCGATGTCAGGGGTGGCGCGGTGCGTGTGGTCTGTCCCCAACGAGGCGTACAAAAGCAGTTGGTCGAGACCGTAGCCGACAACGCCAGCCAAGGGCTGGCACAGCACAGGATCAAGTGGCTGGATAACCCGGATATCATCCAGCAGGCGATGACGGAATTGGAGGAAGAACTCAGCCTTCCACTCCCGTTACGCCGGATGGAATGCTACGACATCTCCCACATCCAGGGCAGCAACTCCGTAGGCAGTATGGTCGTGTTCGAGGACGGCAAACCCAAGCCAGCCCACTACCGCCGCTTCAAAGTTAAAACCGTGGAGGGTGTGGACGACTACGAGAGCATACGCGAAGTGCTGCGGCGTCGCTTCAAGAGATTGGCCTCGGCGCGGGCAGCGGCCAAGAAGTCAGAGTTCGACGCCGGCGGGCCGACTGACAGTTGGGGTGTCATTCCGGACTTGGTCTTGATCGACGGCGGCAAGGGGCAACTCTCCGCAGCTTTGGAAGTGTTTCTCGAGTTGGGTTTGGACGACATTCCTTTAGCGTCGTTGGCGAAAGAAAACGAGTGGTTGTTCGTGCCCCACACCCCTGAACCGATCATTCTGCCCCGCAACTCCCAGGCCCTGTACCTGGTGCAACGGATACGGGATGAGGCCCACCGGTTCGCCATTACCTATCACCGCAACCTCCGGAGCAAGAGCAGCCTGACCTCTCCCATCGACCTGGTCACCGGCATCGGCCCCAAGCGCAAAAGGATGCTGATGCGCCGGTTCGGTTCTCTCAAGGGAATCAAAGAGGCGCCCTTGGAAGAGATAGCGGCCGTCCCCGGTATGACTCGCTCCTTGGCCATACGCCTGAAACAGACCCTCTAGCGGTCAGCAGTTAGACAGGCGTAAACTTGTTTCTGGTTCGTGGTCGGCGCCGGTTTTGCATTTATACATAAAATCGGACGGCCTTGACTATTACGCGCCCGTAGCATATACCGTTGGTTGTGGGTGGCGGTGTATTCGGAAACATCTGGCGTGTAGAAAATGGTCAAGGTCTCGATATCCCTTCCAAACAACACCCAAATTACTTTCGAATCGGAAGAGGCAGAAGTGCTGCACGAGGTCGTGGGAATGGTCTTACGAGACCTGCCCCGAGACTTGATGCAGTCATCCTCGGGCAGTAACGGCCTGGAGCAGAACGGCTCAGCGCAAAAGAGTAGCAGTGTAGCCGCCGCCGGGGTCATGGCTGCGAGACCCGCTTCCGGTCAGTCAAGCACGACAGGCGCCCCGGCGGATGCGGCCGCACCAAGTCCGCGAGCCCGTCGCACCGTTACCGCCAACCGCAGACGCCAAACTGCTTCGCCCACGCCAAATCTTCAGCGAGATGCACCGCAATCACTCGTGGTTGAAGACCACCCGGAACAGGCCAGAATAGACTTCGCCGCTTTCTGCCAAGCCACAAACCCCATGGGGGACATGCGGCGGGTGGTGGTGGCCACCGAGGGAGCTGCCCGCTATTTCGGGACTGACGGTGTGACCTCCGGTGACTTGGAGCGGCTTTTCGACCTGGCAGGATGGAGGCGGCCCGGCAACTTTACCCAGACGTTGCGCAATGCCGCCCGGGCCAAGTTTGGTTGGCTGGAGCGGATTCCTGGGCGATCCGGTCGGTACGCTGCTACCGAATTGGGCCGCTCAGTGACGCATACCTCATAACGGTAGGGCGGCGGGCTCATGACCGAAAGCGATGGCGGCTCTTCCAAAGATACGTTCAGGGAAATGTTCAACTGTGGCATGTGCGGCGGCTCCGGCCGCATAGTCCGCGGGAATGACGGAATAAACATCCGCTGCCCTGATTGCCAGGGTGAGGGCAAAACTTACACCCGCCTCAGCAGGCCGAACAAACCATCCGGCAGCCCTAGCAGGTCGTCCGGCGCCCCCATTAGCCACCCGCCATCCTGTGACTGCCCCAGTTGCACCCTTCTTCGCAGCGTCGAAATCCCGGTGGACAAATTGGGCCGCATCAAGCGTTTGTGGCGTCGCATCCTTAACCGGTAGCCGCCCCAGGGACGAGTCCGCCAACTTCGGCTCTCATCACTAACTTCTTGGCTAACTTCTTGCGGCCGCAAATCCCTCTCCGCTAATCAACAGTCCCTGGTTTTTCAGCCTGTCCGTGTAATACTCTGGTAGAGTTCCAATCGGCCCAAATCCCAAGACGAGAAAAGCAAGACGTAATGACCGACACGCCCTTCGAAATCATCCACCAAGCACCGCGAAAAGTCCTGGCGGTGACGCCGCATCCTGACGATTGTGAGGGCGGTTGCGGAGGGGCGCTGGCCAAGTGGGTCAAAGAGGCCGGGACCGAAGTGGTGGTGGTCATGTGCACCAACGGCAACAAAGGAACTTCTGAAAGGGACATGGACCCGAAAACACTGGCGGCCGTTCGTGAAGTGGAGCAACGACACGCGTCCGACCTAATCGGGGCGAAGGAAGTGGTTTTCCTGGCCCACCCCGACGGCGGACTTGAGGACTCGGAGCTCGTTCGGAGCCAGGTGGTCCGGGAGATTCGTCGGCACCGCCCAGACCTAATCCTCTGTATCGACCCCTACCGCAGTCACAGCCATACCCACCGCGATCACCGCATGAGCGGCCAAGTGGCCTTGGACGCCGCTTTCACCTACGCTTGGAGTTACTTGTACTTCCCGGAGCAGATCACGAAGGAAGGGTTGGAGCCGCATCGGGTTGAGCAGGCCTACCTATGGGGCAGCGAGACTCCCGACGTGTTCGTGGACGTCGGCGACTACCTAAGCGTAAAGTCCGCGTCGCTGGCCGCGCACGCCAGCCAGATGTCGCCCGCCACCGTCGAAGAGAGGCTCGCAAGGGTTACGCGGGGCTCGACGCGCCACAAAGAGGCCACCGGTATCGACCACTCCGAGGCCTTTCGCCGGATTACCTTCGATATCGGCAGCCTCGGCTGGCAACTCCTCCAC
The DNA here is from genome assembly GCA_965247605.1 of Dehalococcoidia bacterium. Lineage (GTDB taxonomy): Bacteria > Chloroflexota > Dehalococcoidia > Lucifugimonadales > UBA3495 > VXOI01. The sequence goes on along the minus strand of CBDFHM010000008.1, from coordinate 47,101 downwards.
ACCTAGAAAAACCTCCACTCCCGGCCATCTGCCGTTTCTACTCCCGATTGCCCGATAAGGCAACATCAAACATGGATCATCCCGAAATTTCTACCAAGCGAATCAAGCAAGGGAGCGGGCCTCGTCATTCCGGCCGGCACCGAAATGACGCTGATGGGGTGTAGATGTTCCAGTAGCCGAGTTCCTGAATGGCTAATATTTAGAGGATTTTTGTCTCGCGATCGGGCGCGAGTTCCCCCTTAGGTTTCTACATCCAGGGCTTGGTGTTCGCGGACCTTTCTCGGTATGGCGATCAGGGCGATTACGATGCCAATCGTCACGAAGCCGATTGCTGTGAACATGCTCACCCTCATAGCGTCGACGAACCCCTGGTTGGCCAGATTTGCCATCGTTGCTGCCACCTCGGGCGTCAACTGACTAGAGACCGCGCCCAGCGAGCCCAAGCTGTCTCCCACGGTGCTGGCGATGTCGGCCGGCACCAGATCCCGCAGATCATTGACTACATTGCTACGGTACACCGAGGTCAATACGGCGCCGAGCACCGCGACGCCGAGGGCGAACCCCAACTCCCGGCCCGTGTCATTCATCGCCGCCCCGATCCCTGCGTCATCGGGGGAAATCGCAGCCATAATCGTGTCGCTGACCGTCGGCATGACAATGCCGAATCCCAATCCGAACAGAGCAAACCCGATGGCCGGGAGGATATAGTTGGAGTCCACCTCGATTAGTGTCATCGCTCCCAACGCCCCCATCACGACAAAGCCGCCGATAACGGCCAAAACCTTGGGCCCGACAACGCGGCTAAATCTCGCGGCCAAAGCGGCGCCGATCGGCATAGTCGCTGCCGCCGGCATGATGTAGAGTCCGGCCCTCAGGGCGCTGTTGCCTTGAACCAGTTGGAAGTACTGGGTCAAGAAGAAGAACACCCCGGCCGCGGCCAGGACCAGCACGAGCAACACCAGGATCGGGCCGGCCACTTCACCTTGAGTCAAATAGCGAACGGGTAGCATCGGATACGGGTTGCGGACCTGAGAAAGCCAGAACAAACCTAGTAGTGAGCCGCCAATTGCGAAAGACAGTATGATTGGCACCGAGGTCCAACCGCTCTCTCCGCCTTGAATTACGCCGTAGACCACGCCCAGCATGCCGACGGTGGCCAGCATGGCTCCCCTAATGTCCAGAGGCCGTGACCGGCTGTCTTTGGACTCGGGAACCAATCTCATACCGATCACGATTACCGCCACGATGGGTATGTGGAGCCAGAACACGGCCTCCCAACCGACGTGGTCGACTAAGGATCCGCCTAGTGCCGGCCCGGCCACCGCAGCCATCGAGCCGACCATGGCCCAGATCGCGATGGCCTTTGCTCGTTCCTCACGCTCGAAAACGCTGGAAATTATTGACAGTGTCCCCGGGAGCATGAAGGCGGCGCCGGCGCCTTGGATGCCCCGCATTACAATCAACGTCTCGGAGTTAGGGGAGAGGGAGGCGCCCAGAGAAGCGGCGCCAAACATGGTAGCGCCGGCAATCAGGGTCCGTTTGCGCCCAAAACGGTCTCCCACGGCCCCACCCAAAAGCAGAAGCCCAGCAACCAGCAGAGAGTAGCTGTTAACAATCCATTGGAGTGCCGAGTTGGTGGCTCCGAAATCTCTAGCGATGGACGGAAGTGCCGTGTTGACCACGGTGGAATCGACCCAGACCATGAAAATGGTCAGCGAAACAATTGCCAGGACCCAATATTTACGTACTTGTGGTACGTAAATATCGCCTACTTCCGTTACCTCAACCGCAGCCGATTTCGACGTCATCCAGTTCTTGTATCAATCCCTTGATCGAAATATTTCCCTGGCGGCCAAGCCTGGTATTCCGGTACCTGCTAGCGGCTCAAAAACCATGAAATAACCGGAGGCCGCCAGTATTGTCGACGCAAATAAAAGACGCAACTCGTCATTTATGAACGAATCTCAATCAGATGTCAACACACCCGTCGCCATATTTCGGATTACGAAACGTGATGCCGCAACTCCTGGCCGCAACCAGCGTTGGACGTCACAGAGGCATTTGGAGCTTAGGGGAACTACGCGCCCTCGGCGAACGATACGCCTCGGGAGCGCATCATCGAGCTAGTGTTGCTCCGAGCGATGGTCCGGAGGAGGTTGGCGAAGAGCGCTATTCAGCGACGTTTGGCCGAACTACTCAGGGCCTGAAGCGAGGCCGGCGTAAATTTGGTCCGACTTGGAGGCCATCACGAAATCGTTGCGGTGCAGGTTGCGTATCTTGTGGGTCCACCACGTCACTTTCACCCGGCCCCATTCCGTGACCAGCCGGGGATGGTGCCCCTCCTCCTCGGCCAACGCGCCAACCTGGTTGGTGAAGTCCAACGCCTGCTGAAAGTTTTTGAATTGGAACAAGCGGTCCAACTTGGGGATGCCGTCCTCGTCGACCAATTCCCACTCGGGCACTTGGGGATACAACTCGGCCACTTCTTGCTCTGTCACACTGGGGGAGTCCCGGCGGCAGGCCGTGCATTTTTCTTGGTTCAATTGGGCCATCAGATTCACCTCGGTTTGGGTGCCGGCGCAAATACCATTAAAATTCTAGCATGGGCGCGTTTCAGATAGTTCTTTATCCTTGAGCGAGCCAGGCAGCAGGGTTATAGTCTGTAGTTAAATGACCGATTTTTCGAGATACACCGTATCCATTGACTACGACCGGCGCCTTTTCCGTCAGGACATTGCCGGTTCCATTGCCCATGCCCGGATGCTGGCCAAGCAAGGGATCGTACCTGAAGAGGATGCCGACAAAATCGTCGACGGCCTAAAATCAATCGAACAAGAGATCGAGCGCGGCTCGTTTCCGTGGGACACGGCGTTGGAAGACCTGCACATGAACATCGAAAGCAGGTTGCACCAGTTGATCGGCCCGGCGGCCGGACGGTTGCATACCGGACGGTCGCGCAACGACCAGATCGCCCTGGATATGCGCCTCTACGCCAAGGAAGCGATCACCAACGCCGTCGTCGGACTGCGCGGGGTGCAGCAGGCGTTGGTCGACCTAGCGCGCCGTTACCAGCCGGTGGTGATGCCCGGTTATACCCACCTACAACGGGCCCAGCCGGTGCTCTTCGCCCACCATATGTTGGCGTATCTGGAAATGTTCCAGCGGGACATTGGACGCTTCACCGACTGCCACCGCCGTACCGATGTGTTGCCGTTGGGCAGCGGCGCTTTGGCCGGAGTGCCTTACCCCACCGACCGGGAGTTTCTTGCCCAAGAGTTGGGGTTCGGCAAGATCAGCGCAAACAGCATGGACGCCGTATCCGACCGCGATTTCGTCGTCGAATTCATGGCGGCGGCTTCCGTCTGCATGATGCATTTCTCTAGGATGTCGGAGGAAATAGTCCTGTGGTCCAGCCGGGAGTTCGCGTTTATACGACTGGCCGAGGAATTCACCACCGGCAGCAGCATGATGCCTCAAAAGCGCAACCCCGACTTCGCCGAATTGGCCCGCGGCAAGACCGGCCGGGTCTACGGCGACCTCATGGCAATGTTAACGACGTTAAAGGGGTTGCCTCTCACCTACAACCGCGACCTGCAGGAAGACAAAGAAGGGTTCTTCGATGCTGCGGACACCCTGCAGGCCACCCTTGAAGTTTTCCAAGGGATGCTGCCCGGCCTGGAACTGGATGCCGAGCGAGTCGGCGCGTTGTCAGGGGAAAGTCAGATGCTGGCCACCGACTTGGCCGATTACTTGGTGGGGAAAGGCGTGCCGTTCCGTGAGGCCCACGGCGTCATACGCGAACTGTGCCGACACTGCGAGAAAGAAGGCTTGGCCCTGGCCGCGCTGCCAATTAAAGAGTACAAACGATTTTCGTCCCAATTCGAACGTGACGTTTATGGGATAACGACCGCATCGTCCGCCGCCGCCCGGGACAACCCGGGGGGCACGGCGCCAGAGCGGGTAGCCGAGGCTTTGGCCCAAGCCGAGAAATTATTGGAGGACGCGGGGGATGGTTTCTGAAGCTAGAGTGTTGATTGCTCCATCGGTGCTGTCGGCCGACTTCGCCAGGCTGGGCGAGCAGGTGCGCGAAGTCACCGAGGCCGGGGCCGACCTGATACACGTGGACGTGATGGACGGCCGGTTTGTACCCAACATCTCAATGGGTGAGGTGGTGGTCGACGCCATTCGCAGCAATACCCACCTGCCGCTGAACATCCACCTGATGATCATGCAACCGGACAACCTGCTGAGCACGTTCATGAAAACCGAGTCCGACCAGATCTTGGTACATGCCGAGGCCTGCGAGCACCTGCACCGAACGGTCACCCGCGTCAAGGAACAAGGGAATCAAGTGGGCGTGGCCATTAACCCTGGGACTCCGGTGACGGCGGTGGAAGAGGTACTGCCGCTGCTGGACATGGTGATGGTTATGTCGGTCAACCCCGGCTTCAGCGGACAGTCGTTCATCCCGGCCAGCATCGACAAAATACGCCGCCTGCGAGCGATGATCGACGCCGGCAACTACGGCGCACAGGTAGAGGTAGACGGCGGTGTCAAGGCCGACTGGACGGCCCAAGAGTCGGTGAAAGCAGGAGCCACCATCCTGGTAGCCGGCAGCGCCATCTTCAACAACAAAGAAACAGTGCCCGAGGCGTTGCAGGGGATGCGCGGGAGCTTGGCGGGGTTGGTCCGGGGGTAGGCCGTTGGAACAAAACTTAAGACCCGCCTGTTAACTAAATCGAAAGGCCTCCGAATTCGGAGGCCTTTCCTGTTCACTCGATTAAATCTTGCCCTACAGCGCGGCGAAGGCTTTGCGTACCTTGGGTGACTTGTGTAGCGAGCGCAGGCAGCGGCTACAGATCTTGACCTTTACCGGCGTTCCATCGCGGTCCAGGGTCTGCTTGTGGACGTTGGCCTTGAAACGGGTCTTGGTGTGGCGGTTGGAGTGGCTGACGTTGTTGCCGCTCATCCCGGACTTCAAACAGATTTCACAGCGCATAGCTAACTCTTGTTTCCCTCGGGCCGACGGGCTATCCAGCTGGCCCGCGAGTCCAAATCTCTACTAGTTTCGCCGGTTCAGGTTACCACAGCCTCTGAATCAAAAACAAGAATACGCGGCTAGGCTCCGGTCGCCTGTTCTGGAGTTCTTTCCGGCAGCACGTCCTGCATCTCGGGTGCGGTCCTCCAAGCCGGTTGGGGCGTCTGGCGGCCGGCCTTGGGAACGAACTCGGAGGTCTCGATGAACTTGTACTTGTGGACGTAACGGGGGCAGTTTTTATAAACCTCGGTCACCTCGACCCGCACGATGAACTGGGCCTCCGGGTATTCGGCCAACAGGTCATCGTTCTCCACAATCTTGGCCATGCCTTGGATCCGCAGCCGCTGCTGCCCCTCGAAATCGACGAACAGCATACCTACGTTGGGGTTGCGGAGCAGGTTGCCCATGGACTGGTATTTGCCGTTGCCGTCGTAGTTGGGAAAGGCCAGAGTCCTGTCGTCAACTACCCGAATGAACCCCGGCTCTCCGCCCTTGTAGGAGCAGGTGGGCAGTCCGCGGTCGTCGCATGTAGCCAGAAAAAACATGCGGGCGCCCTCGATAAATTCACTGGCCTCCGCGCCGACGTTTTCTGTGACCCGCTCCGTCAACCGGTCGGCCATCTTTCTGGTCTGGAACCGGTCCTGTAGCTCCCGGTTGCCTTCGTGGAAATCGTGAACTCTCATATTCATTCCTCGGTAGAATTTAATGGCGTTGGCGGTAGATTTCGACCACGGCGTTTTCGATTACCGAACCTCGGACCGGAGGCCTGGGTTTTTTCAGTGTGACCGACACCGCCTCCACGGGGAACTCGCCGAGCACGCGGTCAACAATGGCTTGGGCCGCCGCCTCCAAGAGATTACAGGGCTCGCCCTCCACCACCGACTTCACCGCCTTGTACAAGTGGGTGTAGTTGATGGTGTCTTCAAGTTGGTCCGACTTGCCAGGGACGCTCAAATCCAATTCCACCGCCAAATCGACAATGTAAGCCTGCCCCAGCACCCTCTCTTCGGGGTTCACACCGTGATAGCCGTAGAATTGCATCCCTTCTAGGACGATGCGGTCCGTCACTTTGTCTTAGCCTGGGCCTGGACCGCGTCGGCCAACGCCAACAGGTTCTGGGCCCGCTTCACCACAGGAACGTCGACCATGCGACCGTCCAACGCCAGCGAACCGCGCCCTCCGGCTTCGGCCTGTTCCCAAGCTTCCATCACCCGCTTGGCGTAAGCGATTTCCTCCACCGAAGGACTGAACACTTCGTTGATGGTGCCCAGTTGAGATGGGTGGATCGCGAATTTTCCGTTATACCCCATCTGGCGGCCCCGCCGCGCGTCCTGGCGGAGGGCGTCGGCGTCCTGGAAATTCACGAACGGGGAGTCCAATGAAACCACATCTCCGGCCCGGGCCGCCACCGGCACCATGGCCCTTGGCACAGCGACTTCATCACCGGCGTCGGTGCGCTCGACCCCCATGTCGTTGGTGTAGTCCTCGGCACCGAAGGCGATAGCAATGACTCGGGACGAAGACTCGGCGATTTCACGAGCGCCCCAAACCGCTTTGGCCGACTCAATCCACGGGATGATTTTGATGCTTCCGGGTAGGACACCCGCCGCCGGTTCCAGGGCGGTGAGGAGACGGTCGACGTCTTTTATGTGCCACACCGATTCGACTTTGCCGAGGCTGATCCCGTAGAGGTGCGGCGAGACCACGGCTTCAAGCTCGTTGCGGGTGAGGCCGGTGTCCAGCGAGTTGACACGCACCATGACCCGCTGGCCTTCGCGTTGCAGAACGGGCACCCACTGTGTGGCCAGTTCTTTGGCGTTGGCCTTTTCCGCCGGCGGCACCGAGTCCTCCAAGTCCACCATAATCATGTCGGCGCTAAACGACCGGGCCCGCTCCAACATATTGGCCCGGTTGCCCGGCACGAATATTAGGCTGCGTATTAGTTCCATGACGCTTACCTAAACCCCGGCGAAGCTATCGAGACAGCACGTACATCAATCCTGCGGTAGCTAGAACCTAAAGCGTTCAAAACGGTCGATAGTGAATGGCTGTACCTCAACCTGCCTCCATAACACTCACTGTGAACTGTCTCAAAGTTCGCTTTCCTTGGTCCCAGCTTCCCGCCGTTCGGCTATCAGTTCGTCAGCGAGGCCAACTTCGTTAGGGACATTCTCGAACGTGGCCTGCAAGCGAGCGAGCACGTTTTGGGGCTTTTCCAGGACGAACTGTCCGTCGTTGACTCTGACGATGACGATGTCTCCCGAGACAATACCCAGTTTCTGGCGAAAATTGGCTGGAATGACGACCCTTCCCTGGGAGCCTACGCGCAGCCTTTTGGGGTTGGAATACGCAATCAACGCATCTACTCCATGTCTCCCCAGTTGGAGGCCCATTTGACGTCGACTTTCAGGGTGACATCGAGATCCATGGCAGCGGGCATTTCGTCGAAGACCAGGCTCTTGAGGGCGTCCATTTCCTCTTGAGGCACCTCGAATACCAGTTCGTCGTGTACCTGGAGTAGCAACTTGGTGCGCATCTCCTCATCGTCCAACCGGCGTTGGACGCGAATCATCGCCATCTTCATGATGTCGGCAGCGGTGCCCTGGATGGGCATGTTGATAGCCATGCGTTCGGCCCCTCCGCGGACGTTGAAGTTGCCGCTATTGATGTCCGCCAGGTAACGGCGACGGCCCATCAACGTTTCCACGAATTGCTCCGCCCTCGCCTTGGCCTTTACTGATTCTAAATAGCTGCTGATGCCAGGATACTTGGTGAAATAGTTGTCGATGAATTTCGCCCCCTCCTCGCGGGTGAACCCAGTCTGCTGGGAGATGCCGTGGGGCGAGAGGCCGTAGATCACGCCGAAATTCAACACCTTGGCGATGCGCCGCATATCCGAGTCGACGTCGTTAATGGGCACCTCGAACATCAGAGACGCGGTGGCTGAATGAATATCCTCGCCGCGGCGAAAGGCGTCCAGCAACGCGCCGTCTTGCGACATATGAGCCAGCACCCGAAGCTCGATCTGGGAGTAGTCGGCGGAAAACAGCTGCCATTCAGGCGCGCTTTCCGCCACGAAGGCCCGGCGCACTTGGCGGCCCAACTCGGTGCGTATCGGTATATTCTGCAAATTCGGGTCGTTGCTGGAGATCCGGCCCGTGGCCGACCCCGTCTGGTTGTAGCTGGTGTGCACCCGTCCGGTGTGGGGATTGATCATATCCGGCAGCGCATCGACATAGGTCGACTTGAGCTTCGACACCTGCCGATATTCCAGTATCTGCTCTACCACCGGATGCAACTCCTTCAACGCCTCCAAGGAGTTGGCGTCGGTGGAGTAACCGGTCCTAGTCCGTTTGGTCCGGGGCAGGCCCAACTCCTTGAACAGGAGGTCGCTGAGCTGTAGCGGCGAGTTGATGTTCACCGTGTGTCCGATGGACTTGTACAGCTCCTCTTCCACTTTGTACATCTGCTGGGTCAAGTCTTGGGACATCTCGTGAAGGTTGCCGGCGTCCAGCTTTATGCCGTGGCGTTGCATCCTGACCAACACCGGCACCAACGGCATTTCCAGGTCGGCCAACAATGGGTTGAGCCCATCCCGCGCCAGCGGGGCCTCAAAAGCGTCGCGCAGCCGGCCGGTCATGTCGGCATCGGCAGCGGCGTATTTACCGGCTGGTTCGATCTCCACTTGGGCGAAGGTTACCTGCTTTCGGCCCTTCCCGATTAGATCGCCTATGGGCGTCATCTCGTGGCCCAACACGTCCAACGAGAGATTTTTAAGGCCAATTGCGTGTCGGCCCAGCAAATGGGCGGCGATCATACTGTCGAAGTCCACGTTGTTGAAAGCGATTCCCTGGCCAGCCAACACCGTCATGTCGTAGTTGGCGTTGTGGGCGCACTTGGCAATATCCGGCGATTCGAATAGCGGCCGCACCGCCGCCAGAACCGACTCTACCGGAATTTGGGTGCCGTTCTGGTGCCCCACCGGAACGTACCAAGCCCGGCCGGAGGCGGCGGCGAAGCTAAGACCCACCAAATTCGCCCGTACCGCGTCCAGATCGTCGGTCTCAGTGTCGAAAGCGAAACTGCCGGTCTCTTCGATAGCCGCTACCATAGAGTCCAATTGGGCAGCGGTTTGGACGATCGTATAATCGACGTCCAAATCCGGTTCACGGTCCGGCACATCGGAGAAGTCCTCCTGACCGTCGGGGTTGGGCACCCGGGGTATTACGCTGAAGAACTCGAGTTCGGTCATGAGAGCGACCACCGCTCTCCGGTCGTAACGCCAGAACCGGCATTTCTCCAGGTCAAACTCAATGGGCGAGTGGCGGTCGATGGTCATCAATGTCCGGTTTTCGAAAGCTCTGTCCTTGTTCTCTTCCAACGACGCCTTTACGGCCTTCTGCGTGATCTCTTCAATGTGTTCGTAGATACCCTCAAGGTTTGTGAAGGAGTTCAAGAGGTTGGCGGCCGTCTTCTCTCCCACCTTGGGCACACCGGGAATGTTGTCCGAGGTATCGCCCACCAACGCCTTGAAGTCGGGCTGCTGAGCCGCCGTCAGGCCGGAGTACCGTTGGGCTAGCTCCTCTTCGTCGTACACCTTTCGGTCCTGGATGCTGTAGGAAAGGTCGATTCTCACCTTTGGTGTGATGAGCTGGAAGGTGTCGCGGTCGCCGGTCAAGACGACGCAGTCGACGCCCGCTTCTTCAGCCTGGCGGGTCAGGGTGCCGATAACGTCGTCGGCTTCCCACCCGTCGAGCTCAAAAACCGATACTCCAAATAGCTCCATTAATTCTTTCACCCGGCCAAACTGGGAACGGAGCTCGGGAGGAGACGGCTCCCGTTGCGCCTTATAGGCCTCGAACCGCTGGTGGCGAAAAGTAGGCGCCGGGGTGTCGAAAGCGATGGCGCAGTAGGTTGGGTTCCAATCGTTCAACGCTCGTAAGAAGACGTTCGTAAACCCGTACACCCCGGTTATATCTTCACCGGTAGACCCAATGGTCAGGTTGCGTTGGGTGGAGATAGCCCGAAACGACCGGTGGATCATGGCATTGCCATCCATGATCATTAACAGCGGCTCTCGTTGCGGGGCGAACAGGGGAAGGGTATGGCTCTGACTATCCACCATTTACGGCACCTCGGCAGGGTGGCCTACGGCCCTGCGGCCGGTCGGCTTTGGCGTGGCTGCATTATACAATAGCCGACTCTGAAGCCGATTCTGTCCCGCGGGCACTCCGCAGCCATGGTTCCAGAGCCAACCCCGTGGCTAGGGCGGCCGGTCCGCTACCGGGGGTGGCGTCATGCTAAAATGACGGCAGAGCAGTCAAGACAGCTTCCGAATGAGCCAGTCAGTTGAGCCACTAAACCATGCCGCTCTACGAATACCGGTGCGACACATGCCAGGCATTAAACACCCTCTTGGTGTATAGCTGGTCAGCCCAACGACAGCCTGCATGCCAGAAGTGCGGCGGCAGTGAGATGCAACGGCTAATGTCGGGATTTTCCTTTCGTCAGTCGTGGGGTGACAGCTTAAACTGGGTCCCCAGCCGGGAGACCACTAGCGACATTGATGAGGATAGTACCGCCAGCATCGACCAGTACATGGGCCGGGTAAAGCGGGAGATGGGCGGGGAAACGACTCCGGACTTCGACCAGATGCGCCGCGAAATCTCTTCGGACCCAGACGATTAACCGGGGCCGGTAATTAAGACCTGGTAGGAGAACGGCGCAATGCCCATATACGAATTTCGGTGCCAGCCCTGCGGGACAGTGTCCTCCTTTTTCGTCCGGTCCATCGGTGGTGCCCTAGAGCCGGTTTGCCCTCAATGCGAAAGCACCGATATGCAAAGGCGAATGTCATCTTTCGCCATGGGCAAGACAGTGGGTTCGGTTCACGAAAATTTCCCGTCTGGGAGCGAACACCGCTCCCCGGAATACTATCAAGACCCCCGCAACATTGGGCGTAACGTTGAAAAAACCTTCTCCAAGTTCGGAATGGAAATGCCCCAATCGGTTAGGGATAACATAGACTCGGCACGCTCCGGCGAGACCCCCAAAGGTATGGACCTGTGACCAGTTCGGGGCCATTAAACAAATCCGGAAGCCAATCCGGCCATAGCCACTATTCGGTCATAGTCCACTACCTTGAATCTCTCGCCAGATTCGTCCCCGAGACCCAAGTCCAGGCCCTCCAACAACTGAAAGAGGTCATACCCGCGCTGCCTTCCCCTTTGGCCTTGGCGGACCTTCAAGACCACCCGCCCACCACTGCCGTGCAAGCCCTGTCGTTGGTATCCACCGCGCGGGGGGTGCTGCCATTGTTGGATGAGAACCAATCGGCCAACCCGTTGGGGTGGGAAACCGTGGCCGCGTTGAATCACGTCCTAAACGAGTTGGCGGACCAACTGGGCGCCGCCGTGCGCCGGGAGAAGGCGTCTTTAACCCGCGGACTGTACGTCATCATCGACCCGGAGGTTACCGGCGGCCGCGATCCCTTGGCCGTGGCCGAAGCCGCAGTCCGGGGCGGGGCCAGAATGCTGCAACTGCGCGACAAGCTCCGGGACAAGGGAGAGTCGTTGCCGCTGGCATTGGCGCTGCAAATTTTGTGCCAAGAGTCGGGTGTCCAGTTAATCGTAAACGACCACGCCGACATCGCCGCAGTCGTGGGTTCGGCGGGGCTGCACGTCGGCCAGACCGACCTGCCGGTGAGCCAAACGCGGCAGGTGCTTGCGCCAGACCAAGTTGTGGGACGTTCCAACCACGAAATTGATGAGTTGGTAGAGTCCCAGGAAATGGGTGCCGACCATGTAGCTTTTGGCCCGATTTACCAGACCGGCACCAAGGGCGTCGGCCGGCCACCCCAGGGTACCGAGCGGGTGCGGCTGGCCCGGGAAATTACCAAAACGCCGCTGGTGGCCATCGGCGGCATCACCGCCGAGAACGTTGCCCCGGTGGTGGAGGCCGGCGCCGATGTCATCTGCGTTGCAGCAGCGGTGGGCTTGGCGCCGGAGCCTGAGGACGCCGCCGCTAGGCTGGTCAAATCAATCGAAGAAGCCGGGGGAAGAGTTTAATGCCATCTAAATACAGCGCGGTACTGACCGATATCGGCCAACTGGCCATCGATCAACTGACCGATCGCAATCGGGACCGGGAACAGGCCCTGGCAGTGTCCCGCGAGGTGGTCAGGTTCTCGGCCAACGCGATCCGAGCGGTACACCGCGCCGATTTCGAAGAAGCCAAAGGCTTGATCGAAAAGGGTGCCGCCAGGCTCAAAGAAGCTGAACACATCCGGGAGGATAACCCTCTAATTTATAACGCTGGCTTCATGAATGACGCCCGCAAAGAATTCACCGAGGCCAACGTAACGTTTGCTGTGATTTCCGGCGGACCGATTCCGCCCTTCGAAGAGTTGGGCGTGGACCCGTCGTCCTACCTGAACGGAATCGCCGAGGTGATTGGAGAGCTGCGCCGCTACATTCTGGACGCGCTCCGCAGCGATACCGTGGACCGCTGCCAGGAAATGATGGAAGTGATGGACGAAATCTACGGCGTGTTGGTGACCGTGGACTTTCCTGAACCAGTTACCGGCGGCTTGCGGCATACCACCGACGCCATGCGCGGCATCCTGGAACGCACCCGGGGCGACCTGACGATAGCCATGCGCCAGCATGCGTTGGAGTCACGGCTGGCCCAATGGCAGGACAACCGCCCGGGCGGCTAAAAATCTAAACCGTCCGGGCACCGTAACTTCGGTCAGCCGCCGTCGCCAGGTTCCAGTTCAAACCTTATCGAACGCGTCAGGCTGGGGGATCCAACGTCCGACACACCGTCTCGCTTCACGAGGAAGTCAGCCCAGCCGCCGAATCCGGGTGTGTCTAGCCGGGCCTGATAGATAAAATCCGCACCGTCCCTCATGGCTGCTATTGTTGTGCCGAAGGCCGATTTCTCCCGGTCAATCTCCACAATCTGTCTGCCTTGTTGCCTAAGCTCCTCCAGGAAGGCAACTTCGTGCTGCATCCCCTTTTTAGCAAAGAGAGTAGTTTGGAGATCCTCTGCGTCAGGAATAGGCTGGACATCCGGTGTCTGAAAAGGGTCAAAACCTGAACCTACCGTATTCCTTTCGACCTCCCAGCGATCCATCCATGAGGCAAATCCCGATTCCAAATACACGACTAGGTCGCTAGGGGAAAATCTGAGACTGCCATCTTCCGAGTACATCAAACCCTCCGCACACTATCAATTGTGTCTTGGCTCGTGTTCTATTGCTTAGCTAAGCGGGTCTTGCGCCTATGGTGATTCAGCTGGCAAACGCTTCAAGTCAGGTGGCGGTCATGTGATCTTGGGACATCCTAATCTGGAAATTCCACCACGCGGATTTGGGAGAAAGTAATTCTATCAACGGTGTGATAACGACAAATTGATTTCTTTCTCGCCAATTCGGGTTTTGCATCCGTTGTATACCCACACAGAGCGTTTTACCACATTGTCGTTCGAATTATTTTGAACGGCAAGGATACTGCTATACAATTCGGAAAAGGAGCCGTCAGAATCAGTCCAAGGATCACTCGACTGCTAATTTAGGAGCCGCACATCATGCCCAGGAGGATTATCTTCCGGGAGGACGGAGGTCCACAGCAGCATTTATTGGAAATTCTAGCCGAAAATGAGGCAGAATTGCAGAATTTCTTGATAGACAATCCGGATCTGTTCCCCATCGAGGAAATTGGGCTTGTTGATTCGATCCTGGTCGTCGGTAAAGAGTCTACGGTTCCATCCGGATTTATTGACATGATAGCTATGGCACGGACCGGCGAAGTTCTTGTAATAGAATTCAAGACAGGACCTGGAAATCCCGACTTTCGCCACGTCCTGGCCCAGCTCTTCGACTATGGCTCTCACCTGTGGGGAATGTCCTGTGAACAATTCGAGGCGGAGGCGGTGCGATTCTTCAACAGCGAACGCTGTTCCGATCCAAGATTAAAAGGTAAAAAGTCGCTAGCGGAAGCCGCAACCGCTACATGGAGCGATTTTTCAGAAGAGGAATTAGGTCAGCTCCAAGACAGGCTGGCCCGGCACCTTTCCGGCGGAAGCTTCTACTACATCATAGCTGCTCAGGACTTCACACCCGAAATTCGACAAACTGTCGAATATTTAAACGTCGTTTTGGACGGTCCGAAATTGTTCGGCGTGGAAGTTATCAAGTTTCAGGGGGAGGCAAAGACAGCATTTGAGACCAGGACGGTTTTGAAGCCATCTGTTAAGACGATAAGGCCGCCCCAAACTCAGGCCAACGAAAGCAGTTTTTTAGAAAATCTAGGGGACGCCGCCTATAGCAGCGCGCTATCAAGTCTTTTCGACCTATTTCGAGAATTGGGCCTACGATTCGAGTGGGGTTCCGTCGGTACATCTGTAAGAGCAACAATATCTGGAAGTCCGGTACCGTTGACGCTAGGTTGGTTCTTTCCACCTGGGCGGACGGGATGGATGGGCATGAGGGATGTAACTCTCGGCTACAGACGGATAGCCGGGCGGTGACCGATGGCGTCAAAGAAGTGCTCGAAAGCTACGTTAGTAATCTAGGTCGCTTGGCTGGGGCCCAACCCGAAACCCGCAGTAACTCATATGCGTATCGTTTTGATCCTGTTATTGCACAACATAATGAATCCGAGTATACCGTAGCGGTGGACGGAGATACTGGGCTGATAGGAACGTACAGGAACGTCGACAGCGGTGACGATTCCGGTACGGCTGGCGTATTTATCAGGGGTTCGGAATTCGGTAGGTGGACCTTGGCCGCCAAGCTAACCGCATCCGATGCCGACGATCAGGATATTATAAGAGGGCAATCCATGTGAGAACTTTCCCGCGGCTGACAATCATCGGCGCGCTTCTCGCCGTTGCCGTGCTGCTGATCGTCATTACAGCGCCGGCCAACGCGGCCGTTGCGCCGTCCGGGTTCGCCGCGACCGCCGGCGATACCCAGGTGACGCTGAGCTGGAACAACCCCAACGACATTACGATCACCGGCTACCGGGTGTTGTGGATGGAGCCGATGGTCAAGCTGGTCTATCCCAGTCATTCCACTAATAGTTCAGTCGCCATTCAGTCAGGCGACAGGTTCGGACAATCCGTGGGGATTGACGGGGACAGGGCGGTGGTTGGAGCGCCCCTCCAAGAATCTCTGAACAACTCAAACGTCTCTATTACTGACGGCGGATGGGCGCACGCCTACAGCAGTGGTTCCAGTGGGTGGAGCTACGATGAGTTCCTGGCGGTAAGTGACCCGCAGGAAAAGGGCAGGCTCGGAGAGTCCGTAGCGATCGCCAGCCGTACGGCCGTGGTTGGAGCACCGTCGTACTACGATGTCACCGATCCAGGTAAGGTCATCATCGCTGCCAAGGGTGGAGTAAGCAACTCATGGGCCATAAAGTTCACGGAGACCGGTGATGAGGACAATGACTATCTCGGGACTTCAGTGGCGATAGACGACGGCATTGCTATTGCCGGCGCCCGCGGAATAGAGATCAACAACTTAGCAGAGGCCGGTAAGGCCTTTGTATATACCAGGGATTCCGATAATCAGGATTCAGGTGTTTGGAGCGAGGAGGCCGCATTGGACCCCGGCGCCAATGTCGGGATCGGCAACCTTGGCAACCGTTTCGGCAGTTCAGTAGCGGTGGACGACGGCACCATCGTTGTAGGGGCTTGGGGGGAAGATTTTACCCGTGGCGCGGCTTACGTGTTCACCAAGAATTCCCAGGGCGATTGGACCCGCGTCGCCAGGCTCACCGCCTCCAGCCGCGAAATTGGCGATGCGTTCGGCAGTGCGGTAGCGATTGATGGCAACACTATCGTTGTCGGGGCCGACAACTGGGACGGTGGCGCGCAGGACTCCCCTAAACACGGCGCGGCTTTCATATTCACCAAGCCCGTTGGCGGCTGGACCACGGCCACCGAGACAGCCAAGCTCACTGCTTCGGACGCCGATGACAACGATGCTTTCGGGTTTGCGGTCGCGGTGAAGGACGATACTATTGTGGTTGGAGCGCCCGTGGACGAAGACGCGGACGACGATGAGACCGGCTCGGTTTACCTGTTCACCAAGCCCAGCGGGGGCTGGGCAACGGCCAACGAGACGTTCCAGCTGACCGTCCCCAACGCCGCCGCGAGCGATGACTTCGGATATTCCGTAGCGGCGCGCGGCGGTAGATTCATAGTCGGGGCGCCCGGAGTCGCAAGCGACAAGGGCGCCGCTTACGTGTCCAGCATCCCCCGATGGGCCGACATCCCAGTTCCCGGCAGCAATTCGGGGACCATGTCTCACACCGTAACCGGTCTGACCAACGCCGTGGCGTACACCTTCTGGGTCGTGCCGGTTGTCGGCGGCAACCTTGGGCCGACCTCGGATAGCGTGACCTCCACGCCCACGGCAGCCAAGGCGGCCAAGCCGGCCAATCTGACCGCGCTGGGAATTGACCGAGAGGTGACGCTGTCCTGGGACGACCCAAACGACGCTTCGATCGAACGCTATCGGTACCAGCAGAAAGAAGGCGACGGCGCCTTCGGAAGTTGGAACAACATGGAGCTCACCGACATCGACTCCACCAGCGAACCGGGCAAGCTCAGGTACACTGTTTCCAACCTGACCAACGGAGTAACTTACACCTTCCAGATATATGCGGATGACAACCACGAGGACAGCGACACCTCGGCCGAAGCTAGCGCCACGCCAGCCCCACCGCCGCCCCTCCCCCTCGTGCCCCCCTTCGTGAGCAACATCGGCCAAGAGACCGACATCAGTGATGGCGTCGACGCCGACTTGTCGAGGGACCAAGCTCAGCAATTCTCGACGGGCGCGAATGAGACAGGCTACGTCTTGGGAAGTATCGACTTGTACTTTCAACGTGGTACAGACAGTGGAGACCTTACGGTGACGGTGTGGAATTCGAACACCAATGCCGATCCGGGCAGCACGGTGCATACCTTGACCAACCCGGACACCATAGAGCCGGGACTCGTGCGGTTCACCGCCCCCGCCCAATTGGCTGCAAATACCACCTACTTCGTACACGTGGCTTTCAGCGGCAGCGGAACTCCTCCCCGATTGAGAACTACGGCATCCACCAATGTGGATGCCGGCGCGGCCCCCAATTGGTCCATGATCACCTACCGCCACCAAGCCGATTCTTCGTCCGCGACCGGCTGGGCCTACCAGTCTAATCTGCTAAAAATCAGTGTCAATCAAGTGCTCGACCCCCCGGACGCCCCAGCCAATCTCGAGGCCACCGTGGGTGACGGGCTTGTTGTGCTTTCCTGGGACGACCCGCTCGACGACTACATCACCAAGTATCAGTACAGCACCGACAGCGGCACGAGCTACAACAACATCGCCCTCACAGCCATCGACTCCAGTGAAACGGGTAAGTTCAAATATACCGTCGAAAGCCTGGCCAACGGCGAGACGTACAACTTGGCGGTGCGTGCGGTGAACAGTGCCGGCAATGGTGCGACAGACACCAAGACCGCTGTGATGATGCCGACCGCCCCAACGGGGTTCACGGCCAGGCCGCGCGACCAGCGGGTCGAACTTGGCTGGGATGACCCCGGGAATACGACCATAACCGAGTACCAGCTAATGCAGCTCGCTGAGGAGAGCGGGCTGACCGCCGACGATGGCGCGAAAAACGACAGGTTCGGAGTTTCGGTGGCGGTGGACGGCAATACGGCCGTGGTCGGCGCCTTCCAACCCACCTATACGGATCCCGACACCAGTCTGGACGTTAGCAGGCCCGGCGCGGCCTACGTCTACATCAAGGATTCCAACGGTGCGTGGAGCCAGCAGGCCAAGCTGACCGCCTCCGATGGCGCGGATGGTGACGAGTTCGGAAGCTCCGTGGCGGTGGACGGCGATACCGTGGTGGTTGGGGCCCGCGGGGACGACCTCGACAAGGGCGCAATCTACGTGTTCACCAAGCCTTCCGATGGCGACTGGACCTCCACCACAACTGTGGCCAAGCTGACCGCTACAGGCGGCGCGGCGGACGACCTGTTCGGAGCCTCCGTGGCGTTGTACGGTGACAGCACCATCGTGGTCGGTGCGCCCGCAGCCGGATCGGCATACGTCTTCACCAAGAACTCCGGTGTGTGGAGCCAGGCGGCCAATCTTACCGCCACCGACGCCGAGACGGGCGACGAGTTCGGGATCTCCGTTGCGGTGGACGACGATACCATCGCAGTCGGGGCGTACGGTAAGAACGGCAACAGCCTCACCGATTCCGGTTTGGTCTACGTGTTCGTCAAGTCTGGGGGCGCCGCCTGGGCCACGACGACTGAAACCGTGCAGCTCAGGGCGTCCGACAGGGCCGCCAACGACAATTTCGGTCGTTCCGTAGCGGTGGGTAGCAGCACAATAGTCGTTGGCGCGTCCGGAGACCGGAACACGGTCGGCGGCACTGAGGTCAGCACCGGTTCGGCCTACGTATTCACCAGACCCGACACCGGCTGGGCCAACAGTGCAGGCACCGAGACGGCCAAGCTCACCGCGTCAGACGGCGCCCATGACGACCAGTTCGGCCGGTCCGTCGCCGTGGACGGCGACACCATCGTGGTGGGGGCCCACCAGAACGACGACGATGGCGTGGATTCCGGTTCGATCTACGTATTCATCAAGCCCACGAACGGCTGGACCGACACTACTGGCACGGTCAAGCTCACCGCCTCCAACGCCGCGACGGGCGACCGGTTCGGAATCGCGCTGGCGCTGGACGGTGACACTGCATTGGTGGCTGCGCCCAGGAACGACGCCAATGATGACGACGACGACACCGGCAACGATGTCCTCGATACCGGTTCTGCCTACGTTATCGGGACATCGGGGTGGGCCAAAATCCCCGACGACGACGCCGGGAACAGGTACCACGAGGTAACCGGCCTGACCAACAACATCACATACACGTTTGCGGTCCGCGCGGTGAACCCGTCCGGTTTCGGAGGGGCAGCCACTGACACCGCCACGCCCGTGCCCTTACCAGCTGCCCCCGTTAACCTCTCAGCCACGCCGGGCGATGGCGAGGTCGCCCTTTCCTGGGACGATCCGGGCGACGCTTCAATCACGAAATACCAGTACAATACCGACGGCGGCGAGAGCTTCACGGACATTCCCGGCAGCAACGCGACCTCCTCCTCCTACACCGTCACCGGCCTGGCCCACAGCACCACGTACACGTTAGCGCTGCGTGCGGTGAACCCTTCCGGTAACGGCGAGGCATCCACCGTGACCGCCTTGACACTGCCGGCCAAGCCCACCGGACTCACCGGGATCGAGTACAACTCTCAAGTGGAGTTGGGCTGGGACGACCCCGACGATTCCACCATAACCAAGTACCAACTGTTGCAGATTACGCCGAGAAAGCTTACCGCCGGAGGCGCCGGCAGGGATGGCGACTTCTTCGGGATGGCCGTGGCGGCAGACGGTGACACCGCGTTGGTTGGGGCGTTGCTGGCTTATGACGCTGTCTTCAACAATCGCCCGGGTGCTGCTTACGTATTCACCAAGAATTCGGAATCCGGGGAGTGGACCCAGGCCACGCTGACGGCCTTGGACGGGAATGATGGCGACGAATTCGGCCAGTCCGTAGCGTTGGATGGCGACACCGCCGTGGTCGGGGCTCCCGGAGCCGATAAGGGTGTGGCGGGCGAAGGCCAGGTCACCGGCACCGGTGCGGCTTACGTTTTTATCAGGGATTCGGCCGGGTCGTGGACCCAGGCAGCAAAGCTCACCGCCAACGATGCCGCGGCGGACGATCAGTTCGCGTATTCCGTCGCGGTGTACGACGACACCGTCGTGATTGGGGCGCACCAAGACGACGACGACGGCGCTGAATCCGGTTCGGCCTACGTCTTCACCAAGCCCGCTAACGGCGGTTGGACCTCGACTAATACTGCGGTCAAGCTGACCGCCCCTGACGCTGCGGCAGGCGGTTACTACGGTAATTCCGTGGCGGTGTCCGGCGACACCATCGTCGTCGGGGCCCACAAGGCCGATTCGGCCTACGCAATCACCAAGCCATCGTCCGACGCCAACGACGACGGCTCGATAGATTGGCAAGACTGGGACGCCCTGGATGCCGATGGCAAGGCCACTTTGACGGCCACACTCACCGCCTTCGACGCAACGGCGGGTGATGAGTTCGGAATTTCCGTGGCGATTGACGGTAACACCATCGTCGTCGGGGCCCACAAGGCCGATTCGGCCTACGCAATCACCAAGCCATCGTCCGACGCCAACAACGACGGCTCGATAGACTGGGAAGACTGGGACTCCCTGGATGCCGATGGCAAGGCCACTTTGACGGCCACACTCACCGCCTTCGACGCTACGGCGGGTGATGAGTTCGGAATTTCCGTGGCGGTGTCCGGCGACACCATCGTCGTCGGGGCGCACAAGGACGACGACAAGGGGGACGAGTCCGGTTCAGTATACGTCTTCACCAAACCCGCCACCGGCTGGGACACCACTACTGAGACAGCCAAAATCATCGACCAAGATGGTGCGGAGGACGACCAGTTCGGGTGGTCCGTAGCGGTGGACGGTAGTACCGCCGTGGTTGGCGCGTACCGGGACGGCAGTAATAGAGGGGCAGCCCATCTTATGGGCATCCCGTCCTGGGCTGACATTTCCGACAGCGCGGCCGGCGGAGCGAACGCGACCTCCTACACGGTGACCGGCCTGACCAATGACGTGATGTACACCTTCCAGCTCCGGGCTGTCGCCTCTGACAGTCATAGCCCGGCCTCTGACAGGCTCAATGTAACGCCCAAGGCGGTACCATACTCCCCGACCAACCTATCGGCCGCGGGAGGGAACGGGCAGGTGGCTCTGTCCTGGGACGACCCCGAAGACGACACAATCACGGGATACAAGTACAGCACAGACGGCGGCACGACCTTCGCGGAAATCGGTGGCAGCGGCGCTACCACCACCACCTACACCGTGACCGGCTTGACCAACGGCGTCACGCACACCTTGGCGCTGCGCGCCGTGAACGATCTCGGCAACGGCGCGCCCTCCACCGTAAGCGCCTTGATGGTACCGGTCGCCCCCGCGAATCTGTCGGCCGCGCCGGGTGACGGCAAGGTTGCGCTCTCCTGGGCCGATCCCGGCAACGCCACAATCACGAAGTACCAGTACAGCACCGACGGGGGCGCGATTTTCTCGGACTTCGACGGCGGCATCAACTCGGCCACCACTGCAAACACCGTCACAGACCTGACCAACTACCAGGAGTATTCGTTCCAAATCCGCGCGGTAAACGCCTCCGGCGAAGGGCCGGCGTCAAACAGCGCCAGCGCCACCCCCCGGATTGGGAAGCCAGCCAAGCCGACCGGGTTGGGAGCGGTGGCTGGCGACAAGCAAGTAACGCTCAGATGGACCGACCCCGATGATTCGACCATAGATGCCTACCAAATTTCTGAGGTGATCCCGGAAGCCTTTCTCACCGCCTCCGGCGGCGCGGCCGGCGCCCATTTCGGGACTTCCGTAGCAATCGACGGCGACACCGCCGTGGTTGGGGCGGACCGGGCAAATAGTAGGAAGGGTTCGGTCTACATATTCACCAGGGAGTCCACCGGTAACTGGACCCAGCAGGCCGAGCTCGAAGGCGAAGTGGCGGGCGACCAGTTCGGTTGGTCCGTTGCAGTGGAGGGAGACACCGTAGTGGTTGGGGCCCACGCATACGACGGCGAAGACGATGAAGGTAATACCCTGACAAATTCCGGTGCGGTCTATGTATTCACCAAGCCCACCTCAAGCGGCGGCTGGGCAGACACTATTGCCGAGCCGGTCACGTTGACCGCCACCACCCCTGAGGAGTACGCCTTCTTCGGAGGTTCCGTAGCTCTGGCCGGCAACACCCTGGCGATTGGGTCTCGCCTCTATGACGCCGGGGGCCGTTTGGGCGCCGGTGCGGCCTATGTGTTCACCAAGTCTGGTACCACGTGGAGCCAAGCGGCCAAGCTGACCGCCTCCACAAGCTTGCAGCTCGCCTATCTCGGGTACTCGTTAGCGGTGGACGGCGACACTGTATTGGTAGGGGCGTACGGGGACGACACGGTCTTCGGTGAGTTAGGAAGCGGTTCGGCCTACGTCTTTGACAAGCCTCCCGGAGGCTGGACGGACGGAAATGAGACTGCCAAGCTGACCGCCTCCGACCGCCAGCCGAGCGGCTACTTCGGGTTTTCCGTAGCGCTGGACGGCGACACTGCGGTGATCGGAGCGAGACAGCACAACGACCCCGGAACCGGCGCCGGTTCCGGGGCGGCTTACGTCTTTGCCAGGGAATCGGGTGTGTGGGGCGAGAAAGCCAAGCTCACGCCCTCCGACGCCGCAGCTGGAGATAACTTCGGAGTGTCCGTGGCGGTAGAGGATGGCACGGTCGTAGTTGGGTCGTGGCAAGACGACGACAACGGACGCAATTCCGGTTCGGCGTATGTTTTCGAGAAGCCTGACCTCGGCTGGGCCAGCACCTTTGAGACCCTCAAGCTCACCGCCCCTAACGGCGCGGCCAACGACAGGTTCGGATGGTCAGTGGCAGTGGACCTGGATGATCAACGCGGTGATCTCGCACTGGTTGGGGCGTACAGTGACGACATCGCAACTGGCATGGATGCTGGTTCGGTCCATGTGTTGGGCATACCCGATTGGATGGACATTGGCCTCAGCGACCATCAAACCACAAATCACACAGTGACCAGCCTGACCAACGGAACAGAGTACGCGTACCAAATCCGGGCGCTGAACCGAAGTGGCGCTGGTCCTGCCTCGGACGGAGCCAGCGCCACTCCCCTGGGGAAGCCGGTCGCGCCGACCGGGCTGAACGCGGATGCGGGCGACGGCCAGGTGACGTTGAGCTGGACTGCGGCCACCGCCGACGCCACTATCGCCCCTATCACGAAGTACGAGTACAACACCGACGGCGGCACGACCTTCACGAGTATTCCCGACAGCGGGCCGAGCACCGACAATTTCACGGTGCTCGGCCTGACCAACCTCACCACGTACACGTTTGCGGTGCGGGCGGTGAACGTGATCGGAGAGGGTCCTTCGGCCACAAAAGATGCCACGCCCACAAGTGCGACACCGGCCGCGCCGGACCTCTCCGCAACCGCGGGCGACACCCAGGTGAAGCTGGAGTGGGCCGACCCCAACGACTCTTCGATCGATAAATACCAGTACAGCACCGACGGCGGCACTGGCTTCATCGACATCGACCCCGACGACATCGACTACAGCGTCGCGAACACCATCGGTTACACCGTTATCAGTCTGACCGACGGCACCCGCCTGACCAACGGCACCGAGTACACGTTCCACATCCGCGCGGTGGACAACCAGGCTTTTCAACCATACGGCGATGCCTCGGACGTCACTGCCACACCGGCGGGTACGCTACCAGACTCGCCGTTGAATCTCGAGGCGGAGCCGGGCCACGAAGAGGTGCGTCTGAGTTGGGACGACCCCGACGACGCTTCGATCGATAAATACCATTACAGCATCGACGGAGTCACGAACTCAACCAACATCAGTGCCGACGCCACCACATACACCATTACCGGCCTCACCAACGGCACCACGTACAGGTTTCAAATCTGGGCGGAGAACGCAACCGGCGTTGGCCCTGCCTCGGCGATCGACGCCAAGCCTCTGCCGCCTCAACTAGTTCGCCCGACCTTGGAGCCCCCGGAGGAGGGCAATGGTGAGGTGAAGCTGAAATGGGCTTACACCCACGTTGAGACAAAAGAGACCATACTCAGATACGAGGTATTGCACCTGCTCAAGACCAGCAAGCTGGACGGCGTGGGGGGCGACAAGTTCGGGTATTCCGTGGCGGTGGACGGTGACACAGCGGTGATCGGGGCCTATCAGGACAATGGCAACGGCGCTGATTCCGGCGCGGCCTACGTCTTCACCAGGAATGACGGTGTGTGGGACGATGGGGTAAAGCTGACCGCCTCCGGTGGCGCGGCCTACGACAACTTCGGGCTTTCCGTGGCGGTGGACGGTGATACTGTCGTGGTTGGGGCGCCTGGGAACGACGGCGCCGGCGCTGATTCCGGCGCGGCCTACGTCTTCACCAGGAATGACGGTGTGTGGGACGATGGGGTAAAGCTGACCGCCTCCGACGGCGCGGCCCTCGACTACTTCGGGTATTCCGTGGCGGTGGACGGTGACACCGTCCTAGTAGGAGCGTACCGGGACGACGACGAGGAAAACGACTCAGAAGATTCTGGTTCGGCCTACATATTCACCAAACCCAACAGCAGTGGCGGCTGGGCCGACTGGGACCCCATGGAAGACACTGAGACGGCCAAGTTGACCGCCTCCGACGGCGCCGATGACGACTGGTTCGGGGTTTCCGTAGCATTGGACGGCAAAACCGCTGTGATCGGGGCGTCCGGGGACGATGACAAAGGCATTGACTCGGGCTTGGTCTACGTGTTCGTGAAGCCCTCCGGTGCCTGGGCCGACGGGAATCAAACCAACAAGCTGACCGCCGACGACGGCGAGGCGCAGGATAACTTCGGGTATTCCGTAGCGGTGGACGTTGATACCGTGGAGGTTGGTGGTGCCGAGGTGGAAGTTGCCACCGTCGTGGTGGGAGCGTATCAGCACGACCCCATTGACCCCCATTCAGACCCCGATTCACCCTTGTACCTTCTGGATGCCGGTGCGGCCTATGTCTTCACCAGAGATTCGGGAGGCGTGTGGGACGGTGGGGAAAAGCTGACTGCAGACGATGGCGATGCTCTCGACTACTTCGGGTATTCGGTGGCGGTGGACGTTGATACCGTGGTGGTTGGTGCGTACGGGGACGACGACAACGGCTCTGCTTCAGGTTCGGCTTACGTCTTCACCAGAGATTCCAACGGTGGATGGATCCAGACGAAAAAGCTGACCGACGAAGACGGCGAGGCGGGCGATTGGTTCGGGTATTCCGTAGCGGTGGACACTGCCGCTCACACCGCCTTGGCGGGGGCCGGCTCGGCCCACGTGCTGGACATCCATGACTGGGAGTCCGTCCCCGGGATCGCAGGCCAACTTCCCACCGGGCACACGGTGGAAAACCTATTCAATGGCCGAGTATATGACTTCCAGGTCCGCGCGGTGAACCTCCGCAGCCCAGGGCCCCAGGCGGAAAGTGAAGCCATCCCTCAAGCCAACATTAACCCTGTATTCGAAAACGAAAGCGTCACCTTCGACGTGCCGGAGAACACGGCGGCCGGCAGCAACGTTGGCAGTGTTGCCGCCTCCGACCCGAACGGCGATGATCTCAACTACTCCAAGTCAGGGAACGGCGCGGCTTACTTCGACATCGGCCTCAACTCCGGTGCGATCACGGTGGGCTTGGGCACCGGGCTCGACTACGAGTCCGGCCCCACAAGTTACAATTTCACCGTGTACGTTACAGACGGCATGGACTCCGACGGCAACCCCGACAACAACGTGAGCGATGATTCCATTGCCGTCACCATCAACGTTACCAAAGTGGACGAGGGCGGAGGGGGATCTGGCGGGGGACCCGGAACAAATGGGGGACCGGATAACAACCCGCCCGCCTTCAGCGACGGCGACAGCACCGCCCGCACGGTTCCAGAGAACGTGGTAGTGGGGACCGAGGTAGGCGGTCCGGTGGGAGCCAGCGATCCGGACAATGACCCGCTGGAATACTCGCTATTGGGAACGGACCAGGGGGCCTTCGCTGTGGACCTTAGGAACGGGCAGCTCACCACCAAGACCCCGTTGGATTACGAGGTCAAGAACGAGTACTCGGTGCGGGTGAAGGTGCGGGACGGCCGGGGTGGAGTTGACGACATCAACGTGACCATCAACGTTACTGACGTGGACGAGCCGCCCGCGCCGGCAGGAGCTCCTGAAGTAAGCAGCGCCGGCCCGACCGCCCTGACGGTTGGCTGGACGGCGCCCGATAACCAGGGGCCGGAAATCACCGGTTACGACGTGCGGTACCGGGATGCCGGCGGAGCGTTCCGCGACGCAGCGTACAGCGGCATCGGCACGTCCATGACCTTGCAGGGCCTGAGACCTGGGGCCAGCTACGAGGTGCAGGTGAGAGCTGTTAACGCTGAAGGAAACAGCCCTTGGTCGGAATCGGGACAAGGCGAGACCGGGGAGGCGCCGCCCACACCCATGCCTACATCGACGCCGGTCCCAGCGCCGACGGTGACACTCGCACCATCACCAGGGTCGACAATTGCCCCCACGGTTGAAGCCGCCACAAAGCCGGTCCCGCTGCCAACCTCGTCACCGGGACGCGCCGGGACTGATGCGCCGACGCGAACGCTAGGGCCTGCTGCTACACCAACACCAGTACCCACGGCGACTTTAGTGTTTACGCCGCAGCCGGATAGGACATCTACTCCAGTGGCAATCGGCGCGGTAACGACCGCGCCCACACCCACGGTTCGGCCAGTGCCTCCCCAGGCGGATAGCGGCGGGGACGAAGGATTCCCTTGGTGGGTCATCGTGGTGATATTGATCGGGGCAATAGTCGGACTTCTTCTCTTTGCTGGGGCACGACGGAAACGGGATAGGGCCGGGGGGAGGTATTAGCCGCGACCCGGTCAACTTGATTCTTAGTGGAGTGGTCCTTGTCGATGGCGCCGTCGTCCCTGACGGCCATGCCTGCCACGGCCTGCCCGTACACTAACCTCTGTCAACCATGACTTCCAGCACCGCCGTCAGTCCCCCGCCTTCCTTGTCTGCGTCAGAACCTGGGTAGGGCTCCAGGCTTGTCAGCCGGATTGAGATGTCTTCCGAACCGGGCTGGGAGTTCGTTACTCTGACCCACGGGCTTTTGATATGGGAGCCCGGCCGAAGGGACAGACGAACGACAACGCTCGTGTCAGCCTCGGTCACCGTCAGTTCGATCACCGCCTCCCCGGCCCACACACATACGACGTTCGCTGGACACCGGGAATCCTCCACCACCCGGTCAAATGAGATTCCAATACCCTGGTCGGGCAATTGGACGGATCCGCCAAGACCAATCTCAACGCTGTGAACGTTCGGCATCGGCGTGGGCGTGGGGGGGACAGGTGTAGAGGTTGGCGCTGATATTGGCTGCGACTCGTCAACCGGCTTGGGCGTGGGGGGGACAGGTGTAGAGGTTGGCACTGGTATTGCCTGCGAGGCGTCGACCGGCGTGGACGTGGGAGGGACAGGCGTTGGAGTGGGCTCCGGTGTCTGATTAGCCACCTGGTAGTCAGCACAAGCCTCCGGGCTTGGGGCACGCAGGCGCAGGTTGGCCAAATTCCTTATGGCCTCCACGATGGTGAGGTAGCGCCCTTCTAGACGATCAGCCAGAAATCCGGGGGCGTAAACAGAGAATTCATTGCGTTGCCCATAATGTTCAACGATTATGGCGTAGAAGGATACATCAGCCACAACCGACAGCATTTCGTTGTTATCGCCGAGCGTGAAGACATCGCTTTCGTACAGCGTTCTCCAGAGGAGCTTCTGGTCTTCCGGCGATATGGTGGTTGCCGAGCACTCCGTCCGTGCTTCTTGATTGGCGACCGCAAGGAAATTCCCCTTGTAACTCAACAGAGTCGAATCGACAGTGTGGACTCGGACCGTGCCGAGCATCCCGCCCCCCTCGCGCATGGATATTCTTGCGTCAGTGAAGTCGTCTGAAGCGACCACAGACGGAGTGGGCGTAGGAGGGACCGGCGTAGAGGTTGGCGCCGGCGTTGGCTGCGAATCGTCAATCGGCGTGGGCCGATCACTGCATGCCATCGCTAACAACCCGACGACGGCGATAATGGTGATGATAGCAATTGTTGTCTTCATTCTTGGCTCAACCTCCCTGTAAAGCCACTGCTCTACACATATAGACGTTGAGTAACGCATATTTGTTCCTGTGGAGATCCGGTAGTCCCCTGATGGGAACCTGGTGGGCCAGAGTGTACCGTACTGAGCTTGTCACAGAAGTCGAAGCTCCTCACGATAGTCGGAGCAAGCGCAGATTGACTGGACGTATTATTGTGACTGAGAGATCAGTTACCAAATTATGAGCTTTCAAGAGTACGATCTTCGTCATGGAAAATACTTCTGAGACAAGCTCTACTATAATGATTTCTCGGCGTGCTGTTAGACGGCAGCCATCGCCGCCAACGGCCAGTTGTCCCGCAGTCTAGGGAACCTCGTGGCCCGAGACTACGAGTTTAGCCTCAAAAATACGATCCCGAATCGTATTTTCTGATGCCGGTACAACGGCTTGTTGACAAGCCCTAGACCGCCCGTTCTACAATATCCGGGACAGACAGCCGAGGGCGCAGCGACCTGAAAACCAGCCCTGGCGTCTCGATGGGTTCCTCCGGTTAGACCCCGAACCGGGCTGAGTAGTCCCGCACCAATGGTTAGCAGCCGCAGTTCGCGGTTGTCTACAGGTGCGGAGCTTTTTTGTTGGGAGCGGGTATGCCGTTCGGCAGAAACTACGAGTTCCCGGACTTCGAATCCGACTTCATGGTGCTGGTGCGGCACCGGGGACGCCGGACCCAGTTCTACGGACCTGGGAGGGTAGTGATCAGCTGTTCAGTCTGCGGGTCAAATAAATCCGTCGAGGTCACGGTCCCAACGGTCTAACGACCAAGGATCAAAGATGCTCAAGGTAGTCTGGGGAAGGTGTATTGGAACGATTGGTGACCTTTCCCACCTAACTGGACATCAGCAGTTAGGTGGTTGTGCAGCGCTCTTGGGATGTTCGAAGCGGAAGTTCAAGTCATGCTAGGCGGGCCAAGAAGGGACAGGATCCAATAGCCGCCCGCGGACTGCCATGTCTCCACGCGAGGAAAACAAACAGAAGGAGGAGTTTGTGTTGTCTGGAGAACTCCAGGGTGATATAAAGGGAATTAGCCTCCAGGTAAGTGTCGCGCTCAATAAAGTGTCGAAGAGGAACGAACGCATTTGAGATTTCTGCTGACAGGATGCGCCGGATTCATCGGAGCTCGGGTTGCGTCGCTGTTGTTGGATACAGGGCATGTAGTCGCTGGGATCGACAATCTGGCTGACTCCCCTGATATCAAACTAAAGCACTGGCGACTGAGTACTTTGTCCCATCGTCAGGGTTTTAGTTTCCATCGTCTCGACATAAGTGACGCCGAGCGGCTCACACGGGCCGTTAACTGCGACCGCCAACTCAGACAGGTCTCTGCAATTTTCAATCTGGGAGCGTTGGCTGGAGTAAGGGGAAGCGTGGACAACCCTGGAACCTACTTCAAAGTCAATGTTATGGGCATGCTCAACCTGCTGGAGTTGTGCCGGCAGTTCGGTGTCGGGAAGTTCGTCCTTGCGTCCACCTCCAGCGTATACGGGGCCGAGATTGACGGGCCTATCAGCGAGGACGCCGATTCCAGTCGGCCGCTGTCGCCCTACGCCGCGTCCAAGAAGGCTGCGGAGACATTGCTGTATTCTTATCACCACCTCCACGGCGTGGACGCCGTTGCGCTCCGCTACTTCACCGCCTACGGCCCCGCCGGACGTCCGGATATGAGCGTGTTCAGGTTCATACGCAGCATCGCGGAGGGCGAGTCGATTACTGTGTTCGGCGACGGGACGCAGCACCGGGACTTTACCTACGTGGACGACATCGCCCGCGGCACAGTGGCTGCCCTGGGCGTACCGGGATACGAGACCGTCAACCTGGGATATGGAAGACCGGTCGTGCTGAATGACGTCATCAGGATGATAGAGAGGGCAGTCGGGAAGTTGGCTAGCGTCGAGTACCAGGGACGCCATCCCGCAGACCCAATGATGACATGGGCGGACATCGGCCGCGCCCGAGACCTGTTGAGTTGGACCCCGACCGTAGCCATCGAAGAGGGGATTCGTCGCACAGTCGCATGGTACAAGGAGAACAGGAACTGGGCGAGAACCTTGACATGAGCTGACGGCTTTCTCGAATATTCCCACGCACGCCTATAGATGCCCTCAAGGGTGCCGAATTTTTGAAAGCCCCTCCGAAACAGTCTCGCTCGGAAGTCAAGATGGGCTGCCTGAACCAGCTTTTCCCTTGGTCCTTATGACCGTTATGGTTCTCTGGGACAGTCTCGACTTGATTTTGTCGAGCGTCCACATCACAAACCGGGATTCAACCGGGCCAAGAAGGTTAGTCGTGGGATCCCATTGCCGCAGTCTAAGGGCAACCCGAACGACTGCCGGCCAGATCAGGGCCCCGGTTACCAAGCCAGCCACCGCCAACCAGAAGAAAGTCAGCCACCAGGTCTCGTTCGTCCACCAGGTATACAGCGGGAACAGCCCAGTCAGGCCTTGAAACGCGGGAAACGACATGTCGAAAGGGTCGACCGCGATGGTAATCTCCCCTGCCCGTCCGGCGGCTGCAAGACCGAAGGTGTTCGCCATCGTCAGGAGGCCGAGTAAGGCCATTGTGATTCCACCCCACAAGGGCAACCTGGTACCCATCAGAACCAGGGGCACGACAGTGAGGGGCAGAACCGTCAGCAGGGTGCGCCCGGGAAACCACCAACCCATCATGGTAACGGCTACGAAGGAGGCGACCAGAATCTGCGCAAATATCAGGGCCAGCACCAGCCGAAGCGGCGGTTTCCCAACCGCCAGCAGCGCCAGACCCGGGACCAATGCCAGCAGTAGAGGGGCCCAGCGCCCGATGCCGAAGCGACGGTCAATGAACAGGCCCCAGAGGCGGTAGTACCTTTCTCCCCACTCGATGTGCCCGCTCAGGATCTCCGCCGTGCTCCACCGAGCGTAGACGACGTTGACACCGTAGGGAGTCAAGCCACCGAACAGATGCAGGTGAAACCAGGCGAAGAACCCTGCTGAGGCGGCTCCTGCAGCCACAAGAGCAATCCGGCCGGCTGTGCCTGCCCTCAACAGGAAGTACGCCGATACCAGCAGCGCCAATGGCGCGTACTTTATCCCCAACCAGCACATGACTGTCAGCAGGACGGCCAAGAGCAACGCGTCGGCGACCGAGAATACGTGCTGCCGCGTCACCAGCAGCAGGGACAGGACCAGAGCCAGCGCAGCAGGGAATTCGGGATATATCTCGCTGGAGTAAATGAACGCTGTGGCTGTCAGCCCAACAGCTAGGGCCACCGCCCAGCTGAGCAGCCTCCACCTGGTGAGGTGGTCTGCCAGCACAAAAGCTAGCGCCATGGTCGCTGCCGCC
The DNA here is from genome assembly GCA_965247605.1 of Dehalococcoidia bacterium. Classification (GTDB taxonomy): domain Bacteria; phylum Chloroflexota; class Dehalococcoidia; order Lucifugimonadales; family UBA3495; genus VXOI01. Next base: position 15,844 of record CBDFHM010000008.1, on the reverse strand, counting down.
ATAATCAGCAATTGCACCTGAGCACCGACGAGGCCGCCAAAGGCGAATCCAGGGAGCAGAAGTGCCGAAAGCCCAGGGTTATGCGGACTCAGCAGCTTGCCGTCGGGTAAGGGCACCGACTGTTGCCACAACCCGTCGGGATGGTCGAAAAATGACTCGTAGGAACGGGTCTCGTACTGGTTGCGAAGATCGAAGTCGCCGTCAGCCAACAGGCTTTGGGTGGTCAGCAGGTAGAACGGCTCGTCGCCTGTTATGGATGCGCCACGCGTAGCCCGAATGTCCACGGAAAATGCGTAAGTCACCGACAGCAGAAGGAAAAGAGCCACCGCAGAAAGCAGCAGCTCTTTTTCCTTGATCCGCATCAGAGTCGACCGTGCGGCAAGCGTCATCGTCACGGCAGAACGCCAACTTCCCGGAGCAGGTTGAGGGTGCCTTCCAGGTCGCTCAGGCTGCCCAGGTCAACGTCGGGCGGATCCAAGGATTCCAAGGACGGCAGGTCACCCACCGGCTCAACCCCGGCCGCGACCGGATATTCCTTGACGTCTGATGTGAAATACCTCTGCGCCGGCTCCGAAAGCAGGAACTCGATGAACTCCTCGGCGGTCAGCTTGTCTTCGGAGGATTTCAATATCCCGGCACCGGCGACCAGGACCAATGCCCCTGGGTCCCCGTTGCCGATGAAGTGGTTCCGGGCGGTGAATCCCGGCCCATGTTCCTCCAAAAAGCGCTCCAAGTAGTAATGGTTGACGAAACCAACATCAACTTCCCCGTTGGCTGCTGCGTTCACAATGGAAACATTGTTTGGATATCCCTGGGCGTCGTTATCTTTCATGCCTTCCACCCATTGCCGGGCGCCCTCCTCGCCCAGTTGCAGCCTCAGGGCGGTGACAAAGGACAGGAAAGAGCCATTCCTGGGAGCCCATCCTACTCGTCCTTTCCACTCCTCAGCGGTGAAATCTAGGATGGAGGCCGGCAGGTCTGCGGCGGGGTCAATGGTTTCCGTGTTGTAGATGATGGTCCGGGCCCTGCCGGAGGTGCCGACCCACTGACCGTTCGGGTCTCTGAGCCTGGAATCCACCTTGTCCAGAGTCCCTTGGGGCAACTCGGTCAGCATCCCGGCGGCCGCCAAGCTGCCGAGGGAACCGGGATCCTGCAGGAACACCACGTCGGCCGGGGTATTGTCCCCCTCCTCAAGCAGAGTAGCCGCAATCGATGTGCTGCCGGCGTACTTGACTCTGATATCAACTCCCGAGTATTCGCCGAATGCTTCCAATAACGGATGCACCAGCGATCGCGAACGCCCTGAATAAACTGTGAGAGTGCGATCTTCTTCAGTAGGTTCCACATCGACTGGGCCCTCGGTGATCGGGGCCGATGTGGGCGATACGGTAGCAGCCGTTGCGGTTGCCTGTGCGGCTGGCGAAGTCGCCGCCGGAGAGGGTGATTGCTCGCCCCCTCCGCAGCTCACCAGCGCCAAGGGCAGTGCCACGGTTAACGCCGCTACTGCCAGCAGAATTTGCGGAAAAATCCGGCGACGAATATATGCCATTACTCTTCCTCTAAGCTATTGCTGGAATTGGTCGCTAGTAGCTGCTTACCAGTTCCTCCTGCGTCAGCAGGAGGTCCGACGCGGCCCGGTTCAGTGCAACCAGCGCCCCGTCGCGCGACGCCGTGGTAATCTGGTCCGGTTCGGCTTCGAGGTAGGCGATGATTGTGTCGTTGGAAGCGGAGTTGGCCTTGGCGACTTCAGGCTGGATGGACTGGTAGAACGCCAGGGCTTCGACCTGGTGGGTCTTCAAACTGTCATGGTCGCCGGCCTCCGCGTCATCTAGTACCCGGCCAATGTACCTGACCGTGCCGAGGTAGAAGATGGCGTTGAAGCGAGAGTACACCTTCTGCGCGGCAGCCTCGTAGGCATCGTCGTCCATGTTGGCCGCCGCCTGCTGGGCCTCGGCCATGGCTCGGCGCAACGGGGCGTCGATGGTGCCCTCGCGCCCGAAATCGGCTTCGCGCTTTAGAGCCGTTGCCGCCAAGGAGTTGGGGTATTCCCAGTCAACTTCCTCGCCGACATAGACGGCCCATGCCTCATCGACAAGACCGGGACTCTGGCGCTCCCCGCCAAGGAACATGTAACGCTTGGACCAGTGGTAAATGATCCTGAGTAGACCCTTCTGGATGGCCTGGCGCCGCTGGGCATCGGTATACTCCTCCGCCTCTCCACGCAGGCGTATTGCGTTGCTGATCGGAGAGTCCAGGAAGGTGGCGGATTCGTAGAAGGACGCGGAATCAGGGAACTCCTCGCTGCGGCGTGGGTCGCGGGCGAAGCCCCGCAGGGTCCTGCTGCTGGTGCCGATGCGGGTGTGCATCCCAGCCTCGTAAAGAAGCAAGATCTCTGCTTCAGGCAAAGGCCTGCCCTGCCTGACCACGTCAGTCAGGGCCACTATCTCCTGGTAGTCCGTGGAAATCTTCTGGTAGATCTCCCGATGGCTGACCGGGGTGTAGATTCCGTCGGACTTGGTCGGATTGTCGCGGTTAGTCTCATAGCTGAGGCCGGCCGGGATCAGCATTCGGCCGGAGGCGGCGATGCCCCCGCTGGGTCCGGACCCAGTGTCAGCCGTAAACTGAGTGACGAGGTCAGCCTGCGTGAGTAATAGCGCCGACGATGCCCGGTTAAGGGCGGCCAGCACACCGTCGCGTAGGGAGGCGGTCAAGTCTTCGGGCGCCATCTGGAAGTAGGCGACAATCGTCTCGTTCGATGTCGCGTTGGCCTTGGCGACCTCGGGCTGAATTGACCTGTAGAACGAGAGTCCTTCGACCTGGGCGGTCCCGGCGCCGTAGCTGTCGCCGGTCTCCGCCTTCTTGTAGGCCTCGTTCATGTACTTTACCGTACTGAGGTAGAAGATGGTGTTGAACCGCGAGTAAACATCTTGGGCGGCGGCTGCGTAGGCCGTATCGTCCATGTCGTTAGCCGCCTGCTGGGCTTCGGCCATGGCCTCGCGCAGCGGGGTGTCGATGGTGCCCTCGCGACCGAAGTTGCCCTCCCGTTTGAGGGCGGTCGCTGCCAGCGAGTTGGGATATTGTCCGTTTACCTCTTCACCGACGTAGACGGCCCATGCCTCATCGACAAGACGCGCGCTCTGGCGCTCCCCGCCAAGGAACATGTAACGTTTGGACCAGTGGTAAATGATCCTGAGTAGACTCTTCTGGATCGCCTGTCGTTGCTGGGCTGGGGTGTATTCCTCGGCCTCTCCGCGCAAGCGTACCGCGTTGCTTATCGGACTGTCGAGGAAGGTGGCGGACTCATAGAAGGCCATCGAGTCCGGGAACTCTTCGCCCCGGCGCGGGTCGCGGGCGAAGCCGCGGAGCGTCCGGCTGCTGTTGCCGATGCGCGTATGCAGGCCCACCTCATATAGCAGCATGATTTCAGCAAGGGGCAACGGCCTGCCGATGTTGACCAGGTTGGTTAGGGCGACTATCTCCTGATAGTCTGAGGAAATTTTCTGGTAGATCTCCCGATGGCTGACCGGAGTGTATATACCGTCTGACTTGGTGGGAAGATCGCGGTTGGTCTCATAGTTGAGTCCAGCCGGAATCAGCAGGCCACCCGTTCCGCCGTGCCCTTCCACCGGCACCATTACAGTGGTGACGGCGTTAACGGCGGCCGGACCGGATACTGACCCGGAACCCGTACCTTGGCCGGACACCGACCCCGAGCCTGTGCCTGCCCCGGAAACCGAGCCGGAGCCGGCGCCCGTTCCGGATGCTGACGCGGAAGCCGAACCAGTCCCGGATCCACTGCCGATCACGGTAACGGCGGGGCGGTCTTCGCCTTGGCGTGCTCCTTCCACAACCGCTTGAGCTGTCGCAGCCGCAGTTTGGGCAGCCGCGGCCGCAGCTTGTGCTTGCTCGGCCGCCGACCGCGCAGCCTCAGCCGCCGCATCTGACCCGGCATCAGCCCCGCCCACCACGGGTTGGGAAGTTGGTGCGGCGGTTGGTTCGTCGCCTCCACAAGCAACCGCCAGAGCGAGCGACAGAAGGAGCACGGGCAGCAACGTCCATAACAACGTCTGACGCCATAGTACTGGTGGATTGAATCGGTTAAGCACTTCCTAGTCCTCCTTAATTTAAATTTAGTTGCCTCGTTTCTAGCTCAGCATCTCGCGAAGCATTGCCGTTGGCACCCGCCAGAGATACGTGATGCCAATAAACGACTTCCCCCTTGTTCGGAAGCGGTATGAAATTGGCACTTCCTTCAACCGCATTCCCTTTTTGAGAAGGTCGAGGGTCAAGACTTGGGCGTAGTTGTAGTCGTGGATGATCTCGGCGCACTCCAGGGCGCGCCGGGAAAAGGCGCGAAACCCGGTTTGCCCGTCGGTGATACGGCGGCCTGACGCAAGGCACAACAAGCCGGTGAAGACGACGTTGGCAATCAGCCGCCAAACGGGCTGCCGCTCGCGGGTTCCGAGGTAGCGGGAGCCTAGAACGTAGTCTGCTTCCCCGGATTCGATGGGTCTCAGCAGCTCCGGTATCTGCTCTGGCGGATACTCTCCGTCGGCGTCCACGTACACGGCGGCCCGGGCGTCCATTTCTCTGGCCGCGGCGAGCCCGGTGCGAAGCGCTGCTCCCAACCCATGGTTTACGGAATGGCGGAGCACCAGGTCCGCACCATGGTGTTCGGCGACTTCAGCACTGCCGTCGGACGAGCCATCGTCAACCACGATGACGCGCATGTTGGTCACCCGATGCGCAGGCAACCGTGACAGGGTGACCGGGAGATTTTCCGCTTCGTCGTAGGCTGGAATGATAACGGCGAGAGGCTTCTCTGTTTCCGGAGTGTCATCCACAGCCAGCACCTGTCCCATTGACTGGGCGGGAGGCGTTGCACCCAGGAAGTAGGCGATGGTGGGCGCAACGTCCATAACGGACCTTGGTTCGTCGAACACCCCCTTCCGGTCGACACCCGGGCCCCACATGATGCAGGGAACGTAGGTTTCCTCAGGGCTCATGTGGCCGTGGCCGCCGATGCCGATGCCTTGGCCGTGGTCGGAAGTAATGAGCACGGTTGCGTCGTCCAGGTATCCCTGTTCCCGACACCACCCAAGGAACTCCTCAATCTTGCGGTCGGTGGCCTCGATTTTTGCGAGGTACTCAGAGTTGTAGCTGCCCCGGGCGTGTCCAGTCTGGTCGACGCTGAGCAGTTGCAGTACAAGGAGGTCCGGATTGTCGCGCTCCATCACGACCTTGGCTCTTGCGACTAGGGCGTCGTCGATCTCATCGTTGTGGGTGACTGCTGTGACCGTCTCCACATCATCTCCGAAGGCGTCCACGAGGTGCGCGATTCCCACAAGGCGGCCCGACAGCCCCGAGTCTCGCAGCGAGTCGAATATGGACTCGCACTTCACGCCGAGGCTGGGGACGAAATTACTGCGCATCCCGTGCACCTTCGGCGGCGCGCCGGTGAACATGGAGCCGAACCCGGTGACGGTTCGGGCCGGGTACACGGTCGAGGTGTTGACGTAGTCTGTTCCTTCGCGCCGCAGCCTGTCGATGAAGGGAGTGTCCGCCTCCTGCAATCTGTCAGCTCGGCAGCCGTCTATCACTATGGCAATGAAGCGGCAGCACAGTCTGCGGCCCTTCTTTGCCACAAGGCGCGTGGGCGTCAGAGAGGGTGCTGGCGGCCACGTGAAGAACCACTGGTGAACCAGCAGGGCGACCACGCCTAGTCCGACGAAAAACCCCTCCAGTGCAACCAGCGTATTCAGGCCAGGGCGCTCCACCATCATGAGGAAAGCAAAAGCCAGTAGCAGGGTCTTCGGAATCTGCTCCAGGAAGTTGCCGCTGGTAGGGTCCGGATTCTCCAGAACAAGGCGCCAGAACCTGGTGAAGTTGGTCCACGGCGTACCGATCCGAAGGTGGTAATAGACTGTCCCCCAGAGAAAGACAGTGAAGGTCAAGTAAAGCCCAAGAACCAGGGCCAGCGCCGTCAAGTCAACGAAACGGAATGCAGCGAAGAACGCGACCAGTGCTAGCCACAGCACAGCCCTCAGCCTGACCGGAAAATCGAACCGGTAGAAGAGCAAAAACAGGGGCAGCAACGCCGTCACGGCGATCCCCGCCTTGGGCCAGTACCCGGCATCAGTGATGTGGGGCAGGCTGAGCAGCCCCAGGACACCAACCACGAACACGGGAGTAAAGGGCTTGCCCTCGTTCAACACGTTCCAGATTCGGGCCGCAACCACCTCTAATCGAGAGGCGTCCCTGGAGCCGTCTGCGCACCCGCGGATGCCGCCCAGGGGATTGAGTTCAGGCAATTTCCTGAAGGCGGTGACGGTGAATGCCAGGGAGATGGTGTAGGAATACGCGAATTTCAGGCCATGCGTGGCAACGGCCAGGGCCAGCCCCTGCTCCCACGGCATCCCGTGGGCGTAGAGCGCCCCGGTCATTACGGCCTCATAGACCCCAATGCCGCCGGGAGTCAGGTGGAACACCTGGAACAGGATGGTGAAGGCGGTAACCGCGATTGCCGCAGCGATTGAAAGTTCAACTCCGAGGGCCTTCGCCGCAACTATGATCACAGCGGCCTCCAGAGCCCAGCTCGGCAGCGTCCACAGAGCTGAGTAGGCAATCTGGCGGGCAGACACCTGCCGGAGTTGGTCCCGGAGTGGTTCAAGCCTGGTACGCAGGGGGGCTGGCAACCAGTCGAACCACTGGGACTGACGCAGGCCCATCAGCACCGCCCCGCATCCCAGTATCACTCCAGCCGGTAGCGCCAGTCCCTCCAGCCAAAGCTGTGCCCCCGATGTCAGGGACACGGCTGTCCCAACCACAGCAGCGATTACTAGAAGAGCCGCGAAGTCCAGGTACCGAGCCACAACGGTCGTGCCGGCTGCTTGCGCCATCGGCAGCCCGAACCGCGCCGCCAGTAGAGGGCGGACGAATTCGCCAAGCTTTACTGGGGCGAGATGGTTCACCAGCATTCCAGCCTGAATAGACACAAGAAGTTGGTATAAGCCTATACGCTGAGTCAGCAACGCCCGCCATGCAAATGCCCTCAACAGGAAGGCTCCCGTGTAGGCGAGGACGAAAATACCCACTAGCAAAGGACGACCGCCCAGCTGATGCAGTGCCAGCTTCAGCTGGGACCAGTCGGCCAGGTAGGCGACCACCAGCAGGGTCAGCCCTACTAATGCTATGGATAGGGCAACCCTGAAAGCTGAAACGGAGGGTCTCATGTGAGCTGCATAGGGCTCAAAACCCAACGGCTCCGTCGGGACACTAAGCGCTCCTTTATTGACATACTCTTCACAAATTCGTGCTTGTACTTCTTAAATAAACGTGTGTATTATATCTTAAGCTTCGTGTATACATATCATACAGCAATTAGTGTACACTAATAACACAGCTATAAAGTAGATGTCAATAATTACTCGTAGCACACTGTTTTGAGATGTCGTCGATATTACCGTCTAGCTGAATGCGTGCTACGTGGCCGGAATTGGCTACAAACCAAAGGACAGGAATGGCCTAGACCGGGTAAGGAGAATCCATGAAGATAACGGTCATCGGGCTCGGACGCCTGGGTACGGTGGCGGCCGGAGGACTGGCTGCCGAGGGCCATGACGTCACGGGGTTGGATGTAGATGAACTGCGAGTTCAGGCACTACGGGAAGGCCGGGTTCCCTTCTACGAACCCGGCCTTCAGAAGTGTCTGTCCGCAGCCGTGGCCACCGGCAATCTGCGTTTCCTTCGAAGCGAAGCCTTTGACGGCTGCTTGGGCGATATTGCTCTAGTCGCCACCGGCACGCCCACAACCGCAGGCGGCGAAGCGGATTTGAGCCAGGTGCGTGCCGCCCTTGCGTGGGTCAGGAACCAAGAACCCAGGGATCTGGTCCTTTTGATGAAAAGCACGGTTCCACCGGGCGGTGGTTTGGAGTTTCGGCTAAGAGACCTGAAGGGGTCTCCCGTCGACTACATCGCCAATCCAGAGTTCCTCCGGGAGGGTCGGGCGCTGCAGGACTGGAAATTCCCCGACCGCATCGTGCTGGGAGCCGATTCCTGTTCGAGGAAGGCTGTCAGTACCGTCAGGAAGATGTACTCGGGAATCGAAGCTCCGTTCCTGGTAACCGACATCACCAGCGCGGAGATGATCAAGTACGCCAACAACGCCTTCCTGGCCACCCGGATTTCCTTCATGAACGAAATGGCTTCCCTCTGTGGCGCTGTTGGGGCCTCCATTGACGCCGTCAGCGAAGGGCTTGCTCTCGACGGAAGAACGGGCAACAGGATCCATGCCGGGGTCGGCTATGGCGGGTCATGCCTTCCAAAGGACATACGTGCGCTCAAGCACATCGCACATTCCGCTGGGATCGAAGCGGTCCTGCTACGGGCAGTGGCGATGGTCAACAAGCGCCAACGCCGACTTCCATTGAAGAAGCTTGACGCGAGGTTCGGCGGCTGCTTGGAAGGGCTGCAAGTCGGGGTACTGGGGCTCGCATTCAAGCCCGGAACCGACGACGTTAGGGAAGCAGCTTCTTTGGAACTGATTCGCGACCTCGTCAAAAGGGGAGCGAAGGTCAGGGCATTCGACCCGTTAGCCAGCGCTACTGCCCGCGAGTTATTGCCTCCGGATGTCGAATTTGTGGATGAAGTCGAAGAGACGGCGGAATGTGCTCAGGCCGTGATACTTCTCACCGAATGGGAGGAGATTGTCCAAGCAGACTGGGTTGCGATGGCAGGTCAAATGCGTCCACCAAGGTTTGTGTTTGACGGGAGGAATGCTCTCGACGCTGGTCTAATGTTCCAGCTCGGCTTCGAATACGTCGGAGTTGGCAGGGGGGATGCTGAGCGATCGTACGAGAGAAGGGAGGTCCTGGAGTTCTCAGACATGGGCTCGGTTGTGCCGATTCACACAGCCTCCGTCTTCGGGTGATACACCGGGGAATTGATTCCGTTTTGGCCATCCGATTCAACCCAGACTCAGGGATCCATGGGGCCACAGATATGCACAACATATCAACCTCCCCGACAGGAAATGCGAACCACCCGCCAGACAGTTCCGCCCGCTTGGCGGGGATGTGTCTGCTGCTCGCCGCTGCCGCTATGTCTGTGATGGTTTTCACCCGGGTAGCGGCGGGCGCCGACCAGGACACCTTGCTCGAATCTCTGCGCGCGGTGGATGCAAACCGGGCGCTTTATGGCATTTCTGGAGTGGCGCGGCTCCTCTCGGGCTTGGCTCTCTTTGTTGCAACATGGCTGCTGCTGCGGACTTGGATCATCCGGGAACGTTGGGCCTCGCCAACAGTGCCGTACATATTTGCCCTCTCTGCCGTCTTAACCACTCTTTCCGGTGCTTGTACGATCTTGATAGCAGCATACCCTGCGCCAGCAATCAGCTTCACCGGAGGGGCCCCGTCGGGCGAGATTTCTCAAGTCGCGGAAATGGTTTCTGGACTTCGCTGGGTCACCGGCAAAATCGGATTCGCCGCAGCCGGCCTGGCGGTCATCGTCGCGGCTCGGTACCAGTGGTCGGTGGGCGGCAGTTTCCAATGGATCGCCCCTGCTTCTCTCATCATTGGGGTGGCCATGCAGTTCATCTGGGTGGATTCTGCCACGGTCCTGCACCCCATCGTTGGCACGGCTTTCTTTCTATGGCTCTTGGCGGTCGGGACGATGCTCAAGACGGGCAGAGTCGAAAGGCAATTTGTGGAGCGGTACGGCCCCGAGATCGCTGAATCCAACCCCTCATGACTGGGACACAGAATCCCCAGGAAGTGTGCGCCAATGGCTCCTGTGAAGAAACGCAGCAGCAGAAGACAGGCCGCGCGAATGCGTCGGCTCCGGGAAACGAGGAAAAAGAAAGGGGAGGAAAGCAGGGCCCAAGTTACGAAAGAACAATTTGCGATCCTACTGAAGATGTAGTCAAGACAGGGAATTGCCGGGGATCAGGGATGATCTGGTGGCCAGGGCGCTTTTCGTGGCAAGGCGACCTCCAGTGTTCCTACACCGGTTTCCTTAGCGACACTGCCTGGGTGCTTGATACGCGAAAATCCTGAAGTGTCAACTTGGATTATCTTCAACCGAGATCGAAGTAAGGGTGAATGAATATGACGCCAGTGTTTCCATACCTGATTCGCCGCAGTGAAGATGGATGGCGAGGGGAACTGCTGCTGCGGTTGCGCAACGGAAAATCGGCCTATATAGTCCATTTGTCGCTGGAGCAGGCCAGAATTCTGGCGGTGGAGATGAGGGGCTTAGCCTCGGACCATTGCCCGCTGCACCACCTGGCCGTGCGCGTGGCCGAGGGTCTGCATGCCAAGATCAGCCACGTTGTGATCAAGCGCTCCGGGGAAGCCGACGACGTTGTCGGAATTCTGCGGCTGGTTACGGCAGCCGGCCTTCACAACATTCAGGTGGATGCGGCGGCCGGACTGGCCATGGCGATCCACATGGGTATACCCATCTTCATGGACGGAGAATTCTCTCCCGCAGAGCCGGAGCGGGACGGCCACAACACATCGTGAGTATGGCCCGAGAGCCGACCCTGCACTGCACATGGATATGTCGAACGAACGAGAGTCCGAAAATGAACCCGGCGACGCGACACCGATACCCCAAGCATTTCAGGAGTTTATCGAGGGCCTGAAAATGCCCGACGGCGGCGACACATCGTACGGGTTGCCCGAACCGGACAATGCGCCATTATAGCCAGCGTAAGGGAGACGAAAATAATGATCGCCAATTCCACCAAGCCGTTGAGCGTGTATCACGCCATTTATGCGAGGCGGAGCGCCTGGAAATTTTCCGTCGAGCCGGTAAACCTGATGGCAATCGAACGGATGCTTGACGCGGCAATCTGGGCACCCAACCACCGCCTGACCGAGCCCTGGCGTTTCTTCGTCCTAGAGCAGAACAGTACGGTGCGAGCTAGGGCAGCGGAACTCGCCGCCGAGTATCAGATGCAGCGCACGGGTGACCAACGGCGAGCTGATGCCGCCCGGCAAAAAGTGCTGGATCCCCCCATTGTCATATATGTTTACAACGTCCTGGGGCCTGACGAAGAGACTACCAGAGAAAACTACGCCTCAGTGTGCGTCGCAGCCCACAACATTTCGCTGGCCGGCACTGCCGAAGGGCTGACGGTTACCTGGGAGACCGGTGGGGTGACCCGGCACCCCGGCCTGAAGGAATTACTGGGTGCTGACGAATCCTGGGAAATGGCGACGATGTTGCTCATCGGCCACCCCGGCGAGCACCCGGTCTCTCGCCGGTCTCCGGCCTCCAGGGCCGTGACCTGGTTCTATTCCGATGCCTAATCTCGATAGTGCCTAAATAATCTCTGCCCATTCATGGGCGTCCGAGATTGGGGTGGGTCCAGCATTACCGCTGCGCACCTGGCCCGGCCCGCACCGGGCGCCCGAGCGCATCCCCAGACCGATTCGACGTCGGGCTTCCTCCTCCGGTCGCCCCTTCAAGGCCGACCGGGCCGACGGCGGTCCGGGGTTCAACCCTCCCGAGCATGGCGCCGGCCACTCCCTCCTCCAGTGGGTCGGCGCCGCGCAGGGTCGAACGCCCCGGAGAGGCTACCCCGGACGGGCCGAAGCCCACCTCTTGCCTCCCGGTCCTTCGGGGGAAGACCTTCATTCACCCTACATCAGACGGGATTCGGTGTACCGGTATCCGAGCGCAGCCCATTAAGTGACCAGCTCTCCGAAAACTGATTCGAACGTATTGCGAGTTTTGTGGGATGTGGTGTAAGCCCATCCACTCTGGGCGACCTCCCGTCTGATGGGACAAGGCCAGTGTCAATTTCACTTCCAAAGCGAACCTCAAAACGAAGGTTCTTGAGACCCGCTCCGCCAGGATGATAGTGCCACTCACCAAGGTAGTATTCCTGATCCTTCCATAGGGAGTCGAGTTGCTGTTGCAAGCCTTGGGTTCCTCTCCAAAAGCTGGTCCTCAGAAGTGGCTCCGGAAATCTGAACAGGGGGATAAGTGGAATCGCTGCCTGATTGAGGGCATGATAGTGCTCTCGGAGACAGGAGCGAGAGATGAGCAGACGACCCCGCCGTAACCACTCGGCAGAGTTCAAGGCGAAGGTGGCTCTTGCCGCAGTGCGCGGCGACCGGACACTTTCGGAGCTGGCAAGCCAGTTCGACGTGCACCCGAACCAGATCACGCAATGGAAGACCCAGTTGCTGGATCGGGCGGCGCAGTTATTTGGGGCCGGGACAGGGCAGGCTGAAAAGCCGGTAGATATGAAGGTCCTTCACGCTAAGATCGGTGAGCTTGCGTTGGAGAACGATTTTTTAGAGGCCGCGCTCACGAAGGCGGGATTGCCGGGCGCAAGGCGATGATCGACCGCGATCACAAGCTGCCTCTCGCCAGCCAGGCAAAGGCAGTGGGCATCAGCCGCGGGAGCATCTACTACCGGCCACGGCCGGTGGGCGAAGCCGGTCTCGGGCTGATGCGCCGCATCGATGAGCTGCACCTTGAGTATCCGTTTGCAGGCAGTAGGATGATGCGAGGCCTGCTCCGCCAGGAGGGACTCTCCTCCGGGCGTAGACACATCGCCACACTGATGCGGCGGATGGGCATCGAGGCGCTGTACCGCAAGCCCAACACCAGCCGGCGACGGCCCGGCCATACGGTGTATCCGTACCTGCTGCGCGGGCTTGAGGTGAGCAGGCCCAACCAGGTGTGGGCAATGGATATCACGTACATTCCGATGGCCAGGGGGTTCGTGTACCTAGCCGCAGTGATGGACTGGCATAGCCGCAAGGTGCTGGCCTGGCGGGTATCGGTCACAATGGACACAGACTTCTGCGTGGAGGCGCTCGAAGAATCCCTGGGACGCCACGGCGCGCCGGAGATATTCAACACAGATCAGGGAAGCCAGTTCACAAGTGATGCCTTCACCGGCCTGCTGAAAGCCAGTGAGATCCAGATCAGTATGGACGGGAAGGGGGGCTGGAAGGATAACGTGTTCGTCGAACGACTGTGGAAGAGCGTCAAGTACGAGGAGGTGTACCTGAGAGCCTACGAATCGGTCCCGGAAGCCAGAACTGGACTCGGGCGGTACTTCGAGTTTTACAATGCCGGACGGCCCCATTCGAGCCTTGGGGGAATGACGCCGGACCAGTTCTTTGACAGAGCGCCTGCCGAGTCCGCGGCGGCCTAACGCACGGCAGCGCGATTCCACTTATCAAACCGGGCAGCGCTGTTCAGACAAACGAGACCACCTCTCTCCTCCTGACCGAGTCCCTTGGCGGGCCCCACACTTGTGTCACTATCGCAGTGTCGTGCGCCTCGTTATACCGACCGACGAGGGCACCCCCGGTTTCCAAGGTGCCAGACTCGCGGCATATGGACAATAGGGCATTCAGCTGGCGACACCCAACATGGACCCGAAAGCGGCCATCGGAGGAGCCCATAGTGAGGTTAGGAGATCGAGTCGGGTGTGGACACTCTACGTAGCCCAATGAATGCACCATCCTCGTACTGTTGTTCAAATACGAATAGAGTGGGCTCACGCGGAGGCTCGGCGATGACGGATTCTATAGTCTTCACAGCCGCCCCGGTCATCATCCAGATGTCGTCTATCCGCGCTGGCATCAGCGCATGCCAACATCCCGCGCCATCGCGGGGCAGCTCCTCATCGTAACCATCCATCTCCAACCGCAGCCATGGATCCAGCCTACTTGCGAAGTCGTCGGCCAGGAACGTGTTGCCGTGCGCCACGTAGGTGAACGCTCGCCATGCTTTCAAACCAAGTGACACAGAGACGAAGGTGACGGGTCCGTCCCAAGCGAACCTGCTCATGTGCTCCGCAACTGAGTCCTCAGCCGTACAGTCGATAACTACATCGGCGTCTAGTACGCGATTGATGTCTTTCTGCTCACGCGGGGGAAAGGCAGCGTTTATGGGTGAAACGAGGGAATGGACCGCTGCATCATCGAGCCGTTCTGCCAGACTAGACGCTTTCGCCTGATCCAAGTGGCTAACTCCCAATGTGTGCCTTACGAGGTTGCCAGCTTTCAGGCGGTCATGATCCATGATAGTCACGTTTAGCACGCTCGAGCGGACGAGCATTTCGGCAAGTGCCGACCCCACCGCGCCACCGCCGATAATTAGAACGGACTTTGACCGCAACGATGCATTCATCCTGCCCCTACCCGATATCTCGTCCTGGTGCCAGTTCTCGGTCTTCACCCATGCGAGAGGCACATTGTCGCCGAATACCAGCGATCGGTCCCGTCTCCAGTAACCTGATTCAGTGGGTCGAAATCCATGTAGGGGCCGGGAGGCGAGGGGCGGGAGCCGTAGGGCGAGCCAGTGGATTTGGACATCAGGGTCCTGAATTTTGGCTGGAATCGGAAACCCAACAAGCAACACGTGCCACTCTCCGTCTCGGAGGTCACTGCTCAACGGCCTCAACAGGGAGTCCAAGTCGATCCCCTGTGCTTTGCAGCACAGCCGGAGCTGCCCCCATGTGGCCGGTATGGCCCATGGATCGACTACCGGTATACGGTAAAGCCAGATCCACGCCACACCAAGGTCGCTTTCCTTGCCGAGTGGCTTGGTCCAGAGGTCCTGAATATCGACTCCAGACCTGCCCACGTTGAAATCGTCTACTACGAGGGTGAGTGGGGCTTCCTGCAGGGTTCGGACACTTGCAGTCCCTTTGCGCGGGTGCTTCCCTTGCCAGAAGGGAAGGTCTTCGGGCCCCTCGGCGAAGACGACTTTGAAATCAGAGGAGAATGGAATATCCGGCAGCTCGAACGGGTCGCCAGCCTGGACCAGTTCGCCTCGGGACGCCAGGCGAAGCCATTCCTGTACTCGTTGGACATGCCAGGCAAGCCTGGATTCCGGGTCGAACGGCTCGGCGTCGTAGAACCGCCGGCCAAGAGTGCGCAGGCTGGTGTCGACACAAAGGCGACCGCATCGCCATGGCAATTCGGCAAGCCCTGCGCCGTTGTGATTCTGGTGTTGGAATGTCAGCGTGATGCCTCCGACTTTCGCCGGGTAGAAAACAACTTTGCCGTATGGGTATATGTCGTGGACGTGAAGGTACCAGTCGGTTACACGAGGTATAGAGCCTCCGGGTTCCACATCCGCAGTGATCCTACAGTGAAGAACCCAGATCGCTTGGTTATCGCGCCAGACGAAGTCCCCGATCATCTTTGTGCCGGGCACCGACTCCAGGGCCCTGCGACCCATTCGCAGGGCCTCTGGAAGAGGTTGTTCAGGGTGAGAAGCTAGGCGAATCTTCCACCTCCAACGCGCGTACGCTCTTGGCGGGGTGTGAATCCGCCTGTTCCCGCCGCCCCTGCTCCGGCGGTCGCTGCCGTAGAGCCACTCGGAGGGGACGGGAATCTCGTACCGAACAGCGACTGCCACAGTGTAGCGCTGCCCGAGGGGTCGTTCGAGTCCAGGGCTTTCCTTGCCGCAACGGAGGCCTGCCGAACACGGTCGACGAATTGTGAGAAGTCACTCGGAGACAGACGCTTCAGGACGTTGTGCTCTGGAACTCCTCTATCTGGAGTAAACGGGACGATTCCCGTAGCGGCGTATGTCGAATACCTAGAGACCATCTCCTCCAGCACCAAGGTGAACCCCCCCGCTAGCGATCCCATCTCGTCCGGGCAGCAGTCGCCAACAAGATGCTCTAAAGGGTAGCTCTTCGGATATTCAAGGTCGGGATGCGCCGTTCTCCACCACCACTTAACCAGCCTCACGATGTTGACGTAGTGCCCGTTCGTGCGCCTGTTCTTGTTGGTGGTCCACCTGTACTGTTCAAGCGGATGGGTGCGCTGCCATTGATGGGTGTCCCTGTCGGGGATATAGA
>CBDFHM010000007.1:0-27027 GCA_965247605.1 Dehalococcoidia bacterium | reverse complement strand
CGTCAACCTCGAACGTCTCGAGTGGCAAACTCCCGAGGGAAGCTTCCAGGCGGCCGGGTTGTCGGGAGGTATATTGCCACGGCCCTTCCCGGACTACATGCGCTTGTCGCACCGGGATTACGGCCACCGAGTGGGGATCTTCCGGGTGCTGGACGTGCTGGAAAAGCACGGGATCAAACCCACGGTCGCCATGGACTCCCTTACTGCCGACTACTACCCCTATCTGGTTAAACACTGCCTACAGCGAGGCTGTGAGATCATCGGGCACGGGATATCGGTTAGCCAGATGATCACCAGCGATATGTCCGTTGAACAGGAGCGAGGCTATATTCGGGACTCGGTGGAAACTCTGAAACGCACCACAGGACTGGCCCCTGCCGGCTGGCTGGGAGCGGAGTACGGGGAATCGACGAGGACGCCTCAGCTTCTATCCCAGGAAGGTATCCGGTATGTGTGCGACTGGACCAATGACGAGCAGCCATATCCTCTAAAGAGTCCTCACGGCGAGTTGTTCGCCCTGCCCATCATGCTCGAGCTCGACGACGTGAACGCCCTGTGGGACCGGCGCGTCCCCATTGGCAGGTATCGGAAGATGCTCGAAGAGGGCTTCGACACCATCTACCACGATTCTGCGGAGACCGGGCGGCTTCTGGTGCTGAACCTACATCCCTGGCTTATCGGACAACCATTTCGAGTTGATTACCTGGACGAAGCGCTAGGGCACATGGTGAGTCAGAAAGGAGTGTGGGCCGCCTCCGGGTCGGAGATCATCGACTGGTATCGCGATAATCAACCGGTGGCGTGACACCTTCAGGCTTTCTCGTCCGTCAGGAACTTGAAAAGAATGGCCACCCGGGGAAAGAATAGCCGACGCTATTTCAATCACCGTGCGGCATTCCGAAAACGGCGCGTCGCGTGGGCGCGTTAGGCGTCGTTATTGGTGCGGGGGTCCCTGCCAGCGTCGGCCTTCCTGCCATCATCTCTCGCATTATCACTCCACCCTCCCGGGTCATCACCGGTGTCCTTGGCGGTCGTGGGGTCTCTCCCGTCGGAGAGCACGTTATCGTTGTCGAAGAAACTCACCGATTCTACTGCGGTAACCAAGTCGGCATCGGTGAGCTCTAGTGGACCGCCTTGAGGCTCTCGCTGGCCGAGACTCCTTCATGGACGAATCCACGGGGAATGTAAAGGACGTGTCCGGGTTCCAGGGTCGCTTGAACCAAGCACGGGCCCACATCAACGGGGTCGATATTGACGTCTTGCTCTTCTAGAGGGAGGTCGACCGCGGGTCCGTATACCCGCCATTCCTTGCTTCCGGACGTCTGAAGGATAAAAACGTCGTGACCGTCCATGTGCGGCGCAAATCCTTGTGCGTTGGGCGGAGTGACGTACAGGTTGACGCCCACATCATGTGCCAGTGCGTCACCTAGTTGAGCGGCCAGTTGAGCGACCCCTGCGGAACGATGGTGAAGTCCGTTGAATACTAGAGTCCACCCCTCAGCATACGCGCGGTAAATGGACTCAAGATCGTGCTTTCCACCCTTGCCCTCAGACGGCATTTCGATGGGGATTCCGTCCTGTGTCCGCACAATGCGCAAGGTCTGGCCGTCGTTAATTGAATTCTGAGCGAGAACAGCATCCACGTCCTCGACACCGGGCAGTCCGGCACACCACTCAGGTGCCCGCCGAGCAGCGTGCAGCGGATGCTGCTCCCAATAGTCGTGGAAAAAAGTCTCCACGGTTTCCGGCGCGATGAACTGCTCAAGCGTGTCCTGACGGACCGGAATGTGCGCCGTCATAGAACAGTCCTCCGTATCGCTGTTGTTGGTTGGAGCCACCTCAAGCTCTGCCGGTTTTCCGCGCCCTCGGGAAAGGGCACTGTTGATGTATCTACAAATCTTGAGGTAGAGGTTGTGGAACAACCGGTGGCCGCTGCGTAACAGACGGTCTATCACCAACACGAGGAAACTGCAGCCCGGCGATGCCCCCGGAGAATATCCAATGTCACTGTGCCAAGCATGCCTACGCTGATCCTACCCGCCTAATCCAGTTGCGATTCTACCACGTGAGGCGAGTTTCGCCAGGCGGCCAGGGGCGAGTTCGACACTCGAGCCTGTCTCAAAAAGCCAGGCCAGGACGGGGCGTAGCGGCTAGATCAGTTAATAATTCGCAACAGGGAGGCCGTTCGAGCCGCTACGACCAGGGAACCGTGATCAAGCCTGGCTGCTTCCCCCGACCCTTAGTGATCTCCTTCCAGAGGAGCACGCGTCTCGCTTCGATGCCGCCTTTGTGGATTGACTGGACCGCCGTGGCGGGCAACGCCATCACAGTCACGATGCGCGTGTCCCAACCTGGCGACTGGATCAGAGTTGTCACTCGGTCTTGCCAAAAGAGCGAGGTGCTGATAGGCTCCGGCGTCGACGGCGAAGGACTAGACGACGCTCCTGGACTGAAGAAGGATTTCAACCCCAAGTCCAAAGCGTGCCAGAACGCTGGCAAAAAGTAGTAAGAACCAGGTCGGTAAAGTCTATGAAGGGGCCCGCCATGGCGGGCCCCTTCAATTTTGAAAGCCTGCCTATCGGCGCGGCAGCAACAGACTTTATGTCCAAATAGTTTGGAAGTTTGCCGCAGGCGGCTCTCTTGCCACACCTTGCCGCGTCCGACTATCATAGTGGCCATGGAATCCAAGAAGGTTAAGTACTCCTTGGGCCGCCTCTCCGGTATCGAACCCGTCACCTTCGGGCAACCGGGTCAGCGCACTTTCCGGTTGGACTTGCACGCGGGACCAGCCTTCTGCTCGGTCTGGATGGAAAAGGAGCAGCTCTTCCAACTGGGCGTCTACTTGAAGGACATTGTCGGAGCGCTGTCCGCCGAGGACAAAGCCAGAGAAAGCGAACCCAGGGAACAGACTTGGTCCGGTGGAGAAGCTACAATCGATTTCAAAGCCGGACAGTTTCTGCTCAGTTACGACGGCGAGTCGAATTCCTTCTACGCTCAGGCTCATGAGCGGGAGACGGAAGAAGAGCAGCAAGAGATGGAATCGGTGGGTTTCTGGATCACCGTGGCTCAGGCTGAAGCCCTTTCCGAGGAATCACTCAAGATTTGCTCCGCCGGCAGGCCTACATGTTTCTTGTGTGGGCAGCCTATCAATCCGGAAGGGCACGTATGCCCCAGAGCCAACGGGCACACGGTCCTGGAAGCGGGATAGGCCCGTATTGACCTCCTGTTGACAATGAAAACCCGGATTTGGAACGCGACCATTGACTACGCCCACCTCTCCTCATGACGTAATTCGTGGTGGCCAGATCGTCTCCTGCCAGCTCACCCGGCTCGGTTCCAACTACACTTTCCTAGTCAAGATCGAACTCGAGGGCCACGAGACCCTGGCCATCTACAAGCCCCGAGACGGCGAGGCCCCGCTTTGGGACTTTCCCAGAGGCACTCTCTATAAACGAGAGTATGCAGCCTATCTGTTAAGTGACGCCCTGGGATGGGACATCGTTCCCTTCACGATAATTCGTGACGGCCCCTACGGTATCGGGTCGGTGCAGGAATACATCGATCACGACCCCAAGGAAAATTACTACACCCTGACCTCGGAGCACGCGGCCCAACTTAAAGTGGTTTGCTGCTTTGATCTGGTCGCTAACAGCAGCGACCGCAAAGCCAACCATCTGCTTCAAGACGACAACGGCAAACTGTGGAGCATCGACCACGGGCTCACGTTCCACTCCGATATTAAGATCCGTACAGTTATTTGGGACTTCGGCAGTCAACCGATTCCGGAACCGCTTCTGGACGCATTGACCGACATTGGGGCTCAATTGCAGTCGCCCAACGGACAAATGAATAGCAGCCTAAAAGAATTGGTGGACCTCTTGGACTCGGCGGAACTGGAGGCGTTCGAGGGCAGGCTCGCCTGGGTCTTGGGGGAGCGGGCCTTTCCAGGCATTCCCGGCCGCCGCCGCCGTTAACCGGCCGATAGACAGAGAGAAGCGCAAGTGAGCGTGCAATCGATTAGCGCTGTGACCCTGGCGGTGCGGGACATGGGAAAGTCGGTCGACTTTTACCAGAACCACGTCGGCCTGCCCCTCTTGTACGGCGGCAAAGATGCATCCTTCACCAGCTTCAAGATCGGAGTAGCCTTTCTCAATTTGGTCTTGGCCCAGGACCAACCCACATGGTGGGGCCGTCTAATCTTTCACGTCGACGACGTGGACGCCTTCCACCGCCGATTAATCGCTGCTGGCCTAAAACCAACGACCGCGCCAGCAGATGCGCCTTGGGGCGAGCGGTACTTCCATATCAATGACCCTGATGGCCATGAATTGAGTTTCGCTCGTCCCTTGAGCCAGATCTGAACCCGTATTTCGAGTCTGGCTGGACGTATCAAGTCGGGCTGGACAGTTCTTTCTCGAAATACCGCACGCCAACACCACCCCAGGCCTCTTCGCCCACCAGCCGGTAGCCGTTGTTGGCGTACATGGCCATCGCCGGTTGCAGCATCGTGACCGTGGATAGGCTGATGCGCCGGTAGCCCTTCTCGCGACAGAAATCGTCAACGGTCTCGAGGAGCTTGCGGCCTATGCCTTGCCGCCGCGCGGCCGATGACACGCTCATGCGGCGCAGTTCCGCCTCGTCCTCGCTCCGCTCTTGGACCCCCACCATTCCCATGACTCCAGCCTCAGTATCCACCACCCAGAAGTGGTCTCGGGGACGGCCCAGGTAATGGGCCGGGATATCGGCCAGGTCATCGGACAGCGAGTGATCCACGTACCGGCGCGCTTCGTCCTCCACACCGGCAGCGAATTCCATGATTCCGTCGGCAAACAACTCCCGCACCCGCAGCTCGTCGGCGGAGACAAAAGTACGAACCAATAGCCCTGAGGTACTTTCTTCCATCGGAATCGAATATCAGACGTTTATCAGAAAGTTGATCACGTCGCCGTCTTTCACGGGGTAGGTCTTTCCCTCGGAGCGCAGCACCCCTTCCTTTCGCCCTTGAGCGACACTGCCGCAGCGGACTAGGTCCTCATAGCGAATGACCTCCGCCCTGATGAAGCCTTTGGAGAAGTCCGAGTGTATGGTGCCCGCAGCGTCCTGCGCCACGATACCGTCGGGAACGGGCCAAGCCCGCACTTCATCTTCGCCGACAGTCAGGAATGAGACCAACCCGACGGTTTCATAGCAGACGCTTTTCACTCGTTCGATTGCTGGCTCGTCGAGACCCAATGCCTCTCTGAACTCGGTGGCTTCTTCCTCGGTCATCAACGCCAAGTCTTCTTCCAATTTGGCCGACAGGGCCACCTCACCCAGTCCCGCTGTCACCTCCGGTTCCAGGCCCGAGCCGGTCCCCGAGTTCTCCTCCAAGCTCTCTAACGTCTGTGTTGGGCCGGTTTCGTCGGTGTTGAACGCGACTATGACCGGTTTGGAAGTAAGGAGCTGAAAATCGGACAGAGCCACGGACTCTGAGTGAGTGAGTGTTTGTTGGCGGAGGGGGGCGCCTGATTCGATGGCCGTTTTGACCTTTCGGACCGTTTCCAACTGCGGGACCATGGCGGGACGTTCGGCTGGCTTCGCCTTCTTGAGCCCGTCGGCCAACCGTTCTTCGGCCCTCTCCAACGTTTCCAAGTCGGCTAACGTCAGCTCCGCCAGCATGGCTTGCAAATCTCGGGCCGGGTCCACGCGACCGGAGGGATGGGTCACACCGGGGTCATCGAACTCCCGCACCACCAGCAACATGGCATCGGCCCCTTGAAGGAGATTGCGCTGTCGTCCACCGAGTAACTGCCCGGGCGACTGTTTGACGGACTCCCGGTCCACCGTAGGCAGGTCCCAGAATTGAATCTCAGCGTGGATAGTCTTCCGCGGCGAGTAGATCTCGGTCAGTACGGCGAGCCTTGGGTCGATTACCTTAACGACGCCGACGTGCATGGGGCCCGCTCCGCCGGCGCCGGTGGTGGTCGAGTGACCCGCGGTGAGGGCGTTAAAAACCGTGGACTTGCCGCTCTGGGGCAGCCCGATAATTGCGATGTCCATGTTTCGATTATATTCCTACGATCTTGGATTAAGTCAGCAGGGAATGGGTCGAGAAAGCTGGTCGCACGAGGGGTCCTAAAAAGTCTGAATTAAAACGCCGGATTAATACGATTGGAACAGGCGCCCCCACTCGGTCTTCAGGGCGGCGTCGATGCGACTCCTGCCCTTGGTCTTCAGCCAGTAACCGTTGTGGTAAAGGTTCGACGCCAGAAAGGCCAAACCGACGAACGGACTCCGCAGCAACATTTTTTCCAAGGGCTTCAGCGGGCCCCAGTAGATAAGCTTTTGGCCACGGCTGGCGAAGGTGTTTTCCACCCCGGAAAACTGCCAATTAACCCCGCTAATGTCCTCGCCAAGCACGTCGATCTTGGACACGTCCCCGCAGCCCAGACCGCGCTCGTGAGCCAGTCGAATGAACTTAAGGTCCAGCGGATTGAACCCCATCATTTTGGCCGCCACCGCATCGATAGCTACTTGGTCGGCGCTGGCCAGGATGCGGTCTTTCACATGCCAGCGCATGGCGCGGGGGCCGGGCCCGTCGCCCGCGAAGGTGCCGTCCATCACGGCGAAAATGCCGGGGTGTATCTCCTGCTGAATCGCCAATAGGTCCACCAAAGTCTCGTGAATCACCGAATGAGTCCAGTGGCGCTTGCGGTGAAGGAGGCCGCCGAAGGCGTTTTTCATGGCGCCGGTCATGGTGGTGAAGACATGAGTCTTCATCGTCGGTAGATGGACGATGTTGGTGCCCTGGAAACACTCGGGTATCTGAATGCCTTCGGGAAAGATGTCGTCCAAGACCAGCATTTCAGCCTTGGGCTTGTAATCCACCCACCGGTTGGGCGGGCTGTCCAGATGGACCGCGGGCAACCCCACGCGGTCTTGGGCGACTTTGTGTTTGTTGTTGGCTTCCCCTTCATAAGAGTCCACCACCACGGTCCCATTGTGGGCGGCGACCAAGTCACGGTGGCCCAACGATTTCAAAGCGTTGGCGACCCCTTCGATCTGCCAAGGCGCGGTGGAACACCCGGGGTACCAGTGCTGCCAAGAAATGTTGACCTTGAGCAGGGTCTGGGCCTCCGGCGACAAGTGTTCGGCGACTCCGGCCAACTCCATGGCCCGGCCGATATCTTCCAAGACCGTGGCCGGGGTGGTAGCCACCACCGCGACCACTGGAGCGCCAGGGCTGCGGGTTATTTCTGGCGCCGGGGCTGGCTGAGTTTGGTTTTCCTCGGGGGTCCGCATTAAGGACACTCCTGATTGCTGGTTGCGCCGTTCATCCTCAGCTGTTGGTCAACAGTACCGCTGCTGAGACTGCAATCCAGCCTATTATGGACAATATCAACGGCAGGTCTCGGATGATGAGCTGTTCAGGGGCTTCCGCTCGCTGGCTGTTGTTCAGCAGGTAGAGATAGCGGAACAGGCCAAAGGTCACGAAAGGCAAGGTAAAGAGCATCGTGTTGTTGTCGGGGAGATTTTGGGCCTCGATCGTATAGAGAGTATAGCTGAGCCAGGCAGCAGTCGCCGATATTGTAAGCAATTGGGTGACGAACGGCCCAGAGTAGCTCTCCAACACTGAGCGTTGGTCTGCTGCGTTATCGCCGGCCAGCCTTACTTCCGCGTAACGCCGCCCCAGAACTATGAACAGGGCGCCTGCGCCGGTGGTTGCGTAGAGCCATGGAGACGGAGTTACGTCTATCGCCAAGGCCCCGGCGACGGCTCTAATGACATAGCCGCTGGTGACAGAAAAGGCGTCCAACAGGACGATCCGTTTGGCGCCGAAGGAATAGCTGACATTGATCACCACGTAGATGAGACCAACCAGGCCCAATGTCAGGTCCAAGACCGTGACCACCGCCAGCCCGGCGGCCGCCAGGGCCACCATTGCTCCCACGGCGGCCGACGCACTCAACTGGCCCAAGGCGATGGGACGGTTACGCTTCACGGGGTGCTGGCGGTCGGAGTCCCGGTCCAGAAGATCGTTCAACAAGTAAACGGCGCTGGACATGGCGCAGAAGGCCAGGAAAAGCAGAATTAGGCGCACCAGCAGATCGGGCACACGGCCCAAGTCATCCACCGACCAAGCGACGTCGATGGCAAAGACGAAAGGAAGGAAGACCAAGCCGTTCTTGACCCATTGCAACGGCCGCATGGTCTTAACCAACGCCGTTGGTAGGATGGCCAACGCGCCCAGACCTACAGATTCCTTAGTGTTAGCCACTATTCGTTTCGCTATTCGAAGCCGATTCGACCGTTACGGCGGCCAGCATTGGCAGATACGTACACTTTATCAGCCGGCCACGAATGACACTTAGGGCGCGTCACACCAGCAGGAAGGAGACGGACGGTTGGTGTCCAGGTATTCACATCCCCGCACGAAGTTGCGCGTACCAAGCGCCCAGAGCCGACATGCTTCCATAGTAACCGGTAAAAACTACCACCCCGGCCCAGAGGAGCCAAAAATAGTCGGGGTTGAAATCGCTAAAAAGCATCACTATGACCGCCCCGACCGAAAACACTATCAGCATCAACACACCGAATATCGACCCAAATATCAAAGCCTGGCGTCCGCTGGATCCAGGATGGTGGCCAGCGGACGAAATTCCATAGTACCCGCCGATAAATGGACCAAAAGGGAACGCGACGGCGCCGACAACGGGAATTAGCGGCAGAATAATGACAACGCCCAGGGCTATTAGTACCCCTTTTATCATCGGCAATTTTTAGCGCGCACGTTTCATCTATGAATTTGATCCGTTGGACAGGGGCGATTTCCTTGGCTTCGGCTATTATAGGCGTATCGCCGGTGGGGGCGAACCGCGGACCGGTTCACCAAGTTGACGTATTCGGGAACCGGACTTGGACGGCAGGCATACGTTAGAGGAGGTACTATCCGTGCCAAAAGAGTCTCAGCCGTTGGAAAACGAAGACGACTCTCCCTTCGCTCGTTTAATAGGGCTACGAGACGGGCGGTCCGATTCAGGAGTTGGCACGGTCTCGATGGCGGTTCAACCGCACCACCTCCAGAGCGCTGGTAACGTGCACGGAGGGCTGATCGCCGTCTTGGCCGACACCGCTTTCTTCCGGGCGGTGCGTTCATTGCTGGAGCCCGGCGACCGTACTACGACCGTCGAAATGAAGATCAATTTCCTGGCGCCCTCAAGCGGCGGAGAATTGACTGCCACGGCCAACGTCGTAAGCTCGGGCAACCGGTTGGTGGTGGCCGAGGTGGAGGTTACCGACCAAGATCAAACCCTGATCGCCCAGGGTCTGGGCACCTACCTAGTGATGCGCCAGAACCGATAGACCGTTCGACCGAACCGCAGTCCAGCCAACGGCTAATTTCCGGTTGCAGCGGTTTGTCCAAAGCTGGTACAGGCGTCGGCTTGATTGTTGAGTGGTTTAGTCGACAATATTGGAAATGTGGGTTCCCTGGTGTATAATTTTTTTGTTCCCGAGCACCGGAGGTGCGTCAATGAAAATCCCCATGAAGGTAGACTACGGAGTCCGGGCACTGGTCGAGCTGGCCTTGCACTATGGGGATGGTCATGTCCAAACCGCCGAAATCGCCGCCAAGCAGGGCATTCCAGAAGCCTATTTGGACCAATTGATGTCCTCGCTCAACAAGTTCGGCTTCGTGTCCAGCAGGCGAGGACCTCAGGGTGGCCACACACTGGCCATGGAACCCAAGGATATTACGCTTAGCATGGTGATGGCCAAGCTGGACGCCAACAACTCACCGCTGGACTGCTTGGTTAATCCCGACGACTGTGTCTTCTCCGAGTCCTGCGCCCAACAAGAGGTATGGAAATCGGTTGAAGACGCCATCCGGGACCTGCTGAGCAACATCAGCGTGGCCGATCTCGCGGACCGGCAGATGAGCCTGGCGGGACAAACCGCGTAATGAACCGGCCCGCCCACACACTACCGGCATCCAAACAACCAAAACCGTCTCTTCGAAACTGCAATGCAAGCGACCCCAAGTCCTTTGGTTGACAAAGGATTGGGCCAGATATAGACTCGAAAAGTTGATGAACCCGACAACTTTACGTTTGATTTACTTATGTACCTGTCCGCCCACATAGGGGGCGGGCCTACTGAGTTCTGAAGCCCGCGCCCACCCGATGAGGGTTACCCGTAAGGGTAAGCGCGGGCTTTTTGTTTGACCAAATCACAGGAGGGACCGAAAAGATGGCAGCCCAGCCTTTAGCACTTACGCCAGACCAAGTAAAACGGTACAGCCGGCACATCATCATGAACGACGTTGGCAGCAAAGGCCAACGGACATTGCTGCAGTCCAAGGCTCTAATCATCGGCGCCGGAGGGCTGGGGTCCCCTTCGGCGATTTATCTATCGTTGGCCGGTGTTGGCACCGTTGGCATCGTCGACTTCGACGTCGTCGAACTGTCCAACCTGCAACGCCAAGTCCTCCATCACACTTCGGACGTGGGCCGGCCAAAAGTCCAGTCCGCGTACGAGAACATCAAGGCCTATAACCCTGATGTGAACGTGGTGCTGCACGAGACCCGGCTGGAATCCCACAATGCCATGGAAATCATCGGCCAGTATGACCTGGTGATCAACGGCGCCGACAACTTCGCCACCAGATACCTGGTCAACGATGCTTGCTACTTGCTGAACAAGCCGCTGGTGGACGGAAGCATTCTCATCTTCGACGGCCAAGCCACTGTGTTCCTGCCGGGCGAGGGCTGCTACCGGTGTCTTTTCCCATCGCCGCCGCCTCCCGGCATGGTCCCCAACTGCGCCGAAGCCGGAGTGTTGGGCGCGCTGACTGGATTGGTCGGCAGTATCCAGTCCACCGAGGCCTTGAAATACTTCCTGGGGATCGGCGAGTCCCTTAGCTCCCGCCTGCTTTTGATCGACGCGCTTAGTATGAGCTTCCGGGAAGTACGGCTAAAGAAAAACCCGAAATGCCCTCTGTGCGGCGACAACCCGACCGTTACCGAGTTGATCGACTACGAGGTGTTCTGCGGTCTGGCGGAGCCTCAGGAGGAACCTGCTGCAGCCGCATTCGACTAAAGGTCGACTGAAATTCAGGTTTCGGCCAATAATCTCTGAGGCCCCAACGCTAAAACATCAGGTCATATGGTTGCGAGGTTAACTTACAAAGGAATTCTGGCTACCATCGGCAACACGCCGACTGTGGAGCTCCAACGCATGAGCCCCAAGGAGAGCGTGCATATCTACGCCAAGCTGGAGGGCGCCAACCCCACAGGCAGCGTCAAAGACCGCATCGCCCTCAACATGATCGAGCAAGCGGAAGCGGATGGGGAGCTCAGCGGCAACCGGACGATCCTCGAACCCACCAGCGGCAACACCGGCATCGCCTTAGCAATGATCGGGCGGCTCAAGGGTTATAAGGTCGCGGTGGTAATGCCGGAAAATGTAAGCGTGGAACGGGTCCAACTCCTGGAAGCCTACGGGGCCCAGATTATCTCGTCCGACGGCTCCCGGGGCACCAACGGCTCCATCGAAGTCGCCCAGGACTTGGTCGAAAAAAACCCCCACGATTACATCATGATGTACCAGTACGGCAACAGCGCCAACCCTGGAGCCCACTACGATACCACCGGGCCGGAAATTATTGACGCTCTGCCCGAGATCGACATGTTCGTAGCCGGCCTGGGCACCGGGGGAACATTGATGGGGGTGGGCCGCCGACTGAAGGAACACAACCCCCAGATAAAAATTGTGGCCGTGGCCCCGGAACCCGAGGATTTTATCTCCGGCCTGCGCAGCCTGGAGGACGGGTTCATTCCGCCGATCCTCGATATCAACATGCTTGATTCCCGCATGCTGGTGGGCAGCTTCGACGCATTCCACACGACCAAGCGGCTGTTGAACGAGGAAGGAATTTTCGCTGGAGTCTCTTCCGGATCGGTGGTGTACGGCGCTATCAGACAAGCCGAACGGATGGAGGAAGGGTCCATCGTCTGCCTCCTGGCCGACGGTGGCTGGAAGTACCTGAGTACAAGTCTTTGGACCAAGGACTACGACGAACTACGCCATGAGTCTAAGGGTAAGATTTGGTGGTAAAAGGCTCGAATATGAGCAGCTATTCTCGTGGACGCAACCACGGCGGAGGTTTGAAAATAGCGTACTAAGGACTCATTGATCGCCTGGAGTGATCACAAAACCGAGGCGCCGGGTGCAGGGCCGGTACGGAGAGTGAAAACGGAGTGGAATTACTTGAATGGACTCCGTAGCGATGCTATACTGGCTCTAAATGGTCCTTCCTTTTTGAGAGCGGGGTGTAACCCGCTTTCTTGTTGATGGAAACATGGGTTTCCACGAGGATTTGGGAGGGGGCTGAACGATGAAAAGTGATTTTCTAATTGCGTTGACCCAGTTGGCGGCGGAAAGGCATCTGCCCAGAGAACAGGTTTTGGGCGCCATTGAAGTTGCACTGGCTTCAGCCTTCAAAAAAGATAACCCGGCATCAGGGCAAAATATTTCGGTCACGCTCAACCCCAACACGGGAGATGTGAGCGTTTACGCGTTGAAGACCGTCGTAGAATCCGTCGAAGACCCGGACCGCGAAATTACCCTGTCAGATGCCAAACACATCAAAAAGAGTGCCGATATCGGCGATGAAGTTGCGGCCGCCGAACCGTTGCCGCACAACGCCAGCCGTATTGCCGCCCAGACTGCCAAACAGGTGGTGTTACAGCGCCTAAGAGAGGCGGAGCGTGAGCTACTCTTCCAAGAGTTCCAGCAGCACGAGGGCGATATCGTCTCCGGCATGGTCGAACAGGCGGAACCCGGCCGTTCCGCCACCCTAGACCTTGGCCGGGCACAGGCCATCCTCCCCTACGAAGAACAGGTCAGCACCGAACGGTACCGCAAGGGTCAGCGTACCAAGGTCTACGTGCTGAGCGTAAGAAGCACGCCCAAGGGCCCGGAAATCCTGGTCTCCCGCAGCCACCGGAACATGTTGAAACGGCTGTTCGAGATCGAGGTACCCGAGGTCTATAACGGCGTCGTCGAGATTAAAGCAATCGCCCGTGAGGCCGGAATCCGCAGCAAGGTCGCGGTGACCGCCACCCAGCCAGGGATCGACCCTGTGGGGTCCTGCATTGGAATTCGCGGCAATCGCATCCAGAGTATCGTAAACGAACTCCAAGGCGAAAAGATCGACATTGTCTCTTGGGACGACGACCCTAGGAGCTTTATTACCAAGGCGCTCAGTCCCTCAGAGCCGGTCCATGTAGAACTGCTGGAGGCGGAACAGACCGCGATAGTAGTGGTGCCCGACCGGCAACTGTCCCTGGCCATTGGAAAAGAAGGCCAGAATACCCGTTTGGCAGCCCGGCTTACGGGTTGGCGCCTGGACATCAAGGGCATGACCGAGTGGGGCGAGATTCGCGAGGCGCGTTTGAGCGGCACCGCGGTCGTGGCGGAAGACGCTGAGGACGAGAAATCAGAGGAAGCCGTTGAAGCCCCGGTGGCGGAATTAGCGGAAGAGGCGCTGGCTGAAACGCAACTCGATGCGGTGGCGATGGCGGAAGCTGTGGTCGCCGAAGGGAATGTTGCCACAGCGGAAGCGCCCGTCGCGGACATTGACGAAGACAGCATTCTCGAGGCCTTGATCCGGGAGGAAGAGTCGTCTACTGAGGAAGCGCCCTCCGATGCAGCTCCAGAAATCGGCCAAGGCCTGAGTGTTGATGACCTGGATACCTTCATCTTGGAAGACATGGAGCTACCGGAAGAAGAAGGCGAAGAGGAAGCCGAAGGCGAAAGCGGCGAACTCCAAGACATCGGGGAATTGCCGGTACTCACTCCGGATGCTGGCAAGATCCGTTTCGCCGAGGATATCGTTGAAGACTTCCGCGGTGGCGGCCGCCGGGCTGGCCGTGGGCGCCGTGGTGGCGGTGCCCGTCGTGGCGGCGGGGGCCGTTAGCAACCAGTGGTCCGCGTTTAGAGGCCGTTCGTTGCCCAGAAAGCGGCACGTTCCCGCGCGTAGCTGCGTTGCTTGTGCTAAGAAGGTTTCCAAGCAGGAGTTAGTACGGGTGGTGCGGACTCCTCAAGGCATCGTCACAGTTGATTCCAGTGGCAAATCTGCCGGCCGGGGCGCCTATCTATGTGGGTCTCCGGACTGCTGGAACCGGGCGCTCGACAAAGGTGGCTTGGAGCGCAGCCTAGGTGTTGAACTTTCCGCTGCAGACCGGGATCAGATGCGGACCTTTTATCAAGAAACAATTGTCACAGATTGGAAAGTGGATGAATAGATGACCTCCGACGCACGCTCAACAGCAGTCGACGATCAAGGTAAAGCCCCCAGAACCGGCCGCCGAGCCGCCGGGGAAAGGCGCAGCGGGCAACCTCGAGCGTTGGTGCTGCCCCAGACGATGACCGTTCAGTATTTGGCCGAAGTGCTTGATCAGTCACCCATCGATGTAATCAAGCAACTCATGCGAAACGGTATCATGGCCTCGATGAACCAGGTCATCGACTATCCGGTTGCCACGCTGGTCACAACTGCGTTGGGCATTCGAACAACCCTCGCCAGCGAGGCGGCCGCCTCCGCCGGAAAAACCAGCGCAGGCGGGGAAGCTGAAGACGAAGCCGATTTGACCCCTCGCCCGCCGGTTGTCACCGTGCTCGGCCACGTAGACCACGGTAAGACTTCCTTGTTGGACGTGATAAAGAACTCCCGCGTGGCCGATCGAGAGATCGGTGGCATTACCCAACATATCGGCGCTTACCAAGTAGAGGCCCAAGGCAAGCCGATAACCTTCTTGGACACGCCGGGTCACGCTGCGTTTACGGCAATCCGGGCCAGAGGGGCACGAGTAACCGACATCGCTATTCTGGTGGTGGCGGCGGATGACGGGATCATGCCTCAAACGGTGGAGGCGATTAACCACGCCAAAGCCGCGCAAGTCCCCATCGTGGTCGCCATCAACAAGATGGACCTGCCCGGAGCCGACCCGGAGCGGGTAAAACGTCAACTCAGCGAAAACGAGCTTTTGGTTGAGGATTGGGGCGGCGATATCGTCTCGGTAAACGTATCGGCCCAAACCGGCGAGGGTATTGACGAGCTGCTTGAAAACATCCTGTTGGTCGCCGAGATTTCCGAACTGAAAGCCAATCCGGACAAAGCCGCCTCCGGGGTAGTAATCGAAGCCAAACTGGACCGCAAACGCGGACCCAGCGCCACGGTTTTGGTGGCCGACGGGACTCTCAAAATCGGAGACTACATCGTAGCCGGATCGGCCAGCGGCCGGGTCAAGGCGATGGTCGACGACCAAGGCCGCCCAGTAGAAACAGCAACCCCTGGTAGCCCGGCTGAGGTGCTGGGGTTTGGTACCCTACCGGAAGCTGGCGACCAGCTTAACGTGGTCAGCGGCGACCGAGAGGCCCGTTCAATCGCCAGCGACCGGGACCGGGCCCACAGCGCCACACCAGGTCAGACCAGGGCCCTGACATTGGAAGAAGTCGTTAACCGCGTCGATGCGGGGGACGTCAAGGAGCTAAATCTCGTCCTGAAGGCCGACGTTCAAGGCAGCGTCGAAGCGATCAGACAGTCGCTGGAGCGGCTTGTCGACGAAGACGCTAAGGTGCGAGTGTTGCACTCCGGAAGCGGTGCCGTTACCGAATCTGACGTGCTTCTGGCCAGTGCCTCCGAGGCTATCATTATCAGCTTCTCCATCGGCGCCGAACCCAGCGCCGAGCGCTTGGCGGACCGCATGGGTGTCGAAATTCGCCATTACAGAATTATTTACCAACTTATCGATGACATCGAACTGGCACTTCACGGAATGCTGGAGCCGGTATTCACCGAAGTCATCGTCGGCCGGGCGGAAATACGTGAAGTATTCGAAGGCCGGCGCGGTACCCAGATCGCCGGTTGCCGGGTAACCGAAGGCCGGGTAGTGAGAAACGGAACAGCTAGGGTGGTACGAAACGGCGAAACTGTCGCGGACACAACCATCTCCAGCCTCCGCCATTTCCGTGAAGAAGTAAACGAGATGAACGCCGGTACCGAGTGCGGCGTCGTGCTCCAAGGGTTCAATGACTTTCAACAAGGGGACTTGTTGGAGGTACATCGCCAGGAACGGGGCCGCCGCTAGGCCCCCCCACCGGCACGGCCTTTTCTCTACCCCACCATTCTTCAAAGGGGGGAGTGCGTCATGTCCAGACGGCTAGACCGCGTCAATGAGCTACTACGGACTGAGATCAGCCAGCTATTAGTCCGCCAGATCAAGGACCCCAGACTCAACGGTGTCATTAGCGTTACCCGAGTCAGCGCCTCAAACGACCTGCGGACGGCCCGTGTGTATATCAGCGTTATGGGTCAGGAGGAGACCAAGCGTACGGCATTGGAAGGGATCCAATCCGCCGCTTCTTTCCTCAGACGAGAACTCCGGGGCCGTATCACCATGCGGCACACGCCCTTTCTCACCTTCGATCTGGACGAGTCCATGGAAGAGGCTGACCAAATACTTCGGCTGATGGATAGTCTTAACCCCAACGACTCCGAATCTAGCCTCAACGACGGTCACCGGGGCCCTACAGCCCACGCGCCCAGCGGCGACTAGCATGCCCAGAAACAGGAACAACGGCCAACGCCCGCTAATCAACGGGTTCATCAACCTGTATAAACCGGCGGGTATAACCTCAATGGACGCCCTCCGGCAGGTGAAACGCATCACCGAGCAGCACCAGAAGGTTGGCCACGGCGGCACCGTGGACCCCCTGGCCCGTGGAGTTCTTCCAGTCTGTTTCGGCCAGGCTACCCGCCTGATGGAGTACGTTGTAGGCGGCAACAAACGATACATGATGGACATCACCCTGGGAGTCACCACCAGCACCTACGACGCCGAAGGGGAAGTGGTGAAAACCGCTGATGGCAGTGGCGTGACCCTCCAGGCTGTGGAATCTGGGCTGGAAGCGTTTGTCGGCAACATCCTACAAACGCCGCCAATGTACAGCGCCATCAAGGTTGGGGGGCAGCGTCTTTACAAATTGGCTCGAGCGGGGCTTGAGGTTGAGCGAGAAGCGCGGCCGGTGGAGATTCACTCGATTCGGATAGTGGAATTGGCCGCCCCAAAGCTGACCTTGGACGTAGAGTGCGGACGGGGTGTCTACATGCGTTCCTTGGCCCACGATTTGGGGGAATCCCTGGAATGTGGCGCGCACGTCTCGGACCTGGTCCGGTTGCGGTGCAGCGGGTTCCTGGCCGAGGAAGGCGTCACGTTGGAACAATTGGAGCAGGACAGCGAGTCGGAGGTTGGCTGGCAACAGCACCTGATGCCGGTCGACTGGGTCCTCCGTGACCTAAAGAGCATCACCGTAGGCCAGCACGCCGAGGACTTCCTCAAGCACGGCCAAGCCATCAGCCTGGGACGCCCGGAACTAGATGCCGGCTACCTGGAGCAATACCGGGCCTACAACAGCGAAGGCCATTTCCTGGCTTTGGTCCGGTACGAGCGTGCCGCCAATACCTGGCGTCCCGTAAAAGTATTCGAATTTGATTCCCCCTCCCCCCTTGCCCCAGTTGCCGTTTAAACCAGTTGCCAGTTGCCGTTTAAACCGGTTGCCGTTTAAGCCTGTCGCCGTCTGATCCCCGGTCAGCCCGGCGTGCTTAACTTCCTTGACAAATCCCGCCTGCTCTGTATAGTTGTCAACGTTACGTAAAGTAACGTTGCGCCGGGTTCTTGGACCTGAACTCTTCCCGGCATCCTAGAACGGGAAAAACACGGGTCAAGGGGAATTCGCCAAATTCTGCATTGGGGGGGTGCACCCATGGAGGCCTATTGTTTCAAGTGCCGTGGGAAGCGAGAGATTTCGCAGCCGCAGCAAGTTACGTTGAAGAACGGTCGACCGGCAACGCAGGGAGTCTGTCCTCAATGCGGCACGAAGGTCTTCCGAATCGGTAAATCCTAAGAGTGTGGCTAACGGCCGGGGTACGGCCGCCTAGTTGGGTTGGGCCTCTAACTCAGACCCGAAGCCCAGTTTCTCCAATAAGTTCCTTGGGTTCAGTTGTAACAGGGCGTGGACCTCAACATCATCGAGGCCTGCGCCCTTTGCCACTCTTAAGCTGAACTCCGCCGTGAGCAGGTCGTCGGGTTCGTGGGCGTCCGAGTCCAACACCAAAGACGCGCCAGCTTCCTTGGCGACCTTGGCCACGTGTCCGTTGGCGTAGGCGTGGCTTTTACGGGCCGATATCTCCAGGTACACCCCTTGCTCGGCTGCTAGACGGGCCTCATCCAGGGTTATGAGTCCCGGATGAGCCAGAATATCCACTGAAGACGAACGCACGGCCGCCTCGTTGGTGCCGGGTTCAACCGGCTCCACCACAGTCTCACCATGGACCGCCACCATCTTCGCCCCCATCTCCTTGGCGGTCCGGGCCACCAAGTCGATATCCTCCTTGGGAACGTGGGTGATTTCGACCCCGGGCAAAACCAGAATGTCCCATCTTTTGGTAGCCTGAGCGCAGTCAGTCACCAACGTTTTAAGCACGTATTCGACGTTACCCAGACCGACGTGATCGGTGATCGCCATCGCTTTGTAGCCCCGAACCAATGCCCTGCGGATTAGCTCGATAGGGGACAGCACGCCGTCGCTGAGAAAGGTGTGGGTGTGGAAATCGTACATCCAGGACACTCCAAGACAGGCACGATAGTGGGTGAATTTAATGGGCGAATTTGCCCGGCTGCCAGGGGATTCACCAAGGGCTAAGTATAAGTCGGCGCCAGCCTATTAACAAGAAACCGAGACGCACCTAGCCAGGGCGCTGACGCCGCGTTGCCGACCATTCGCGAGCTTCGTTGACACTTTTGCGCATTCGAACCTAGTACTCAGTCAACCTAATTGTTGGCAGGATAGAGATGGTGAAGCTTGACTCGGGCGTCCACAGTGGAGAATCTCCAGTCAATGGTTGCTCCGGCTTGGTTTCGTTCTGCCTCCAGGGCCGCGATCTCGCCACTCAAAGTCTCTTCATCGGCAATACGCCGGCGCAGGACTCGCCTGGCCAAGACACTGAACTCGATCTCTGCCATGTTGAGCCAACTACCGTGCTTGGGAGTGTAGTGAAACTCCAAGCGTTTGCGTATTCGCCTAGCCTCCTTGGGCTCGAAGGTTTCGTAGAGGGAAGCTGGTTTGTGGGTGTTGAGGTTGTCCAGCACCACCCGGATCTTCTCGGACGCTGGGTAAGCTTCATCGGCCAGCCACCGCATCTGCTGAGCGAAGTCCACCATGGTACGACGTTCGGTCACTGCCACATGCCTCCAGCCCGCCAGGGGCTCGCACAGCATGAACAGGTTTCGGGTGCCATTGCGCTGGTACTCGTAATCGTATCGCTCCCGTCGTGCCAGCTTGGGCGGGATCGGAGACCTCTTTTCCGCCAGCAACTGCTTGGAGGTCTCGTCGAAACAGACCACCGGGCGCTCTGGGTCATAGGGTTCCGCGTAAAGGTCCAGCACA
Source organism: Dehalococcoidia bacterium (assembly GCA_965247605.1). Taxonomy (GTDB): domain Bacteria; phylum Chloroflexota; class Dehalococcoidia; order Lucifugimonadales; family UBA3495; genus VXOI01. Next base: position 7,539 of record CBDFHM010000007.1, on the reverse strand, counting down.
TCCTCCATACACGCCACAAACTCGGCGCTCACCTGGGGAATACACCACTCCTTCTTCTGCCACGGCTTGAGACTGTTTTTTTCAACCGCTTGCGAATTCCCTCGTGGGACATGGAGGGCGCCAGCCCCAACTCCACCACCTTGTTTGCCAGGAGCCGCAGGGTCCAGTGGTCATGGCCTGGAGGGGCCTCGCTGCACGCCAGGGCAATCAGGTGCGCTTCCCCCCGCTCATCCAGTTTGGTCGGATGTCCTGGCCGAGGATCTTCCTCCAAGGCCCGCTTCAGTCCTCCCTCCAGGTACCGCCGCTTGGTACGGCACACCGTACCCGCAGACGTGTCCAGCGCCTCCACGATGCGCATCACCCCCCAGCCCGTATCTGCCTTTAGCAGAATACGGGCTGGGGCAACCTTTCGCGCTGGGCTCTTTCCCCCGCGAATCAGTCGTTCCAACTGGTCTCGTTCTTCCCTTTCCAACCGGACCACATACCGTTCTCGTCCCATGGCTGCCACCCTCCTACGTCAACACTCCTAAAAAAGGGTAGCAACCTTAGACGTTTTCTTAAACAATTACCAAAACCGAGTTGACTGAGTACTAGAATAAATTAGCCACGCTGCCAACAGGGGCTCTGAACTAACGCCAGGCCCTCTTTTCAAATGCGGAACGGTGGTAATGGAACAGACTCTAGAATCGTCTCCTGACCAAGTCAGGGCCCAATACACCTGCGAACGCTGTGGCCGCCGTGGGCCCCTGGGATGGATGTTCGCCTTCAAGCGGTCAGTTCCGGCCAATCCCGAAGAGGGTACCGAAATCGTCAAGTGCCTCTTTGATGCACTCCGGCACCCGCCAATGGTACGCCGGTCTCTGAAAGTCGCATTGGTGGTGGGTTCCCTGCTGACATTGTTGAACCAAGGCAACATCCTTTTTGGCGGAAACTGGAATGACGACCTCTATTGGAAGATACCCCTCACTTACTGCGTGCCCTTCTGTGTAGCGACCTTCGGCGCCCTCAGCACCGCCCGGCGCTAACCTGGACTCCGGAACTACATTAACCCCAACAAGAAAAGGGCTGCCGAACCTGGCAGCCCTTTTCTTGTTCTCCGAGAGATGTCCGGTCAGACGAACTTGCGCATTACCGACACCACCTTCCCGCGCACTTCCACGTTGTCCGCAGGACTGTAGATCGGCGCCATCTGGCTATTGGCGGGCTGCAACCGCACCCGGTCGCCCTCCAAGTAGAACTTCTTGAGAGTGGCCTCTTCTTCCTGCTTCAACCAGGCTACCACCATCTCTCCATTGGCCACCTCATGGCCCGGCTTGATGATTACAACATCGCCGTCGTCGATCAACGCGTCGATCATCGATGTGCCCCGCACAGCCAGCCCGAAAAGCTTACCGTAGCGACGCTGCAGGTCGGGCGAGACCTCGACTTCATCGAATTCTTCGCTGGACTGAACGCCTTCGGTGGTGAACACCGGCAACGGCTGGCCGGCAGCGATGGCCCCCACTATATGCACCCTGGGTGCGCTGGACACCGGCTGGCCTTCGTTGTCCAGTAATTCGATGCCGCGGGCGACATCCGGCCGCCGGTTCAAGTAACCGGCTTGCCGCAGCTTATGCAGGTTGTAATCGACTACCGACGTGGAGCTAATTTCGCAGGCCTTTTGAATGTCCCGAACTGTAGGGGGTATACCGTTGTCGGAGATAAACCCCTGGATAAACTCCAGTATCTGCTGGCGCCGGGCGGGCATTTTCTTTTTCGTTACCATATCACTCTTAACATAAAACTTATGTTCTGAAATCTAGGCTAGCAAAGGCCACCCGGCCTGTCAACGCTGTTATGTCACGCTGGCTGTGATTCCGAGTCTGTCCGCAGAACACCAAAGCGCCGGAATGACAGGCATAAAGAAGCCGTGTACGCAAATTAAGGTCGTCCCATAATATAAAATCCGCCCTGCCTTACAGGGCGGATTTGATTCGGTCGACCGATAAGACTGGTCCCAGTCTGTAGCTAGTCCCCTTGGGCCGCCTTGTTCAGCCGAATAGCCATGCGCGATTTACGCCTGGCAACATTATTTTTATGTAGAATTCCTTTTTGGACCGCCCGGTCCATAACACTGATGGCCTGCTGCACCGCCACTTGAGCATCGGCTGGGTCGTCTGATTCAACCGAGCGCAACGCTCGACCAATGATTGTCCGGGTCTCGGTCCTAGCGCTTCGGTTACGCAGACCTCTCTTGACTTGCTGACGACCGGCCTTTTTTGCGGGCAACGGATTCCTCCTAACAAGGTTCAGGTCTTGAGGGAAAGAATGACCTGTTTCTTCCGGGAATTATAAACTAATCCGGCGACGAAACCAAAGGGTTAGTCGGGCGGAGCCTAGAAGCCCGTCATGGAAAATACGCCAGGCTACACGTCCAAATTCTTGACGCTGCGGGCGTGGGCCTGGATAAAACTCTTGCGCGGCGCCACTTCCTCGCCCATCAACGTGGAAAACACGTCGTCCACTTCCACCGCATTCTCGATTTTGACTTCCAACATGTGGCGAGTATCGGGGTTCATTGTGGTTTCCCAAAGTTGGTCAGGGTTCATTTCTCCCAAGCCCTTGTAACGTTGAATATGGGCATTGCGCTGGGAGCTGTTTTTCGCCAGCATCTCGTCCTTTTGCTCGTCGGAATAGGCATATTCCACCTTGCGGCCCACCTGGATCCGGTACAGCGGCGGTTGAGCGATGTAGAGATAGTCATGCTCGATCAGCGGCAGCATCCGACGGTACAAAAAGGTGAGAATCAACGTCCGGATGTGAGAACCGTCCACATCGGCGTCGGTCATGATAATAATCTTGTGGTAGCGCACCTTGGAAGGGTCGAAGTCCTCGCCCTCGCCGGCGCCTATCGCCGCCACCATGGCCCGAATTTCTTCGTGACCGAGGATCTTGTCCGGTTGTTGCAACACCCGCTCAACATTTAGGATCTTGCCTTTTAGGGGCAAAATAGCCTGGAAATGCCGGTCGCGGCCCATTTTGGCGGAGCCCCCCGCCGACTCACCCTCAACGATATACAGTTCCGACTTAGCGGGGTCACGCTCCGCGCAGTCGGCCAGCTTGCCCGGTAGCGACGAGCCGTCTAGGGCGTTCTTCCGGATAACCAACTCCCGGGCCCGTCTAGCAGCTTCCCGGGCCTTTTGAGAGGTGAGGCACTTCTCCAGCACGCGCTTGCTATCGACGGGATTTTCTTCCAGGTAGCGGTTCAGACCCTCGCTCACCACCGAATCGACAATCCCGCGGACTTCGGCGTTCCCCAATTTAGTCTTGGTCTGCCCCTCGAACTGTGGGTCGGTCAGCTTTACGCTAATCACCGCCGCCAACCCTTCCCTCACGTCGTCGCCGATCAGGTTAGCTTCGTTGTCCTTGATGTAACCCTGTTTCCGGGCGAAGTCATTGATGACACGGGTCAGCGCGGACCGGAAGCCCGTCATGTGGGTACCGCCCTCTTCCGTGTTAATACAGTTGGCGAATGAATACACCGTTTCGGAGAAGGTGTCGTTGTATTGAATCGCCACTTCCACAGCGGTGTCATCCAACGTTTTTTCGAAGTAGAAGGGGCTCGACTGCATAACGCGCCGGTTGCGGTTGACATTCCGCACCAAGTTGGCGATTCCACCGTCGAAGTAATAGGTACGCTCTATGTCGCCGTGACGCCTGGCCGCGTGCCATCGGCTCTCAAAACAGATCTCCAGACCCTTGTTCAGGTAGGCGATCTCCTTAAAATGACTGATTAACACGTCGAAGTCGTAGTCGATCTCGGGGAAAATAGCCGGGTCGGGGCGAAACGATATCTTAGTGCCGTGGATCTTGGTCTTCTCATCCTTGACCAGTTCGGTGGTGGGGATGCCTTGGGCATACTCTTGGAAGTAATGCCATCCCTGCCGGCTGACCTCGGCGCGCAGATGCTCCGATAGACCGTTGACCACCGAGCCACCCACGCCGTGGAGGCCGCCGGTGACCTTGTAGGCACCGCCGCCAAACTTTCCACCAGCATGGAGGGTGGTCATTACCGTTTCCAGCGCACTTTTGCCGGTGGTGGAGTGTTTGTCGATGGGAATGCCACGACCGTTATCCGACACGGTTATCGTGCCATCTTCATCCAGTGTCATTTGCACCCGCGTGCAAAAGCCAGCCATCGCCTCGTCAACGGCGTTGTCCAGTATTTCGTAGATGAGGTGATGGAGGCCGCGTTGGTCGGTGCTGCCAATGTACATGCCGGGGCGAACCCGGACGGCTTCCAGACCTTCTAGGACCTGAATATCCTTGGCTGTATATTCTGCGGTAGAGGATTGTGTCATGCGTCAAATCACCAATCTATATAGGCTTGGCAGCCTGGGCGGCAGGTGCCGAAAATGGCACAAAAATAGGGTTGGTGCCTTTTTTGAACGAGATGTATATATTATACCAGGATTGAAGCTAAATAGCTTCCATATTAAGGCCAAATGCGCGTGTTTTTATGTCCAGTAGGCCCCCAGTTAATTCCCGCGTCGCCGATGTCTCGACGGTCGATAGTGGAACAGGCGTAACCAGGAAGCAGCTGTACTTCTAACCCAAAATCCCCGAGGACTACCGCCAATATAGGGATCTTTTGGACCCAAACGTTTCGTATATAGTGACCTGGTGCGAACGATGGACTCTATGACGCGGGTTAACCGCGATTATCAGGCGTATGAAGATGAGTTGTAGCACCGTTTCCAGAGAACCGGAGGACCCGAGTGAAGATCAACAAGAAAACATCGAAGCTACTGCGCTGTCCCAGATGCAAATCCGGCCTGGCATCATCGAACGACATTGAATTTTCCTGCATAAATGACTCCTGCCGCATCTTCTTTCCGATAAGTAACGGCGTTCCGGTTCTGATAGACGAATCTCGCAGTGTATTCACTATCCAACAGGTCCTAGATGGGAGGGGACCGCCGGCCGGTCCACAGAGTCGACTCCGATCAGCCGGTTGAAGCAGCTGCTACGCCAAGGAAAGAACAACTTGGTGCCCGGAATCAGCAAGAACGTTGCCGCCAAATTCAACTACCCTCGACTCGAAAGCCTACTCATGGAGGGCACGCCTCACCCAAAGGTGCTGGTGGTCGGAAGTGGCGATTTAGGCCAGGGATTAGCCGCAACGATTGGCAACCCTTCAATCGAATTCTTAGAAACCGACGTAGCGTTCCGGGCCGAGACAGGCTTGATTCCCTCGTAACAAGGCCTGTTTGAGATGAGCCCTGGCGTGCGAAGGTGGTCTGGAGCGGAGGAGGCCACGGGATGCCGGCTGCTGGCCTCACCGCCCTATCTGCCGCGCTCAGGACAAGCGTGATCCCGTTGCGGTACCCCTTCCGTGGCTCAGGGCACCCGGTGGAAGTTGTGGAGCGGCGCCCTCATGCGGCCGCGACCGCAGGTACCGTCCCGACCGCCCGCTGAGCCGTGTTCTCCATCTCCACCAGGCGTGCATGGACCATCCGTTTGAAGTTGCACGCCAACGCCTTCAGGTAGACGGCAAGCCGCACCCGACGGCCCCCTCGCACCCGCAAGCGCCCAAGCCCGTGGGCGCGCTTCAGCTCGGAGTTCGTTCCCTCGATACCAGCCCTTATGTCATACCGCTTGCGCCACTCCTCGGTGGCCTCGGCCCTCCGGCGCCGCTCGATGTTCACCTTCACCAGGTCCGCCTTGAGGACGTAGGCCCCCGCACGCCGGTCCAGCTTCACTGGGCAACGGGATCGCAAGGGGCAGGGCTCGCATGTTGTCCCGGCAAAGTGGACCTCTACCCGCTCCGGCGCATCCTTCAGCTCGTACTCCTCGATGGACGGGTGGCCGGCGGGGCACACCGTGGCCTGCTCCCCTGTGACGTCGATCTGAAAGTCCGCGGCGGTGAGCGGCGGTGATCCGTCACCCTCTCCTTCGTGCGAGTTCCCCGGCGCCGACCCCGCCACCGGGCTCACCAGTTCCGTTCCCCGGCGCGAGGCTTCGAAGGCATTGCGGCCCGACCCATACGCCGTGTCGGCGAAGAGCTCGTCCGGTCGGACCTTCCGCTCCGCGAGCCCGTCAACGACCGGCACGCTCACGTCGGTGTCGCTCCCACTCGAGGGGGTCACCTCCACGTGGGTGATGAGCTGGGTGGCGTTCTCCTCGTGGCAGGTCTCCGCCACCTGCACCTCGTACCCCTTCCCCTTGTGGCCGCTGTAGGTCACATCCGGGTCGTGGGGCGATTGCAGCGAGTCGGCGGACACCTGCTTCGGGTCCTTCAAGGCCACGGGCACCTTGCATTCCCCAGCATCGTCGTCATCGTCCCTGGGGCGCCCGTCCTGGTGTTTGCCCACATGGCACTGCTCCCGCAGCAGCCGCTCCAGCAGCCGGTACTCCTCCAGCTGGGCAGCAGTCGTGCCATGGAACCGGTCCACCAGCCGGTAGAGGTCCCGGGCACAGACCGAAAGGCGTCGCCGACCCTCCCCCGTGCGGGCGTCCTCGTAGTGGGTCGCCTCGTCTTCTTCCTTCAAATAGCGCCCTAGGAGGCCCTCCGGAACCCCAGGGCGAAGCTCTGGGTGCTCCCAGCGCAAGGCCCGCAGGAACAACCGCATCGTCTCACAGAACAGGCCCAGCCGGGTGAGTGTGGCGATGTTGCTCATGATGTGGGTGGAGTCCAGCCGTTGCTTTCCGGTGCGTATGCCCAGCGCCTGGATGATCCGGTCCGTGGTCTCCTGGAAAGCCAGCCGGCCACCGTCGTGCTGCATCAGGCGAACTCGGAAGTTGTGGAGGGTCTTCTGGGGCAGGTGGGTCTCCTCGATGTCTAGCCGCAGGGCGTGGTGCCAGAGCAGGTTGAACTCTAGTTGTTCCAGAGCTTCATCGTCGGTGAGGTTGAACATCTCTTTGAGGAGGTGGACCCCGAGGACGGTCTGCACCGCCCGGTTGGGACGGCCGTTGTCCACGCAGTACATGGGAGCAAAGCGCTCCTCGTCAATCAGGGGGAGCGCCTCGTTTCGGAAAACCTCGGCCCAACTTCTCTCCAGGCGCTTAGCCTTCTTCGGCGTCACCAGGAACTGGGACTGCCAGAGGCTCTCTTGCGGGTCTCGTATTCGGAACATCCTCCCCTCCCTCGGCCAGGCGCAGCGCCCACGACCTTTTATTACATTATCCCCACCTTGCCCCAGGCTGGCGAGGGGTTTTTACGAACAAATCAGGCTTGATATGCGACGCTCACAACCTGCCGTTGACCGACGAGTCGTTCGACGGGGTGATATGCCAGGCAGTATTGGAGCACGTGCTGGACCCGTACCGCTGTGTGGAGGAGATACATCGAGTCCTAAGGCCCAACGGCCTAGTCTACGCAGAGACACCGTTCATGCAGCAGGTGCACGGCGGCACCCACGATTTCACCAGGTTTACCCATTTGGGCCACCGTAGACTTTTCAGGAAGTTCGCCGAGGTCGACAGTGGGGTTGTCTGCGGCCCTGGGATGGCGCTGGCGTGATCCTACAGGTACTTCTTGCAGAGTTTTTCCACATCGCA
>CBDFHM010000006.1:0-19737 GCA_965247605.1 Dehalococcoidia bacterium | reverse complement strand
GTAATGGCCATCAAGAACGGCGCCGTTTTCGAGGCCGGATGGGGCCCCCGCCCCTGGGGTTGGGAACCGGACACGGGGTAGGACGGTGATGATGGGGACGTTTTATGTCAGCATCCAAGTGGCAGACCGCTTTAATGAGCGGTATGCCAATGTGGACGCCTTGGTGGATACTGGGTCGAGCTATTCGTCGTTGCCTGAGGGACTGCTGGGCGAACTTGGGATTGATCGGGAGGAGACCCGTCAGTTCGAGCTGGCCGACAACAGGATTGTTGAATACGCCTTAGGTGAAACCCGGGTAAGAATCGAGGGCCGCGAGAAGACTGTCCCGGTGATGTTTGCCCCGGATGACACGATGCCCTTGGTGGGGGCGACCACGCTAGAGATTCTGGGTCTGGGCATTGATCCTCTTGCGGAAAGACTGGTGCCGGTAAATGCGTTGGGGCGGTAGCGCATGGGCGGTAGGCAACAATTAAACTGCTATGCTACTAAACAATGGGTTGAGAAACCTGTCTATCTCTTCGATGGTCTGAAAGTAACCTTCGTAACCACTCCATAAGTCTTTTTCATCTTCCGGGGCACCTGCCCAATAAATCCAGTCCCAACGCTCCTTCGGAAGCAATTCGGCAATGGTTTCGTCGTCAAGTTCAAAAACCATTGCCACGCGCTTCGCGTATAACTGGAATTTCAACCCTTTGTCCTTGCTGCTCTCAGGTGGCAACAGCCTGAACACGACCCTAGTACCGAGTCAGTCTAAAACCGATGGATAGATACGCTGGAGCTTGTGCCGGGCGTCGGTGGTAGTGAACCTCCACTCGATAGTTGCCCCAGCCTGATTTCGTTCGGTCTCCAAGGCGGCAATCTCGCGTTTTAAGGACACCTCATCTTCAATCCGGCGATTCAAACATTGGTTGCTGAAGACGCTGAACTCAATCTCTGCCATGTTGAGCCAGCTTCCATGCTTGGGAGTATAGTGAAACTCCAGCCGTTGGATCACCCGTCTGGCCTCCTCTGGCTCGAAGGCCTCGTACAGGGAGGCGGGTCTATGAGTGTTCAGGTTATCGAGCACCACCCGGACCTTCTCTACTTCAGGGTAGGCGGCATCCGCCAACCAGCGCATCTGATGGGCGAAGTCTTCCATGGTACGACGCCCAGTCACTGCCACGTGCCTCCAGCCCGCCAGTGGCTCGCAAATCATGAACAAGTTCCGGGTCCCGTTGCGCTGGTACTCATAATCAAACCGCTCCTGCCGTCCCGCCTTGGCCGGGATGGGAGCCCGCTTCTCCGACACCAACTGCTTGGAGGTCTCGTCGAAACAGACTACGGGCCGCTTGGGGTCATAGGGTTCGGCGTAGAGGTCCAGCACGTCCTCCATGCAGGCTACGAACTCGGCGCTCACCTTGGGAATGCACCACTCCTTCTTCCGCCACGGCTTGATTTCGTTTTTTTCAGCACCTGTCTGACCGTCTCCCGGGAGATAGAGTCGGTCAATTCCAGCTTCACCGCCTCGTCGGCAAGCAATCGCAACGTCCATCTGGTGTGCCCTTCCGGGGCCGCGCTGCAGGCCACGGCCACCAAGCGGGCTTCTTGCCTTCCATCAAGTTTGCGCCGTTGTCCCGGCCGCGGCAGGTCATTGAGGGCGCGCTCCAACCCGCCTTCCACGAAGCGCTGCCGCACCCGGCCGACCGTGGCGGGGCCTACCATCAGGGCTTCCGCCACCTGTTGGTCGGTGAGACCTTCATCGGCTTTACACAAAATCAAAGACCGCTTCACTTTACGCCCCGAGGATTTGCCCCGCCGGGTGATACCCAACAAATGCTCTCGTTCATCCTCGGTCAAGTTCACTCGATATAGCTTGGCCGGCATTCCCCTCACCTCCTCACAATCAAAGAACCCCTCCATTATATCAATTCTTATATTTGTCAAAAACAGCCGGACGCGACCCTAGCCTTGCCGCTGCCGAAAGTTGACTTAAAAGAAACCCCTGTGCTAGTTGAGTCGCCTTTTTTCAAAGCATTGGTCATACACTCGGATAACTTGTCGTACAAAGCTCCCACACCATTTTGGATTGCAATTTCATGCATTTGCTCCAGCGTGGGCGGAGGTTTTCTTTTGGTACGGCCTGTTCCCGCGGCCTGCTCAAACTCCACCAAGAACACCTGCGCCAGCATTTCGCGCCCGTCCTGAGCCTTGAAGTGCTGCACTGTAGCGACGTTGATAGGCACATTCAAGTCCGCCAGGTAGCGGACGATTCGCTCGGTGCTATCGTCCATGGCTTCGGCTACGATTAGAGTGTGGTGGTTCTGGTTGAGGGTGTCGGGAAGCGATTCCTCAAACCTTTCCCAAAATGCTTCGGGCAATGAACCGCCTAGCTTCGAGTAGCGCTCGGCAATATCCGTGATTTCGTCGAAAAACAGATTCCTTACCCACGACGCATAATCCAAAGCTTGTGCGGTTACTTCTCGCGGAGTTCTCCCTTTCTTTAACTCAACGACGACAGTGTCACCGTTGGAGTTCAGGCACAGCAAGTCAACCTGGCCGCCGAAAGCGGTCTGAACCTGCCGTCCGATTACCAATAGGTCGGGAGCGAGCATGGAAATATCGCTTTCCAGCCAGTCTTCCAGCCGTTCTTCCAAGTTGATTTAGCTGCTGGATATTTCGTTAAGTGAATTTTCCGTAGTTACTTCCCACATACGGATTTTCTGTGGCATTGTTCAGTTCCTTTGTTTGTTCTTCCGGCGGAACGCCTTGGTAAGCGGCCGGAGCTTGGCACGCAAGCTGAAGCGGCGGCGGACGTTGTTGGCTATGAGGGGGGCCAGGTGGTGGTTGCCGACTACCATGGGGGCTACCCAGGCGCGGAGTTCTTTCATAGTTGGGGGCTTTTCGTTCCAGGTGGGGACGAAGCTCTCCACGGGATGCCATCTCCGCTCCCCTTTGAACCGGGTCATCACCGTGCCACCCGCCTCCATCACCGCCAAGACGCCACCCGCCGCATCCCACAGCCGGGGCGCGCCGAAAATAGCGTACTGCATCACCCCTCGGGCGGTCATGGCCAACTCGTAGGCGATGCTGCCAGTGGTGCGCGGCTCGCCCGCCTTGTCGGCCAGTCGTTTCGAGAAGCGATTGGCCACCCCGAAGTACCCTGGCACGCCAATCAAGCGGTTGGGGACCGGTTCCTGAGTCTCGAAGACCGAAACAGGCTCCTCGTCCGCGAAACAACCGCCGCCCTTTCGGCAGTGCAACACGAAACCGCCGGGGCCGTTGGGCCACGGCACATAGAGAGCGGCGGCTATCGGCCAACCGCGGTACAGGACGCCGATGGAAGAAGCGAATACCGGCAGACCGTTCATGAAGTTGGTGGTGCCATCCAGCGGATCGAGCACCCAGAGGATATCGCGGGCTGGGGCTTCCGACTCCGACTCCTCCTTTGAGGCTTCTTCTCCCAACACGCCGTGCTCCGGGAAGCGTCTGGCAATCCCCGCGACGAGATATTCCTGGACCGCCTTGTCGGCGCGGGTTACCGGGTCACGCTCCTTGTCATCCTTGAACTCGACTTCGAGGGGCCGCCCGAAATGCCCGGCCAGAATCTCGCCAGCGCCTCGCGCCAGTTCCACCGCATGAGATTCGATTTCCCGAGCTACAGCGTCATCGAAAGGCAGCAAGATGAACCCACTCGTCAGACCGAAAACCGGACTGGAAATTCAAGATTGGAATTATCCTTGATACAGAAGAACCCTATGACTCGCTCTAGGACCAACTGGCAGATCACCAGTTTGCCAGCATCAATCTCCCAGTGTATTTCCCAGGGTATCTCCCTACGACCAGCCTTGCGCAAGGCGCTTTCGCAGTGCAAGGGTAAGGCAGCGCCAACAGGTGGTCAACTAACTATTTTCAAGCGGACCGAGATGAATCGGTCAACTTCAAGTGGCCTGCTATAATCGGGAACATCATTACTGTTGCATTCCTCTTCGGGAGAAAGGCAGCAACGAGGGTTTCAGCATGGACTTGGGTTTGAAGGACAAGGTTGCGATCATCGGAGGCGCCAGCAAGGGGCTGGGTCGGGCTTGCGCCCAAGTGTTGGCCGAAGAGGGGGCTAAAGTCACCGTTTGCAGCCGGACCAATGCCGATCTGGAACGGGCGGCCCAAGAGATCCACGATTCCACCGGCGCCGAGGTGCTCACTTACGCCGCCGACTTGGACCGGCTGGACAGTATCACTGGCTTGATCGCCGCAACCCTGGAACGGTTCGGCGGTATCGATATTCTGGTAAACAACTCCGGCGGCCCTCCATTGTCTCGGGCGGCCACCGCCGGGGAAGAGGTGTGGGCGACGGCGGTGCAGCGTTCCCTGATCTTCTTTGGGCGCATGTGCCGGGAGGGTGTTCCTCATCTCCAACAACGGGGAGGCGGCCGCATCATCAACATCCTGGCCAGCACCGTCTATAACCCGATACCCAACCTGGCGTTGTCCGGGGCCACCCGCATGGGGGTGGTGGCCTACGCCAAAAGCCTGGCTGACGAGGTGGGAAAGGACAATATCCTGGTGAACAACGTCTGCCCCGGATCGATCCTCAGCGAACGGATGCTGTCCAACGTCACCGCCCGGGCCAACGAACTGGGGATAACCGTAGAGGAAGGCTTGGCCCTCCGCGCCGCCGACACCGCATTGGGGCGGGTCGGCCAACCGGAGGAACTGGCAAACCTTGTGGCGTTTCTGGCCTCAGAGCGCTCCACTTACATCACCGGGACCACCATTCTGGTCGACGGCGGCTTGGTCCGTTCCGTGATCTAGCGTGCCCGGCCCTGCCGTCATAACCAGCGCTCCCAACATTGCTAGCCTGCTCAGCAGCTCGGCGGGAATGGATGACGGCCTGTCGGTCCTACAGGACCGGGGCCGCGGCGCACTGTTGGGGCTGGCTGCCGGGAATCTCCTCGGACTCCCAATGGAAGGCGCGTCGTACCGCGACATTGGCCGCCGCTATCCCGAAGGCGTGACCGAAATCGACAGCCGGGAGGTGTCGCGTCCATTGGATGACGACTTGGCTCAAGCCGTCGATCTGGGCGAGGCGTTGCTGGCTGGCGGAAACTACACTGGCGAGTTCGCCCAACGTCTGGTCCGTTGGCGGCGCGAGAACGGGCGAGGCATCGGCATTACCACCTCGGAAGTCATCGACGAACTGGAAAGAGGAAGGGAGCTACCGGAACCGGCCAGAATCATCTACGAGCGAAAAAACCGCATCGCCCCCAACGGCGGCGTGATGCGCTGCGCGCCCGTCGCCTTGGCCCGCCACACCGCTCCCGAACTATTGGTGAGCGACTCCGCCGTTACTTGCACCGTCACCCACATCGCACCCACCTGCCAGTGGTCTTGCGTTATTATCAACGCCGCAATCGCCTTGCTGCTCCGTGGCAGTCGCCCCCGATTTGTCGGCCCTGCTTGCGGCGGCGCAAGCAGACGGCGCTCCCAATCTGGCCGCAGCGGCATCTGACGATGGCATTCCCTCAGCAGTCCTGGACAGCGTCTCCAGTGGCTATCCGGTCGCCGCGGGTCCCGATTGGCTAAGGCGTGACCAGCGGCTGATTGGCCATACACTGCTGGCATTGCAGGCCGGACTCTGGGCGGCCGTCACGCCGCACAATCTTGAGGACGCCTTGGTTGGCATTGTCAGCGCCGGAGGCGACACTGATACTAACGGCGCGGTCGCCGGGGCCGTGTTGGGCGCCCGGTACGGCGCATCGGCCATTCCTCAACGCTGGCTGGACTGCATCCCCCAGCGTGAGCGCATCGAAACGCTGGCTTGCCGCCTGCTGGCTATGGCAGCCTGAACCAGAAATAATCGCGGGGTTTTAGCAATGGTGTTTGAGCGCAGGCACGTAGAGGAACCCACAGACGCCGCCGGTTACGTGGCACGGGCCAACCGTTACAGCCGCAACGGGGTGTACCACCGGGCCATCGAAGACTACACCACCGCCATCGACATGGACCGGTTTTACGCCGACGCATTCTACAACCGGGGTTGCTCCTACTACGAGGTGGGACGCTACGACGAATCGATCTCCGACCTGAGCAGGGCAATAGAACTGGACCCCGGGGCCGACGAGTATTACGGGCAACGTTCCGTGGTCTACCTCTTCAACGATCAGCCCGATCTGGCCCAAGCCGACCAAGACCAGTGCGACGCCCTGCGATTCCGGGCCCAACTGGAGGGCGGGTAGGTCAGGCCGCTGGTTTGAAGTAGGGAATAGTTATTTGGTCGGTGGCGCGGACGAAAGTTACTTCCACCGGCATACCGATGGTTACTTCCCGGGGCTCGCATTCCACGATATTGGTGAACATGCGGACCCCTTCTTCCAGCTCCACCAACGCCAGAACGTACGGCCCTTGGTCGAAGCCGGTGGTGCGGTTCTGGTAGGTGACGGTAAAGGTCCAGACGGTCCCCTTGCCACTGGAAGCCGTCCACTTGATGTTTTCCGACCAACAGTTGGCGCAGATGCCCCTGGGGTAAAACTGGTACTCATTGCAATCGTCGCAACGCTGGAGCATCAACTGGCCCCGGCGGCACATATCCCAATATGTGCGGGTTTCCCCAACAACGGTGGGTAGCGGCTTATTCCACTCGGGCATGGTCTAGTCCCTCCCCAGAATTACGGTGCCGCCGCTATGCCGGGAGCCCAAGGCGCCGCCGGTGCCGTGGCACAGGGCAATCTTGCAATCGGGCACTTGGCGTGGGGTACCCTCGAACTGGTGGCGCAGTTGCCTAGTGGCCTCCATCAACAGGAAGATGCCTCGCATCCCCGGATGATTGGACGAAAGCCCGCCGCCATCGGTGTTGATCGGCAGCTCTCCGCCGATCTTGAGCCGTCCGCCGGATACGAACTCACCGCCCTCGCCCTTCTCGCAGAATCCCAGGTCTTCCAGGGTTTCCAGCACCGTGATGGTGAACGAGTCGTAGATCATCGCCATGTCGATGTCTTGGTGGGTCACGCCGGCTCCGGCGAATGCTGGTTCATGGCTCTGCTTGGCCGCGATGTACATCAGGTCGCGTTTGCCAGCGCCTTGGTGGGCCACCGCTTCGCCAGCGCCCAGCACCCACACCGGTGTGTGGCGGCAGTTCCGGGCCACCTCCGGAGAGGCCACCACCACCGCCCCGCCACCGTCGGTTATGACACAACAGTCCATCAGGTGCAGCGGAGAGGAAATGACCCTGGACCGCACCACGTTCTCCACGGTAATCGGGTCTCGAAACAGGGCGTCGGGGTTCATCGAGGCATGGTGGCGGACCGCCACGGCGATCTCGGCCAGTTGTTCCGAAGTGGTGCCGTAAAGGTGCATGTGCCGCTGGGCGATCATGGCATAGAGGCCCACGGTGGTAAGGCCGTAGAGCTCCTCGAAGCTGTCCGGCGAAGGGTCGAGCCGGGGGTGCCCGAACCGTCCCACCCCGCCGGTGCCCACCGACACGCCGCCGGAGCGGGCCAGGGTGCTGTAGGTTATGACCGCGCAGTTGATCCGGCCAGCATAAATCGCGTTCAGGGCATGGCTCAGGTGGAACTCGAAAGAACCGCCGCCAACGGTGGTGTTGTCCACGTGTTTGGGGTACATATCCAGGTAGTCGGCCAGGTTGAGCCCGCTGTTGCGCACCGACATCGAGGCGGTAAACAGGCCGTCGACGTCTTTCTTGCTAAGTCCGGCATCGTCCAAGGCCTTGATAATGCTTTCGCCCTGAATCTGCAGTTCGCTCTTGTCCGGGGCATAGCGAGTCACGTGCTCGTGTACGCCGACAATGGCAGCCGCACGTCTAAGGTCGACCATCGGCAGGGCACCTCCGGGGCAGTGTTCTGAATCAACGCCGGTAAGCGTCGTCGGATGCACGGCCCATTATCCCCGAGGCCAAAAAGGAACACAAGAAGCGACCGACCCTAGCGACTGCCCCTAGCAACCGGCCAGGGAGCTAATGTTCTACCCTAAGAACTCTTGGATCCTGGAACCAAGACTGGGAATATCGCCAAGCTGACATTCCCAGACAACCATATATTTCCACCCAATATCTTCCAGCCGTTGCTGGTTCTCAGAGTCACGTTCCCGAGTACGATCGAGCTTTGGAATCCAATAGGCCTGGTTGGATTTCGGTTGGCGGCTGTCTAGGCATCTGGAGTCCTCATGCTGGTGCCAGAAACATCCATGCACGAAAATCACCTTTCTTTTCCGGGTGAACACTATGTCGGGAGAACCGGGAAGGTTTCGATCATGAAGGCGGAACCGATACCCCATGGAATGAATCAGTCGCCGAACTCGAAGCTCAACTTCGGTGTTTGAACTCCTTATGTGCCGCATATTGTAGCTGCGCCGTTCTTCGGAGATTCTGTCTGCCATATATCGACCGCTAGGCTGCCAGGTCTAGAGGCAGGTCGCTAATGTCGCGGAGTCTATTACCTCCGATCATGATTTTAAGCAGGTCTTGTGCCTCAGAATTATCCTGGTCTTCAACCGCTCCTTCTAGCTCAGGGAGTGCGAAGTGGTAGACGCAATCAACGTCTCCGGTCCCCAGCGCTAGTGACGCCAACCGGCTGGGCAACGGTTCGGCTGTTATCACAACGATGTGAGGCAAATGCCCCTTTCGGTTCCTCACCAAGTTGAGCGCCTCGGAGCGCGTGTTTTGCGCCCGGTCGCTCCGCATCGTCCATTTGCAAGAAATACTAGCGTGAAGGATCGGAATGGTATTGTTAGCCGCCCGTAGGCCAGAATGCGAAACACTTGCCGAATCAACGAGACAGATTATCTTGTTGATTACTTCGTCCGGTTCCGGCTCCCTTCCAATCATAATGTCGGGGGCGATGATGTAGTCGCTGCCGAGAGTTGACGCGAGGAGAGTGTTCCCCTTGGTAATTCTCTCTAGCTCATCCAAATGTTGATATTGCTCGAAATCGTCAATACCACGGCCGCCTCTAGTAACGCTCCATTTCCCCGGCCTCAAATTTCCCAGCGAAAGAAACGTCTTCTCCAAAAATCCCTGGCATACCTGCTCGAAAATTGCCCCAGAGCTTTGACCGGGCAGACGTGGCGAGACGGTTAGCGACCCAATGGCTTCGGCGATACCTCTCGCTATCGCAATGCTTGCTTGATTATCTCGGTCTGCATTGCTCGGCACACCGGTATTGTCACTGGTCAAGATTCTGGCCAAGAGTTCCAGATGAAACTCTTGGCGGGCGGCCGTGATCAGGGCTGGCTGTTTCATGACCGCACATGAAATAATCTAAAACTCTCCAGTGCCGCGATGATCTGTTGGCCTACCGCTCTTGCCACCGGCGGTGGGAACGCATTTCCGACCTGCTTGTAGGCCGAAGTCTTTTTCCCGGCGAACTGCCATGAATCAGGAAATCCCTGAAGGCGCGCGACCATGGGCACCGTCAATTTTGGCATTGATGGGTAGTCGCGATCAGGGGCTTCGTCTGCCACGCCTCTGCCGTCTACTCCAAGTGTTGCCCATGCTTTTCTCGCGCGAACGGGTCCCAGATCCGGTCCTCCGTGCTTCATCGAACCGCCAACGATAGTTGGAGCGAGGCCGTTCGCCTCCAAACTCCAATCGAAAGCTCGCATCCAACCGCGGCATGCCATCTGGTCATAGAGCTTCGTTCCCACCGAAACAGGGCGGTCGCTATTGGGAACAGGCCAGTCAAACTTGTCAGCTAGCCCTCGCTCGAATCCAACCAGAATAGCCCTTTTGCGAAACTGCGAGACTCCGTAGTCAGACGCATCCAAGAGATTCCAATGGGCGCGGTAACCCAGCAGGTCCAACCGTCGCAGAATTGACTCCCGATAATGACTGAACCTGGGATCAAGAAGACCTCGAACATTTTCGATCATGATCGCTCGTGGACGAGCCTCATCGATCAGGCGGAGGGCGGCCGGGAACAGGTCCCGGTCGTCGGCGTATCCCATCTGCTTGCCAGCTACGGAGAAAGGAGGACACGGAAGACCTCCAGCCAAGAGATCAACACCCCGGAATCCTGACCCGTCAATCACCTTGATGTCGGCCTGCTGGACGCTCCACGTTTGACGGTTCCATCGAAGTGTTGCACAACAACCGGGGTCGATTTCGAACAACGAAACATGTTGGAAGCCGGCCCACTCCAAACCTAGGGCCTGCCCTCCACCTCCCGCGCACAACTCAATACATTGTGGACCCGTCATCGCCCTACACTCCTTCCCGTCGCGAATTATACAATGCTTCCGGCCCGGTTCAAGGTGCTACTGTCGGTAGACGTACTTAGCCAAAGTACATCGCAAACCGCACTTCCCTAGCTGGGACGCAGGTTATATAGTAGGAACCGACTCTAGGATGGGGTATCAGGAGACGCCATGCTGGCATTTTTGGGAGGTACCGGGCCCGAGGGTAAGGGGCTTGCGTTGCGGTTGGCCTTGGCCGGGGAAGCCACGATTATCGGGTCGCGAGACGCCGCCCGAGGCGCCGCCGCCGCCCAAGAGTTGGCCGACACGTTCCCTGGCACGAGCATCGAGGGTTCGGACAACGCCGGGGCCGCCACCGCCGGTGACGTGGTCTTCCTGACGTTTCCTTACGAGGGCCAGCGAACGACGCTGGAGCAGCTCGGCGCCGCCTTGGCCGGGAAGATTGTGGTCAGCGTGATTGCCCCCATGGCGTTCGAGCGGGGGAAGGGGGCCCGGGCCGTCGATGTCGAGGCCGGGTCGGCAGCCCAAGAGGCCCAGGAAATCCTGCCCGATTCCCAGGTTGTCGCCGCCTTCCAGAACGTGAGCGCCGAGGAACTCCAGGAAACCTCCCATTCCATGGAGGGCGACGTCGTCGTCTGTTCCGACCATCCGGATGCCAAGAAGCTGGTGATGGAACTTGCCAGCAAAATCGATGGGCTCCGGGGGGTTGACGGAGGCAGTCTGGCCAACGCCAAGTACGTGGAGCAGATCACGCCGATGCTGGTCAACATCAACCGAATCTACAAAGCACACTCGGGGATCAAGATCGTGGGTATTTGAGTCTCTCTCCCAAGGGAGAGGGGCGACTATTCGCAAAAAGGAGACGATTATGCCAAGGTTTGCTTTGGACTTGAACCAAGCCGACGGGAAGGCTGCCGTAAATGGACAGTGGAAGTTTGCCGAGGGATACCTGCCCGGCGCGCCCAACGACGGCTTGGTGCTCCGGTCGGAGGGGAGTCCAGCCCGGTTTCCGGACTACGACGATTCATCCTGGGCGGTATCTGAAGACGTAGCGGCCTGGGCCAGCATCGATTCGACCTACATCACCGGGGTTTCCTTCGTTTGGTACCGGATGAAGTTTACCCTCCCGGAAACGGTGGCAGGCCGGGCCGTCGGCCGGACCCGCGTGATGTTTGAGACCTGCGTGGACGACTACGGCGAGATTTGGATCGACGGCCAGTGCAACCGGGACCGAGGGGCGATTGCGGGGTTCAATCAACCGCAGCGCGTTGAGGTTTCCGCCAGCCCCAATGGCGGCGACCAACACACCATCGCCATCCTGGCCATCAATGGACCCTTGGCCGCTCCCGGCGGCGGCGTGTTCGTTCGCCACACCACTTTGACCTTCGAGTGGCGGGACGACGACCCGTAGCCGGGAGAACAGCCGGGCCGAAATAACCCTTTCCCTCAGTCCTCGGGCGGCCACTTGGTGCCGCCGACGACCGGGCGTTCCTGCTCGGAGCCACTTAGACCTTCGTTTACCAACTGGCAGAACTCCCGCAGAATGACCTCGCCCCAGTCTTGGGCGTGGGCTACCCGGTGGGCAGTCCGGCGACCCCGCATGGTCTGCCGGGCGGCGGCCTCGTCTTGGCCCTCAACTTCCCGAACGGCCGCTTCATCCATAGCGTCGATCTGGGGAACCAGGCCGCGGGCCGTCTCGATGAAGCGGGCCACCTCGTTCATCTCGCTGTCCAAGACTACGAAGATTGGCACCGTGCCAGCCCGGTGCTCCGGCAAGAACGTATCGGCCAAGGGAACGTCGTCGTCGCGGTTGAAGACCTGCACCTGGATGTTCGGACTGCTTTCCGCCAAGCGCAAGATTACCGGGGTGGTGCTTACGGCGTCGCCACACCAGTCGGCCGTAAAGACCGCCAAGTTCACCGGTTGGGACAGGCCGTCGAAGACGGCGGCGGCGTCTCCCGGCACCTCGACTGCGTTGTAGATCGCCACAAACGGGTCTTTATTTACCTTGATCTGGTCGATGTACTGTTGGATGGTCATGCCGGCTTCGAATTGGGACTTGGTCAATGGCATTTCCGGCCCCCTGCGATTCAAGATTAACCAGCCCTGGTTGACGCCGCTAGTGTCTCAACATTGGCTTGGTATGGCAACCGGGCGAGGTGACTGACAGCGCCCCTCAGCCCAAGCCCTATCCTCCAAGTAGGGAGGACGAAAACACCAGGGCCTTTTGATTCTCCAGTCCTCCATATGAGGGAGAGGCCCAAGACCCTGCCCCCGCTGTGGGGACGGAGGACTGGATTTTTTTAGTTTCCCTCCCATTTCCGCTCAGTTCCTGCCATTCCGGTTTATTGGGGCATAGATTTAGATTGTCCGGTTTAGATTGTCTGGGGCCGGGGCCCTTCGACTCCGCTTCTCGCCGCTCAGGATGCGCGGAGGGATTATTGGTCTGACTATGATTATGGTAGAGAGGTGTCATCCTGAATGGGAAGGGGGAAGTGTCAGTTGTTTTTACCGCAGAGGGCCCTTCGACTCCGTTTCTCTGCGCTCAGGACAGGCACTTCGACTCCGTTTCTCTGCGCTCAGGACAGGCACTTCGACTCCGCTTTGCTGCGCTCAGGATAATCGGGGGCCCTTCGACGCGGCTCAGGACAGGCTTGCCTGTTGGGGGTGGACCAAAAATAATCGGACTGGGGAAGGAAAACGAAAAGACCCGGGACGACACCACCCTTCGGTTACGGGAATACCGGGCGCGTGCTAGAATTGAGCAATCGTGGGTGAGCCTATTGTGGAGGGACGGTGTGGCCGCTGCCGCCCAGGAACCCTATCTGAAATACGCTCTGTTCTGCCGGAGCACCGAACAGGCCGACGACGGCGATCTCTCGCTGAACGGCGTGGTCGACCTAGTCGAGTTGGCCGAGCCCGAGGACTCGGAGGAGCCGAATAGGGACCCGGTGTTGGCCCAGGTAGACCTGAACCTAGCCTTCTGCGTGGGCGGGGCCGCGCCGGGGCAGCACTACCTCTTTGTGGCCCTCAAGACACCAGGCCTTCCCCTGGATACCCCGCCTGCCCAGAAGGTTGAATGGGACGAAGGTATCCTCTTCCAGCGATGGATCAAGAGCTTTCGCATCCCGGTACAACGGCCCGGAGTCCACACCGCAGCCATCCTCTTCGACGGCGCCCCGTTGGGTGAGGCCAGTTTCCTAGTCCGCTTCAAGCCGGGGCAATCGTTTTAACGCCACAACAAACTATTTATAATTGGCCGTGATGATTACCCCTGAAGATTACGGTGGAGTGTAACGGTGGCAAACCAGACCGGTAAGCGTTATGTGTGTCCTCAGTGTAAGTCCGAGTTCATCGTCACCAAGGGCGGCGACGGCAACGTTTCCTGTTGCGGCGCCCCCATGGAACTGAAGTAATGGCCAACCAGTTGGGAAAACGCTACGCCTGTCCCACCTGTGGCAGCAGTGTGCTGTGCACCAAGAGCGGCGAAGGCGAAATCAGCTGTTGCGACGCCACAATGGAACTTCAAGAGCCGCGAAAGCTCCCCTCATCCGACTAGCCGCTGGCGGGCCGCCGCCCTAGTTGGCGAGGGGGCCCTTGGTGATTTCCACCCTGACTACCGAGCCGTCGGCCTCGATTTTCAACCCTACGTAGGCACCCATGTGCTCGTTGAAAATCCGGACGGCCTCGTGGTTCTTTTCCGGATAGTCCAGCCGCTTCACCCAGCCTGGGATGATGCGCTCCGGCGCAATTACGCCGATGATATATCGAATATCATCCTCGCTGAACGGCACCGGTTGTATCCCCAGCGCCTGATTTATCTGCACGGCAAGCAGGTTCTGGTATGGGGCCAGCCGCAAACCCTCCAGTTCCGCCTTGGCGCCCTCCTCTGTGATGATCTGTTGCAGGTCAGCCGGTATCTTGTCCCATACGTCCTTGTTGATAACGTTATTCGTGTAACCGAAGCCGGAGACCGGCCCGGTCATATAGTCAGCGACCTCATGCAGCTTGCCGGTAACTGCCACCAGCGCGCTGGTGGTCCCAACGTCCACCGTCCCGGTCTGCAATGCCAGGTAGTGGCCTGCCTGATTGACAGGCACCGGTTCGCCGCCTAGCCCCCGAATCAGGTCGGTGATGGTGAGTGCGTGGGTGCGGACCTTTTTACCTCGGAAGTCTTCCAACGACTGAATCGGTTCTTTGCTGAAGAACCACTGGTCGGCGCCAGCGAACCAGTTGCGGTTAATAGGCATGCCGCCCCCGGTCTTCTCCGACAGCATCCGGTCGATGTCTGGTCCCATGCCCACCTGGGAAAGATAGCTGGCTTCCGCGTTGACGCCCAAACCCCAGAGTGATTTAACTTCGATGGCCGGGAACGCACCGGCCACATAGCCAGTGTAGATGTTGGTCATCGCCAGGGTGCCGTCGCCGACCAGGGTCAGACTGTCGGCCCCGCTGATGCCCAGTTCCGCGAAGGAGGTGACGCTCAGCTTGACCTGTCCATTGGTGCGCTTCGCCAGATTGGGAGCCCAATAGGCCTGAACCAAGACGCAGGTTGGCAGGTTGCGGTCGATGCAAGTGTGCTGAATCTCAATATCTTCGCCCGAGGAAGTCAACTCCGTTGGGTTGAGCAGATTCGCCTTCTGAATCAACTCTTGATAGTAGTCGCTGGTGAAGATGAACTGGTGACCGGGTATGCCTAGCGGCGCCACGCCGAACAGCGCGGCCTGAAATGCCTGGGTATACTGCTCCGGCGGCACGAACATCAGGCTTTCGTGGGGCGGCGGGCCAATCAGTTGCATGAAGTCGCCGGCATAAATGGCCCCGGGTCCGCCAGCCACCGAAGCGGCGTAATCCGCCAGCGGATCTTGCACGGTAGGGGCGGCCGGAGCCGTGGGCGGCGGGACCGGCGCGGCAGCAGCAGCAGGGGCCGTGGCAGCGGGAGCCGAGGTCTGCGTTGGGACAGGCTCGGCGGTGGCCGCTGGCACGGGCGTCTCCGGCGCCGGAGCGGCCGTGGGTCCGGGCGCCGGGGTGGCGCCGGCAGCGTCGTCAGGAGTTGCGGCCGGGGGAGCCGTAGTGCTGGCAGGCATGGCTGTAGGAGTCGGCGCTGTCGTGGCGGTTGGAGTAGCGTCTTCCCCGCCGCAGGAGGCCAGAACGAATGCCAGTATTACCGCGAGCGTAACCGGCAGAATCAGTCGCGCCGTGAATTGTTTTCGCCGTTTTGTGCGCTGCATTCCGGCCCTCCTTAAGAAGCCCGGCCCGGAAACTAAGACCAGTTCGGCCTAGCCGTGCATTTTAATCCTACACCTCGTCAAAGCAATGTGGTGGGGGTGGACAGACGTAATGCCGACGGCCTCGACGACCCTGGGCCTTTGGAGATTCCTCAGTCGCCGATGCAGACGGAGTCGATAGCTTGGCTGGTACATCGGCCGGCCATCGAAACTGGAAGGTCCGTCAATGGACCCATCCATATAGTAGTTGGCGACGACGTAACCGTCTTGGATCTAGACCCCGCCCATGACATCGCAAAGGCGCCGCTGGAGGTATTGGTGTTGCTTGGCCCACTCGAAGCTCCTATAATGGTTAGGTTGCGCAAGCGACGGGCTGCCGAACGCAGCCTTACCAAAGGCAACCAAGGTATTGAGATGGACGCCACCCAACTGTTAAAACTTACGCCCAACCCCAGAATTCCCAAATTCGGGCCGGGCGACACTGTAAGGGTCAACTTCCGCATTCGCGAGGGTGAGCGGGAAAGGATTCAGGTCTTCCAAGGGGTCGTTATCCGGTTGCAGAATGGCAACGGTCCCGCCGCCAGCTTCACGGTGCGGCGCATCTCCAACGGCATCGGGATCGAGCGGATCTTCCCCTTTCACTCGCCGCTGGTCGAATCACTCGAGGTGACTCGCTACGGTTCGGTCCGGCGCGCGAAACTCTACTATCTGCGGGGACTCCAGGGCCGTGCGGCCAGGATCAAGGAAAAGAGCCCTCTCCAGCGACGTAAGGCGTCCGAACAAGCACTGGCGTTCGTGGCGGCGTTGGAGGCCCAGGCTCCCACTAGGGAACCGTTGCCGGAGGAAGAACCGGTGGCGGAACTGGAAACCACAGACGCCGACCAGCCAGTGGGTGAAGTCGAGGACTCTGTTCCCGAGGGACCGGACGATTCGACGGACAACCCTGGGGAGACCGAAACCCAGGCGGAAGAAGAGAAATAATACAGCCCCGAGGTCGACTGGTGTCGGCCTCGTTAATTCCGGGGCCATCGGCAACCGCCCCAACATAGTGGTGGACCGGGCCATGGGCCCATTGAGCTACGCGGAAGTGGCGGTGGACGCGGCGGTAAGCCAGCCTCGCACCTTCACCTACAGGATACCCCCCCATCTCCCGACCCAACCCGGACAGCTTGTCTGGGTTCCTTTTGGCCGCCGGGTACTCCAAGGAATCGTCGTCGACCTCTCCCCGGCATCACCCGTGGAAGCCACCAGGGACATCCTCCAGACTGTCGGTCCGGCGCCGCTGCTCGGTCCGGTACAACTCGCCTTGGGGCGATGGACCAGCGAATATTACCGTTGCACCCTCTTTGCCGCTCTTTCCCTGATGCTGCCTCCCGGATTCGAGGCCCAGGTACGGTCCCGGCTGTCGTTGGCGCCGGACGCCGACATCGATTCTCTGGAACTGAGGCCCGAGTTGGCCGAAGCCCTCCGAACGCTGGCCGACCAGCCCCGGCAATCGCAAGCAGACTTTCTCAAGCCACTGGGCCGCAGCGGCAGCCGGGAATTGGAGCGATTGGTGCAACGGGGCTTGGTGCGGCGGACCGTTACTCTCCCCAAACCGTTGGCCCCACGGTACGAAGCCTTCGTGCTGCCAGCGGGTCCGCATGACAGCGGCGAAAGCCGCGAATTGTCCCCGCGCCAACAGTCCTTGGTTTCGGCCCTGGAAGCCGAAGGGGGACCGCTCCCAGCCCGGTTGGTCAACAAAGAGTTTGGAGCCGGGGTCGCCCAAGCCCTGTTCGATAAGGGCTTGGCCGCCATGGAGTGGCGGCGGACAGGGCCCGCGCCGGACGAACAGCCAAGCAGTGTCCGCCCTGACCAAGTGACGCTGACTGACGAACAAGCGGAATCGTTGGCCGCCATCCAACGGGTCTTGGAAAGTCCCACGGACCAACCCCGCAGCTTTTTGTTGCACGGCGTTACTGGCAGCGGAAAGACCGAGGTCTATCTGCGAGCCATCGATCATGTGGTGCAGCGGGGCCAGCAGGCGCTGTTCTTGGTTCCGGAAATATCGCTGACGCCGCAAACACTGGAACGGGTCAACGCTTGGTTCCCGGGGCGGGCCGCCCTGCTACACAGCAGGTTAACCCCCCGCCAACAGTTCGATCAGTGGTGGGGAATTGGCGAAGGCCGGTACGATGTGGTGGTCGGCCCCAGGAGCGCCCTCTTCGCTCCGGTGGAAAACCTGGGCCTGATCGTCATCGACGAAGAACACGAGTGGACCTACAAACAGGTCGAGTCTCACCCCTTCTACCACGCCCGGTCCGCCGCCCTCGAGCTTGCCCGCCTGACCGGGGCGGCTGTGGTAATGGGCAGCGCGACCCCCGACGTGGAGACCTATTACCAGGCTTCCCGGGGGCGCCACCGCCTGTTGGAGTTGCCCGCCCGGGTCAGCGGCGGGGCCTCCATGGCCGCGGTGGAAATCTGCGACATGCGCCAAGAACTCCGGGAAGGCAACCGGCATATCTTCAGCCGCCGCTTGGCAGCCGGCCTGGAAGAGTGCATCGGCCAAGGCCAACAGGCCATACTATTCTTGAACCGGCGAGGTTCCGCGCCAATCGTGCAGTGCCGGGACTGCGGATACGTGGTCCACTGCCGACGCTGCTCCGTCTCTCTCACCTACCATTCCACCCAAGGCCGGCTGTTGTGTCACCAATGCCACGCCAGGAGCCGGATGCCCGCTCATTGCCGGGAATGCGGGAGTTCCCACATCCGTCACTTGGGCGCCGGGACCCAGCGGGTGGTGGAAGAGGTGTCCCAACTGTTGCCGGGGGTGCGGGTAGACCGGCTGGACGCCGACATGACCGGTGCCGGAAACAGCTTGCACCAAGTCATGGCCCGGTTGGTCACCGGCGAAACTCAGGTGCTGGTTGGCACCCAGATGGTGGCCAAAGGGCTCGACGTGCCCAACGTGTCCCTAGTGGGCGTGGTGCTGGCCGACACTGGCCTGTTCCTTCCTGATTTCCGGGCCAGCGAACGGACTTTCAGCCTGTTGTGCCAAGTGGCGGGGCGGGCCGGGCGCGGAACCCTGCCGGGCCGCGCCTACATCCAGACCTACAATCCGCACCACTACGCCATCCGGGCAGCGGCGGCCCAAGACTACGGCGCGATGTACGAGCAGGAATTGCAATTTCGCCGTCAAATGGGCAACCCGCCGTTCAACGAACTGGTGCACCTGGTCTACCAGGACACCAACCCCCAGTCGGGGCAGCGGCAGGCGCTGTCCGCAGGACGAGAACTGATCCGACGGGCCTATTCCCTCGGGCTGACCGGCGTGGAGGTGCTGGGTCCTGCGCCGGGCCTACCGGGGCGGTTGCGGGGCCGCTACCGCTGGCATTTGCTGTTGCGCGGTCAAGGGGTGTCCGAAATTCTCGACGGCATGGATTTCCCGCCCGGATGCACTGTCGACGTTGACCCGGTACACGTGTTGTAGCCAAGGACAAGGGCGTTGAATATAATAATCAGAATCCACGCGCTGATATCATCGAAAACGCCGTGAAAGCGCCAACGGACGCGCGCCGCGGCAGAGAGGTCGTTCCCGTTGGCCATATTAACCATTCGCATTGTCCCGGACCCGGTCCTGTTCAAGAAAGCGCGGAAAGTCGCTAAGATCGCGCCCTACCACAAGAAGCTGGCCGACGACATGGTGGAAACCATGGACCACCACCACGGCGTGGGACTGGCGGCCAACCAGGTGGGGGTCTTGGAGCGGGTCGCCGTGGTACGCACCCCGGAAATGGAAGAGCCGATGGTGCTGGTTAACCCGGAGATAGTCAACCGAGAGGGCGAGCGCGAGGTCGAAGAGGGATGCCTCAGCGTGCCCGGCTACCGGGGTATGGTTACACGGTCTGAGAAAGTCCGGGCCAAGTACCAGTCTTTGGACGGCAAACCGTTGAAGGTGGATGCCGATGACCTGCTGGCCCAAGCGCTGGAGCATGAAATCGACCACCTTAACGGCATCTTGTACTTGGACCACCTGACCAGTCACGATACGCTGCACAAGGTGGACGAACACCCACCGGGAGAAGGCGAAGAGGACGAAGAAGCCAGCCATCCCCCGGACCCAGACCCGGAATTCGCGGCCCTGCACCTCCGACTCCACGGACTGGATGGTGGGCAGGATCATGGAAGGGACGATGCCGGACCGGACTCCACTGGCGTCCGGGAGGCCCCAGCCCAGGAGACCGTCTCCTCCGCCGGTTAATCTCGCCGGTACACGTCAGGCCGCGGGCCAGAGCCCCGGCCCCGATTCCTCCGGTTAAGAACGGAGCCGACTTTACGGTATGTTTGA
>CBDFHM010000005.1:0-14764 GCA_965247605.1 Dehalococcoidia bacterium | reverse complement strand
ATATGGACGAAATTCAACAGGTGATCCAACAAGTTAACAACAATCACGGGACCGATTCCTGGAAGCCCATCGTCGCCTATATCGAAAACAACTACACCCAGGCCATCGCCGGGATGAAGCTGTACGACGCGCTGCTGGTCAACACGATCGTCGAGGGTATGAACCTAGTGGCCAAAGAGGGGCCGGTGGTCAATGGCCGGGACGGGGTCTTGGTCCTGTCACACAGCAGTGGGGCCCACCACCAACTTGCCGATGGGGCGCTTAGCGTTTCGCCGACTGACATCGAAGGAACGATGAAGGCGTTGCACCAGGCGATAACAATGTCTCCGCAAGACCGCAAAGACCGGGCTTCGCGTTTGATCAACTCGGTCTGTCGTGAGGATGTTAACGACTGGATTACCCATCAGTTAGAAGACATCTCCAGTCTTCTATAGATTTCAAGAGATTTCTGGCAGCCTCGTGTTCCGTTGGGTTCTCCATTTGAATTTCTGATTCCTCTCCCGCACTTGTTGTGAGAGTGCCGCGGTGTCCAGACCCACCTAGACTACATAGCCCTCCTCACCCGGCTCCATCGCGTTTAACGTCGTAAGCGGCTAGATTAATCCCCTAATGGAGGTTAAAGTGAAACACTGGTATAGTCATTTAATAATTAACGAAATTACTTCTGTCTTCCTTCACACCCGGAACGCTCGATCCACCAACAACGTCCGGAAACAACCTCTGGGATGGCAGGATTAGCCGAATGGAACAGTTGTTCAGCCCGGGCCTCGGCGGCAGCGGGCACCCTGAAATACAGCTTTGCATCTTCCCCCACCTGAGAGAGTTCCTGGTATTTGACGCTCGGGATGGCCAGCCGCAGGTACTCCTCTTGAACGCTGATGACGTTTTCGGCGAAGAGTTCTACAGGACCGTCGAAATCGAGTTTTCTGAGTCCCTACGGGAGTCCAGCGACTTTCCTTTTTCCCATTTAATAAACCTGCCTATGCACATCGAGGAAACGGTCCGCGACGTCGCCATGACTTTCATCCTCGACCAATTGGGAGTCCAGGTAGACGAAGAGGAAGAAATCCCCGGTGTGGTGGTCTACGTGGTGAGCGGCGGCGCTCTTGCCACCCATACCGAGTTGGTACTGGAAGGCCTGACGGAACTGTTGCACGCCAACTTCAACGATAATTTCGTTTCCCAGTGGGAGCAGAAGATCGGAGAAATGATCTCGGAAGAGACCGCGACTCTGGAACGCCTCAACCGACAGCAGATCACCGAGGCACTCATGGGAGATTCCCCCGATTACTTCACTCTCTGGGAGAGCCGCCGAGTACTCAGTCAACTCGGTTTTGGTAATTGTTTAAGAAAACGTCTAAGGTTGCTACCCTTTTTTAGGAGTGTTGACGTAGGAGGGTGGCAGCCATGGGACGAGAACGGTATGTGGTCCGGTTGGAAAGGGAAGAACGAGACCAGTTGGAACGACTGATTCGCGGGGGAAAGAGCCCAGCGCGAAAGGTTGCCCGGGCCCGTATTCTGCTAAAGGCAGATACGGGCTGGGGGGTGATGCGCATCGTGGAGGCGCTGGACACGTCTGCGGGTACTGTGCCGTACCAAGCGGCGGTAGCTGGAGGGAGGACTGAAGCGGGCCTTGGAGGAAGATCCTCGGCCAGGACATCCGACCAAACTGGATGAGCGGGGGGAAGCGCACCTGATTGCCCTGGCGTGCAGCGAGGCCCCTCCAGGCCATGACCACTGGACCCTGCGGCTCCTGGCAAACAAGGTGGTGGAGTTGGGGCTGGCGCCCTCCATGTCCCACGAGGGAATTCGCAAGCGGTTGAAAAAAACAGTCTCAAGCCGTGGCAGAAGAAGGAGTGGTGTATTCCCCAGGTGAGCGCCGAGTTTGTGGCGTGTATGGAGGATGTGCTGGACCTTTACGCGGAACCCTATGACCCAGACGCCCGGTGGTCTGTTTCGACGAGACCTCCAAGCAGTTGCTGGCGGAAAAGAGGTCTCCGATCCCGCCCAAGCCGGCACGACGGGAGCGATACGATTACGAGTACCAGCGCAATGGCACCCGAAACCTGTTCATGCTGTGCGAGCCCCTGGCGGGCTGGAGGCATGTGGCAGTGACCGAACGTCGTACCATGGTGGACTTCGCTCAGCAGATGCGGTGGCTGGCCGATGAAGCTTACCCAGCGTCCGAGAAGATCCGGGTGGTGCTGGACAACCTCAACACCCACAAACCAGCTTCCCTCTACGAAACCTTCGAGCCCAAGGAGGCTAGGCGAATACGCAAACGCTTGGAGTTTCACTACACTCCCAAGCACGGTAGTTGGCTCAACATGGCAGAGATCGAGTTCAGTGTCTTGGCCAGGCGAGTCCTGCGCCGGCGTATTGCCGATGAAGAGACTTTGAGTGGCGAGATCGCGGCCCTGGAGGCAGAACGAAACCAAGCCGGAGCAACCATTGACTGGAGATTCTCCACTGTGGACGCCCGAGTCAAGCTTCACCATCTCTATCCTGCCAACAATTAGGTTGACTGAGTACTAGCCAATGTTCCGCCCCATTACCCCAGTGGACCACTGGAGGTCCGTCCTCACAAGAGGTAGGACCCTCACCTCGACGGTCTATTCATGAAAATCGGGCTGATCTCAGACACCCATTCCGCGGGAAGCGGCTTGGACTTGCCTTCGCCGGTATTACAGGCGTTGGCCGGCGTGGACTTGATCCTCCACTGCGGTGACTTGGAGTGTTTGGGGGTGTTGGACTACCTGGAGGCGGTGGCGCCGGTGCTGGCCGTTCGCGGCTACGAAGACCCCACCGAGAAGGGGTACCGGCTGGCGGCCCGTTCAACAAGAATCGTTCAGGCCGAAAATATACGCATCGGCATGGTCCACGACATTCAGTGGCCCGGTCCCAAGATTCCCACCAGCCCAGACGGCACCCGCCTGGGTCTGCATCCAGGCTACTCCCGACCAATCTTGACCCTCAAATTTGGGGAACCAGTCGACGTTGTCGTCTTCGGCGACACCCACGAAGAAATGGTCTGTTACTGGGATGATGTCCTGATGGTCAACCCGGGCAGTCCAACCTTTCCGGGTAGACGCCACCGGAGGGGCGAACTGGGCACCGTCGGCTTTTTAGATGTCGAGGGCGAATCGGTAAAGGCCAGTATCTTCGACCTCGAAGCCGGTTTGTTCCGCGAATCCTAGACAACTCCGGATCACCCGGCACCCCCCACTACAGGCCCACGGTTAGGCCGGTTGTCCAATTTCCACACAGCCGCCACCAAACTCTCTGTAGCAACCTCATTCGATCGGTCCTCAGCAGAGGAATTCCTGTAGCGATGTCCAGATGGAGACCGGAACGCCTGTGGCCCAGGCCATATCGGTGCAATCCAGCGATCTTCACGCCTATCACTTCCCCAAATCATCGATTCGTCATATAATCATCCCGCTTAGCGGTGACCGGATAGCTGGTCGGCCATTGCGACAAGAGGGTCAGAAGCTCGGCGCTGGCATCAAAGACCCAAGCCAGCAGCCCAACTTTGGAGGTGATACCGTGCCAATTATCAAGCATGGGGACGGCTCGATCGAAGAGGGTACCCCACCCGGGGTGGAGGTGCGGGAACTGGTGAACGCCGCGCAGGGAAGCAAATCCCTCAATGTCGGAGTGGTCACCGTTTACCCCAGCACCAGAGTGCCCAGGCACAACCATTCCAACACAGAACAAGCGGTTGTGGTTCTGGAGGGCAAGCTAACCGTGATCCTAGGCAAGGAACGGCATGCGCTAGGGGCGGGCGACGCCGCACTGATACCCGCCGGCGCTACCCACGGCTACGTTAACGCTAGTGCTGAACCGGCCCGGGTCTTGGTAGTTTACCCCACACATCACGTAGAGCAGGTGCTAACGTCTCTTGAGCATGCATCGGGGTACCAGTCCGAAGCGGGCCTTACCGGCAACCTGAACGCCGACGGTTCCTATACCGGCGGAACTCGCTAACTGCCCGGAGGCTGGCGCTCGCCCTCCGAAATGCGGACCGGGCCTCTGGATTCTAGCTGAGAAACCGCGCGGTGCAGCCCGGGCTGAGGTGAAGGTCAGGAACGCCTCAATATCAAAGTAATGATATTGATAATTGAAACCGTCCACACGTTGACAAACAGCCAGAGTCGGCTACAATTGGGCCTAGCTTCCTAAGGCCTTAAGAAGAAGGAGAAGGTATGCCAGATTTCGACAAGATTATCCGCAACGGTACAATTGTGGATGGGACTGGTGGTACCCCAGCGTTCAAAGGCGACGTTGCCATTAAAAACGGCAAAATCGCCATGATCAGCGGGCGTATCCAAGGTTCCGCCACGGAGGAGTTGGATGCCACTGGGTGTGTAGTCGCTCCTGGCGCGATCGACCTGCATAACCACTACGACCTCCAGCTAAACTGGGACCCGTACATGACCATGTCCGGTTGGCACGGTGTTACATCTGTTGCCATCGGCCAGTGCGGTTTCGGCTTCGCCCCCTGCAAACCCGAGGACCGGGAAGCCGCGATGCGGTTGCTCACTCGGATTGAAGCAATCCCCCTGCGAACCATGGAGCTAGGCCTAGGCTGGGAATGGGAGACCTTCCCACAGTGGATGGATCTCATCGACAGCAAGCCTCTGGGTGTTAACGTCGGCGCCTTGGTGCCCTTTAACCCCCTGCGCCTCTATGTCATGGGCGTAAACGAATCCAGGGAAAGGGTCGATGCGACTCCGGAAGAGACCAAGCAGATGCAGGGTATCGTCCACGAGGCCATGACGGCCGGCGCGTTCGGCTGGTCTTCCATGAAGACACTGCTCAACCGCCCGGACGACGGCCGCTTCATCCCCAGCCAGGTAGCGTCCAACGCAGAGTACCTAGCATTGGCCGAGACCATGGCCGAGTTCGGCGTCGGCAGCATCGGTTGGACCCGTGGACAGGCGGAGCGCCCGATACCTGAGGGCGAGCCAGACCTGTTGGCAGGGTTCGGCATCGAAGCTTCTTCCACCGGGCTTCAATTTGACCCGGTAGAAGGCGATGTCCACGGCGAGGGCCGGGACAACTTCCTGATCGAAATGACCAAAGCATCGGGACGTCCCTTCCAATGGGGCGGCGTCAACTACAGCGAAGCCGCTCCGGAACGCTACAAGGAACAGTTGGCGTACCTGGAAAGGGCCAACCAGGAAGGGGCTCGGATGTTCGCCCAGGCTTCTGGTGTCCAAATTTCCCCGATCTTCGAGTTGGCCGAGTACAACGGTTTCGATGCTCTGCCCAACTGGATCGACCCATTTGTCGGCACTCCCCAAGAGCGGATAGCCAAGCTGAACACTCCTGGCGTCCGGGATCGGATGAAGCAGGATGTCGGCGGCGCTGAGACCGGGACCGGAGCCGCTGGGTCGGGTCAGGGCGGCACTGCCGATGTTGCATCCAACTGGCACAAGATGCGGGTTGTCGAAGTTCGGAAAGACTCTAACCTCCAGTACGAGGGAATGACGGTCTCCGAATTAGCCGAAGCCACTGGCAAGCATCCCATGGATGCCATGCTGGACTTGGCCTTGGACGAGGACCTGACGACGGAGTTCTCGACCGACCCGACGACCGGCACCGACGACGAGGCGATGAAGGAAATCCTGAATCACCCGTACACCCACCCGTGCGTATCCGACGGTGGCGCCCACGTTCGCTACCTGACGGTAGGTGTTTGGCCGGTGAACTTCTTGGCCACCTGGGCCAGGGACAAGAAAATCATGTCGCTGGAGAAAGCCCACTACAAGATGAGCGCTTTGCCCGCCAGCATCGCCGGGTTCACCGACCGCGGCGTAATCAAAGAGGGCTTTGCCGCCGACATCATCGTCTACAACCTAGACGAGCTGGGCCTGCAGTATGACACCCCCATCTACGATGACGACTTCCCGGGTGGGGAGCGCAGGCTGATCCAGAAAGCCAAGGGCATCCGGTACACTTTGGTGAACGGCGACGTTACCTTCACCGAGGGCACCGTTTGCACGGACGCGACTCCTGGTAAGCTCCTGCGCAGCTACGACATGGTGAACCGGTAATCTTCACCAACCAGTAGCTACAACCAGGAACCAAGAAAGAGGTACCGCGCTGGCGCGGTACCTCTTTCAATTTGTCTGGCCTTTTGGTGCCGAGATACGCCCGAGGGTGCGGGCTGGCAATTCACTCGGATCCCGGGCCAACGCCAATATGGGCCGGCTCCCTAGTTGGCGGTGCCGTGGCGCCATGCCTCTGCCTCTGGACCGGTCCTTCACTCGATGCTGGCCCAGCTGGGCTGCCGCACGGCGGCTCCTAAACTGGGACCAGTTTGACTCAGGTAGACTTAGGCGACGCCTGGGTCTCCACGATGTCCAACTCATCAATCTTGACCGTGATCTTTACGCTTCCTAGAGGCCGCGCTTCCCCCTCCCGCGCCGAATACCAAACCAAGAGCGAGCCACAATCCAACATTGTCCGTCAGCACCCCAATGACCACTCCGATGAGCATACCTAGGCCAGCGCCACTCCCCACCCATTTTCTACCACCTTTGCCCGAAGAAAAGGGGCCGAAAACTCGTTTGAGAAACCGGCTGAGGCCGCCTGTCATCTGGGATTCTTCGTCAGCCATTTGAAGCGTCCTACTCTTGCCCGAACGGTTGCAGAATATTATAGACGTTGCGTCCAATCCAGTCAGGGTTGCTGCCGCCGGTCATCGCCGCCAACACCTGCTCTAAAAGAACTCTATTCGGCCCGACGAACGGCTCGGACGATGGTATGTCCTCAAGCAACTACAGGTACCGCTCGGTCTGTCCACGAGCGGGAGGAATATGCCAGGGGGGATCATCGGGGGGATTTGCCGAACGCTGTCCATCAACGCCGCGAACTTGCCTCTGTCCACCAGATGGACCCACGGCATGTCAACCTGGCGCCGGATTGATAAGTCCTGCGCCAAGTCATCCTCTGGTACGTCGGTCCCTCTTCCAACATGGTGGGACGATGGGCGTCTTCACCAGCACCTCCTGGAGGGTGCCAGTGTGATTGATGTCATCGTGGCTCACCCAATTGAAAGGACCGCCCTAAGAGCGGTCCTTATTACAAGATGTACTGTCTAAGATCGAAGTTGCCGACTCCGGGCCTTCAAGGGGCCGAAGAGCCAGCTTGACGAGACGCCGCTATATCTTGTCTATCAGCGGCGTAACCTTCAAGAATACCGGCGCGAAGACCAGGGAAACTATGGCCATCAGTTTCAGCAAGATGTTGAGCGAAGGACCAGACGTGTCCTTGAACGGGTCGCCCACGACATCGCCTTCCACGGCCGCCTTATGGGCTTCGGACCCCTTTCCGCCGAAATGGCCCAACTCCACATACTTTTTGGCGTTGTCCCAAGCGCCCCCGGCGCTGGCCATCATGATAGCCAGCATGAATCCGGATGCCACCGATCCGATCAACAGCCCGCCCAAGGCTTCGGTACCGAGGACAAACCCGGTGGCGACGGGTGCTATAACGGCCATCAATCCGGGGACAATCATTTCCTTCAGAGCGCCACTGGTGCTGATATCGACGCAACGGGCGTAGTCGGGCGTCGCTGTGCCTTCCATTAGCCCCGGAATTTCCCGGAACTGGCGGCGTACCTCATTCACGATCGAAAAGGCGGCGCGGCCCACGGCGTTCATGGTAAAGGCGGAGAATAGGAAGGGCAGCATCGCCCCCAACAACACGCCAACAATAGTTGTGTGCTCCAGCAGGCTGATGCCGGAATCATCGAGGCCCACCGCAACGGCGTAGGCTGCCAACAAAGCCAACGACGTGAGAGCCGCCGAGCCAATGGCGAACCCCTTGCCGGTGGCTGCGGTGGTGTTCCCCAACGCATCCAAAGCGTCGGTCCGCTCCCTTACTTCCGGATCCAACTGGGCTTGTTCGGCGATTCCGCCAGCATTATCGGCTACTGGGCCGTAGGCGTCTGTGGCGAGGGTGATCCCGAGGGTCGACAACAGGCCAACACCGGCCAAAGCAACACCATAAAATCCCGCTAGTTCGAAGGAGATCAAGATGGTGATACCCACCGCCACCAGCGGTATAACAGTGCTCAGCATTCCGGTGGCCAGGCCACTGATCATTACGGTGGCCGCCCCGGTCTGGGTAGTTTCGGCGATTCGTTGGACCGGCCGGTATTCGTACGATGTGTAATATTCGGTAGACAACCCAATTATCAAGCCCGCCGCCAGTCCCACCAGTATGGCCCAGAACCAATCGAACTCCATGTCCATGGCCAGGATTATTACCAGGGCAAAAACACCAATCAGGATAGCAGAGGCGAAAATCCCTTTACGCAGCGCCCACAGCAGTTGCCCGAACTCGGCGCGTTCGCTGCTGCGCACCACGAAAGTACCCAGAATTGCCGCCACAATACCGGCTCCGGCAAGCATAAGCGGCAAAACGGCTTGGTCGGCTTTCCAACCATCGGGGTCCGCTGCCAATATCGGCACGGCTACGGCCAGCGCAATTGCGGCGATGATCGAACTAACGTAGGACTCAAAGAGGTCGGCGCCCATCCCCGCTACATCGCCGACGTTGTCGCCCACATTGTCGGCGATGACCCCTGGGTTTCGTGGGTCGTCCTCAGGAATCCCGGCCTCTACCTTGCCCACCAAGTCGGTGCCAACATCGGCCGCCTTGGTGAAGATGCCGCCGCCGACCCTGGCGAATAAGGCAATGGAGCTGGCCCCCATTCCGAAGCCGGCCACCACGGTAATTTCTTGGTAGATGATGTAAAGCAGGGTCACACCTAAGAGCCCGATGCCCACCACGGTTAGGCCCATAACCGAGCCACTGGAAAACGCGACGCGCAGCGCAGGGTTAAGCCCGTGCATGGCCGCAGCGGCTGTGCGCGTATTAGCCCGTACAGCCACGTTCATACCGACGAAGCCGGCAGTGGCTGAGCAGATGGTGCCCACGAGGTAAGCTATGGCCGTTTTGGGGACAGCATCGTCCAGGGTCCACCAGTCGATGAGAACCCAAAGAATCCCCGCGACCACTATTACGAAGGGGA
Source organism: Dehalococcoidia bacterium (assembly GCA_965247605.1). GTDB lineage: Bacteria > Chloroflexota > Dehalococcoidia > Lucifugimonadales > UBA3495 > VXOI01. The sequence goes on along the minus strand of CBDFHM010000005.1, from coordinate 5,718 downwards.
ACAAGACCAGGTATTCCCGGCGTAAGAAGGCGGCGGAGCCCTCGCGGATGGCATCCCCGATTTGACGCATCCGTTGGTTGCCGGGGTCGGCTCTCAAAACTCTGAGTGCCGTTATGGCCGCAAACAGCAGTGCGACGCCACCTGCGGCCAAAGCTACGATAATGGATTCCATGAAGAGACTCTCTCACGCGAATGAGGCAGGAGATTAGGCGTGCGAAACTTACCATATACGTTTGGGGGTGTCAAGCGAAATTCGTCGCCGCAGGCGGTGATTCGACGCGTAAACCGACTGACTCCCGAGGCTAGTATAGAGGCTCGGCCTGTGGGCGGCTCAGGTTCTAACCTGAGCCGGGAGTGAAGAGCTCTACACCGGGGAACGATATGGCTACGGAGAACCAGAACGCGCGGCGGGTGCTGACCCTCTCCAATCGCTCTCCCGCCAGAGGACCGCTGTCGGCCCTACCGATGGAGTTCCAAGAGGTCCCGGTCTCACGGTCCACAAAATCGTCTTGGTCCTCACGATAATCAAAGGACAAAGTACGCCCGGCAACCTGTCTAGAAAAGGTGCCCACAGAGGCCCCCTGCGACTTGGTGAACACCACGATTGGCACGCCACCAACTTCACTATTGATCGCCGCATTCCCAGCCGGTCCAAGGGGAAAGGCAGTCACCGCGTCCCCCATTTCAACGGTGAGCACGATCTCGCCAGCAGCCAACCGGCCGTCCAATTTTTCCTCGTCTACCGGAAAAACAAACTGCTCGTCGTTAATACGGTCTTGGTACCCTCCAGAGAAGGACCGGGCGTACCGATTATTAACGAACCACGTTTCCCGTCCTTCCGCGCCGGTGATTAGTCTAGTACTCAGTCAACTCGGTTTTGGTAATTGTATAAGAAAACGTCTAAGGTTGCTACCCTTTTTTAGGAGTGTTGACGTAGGAGGGTGGCAGCCATGGGACGAGAACGGTATGTGGTCCGGTTGGAAAGGGAAGAACGAGACCAGTTGGAACGACTGATTCGCGGGGGAAAGAGCCCAGCGCGAAAGGTTGCCCCAGCCCGTATTCTGCTAAAGGCAGATACGGGCTGGGGGGTGATGCGCATCGTGGAGGCGCTGGACACGTCTGCGGGTACGGTGTGCCGTACCAAGCGGCGGTAGCTGGAGGGAGGACTGAAGCGGGCCTTGGAGGAAGATCCTCGGCCAGGACATCCGACCAAACTGGATGAGCGGGGGGAAGCGCACCTGATTGCCCTGGCGTGCAGCGAGGCCCCTCCAGGCCATGACCACTGGACCCTGCGGCTCCTGGCAAACAAGGTGGTGGAGTTGGGGCTGGCGCCCTCCATGTCCCACGAGGGAATTCGCAAGCGGTTGAAAAAAACAGTCTCAAGCCGTGGCAGAAGAAGGAGTGGTGTATTCCCCAGGTGAGCGCCGAGTTTGTGGCGTGTATGGAGGATGTGCTGGACCTTTACGCGGAACCCTATGACCCAGAGCGCCCGGTGGTCTGTTTCGACGAGACCTCCAAGCAGTTGCTGGCGGAAAAGAGGTCTCCGATCCCGCCCAAGCCGGCACGACGGGAGCGATACGATTACGAGTACCAGCGCAATGGCACCCGAAACCTGTTCATGCTGTGCGAGCCCCTGGCGGGCTGGAGGCATGTGGCAGTGACCGAACGTCGTACCATGGTGGACTTCGCTCAGCAGATGCGGTGGCTGGCCGATGAAGCTTACCCAGCGTCCGAGAAGATCCGGGTGGTGCTGGACAACCTCAACACCCACAAACCAGCTTCCCTCTACGAAACCTTCGAGCCCAAGGAGGCTAGGCGAATACGCAAACGCTTGGAGTTTCACTACACTCCCAAGCACGGTAGTTGGCTCAACATGGCAGAGATCGAGTTCAGTGTCTTGGCCAGGCGAGTCCTGCGCCGGCGTATTGCCGATGAAGAGACTTTGAGTGGCGAGATCGCGGCCCTGGAGGCAGAACGAAACCAAGCCGGAGCAACCATTGACTGGAGATTCTCCACTGTGGACGCCCGAGTCAAGCTTCACCATCTCTATCCTGCCAACAATTAGGTTGACTGAGTACTAGTGGTCGGATGAAAACCCCTCCACTCGCCCCAAGTCATGGTCGTTGAGGCCAAGGCCGTGAGATGAGCGCCGGTGCGGGCTCCCACCACCGCCTCACCGCCCACCTGGAACCAGTAAGAACCGGACTGATGGTCGTACATCACCAAGTCCGATTGGTAAAGAGCGCTGGTGTTGCCGAAGGTCAAAACTTCGCCGTCCACTACCCGGCTGAAAACCACGCCGCTAAAACATAGCGGGCAGTAGGTCACCAACACCGGAACGCCGCCGATGGTGTCGTTTACTATCTCGTGGAAATTTAGGATGTTGATCGGGTAGGCAAAGGCGTCATCCCCTGACTCGTAGCCGATGATCAGGTCATCATCTCCAAGCCAAGGCAGGGCATCGGCGTCGCCGTACACCGGATTGAGGACCGGGGCTATGGCGTCTCGAAGTCTGAGAATAAGCTCGTCGGACGCTTGGTCCAACCGGACAAAACGAGCCGGTGTGGAGCCGAAGGTGTCGAACAAGATGTCCTCCAACGGCACGCTGCTGATGGAGGTGTCCAACGGTGGCACAACTGCCCGGACGACTGCGGCGGCGCTGGTCGGTGAAGGAGCGGTGGCGGTGGGGCCGGGCTGCCGCCCTGGCTCCGTCGGCGCGGGGCTGCTGGGCGACGGCGTGGCGGTGGCGGAAGTCCCGCAGGCGGCGGCGATAAGCAGCAATACAGGTATCCAGAGGAACAACAACCTACGTCCACTCCCGGTTCTGAAACTGCTGATTAGAGGATTCAACAATAGGTTCTCCGAATTAACGATAATTGGAGTTCTGGACAAGAGTTTGATGCCTTGATCTCCGGTCCGGTTCAACGAGATAGCCGCAGTCCCAAGGCTTGCGGAGCGGCGCGACCTCTGAAATGTCCGCCGACTTACCCGCGATGCTATAATGCCCTTGCCATTTCGCACGTATAAATCATGGCCGCAGTGCGGCCTTTTGCAGAGGACAAACGCCATGCATATCGGTTATTTCACCGAGCGGCCCTACCAAGACCCCGACTCCGGCTTTTTCGGGGCCACCGGCAAGCCCATCATGGACTTGACCGTTAGCAACGAGATTTATGACTCCCGTCTGGGCGCCCAACTCTACAACCGGTACCTGGACGAAAAGCTGTATGCCGAGGAGATGGGTTTCGACGGCCTGATGCTCAACGAGCATCATGGCACTGCCTTCTGTATGGGCGGCGCCATGAATGTCGAGGCCTCCATCCTGGCCCGCATCACCAAACGGGCGAAGATCGTTCTCTTAGGCAACATCCTGCCCATCTGGGACGACCCCCTCTGGCTGGTGGAACAGCTTTCGATGATCGATATGATTTCCCACGGCCGCTTGGTCTCCGGTTGGGTCCGGGGAACCGGCCGCGAGAGCGTGGCCCACAACGCTCCGCCCCCTTACAATTGGGAGCGGTTCCAAGAGGCCCACGAGTTTATCGTTAAGGCCTGGACCACTCCCGGCCCCTTCCGCTGGGAAGGAAAACACTACCAGTACCGGCACGTGAATCCGTGGGTCCGCCCCTACCAGAAGCCACACCCACAGATATGGCTGCCGGGCGTGGTGAGCCGCGATTCGCTCATGTGGGCGGCCGAGAAGCGAATACCGTACATTATGTTATCCACTGAACTGGATCCGACCAAAAAGGCCTTCCAGTTGTACCACGACCGGGCAGCCGAGCTCGGCTACGAGTCGGGTCCGCAGAACTTGGGCTACCTCTGGAAGGTGCATGTGGACGAAACCGAAGAGCTGGCTGAAGAGGCCGGGCGAAAATTCGTCCAAGGCCCCAGCAACCCGTTCTTGGCGGGAAATGAGGGTACAGTGAACCCGGCTTTGGTTAACCTTCCCGGCCTTTCGTCCCGCAAGAGGGTCCTGCCCACACAGGCGTTCTCCACTGCAAATCGGGGCGGCGCCGCTGGCGTTCTCGGGCGACCCTACGAGCAACAAATCAAGGACTACACCATCATCTCGGGGACTCCTAAGACCGTAATCCCCAAGATACGCCACGTCTTGGAGTACCTCCGCCCCGGCAGCGTTTTCTTCTGGGACGGCGACGGCGCAATGACCCACGACGATGCGATGCGCAGCCTGCGCCTCATGGGTGAGGAAGTGATTCCCGCTGTGAAAGAAATCGCCAAGGAACTGGAACTCCCCAGCTCCTTCGAGGTTGACCCGGCCACCGGCAAGCCGGTGGAAGATGAAACCACAGCGAGTGTCGAGAGCGGCCACGGCGGGGACTAGCTGCCCAGCGGTTATTAACGGCACCGGTAAAAAATGGCGAAAACGGAATCCCCCCGGAACTCCCCGATGCAATGGGGCTGGCGGGGGGATTCTGAATTTCATCCCAGGACACTGAAGTGGACAGACCTGACCCACACCCCGACGTGGTGGTAATCGGCGGTGGGCCCGCCGGTAGCGCGGCGGCCACCATGTTGGCCCGGAAAGGCTGGCAGGTGACGCTTTTGGAGCGCCACCGATTCCCCCGGGAACATGTGGGAGAATCTCTGCTGCCGGCCAGCATGCCGATTCTGGAGGAGTTGGGGGTTATGCCAGCGGTGGAGCGGGCCGGGTTTTTGCCCAAATGGGGCGCGACCATGGTCTGGGGGCGAGACCCAGAGCCTTGGAGTTGGTATTTCAAAGAGACCAGCCCCCAGAATCCCCACTCGTACCAAGTATGGCGGCCCCAATTCGACCAACTACTGCTGGAGAACGCCAGAGCCACCGGTGTAACTGTCGAAGAAGGTCACCGGGTCGGCGAGGTGATATTCGAAGACGACCGTGCCGCGGGAGTGCGGTTCGTTTCGGATGACAACCGCCGGGGCGAAATCGCCGCCCGGTTCGTCGTCGATGCCACGGGGCAATCGGCGCTACTGGCGAGGCACACCCAGGTGCGGCGGTGGGACTCGTTCTTCCAAAACCTGGCCGTATACGCCTATTTCACCGGCGTGACCCCTCTGCCTCCTCCAGACGAGAACAACATATTCATCGAATCGTACCGGCACGGCTGGTTCTGGAGCATTCCACTGCACACTGGTTGGACCAGCGTGGGGGCGGTGGTGGACAACCAGACTGGACAGAAGAGTATCCGCCGCCTGGGAGCGCGAGCATTCCTGGCTGGCCAGTTGGCCCAAACGTCGCAGACCCGTACCCGGTTGAAGAACGCTGAATGGGCAACGGGGCCCCAGGTCGTCCGCGACTGGTCCTACGCCGCCGACAAGCTGGTGGGACCCGGATACATAATCACCGGCGACGCCGCCTGTTTCGTGGACCCGTTATTTTCCTCCGGCGTCCACCTGGCCTTGATGTCTGGGGTGATGGCCGCAGCCTACACGACCACGGCATTGAAACAGGGTTCCGCAACCGACGGCAACATGACGGAGAGCGCCGGGCAGGTGTACCAGGAGCTGTACTACAAGGAGTACCGCCAGTTCCGCGAGTTGGCCCGCCTGTTTTATTCCAGCAACCTAACCACCGAGTCCTATTTCTGGGAGGCCCGGCACATTACGGACCCTTCGAACCTCGATAAATATTCACCTCGGCACAGCTTCATCCAGGCGGTGGCGGGGCAACCGCCCCGCAGCTACGAGCGGGCTGTTTTGGACCGCGGGGAGGCG
>CBDFHM010000004.1:0-94093 GCA_965247605.1 Dehalococcoidia bacterium | reverse complement strand
GAATTCCTGATATTCAGTTCACCCCCATCCATTATTCGCAGCCTTGTCTGTTGATGTTCAGTTTGGTCCCATAGCAATAGGGAATCTTTAATCACTAGCTTCCCGTGGACCTCAATATCCTGCCGTTGGTTCGGTTTCACCGAAACTATCTGGTTCTCGAAAGTAACTTCTTCACCTGCCTCAACAGAGAATGATTCATCTATGACGATTTGCTCTCTGGCATCATCGGGTTGTGGAGCCCGGCCTTGTGACGACGCATCCCAAACGGGCATCGACGGATCAGTTCCATCGACAAAATTGAACACGTTGTCGCCCTCATAGACGGAACGACGGTCTACAACCAACCCAACCGTGTTTTCGATTGGCTCGCCTGATATATCAATCCCCCAAGCACGTATGTCGTCCACGCACACCTGGGTGTTCGGACTCGAGCCAACCCCCGCGCGGCCCGATAGTCTCTTGTCGTCGCTGGTGGCTACCTGTAGCTCGTTGTCCAGAAAGTATTGCAGTTTGTCCGCTACCCCTCGAACTTTAACTTGGTACCATCGGTCTGGAACAATGATGACTGAAGAACCACCAAGATTCGCGGACGGCGGAAAGAAACCTATCTGGGCGTTCTCATTGTTCCAGATGCTCGCTCTGTAGCCTTCGAACGATTCATTGACCCTGAAATATATTTCTGCTGCCTGCCCTAGATTCGAGGAAAGGAACTTCATTCTCATTGATACAGCGTAGTTCCCCCATTCGTTGCGCCCGAATTGAAAACTTCCCCAATCATCGATTTTCTCATTGCAAAATATAGTATTGCCGTCGGCGTCCAGGTCCGTATGCCATGTTCCCGAAGGGTCGTTTAAACCAACGGGATATCCGTCCTCGAAATCCGCAACAAAAATTGTTGCCGCCTGCACTAGTTCCGGATCATCCAATGGTGGCTGTTTGAGGTCGGAACCTCCCTCCGCCTCAGGAGCAGGGGAAGGGGTTCCTGGGGAGATCGGAGTTGTTGGGGGAGTAGGGGTAGAGGTCGGTACCGTCGGTGTAGGCGAGTCGGTCGGCAATTGAACGCCCGTTGGAGTGGGGTCGGTGGTGCTTTCTGAGACTGTCGCTTCGACAGCTACGGTTGGGTCCGGCGTTTGACTAGGGACCGCAGTTTGAGGCGGAGTCGGCTTTAAGGTTGTAGGGGTCGGTGGGGCAAAACCGGTGCATGCCGCAAGAGTCAGCACAAAAACCAAGGATAGCCACAGCCGCCAGAGATACCCGTTGCGCTCTCCCACAAAGGGTGTTCTCCGTCCCGCTTGAAGGAGCAAGCGCCGTGAGACCTGGATCATAGAACTGCTGGGGATTTCCAAACCAGTAAAGCCATTTCGCCGTCCAATTAGTAAGCGTCCACTACACCAATCATCCGGCGAAATCTTTCCTAAAGGCAATGTCAAATGCAGAGGGGGCGGTCCTGCTTCGCTTGCCGTTTGCAGAGCTCCCGAACAGCGCGGTAACCCCCCACAAACTGGGATGAGCTATGAGTCTCCGGGAATGGCGCGAAACGGTCACAGTTAGTTGGGCGGCAACGATCTCAGCTGGATTGGCTTGTAACCCAGAATTCCGACAACTCGAAGTCACCATGAACCATCGCCACTCACTTCCGACAGACGTACAGGGCCCATCCCAATTCGTTATTGTCGATCGCCGCCACCATCTGATCGTAGGCCAGGGACAGGACCTGAAAATTATCGTCCTTTTGTTCGCTTTTCCCTCGCGCCATTGTCGATAGGCATTGGTAGCTTTTCTTGAGGTTTTGGGAAAGATCGTAGGACTCCAGCACCCGAAAACCGGTATCGCGGAGGGCGTCCTGGTAGGTCTGAAAACTGTAGTCTGTTTCGAAGAGCAACCGGTCGTATACGTATTTACGAGCAGTGTCGCTGATGTCTGGCCTAGTACTCAGTCAACTCGGTTTTGGTAATTGTTTAAGAAAACGTCTAAGGTTGCTACCCTTTTTTAGGAGTGTTGACGTAGGAGGGTGGCAGCCATGGGACGAGAACGGTATGTGGTCCGGTTGGAAAGGGAAGAACGAGACCAGTTGGAACGACTGATTCGCGGGGGAAAGAGCCCAGCGCGAAAGGTTGCCCGGGCCCGTATTCTGCTAAAGGCAGATACGGGCTGGGGGGTGATGCGCATCGTGGAGGCGCTGGACACGTCTGCGGGTACGGTGTGCCGTACCAAGCGGCGGTACCTGGAGGGAGGACTGAAGCGGGCCTTGGAGGAAGATCCTCGGCCAGGACATCCGACCAAACTGGATGAGCGGGGGGAAGCGCACCTGATTGCCCTGGCGTGCAGCGAGGCCCCTCCAGGCCATGACCACTGGACCCTGCGGCTCCTGGCAAACAAGGTGGTGGAGTTGGGGCTGGCGCCCTCCATGTCCCACGAGGGAATTCGCAAGCGGTTGAAAAAAACAGTCTCAAGCCGTGGCAGAAGAAGGAGTGGTGTATTCCCCAGGTGAGCGCCGAGTTTGTGGCGTGTATGGAGGATGTGCTGGACCTTTACGCGGAACCCTATGACCCAGAGCGCCCGGTGGTCTGTTTCGACGAGACCTCCAAGCAGTTGCTGGCGGAAAAGAGGTCTCCGATCCCGCCCAAGCTGGCACGACGGGAGCGATACGATTACGAGTACCAGCGCAATGGCACCCGAAACCTGTTCATGCTGTGCGAGCCCCTGGCGGGCTGGAGGCATGTGGCAGTGACCGAACGTCGTACCATGGTGGACTTCGCTCAGCAGATGCGGTGGCTGGCCGATGAAGCTTACCCAGCGTCCGAGAAGATCCGGGTGGTGCTGGACAACCTCAACACCCACAAACCAGCTTCCCTCTACGAAACCTTCGAGCCCAAGGAGGCTAGGCGAATACGCAAACGCTTGGAGTTTCACTACACTCCCAAGCACGGTAGTTGGCTCAACATGGCAGAGATCGAGTTCAGTGTCTTGGCCAGGCGAGTCCTGCGCCGGCGTATTGCCGATGAAGAGACTTTGAGTGGCGAGATCGCGGCCCTGGAGGCAGAACGAAACCAAGCCGGAGCAACCATTGACTGGAGATTCTCCACTGTGGACGCCCGAGTCAAGCGTCACCATCTCTATCCTGCCAATAATTAGGTTGACTGAGCACTAGGCTTTATCAGGTCGTCAAAGACGAAGAGACCGTTCTCCGCGAGAACCCGGTGTATTTCCTGTAACGCCGTTTCCTTATTGTGAATGTGATAGATAGTCGCCTGGCTCCAGACGTGGGAAAATGAGCCGTTTCCAAAAGGCAGGTCCGTAGCGGACGCCTTCTTGAATGCGAGTCGAGACTTAATATCCAACGGCAATCCATTGGCCGCCTCATTGGCATTGCCGATGCGAACGGCGCTCAAGTCGATCCCGGTAACTTGACACCCGGCGCGCTCGCATAGCCAAGTGGCGGTGTTGCCGTTGCCGCAGCCTACGTCCAAAACTGAAGACGCGCCGTCGATGTTTGCTTTTTCTGCCATGATGTTGTTGAGATTGGCGCAAGCCTTCAGGAAATCTCCCCCTGTGGACTCGTCGAACCAGCCCCAGTGAAGGCTCCCTTCGGAGTCCCAAAAAGAGCGATAGAGCGCGTCTTCCGCGTCGTAAAAAGCTTCGGTTTCCTGTTCCGTAAATCGGCTTTTCATACATTGCCCCCTCTATATACTCGACGAACTTGTTCTGCCCGTCGACCAAAATCATCTTCGCTTCGATGGGCTCTTCGGAGTCCGGCACTCTGAACGTTCGAATATTAAGACCTTTCTCGTATCCCCACCGGTCTACTTTCTCCGTTAATTCCTGATCTAAAATAACGCTGCCGATGTAATCGGGCTCTGCGCGAGTAACGAAGGCCCCTTGTGTTTTTACCCCAATACGATTCGCATATTTGTACCTCTCAGTTCGTTGATACTGCGGTCGCCGACGTAAACAGGTCAAAATCGCCGCCTTTGGAACCGAGAAAAGGACGCGAGATGCCGAGAGTTCGGAGAAGAGAGGTAGGGAAGGTCGCCGGGGTCGCGGTATATTACCCAGAGTATGCAGAATTGTCAATTTGGCTTTTGGCCTCGGTGACCGACCGTTTCTCAAACTTTGTAGCGTCGCCGCCATGGTACTTTCCAGCAAAAAGGTTGCCACCGGTTTAGACCGGCTTGACCCCAAGAAAAGCGTCAGCGAACCTATATGAGGGTAGGCCGGTAATCTACTGTTCAACGCCTTGTACCGCCGACTCGTACATGCCTGTAAGCAATGTTGATTCCCTCGTAACAAGGCCTGTTTGAGATGAGCCCTGGCGTGCGAAGGTGGTCTGGAGCGGAGGAGGCCACGGGATGCCGGCTGCTGGCCTCACCGCCCTATCTGCCGCGCTCAGGACAAGCGTGATCCCGTTGCGGTACCCCTTCCGTGGCTCAGGGCACCCGGTGGAAGTTGTGGAGCGGCGCCCTCATGCGGCCGCGACCGCAGGTACCGTCCCGACCGCCCGCTGAGCCGTGTTCTCCATCTCCACCAGGCGTGCATGGACCATCCGTTTGAAGTTGCACGCCAACGCCTTCAGGTAGACGGCAAGCCGCACCCGACGGCCCCCTCGCACCCGCAAGCGCCCAAGCCCGTGGGCGCGCTTCAGCTCGGAGTTCGTTCCCTCGATACCAGCCCTTATGTCATACCGCTTGCGCCACTCCTCGGTGGCCTCGGCCCTCCGGCGCCGCTCGATGTTCACCTTCACCAGGTCCGCCTTGAGGACGTAGGCCCCCGCACGCCGGTCCAGCTTCACTGGGCAACGGGATCGCAAGGGGCAGGGCTCGCATGTTGTCCCGGCAAAGTGGACCTCTACCCGCTCCGGCGCATCCTTCAGCTCGTACTCCTCGATGGACGGGTGGCCGGCGGGGCACACCGTGGCCTGCTCCCCTGTGACGTCGATCTGAAAGTCCGCGGCGGTGAGCGGCGGTGATCCGTCACCCTCTCCTTCGTGCGAGTTCCCCGGCGCCGACCCCGCCACCGGGCTCACCAGTTCCGTTCCCCGGCGCGAGGCTTCGAAGGCATTGCGGCCCGACCCATACGCCGTGTCGGCGAAGAGCTCGTCCGGTCGGACCTTCCGCTCCGCGAGCCCGTCAACGACCGGCACGCTCACGTCGGTGTCGCTCCCACTCGAGGGGGTCACCTCCACGTGGGTGATGAGCTGGGTGGCGTTCTCCTCGTGGCAGGTCTCCGCCACCTGCACCTCGTACCCCTTCCCCTTGTGGCCGCTGTAGGTCACATCCGGGTCGTGGGGCGATTGCAGCGAGTCGGCGGACACCTGCTTCGGGTCCTTCAAGGCCACGGGCACCTTGCATTCCCCAGCATCGTCGTCATCGTCCCTGGGGCGCCCGTCCTGGTGTTTGCCCACATGGCACTGCTCCCGCAGCAGCCGCTCCAGCAGCCGGTACTCCTCCAGCTGGGCAGCAGTCGTGCCATGGAACCGGTCCACCAGCCGGTAGAGGTCCCGGGCACAGACCGAAAGGCGTCGCCGACCCTCCCCCGTGCGGGCGTCCTCGTAGTGGGTCGCCTCGTCTTCTTCCTTCAAATAGCGCCCTAGGAGGCCCTCCGGAACCCCAGGGCGAAGCTCTGGGTGCTCCCAGCGCAAGGCCCGCAGGAACAACCGCATCGTCTCACAGAACAGGCCCAGCCGGGTGAGTGTGGCGATGTTGCTCATGATGTGGGTGGAGTCCAGCCGTTGCTTTCCGGTGCGTATGCCCAGCGCCTGGATGATCCGGTCCGTGGTCTCCTGGAAAGCCAGCCGGCCACCGTCGTGCTGCATCAGGCGAACTCGGAAGTTGTGGAGGGCCTTCTGGGGCAGGTGGGTCTCCTCGATGTCTAGCCGCAGGGCGTGGTGCCAGAGCAGGTTGAACTCTAGTTGTTCCAGAGCTTCATCGTCGGTGAGGTTGAACATCTCTTTGAGGAGGTGGACCCCGAGGACGGTCTGCACCGCCCGGTTGGGACGGCCGTTGTCCACGCAGTACATGGGAGCAAAGCGCTCCTCGTCAATCAGGGGGAGCGCCTCGTTTCGGAAAACCTCGGCCCAACTTCTCTCCAGGCGCTTAGCCTTCTTCGGCGTCACCAGGAACTGGGACTGCCAGAGGCTCTCTTGCGGGTCTCGTATTCGGAACATCCTCCCCTCCCTCGGCCAGGCGCAGCGCCCACGACCTTTTATTACATTATCCCCACCTTGCCCCAGGCTGGCGAGGGGTTTTTACGAACAAATCAAATTTGTCCCATGGGATTTCCCACACCGTACTTTGGGAGCGGTCACCAACCCACTGAGCCGTGGCGCCCTTGCGAACCGCGTACCAGCAAAGCTCGTGTTGCCAATGGTAGTGTCCCCGCGAAATTGCGAAGCTGGGCTTCTTCCACACCAGCGTCAGGTCGGCCCGGAGGTGGCCGTCGATGAGCATCAGCCCGTCGGGTGTCTCCCGGGCAATGACAGCACCCACAAAGCCAACCCGGTCGAGCATGGCGCGGAGGGCGTCCTGCTGCGCCTTGGGGTGGCGCCGCCAGTTCTTGGGATGAGGGTGGAGATCCGACGCCGGAACGCGGCGCAGCTCCACAGTGCGGTCTTGGATAGCCATCTCAATCAATAATATTGTAGAACAACTTGGGAAGCCGGTCACTTAACCCGTGTCAGACACCAGCTCTTCCTGCCTGGGTGGTGGAGGACGCTTTCCGAGAGATGAGCGTCCGGCTAATGGGCGAAGAGGCGGTATCAACAGGAAGCAAAGACATAACTACAACAAGGAGGTAACTATGCCCTACTACCTGGACAACCAATTCCTGCTGGACAACCCCTGGATCACCGTGGTCGGCTGCGGAGGGACCGGCGGCTTCGTGGCCGAGGGCCTCTGCCGACTCTTTCAGGGTCGGGAGGCCACCATCGTCCTGGTCGACCACGACCGGGTGGAGCCCCACAACCTGCTTCGCCAGGCTTTCTACAAGGAGGATGTCGGGCGCTTCAAGAGCCAGGCCCTCGCCGACAGGTTGGCTAGAGCTTACGGGCGTCCTGTCGGCTACTCGGTCTATCCCTTCCGAGGGGAAGGCTACTCTGACTCCGACGGACAAGCCTATCCCGGCCTTTCCGCCTATGGCAACAGCCTGCTCATTGGCTGCGCCGACAATGCCGCAGCACGTAGGGCTATGGCGGAGTGCCTGCCGGGGAGCCCGCACCTGTGGCTCATCGACGCGGGTAACGACACCAACTGGGGGCAAATCTTGGTTGGCAACGTGGCCCACAACCTGTCTTGGGAGGAACCGGCCTTCGTCGGCGAGACCTGCTACCTGGCGCCCGCGCCCACAATACAGCGCCCGGACCTGCTGACCACCGTGCAGACAACCCCACCGGACGTTGACTGCGCGGCGGCCCTCGACCTCACCGACCAGGACCCCACTATCAATCAGATGATGGCGTCGCTGGTGCTCATGACGGTGCGCCGCATGGTGGCGGGCGCCTGCCCATACATGGCCCTCTACCTGGACATGGAGCTGGGCATGGTCACCCCGACCTACGTGACTCCAGAGGCGGCGAGGCGGGTCATGGGGTCTGACTTCGAGGGCGGGGACGGGGTACGTGATGGGTTGGAGGAGAGATTAGCGTCCTGAGAATCGGGACTACAGTGAGCCGAACGAACTATATGGAAAAGGAGAGAGCAGATGCCTTACGAGAATGAGACGGGAATATCCCGCGAAGACGCACAGAGCGCCGCTGAGAGTCTCTTTGGCGATACAACAACCGACCAGACCGTCTCCGTTGCCGAAGGGGAATACGGCAACAACGAGACCGAACCGGACTCGCAGGGATCTGAGGCCGGTGAGGACCAGGTTCTCGGAGAAGAGAACGGCTCGCCCGAAGACCTCAAGGTGGTCGTGTCAATTAGGAGCGGCAGGGGCTCAATTGGAGTGCAGCGGCCCTCGTCGGACCCGCACATCGAGTTGTTCGAAGACCGAGGCGTATCCGAACTGGCTCAGGAGGTTCGAGCAGTGCTGGAAAGGGCGAGAGTTAAGTGGGAAGAGACGCCCAAGTATCCGGCTCACGAGCGACCCGCTCCACCGGCCAAGCGTCGAACCCGCCGTGAGCAAAGGTCGGCGCAGGCGTCAACCGCTGTCGAGGGAGAGTCAGACCAACAGCAGCCCGAGGCGCTGAGGCTGTTCTGAGTCTCGTGGTAGAGCCTTACTCGGAACGCCTGCCGTAGGGAACAGACGGCGGGCCGTGTCCCAATCGTCCTCGCTCTCCCTGTGCCAGTGGACGGCCGTTCCAAAGCAGGTGAGGGTAGGAGGTTGGGCAACACGAGAAGCTGAGCTACATCCACAGGGGCAGCCACCGCCCTAGAACGGTGGCTGCCCCTGCATGTCCATCCATATGTGAGCTCTTTTTTGTTGCCCGCAGAATTTGCCGATTCGCGAGGCGCGACACTTGGCTACATCGACCTGGCTAAAGCGTCGTTGCCGGTCTGGAATGTTGAGGGCTAGTTAGTCCTCGTGGAACGATTCGGGCGATGTAGGCGCATATACGGAGTATATATAAGGTAGGAACAGTTCTGCGCCCGCACGCATGAAATTGCATATCACTACAGGACAGGATGGCAGTATGATAGGAAGAGCGAGAAAACGTTGGGAACTTCTTGCAGTTCAAAAGCGTCTTGTAAATTGACGGTATTCAATACTCACCGTCATTGAGGGTAAAGTCACGGGAGTTCTAGCGATCATCCTGGTCGGAGTCGCGACCGTAACACTAGCAGCTTGCTCCAGGTCCACCCCGACGCCCACAAGCGACATACAGTGGAGTGGTGGACAGGGAATTCCGTCCGGCACACCAGCGCTTGTCGGTGGCGATTCAGCGAGCCAACGCCAATCGCCAAGCCCGAGTCCCATTTCGGCCGATCAAGATGCAACGTCCGACTCTATCGACGTTGTGTATAGCATTGTCGCGTCTATGATTGGTGGCGATCCGTTGAGTCCGCTGTTTGGAGATTGGCCAGAAGACCGCCCAGCGATTGATCGGCTTGCCTTTGCCCTTGAGAATGCCGTCCCCATCACGCCTACGGAGCATCTCACAGGAGAGGCTGGTGACGCTCTTCCCGTTCCGCTAGGAAGGGTCGGATTACAGATCACCTAATCCCTGCACCCACTAACCCGCCACAAACGCCTGCAACTTCGTGGCATCCACGTCTGGAGCCTGATAGGGATTTGATTCGGCTGTGGCTATATCATCAGCCCCGAGGACGAGCAGTTCGCTGTCCTGATTGATCGCTCGGTTCGGCGTGTTCCCCGTCCAACGACTCTCTCTTTAGCTTAGGTTAGCACCCTGAAACGCACGAATCCCAAGTCGATGACAGACCC
This sequence comes from Dehalococcoidia bacterium, assembly GCA_965247605.1. GTDB lineage: Bacteria > Chloroflexota > Dehalococcoidia > Lucifugimonadales > UBA3495 > VXOI01. The sequence goes on along the minus strand of CBDFHM010000004.1, from coordinate 84,712 downwards.
AGTTCCATATAGATGTTGCCGATTGGGGAGAAGTCGAACTCGTCCGAGTAAGCACCGATGCCTCCTCCGAACAACGTTCCCAAGAGTTCCACTTCATTGTCCTCGTCCGGTTCTATGACCGGTGCTCCGCTGTCTCCTCCGGCCGGATCGTCACTGTCGCCGGTCATTTCTGCTGTTGTGATGCAAATAATCCTCACTTGGGAGACCACGTCCACAATGGCATAGTCGCAGGTATCGATAACCTCTGCCGTCTGCCAGCCTTCTGATCTGCCTATGTAGTAGATTTCGTCACCCACGCTGGAGAGGGTATTTTCCCCAGTTATCTCGAATGTAGTCCCAGCCGGATCGACGTCGGTTTCGCCGATATCCTCGGGTTTTGCGATTTCACCTAGGTCCAGACTCTCATCGCTGTCAAGTTCAGCGAAAGCTGCGTCTGAGAACCTGCAACTCCATCCACTCGGGCATTGACTGTGGTTGATGTTGGTCAGCACTGGGTCAATCGTCTCCTCGGCGACTATGTTACTGCCGAACAGCGGGTCGTTCGGCTGATGGACATTCGCATCATCAAGGCCACCTACGTCCCCGTCTTCGTTTGTGCAGTGCGACGCTATAACTAACCCCTCAACATCGTCTCGCTCTGTAACAAAGCCGATTGTGCAGGTGCCCGTATACCAACCCTCTTCATGCTGGATCCCGCCCACAAGAGGACGCCACTTTGCCCTCACGCTGTCTTTGTCCGCGAGCAGCCTTAGGTAGTCTTCTCCAAGTACTACAGCCCCTTCGGGAATCCCGAGCCTTTCCATTACCTGGAGAGCGTCGTCGATTTGATCCGCATCGAACAGTCCAATCCGGATGCGGTTGTCGATCTCTCGCACCGATGCCCTGGCTGGGGGTATACCGCTCTCGATCAAAGCTCTGTCGAGGATGTAGAACCATTCCACCAACTGGTCGAAAGAGTAGTCACCTTGGACGGGGATTATCTGGGCGACCTCGTGACTGCCGTGATACGCTGCGCGGAAGGCCGCTTCCGCAGCGGCCGTTTTGGTCACGTCCAGCATGTAGACGTAGACGATGCTCTTGTCAGTTTTGTGGAAGTAGTAGCCTCCGAATCCCCCTTCGTGACCCCTCGCCACATCGGCTAGCTGTCGATCCGGATTTATCATTTTGCCAGTACTGTCGAACAGGTCCCTGATCACATCCTCTTTGATCTGGTCTAGATCTACAACGTCTAAGTCCGGCGGCGGTTCATCTGCTCTCTGGGCTATTACTGCCGTTGTTCCTACAATCGCCAGCAATACGATAGTCATGACCGCGAGAAGGGATTTCTTATTCATCCAAGTGCCACCTTTCGCTAAGTATAGAGACTTGGTTCTTGTTTGCGTGGACAGTCAACAATTGCTACCCGGTGCGGTTTCTCCCTTGTCTTATCAGCTTGGAGATCGGTCTTCAGACGCGAATTGTTTCGTCTGGCGAGTCCATATTCATGCCCAACTCCGTGGCTAGCCGGGTAGTGTATCAGTGGAGGGTTCCTTACTTCCAGAATCCGCGCCCCTTTTCTAATTGAGTTTGACCAATTGGCTGCGCATAACCGCTAATTGGGCCTCGGAAGACGCTCGTAGAGTAACAAGCACATCCCCTCTAAGGAGTTCTAAGCGGAAGTCCGTCTCACCGAGTTCGCGGACCACGCCGTCGTGGATCTCCCGCCTCTTCTGTTCCCAACCCCTCATATCTTCGGACGTCGCTCGCTCCGTGCGAACGAGCGTAGTTGATTCGGCCCCATGACTCGGAGCCGCGCCACCGGGCGTGTAGTGAACTAACACGACGTTTAGTAACCCGATCTGTTCAGGGTACACGCCAAAACGCTTGTCGTGTTGTATCCAGAAGACCCTACGGTCGTCTACTGCCTCGCCTACGTAATAGATGTCAAAACCCTGAAAGTCTCGTGCTTGTGCAACCGTCATACGGGTTCGTGCTTCGTAGACCCTATCGGAACCCGCGGAAGACACAAACATATCCGGGTCAGCAACGTCAAACGTCTCAACAAGCGAATATCTGGTTGATCTCGATGCAATGACGTTACCGTCGCTGTCGTAGTATTCTTCTTCAAGAGGCAGTAAGGTCTCTCTGTCGAGTGACGCGACAACGCTCGAAGCCGGTCCAGAAACGGAAGCTCGAACTTCAATCGCTGGGATTCCATCCAAAGCCGTGTCATCGCGGACTTCAGTTTCTTCATTCAGGACCTCAACCTGCCCCAGCCGATATTTGGCGCCGAAGTACCACAAGTCAACTATGATGGAACGGAGAATCGGATCGTCCGGGTTGGTCCCTACTCGTTTCGTAGCAACTCCATCTTGGAAGTTATAGGCGGTCCGTTCGGTGCCGTCTATAACAATTTCCATTACGGGATTACCATCTGCATCGAAGGTGACATACTTCGCCCTGTCGCCGGCAGCGTCAACCCAAGCCTCAGAGACAGCAGTACCAGTAAACTGACCAAAACTCTGTTCAGCTACAATGTGCACAATACCTTCGAGGCCGGCCAATTCCTTGGCCGTATCTGATACTCCCGCTGTTCGCTGGGCGATCACAATTCCCGTAGTGAGTAAGACTGCAATCAACAGCACTCCGGCGAGTATGAGTATGTTCCTGGAACTACGAATTGTGTCAATCATTAGCATGACCTCCTATTGCGCTCAGTGAGCGGTGCCTGGAATGGAAATCCAAGCCACATCCCCGTCCCAGCTCTCATACCAGCCATTACCAAGGCAGACGACATATACAGAGCCTGAAGAGAAGGTGGACCGAAGTTCTGTGTAATGGCCTCCGTTTATGAAACCAGTACGTGCCTTGTCCCGTTTGTCATCGAATTCGACTCCAATATGAGGAAGGCACGTATCATGATGAGCAGCGGCTGCACTCCAGTCCTCTTCGGTATCATATTTGACAATGGATTCGAAAACCTGCAATGGGTCAGTGGGAGTTGGGCCTGGAGAGAGAGAAGAGGAGTTGGTCAGCGCCGGTCGCTGGTCGCAGAAAACTACAGGGGCAGCCATCGTTTGAAGACGGTAGCTGCCCCTGCCTATCCATATGTGTGGGCTTCTTCATATCCAGTTGGGCCAGGAGTCGTTAGCTTAAGCTAGGAGTGACCGGCAGGCTACCTATATTCGGACAACCCACCGAAAAGTTCGCAGTACAGTACACCCTGGCCCACCAGACTTGACAAAATCAAGAACTTTTGCCCTCAGGTTCAGGCTGGAGGTGTAATCCTTGATCTGCGACGGCCCGGAGATAGCGCGTAGGTGGACGTGCCAACCTTGCGATGCTTTCTACCGGAGGAGGCGTTCCCATCCGCCAGACCAAGCTCGCGCCCGATGGCGTGGAGTTCTCCGAGGACGTGTCGGAGGCTAGGTGGGTAGAAGAGCGCCTGTCGGACTCAAACACGGTGCGTTCCCTGTTACCAAACGGGTTTCCGGCATATGCCCGCGTGTTTCATCCCGCCTACCTGAACGACGACGTGGAGCAGCCCGTCAGGTGGTCCACGGTGGCTTCGTGGACGAGACGGACCGTCCATCCCCTGATGCAGTTCCAGCGTGTCGCAGGTCTGCCCGAAGGCCCTCACGTCAATGAACCAGACCCGCCGTGGGGTTCGCATCCGACGGTCGGGTCAATCCCGGAAGCGGAGTGCCGTACCCTGGTCGAAACGCTCAGGGGCTTCACCACAATGCCCGACATCTGCTACTTCTGCCTTTGGGAAGGCTGGGGAAACATCGACACCCGCCTCTACAAGGCCGGTTCTCGTGTGAGAGCGCCGCACCGAGACCACCTGCTGTTCCGCGGTCCTATCGAGGCCATCATGGCCTTTTTCGCAACAGATTGGCCTCGTCGGAGCGTCTGGAGCAACTCGCCGAACCTCTGGTGGCCGGAGGACCGGTCCTGGTGCGTGGCAACGGACATCGACCTGTGCCACACCTACATTGGCGGCAGCCGGGAGTGCATCGAGGCGATACTGAGCCAACCGGATCTGGAGGCGCTGCCCACGACCCTCGACGCGTCAACGTACCTGGTCAGCGACACCATCAACGCACCGGAAAAATTCCAGGGCGGCAGCGAGTGAGCATGTCGTGTCTCTCGCCCGTAGCAACAACGTTCGCGGCGATGACGTGGGCAGTGGTGTAGAGCCAATAAATGCTTAAGCGCATGGACATCGCATTCGTATCGGCATGGTCAGCCCACGTCTTGGCCTAATGAGCCGGACTTTGGTTCGCATTCGGCCCCATCTACCAAGGTATATCGGCAATTCCCACGAGCCGGACGGGGCAGCAACAGGACAACCCGAGTCTCACCTCCACGTTGGTGGAGGGGCCGCTAGGCATAGCGAACGGAGTCCGCCTCATCCTGTTCGCTACGTATGCTGAGTGCTTCGACTTGGGCCGTACGGCCTTGCGCACCCGTCTCCCCTCCCATAAACGCCAATGCATCTGGACGATTCCAAGCGCTTGACTTCGGGGCTGAGAGTGTGTAACTATATTACACACTCTCAGCAACGCGGATTGGAGCAACAATTTGGCCAGAGTGCAGTTGGTAATACCGGACGCCGACCGAGATCGCTTCGTTGATCAGGCGCGGCGGGAGGGCATGAGCCTAAGCGCATGGTTGCGCGCAGCCGCCCGTGAGCGCCTCGAAACACGCCAGAGCGTCAAGCTGTTCGAGTCCCCGGAAGACGTCGAGGAGTTCTTCCAGTCGTGCGCCGCGCTGGACGGTCCGGAGACGGAGCCGGATTGGAGTGAGCACTTGCGTGTCATGAGCACGTCGCGCGCCCAAGGAGTGTCCGCAACTTGATATTCGTAGATACCAACATCTTCATGTACGCGGTAGGACGCCCCCATGCACTCCAGACGCCCGCTCAGCGCTTCTTCGTCGAAGCCAACCGGAGTGGCGCGCCACTATGCACTTCAGCAGAGGTCATGCAGGAATTGGCCCATGCATACCTGCCCACTGGAAGGCTGCAAACCTTCGATGCGACGCTGGAGTTGATAGCCAGCGCCGCAGTCGAAGTTTGGCCACTGGAAGAGGCTGACGTGGCTCTGGCCCGGCGGCTATATGAGCAGTATCCCAGCCTGCAAGCTCGGGACCTCTGCCACATGGCGAGTTGCCGTCGGAGGGGCGTCAGGGAGATCAAGACCTTTGACCAAACATTCGCGGCCATATTCAGCAATCCGTCAATCCCTTAGGGATAGAGAGACTAGGTTGAACGTAGGCTGATTGAGAAGTATGCCACGCCAGACTGAGCCAAGCGCCAACAACGCCACGGGCGGCCTGCTCCAGGCCATGCTGACCCGCAGTCGCGTGCGCTCCGAGAACACCCAGGCCATCTCCGGACACCCGGGGCTGCGACCCGACATTCTCATCACCGCTCCCGACCGCGCGCCAGTTGTCGTCGAGGCGGAGTATATGCCTGCTCACACCGTCGAAGTCGAGGCTAGGTCTCGTCTTGGGTTGGAGGTGGCATCCAACGGGCGGCCCATAGAAGCCGTGATAGCCCTGCGGTACCCGGAGGACATCCGCGAGGCCCACGACCTCCACGCCGCGCTGTCACTCCGCCATGTCCGCCACCCGGATCACCACGTCGGCGAGCTCGTATGGGACACCCTCGCATTCGTGTAGGTGGCGCTCGTAAAACACTTCGCCCAAACCTGTCTTACGACCCGGGTTAGCAATAGCCAAGCCGATATCCCGATACGCCTCCAGCGCCTCGCTCAGCTCGCTATGCACCAGCGCAATCAGGTCGCCGAAGCTGCGTTCCTCGTCCCACCAGCCGTGATCCTTGGCGATGGTGTGGGCCTCGGTCTGAAAGGCTCTAATGTCCACGACTCCTCCTCTGGTGGCTTAGCCCCACCATTACCAGACCGTCCAGCCCAGCAGCGCCGCCAGATCGCGGACCGCCTGCTGGAAGTCCTTTTCACTACCTCGTTCGGTAATCCCCACTGTGGGATCTCCTATCTAACATCTCCTAGGGTCTTCTATCTCTAGAGCCTCTCCGGGATGGTGAGGCTGGGTTCCGGTGGGCATAGCGAGGCTAACCCCTCCGTAGAGGGGGCCTCGCTATGCCCGGTGTCTTGTCTCCGGTATTGGAGCCAGCTTGGGACACTCAGGGCCTCGACAGTGGCGCCAGGACGCCCTACCGAGTTGACCGCTACTTCCCGATGCTCTCCTGGCATCGCCCCTCTCCCTTCGGTCTTTCGCGCTGGGACGGCAGCTTTGAGGGGACCCCATCCGGTAACTGCCTACTCACGCTCCCCGCCGCACGTTGTATTTCTGGCCAAGCCGGGGAGCGGGCGGACTGTCGCGCCGCCTGCGTGGAATGCGACTATCGTCGCCTCACATGGTCGATTGCATCCTCCTCAGCTCTTTCGCCAGAGCCTCGACGCCGTGGGCCTGGTGGTAGTCGTTGGCGTCGGTCCCCGGTTCTGGCGGCATCCAGTACGGGAGTCCCGTCTGCTTTGCATACTTCTCACCTGCCGGTTCGGTTACCCCCGAAGACCCACAAGAGGGACAGCGCTTAGACTCGTAGTCCCACTTGGCCCGGCATTCTTTCTTGGGACATCGCCACCAGTCGTGGTCGGCGATCACGTACTGCGCTCGCGGGGTCGAACCCGCTGGCGGCGCGATGTGGGCCAGGTTCCCCGCCGAGAAGCAGACCACTACCTGGTCTTGCCGGGGCAGCCGCCTGAGGGCCGCTTGCACCGATAGACCAGTGGCGTAGCCCTCTACATACCAGCGGGTCCAGGCCCGACCCAGCTTGTACACCGCGCCTTTGGCCTGCCCCCCGGCCAGGAACTTCTTGCTGCCGTCCGGGGCGATGGTCTGGACGCTTTGTACCGCGTTGCTGAGATAGTGGCGCATGGGCACCAACAAGTGCCCCTCACAAGACAGCCCAGGAGTCTCGGGAAAACCTTTGGCCACCAGGTAAGGATGGCTGGGCATCCAGTTGGCATTGTGTATCGTCGCAATGGCTCGTACCGCCGCGTCGGTGGCCCTCTTTTCCCGCGCCGCCCGTTCCCGTTCTTCTTGTGCCGCCCGCCAAATAGCCTCCTCCGGGTCTGGTGGAGTGATGACCGGGACTTGGTCCTGCCAGCCATTTTCCCGCGCCAAGTGGTAGACTGTGCCGATCGTGAACGGGCCAGCATGCACTGAACGCCACGTGCCCGCCGTCGTTGTGCGGTGGTATTTGTCGGGCGCGGTCTGGGACCACGAGTCGAACAGCGCGAATCCGGCATCGCCTAGCTCGGTCTCCAGGGCGGCGCCAACCTGCCACCACGTCTCGCGGTCGCAGCTCGCCGGGATGCTGTAGAGGGCCGAGCACAGCGTGTCAGTCATGCGGCCCTCCGCGATTTGGCGTATCGGATCAGGTTGTGCTCGACTCGCTTCGATACCCTTTCGTCGACAGGCCCGTCGCATGGCTCGAGCGGCCGGCCCCACTTCGGCCACCGCTCGTATAACCCTTTGTAGTAGCCCGCGCATTTCTTTTGTGCGGCGTCTAAGTCTCCGTGGGTCCGCTCCAGTGCCAGGCGGGAGACCTGAGACCAGACCCAAGACTCGTCCTTCATCCATTCCGACGGTTGAGACCTCGCCCATTCCTCCATGCGGCCTGGGACTGTCGTCGAGCTGGTCCTGGCCCTTGACCGCGGCTTGCCGCAGTACGGGCAGCTGCCCGCTTTCGGGGGAAGCACGTACCCGCAGCCCAGGCACACCACCTCTTGGCGCTCCCGGCCTTCCTTCCGGCTCTTCTTGGGTACGGCGGGATCGGGAAGGCGCTCCACGCCGTTCTCCCAGATGTCGCACACGTCGTCGTACCAGCCAGCCATGTTCCCGGCGTGGTCAAGCCAGAGCCCGTAGTCCTTGCCGGGGCTGGAACGCATCACCCGGCCCATCTTCTGAATGACCTCGGACAGTGAGCTTGAGTTGGGGCGGGCGTCGATCCCGCACAACACGTCCTTCACGTCGAAGCCTTTGACGAACTTGGCGACCGATACTAGGCCGGTGAACTCCCCCTGCCTGAATCCCTCGACCAGGCGGTCCGTGTCGGCGTCGGAGTCGTGATACGTCGACTGCCTGAAGTCGTAGCCTTGGGCCTGAAACTCCCGGCACAACTCCTCGCCATGGGCCACGTCCGCCGAGAACACCAGCGTCTTGACCGGCCCGCCGAAGTGCTGGAGGGTCTTGCTGGCATACTCGCTCACGATGTCGCCCAGGATCTTGCCGCCTCGGTTGCGGACCTCGGATCTCGTCCACTCCCCGGCCTTGTCCTTCGAGGCGCCGGCCATGTCGATCTCGGTGGCCGCGTAGATGCGCAGCGGGGCCAGCCAGCCCTCGGCCAAAAGAGTGTCGGTGGTCGTGGAGTTCACGATGTGTTGGTAGGTCTCGCTCAGCCCCTTGGTCAGCGGAGTAGCACTCAAGCCAATAACCGGGCCGCCCCACTCCCTCGCGAACTGCAAGATTTTCTTGTGCTGGATGTGGCATTCGTCGATGATGAGGAGGTCCAAGCTGTTCCAATACCCACGTTTCTCGATGGTCTGGGCCATCGCCACCTGGATGTGTTCTCCACGGCCCTGGGTGTTCTTGCCTTGGACGTAGCCGTGCGGGATGCCATAGGCGGCGAATCGGTCGCGGGTCTGCTTGACCAAGGGAATGCTGTCCACCACGAAGGTCACCCGGCGACCCTTGGCCTGGGCCTCCTGGACTAGCTGGATTGCCATCTCGGTCTTGCCGCTGCCCGTCGGAGCGCAGAGGATGATGCGCCGGTAGCCCTGCCGTAAGGCTTCCCGCAGCTCCTCGATGCTGTGGACCTGGTACGGGCGCAAGTCCAGTGTCTGGGTGGGTTCCCACAGGGATGCCGTGGTCATACTAAAACTCTCCGTGCTCTTGGCCGTCCCAGCCCTCGTAAATCGGAAACTCGGGTGGCCCTGTTTCCTCGCCAGGGTCCGGCGGTTCCGCTTGGCCCTCCCGCTTCCACCCGAGGGACCTGGCCTGTCGCTCCCACCAGTTGGCCCGGCGGCGTTCGTCGTTGTGCTTCGTCTGCCACTCATTCACCGACCCGCGCAGGGCCGAGATCATGGCTTCGCGCTCGTTGGCGACCGCCTCCCGCTCATGGGGATACTCGGATTGCTGCCCCTTCGCCTCGCGGAGCTCCCGCTCCAGCCCCTCGATTCTTTCGGCCTTTTCGTGGACCTCCATCTGTAGGGCGTCGACCTGCGCCTCCAGGCGTTGCTTGGGTGAAGGCGGTTTCTCTGTTGGTGGCTCTACCCCCGGTCCATCCCCTTCGGGTCCCACGTCGGGTTGGGTGGTTTCTGACTCTCCGGTAGCTGTTCTATGGCCTCCATCATCTCCTGTATGAACGTCATCCGTTCCTTCGGTGAGAGAGTCCGTCTCGTCTCCGCTCCCCAGAGCGAGTGATTCATCAGGTTGACTATCTGCTGGTATGTCATCGTCCATCCCTGCTTTCGATTGGTGGATTTGGTCAAGGAAGGGCTGCGCCGGTTCTCCGGCCATCACCTGGGGGCCATACCCGGCCTTCACGATGGCGAGGGCGTCCATCCACCCTGGGCGGCTCCCGCCATGTTTCGCTATGTGCTCTTGGATGGAGGGTGGAAGAGGTATGGAGTCCATACCTCTTTTGTTGCCGTGTTCTCCCCAACTGCGTACCCCGTGGCTCAGCAGAATCCCCGCGCGGTACTGCATCTGCGTCAAATGCCGCCGCATCGCGTTCTGCCGGATGACGTAGCCCACTGGGTCGCTCTCCGTATAGACGGCGACGAAGGGCTCGATACCCAACTCCAGGCATGCCTTGTAGCGATGCCAACCGTCCAGAACTTTATCGTCGAGGGTCATGATCATCTGGCGGCTATGCCGCTTCTCGATTCCTGCCACGAACTCGCGGTACTGCTCTCCCGGCATATCTCCCCAGAGGGCGCTCAGCGGGTGGCGCGTTAGCTGCTCCATATCGGCTCCTTCAGCGCCCACCACAGCCCCAGGGCTAGGCGATAGATGGCCTGCGCCTGGGCGCGGTCTTCGACGGCCCGGACTTCGTAACGCAGGTCGCCCTGGTCGTCCTGGGGAAGGCGGACCACATAGGCGCCGGCCACCGGCTCGCCTGTAAGGGCCTCGATCGCATCGGCGTAGGCCGCGACCTGATAGCCATGCTCAGGATAGATGCCCTTGGCCCGTTTCCAGTCCACCACCACCAGCCGGCCATCGGCATCACGGGCCACGAGGTCGATAGTCCCTGCGTACTGCTGGGAGGGGTGCCAGACGAGGCGCTCTATTGAGACGGGGCTGAGCCGGTAGTCCGCGAGCATCTCCTGGGCCCCCTGGACCGCCGGGCGCAACGCATCCGGCACCATGGGGCTGCCGCCCTGGAGGATGGCAGCGATCAGCTCGTGGGCATCCGCGCCGGCCTCGGCAGCGCTGTCCTTCGTGCGATATATCCGGTCCTTGGCGCCCGCCATGACGTCGGCCACCCACGGCCCTTGATCCTCATCCCGCCAGGGCACTGCGATCTGCAACTGCGCATGGAGCTCTGCCGCCGCCTTCTCCAATGCATCCTTCCTTGCCCAGCCCACCAAGGGGCCGGACTTGTCTATCACCTTGAGGAAGGTCGTCACGGACGGCAGCAGGGCCTCGTGACCGCCCACCCGGTACCAGTGCTGCCCCCTTCTCGCCTCCATCGCGATGGTCGTGTCGCGGTACTGCGGCAGTAGCTGTAGACGTTCACTAGTCTGCATTGGCCGTTTCCTCTCCTGACTGGCCTACCATGGCCGTCAACTCTTCCAGCTGCTGCGCGTTCAGGCCGCGCGGCCCAACGCCAAAGCGGTTTGTGGACATGGCCACCAGATCATCGGCATTCCTTCCGGCCTGCTTCCGCGCCTCGTTCAGGGCATGCAGCGACTCCTGTGGTGCCCCGGTTGGCCCTGACGGTTGCTCACCGGTCGACGGCGGCGCCGATGCCGGCGGCGCGATCTCACCGGTAGCGGGGTCCACCATCACCGGCACGGCATCCGGTACGGCTGCGACCTCGGTCTCGTCCAACCATCCCAGGCCCACTAATCGCAACACCGCCCGGCGGCAGGCTTTGGTCTCCGCCTTCATCAGGGCGTTGGCCTTGGCCTCGCCTTTGAGGGATTCGATCGGGACCGCTCCGGTGGCGTCTACCGAGCGGTATTCGGTTGAGGCCGTGGCCTGGACTAGATAGACGCCCTCAATCGACCGCCCTGGCTGCAACTTAATGCTGACGTGGTGCATCTTCGCCAGTTGCTCCGTGGCGTCCTTCTTGGCGTAGAGGGTGAGCTTGCCCGATAGCTTGATGTAGTCGAAGGGCCGGGTCAGAGGATTGAGTCCGAGGCTGTCGCAGACTTTCTCGTAGTACTCCATTCGCTCAGCCGCCGACAGCTTCTCAAGGTCGCCCTCGATCACCACCTTCTCTAGGAGTTCCGGCGGAACGCTCCGAGTTGCAACTTCGTTGGTCATTGTCATTACTCCTCCTATCCCTTCTTGTCGTTTAACCTTCCGGTCTGCCGAACTCCAGCAGCCGGGCCGCTACTTCCTCGTCCAAGTGCTGCCGCTCCAGGCCAGGAACCACTTCGGTCACTATCCAGTAGCAGGCGCGGTCGTAAAAGTCGGCGAACTCCGTGTCGTCCATCGCCGCAAAAGAGATAGACTCAGGAATCCTTACCTCCCCTTGCTTCGTCTGAATGGTCCGGCAATGGCCAGTGCGCAGCTTGCAAATGTCCAACAAGTCCTCCAGGGACTTGTAGTGGTCCTGGTTGGCCAGGATTAGATGGAGCATGGCGAAGAACTTTGCATGAAAGCGCACGTTCCGGGGGCGTTTGACCTCCACAGTCAGCACTTCGCCCAGGCCCATCTTGCGCATCGCCGTCTCCCCCGCTTCGTCAACGGGTTGCAAGCCGCTTAGCCGCTTGACGGCCAGGAATTTCATCTAGGAGACCTCATTGGGGTCGTAGTCATCTGGGCGCCGGATGACGCGGTGGGCGCCTAGGTAGGTGGGCCTAGCCATTGCAACCTCGCTAGACATCTATCTGCTCTCTCTTAACCCGACCTTCCTGCGCCCACTCCCGCATCTGTGAATAGTCGATGTGACGCTGGCAACACCGACACACGAAGAAGGTGACGCCGGTTTCGTGGTAGGCCAGGAACTGCCCGGCGTGCTGGCATTCGCCGCTTAGCCGTGCCTGTGCCCGCTCGATTGCCCGTTCTCCATCCCGCGCTAGCACGTCCTGGACGTTCCGGCCAACCGTCCGCCTGCTGTGCGCCCGGACCTGATAACCCCGCCTTGTGTGCGTCCTGACCGTCGTGTGGCTCATCGACGCGCCTCCTTCGCTCGCCCTGGGCTTTCGGGAGCGGTGTGTGGGCGGGAGGCCAGCCACTCGTCAATCTCATCGGAGTGCCATCTGGCTGCCCGCACGCCGATCCGCACAGGACGGGGAAACTCGCCTCGCGACATCATCCGGTAGACCGTCGCACTGGACAGGCTAACGAGCCCAAGTACTTCTTCCAGCTTCAGAGTCCGCTTTTCAACAACGCTCATGCTTCCTCCTCCCGAACCGCCGGACGCCGGTACTCGTTGATGTCGATACCGAACTCCCGGCACCATTGATAAAGGGTGGCGTCGGTCACTCCAAGGTCCATAGCGGCAATGGTGACCATGTGCTTCTGGGCGCGGCGGCCTCCCAGGGCTTCTCGGAGTATGTCCGCCATGCCCTTGCTTCTTTGGGCCTCTAGTTTTTCTTGTGTCGGTGTTTTGGACATCTCAATACCTGTCTCTCTGTTAACTAGAGCAATTCTCTCTACATAGTCTATGGTAACTAGTCTACCTTGTCAAGAGAGTCAACTTAAAATAGAAAGCGAGGTAACAAGAATTGGGTCGTGGCGACGGAAGCAACAGAGGGTTGGGACAGCGCCTAAAGCAAGCTAGGGTTGAAGCTGGCTTGACGCAGAAGGAAGCTGGTCAGGCTATAGGGGTTGATCCCAACACGATTTACAGCTATGAAACTGACCGCGTAAACCCTTCAGGGCCCGCCTTGCGCTCTCTAGCCCACGCATATAACAAGCCCATGGAGTGGTTCTTCGGAGAGGAAGACGAACCACAAGGGGAAGGTGGCCGTGTCAATGCGCCAGAGCCGGCAGCCCAATCCGAGCCAGATGCGTTGGGCGGCATCGGTTCCCTGGCTCAAGTCCGACAGGAGTTCGGCGCCCGCTTCGACAGGCTTGAGTCCTACATCCGCGCCCAGGGACCAGTCCAGGCCATCGGCGAGTCCAGACCAGGGTATGCCCCCAGCAACTACGATACGTCGGACAGAAGCCCAGTACGGCTGTTGGAAGTCGCTTCGGCAGCGGGCGTAGGCGCGGAGGTCTACGACGAGACACCAATCGGGCTTCTTTGGTTCCGCAACGACTGGCTGCTAAGCCACTCCATTGACCCGGAGCAAAGTAACATCATCAGCGTCCGAGGTGAGTCAATGGAGCCTACATTGCCGGACGGCTGCTCGATCCTGGTGGATCGCAAACGCAGGGAGCCGCACCAGGGCCGAATCTACGTGATGCGAACCGAGGAGGGCCTAGTCGTGAAGCGTCTGGGGCTGGACGAAGAGGGCCGGTGGGAGATACGGAGCGACTGTCCTGACTGGCGGGTTACGCCCATGTCCCCAGGCACGGAGATCATCGGCGAAGTCCGGTGGTCCGCAGTGACGTTTTAGGGAGAGAGTATGGATTTCATCGACGAAGTACGCACACGATCTGACCGGTTCGCCAAGCGCATCGAGCATCTGGAAACCGAAAAGGCCACCAAGAGCCGGAGTTTGTGCCTCTTGAACTTGAGGCTTTCCAGATCATCAAGGCTATCGTGAGGGATGTGGTCGATGTGCATCATCTAAACCTAGAGGTGTACAAGAGACATACCAGCGTTCACATTGGTAACTATAGACTCGTTTGCCGCCTGCGCCTTAGGACAAAAAACCTATCCATGGGGCTGATTAGCGACGACGGCACCGAGGAGCGAATTCTGCTTAACGATCTCGACGATATATTTGGCCACGCCGACGGGCTTCGCGCCACCGTAGCGAGCATCGAGACTGAGAAGAACGGATCAGAGAAAGACGTGGTAAAGTACCCAGGCCGAGATGACGAGGGGAGAACCCAACTACTGAGCGACAATCCCACTGGGAGCCTGTGTTGCTGACCTATGGAAGTGAGAGCATCGGAGAGGTTCGGTGGATGGGAATGACGTTTTAGTTTAATGGGTGAAATGTGGGGTATTAGAGTCACAACTCCCCATATTCAGCTACAAATATAGCTTGATTACGAATCCCACTCTCTCCGCCACGATAAGCGGCTGTGGTTGTCGCCAAGGCCATCCCCGCAGAGGTTCCAGCGGGGATGGGGGCTTCACGGAGCCTTATTCAAACACATTGCGGGATATAAACTTTGGCTATCATAGCAAAACCACGCTGGAACTTGAGCCCAAGTAGCCTGCCTGGCGGAATGCACTACGCTTGGGTAATCGTAGGCATACTGGCGACGGTCCAGATCATTGACAGCTCTATCAGTATGGCGGCCGGTGTCATGGTGGACCCGCTGAGCGACCCCGAAGGCGCCTTCGGCTGGAATGTGGGCCTTATCGGCGTTGCCATGGCGGTGTACTTCCTCATCGGCGCCATCTATGCCCCCATCACCGGATGGCTGGCTGACCGGTATGGCCCCCGCCGCCTGATGGTTTTCTGCGCCTTCATGTTTGCTGGCAGTTTGTTTTTCCTGGGGTCTATCAGCCAGTTCTGGCACTTTGTGCTCGCCTTCGGAGTCATGCTGTCTCTGACCACGTCCATCGCCTTCGTGGCCCTCATGGCGGCGGTGGGCCCGTGGTTCCGGACGCGCTTGGGTCTGGGCTCTGGGATTTTATGGGCCGCTGGCGGGCTGGGGACCGCCGTGGTACCGCCCCTGATGAGCTATCTGCTGGTCACCGTGGGCTGGCAGTCCACCTTCTGGATTATAGGGTCTGTGGGGGGCGGAATCGTCCTATTTGTCTCGTTCTTCTTCCGCAACCGCCCCGCCGAACTGGGCCTCCAGCCCTATGGTGCTACCGATCGCGATCCGCCGGAAGTTGTGATAGACAGGGCGACGGAGAAGCTTCGGGCTAAAGTGTTCAACCAACGCCTAAGGCGCACCAAGGCTTTCTGGAACCTTCCAACCATCCACGCCCTGGGATGCGCCGGGCACGGCATCGTACTCTTATACGTGATTCCCATCGCGGTAGACCGGGGGATAGACCTGATCTCGGCCGGGATAATGATCACTATCATCTCCCTAATGAGCATCGTCAGCCGCCTGGTCACGCCAATTTTTGCTGACCTCTACGGGCCCAAGAAAGTAATGTGTCTCTGCCTCTTGGGACAGGCGCTGCCAGTGTTTATTCTGTTCTGGGCCCAGGACTTGTGGGTGTTCTACTTGTTCTCGGCCCTCTTTGGCCTGGCGTTCGGCGGCGAGTGGACCGGCTACCTGGTGATCAACCGCAAGTATTTCGGCGAGGGACCCCTGGGTAACTGCTACGGGTGGCAGATGTCAGGAGCGCTTATCGGCCACGCCATAACGGCTGTGTTGGCTGGGCTCGTCATCTACGCCACCGGGTCGTTCCATCCGGCCATCGCTCTGTCCATAGCCTTCAGCGTTGGCGGAGCGCTGCTTATCTTGACTCTGGAATCCACCTCAAGCGTTCTGATTCCCGACTGGGAAGAGGCCTTACCTCTTGAGGCCCGGTATACGACCATCGCCGCAGCTTCGACAGCGGATTAGGGTCCGAATCCCGCTATCTCCGCCACAATGGCAGTAGAGTTGAAGGTCCCGGTCTAAGAGCCGGGACCTTTGAATTTTCGAGGCGGTCCTCCCCTGTCCCCTGGATACCGAATACGCTCAACTTAATCAATTGACAGAATACCAACTATTTGTTAGATTTGCGCAACTGTTTCTAGTGGAGGTATTTTCCCGGCTGGTTCCGACAACTCAACGAAAAAAACCAGCATCGGTAACCAACGGGTGTAACGTAGCAATACCCCGGCCCTTCCCGCGGCATGGTGGTATGGACTGGAGGTGCGGTCCCACAGGCCACTACGGCAGCGCCCCAGGCCACCACAGCGGCGCCTCAGCCGACGAACACCCTGACCTCGTTTAGGCCGACGGCCGCACCCCAGGTGACGGCGACGCCGGTCCCAGCGACGGCGGGGAAGCCCAAAGTGGACCGTCTGATTGCGGCAATGCCGGTATTACAAGAGACCAACCGGGCCTGGGAGGGCCCTTGGTCCCTCTTGCAACAGCACGTTCCCTATGCCGATCCCCTGCTTAGCAACAATCCGAAAACAGGGGCAGCCGAACCCGGGCTGGCTTTGAACTGGACCATTAGCGACGACTTTAACCAGTGGAGCTTCGACCTCCGTGAGGACGTGCAGTTCCATTTCGGTTGGGGAGAGTTCACCGCAGCAGACGTGGTTAATCAGCACGAACTGATGTCAGGTGATGAAGTGGTCGCCACCATGGGCCCGGTGTGGCGTACCGCCACCGCCGTGGCCACCGGCGACCACGAGGTTACTTTCACTTTCCCGGGTCCTTATCTAGACGGGCTGCGGCTATTCTCCCGGACCGCAGGTGACCTGTACTTCTTTAGCAAGGCCCAAATTGACGCCGAGGGCATTGACGGCATCGACGACCGTCCCGCAGGAACCGGCCACTATCAGTATCTTGAGCGTAGGCCTGGACTGTCGCTGTCCTTCGAGACGGCGGATACAGAGCCTTGGGACGGCGTGGACCCCGATTTCCCTGAGTTCCAGCTTAGCTTCATAACCGAGGACGCGACTAGGATGGCCGTATTGTTGGCTGGGGATGCCCACCTGGCCAATCTGAGCCGCGACCTTCAGGAAGAGGCCGTTAACCGGGGCATGAGGGTCATCAGCTCGCAGCAGCCCACCATCCAAACGGTGAGCTTCATGCTGGGCCAGTATTTCCTCACGGGCGATGAATCCTACCAGGCTGGCCTACCGGTGGAGAACATCAAGGTCCGTGAGGCCATGAACCGGGCCGTTAACCGGGCGGATATCATGGAGTTCATCTACAAGGGCAGCGGCACACCGGTTTATGTTTACGGCTTTACCCCGGGTCACGAAGGTTGGGACCCCAGGTTCGAAGCCGAATTCGAAGCCAACTACGGCTACGACCCAGACCTGGCCATAGAGTTGCTAGCTGAAGCCGGTTACGGTCCCGGCGACATAGAAATCAATTTCCCCACCATGAACTTCTCCGGTAACCCCGAGCTCTCTCAGATAGCCGAAGCCATACAGTTGGACTTCGACACGGTGGGGATCAAGGTCAATTTGCAAGAGATGGAGTACACCGCTCTCCGCCCGGACCTCGTTGCCAAAAAGGCTTGGGGCAGGATGTGGATGAGCAGAAACCTTCCTCTTCGGACCACCCAAGAAGCCATACGCGTCTTCTACGCCGACGAGGGCGTGACGCACGCTGCGGGGTACGATGAGCTAGAGAACCTATACAACGAACTGAAAGCAACAATCGACCCTGACGCCAGGGAAAGTATCGCTAGGGCGATGGGCAACTTCGCTTTCGATAACTACATAAGCATACCCATTGCCCAGATCTTCTACGAGCTAACCGTAGACCCGGATATCGTGGACGAGTACATATTCTCCGGCCAGACCCCAACTTCCTTGGACCACATCCATCTAATCAAAGGGGTCAGGTAAGGACCTGACCCTAAACCACTAGCCCTTCACTAAGCCTCTATGTACCGCCAGCGCCTGCTCATGGCGCTGGCGGTATTATCAGGCACTTTGGTGCACGCTCGGACCCCAGCCGGTTGGGGCTATCGATTTCCGCAAAGGTGAAAGCTACCCCCGGAGAATAGATGCAACGGTACCTCCTCATACGTGTGTTCTACAGCTTTCTCACCCTGCTGGTGGTCAGCTTTGTGGTGTTCGGTATGGGGCGCCTGTCCGGCAATCCTCTGGACGTCCTGCTGCCGGAAGACGCGACCCAAGAGCAGTACGATAGGTTGAACCATCGTTGGGGCTTTGACCAACCAATCGTGGTCCAGTACGGGAAATTCATCAAAAATGCGTTCAAGGGCGACCTCGGCGACTCACTGGTCAAGCCCAATACGGCTATGGAGCTGGTGGCGCAGCGGTTGCCAGCCACCTTCCAACTGGCGTTGCTGTCCATCGCGATTAGCACGGTAATCGCCGTGCCCATCGGGATATTGGCAGCCGTGAAAAGAGACACCCCCTTCGATTATTTCGGCAAGGTTATTGCTCTGCTCGGCCAGTCTGTGCCTTCTTTCTGGTTGGGCCTCATGTTGATGTGGGTTTTTGCCGTGCAACTTGGTTGGCTCCCCGCCTCGGGCCGGGGGACGTTCAAGCACATGATAATGCCTGCTGTTGCACTGGGCTGGTTCCAAGTAGCAGCCGTAATGCGCCTTCTTCGCTCGTCAATGTTGGATGTCCTGGACTCCGAGTACGTGAAACTAGCCCGAATCAAGGGCCTGCCGGAACGGACGGTTGTCTGGAAGCACTGCCTGCGGAATGCCGCCATTGGGCCGCTAACGTATTACGGTGTGATTGCCGGGATTCTATTGACCGGCTCGGTAATTACTGAGCAGGTGTTCCAGTGGCCGGGCACCGGACTCTTGGCGATTGAGGCGGTACGCAACCGCGACTTCCCGGTACTACAGGCAGTGATTATCGTCTTTTCCGGCATCTTCGTGTTGTGCAATCTGGTTGTCGACATTCTTTACGCCTACCTGGACCCGCGGATTCGGTACTCGAGATGAAAATTGGACCCGGCCAGCCTAGCGTCCTAGGGGAATCGGATTACTGATGGACACCCTGATAACAGCGAAGGCGCCTTGGTACGCCCCCGGCAGCCTTCGCATTGGGTTCAGGCGGGCGCGCCGCCTGCCTCTCATACCAATCACTCTGATCTTCGTGCTGTTGGTGATTCCGGCCGCATTCGCCGACTTAATCGCGCCCCACAGTCCCACTGCGGGGGGACTTTCACAACGCTACCTGCCTCCCGTCTGGGACGGTGGAACCAGTGAGCACATCTTGGGGACCGACCGCATCGGAAGGGACGTTCTCAGCCGCATAATTCACGGCTCCCGCGTTTCGGTAAAAGTTTCGGTTATCGGGATATTCCTGGGCGGAGTTATCGGCGTCACCCTGGGGTTGGCGGCTGGATATTTTGGCGGCACGCTGGACTTGGTGGTAATGCGGCTGGTGGACATCACGCTGTCGATTCCCAGTATTCTCTTTGCCTTGGTTCTGGCGGCGGCCATCGGGGCCGGCCTAACCACTGTGCTTATAGTGATCGGCTACATCTTGTGGGCGTACTATGCCCGCCAAGTCAGAGGCGAGGTATTGGGGATTCGCGAGAGCGACTACATTTCTCGGGCACGGGTCACCGGGGCATCGAACTGGCGGATTATCCGGCTGCACATATTTCCCAACGTGATCAACACCATCATTGTGTTGGCGACACTTCAGGTCGGGTTTGTCATTCTCTTGGAGGCATCGTTGAGCTTCCTGGAGGTGGGAATCCAGCGGCCTTCCCCGGCGTGGGGTCTGATGGTGGCTGATGGCAGGGAAGTGATCGTTTCGTTTTGGTGGGTATCTCTGTTCCCTGGTCTGGCGATCATGCTGACGGTGCTGTCTTTGAACCTGCTGGGCGACTGGCTGCGGGATCGCCTAGACCCAAAGCTAAAGCAGATTTAGGGAGAGCCGCCGGGTTTCCCTTTGTGCCACGTCCGCCGAGTCGCTAGGACTCGATATTGAAGGCCAATATCACTTTGCTCACCGTGGAACGGCTAGTCTCCACTGTGACAGTGATTTGTTCGGAACGAACGTCCCGCGTGTAGAGCATTTCGTATTCAAATTCGCCGTTTCTGTCAGCCACTTTTGCGTTCCTAAAGACACTGCCAGCTCCTGAGAAGGTCACAGGCAACCCTGGAAAGAAACCGGACCCTTTCACGAAGATAGAGTTAGGTTTGACCGTATTTCGGGTCAGGGTGAGCCTGGGAGGCAAGACTTCAAAACGGACAGTGGCCTCATCACCGGCCACTGTCAGTCGAAATTCTCCCGGTCCGCTCGGCAAATCCGGCACCTGGAAGTGAAAATCGATTTGACCGTGGCTGTCGGTGTACGGCAACGGCTGGCCAGCCACCAGCGTTTCGCCGAAGACAAGAGATGCCGGCGATTCGGGATCAAAACCAGTTCCGGTTACATCGATGAACGCCCCGATAATCGCTTCTGACGTTGAAAGCACGACGGTGGGGTTAGCCACAAAATGGTCAACCCAAGCCGAGCCTCCGGTCTCGCTTATGGCCGTTATTCGGTTAATGTTGGGGTCCACCAGTAGGGGCGGAACGATAATATCCACAACAAATGCTCCGGATTGATCAGTCCTTACAAAAGCCACATCAAATGTGCCATAACGCACCGTAACCAAGACCCCCGGATCGAACCCGTCACCGGAGACGCTGGCTTGGGCTCCCAACGACACTTGGACCGGAGATAGGTTGATTGACGGCGGGGGTATCGGGACAGCCGTGGGTGTCGGCATAGACGTTGGCGCCACGGTGGGTCGGGGGGTCGGTGTCGGCGTCGGAGCCAACGTCGGTGTCAGCGTCGGAGCCGGAATGGGAGTGGGAGACGGCGTTGGGAGCGGCGCCGTCGGAACCGGTGACGGAGTCGGTGTAGCCACCGGAGCCAGTGTGGGCTCTGGCAGCAGAACGTTTCCGTCGTCTTCGCCTTCTACCTCAAACTCACGGGGCGGCAATATGACCAGAGGCTCGTTGTAACCGGAATAGCGAACCGTGTCCTCATGGACAAAACCCTCGATGAAACCCGCAGTAAATTGCCGCAGCAAGCCACCTTAGTCCACCCAGATATTGAGTGGTCTGGTTTGCTGTGAGGTAATCTCACGGTATGCCGCTTTGAATTCCTCCGGTCCCGCGCCGATGCTCCGGCCGGATACCTCGGTCAGTTTGTCTTCGTCTTCTAACCAGTCCAAAATCCGGCTCCAGTCGACAGTAATCCGGAAGCGGTTGGTTGGAACCCCGTCAATGTCCTGAACGCCCGCGCTGGTGACCTCATAAAATCTAAGGGGGATGTCTTCACGCGGGTAGATAACGGCGCCCAAAAGAAGCAAGGGGGCGACGCGGTCGTACAGCCCACCTGTCCCGATATCGGAGCGGCGCCACGTTCCGTCGTTCGGGTCGGCCGAATACAGGTTAGGCGGTACTATTATGTGGCCATTCTCGCCGACGCTGTTGCGGAAGGTAACCCGAGCCCTGCCACCGGAGCGCTCAACTTCAAACTCTCCGAACGCTTTGAAGGTCCCTTCCGTCCGGTAGGTGTCCACGCTGTTCATCGCCCGCATCGATCGCTGGAATGCCTCTTGAACTGGACTCTCTGTAGGTGAACTGCCGCAAGCAACCGATACACCGAGGGCCACAACGGCCAGCAACAGCGTGGCTGCCAAAGTCTTACGCGTCACGACAGTTCGAACGGAATTGAATGCCGGATTCTTGAATGGAGGCCGGGCATAAAAAGAAGTCTCCTGACACGGCGCGCAGATTCCTTACGTCTGGGCCATACGCCTGGAAAAAACGATCGTATCTGATTCTCGCTCTAAACTGAGGAGAGAGCAGCGGTTAGGGTCCAATCCATTCGGCCAGTGGAACTGAGGGTAGGGGACCCGGCTCATGTAGACCTTCCGGCCAGAGTCCAGTAGTCTAGAAGTATCCCACCATAGTGTCAAACCGCGAGCGAACTGGAGTAAGAATGGCAGACCCAGAAGACCGTAAGATTATCGTACGGAAAAACGGCCCCTATGCCGTACGCGGCGATGTCCCGTTGGTGCGCAAGGAACCGGTGATTTCGGAGCACGGCGAGCCTCTTACCTGGAAGAGAGGCGAGGTGCTCTCGACCCGGGCGAATTATGTACTCTGCCGGTGCGGCCAATCGAACTCCAGACCATTTTGCGACGGCACCCACGAGGATGTCGATTTCGACGGGACTGAGACTGCCGAGACCGGAGATATCGCAGACCGGACCTCCAAGTATGAAGGGCAGTCCATAGTGGTGAAGGACGACCGGTCGTTATGTATGCACGCTGGCTTTTGTGGCAACCGGGCCACAAATATTTGGAAGATGGTCGCGGACACCGAGGACACCCAGGTAAGAGCGCAGGTTATGGCGATGGTCGATCGGTGCCCGTCCGGCGCGCTGTCCTACGGGCTTGACCCTGAAGGGGAAGCGGTAGAGCCCAGTCTGCCCAAGGAAATCGCCGTGACACCGGATGGAGCTCTTTGGGTTAGCGGCGGCATACCTATCGAGCGAGACGATCGCAAGCCCTTCGAAACACGCAACCGGGTGACACTCTGCCGTTGCGGCCATTCATCCAAGAAGCCGTTGTGCGACGGAACGCACAAGGAAGTAGGGTTCACCGACGCTTAGACCGGCTGCTGGCTGGCTTACTCAGCCTCGCCGTTGGGGATCTGCCCGCCGTGCCACCGGCTGTAAACGCTATTGAACTCCGCCACGTTTTCAGAAGGCGTGTTTCTCAGGAACGCCAGGTATATCTCGGTCTCCGTAGCGGGTCTCTCTTCTTTCTGGGCCAGCACGTAGAGTTCCTGCCACGCCTGGCTTGCCCCCTCCGGTCCCAGCGCCTCATAGACGTTGATCAGGAAATATTCGCCCACGGCATAGTTGCAAAAAAATTGGGGCGAGTCAGCATGAGCGGCGAGGCCTTGCTCGGATAGCAGGGTGATCAAGCGTTGGAGGTTTTCCACGCCCCTCCCTTTGCAAACTCTGTTCACATCATTGCTGCCCAGCACGGTTCTCCGGTCAGACAGCGGCCGGTGGCCGTTCCAGTCCAGGGTGAAACTGGCCAGAAAGTCGGCTCCACCTTCCGTCAGCCAGAGCGGAGCGTTGGAGTGCCAATAGTAGTGGGAAACTTCATGGGCGACCGCGTTGCGATAATCACCTTCGATGACCTCCTGCCTGGTCACCAACATGTGCCTGCCGCCGATGTTGAAGGCAATGGAAGCATCGTTAATCGCCGGCCATTCGTAGAGGGGGTCTACAAATAGCAGGAGGACGTCCTTTTGCGGGAACCCGACGCCCATAAACTGCTCGGTGGCCTGTAGGGAATCTTCCACCAGATCGAGGATGTCGTCGAACCTCTGGAACGGCGTGCGGCGGAAGGCGGTCAGGTCTACTTCACCGGCTATTGGCAAATGAACTGTTGCTGACCGGACGTAGTGGGAATCCAGCAGGTCGCGAAACTGGTTGGGCGCACGGGCGTTTATATCGGCCAGCATCGCCACAAACGCTGCATCCTCGTCATTCAAGCCGTCGGCAAACCACGGCCGGCCGGTTAGGTTCGCCAGGTCTTCCGGCAGGTCCATCAGTTCCCAGATGGAAGCCAGGGCGTAGCGGTCCCTGGCGCGAAACGGCGCATCCATGAAGTTCATGCCAGCGATTTCCTGGGCGAAAGCAGTGTCCCTCACCGCGATGACGGCTAGCGTCGCCATCGCCCATCTTTCATCGTCGCTGATTCCGTCGGCAACCCAAGCGTATCGGGCAGCGTCAGCGCCCAAGCCGGCATGCGACTCCTCCAGATCGCCCAGGGCGTCTATTAACCGCCACTCTTTTTCAGTGGTGCCGTCGGCCACCCATGGATAGTCGGCCACCAGCGCAGCCAGATCAAAGTCCCAATCGACCAGTACCGATAAGCCGCGGAGGCCCCAACGTTCATCCTCCAGCATGTCGTCGGCTACCCAGGGCAACGCTTGGACGGTATGCCCCAGTGCCCTATCGGACTCTGCCAAACGACTAAGCGCCTGTAACGCCCACCGTTCCACCTCGGTTATCTCGTCTCGCACCCACGGCCAGTCGGTCGCGGCCGCCGGTGTTACGTTAGGCTCGCCCCGGGCCAGCACAGCCAGGTATTCCAAGGAACTGGACTCATTGCCGGTAATGTCATCGGCCAGCCAGGCGTACTGAGCCACAATGGGCAAACTTTGAAGGTCGTTTTGTCCCAATGCCGCCAAATTTCTGAGTGCCTGCCACTCGGTATCGCCGACGCCGTCCTCTACCCAGGGCCACGAGAACACCGCCTCGGCCGCGACGGAACTAAGGCCAGCGAGCGTTGCCAGCTGGTCCAAGACCTCCGGCTCTTTGGACGACATTCCATTCGCGACCCAACTCCAACCGGCCATAGTTTCGGCCAGTTGAGGGTCTTCCTGCCAGACCCGTAATAGAGCGGAACGGGCGCGGGTCTCACCGGTCTCGGTTGCTCCCGTCAGCCATGGCACAGTGCCGTCCAATCGCTGTTCCAACTGTGCCAGGATGGCATCCGCGGCATCCGTAACTTCGAACCAACCCGTAGCAACCTCCCCGTCATCAATCGAGATCGTCACCGAGTACCAACCCGGTTCCCAGCTACCCGCAGCTGGCTGCCCCCGTCGCGCTTGGTGGTAGCTGCCCGTCCAGTCGGCCTCCACGGTCGGCGAGGAGCTGTACAGATCGATGACCCGCCCTGCTGCATCCCGGACCGCCGTTTCAAACAGAAAAGTAGCTTCGGTACGGTGCGCCGGATAGGCCAGGGTGAATTCCCAGGAGACGTAACGGGTGGTGTCTTTATCAAAACTCGACTTGTACACCCGGTCGTCCACCGGCGTGTCTGAAACGGGGGTCTCGAAGAATCTCAGGCCGACGACCGTGGCGTTAATCGAAGGTACTCGTTCCACCAAGACCGTTGACGTGTCGGCTGGTGGTTCAACCGACGTGGGCCTCGAAGGCGGGGTACTCGTGGAGCCGGGGGCCGGTCGCGGAGTAGGGGAGGGAGAAGTTGTCGCTGTAGGAGCCGGAGGCGTCCCGGTGGCCGCCTCTGGAACAAGGGTCGAGTTGGGCCTGCTTTCGGGCGTGTTGGTAGGCTGGGGCGAACTCTCAGTAGGCTGAGGCGGTTCTTGGGTTGGGATAGGCGTCGGAACCGGGGTTGCCGTCGAAACGATGGTAGCCGAATTCCGGTCAGCGGTCTCGTTTGTGGGGGTCGAAGTGGGTTGGGTCTGCGTTTCGCTCGTACAGGCTACTGCAGCCAAAACAATGATGAGCAAGTAAATTGCTGCGATCTG
The DNA here is from genome assembly GCA_965247605.1 of Dehalococcoidia bacterium. GTDB lineage: Bacteria > Chloroflexota > Dehalococcoidia > Lucifugimonadales > UBA3495 > VXOI01. The sequence goes on along the minus strand of CBDFHM010000004.1, from coordinate 59,451 downwards.
CTTCATGCTTCCTTCTTTACTATGCGCAGCGTTTCCCCCACCGTTGCGAGTTCCGCTCACTAATACTTTACATGCTCTGTTAATAGTATGCCACGTTCAGGATAGCGGACCGACAACCTAGGCGTTACCGGTATTCGTTCGTCCTGTCAATTGCAACCACCCCTGCATGCCTTTGGTATGATTTAGGTCGAAATGTACTCCGTAAAATCCTCGGTCAATGGCGGGAGGTGGCGAATTGTCGCAAGAGTTGGGCCGGATCGATCGGCCGTCGGTGGATCAGTACCAAGGGCGGCGGAAGTTGCTGCTGGTGCCTCTGGTCTACGCACCCCAATCCGACATCCAGGAAGGCGCGGCCGCGTTACAGAATTACTGGGACCAGATGCAAACGCAAGTGGCTGCGCTGGAGACAGCGCTGGGCGGACTGCAGCACATCTACCACGAAAGCCTTACGGTAGGCGGCAGTGAAGGTCTGGAACAACTGGGAGCAACCGACCAGCGCAGCCACCGCTTCATCCAGGATAAATGCCAGGCAGGCGCCGTCCTCCAAGCAACCGAAGACCTGGACGCTCTGTTGGAGACGCTGGACTTGCAACGTTGCTTGATGATGCCGCTGGCCAGTCCAAACGTGGCCTCTAAGCTGCAAGAATGGCACACCGAAAGCAACCGCAAGCGCTACGAATACATCGCCAGCCAGATCGATGCGACTCTGGGTGAGGACGCGGTGGGTCTACTCATGATTAGCGAGCGGCACCAGGTCCAGTTTCCGGGGGATATCGAAGTATTTTATGTGTCGCCGCCAGCGCTGGACGAATATCGGCGGTGGATACAGAACTGGGTCGCCCAGCAACAGCAGAGAGTAGCAGTAGAGCCCGAGTCGGCACTGGAGGAAGAAGACGCCGAAGCCGATGAGGAAGAGCCAGAATCCGAGGAAACCGAAAGTTAGCGTTTGCCGGGCCTGAGAATTCGGTCCGGTTGACGCGTTATTGGGCCGTGGCTATGCTGGCGGTTGGCGCCGCCTTATCAGCTATGTTAAGACCCAGGCGTTTAACAAGGAGAACCAATGGCAGAGAAACTACAACAAGGGGACCGCATCCCAAAGATAAAGCACAATCTGTTGGACGGCGGGACTCTCATACTGCCCGACAACGCCCCCAGCCGTTACACGGCACTGCTCTTTTACCGGGGCCACTGGTGAACCTACTGCGAGCGGCAGTTGGCCGACTGGGAGCAAGCTAAGCCCGAGTTGGAGGCGCTGGGCGCCACCATCATCGCGGTAAGCGTCGACAGCAAGGAGCAGGCGCAAGAGGTCAAGGACAAGGGACTCACCTTCCCCATCGCCTACGGCGCCACCAAGACGGACGGCGACCTGATCGGGGCCTGGTGGTCCGAGGACCGAGGTGGCTACATCCAGCCCACCGAGTTTCTCATTGGCCGCGGGGGTGTTGTATTAGGCTCGATGTACGCATCCGGTCCCGTAGGCCGCATGGGGGCCGACGAGGCAATTCGTCTGATCACCGGCCGGGAGAACCGTCGACGGGAAGAGGAGGGCGAGACCGCTCATTGAACGAGCGCCCGCACGAATCTACCGGAATCGGGAGCGAGTCATGAGCAACCAGCAGACTGTTGATTTGGTTGGTCTGATGGAACGTGTCTGGCGCTCCATCGACTCTCTTTGTACACCATTGACCGCAGCCGACTGGAAGACCCCTACCGACTGCCCCGGCTGGTCGGTCCAAGACCAAGTTTCTCACCTGAGCGGAGCCGAATCCGCCATCTTGGGCAACGCCGACCCCAGGCACACCCCCGGCGACACCAGCCACGTTAAGAACGACGTTGGCCAGAACAACGAAGTGCTGGTGGACTGGCGGCGAAGTTGGCCGGGACAGCGAGTGTTGGAGGAGTTCCGGGACTTGACGGGCCAGCGCCTCATGATTCTAAAGTCAATGAGTGACGACGACTTCGCGGTCGAGACCCAGACCCCCATCGGGCCGGGGATGGTGGCCGAGTTCGTCCGGATTCGGATATTTGACGCCTGGGTCCACGAGCAGGACATTCGCCGGGCGTTGGGGCGACCCGGTGAGTTGGAAGGACCCGTGGCGGTGCACTCCATTGGCCGCGTGGCCCGGGCAATGCCTTTCGTCGTGGCCCGTAAGTCCCAAGCCCCTGACGGGACCACCGTGGTTTTCGAAATCACCGGCCCCGCCGGGCGCCTCCTGCCGGTGGGCGTCGAAGGTACCCGGGGACGAGAGTTAGAAGCAGTCCCCGCCGGACCCAGCGTGCGAATAACCACAGACGCCGAGACCTTCGCCTGCCTGGGTTGCGGAAGGTGGGACCCAGGGGAGGCGGTTCAGTCTGGAAAGGTACGAATCGATGGCGACCAGACCCTGGGGCGTACCATCGTAAATCAAATGAACATCATGATCTGATGGGCATACCTAGTCGAACAACGCCGATGGCGACTAACCGGTATAACCGCCGAGACCGCAGAGAGAGATATATATATAAAGAAACGGGTCCCTCGTCCCTCTGCGGTCTCGGCGCGCTCTGTGTTAAAACCCCGTCCGTCACCCTTGCTCCAAGAACTCCCGGACCCGGGCTGTCATCGGCTCTTTGTCGTACACCGTGTTGAGCAGCACCACGTTGCGGTAGGCGTCTCCCTGGAAAAAGCGTTCGTAGAGGATTTGCCTGGAGCCGAAGGCACTGCAACAGGTGTCCCATGCCAGCCGGAACAGGCGTATTCTTTCTTCCGCCGACGCGGTATCGGTTTCCAGAAACTTACCTATATCGTCGGCCAACGGTCCCGACAAGTCCGCCTCTGTAGGCAGCGCCATCAGGCTGCTGGACCCCATCAGTTGCAGGATCTCTCCCATTCTTGGATATATCTTGATAAAAAGATGCCGGGCAACCATGATCGGCATGTCGGCAGGGCACATCACGCCCCATTGGTCTAAATAAGCGTCAGCTTCCGCCGCTCGCAACAGGGCTTTGGTCGTTTCCAGGCCTTCGATGATCTCCGCCGTCATCTGCATGATCTGAGGCTGCTGACCGGAACCGAGAGTCTGTGACATCAGGTTGGCCAGGCCCAGGATGAACTCGCATTTGACCACGTTTTTGGTCACCACTTGGTGGCCCGAATGGAGGTACTGGTGGGTGGCTTGAGACATGTTGTTGCACCGGTCGGGGTCGCCCAGCAAGAACACACGTTCCCAGGGAACGAACACATTGTCGAAGAATGCCAGCGCGTCCATCTCCTCAAATCGCGAACCCAGGGGGTGGTCGAAATGGGACCGGCCCAGATCGAAGCTCTCCCGGCACAGGAACTTCAGTCCGGGGGCATCGCAGGGTAGAGCAAAGGCGAAGGAAGTCCGCCCCGGCGCTCCGCTTGGCAATCGGTGAGACCGGGCTGGATACACAGCGATCTCATCGGCGATGGGCAGGGTGGCCAGCAGCCTGGCGCCGTTGACGATTATCCCGGAATCGGTCTCCTTTACCACGGAAAGAGCGATGTCGGTGCTGTCGGCCAGCGGGGCTTCCTGCACGGCCCGGTTGCGCTGCAGGTTGACCAGGGTATGGGTGAGCACCAAGTCGTTCTCGCGAACAAATTCGTAGTAGTCCTGAATGTTTTTCTTGAATTCGGGGCGGTCTTCGGCGAAGTAATCGCCAGCGGCGGCCATTGCCATCAGGCTCACGTTCAGAAAGTCCGGCGAGCGTCCCATCATGCCGCAACTTACACGGGCCCAGCGGGTCATCATCTTGTGGCGAGCGTCCAAGTCTTCCTTGGTCTTGGGGGTTATGAAGGACAGGCCAACCCGGTCGCCGGTGGTCGGCGACTCGTAGGTCATTTCATCGCCGGTCACCTGGTCGTGTTGCAGATCGTAAAGCCGGGCCAGGGTGCCGATACCGCCGGTAAGACCGGGATGAGTGGTGGCATCCTTGGCCTTCTCACCTCTCATGTACAGCGCCGGGGGCCGGTCCCGCAGCCCTTGAATGTATTGCTCTCCCGTTCTAGCTGGCATGGTTGGTGCTCCTGACGTTGCTTATTTGTATTGTCCTGGATGGCTCCCAGATTTGATAGACCATCTGACTGGGAGGTCCGGACTCATTCCAACCGAGTTGACACATTTCAGCGCATCACCTAGTCTGGGCCCAAAAGCCGACCCTGGAGATGCGCAGCATGGCCGAAGCCCCTAACCGAGTCGACTACAGCCCTATCATCGAGCGGCCTCCCATCAAGTGGCCCGGCGGCGCCAGGGTGGCCCTCTGGATCTCCCCCAATATCGAACACTACGAGTACCTTCCCGAATTCGACGGCGTGCGTAACCCTTGGCCCCGAACGCCCTATCCGGATGTCCAACAATATTCCTACCGGGACTACGGCAACCGGGTAGGCTTTTGGAGGATGACCGAGGTCTTGGACCGGCACGAAATCAAGTGTTGCGTGTCGTTGAATATGGCGGTGTTGGAGCATTACCCGGAAATAGCCGAGGCAATGGTGGAGCGGGACTATGACTTCATGAGCCACGGCATCTACAACACCCGCTACCTGAATACCTATACCGAAGACGAGGAACGGGAGTTCTATCGCGACTGCATCGACACTCTGCGCCGACACACCGGCAAGACACTAAAGGGCATGTTGGGTCCGGCCATCTCCGGAACCGATAGTACTCCCGACCTGATGGCCGAGGCCGGTCTCATCTACCATACCGACTGGATACACGACGACCAACCGGTGCCTATCGGTGTCAAGTCGGGGAAACTTGTTTCGGTCCCTTATACTTTCGAACTTAACGACGTTCCGGTTTTTCGCGCCAATTTCGAAGGCGAGTATTTCGCCAAGATCTGCAAAGCCCAGTTCGACCAGTTGTATGCGGAAGGCGCAACCAGCGGCCGGGTGATGTGCATCGCCCTACATCCTTTCCTGATCGGGCAGCCGCACCGGATCAAGTACCTGGACGACATCCTGAGCTACATCATGTCCCACGACGGCGTGTGGCAGGCCACCGCCGACGAAATCGCCGAACACTACATCGCCAACTGCTATGACGAGGTTGTGGCCCACGCCCAGCAGTACAAGACATAAGGAAAGTCCCTCGACAAGCTCACCACGAACAGGGAATACCGCCCGGTTCGTCGCATTTGATAATCCGTTCATCCTGAGCTTGTCGACGGACATGCTGAGGCAGCACCAGTTTCTGGATTTGAAAAACACACCGAACGTTAGGGGGAGCAATGCCGGCTGAACGCCGTCCCGGAATGGACCACGAGCACTACGATTGGTCGCCGATAAATAAGCGCGGGGTGTTGCACTGGCCCAATGAGGCCCGCATGGCTGTCTGCGTTATTGTCACATTGGAGAAAATGGAGTGGCAGGCGCCCGAAGGCAGCTTCACTGTTTCGTTGGCTGGGGGAATAGCCGACCGGCCTTTCCCGGACTACGCCAGGGTCGCCCACAGAGAGTACGGCCACCGCGTGGGTATCTTCCGGGTGTTGGACGTCCTTGAAAAACACGGCATCAAACCGACCGTGGCGATGGACTTGCAAACGGTGGAGAAAAATCCTTACTTGGTCTCCCACTGCCTCCAACGCGGCTGCGAGATTATCGGCCACGGCGTATCGGCCAGCCAGATGATTACGAGCAGGATGCCGGAGGAAACGGAGCGGGAGTACGTCCAAGCCAGCATCGAGGCCATCCGCCGGGCGACGGGCGCCCAACCCAACGGTTGGCTGGGGCCGGAATACGGGGAGTCGGCCCGAACTCCGGAGATACTCCGGCAGGCGGGTCTGAGCTATGTGTGTGACTGGGTCAACGACGAGCAACCGTACCCGCTGAAGTCGGGCGGCGGTGAGGGCCAGGGCCCCATGTTCGCTCTTCCGGTCATGTGGGAGTTGGACGATATCAACGCGCTCTGGGACCGCAAAGTCCCGGTGGACCGATACGGCAGACTCATACAGGAGAGCTTCGACACGTTGTACGAGGACTCCGCCAAATCCGGGCGGCTAATGGTGCTGAACCTGCATCCCTGGGTGATGGGGCAACCCTACCGCATCGGGTTCTTGGACCAAGCCCTAGGCCACATCGTTCGCCGCCAAGGCGTGTGGGCCGCCAGCGGCTCCGAGATCATCGATTGGTACAGGGACCACCCGCCGGAGTAGGGCTGCTACACTCCCGTAAGTTAACCACTCAGCCCGCTAAACAGGGACCGGCCAAGATACCCGCAGCCGGTCTTCTCCCATGGGCGCCAATTCTGCACCCGGAAGCCTTGCCCGGACCGCCGAGATGTCCAGTTGGCTTTCTCGCAGGTCCAGGGTCATTTGCACCCCTTCCTCCTGGGACACGAGCCGGGTATCCACGATGGCGCCTACTTCGGACGATTCCTCAATTGCGTCCCAGACCGCTTCCAAGACGTCTTGGGTCAGGTTGGCATCGAACATCAAGTAGACGCGCCCGGTATAAATAGCCGCGGCGTCTGGGGGGACAGGCGCAGTCTCCGTAGTAGACACAAGCGCCGGCTCATCTGAGGGCGCCATGTTCTCTAGACCGATGTCGGCCACCGCCGGTTCAAATGTCGGCTCCGCCGCCTGGCCCTTCTTTTGAATCGTTTCCTTGTTGGTAACAATCGGGTCGGTACCAATCGGGTCCGTACCAATCGGGTCCGTACCAATCGGGTCCGTAACCATCGGGTCGGTACCAATCGGGTCGGTACCAATCGGGTCGGTGGCAATCGGGTCGGTGGCAATCGGGTTCATGACAATCGGACTAATTGCCAAGAGTTCCCGTTGCAGTCCCTTCAGAGTCTCCAATTCATGTAGGACTTCTTCGGCCGGGCTCGGAAGGTTGGAAGAACTGCCCGGTTTCCTGGCCCTGGCAATTTCTTTCCGGAGCGTCGCAGTCGCCGACACCGCTTCGGTGTCCGCCGGTTCTTCTTGGTCCAGAGCGCCGAGGCCGCTTTTAGCTACGTCGGCCTGGTCCGGCCCCGTTGTTACAGCCCCTCCGGTTGCGTCCACCTCGGCCGGGCATTGGGTCAACTCGCGACACAACACGTTGGGCGATTCATGTGTCGTCACCATGCTGGACTGATGCCCCGGCGCCAGCTCGCCGTCGAGTGAAGGGTCAAGTTCGGTCCAGAATGCTTGGCTTCTCTGCAATTCATCCATGGCGGTGGTGAAGGCACACTCGGCGGCTACAAGGACATCGGCCGCATCCGCCAACTCTTGTTCCACCTGCGCATTGGCGGCAGCCGCAGCGTCGGCGGCCCGCCGAAACTCTTCAGCCGATCTATCCCTGGCTGCCAACGCCCGGTCCCAGAGCCTGCGGTAAGAAGCTTCGCAGGCCTCAGACTGTTCTTTGATGGCGTGGATGCGTTGGCTTATGGAACCCGCGCCCGGCGCTGGATCGTCTTGGCACACGCTGCGGGCGGCCTCTCCAGAGCGAGCGGCTTCTTCCCAGACGGCTTTGCTCTTTCGGTACAGCTCCCAGGCCTGGTCACGCTGCCGCTGGGCGTCCAGCCGCCTGGCGCTGGCAAACAAGGAAGTTCGCTCGACCGGCTCATCGGCCGGGTCAGTGCCAGACAGATTTGGCTCCATTATCGGCTTTCCTCCTGCAGATCCAGCGGCAACCAGTGATTGAAACAAACAAGTGCACATCGCAACGCCTAATTTGCGCGTAAACGGGTGCTCTATCTTTCTGAAATTGATTGTATTTTGGTCAACGATTAAGGTCAATTGGTCAGGCGTTGATGGGCCTCCTAGGGGCTGGCGGAAGCCGAGTTTGGCCGAAACCGGCAGCGTTTGATGGCATGAACCACGCTCCCGAAACGCGCTTCGAAGGCGGTCGCCAACGGCCTTCCGATGGAGCCGAGACCGCGTGCAACCGAAGCTAAATTCACTTGACACCCCATAGGCGTTGTGATATTTTTCACCTGGCCTCAGGCCCCTTCGAATTTTGCGCCATTTGCTCGTTAACTTACCCCGATTTCGCAAGGCCATCTAACGGCTTCCTATGTTCGACGACCCCCAAACGTTAACTAGCACTGACTGGAACAATATTCACCTGTTCCTTCAGTGGTTTTGGATTTACTTTCCTTTAGTCGTAACATTCGCAACAACCATGTTAGTGGCCCATGCAATCATTCCTTCGTTGGTTACTACCGGCCATTTGCCGGGTGGCGCCACCCGGTTCAAGCTGCCTCTAAATGTCTTCGCACTCTTCGTGTTTGCGGCGGCGGTGGTTATCTTGGTGTTTGGCATCAACCAAACGCTGGACGTAGCGAACTTCTACGACCGGTACCTGATCTAGTACCCAACAACCGAAATCGGCTCGAGGTTGACCAGCGTAAAATGATCGGAACTCTATAAGAATGATACCCCGCGGGAAAATGCTGCCTCTGATGGTGGCTGGGGGCATCGCAACCGTTGTTGTCGGTTTTATTCTCGTAGTTTTGCTCATTTCTTGGTTCTCCAACCCTCCGTTCGGCATCGGTAACGCTTCCGCCCAGCCCATAGCATTCCCTCACACCGTTCACGTGGCCGAAAACAACATCCAATGTGAGTTTTGCCATCGCAATGTGACCAAGGGTGAGGCCGCCACTGTTCCTGCTGTTGAGACGTGCCTGTTCTGTCACAAAGACATCGTCGGCACCACGGATACCGCTACGGCGGAGATCGCCAAGGTGCGCCAGAGCTTCGCGGATGGCCAGCCCATCAACTGGGTGCGGGTGCACCGGATGCCCGACCACGTGCGGTTCATTCATGAAGCCCACATTCGGTTCTTTACCGACGATAATCTGGATGCCCCCCGTTTCGATATCGACGGCGACCCGGTCACAAGGGCGCTGAACGTTCCAGAGACTTGCGCCATCTGCCACGGCGACATCGGCAATGCCGACGTGGTGCAACCCAAGGAAGGCCAGTCTCTAAAGATGGGGACCTGCCTTGACTGCCACCGGGTCAACAACGTGCCAACCGACTGCACGATCTGTCATAAGTGATATTGCTGAATAGATGAAACTTACTCGGCGAAATTTTCTTGCCTGGGCCGGCTTGGGCGCCGTGGGCGCGGTCGCCTGTGAAGGGTTTGGTATTCGCGAAGGCGAGTTCGACATTCAAAGCCCCGTTAGCCTGCCCGAGGACTTGGTTCGAGGCAAAGACAACTGGTACGCCAGCTTATGCCGTAACTGCCCGTCTTGCGAAGGCATCGTAGTCAGGGTAATGGAAGGCCGGGCCAAGAAGATCCAGGGCAATCCCTTTTACCCCACCAACCAGGGTAAGAACCACGCCCGCTGCGAGGCTGGACTACAGGCGCTGTACCACCCCGACAGGGTGGCCTCGCCCATGCGGCGGAGCGGACCTCGAGGAACGGGACTGTTCACTCCGGTAAGCTGGCAGCCCACCGGCATGGACATGCTTCGCGGTGAGTTACAGGACAAGGGCTCCCGTTCCGTGTTCCTCACCGAACCGTTGCGCGGTCATATAGGCCTTCTGGTGGAGCGATTCGCCAGCGCCGTCGGCAGCGAACACCTGGGGTTCGAGCCCATCGACAACAACACCTACCGTTCGGCGGTCCAGAACGTCTTCCAGCAAGACATTTTGCCGGATTTCGACCTGGAGAACACCAAATTCCTCCTCTCCTTCGGTGCCGATTTCCTTTCGACCTGGATTTCACCCACCCGCTGGAACCGCGGGTACGGGGAATTCCGGCAGGGCGAGAACCGGGACCGGGGCACCTTGTACCAAGTGGACTCCCGTTTCTCGATGACTGCGGCCAGTGCTGACAAATGGGTCCCCATCCGGCCGGGATGGGAAGGACACCTGGCTCTGAGCCTGGCTCAGGTTATCGTGGCGGAGAACCTGCATGTCCCAGAGGTCGACATTGACGCCTTGGTGGGCGGTGACGCCGGACGACAGGTCTTGAATACATTTCGACCCGAGATTACGGCGCCACGAATCGGCCTGACCTCCGAACGAACGGGAGGAGACCCGGTAGAGTTCATCAAGCATTTGGCCCGCGACTTCGCTAAAACGAGGCCCAGCCTGGCCATCGGCGGTGGCTCCGCTGGGGCCAGCAGCAACGGGCTGTTCAACCTGGAAGCCATCTACGTGCTCAACTACCTGGTGGGCAGCGTGGGGGCCGACGGGGGCGTCAAGTTCAATCCGGGCAGCCCTTGGGACGGCGTGCCCGCATCCTCACGCACCGGCGGGCTGGAGGACTGGTCGCGCATTGCCGATCAGATTCGTAGCGGGCAAACCCGGCTACTGTTGCTGCACAATGCCGACCCGGTCCACGGGACCCCCGAGTCGCTGCGCCTGAGGGACGCCATAACCCAAGCCGACGATCTGTTTGTTATCAGCTTCTCACCGTTCCTGGACGACACCAGCAGCCTGGCGGACCTCATCCTGCCTGACCGTGTATACCTGGAAGACTGGGGTGACGACATTCCCGAGCCTGGGCCCGGCTACCAAGTCGTGGGCTTTCAGCAACCGGTGGTGAACCCGCTTTTCGACCTGGACCCATTAAGCTTCCCAGACGTGCTGCTGACCATGGGGCAGGAGTTGGGCCGGGAAGCCCAGCTACCCTGGGACAACTACCGCAGCATGCTACGTGAAGCGTCGGACAGCCTCTTTGCTTTGAATCGCGGCTCGATCTCTGCAGCGTCGGCTGAAGATTTCTGGAACACGCTCCTTCAACGCGGCGGTTGGTGGGACGAGCGCACCGAGGGCCCAAGCCAGGTAAGGCCACCCAACGGTCTCTTGAGACGGATAGCCGATGGTGCTTCGGATCCGCAGTTCTCCGGTATCGGTGAAGGCGGAGATACATTCTATTTGGTGCCGTTTTCCCACAACACAATACAGAACGGCGTCCTCGCGCACCTGCCCTGGCTGCAGGCCACCCCGGACCCGTTGACCACCGTCACTTGGCAGACGTGGATCGAAATGAACGATACAACCGCCAAGCAATTGGGAGTCCGTGAGGGTGATATCGTTAGAATCGAGTCGTCTCAAGACTCGATTCGCGCCGTTGTCTACCCAACTCCGGCGGTGCCTCCCGATGTGGTGGCCATACCCGTTGGTGGGGGACGTCGGCACGGCTCCGAATACGCCACCGACCGGCCTGGGATTGAGAGTTCAAACGTCATCGGCATTCTGGAACCTACCAGAGTCGCCGGCACTAGTTCATTGGCGTGGGCCGGGACACGAGTGCGCGTGACTAAGACCGGAGAAAGCGTTAGTATCTCCAAGCTGGAGGGCAACGTTCGAGCCGTCGAGGTGGGTATCCTGCCCTCTGAAGAGATCATTAAGACAATTCATCCGGGGGAAACCTAGAAGTCAATCCAGAGAATGGTTCGACAGGCTCACCACGAACGGTAGGCTATTCAGTCGGAAAAAAATGCCAAACCCCGTTCGTCCTGAGCTTGTCGAAGGATTAATAGGCGCGTAATGGTAACGAATCGAACGAACCACAAGTGGGGGATGGTTGTAGACCTGGACCGGTGCACCGGTTGCCAGGCCTGCGTCGTCGCCTGCCAGGCGGAAAACAATCTGCCAATAAACACCAAGGACTTTTTCCAGCAACGGCGGGCCTACGAGTGGATCCGCATTGAACGTTACTGGGAGGGTGAGTTCCCGGACGTCAAAGCCCGGTTCATCCCCATCATGTGCCAGCACTGCGAGAATGCCCCTTGCGAGCCGGTATGCCCCGTTTTCGCCACCTACCACAACGACGAGGGCACGAACGTCCAAGTCTACAACCGGTGCATCGGCACCAGGTACTGCGCTAACAACTGCCCTTACCAAGTCAGGTTCTTCAACTGGTGGGAGCCGGTATGGGACCCACGGTTGAGAAATCACCTGAATCCCGATGTCACTGTCAGAAGCCGCGGGATCATGGAAAAGTGTTCCTTCTGCGTGCAACGCATCCGCCGGGGAGAGGTCACCGTTGAGCGGCAAGGCCGGGAGCCATTGACCGGCGAAGCGATTACCGCTTCCGACCGGTTTTTGAACTACAGGAGGATGAAGGAAGGTAACTTCCTGCCAGCCTGCGTTCAAGCCTGCCCCACCAACGCACTGCAGTTCGGTGACCAGGGCGACGATACCGGCCCGGTTTACGAGTATTTCCAAGAGGCCAACGAGCAATACGATGTCCGCCACCACGGCGGTCACGTGAACGAAGAAACGACCAGGGTTTATCGGCTATTGGAAGAGATGGGCACCAAACCCAACGTGATCTACCTGAAGAAGGTGGACAAGTTCCCCATCGACGGAGCACATGGCGGGTAGCGAACACGGGATGTACACCGGCATGTGGGTCTTTCCCGACCCGCGTGTAATGACCCGGGACATGGCGGGCAAGATCGCCTCCATGCCGCGGATGTTCACGATTGCTTTGGGAATCTCCGGGGTGTTGTTCGCTCTCGGCATCATCGGGTTCGTCATCCGCGCCGTCGACGACGGGTTCGGTGACCGGGCTCCTTGGGGCTACTACCTGGCGACTTTCTCCTTTGTTTTCATGGTGACCAGCGCGGCCCCAATTGCTGCGGTTGCCTTCCGGTTCACCAAGAGCCACTGGCGCCGACCTTTATCCCGCGTTTCGGAGTTGTTCGCGGTGGTGGGCATCCTGAACATCCTCTTGTTCATCCCCATGATGTTCGTGCTGCCGTCCATCGGCAATCCTGCGGGCAATGTGGAAGGCCAGTTGGAAGTGCGGCGGACCATCTGGTTCGAGGGCCCGATCGGCGCTCCGCATTCGTGGGACCTACTGGGTGTCATCTTCCTGGCGGTTACAGCGATCGCCATTTTGTGGGTTTCCGCCATGCCCGACATGGCTGAGTGCCGACTTACCGCCACTGGGTTCCGCCGCTGGTTGTACACCAAGCTGGCGGGACATTGGTACGGGACCAGACGGCAGTGGAACGCGCAGAAGGCTGGGCTGGCCATGTTGGGCGCTTTCTACTTTATGCTATTGATATTTGTGCACTTCATCATCAGTTCGGACTACGGCCAAAGCCTGATTCCGGGCTGGAAGGACTCGATCTTCCCCGTCTTCTATAGCCTAACCGGACTTCAGGTAGCCCTGGGATTGTCGTTAATTATCCTGTTCATCATGCGGCGTTGGGGCGGCTATCAAGAGTACCTGGGCAAATCCGTTTTCTGGTCGGCCAGCAAGGTGCAGCTTGGGTTGACCCTGCTCTGGGCTTATCACCTCTTCGCCTTCTTCATCACCTACTGGTACGGCCGCTTAGTGGTGGAGCAAAACATCATAAAATACCTCTACATCGAGTCCTACGGCGGGGTGTTTGCCGCCAACTTGGTGCTGAGCTTCATCATTCCCTTCGCGATACTGCTGTGGAACCCGGTGCGGCGAACGGCGTGGGGTCCGGCCCTAGCGGGTCTGTCGGCGGCACTGGGCGCCCTAATGTTCAACATCCGGATCTTTGTCGGAGCGGCCAACTCCGGCGAGGTATATTCCCAGTTCATCGAGGTAGTGCCCGACGCGGTCTATCCCGACGTTTGGGACGTGTTCATGGTAGTTGGCGGTATCGGGGCGGCAGTGTTCGTTTACATGCTAGCCACTAAGATTCTGCCGCTAATGTCGGTCTGGGAAGTGAAAGAAGGCGCCCTTTACCAGCGCATGGGACGCTTCATGCGCGGCGAATACCTGGTACTGGCCAAACCCGAATAGCAACCTAAAAGCCTAACCGGAGCCCGAAGCCCGGAGTATAGATGCAGGAAGGCAGACCCCTAGCCTCGAGACAAATTAACGGAGAACTGCTGCGGTCGATCCTGAACTCACCGAAGTGGTTCTGGATAGTCTTTATTGTCCTGGGACTGATCGTGCTCGGCGCCATGAGCGCCGCCGGGTTGCTCGTAAACCGGGGCTTCGGCGTTACCGGCATGAACCGTCCGGTGATGTGGGGCTTCTTCATCACCAATTTCGTTTTCTGGATCGGCATCAGCCACGCCGGGGTGATGCTCTCGGCCATTCTCCGCCTTTCCAAGGCGGAGTGGAGGCGTCCGGCGACTCGCGCCGCCGAGATCCTCACGGTCTTCTCACTGATGACGGCGATGATGATGCCACTGATTCACACCGGCCGGCCTTGGCGCACGGTTTACTGGATTTACACGATCCCCTTTGCCCCTTATGACTTCGCCCGCGGCATCTGGCCCAACATACGGTCGCCGCTGGTGTGGGACCCCAGCGCCGTTTACACCTACCTGACGTCCAGTATCCTGTTCGTTTTGGTCGCACTGGTTCCAGACTTCGCGGTGCTGCGGGACCGGACTACGGGGACGACCAGCCGCATTTACGGGCTGCTGGCCATGGGTTGGCGGGGCAACTCCAGGCAATGGAAACTTCAAATCATTGCGGGAGTATTACTTTCCGCTCTGATCCTGCCGGTGTTCGTCTCGGTGCATAGCATCGTTTCCTGGGACTTCGGCATGGCGGTGTCGGTCAAGTCGTGGCACTCCACCATATTCGCACCATACTTCGTGGTGGGGGCGGTCCACTCAGGCGTTTCCGCTGTGGCCTTCGTGCTGATAATCCTGCGCTACATTTACGGTTGGCAGAACTACATACGTCACGAGCACATCGATGCCCTTGGCCGGCTCCTCATCGTAGTGGCTACCGGCTGGTTCTATTTCTTCGTGATGGAAGTCATCTTCGGGTTCTACGGAAGGGAGGCTGACGAGATCGCCGTTCGCGAATTTCAGTTCCTACGGGACCCCTGGAACTTGTGGATGATGTTCTTCGTTGGGTTGACCTACTTCCTGCCCGTTTCAATTTGGCTGAGCCGTTCTTTGCGGCGCAACCTATGGATAATGTCCATCGCTTGTATCTCGGTGAACATTGGAATGTGGCTGGAGCGGTTCCTGATCATTGTGCCGGGCCTGGCCCAAAAGTCAGTGTTCACCTTCGATTGGTACACTTACAGGCCCAGCTCGGTGGAATGGACCATCATCGCCGGCACCTTCGCTTTGGTCGCGATGCTAATGCTGCTAGTCGCCAGGGTGGTGCCCCTGATTCCGCTCTACGACATCAAAGAGGCGGAAATCCTAAGAACGGAAATCAAGATCGGCAGGGTGACGGTCCCGGCAGTGGTCAGAGAGGATTAAGCCGCACTA
Organism: Dehalococcoidia bacterium; assembly: GCA_965247605.1. Taxonomy (GTDB): domain Bacteria; phylum Chloroflexota; class Dehalococcoidia; order Lucifugimonadales; family UBA3495; genus VXOI01. Next base: position 44,331 of record CBDFHM010000004.1, on the reverse strand, counting down.
TGCATCTGGAAGGAACAAGAAATGGCTAAACGACCGATCCTGGGGCTATTTGAGGACGCCAACTATGCGGCCGAGGCAGGAGACGCCCTCCAGCAGGCCGGAGTGCCCCCCACCGATTATGACTTTCTAACCGATGCGCCCTACCCCGAGGGAGCGTTCGGCGAACGGCATGAGGGGCACCGCCTTTACATCTTCCCCTTCTGCGGGGCGTTGGTCGGCCTGACTATCGGAATCATACTCACGTCCATGACCTCGATGGCCTACCCCTTGGTCCAAGGCGGCAAGCCTATCCTGTCGCTGCCACCAATGGCCGTGATCACGTACGAAAGCACCATGCTGACGGCCATCATCTTCACCATCATTGGGATCGTGTTCGAGTCGCGGCTTCCCAGCTTCAAACAAGGCCTCTACGACACCAGGATCACCGAAGGCTACATCGGCGTCCTTGCCAACGTCGAAGAAGAGCAGTTGACTCAGGTGTCCGGGCTGATGACCCAGGCGGGCGCAGTTGACGTAGTCCTCGAGAGCAGGGGACCGGCAACGCAGTGATTAACCTGGCCAAGGCACATAACCGGCCCAGACGCCTGAAGGGCATTATCTTGGGAATGGCCTTAATAGCTGGCATGGTTGCCGCCGGATGTAATTCCGGCACCTACCCGGTCGACATCTTTTACGAGATGCATTATCAGCAGTCGTACAAATCTCAAGAGCCTCCACGGCTCACTGCGGTGGAGAACGCCGTTGCTTTCTTCCCAGGGCCGGCGTCTACGACGGACAGCAGTGGGGCCCACCTGTTCAAGGTCAACTGCCAGATGTGCCACGGCCCCGGCGCCAAGGGTGACGGGTCGGTGCTCACCAAAATGATTGATACCTACGGATACACACCGATCGTCTCACCGAATATAACTACTAGGCCCTTCACCACAATAGATAGCACTCTGAGCCGGACCACCCGGCCGCTGGGGTCAACCTCGGTTATGCCGCCTTTCGGCAAGCTGCTGAGCGCCGACGAGCGCGCGGCCATCGCTGAGTACATCGGTTCGCTGCCCAAATAGGCCTCAACCGGCGGCGATAATCGGGCGCGAGGTAACGAACCCAAGGGCCGCCCCCCGTCACGCCAGTATCAGATGAATCTTTTCTCTAACAGCCAGCAACAGTCCCCTTCACCACATTTATTAATTGCGACTACGGTCCCGTCGTTGGGGCCATTTTCCGTTCTGACGCTTCTTCTTGCGGCGGTCATATTTCTGGCCGTCCCTTCGGTTGCGGCCCAATCACCGGGGGAATTCTCGGAGAAGGAAGCCCAGACCATCGACCGGATGATCATGTGTCCGGTCTGTCCGGCGGAAACCATAGACCAAGCCCAAGTCGAGATTTCGTTTCAGATGCGTGATCTGGTCCGGGAGATGCTGGCGGACGGAATGTCCCGCAAGGAAATTCTGGACTTCTTCGTTGCCCGCTACGGCGCAGACATCCTGGCGGCCCCACCCAAGTCTGGGGCCAACCTGCTGGTCTGGATTCTCCCAATCGTCGGCGTGGCGGTTGCCTTGGCGGGCGTGTACTTCGTTATCCGTTCCATGACCGCCCGCGGCGGCGGCCAAAGGCCGGTTTCCATAGGACCCGACTTAGACCGGAGCTTGGATCCATATCTTGAAATGGTGGACCGGCAACTGTCTATAAACCGGCCGGTTTCCACGGCATCCAGTACCCACATCACTAACGTAGAAGACGCTGGGGGAACGCGGGAAAGTCCGGAGAGAGCCGAAACCGATGGGTGATCTGGGTGCAATCAGCCTTTGGATAGCCTTGGCGCTGGCCGCCTACTCTGCGGTGGGCTCTATTACTGGCAAAATGCGAGGATCTCCCGCACTGATCGAAAGCGCTCAGTCGGCGATGTATGCGGCTCTCGTCGCTGTGTTCGTTTCCACGCTCAGCCTGGTGGTCGCTTTTATCGGCCGCGACTTCGAGATTGCTTATGTCGCCAGACATAGCGACCTGGCGATGCCGGACCGGTTTACCTGGGTCGCATTCTACGCCGGCAACGAGGGCTCTCTTCTCTTCATAGCGATGACGCTGGCAGTAATGGCGGCCATCGCCATCTGGCGGGCGCCGAAGCAGGTACGGGACGCGCTTCCCTACACCACCGGCGTCATGATGCTGGTACTAACTTTTTTCCTCGCGGTTACCGCCGTGATGGCGAACCCCTTCGAAAAGTTGCCCTTCATTCCGATCGACGGCGAAGGGATCAATCCGCTGCTGACCCACTTCGGCATGTTCGTCCATCCGCCGGCGCTAATGGCGGGCCTCATCGGCATCACTATTCCTTTCTCCTTCGCAATGGGGTCGTTGCTAGCCCGCAAGACCGGAGACGAATGGGTAGACGCCGGACGCTCTTGGGGCATCTTCACTTGGGCGCTGCTGGCCGGGGGACTGCTGCTGGGTTCTTGGTGGGCCTACACGATCCTTGGCTGGGGCGGCTACTGGTTCTGGGACCCGGTGGAGAACGCGGCGTTCATGCCTTGGTTGGCGTTGACGGCGTTCATACATTCCATAATGGTCCAGAAACGGCGGGGCATGTTCCGAATGTGGAATATCGCCCTGATCAATGTGGCATTCGGGCTGGCGCTCTACGGCATGTTCATGAACCGCGGCGGGTCCATCCCGTCGGTCCACTCTTTCGGTGCTTCAAGCCTGGGTTGGGTCTTCCTGACGTTCCTGTGCATCGGAGTACTCGTTCCTTTCGCCGTATTCTTCTGGCGCTATCCGTTACTGAAAAGCGCCCAAAACCTGGATTCCATGCTTTCCCGGGAAGCAGCCTTTCTGGTTAACAACCTGCTACTTCTTGCCATTGCGTTCGTTACCTTATGGGGTACGGTTTACCCGTTAATATCCCGGCTTACCAGTAACGAGGAGATAACGGTAGCCCGGCCGTTCTACGACCAAGTAAACGGGCCGTTACTGCTGGGATTGATCTTCTTGATGGGAGTTGGGCCGCTTTTACCGTGGCGGCGGGCCAACCTGGCCAGCGTGCGTCGAGCCCTAACGGCGCCGGTCACCGCAGGGTTGATTACGGTCTTCGTATTGGCCGCATTGGGGTTGCGAAAAGACTACGCCCTGGTCGCATTCGGACTTTCAGCCTTTGTCACGACTGGGATTCTGATGGAATGGTTCCGGGGCACCCGCTCGCGGCACCGTAATTCGGGGGAAAACTACGTTTCGGCATTCGTCCACCTGATCTGGGCCAACCGGCCTAGGTACGGCGGCTACATCGTCCATCTGTCGGTGATCATGGTCGCATTGGGCATCGTGGGCACCTCTTTCTTCAGCACCCAGCAAGACGTGGTGTTGGCGCCCGGCGAAAGCACCACCATCGCGGACTACGAGCTGGTGTACTTAGGCACGGTGGAGACGCCCAAGGGTAACCGGACCGAGTTTTCCTCCACCGTCGAGGTCTACCGCGACGGGGAGCTTCTGGATACGGTTTTCCCCAACCGGGCCTTTTATCCCAGCTTCAACATGGCGTCGACCAGGGCCGCCATCCGTTCCACGCCTGTCGAAGACCTGTACGTGGTTCCCAGCGAGAACCTACCCGATGGGAGCGTCGGGTTCCGCATTCTGGTCAACCCACTGATCTGGTGGATGTGGGTGGCGGGACCGGTGCTGGTCTTGGGTACCGTGGTGGTCCTTTGGCCACAGCCCAGCCGGGCGCCGGCTCCCGCCAGAGTACCCGCCAGCGTTGGAACGACGGCAACCTGATACCCGTTCCGACGCCGGAAAGACCAGCGTTACTGTTAATCTGGGACTGTTAAACTGGGCCTGTTAGACTGGGATTCATGGACGGCGAAACTGTTTTTGCTATTGTCTTCGGCACGGCCCTGGCTGTTTTCAGCTTGGTAATGGTCGGCTATTCCTTCTTCAGGAGACGCGTTGGTAGCGGGCCAGCGGCTGAAACCGTCTCGGAAGTATCACAACTCGAATCCGCCAACGGTCCAAGTATTGACTCGATTTACGACTCGATTTACACCCTGGAGCTGGAATACCATCTGGGCAATCTGCCGGAGCAGCAGTTCCAAGAGCAGTTCCAGGCCTACCGGCTCCAGGCAGCGGCGGCGTTGAAAGAGCAGCTCGAGAAAGACAGGGCCGACCCCTTGCTGCTATTGGAACAAGAGGTAATGGAGGCCCGGTCCGCATTGCAGGACAAAGGGGCCCATGTCCCAGATTGTCCGGCCTGTCCGGATTGCAGCGGTCCGGTGCCAGCTGAGGCCGCCGCCTGCCCCCACTGCGGTGCGGAACTTCCCTCCCGGCGCGCCGCACATTCTGTTGAGGAACAGGCGGACGAGAGCAGGTGAGCCTGCGCCGCTTGTGGTTGTGGCCGTGGTTGTTGCTGACAACTGCAGTCTTTGTTTCGGTTTTGGTGGCCGGTCCGGAGCGCGGCCTAGCGCAAAGCGCCGACGATGTCATTTCCATCCAGGGCAGAGTGGTGAACGGCACCCCCGGGGCCGAACTGCCCAGCGGTCTAGCAGTGCTGATGTTGGTGACCGGCGCCGACGGCACTCTCAGCGGAACGGGGCAGACCGCACCAGACCAAGATGGCCGGTTCGCGTTTCAGAATGTTGAGTTGGTTGAAGGCGGCAGCTATACGTTGAGTGTCGACTACGACGGGGTTTTTTACGGCACCAACCTGACCCCAGCGGACGCGGAACAGGACATTATGCTTACCGTATTCGAACCCACCCAAGACGCGAGTGTGGTGTCTGTCGGACGCCACGTAATGGTGCTGGCGGCGATTGACGGCAAAGACAGGACGGTCACCGCCTTTGAATTCGCCGAGGTTACTAACCTTTCGGACAGGACGTTGTTACCTGATCTGACCAATCAGGCTCAAATCAGTTTTCTTCGATTCGCTTTGCCGCCCAACGCGGGTAACCTGAATGTCGAGTCGAACCTGCGGGGCGGGGACATTATTGCCATCCCGACCGGGTTCGCGTTGACCGCTCCGGTCCCACCCGGTGACCACAGTATCGTTTTCTCCTACTCGTTCCCGTACGAAGGCAGCGGCCTAGCCTATCGCCAGAGTCTGGTCCAGGGCGCCGAAATTTTCCAGGTGCTAGTCCCTGAGGGCCTGACCGGCGTTTCGATTCCTGGTCTGGCTTCGGTACCGGCGGTTGGGATTCAGGGCACAACCTACCGGGCTTGGGAGGGCCGCGACTTTCCGCCGGGCCGTGGGCTGGAATTGGCCTTGACCGGCCTACCTGAACCGGGAGTATGGACTCGGTTCGGCAACTCGGTGACCGATGGGACATTCTGGCAGATCGCGATCCCCAGCGCCGTGGGCGCCACCCTGGCCGCGCTGCTGCTTTGGGGTCTGGTACAACGCTGTCGGCCCACACCGGTACATCAAACCGCAGGGCCAACGACTGGCCAGGAATCGCCCGAAAGGGCCTCATTAATCCAAGCCGTCGCCGAGTTGGATGAACGGTATCAGCAGGGACAGGTTTCCGAAAAAGAATACCGGCAGCAAAGGGAAGGCCTAGTCGCCGAAGCTCTTGAGGACTCCGGTAAGCCGGGGAATACGACAGACGGATGAACAGTCCGAGTCCGAAAGGGGCAGGTCAGCGATTGGCGCTCTTTCATTTCAGTAAACGTACCTGGCTGATTATCGGTGCCGGGGTACCGGTTCTGGCGCTTTTCGCGATACTAGCTTGGGCGTCGGCCCGTTCCGGCGGCAATCCCGGCGGGCTGGCGGTCAACGATGAGTTCGGCCAGGTCGAAGTTGGGCAGGACGTGGCCCAAGACTTTAATCTGCAATTGATCCCTGACGGCCAGCTCAAGCTCTCGGACCTGCGGGGCCAAGTGGTGATGGTGGATTTCTGGGCCTCTTGGTGCCCTCCCTGCCGCCAGGAAGCACCGGTGCTGAAGCAGGTCTATGAGGAGTACCGGGACCGCGGCGTCGTATTCGTGGGGGTCGATGTCTGGGACCACCTCGGCGATGCTGAACTCTACCTCCAGCAAGAGAGGCAAACGTACCCCAACGGGTTCGACGCCACCGGGGTCATCGCCATAGACTACGGGGTACGAGGAATTCCCGAAAAGTTTTTCATCGGCCGGGACGGCGTGGTCGCCAAGAAATTCGTAGGCCCACTGAACGCAGGCCAACTTCGGGAGACTCTAAACGAGTTGCTGGAAAGCAACTAGATCCGGTGCGAAATGGCCTTCGACAAGCTCAGGACGAACGGTAAGCGGACTTTATCCGGTCATCCTGAGCTTGTCGAAGGATCCTGATTGGGACGAGGATACGTTTCGACGGAGCGCACCAAGAACGAGGGCACCCAGCGGTGCTGAACTTAAACCCAACTCTGGCCTAGGAATGTAATATGGCTAATCAGCAAGTCGCGATAGCAATGGACTGGGGCGGCACTTGGGTCCGGACGGCCGTGGTCGACCGTCAGGGGGAGTTTCTGTGGCAGTCTCGCCAGCCCAACCCCCAAGGCGGCACCAAGGAAGAGTACCTCAAAATCGCCAGTGACCTATTAAACGTCGCAATGGGGGAGGCCAACGGCGATGTGGCAGGAATTGGGGTCGCGGCGGCAGGTCCGGTGGAGGCTTCCACCGGCACGCTCCATCAGCCGCCGAACCTAAGTGTACTGGACGGTGTTTCTTTGAAATCTCTTTGGGAGCAAACCTTTCCCTGCCCTGTTTGGGTGGGCAACGACGCCAACCTGGCGGCGTTGGGTGAGTTTCACTTCGGGGCCGGGAAGGATGCCGCCAGCCAGGACAACCCGGTAAAGACCCTCTTTTACATAACGGTCAGCACCGGCATCGGCGGCGGCGTGGTCGATCAGGGAGAGATCTTCCTGGGCGCCAACGGGGTCGCAGCCGAGGTGGGCCACATAACCGTCGACCCATCCGACTCCGCCGCACTGTGTCAGTGTGGCAACACCGGGTGCTTGGAAGCGATGTCGTCGGGCACTGCTATCGCCAAGACGGCAAGGGAATGGCTGGCCGATCCCCGCTTCCGCGGGTCGCTGCTGGCGGACGGCGGTGAGGGTGCGGTGACATCGGAAACGGTGTTCGAAGCGGCGGCGAAGGGCGACGCGTTGGCGGAACAAGTCCTCCAGCGCGCGGTTGGAGGACTCATCATCGGCCTGAACAACGTGGTGCACCTGTTCAACCCAGATATGATCGTCCTTGGCGGCGGGGTAACGGTCGGGCTGGTGAAGTCGGGCCTGCTGGCCAAGATCCACCAGGGCGTCCGGGACCGGGCCATGAGCGAGCTACATAAAGAGTTCCAGTTGGTCTCGGCCCGGTTGGGCGACTCAGTAGGCCTGGCCGGAGCCGCTGCGATGGTCTGGGACCAGTTGGACGCCTTATCTTCGGCCTGAACATCTGCATTTGGGTTTTAAGTGGTAGTGGCAGACTATTTCGATTTGCTAAGCGGTATCGTCGCAAACAAGCGCCGGACCTGGGCAAAGCCTAGGGAGTTTTTTATCTCCTGGTCTGGCGTCCCGACCCTCGCATATCACGGCTTCAGCCCGGTTCTCCTGGACATTAGGAGGGAGATCGAGGAGGCGATTCCGGGGCTCCGGCCGGAAAACCCAGGCTCCAGGTGGCCGAAAACGACTCTCGGCGCACTGCGAGACGGACGGGTCTTGTCCATGGAAGAAGCCCGAGCTCTACGAAGCATCTGCGATGGCCTAATGCTTGCAGTAGAATCTGAGGAGGCCCTGGAAATATCCCAGTTGTCGTATATTGTCGGCCGACAACGCACACTGGAAGACCGGGAATCGAACCGGACGATCCGCCTGCTCGCCAGCGACGGCACTCCCGCCGATGATCAACCGCCCGAATACCACGTGAAAATGGTCGACGGTATATTGGATGAATTCTCCTGCGAAAGGCTGGAGGAATACCTTCCGAAACTTCAGCAAGACGGGAACCGCGAGAGCCACTACCGAGACGACTACACAGTATCGACCCTGGCGTTGGAAATCGGCGCCGACCAGCTTGATTGCATCGCCCGGTTCATCGATGAGGTGGACCGACGGCTTCCCGGCGCATATTGTTGGTTCGCCAAAGAAAGCCGCCACCTGACTGTACGGGCGCTCATCTGACTCAACCCCCCGCTTAACGAACCGGCCCGCCTACGCCCGCTAACTGATATACCGCCCGCCCATGACGTTTAGACGGTCGCCGGTGATGTAGGCCGACTCATCAGACGCAAAGAACAAGCAGGCGTTGGCAACATCTTCCACAGTGGCCTGACGCCCCATGGGTAGGTCTTGCAGGTGCTGCGCAGAACCCCAAGTCCGCTCTCCCTGGAATTCCGGGTACCACTCGGGGTGCTCCCGTGATGTGTATTTACCATGTTAGCCCGAACGTCATAGGGCGCCATCTCGGCGGCGATGGCCCGGATGAGGCCCAACAAACCGGTCTTGGCAGCGGTGACGGCGCTGGAATCCGGTCGCCCGGTCACCGAGGATGTGCCGCCGATGGCAATAATGCTTCCGCTCCGGCGTTCTATCATTCCCGGCAGCACCGCCTTGCACAAGTAAAAGGCGGAGTCCAGATTCACTGCGAACACGTGGCGCCACTCGTCGTCGGATACTTCCAGTATTGGTTTGTGTGGGCGGATAGCCACATTGGATACCAGAATGTCTATCTTGCCCAACTCGTTGGTCCCCTCCGCCACCATGCGGTTAACGCCCGCAGCGTCCGAAACATCGCAGATGGCTGCATGGGTACGAACGCCCAGTTCCCGGCACTGGGCTGCAACCTCTTCCAACTCAGCGCGGCTGCTTCCGGTATTGAGTACAAGGTCGGCTCCCTCTCGGGCGAAGGTCAAAGCGACCTCCTTGCCGATGTTCCGGCTCGCGCCGGTGATGATGGCCGTTTTGCCTTCTAGTACTCAGTCAACTAATTGTTGGCAGGATAGAGATGGTGAAGCTTGACTCGGGCGTCCACAGTGGAGAATCTCCAGTCAATGGTTGCTCCGGCTTGGTTTCGTTCTGCCTCCAGGGCCGCGATCTCGCCACTCAAAGTCTCTTCATCGGCAATACGCCGGCGCAGGACTGCCTGGCCAAGACACGAACTGATCTCTGCCATGTTGAGCCAACTACCGTGCGGGAGTGTAGTGAAACTCCAAGCGTTTGCGTATTCGCCTAGCCTCCTTGGGCTCGAAGGTTTCGTAGAGGGAAGCTGGTGGGGTGTTGAGGTTGTCCAGCACCACCCGGATCTTCTCGGACGCTGGAAGCTTCAGGCCAGCCACCGCATCTGCTGAGCGAAGTCCACCATGGTACGACGTTCGGTCACTGCCACATGCCTCCAGCCCAGGGGCTCGCACAGCATGAACAGTTTCGGTGCCATTGCGCTGGTACTCGTAATCGTATCGCTCCCGTCGCCGGTTGGGCGGGATCGGAGACCTCTTTTCCGCCAGCAACTGCTTGGAGGTCTCGTCGAAACAGACCACCGGGCGCTCTGCATAGGGTTCCGGTAAAGGTCCAGCACATCCTCCATACACGCCACAAACTGGCGCTCACGGGGAATACACCACTCCTTCTTCTGCCACGGCTTGAGACTGTTTTTTTCAACCGCTTGCGAATTCCCCTCGGGCTGGAGGGCGCCAGCCCCAACTCCACCACCTTGTTTGCCAGGAGCCGCAGGGTCCAGTGGTCATGGCCTGGAGGGGCCTCGCTGCACGCCAGGGCAATCAGGTGCGCTTCCCCCCGCTCATCCAGTTTGGTCGGATGTCCTGGCCGAGGATCTTCCTCCAAGGCCCGCTTCAGTCCTCCCTCCAGCTACGGCTTGGTACGGCACACCGGCAGACGTGTCAGCGCCTCCACGATGCGATCCCCCCCAGCCCGTATCTGCCTTTAGCAGAATACGAACCTTTCGTGGGCTCTTTCGGCAGTGGGTCTCGTTCTTCCCTTTCCAACCGGACCACATACCGTTCTCGTCCCATGACCCTCCTACGTCAACACTCCTAAAAAAGGGTAGCCCTTAGACGTTTTCTTAAACAATTACCAAAACCGAGTTGACTGAGTACTAGTCGCATTTCGCTACGTCTCCGCTGGCCGGTTGTGGGGTGTTCTGGTTGAGGGCTGGATTGTACCACCGACAGGCACGAGACGACCGGTGACGAGCACTTGACCCTTGGCAAACGGAGTGCCAGAATTGGCCTGCCCGCCGAAACCGTCCACCACAGCATCCCAAATTTTTGGCGACGAGAGGGTCCAATCATGAAATGGTGTAGATTCACCGTGGGGGGCTCCACCGCCTTCGGCATCATCGAGGGCGATACAGTCACCGAGGTTTCGGGCAGCCCTTTCGACAACTACACGCCAACTTCCAACACCCACAAGTTTGACGCGGTGCAGTTGGAGGTGCCGGTGATTCCGCCGACTTTCTATGCCGCCGGGATCAACTACCCCGAGCACGTTACTTGGGCGGCCCAGATGCGCGGTCAGGAACCCAATCTGCCTCAGAAAGCCGACGTGGGCTACCGCGCGGTTAACGCCTTGGTCCCCGACGGGCACAACATCATCGTGCCGGCCGACGCCACCGAGGAACTCCAGTATGAGGGCGAGTTGGTGGTCGTCATCGGGAAGAAGTGCCGCAACGTCAGCGAGGCCGAGGCACTGGATTACGTTTTCGGCTACACCATCGGGAACGACGTGAGCGAACGGGCCTGGCAACGGGGCGACCGGACCATGTGGCGGGCCAAAAACACCGATACGTTCAAGCCCATGGGGCCCTGGATTGTCACCGGCCTCAACCCCGACGACCTACACGTAACCATCCGGCTCAGCGGCCGGGTGGTCGGAGAATACGCCGTCGCCACCGCGCTTTTCGGAGTCCGCACCTACATTAGCGAGATGAGCAAATACCTAACCCTAGTGCCGGGCGACATCCTGTGGATGGGAACTGAAGGGGCCACGGAAAACATGAAAGACGGCGAAGTCTGCGAGATCGAAATCTCTCAAATAGGCACCCTAACGAACAAGGTGAACTGGCGGCGGTAAGTGTAACCACTGTAATCCCTGTGGATCTACCTCCGTCATTCCGGCCTGCGCCCGAATGACAGTATTGCATCAGGGACGGTGCGAGTACCCTAGGTGACGCTGTTACCGGTCTCGGCTGCCCAAGCTTGTAGGCCGCGGCGAAAGGCCAAGGCGCCCATGGGCATGATCACCGCTTGTAGCGCTTCCAGTATCTCGGTCGGCGTGGCCCCTTCTTGCAATGCCACCCGGACGTGGGCCTGAATCTGCTCCACGTCGGCCCGGAGCGCCGCTTCCACCGCCACCTGGAGAAGTTCCTTGGTCTTGCGGTCCAGGGTCCGCTGGCCGGTGTAGGTAGCCTCGATGAACTGATTGTATTTCTCGGCCCACTCCAAGTCCACCTCGGCCATGATACGGTGCATTTCCAGTGTATAGCCTCGGTTCTGTCCGGTCCGTTCCACAAAGTCGTCAGCATTGCTAGTAGACATTCAGGTGCTCCTGTAGCGTCGACGCAGATTCTGAGAGGTCGATCTATCACCGGGAATTGTATCCCCGGACACACCCATTCACCAGTCGATCAAAGGTCGGATAGCCTCAGCCGCGCAACGGCGTGTTACAATTCGCCCGTTATCCAGCCAGGCTGCCCCAAGTAGTGCCAGGAGGGTTCGACGGTGGCTGAGTTTTCCCCAGAACAATTTCAACGCGAAGACGAGGAAGACGACCGTAATTTCTACGTCTACCCGAGGAAGGTGGTGCACATCGACGACGGCGCCATCGCGGCGGTGGGCCGGTTGTTCCGGGAAATCATACCTGAGAACTCGGTAGTCTTAGACCTCATGAGTAGTTGGCGCTCCCACTGGCCTGAAGGTCACCCTAAGCAGAGTCTGATCGGATTAGGCCTCAACCAAGAAGAAATGGCGGACAACCCGGACCTGGACGAAATTGTTGTTCATAATGTGAACAAAGACCCGGCGCTTCCGTTCGACGACGATACGTTCGATGCCGTGGTGATCACCGTATCGGCCCAGTATCTGACCCAACCGGTGGCGACTTTTAATGACGTGAACCGAATTCTCAAGCCCGGTGGGGTCTTCATCGTGAGTTTCTCGAATCGGATGTTCCCCACCAAAGCAGTGCGGATCTGGCGGGTCTCCAACGATCGAGGGAGAGTCGATCTCGTGGGCACCTACATGGAAACCGCCGGAAACTTCGAAGACATCCAAGGGTCATTTCTGAACCCCGACGACAGCCCACCCGGGGACCCGATGTTCGTGGTGCACAGCCGGAAGGCCGTGCCGGTCCAACCCTGAAGCTATCCGTCGGCGGCCTCCGCCGATGCCTCTGACCTTGAAATCCGTCCCGGCGGAGTGGCGCCCAACACCAAGAGGGCGCCCAGCGAGACGGCAATTCCAAAGATTATGAACGGCGCCCGGTAACCGCCCGTGGCGTCGAACATGAACCCGGCGACTATCGGGCCGATGGCTTGGCCGCCGATTTGCGCCGGCAGCGTCAGCCCCCGGATACTGCCCAGATGTTGCCGCCCGTAGTAGTCGGCCCACGCCAGGCGCAACAGCGTGTGCAGGCCCCCAACTCCAAAGCCCAGAGTAAACCCGGCAGGGATTCCCCAACTTAGGTTACTGCTGTAACCGGTCCCGAAGGCGCCCAAGCCCACGGTCAATGCTGACAGCGCCAGAAGTACCCGCACTGGGATGATCCGGCCCAAAGACGACCAGAACAACCCGCCTGGAATCTGACCGAAGGCGAAGGTGCTGGCGGTGAGCGCCGCCAGGTGGACGGGTACGCCTTGGCCGATGTAGTGGGGCACTTGATGCAGACTGACCCCGGCCTGGACCATGAATCCGGCCATTGAAAAAATGGCTAGAATCCAGAACGCCCTGGTGGCCAACGCTTCGCTAACGGTGAAGTTGGCCTCATGCCACAAGGTAGAGGCTGGGAGCCCTCCCCTCCCAGCCCCTTCAGCAGCACTTTTGATCGGCCCCGACGACTTCTCCGTTGGTCTGGGGTCGGCTGCCAAGCCTATATCCTCCGGACGCCGGACCATTAGCAGCAATGCCGGCGCGACCCCGGTGGCCAAGGTGAAAACACCCAGCGACAACCAGGCGGTGCGCCAACCCCAGTAGTTGATCAATACTGCTGCGATCAGCGGAACTGTGGCCAGACCCGAGCCTTGAAGCGCACCGAATAACGCCAAGGCCATCGGGCGCCTCCGGATGAACCAGTTACTAATGGCGGTAGAGGTCCCCAATTCCAGGGGGCTGGAGAACACCGCCCTGCCCGGCGCGTAGATGGCGTAGAAGGTCCAAGCGTGGGAGATCACTGCCAGCGCAATCGCACAGGCCCCCACCACTGCCGAACTGCCCGCGACGATTACACCAGAGCCGTACCGGTCGATCAACCGGCCGGCGAACGGCGAAATTATCAGGCCACAGAGGGCGCCCAGGCTAACCGCTCCGGAGAACAATCCTCGTGACCAACCAAACTCGTCGGTCATGGGTATAACGAAGACCGAAAGAATGGACACCGACATGACCGACCGCGCGCCGACGCTGGGGACTGAGGCCGCAAAGAAAATGACCCACCCGTAGTAGACGGGCAGGCGTTGGGCTAGGCGCGCCCGCCAGGGTCCTACTCTCACGGTTGCGCCGTCACAGCGCAACCGTCACGGCGCAACCGTCAGAAAGGGACCTCGACTCCGGAAGGGGCGGGCCGGACGATCGCTGGAGGTTGGGTGGTTCGAATGCAGGCTAACACCGTTGACGCTACGCACGGCAGTCGACGCGTAGAGTGGTATGGACGGACACGGCCTGAGAGGCGGCAATAGTGTACCATCCAGGCCGTAGCCGGACGCCAGGCTGTCGCTGACGGCGTTCCCCACATGGTAGGAGTGTCAAATTCAGCCCATAAACGGCATGTCTGTGGCTAATAGCCTTCCCCCATTTACCCCCACTGAGTGGGTGTATACTCAGATTTAATGGACTATCGAGACCGGCATGCCTAGGATATTCCGCCTTGCCCTGGCCCAGATAAACCTCACCGTCGGCGACATTCAAAGCAATACCGCCAAGATTTTGAGGTACGTGGATGACGCTCGCCGGTTCGAAGCCGACCTGGTGGCGTTCCCTGAGATGGCCGTCACCGGCTACCCTCCGGAAGACCTCCTCTTAAAGAAATCCTTCGTCAAAGAAAACGTCGCCGCCATGGAGCAGGTGATCGCGGGATCTCACGGCATCGCGGTGGTTCTGGGCTACGTTCACCTTGGCGACGAAATCACCAACGCGGCGGCCATCGGTTACGACGGCAGGCTGATCGACACTTACCACAAGATTTTTCTACCCAACTATGGGGTATTCGACGAGGAAAGATATTTCAAGAAGGGTGCCGTCTGCCCGGTGTACGAGATAGACGGTGCGAAAATCGGCGTTAACGTCTGCGAGGATATCTGGTTCAGGTCGGGGCCAACCTCGGTGCAGCGAGAGGCCGGGGCAGAGTTGATCGTCAATATCAACGCCTCCCCGTTTCATGCCGGAAAAAGCGCATCACGCCACAAGATGATTCGCACCCGCGCTGCCGACAACCAGTTGTTCGTGGCCTACCTCAATACCGTAGGCGGTCAGGACGAACTGGTCTTCGACGGCAACAGCATCGTATGCGATGCCACCGGAGCCACGGTGGCCCAAGGCCCCGCTTTTCAAGAGAAACTGATCGTCACCGACCTGGATTTGGACACTGGGGACCGGACCAGTCAGCGGCGGCCGAAGTGGGAATCCCAGGCTGACTTGGACCAGATCGGGCCCCCAAAATCGGTCCACGTATCGGGATTTCAGGAACGGCGGCGGCCTCCCCTTGACCGGCCGTCCGAAATCGTTGAAAAGGAAGAGGTTGAGGAGGTCTACCACGCTCTGGTTATGGGCACCAAAGACTACCTGGGCAAGACCGGATTCACCAAAGCGATGGTTGGCCTTTCGGGAGGCGTCGACTCGGCCCTAACCGCGGCGGTGGCGGCCGACGCTCTGGGCAAGGACAACGTCTTGGGCGTTACTATGCCGTCTCGGTACTCGTCCGAAGGGAGTATCAGCGACTCCAAGAAGCTGGCCGAGAATCTGGGAATCGAGCTGTGGGAGGTCCCCATCGAGGCTGCCCACCGGGCGTTTACCGACATGTTGGATGAGCGTTTCCGCGACACTCTGCCCAACGTGGCCGAGGAGAATGTGCAAGCGCGTATCCGGGGAAACGTGCTGATGACGATCTCCAACAAATACGGGTGGATCGTCCTAACCACTGGAAACAAGTCGGAGATGGCGATGGGTTACGCCACGTTATACGGCGACATGGCCGGCGGTTTCGCGGTATTGAAGGACGTCCCAAAGACAACTGTCTATCAGCTATGCCGCTGGCGTAACAAACACGGCGCCCAATTCGGTACTTCCAACAGGGTCATCCCTCAGGCAATCATCGACAAGCCGCCCAGCGCGGAACTGAAAGAGGACCAGTTGGACCAAGACACCCTGCCGCCCTACGAGGTGTTGGACCCCATAATCAAAGCCTATGTCGAAGATGACTGCAGCTACACGGAAATGATCGGCCAAGGGTTCGACCCGGAGGTCGTCCGCCAAGTCATCAACGCCGTCGACCGCAACGAGTACAAGAGGCGGCAAGCCCCGCCCGGGGTCAAAATCACACCTCGGGCCTTCGGCCGGGACTGGCGCTTGCCGATCGTCAACCGCTATCGTCAGGTATAACCGTAATCCGGCGGCGGGGTCAGTCAGCCACTTCGGCGATCATCTCCACTTCCACGCAGGCCCGCAACGGCAGTCCGGCCATCCCCACAGCAGACCGGGCGTGGCGGCCCTGTTCGCCGTATAGCTCCACCAACAGGTCAGATGCGCCGTTGCCGACGATGAAGTGGCGTTCGAATTCAGGGACCGCGTTAACCATTACCAGCAGCTTGACGACCTGCTTCACCTTGTCCAAGTCGCCGATGGCCGCCTTGATCGAAGACAAGCAGTTGAGCATCGCCTGTTTGGCGGCGTCATAGCCCTGATCCTCGGTCACCTCGCGTCCCACTTTGCCCTGATGGAGTATGGATCCGTCGGGCATCGCCGGAATGTGGCCAGCGACATACAGCAGGTTTCCGGTCCGCATCGTGGAGACATAGTTGGCGACCGGGGGACCGAGGCTGGTTAGCGCCAGACCCATCTCCCGTAACTTTTGTTCTACAGGCATCTACATTCTCCCCTGAGCAACTTGGGGCTAACCAGGCAGCCTTACTATCGCCTCGACCTCAACCAGGAACTCTGGCCTCACCAGCGCGGGCACGCCTACGGTGGAACTGGCGGGCGGGCTGCTGGGCCAAGTCTCGAGGCGGACCTTGGCGTAGGCAGGGTAGTTGTCCATGTTGGTCAGGAAGCAAGTTATCTTGGCCACATCCTCGATTCGTCCCCCAGCTGCGGCAATGACGCCGCGTATGTTGGCCATGACCTGGCGGGATTGGGCCTCGCAATCGCCGACCCCAACTACGTTTCCGTCGGCGTCGGTGGACACGTGCCCAGATACGAACAAAAAGTCACCCACCCTTATGCCGGGCGACAGGTTGGGATTGGGTGAGACCCCCGCCGGGATGATCGGTTGTCTTTCTGGCATCTTCGCCACCTCCGTAGTTGTGTGGGCTGCGGCCTATAGCCGCCTGAATATCGGCCACTCATTATACATACGGAACACGCCTGAAGTGTGCCTGACGACCAATATCCGGACAATGCTCGTATTGGCTGTGAAAATCGCTAGTTCACTCCCTCGGCCCTTAGCGCCGGAGAGAGTCAACTACCTGTTGGGGAGAGGAAGGCCTAGGCGCCTGTTTCGACGGGGATCCCAGTGGCGTCGCGGTAGACCGAGATGCACCCACGGACACCCTCAAGCTTGGAGAACAGCTTGCCCAACTGCTCTATTCCTGTGGTGTGGACCGTGAGCGCCATGGTGACCGTGCCGTCGGAGAATTCTTGGGTGATGACCGACGCGATATTGACCCCCTCTCCCGAAACCAAAGCGGTCAGGTCTCGGAGAAGCCCCACCCGGTCATAGGCCTTCATCATGACCCGCACTGGGAACAGCTCTTTGGCCTGCCCCCACTCCACCTTGATGAACCTCTCCGGTTCGTCCTCGTGTTTGACGCTGGGACAGTCCTGTTTATGGACGGTTACGCCCCGGGCGCGGGTGACAAAACCGACTATCAGGTCGCCGGGGATGGGGCTGCAACAACGCCCGATCCGAGTCAGCAGATCGCCGACGCCCAACACAGTGATCCCGGAGCTGGGGCTCGATAGCGGCAGGTCGGTGCGTTTTTGGGCCAGCGGCGGTTCCTGCACCTCGCGGGCTTGTGCCAACCGTTGGGCCAACTGGCTTTCGGTCATTCCTCCGGAGCCAAAGTTGGCCAGCAGGTCATCTAAGGTATCGACTTTGAAGAGGGCGAGAATCTCGGTGTCATCGAACTTCTGGTTAAGACGGCGCAGTTCGCGTCGGAGCATCTCCCGGCCGCGTTGGATGTTGGTGCTGCGCTCCTGCCTCCGGAACCACTGGCGTACGCTCTGGCGCGCACTGGCCGAGCGGACGTAGCCCCGGTGCGGGTTAAGCCAGTCGAGGCTGGGGCCCCGTTCAGACTTGGAACTGAATATCTCCACGGTATCGCCGTTTTGCAGTGGGGTGTCCAGCGAGACCAGCTTGCCATTGACTTTTCCGCCGACGCAGCGATGTCCGAGCTCGGTATGGATCTTATAAGCAAAATCGACGGGCGTGGAGCCAGAGGTCAGCTCGACAATGCGGCCCTTGGGTGTGTAGACAAACACCTGGTCGACGAAGATATCCTGCTTGACCGATTCGATGAACTCGGCGGTGCCGGTCACGTCCCGCTGCCATTCCAGGAGCTGCCGCATCCAGGTCATCTTCTCTTCGAACTTCAGGTCGCCCGATTCGCCTTCTTTGTAGCGCCAGTGAGCCGCCACTCCGTACTCAGCGATCTGGTGCAACTCGTGGGTCTTAATCTGGACCTCGAGAGGAGTTCCACCTTCGCAAATTACTGTTGTGTGAAGGGCCTGGTACAGGTTCTCCTTGGGGTTGGCGATATAGTCGTCGAACTGGCCGGGGACGGGGTGCCAAAGTTGGTGGACCACTCCCAGAGCCTTGTAGCAGTCGGCGTTGGTATCAACGAGTACCCGCAAAGCGAAGAGGTCGTAGATGTCCCGTAGCTCTTTGCCTTGGGCTTCGTACTTTTGCATCTTGCAATAGGTGCTGTAGATTCCTTTGGGGCGGCCGACAACCTCGCCATTGATCCCGTATTTTTCCAATTCCTCCCGGAGCAGCGCTGCCACGTTTTCGACATACGCTTCCCGTTCGTCCCTCTTGGCTGCCAGGATCTTGGAGATTTCACGGTACTTCTCTTCGTCCAGGTGGCGAAAAGACAGGTCGTCCAGACGCCACTTGATTTCCCAGATTCCCAGGCGATGGGCCAGAGGAGAATAGATGTCTAAAGTTTCCTGGGCGATCCTTCGGCGTTTTTCCTCTGGCAACGCGTCGAGGGTCTGCATGTTGTGCAGCCGGTCAGCCAACTTGATCAAGACCACCCGGATGTCCTCCGCCATTGACACCAGCATTTTGCGGAGACTTTCAGCGTAGAGGTTGTCCGGGTCGTCGAGTAGTTCGGGTGCGCCTTCGGAGGGGTCGTGAAGCCGGCTGTCCATCCGGGTGAGTTTGGTAACCCCGTCCACCAGCTTGGAGACCCCAGAGCCAAAGCGTCGTTCAATCTCCTCTAGGGAGACGCCGCAGTCCTCCACGACATCGTGAAGGAGAGCGGCGACAATGGTCTGATCGTCTAGGTGGAGGTCGGCAAGAAAGAGAGCGGTTTCCAGGGGGTGGGCGATGTAGGGTTCGCCGGACTTACGGTGCTGGCCGTCATGACATTCGTTGGCGTAGGCATAGGCCCGCCCAACCGAGTCAGCCGCCTCTACGGGCAGGTAGGTGACTACCCGGTCTATGAGAGTCTTAACGGCTTCTGAAGTAGCTACCCCAAGTTCGTAACCCCGTACATTAATATTAATACGAGGAAATTGCAGCGTCTAGGTATGCATAGAATGTTAAGAAAATTCTAACTTGTTTGCCTTGAAAATGCTATCCAAAATACCACCGGCCTGAATGTTGGCACTTCGAATTCTTAGCTTCGGGGTTTCGTTTGACGGAGTTTGGGGCCGCTGGTACACTCGCTCAGCCACCCGCGAAGTGAGCCTAGGATGGAGGGTAGCCATGAGTAAAGTCGGAATATTTTCCTTCGAATCCGATACGTCTGCGGACCCCGCCTTACTGGCCAAACGGGCCGAGGAGTTGGGGTTCGAGTCTTTTTGGGTCCCGGAACATCCGGTGCTTCCCTTGGAAACCACCTCGCCCTACCCCGCCTCACCGGACGGTGTGATCCCGGAGGTGTACGGCCGCATCGTCGACCCATTCATCGCCCTCGCCCGGGCCTCCGCAGTTACTACCACCATCAAGTTGGGCACCGGCATCTGCTTGGTGCCGGAACGCAACCCGCTGCTGTTGGCCAAAGAAATCGCGACTTTGGACCGCTACTCCGGCGGCCGTTTCATCTTCGGCGTCGGGGCGGGTTGGCTGCAGGAAGAGACCGAGATCATGGGCGGCGACTTTCTCCATCGCTGGAGCCAGACCCGGGAATCCATAGAGGCGATGAAGGAACTCTGGACCACGGAGGAGTCCGAGTTCCATGGGCGGTACTACGACTTTCCCAAGGTGAAGTCCTACCCCAAGCCGGTACAGCAACCCCATCCTCCGGTCTACCTCGGCGGCAATGCCAAGAATGTATTCAAACGCGTGGTCCAGTGGGCCGACGGCTGGATGCCCGTCAGGATCTCGGTAGAGGAGATAAGGCAGGGCCGGGCGGCGCTGGACGAGTTGGCCGAGGCAGCCGGACGCGACCCCAAGTCCATCCAAATCGTGGCCTTCGGGGACACGGGAGAGTACCTTGAACCGGGCGAGATCGAGCGGTTGGAGCAGGCAGGCGCGAACCGGATCACCATCTGGCTCCAACAGACCGAGGGAAAGGAAGCCATCGCCGAAATCGAGGAGATCGCCCACAAATTGTTCGCCTAACCGTGGCCTGGTGAAGGAGTGTCAGTTACTAAACATCTCCCGGAACCATCCGTTCGCCCTGAGCCTGTCGAAGGGTCTCCTCAGCGCCGAGATGGTTCGACAAGCTCACCACGAACGGAACGCCCCCCCAAAGGATAGGGGTTGTTGCTACACCGGCAGCGGCGGCTCTGACGTGTCGGTGGGCAGGCCGACTTCGAAGGCGTTGATGTTGAATGCGAGGCACGAGTAGTACCCCATCAGGTTGGTCAGCTCGATCAGACCGCGGACACCGAATTGAGACAGCGCTTTGTCGAAGGTTTCCTGGCTGACCCGGTGGGTACGGAAGAATTCCCGGCCGTAGTCCACCACCGCCGATTCCTCTGGTGACAGCCCGGTCAGCTCCTTTTTGTCCCGTAGGCGTTCTACCAGACTGTCGGCCAGGCCAGACTGACGGGCGTAAGCGGCATGGGCGTTCCAAATGAACTGGCAGTCCATCTCTCGGGCAGTAACCAACATCCCCAACTCCCGGATGTTGGCCGACAAGCTAGTCTCGTCGCCCCGCAAGTAGGCCCTGAGGTGCTCGCCCCGCTTGATTAACTCGGGGACGTTGATCAAGATCGAAAGCGGTCCACTCTCGGGCACGCCGCCCCGTTGGTTCACGAATTCGTCGAAGGTCGCCAATTGGTCGCTTGGAGCAGACTCACGGCTGGCCGCAGGTATTCTAGCCACGCTAGGCCTCCTTTGGATTGAATTAGATTGGTACATTCGCGTTCGTTTCGGGTCGCGTCGGTCCCACATGATACACCCGAACCGAAGCTAACTCTCTGGCCCCGGCGATCTCGATAATTGCTTGGCCTTGGCTAATGTCCCATGGGTGGAGTAACCTACTTGCGTGTTTTGCCAATCTTTTGGGCGGCGATTCGTGGCCAATCCTTCTACGAGTCAACCACCCATCCTCTAACCCATGTTTAATTCCGCCTCCATCGCACAGAGCGCACGGTACAAATACTGGGTATTCGGCGCTCTAGCCATCGGCACCTTCGCCTCCGTGATGGACCATGGCAGCGTCACCGTCGCCCTACCCTCGATTGCCAAGGACTTCCAAACCGACTTGCCCAGCGTCCAATGGGTCGTAATCGGGTTTGCGCTGACCATCAGTGCGTTGTTGTTGCCCATGGGCCGGCTGGCAGACATTGCAGGCCGAAAGCGCATCTACGTCTTGGGCGCCTTGGTTTTGGTGATTGGATCGGTGGGAGCGGGGCTGGCCCCCAATCTTGGGGTGTTGCTACTGGGCCGGTTTGTGCAAGGTTGCGGCGCGGCCATGACCCAGGGCACCAGCATGGCCATCATCACTTCGGTCTTTCCAGCCAGGGAGCGGGGTCAAGCCATCGGCCTCATCATGACCACTGTCGGCGTAGGCGCCGTCGCCGGCCCGGCTATCGGGGGGTTGGTTGTCGACGCTCTCGGTTGGCCCGCAGTGTTTTTCATGACTATCCCACTTGGCCTAGTCGGAGTCGCCGCTACACTGACGGTCCTGAAAAACTGGGAATCTGAAAAGGCGCCTGCAGGCAGCGGCTTCGATTGGTTGGGCGCAATTCTGTCCACCGGAATGCTAGTGTCGCTGTTGCTGGGACTTACCACTGCACACAAGGCCGGTTGGACATCGGCCCCGATTCTGGGCGCATTTATTTTGTCGGCGTCGTTGATCGTGGTCTTTATCTGGTGGGAGCTTCGGGCCCGGGCACCGATGCTCGACCTACGGTTCTTCAGGTTCAGAACCTTCTCTTTCGGGATCTGCGCCGCCTTCTTCACCTTCCTCGGCCAATCTGCGGTGCTATTCCTCATGCCCTTCTATATCCAAAATGTGCTCGGCTACAGCCCAAAAGTAGCTGGCTTGGTGGTGGTGCCCGGCGCGCTCACCATGGCGATACTCGGCTCGGTCGCCGGGACGCTTTCCGACCGTTTCGGCTATCGGTGGTTCACCGTCGGAGGGCTTGCAGCGTCGGCTGCCGGCCTTCTGTTATTGACCCGTATCACAGAGAATTCATCGCTCTGGATGGTCGTTCCGGGTCTAATGTTGATGAGCAGCGGTATGGGCCTTTTCTACTCGCCCAATTCCAGCTCAATCCTGAGCGCTGTCGACCGAAACAACTATGGCGTAGTGGTCGGATTCTTGAACCTAGTCCGAAACTCAGGCAACGTGGTCAGCCTGGCCATCGCCACTACCGTTGTTACCGCTACCATGGGGTCGATGGGATTTGAACCCAGCCTGGAGGCGGTAAGAGGAGAGACAGTGGAAGGGGTCCGAAACGCCTTTACTGTCGGCCTGCGATACGCCCTCTTCGTCCTGGCTGGGCTGGTTCTAACCGCTATGACGATATCGTTCTTTCAAGGACGGCCCTCGAGAGCACCCGAGCCTATAGAGGGCGCGGCCAGGGAGCAAGAGAGCGCCGCGCCCGGGGACTAAAGTCAGTTCCCTGGGAGCCCTCGTTTTCCAACGTAACTGCTTCCGCCAAAGGCAGCTATTCATCGACCAACGTGCGAGAGACATCGACTGTCGCGTAGGACCAAGCAATTCTGAAAGGCTTGTCGCCGGTGTTGATTAACCGGTGGTGGGTACCCGGCGTGATAAAAGCCGCATCATTGGCCGCCACGTGGTTTTCCTCACCGTTGATTATCAAAATGCCTTCGCCCTCTATGACGATCACTGACTCCTCGGCATTGTGGTAATGGGTCGTATTGGAGTAGCCGGGGCCGAAGCTAGTAATCCCGCTGGATATTTCGGTGGCGCCCACCTCTTTGTTGACGAAAGACGCTACAGTCACGCCCGGGGCCCGCTCGAGCTGTTCGATGTCCTCGTTTCTAATAATTCTTGGCGAAGGCATATCTCACTCCTACGTTTGGCGTTAGCTGGCTAGAATCCTTCGACAAGCTCAGGACGAACGGTAGGACCCCAATTTGTTCGTACGGTAGGACCCCAATTTGTTCGTGGTGAGCTTGTCGAACCATTTTCGATTGGCCAGGCAGTCTACTCTTGCTCCAAGAACTGGCGTACCGAATCGCTGGCCGGTTCCTTGTCGGTCATGTTGTAGAGGATGATGGCGTTGCGAACTGAATCGGCCTGGAAGAAACGCTCGTATAGAATCTGCCTGGCTCCGAACGCGCTGCAACAGGTGTCCCAGGCAAGCCGGAACAGGCGGACCCGCTCTCGGGCCGAGGCGGTGTCGGTTTCCAAGTAGCGGTTGATGTCCTCAGCCAGAGGGCCTTCCAAGTCGGCTTCGGTGGGGAGGGCCATCAGACTGCTGGAGCCCAGCAGTTGCAAGATTTCGCCCATCCTAGGGTACATACGGATAAACAGGTTTCGAGCGGCCTGCAACGGCATCTGGGCCGGGCACATCACGCCCCACTGATCGACAAAGGCGTCGACCTCGGCGGTCCTCAGGCAGGCCTTGGTTACTTCTAGGTTTTCGATGATCTCGGCGATCATCTGCTGAACTTGGGGCTGTTCGCTTGAACCCAAAGTTTGGGTCATCAGGTAGGCCAAACCCAAGACGAACTCGCATTTGACCACGTTCTTGGTGACGATTTGGTGCCCCGAGTGCAAGTGGCGGTTGGTAGCCAGTTGCAGATTGTTACAAAGTTCAACATCGCCCAGCAGGAATACCCGTTCCCATGGCACCAGAACGTTGTCGAAAAAGGCGACCGCGTCCATCTCCTCGAACCGTGAGCCCAAAGGATGATCGAAATGAGAGCGGCCCATGTCGTAGCTTTCCCTGCACTGGAATTTCAGCCCCGGAGTGTTACAAGACAGCGCAAAGGCGAAGGAGTAACGATCGGGGGCCCGGCCGGGCAGTTGATGCGACGTGGTGGGGTAAAGGGCGATCTCCTCGGAAAGGGGCGCCAAAGTGGCCAAGACACGAGCGCCGTTCACCACGATTCCGGCATCGGTTTCTTTTACCACCGATAGGGCGACGTCGGTATTGTCCTCCAGCGGTGTGGCGCCGGGCAGGCGGCTACGCTGCAGGTTGAGCAGCGTGTGCGTTAATACCAGGTCGTTCTCTCGAACGTACTCGTAGTAGTTCTGGATATTTTGTTTGAACTCAGGCCGGTTCTGGGCGAAATAGTCGCTGGCGGCGGCCATGGCCATGACGTTCACATTCATGAAGTCGGGACTTCGCCCCATCATGCCGAAGGTGGCTTTGGACCAATGGCGCATCATGGTCCGGCGAGTTTCCAGGTCCTGGGCTGTTCTGGGGATGATGAACGACGTGCCAACTCGGTCCCCGCTGCTGGGCGAAATGTAGGTCATTTCGTCTCGCAGCTTGGGGTCGTGCTGCATGTCGTACAGCTTGGCCAGGGTCTTGACGCCGTTGCGCAGCGCCGGGTGAGTGGTGACGTCCTTTACACGCTCGCCATGCAGATAGACCTCGGGCCCGTTCTCCCGGAGTCCCGTGATGTATTCCGCCCCGGTCCTGGCTGGCATGGCGTCGCCTCCTTGACCTCACTTCGGTGATTTGACCGTCTGGCTGACGGCCTTCGACCTTTGGACCGTTGGCCTTTAATTCGTTGGATAGTACCACGTACGGCCTGCCGACGGAATTAGATGGCAGGTTGCCGGGCTTTTGGGCCGTCGTTGCCACGGTCGACTAAAAAATGTACGATGCGCCTGGTTCGGACCCGCTTTCAATGCGGGCCCGCCTCAATGCCAACACTGACATTCGTGGAGGAATTTCCATGTACGTGATTATCGCGCCCATCCAGGTCAAAGAAGGACACAAAGCCGAGTTCATTGAAGCCATCATTGAGGACGCCAAGGGATCAGTCAACAACGAACCCGGTTGCCTGCGCTTCGATGTGATCCAGGACGCCGGTGAACCCAACCGAATTTGGCTGTACGAAGTCTATAAGGACGAAGCCGCCTTCCAGGCCCATACCGAAGCCCCTCACTTCATCAAGTTCAGAGACTCCACCCAAGACATCCGGGAAGAAGGCATCCAAGGCGCTGCCCGAGGCAGTTCGAACGTCTGGCCGCCCGACGGCGAGTGGAAGTAGCGACCCATCACGGCGCCAGCCAGGGCTAAAGTTTTAGAAGTGGGATAGCCAATGTACGTTGTTTTGTTGCCAATACAGTGTAAGGACGGAGCCAAGGAACAGGTTCTAGTACTCAGTCAACCTAATTGTTGGCAGGATAGAGATGGTGAAGCTTGATTTGTTCGTAAAAACCCCTCGCCAGCCTGGGGCAAGGTGGGGATAATGTAATAAAAGGTCGTGGGCGCTGCGCCTGGCCGAGGGAGGGGAGGATGTTCCGAATACGAGACCCGCAAGAGAGCCTCTGGCAGTCCCAGTTCCTGGTGACGCCGAAGAAGGCTAAGCGCCTGGAGAGAAGTTGGGCCGAGGTTTTCCGAAACGAGGCGCTCCCCCTGATTGACGAGGAGCGCTTTGCTCCCATGTACTGCGTGGACAACGGCCGTCCCAACCGGGCGGTGCAGACCGTCCTCGGGGTCCACCTCCTCAAAGAGATGTTCAACCTCACCGACGATGAAGCTCTGGAACAACTAGAGTTCAACCTGCTCTGGCACCACGCCCTGCGGCTAGACATCGAGGAGACCCACCTGCCCCAGAAGACCCTCCACAACTTCCGAGTTCGCCTGATGCAGCACGACGGTGGCCGGCTGGCTTTCCAGGAGACCACGGACCGGATCATCCAGGCGCTGGGCATACGCACCGGAAAGCAACGGCTGGACTCCACCCACATCATGAGCAACATCGCCACACTCACCCGGCTGGGCCTGTTCTGTGAGACGATGCGGTTGTTCCTGCGGGCCTTGCGCTGGGAGCACCCAGAGCTTCGCCCTGGGGTTCCGGAGGGCCTCCTAGGGCGCTATTTGAAGGAAGAAGACGAGGCGACCCACTACGAGGACGCCCGCACGGGGGAGGGTCGGCGACGCCTTTCGGTCTGTGCCCGGGACCTCTACCGGCTGGTGGACCGGTTCCATGGCACGACTGCTGCCCAGCTGGAGGAGTACCGGCTGCTGGAGCGGCTGCTGCGGGAGCAGTGCCATGTGGGCAAACACCAGGACGGGCGCCCCAGGGACGATGACGACGATGCTGGGGAATGCAAGGTGCCCGTGGCCTTGAAGGACCCGAAGCAGGTGTCCGCCGACTCGCTGCAATCGCCCCACGACCCGGATGTGACCTACAGCGGCCACAAGGGGAAGGGGTACGAGGTGCAGGTGGCGGAGACCTGCCACGAGGAGAACGCCACCCAGCTCATCACCCACGTGGAGGTGACCCCCTCGAGTGGGAGCGACACCGACGTGAGCGTGCCGGTCGTTGACGGGCTCGCGGAGCGGAAGGTCCGACCGGACGAGCTCTTCGCCGACACGGCGTATGGGTCGGGCCGCAATGCCTTCGAAGCCTCGCGCCGGAGAACGGAACTGGTGAGCCCGGTGGCGGGGTCGGCGCCGGGGAACTCGCACGAAGGAGAGGGTGACGGACCACCGCCGCTCACCGCCGCGGACTTTCAGATCGACGTCACAGGGGAGCAGGCCACGGTGTGCCCCGCCGGCCACCCGTCCATCGAGGAGTACGAGCTGAAGGATGCGCCGGAGCGGGTAGAGGTCCACTTTGCCGGGACAACATGCGAGCCCTGCCCCTTGCGATCCCGTTGCCCAGTGAAGCTGGACCGGCGTGCGGGGGCCTACGTCCTCAAGGCGGACCTGGTGAAGGTGAACATCGAGCGGCGCCGGAGGGCCGAGGCCACCGAGGAGTGGCGCAAGCGGTATGACATAAGGGCTGGTATCGAGGGAACGAACTCCGAGCTGAAGCGCGCCCACGGGCTTGGGCGCTTGCGGGTGCGAGGGGGCCGTCGGGTGCGGCTTGCCGTCTACCTGAAGGCGTTGGCGTGCAACTTCAAACGGATGGTCCATGCACGCCTGGTGGAGATGGAGAACACGGCTCAGCGGGCGGTCGGGACGGTACCTGCGGTCGCGGCCGCATGAGGGCGCCGCTCCACAACTTCCACCGGGTGCCCTGAGCCACGGAAGGGGTACCGCAACGGGATCACGCTTGTCCTGAGCGCGGCAGATAGGGCGGTGAGGCCAGCAGCCGGCATCCCGTGGCCTCCTCCGCTCCAGACCACCTTCGCACGCCAGGGCTCATCTCAAACAGGCCTTGTTACGAGGGAATCAACCTTGAACGCTAGAATGTCATCCTTAGCTAGAGCAGTTGTCCAACTACTCAGGGTTCTGTCCTGGTTTTTCTGGCTTTGGTCGAAGACGCGCCGTGGCGTGGAATTACCGTGCTCAAACGTCATCTTGCCCTTCTCCACCAACGGCCAATGCCCGGAGACCTCGCAGGTCCTCGTCGGTCAGCGCCGACAGGTCCGGCCTGACCTCTATGCTGCCTTTGTGCTCCTGCTTCGTCGGTGCGTCCAGCCCCAGCAGCCTGGCCCGGCGCTGGATGCACTTCAGCACTCCTTCCAGGAAAGCCGGGTTCCCGTCCCGCGTCTCCTTCTTCATCTGCGCGGTGGTGCGAATCCTATCTCCCGCTTCAGTGCGGGCGGTCGCTGTGGTCTCTCTTTGCTCCAGGGACGATTCCCAGGCCGCCCAGTAAATCCGCTCCAGTTCGTCAGTCTTGGCTAATTCCCGGACTTTGTCGGCGTCCAGGTCCCGCACGGTGTTTTCCCGCCACTGCTCCTGGATGGCATTCAGGTCGTAGGCCACCATGCTCCGGGAAATGCCCAACAACTCCGCTATTTCCGACTGGGTCTTGCCCCGCAGGTATAGCCGAGTGCTGTCCCTCCTATTGTCCTCTATCTGGAACTTGCTGCGCCTGGGCGCCGCCATTTTGTAGACTCCCTGGTGTAGACTCCCTGGTCGTGGAGCGTCCGGGTCGGTGCGAGCATGGCGCGGAGGGCGTCCTGCTGCGCCTTGGGGTGGCGCCGCCAGTTCTTGGGATGAGGGTGGAGATCCGACGCCGGAACGCGGCGCAGCTCCACAATGCGGTCTTGGATAGCCATCTCAATCAATAATATTGTAGAACAACTTGGGAAGCCGGTCACTTAACCTGTGTCAGACACCACCTCTTCCTGCCTGGGTGGTGGAGGACGCTTTCCGAGAGATGAGCAGCCTCCAATGGTTTGTGTCCAGAAGCACTGAGTTGGGCCTTTCGCCGGATGTTGGTTTCCACGTTCAACGTGTAAGGTATTTGGCGGTAATTATCACAGACCGGCAGGGAGGTGCAAAGCAAGGGAATAACTTCTGATGAAGGCATGCGTTGGATGACGGTGCCTGCTGCTCACCAGCATATATTTTGGCCACACGGCTTAGGAGATGGAACATGGGAATTGACGCGCTGACCCACCGGAACGACGGATCGGAAGTCGCAGCTCCCGTTACCCACGATGATTGGCGGCAGTGGGTGAGCGCGGGAAGGACCCGGAACTGGATGCTGAATGATCCGCTCGTCGACTGGCTGCAACTGTACGGCAAAAGCCGAGGCTACGTCCCAAGGCAAGAATTGGCCGACTACGCCAAGGAGTTGGACTTCGTCGCGTTCATTTTCGAAAAGGGTAGAGAATTCGAGGCCGGCATACTCCGACTGTTTAAGCAGCAGCACGACGTAACCACGATTGCCCTTGACTATCGGGAAATCAGTAGACTGAACAAGGCGGAAGAGACCTTTGAAGCGATGAACCGGGGAGCGTCTATCATTTACCAGGCCGTGCTTTGGGACGCCCACAATTTGAACTATGGCTCGCCCGACTTCCTGGTGCGAAGCGATATCCTGCGAGATCTGTTCCCTGCATCCATTTCGGCGCAGGAAGCGAAAACGTCTGCGCCCGACCTGGAAGTCAAGGGCTGGCATTACCGCGTGGTGGATACCAAATTCACGACGCTGCACCTCAACGCCAGCGGCACCCAGCTGGCCAACGATGGCAGCGGGCCAGCGTATAAGGCGCAAGTATACATCTACAATCGTATGCTGGGCCGGCTACAGGGATTCGAGCCACCCGAATCGTATCTGCTGGGGCGAGGCTGGCAACTGACGAGTAAAGGTGCCACCCATCGCGGCACCAGCGCGAGAGAACGGCTGGGGCCGGTCCCACAGAACGGGACTACCACCAACCAAATCCCCATAGTCGATGCCGTGGAGGAAGCCTTGGGGTGGGTGCGCCGGGTCCGCAACGAGGGCCAGGACTGGCAACTTCTGCCCGAGCCGTCCGTGCCTGAGCTTTATCCCAATATGGGCGGTGCCGAAGACGATATGGTGTTGGCAACCGACCCTGCCGAGGTGGAACCGGGCGACGAGGAAGATGGACCGGCCGGCCAGTGGGAGGGCGTCAAAAAGTGGCTGGCGGGCGAGTTGAAAGAATTGACCCAGCTATGGCAGGTGGGAGTGAACAAACGCAAAGATGCCCACTCCGGCGGCATCTACCGTTGGGACGATCCAGAGCTTACGCCAGTGAAAGTTGGAATCACGGGAGAAAAGCAGGAGTCAGTACTGCAGCAACTGTTGGCGGTCAACAGGGGTGATGGTCCGCCGATCCTCCCGTCGCGAATTGGGACGACCAGGGGCGAATGGCACGCGGCACCCGATGTCGAATTCTACGTCGACTTCGAGTATTGCAGCGACCTGAACGACGACTTTTCCAAACTGCCGGAGAAGGGTGGGCAGCCGCTCATCTTTATGATTGGCTGCGGCCATGTGGAGAAGGGGGAGTGGCGGTTCAAGTCGCTGGTCGCTAACTACCTGTCCGAATCGGAAGAAATCCGCATAATCCAGGAATGGGTTGATCATATGTCCGCGGTCCGCGACCGACTCGACCCGGCCAGCGGCAAGCCTCGCATTATCCACTGGGCGCACGCCGAACCAACTACGCTGCAAAACGCTCACAATTCGACACGGAACAGGCACAAGCAGCCTGCCGATTGGCTAGATTTGGACTGGTACGATTTCCTTCAGAAGGTGATGCGGCAGGAGCCCGTGGTGGTGAGAGGTGCGCTGGGTTTCGGCCTGAAAGCGGTAGCCAACGCCATGCATTCTCAGCGCCTCATCGAAACCGACTGGGCCGACAGCCCGGTCGACGGCCTGGGGGCGATGGTGGGCGCTTGGCGCTGCAACGAGGAGGCCCGGAGGCGAGGTGTGCCGATGACCAGCTTGCCGCTGATGGATGAGATTGCCCGCTACAACGAGGTCGACTGCAAGGTGATGATGGAGATTCTTCACTACCTTCGGGCGAACCATTAGCGGTATGCTCAGCTCAGGACGCCGTAGACGACAAGACCTTCAGACTCACGCTGAGCGATCCTAGTGATTGGGCTGCACTGAGACCCTAGGCCGCTAGGCTGTGAGAAAACTCCTCTATGGGTTTTTCACATTGAGTGCCGTCATCTCTGTGGTTCGCTGGTGCGCAGTCGCCCGGGAGTTCTGTCAGAGGTCGGCCCACCAAGCTGGACAAAATCAAGAACCTTCACACTCAGGTTCAGGTTGGGCCTGTAGATAGAGGGACTGCCCCCAGTGCCTCAGACGATCGCCCAGCCTTCCGCCAGGACTCCGCTTGCTCTGGACGGTGAGCGTGGCCTCCTGTTTGTGGGGCGGGTAGCCGTGCTTACGTAGGATGCGCCGCACTAGGACACGGAGTTGCGCCCGTACGTTCTCCCGCAGCGTCCAGACGATGGCGACGTTGCCACGGACGGTCTCGACAGTTCACGGTCGATGGTTCGGAGCGCCGCGTTGTCTAAAACCTGCATGACGTTGTTGCTAGGACGGCGCACGCGGGGATAAACCCGGTGCGCCGTCCACTTGTTCCAGCCATCTGCGAAGGTAGCTGTGTAAGGCCAGACCGATTGCCAGTTCTGTCAAGGCATTGCTGGATGAAGACGGAATCGGCTACAATGGTGGGATGGAGGGACACACCATGACGACACGACGAGGGAAATTCTCCAGCCAGGCCGATTCCGAAGTTCTGGCCACCTTGCGAGAGATTGCCAAGAAGGACGGGCGTCATTTCCAGGCCGTGTTGGAAGATGCCATACGCGACTACATTGAAACCCGCGCACAGGAGAAGCCTAGGGCTTCCGTCATGGCGCATTTTCAGGCGAGCGTCCTGAGGAATCGCCGACTCGGCGAGTTGCTCGCCAAGTGACGCATGACTTCCCCACACTCCCGGAGGTCATTGCCATGCACGACGCCTTGAGCAATGAGATTGGCGGCTCACTAGGCATTCGGGATGAAGGCGCTCTGGCGTCCGCCCTCATGCGTCCGCAGCTTGGCTATTATGAAGGCCTGATCCAGGAAGCAGCGGCCTTGATGGAGAGTCTTGCGAACAATCACTCTTTCGTGGACGGCAACAAGCGCGTCGCCTTCTTTGTCACCGACACGTTCCTGCGTATGAACGGGCATTTCATAGACTGTGAGACCGAGGTGGCCTACACGTTCTTCATGCAGCTGTTTGAGACAGGATCATTCCGCTTTGCACCACTGGAAGCGTGGCTTGAGGAAAATGCCAGACCCCTTCCCAGTGTCCAGTAGGTCATAGCGAGAGAGCGGTGGCATTGCACATAGACTACAACGACCCTCGATACGCTGAGTCTGCCGCTGAGATTCTGCGGCGGCACGACAACGGCGAGCCCGAGGCGAACATCACGACCGGCACTCTACCACTGAGTTACGTCACAATAAAAAGAGGCCGGAGCTTGGGGCAACGGGTAAGCGATCCTGCGTAAGGTCCGCTACCTAAGGTTTGAAACCACTGTCGGGTAGTGTTACTTCTGGGCTATCGCGAACACTCCGATACCGAAGTGCGCATCATTGGGATAGTAACTCAAACCCGTAGGACACCTTCCAGTGATCATCTTCATGGTAGTAGATGACCACTGGAGCCATTAAAATCGATGTTTTGGTTATCCCGTCCGGTGTGGGATCATCTCGGATTGCGTCCAGAACGCTGTCAAGCGAGTTCCTTGTCGGGGCATCTAGACCTCGGTAGAAACCTTCGGCCTTGCTTCCTTTGCTAAACCATAGCTGATTCGGCAACTTCTGCTCTCAGTTGATCGAGGCTAATCTTGTCGAGAGAGCTGTTCATCGCCTCCTTCGTCATGCCCACGAAGTCGCTATCGTTTTGGAAGGCTTGCCGCAACCGCTCGTTGTTGGAATTTTGTCGAAATTCCAGGATGTCAAACTGGTTGACTTGCTGCATGGGTAGAGTTTTCTTCGACTCGCTCACGACCTGCGGCCGTGACATCGTGCCGTAGCGTTTTACTATTCCTTGGATGTAAATCCAATCCGATTCACTGAGAGGGAGAACATTAGCGTCCACGTCAATGCAACGATAGTAGTTTGCATAGTTCTCGTAGGGAGTTAAGCGATGGGTTTCACATACCGAGCCTTTTTCGCTTAGCTTGGTCAAGGTGTCCACTATAGCGTTCCCAACGGCATTTGGACCATAGTAATCCCAATGGTATGTGAATCCTGTCATTATTTGGCCAGTCTGCTCAAAATGGATGTTATCTAGCAGGTAGGTCATTTTGACAAACTTTGTTCGAACGATGTCTTTACCTAGAGCGCATAATAGGCCCAGCAATACTGCCTCGTTTCTATCTAGGTTTGACATTTTTATTTCCTTTCCCCCAGACTCGACTCCCACCATTTGGCTTGCTACCACACGATTTGCCACAATGTCAAGTATATGTACACTATTTAGCGTACCATTGCAAGGATTTAGGGTCAATCTTTGGCGGTCATGCGCTGCAGAACATCGTAGTAGACAACGTAACAGCAATCACACTGGGGCACGCAACGCAATATGCTGGGAAGTTTTGGGGAATCAGTTTACACAAAAAGACATCGCTGAAATGGGGATCACGTACTTGCGACCCGCATTCGCGCTGCGCGACCATTATCTTGGCTCCCGCCTAGGCAGCGGGGCCTTAATTGATTTGTTAGCAACCAGCAAAAGTGGGACACATTGGGAGCCGAGAGATCAGGGGCTGGATGGAGGTCTGGTGAGCTCCCTGAGGGCCCTGTTGTAGCGTCGTTGTAGCGTCGTCGCCGTTCGGTGGTTTGAGCCTTCACCTCCTTCCTGCGTTGTAGGATCTCTTGCCGTCTTCCCTTGAGCACGTCTGACGGTGTCACGTTGCCCAGAGCCTTGTGATAGCGCCGGTAGTTGTAGTAGCTGACGAAGGCCGCGATAGCAGCCTCAAGGTCGGCGGGCAACTCATAAGGCACCTGGTTGACGTCCCGTTTGATGGTCTGGTGGTAGCGCTCCAGCTTCCCGTTGGTCTGAGGGTGGAAAGGAGTTGCTAGGATGTGCTTGATGCCAACCATCCCCAGGTAGTCCCTGAATGCTCTTGAGACATAGCCTGGACCGTTGTCACTCAGCAGTGGGTGCACCTGAGTAGGGTAACTCATCACGATCTGAGGCCCGGTCTCGACGACCTCGGCCGACAGTCCCGTCTCCTCCTGGATCTCTCTAAGGACTGCCTGGACCGGGTCCTAGTTCTCGTCGATGTGACCACCGGGAGGCAGCCAGGCCTGGACCTTGGGGTGCCAGTGAAGCGCGACCTGATCGTCGTGGACCATGAATCCGGTTGCCGTAAGGTGCCTGACTAGCGGCATGCCGCGGACCCTGTCCCTAGCCGCGTCTTCGGCGCCGGACTGTTCGAAACACCACGGTGCCGACAACGCCCACAACCGCCCAGACCGGAACCAGAATTCCGACCCATATAAGTGCCGTGGCGACGCCCTGCCCGACCGCCGATAGGGCCCTGACCGCGGTCTTGCCCTGGTCTCCTACGCTCCATCCGGCGACTACCCACCCGGCGGACTCCTGTACCTGAACCTCCGCTGAGCTGGATGACTCGACGCCGCCTGCGTCACTCTTGGCGGTTATGGTCAGCCTGGCCGTGTATGGAAAGGGCCTGTGATCGGAGTAGACATGGGTCGCTACCGCGTTGGTGGCGCCTTCCTCCAAAGCGCCGGTCGCTGGCGCGGTGCCGTCTCCGAAGTCCCACCGAAACTCGACATCACTGAGGCCCTCCGGCCTGGTGAACGAGCCCGTGAGCTCGACCTCCTGTCCCTCCTCGGCGACTATGCCCTTGCCGGCAAACACCTCTATGACGGGCCTCCGCGTGACGTTGACCACGAGTGTGTCTTCGCCCTCCACCACCCCGGCCTCGCCCGTTCCGGTGATCTTGATCTCGGCGAAGTACGGGGAGTCGCGCTCGTCGGAGTAGACGTGGGTGATAGTGGCCGTCACGCGGGTGTCCGGGTCCTCGGTCGGCGCGGTGCGGTCGCTCGAGACCGGATGAGACCCGTCGCCGAAGTCCCAAGTGAACACGTAGTTCTCGAAGCCTTCGGGCGGCTTCAACGACGCGCGGAACCTTACCAGCTCATGGACTCCGGTCGTCTTGTCTTCTCCCGCTTCGACATCCATCTCGGCCGGATTCAGCTCGAGTGTGACGCTGATGAGGGAGAACGCCGCGGTCTCCTCCAGGAGCTTTATGCGACCCTGGAGGCGCTCCACGTCGCCCTGGACCTGAGTCAGAGTCCTCTGGATTTCCAGGGCGTCCTCGACCTTCTCCGCCCGGTCGAAGAGCTTGAGGTAGGCCTGCTCGGCCGCCTGCAGATTGTCCAGTTGGGCCGTCAAGTCGACGTACTCGTCCGTGACGTCTCGGCTATCCACGACCTCGGACTCGACCTCTACGGCCATCTGCCTGAGACGCAGGACCGCCGCGTCGAGCTGCCCGGCCGGCACCCGTATGGCGATGAATCCCAGGTGCTTGATACTGTGGTCCGACGATACGAACCGCCCGCCAAGCTCCTGGGACAGGGCCGTGATGTCGTCTAGCGACGCCGATATGTCTTGGACGACCAGCCGCATGTTCACGTTGCGGACGATCAGCCGTTCCTGGGCGACCTGCGAGACCTCCACCTTTACAGCATCCTCGCCGACGAAAGCCTGGGGTGGGAGCCCTGCCGCGGGCGCCAATGGCAATAAGGCGGCTCGCACCGCGGTCGCCGCGGGCGCGGGGGTTCCGGTCGGTCGGAACTCTTCCGAAGCGCCGAAGCCGCCATCGTTGCTCGCATGCCTTACCGCCTCAGCCTGCTCGTCGCTGCCACCACACGCGACGACCACGACCAACGCCAGCAACAGAATGGCGATCAACATTGTCCGCATAGTCCAAATTGTAGTTG
This sequence comes from Dehalococcoidia bacterium, assembly GCA_965247605.1. Lineage (GTDB taxonomy): Bacteria > Chloroflexota > Dehalococcoidia > Lucifugimonadales > UBA3495 > VXOI01. Next base: position 8,995 of record CBDFHM010000004.1, on the reverse strand, counting down.
AGTTGCCTCCCCGATACAATCTTGGCGCGACCACCGTGCAGCCCCACTTGGCCTCGAAGACCCGTGCCGCACCGTCCGCGACTAATGATCCGGAATTACCCATATCAAGCTGCCTGGACCCAAGTAACGCACCATCCTCGACGAGAGCCATCGTAGTATCACTCACGGATGCCGCCAACCATCCAATCAAGCTCACAAAACCATCTCTCGGCGTGGTGAGTTAGCGGCCCCAGGCAGCGGAGGTGGCTTTCACCAACCGCCTCGTTGGTGCGGACCACCAGGGGTTGGGCGCAGGCTGGGCAGAATTTCTTTACCTCTTCGACCATGCCATCCTCCTTATCCGAGCCAGAAGGCCCTGCCGCAGGTCCAGGGCCTGGTCCAGACCCACAACCATGCCGGCGTAGTACGCCTGGGCTTCCGTACCAAACAACCGGGCCTCAAACTGGCCTTCGGTGCCGCCCACCTGCCGGAAGGCTTCCCAGGCGTCGTCCGGACTTCTTGTATCGGATTAGCCACTATTGTTCTCCCTCCTACTTCCGGCTTTTCGGGTCCTGGCCAGGATGCGCCAGACCGTCCGGGGTGAGATGCTGAACCGCTCCGCGGCGTCCTCGACCGACAGGCCCTCCTCCAGTATGACCCGGACCCTTTCTGCGTCCCGCTTCTCCCGGTGCCGGGCCTCAAGGGCGGCCCGTTCAGCGGCGGTCATCTCCTCGACGCACCGGGGCAGCGGGCAGTCCAGGCACGAGGACACCCTGGCCTCCTGGCATCCGGAGTCGCGGTAGTAGCGGTAGTGGGCGGTCATTTCAGTACCTCCTCAATCTCGGGCCAATCCCCAGGCCGCCATAGATATGTCTCCACCCCAGGGCACCCGGCCAGCAGCCCCAGGGCCTCCCGTTGGTCCTGAGTCAGCCTCCCCCGACTGCTTTTCAGTTCCGTAACCACCATCCTGGGCGGACGCAGCAGAACTAGGTCCGGCCAGCCCTTGGGGCTGTGGCGGGAGTCCCAGACACAGTAGCAATACCAGCCTCGAAGGCGTGCATAGTCTCGCACCGCCGCCTGGAACGCCTTTTCAGTCTGGTACATCACCACGTTGGACCGTCGGTGTTAGCGATGGCGCGCCGGTCATCCACGGGCAAAGCAGCATCCTGCGCCGGGTCATACACATTCCAGCCGCAGCGGAGGCACCTCCAACCATCCCCCGGCAACAGATTGATGCGCACTAGGTTCACCGTTCCGTCCGCTTGGCATTTGCCACACTCCGCCGGCTTCGGTGCGTATATCCAAGGTTTGGACGGCGGGACAGGGCTTCCCTCGCCCGTCTCCCGATAACGCACAATGCAGGCCCGGCCGATATCAGCCATTTTCCGCAATCGTGCCTCGCGTTCTTGCTTTGTTTCCATCGCTATGCCTCTACCCCTGCCCTAGCTGCGAGAGTGCGAAACGCATGAGCCGCCACCAACGGGACCACTCCGTTGCCAAGGACTCGGAGACGGTGCGCCCGGTCGGCAGTAGCGTCCAGCCACCAGGCCACCCCATCAGCGTCTCGACAAAAAGCGGGTTCAATCTCCGGCACTTCAGCGAGCAGTCGTGCCCAGGTCCCGTGGTCGTTTGGGGCAGGTGGGAATACGATTTGTAATCCGAAGCCCGTCCCTTGCCATCCGTTGACGTGAACCCCTTCTGTGCATTCGCATTGGGTGTCGGGAATGTCCGTGCCGCTCCGTCCAGTTTCAGGCTCGGTGTCTCTGGATTGCCCCGCCCGTAGGCATATGCGCCCGTTGAGACCGTCGCTGTCGGCCACAGTTCTTGGCTGGCCTCCACCAACGTCCTGTAGCCCCCGTCTTTGATGTTCGACCCCTGATTCGGTGCCTCCGGCGCCGTTGTCGGCGTCGGCCAGTTCATCGTTTGATGGGTCAACACCGTTGATACCTTCGACCCGTCCGGACGGCGGTAGCAGGCCCCGTTCCATTCCGCGTCGTCCTGGCTGGCCGACGGCTGCGCCGTCGGAGTGGCCCAAGACAAAGAATCGTTGCCGAATATGCGGTGCGCCGACTTCAACCGCCGAGAATAGTCCTTCCTGAGTTGCGTAACCCATTCCTCGTAACTCTGGCCCGATGCGCTCGTGGTAATACCCTGCGATTCCTGGAACGTTCTCCAAAAAGACGACGCTGGGTCCGACTTCGCGGATGATTCGGGCGGCGTCGGGCCACAGGTCCCGTTCGTCGTCGGCCCCTTGTCGCTGACCGGCAACGCTATGCGGCTGGCACGGGATGCCGCCAATAAGCCAATCCACCGTTCCACGCCACGGGTCGCCGTCGAAGGTGGCAAGATCGCTCCAAACAGGAGCATCGTCCATGAGACCCTCTTGAATCGCTGCGACCAGGTTTGCGACCGCGAATGCCTCCCGTTCCACGTAACAGACCGTGCAAGTATCTGGGCAGGCGAGTCGGACGCCGAGATCGAGTCCTCCGGCCCCGGTGCAGATTGACAGGATGTTGGGACGTAGAGCCACACTATGTCTCCCGTCTCGCCGCCGCCAGTGCGCCCTCCAGTTCCATGAGCCGCTGTTGCTGGTACTGGCAGAAGTCCAGCAGTTCCTCCATCTGGTCCCGCTCAGCGTCGCGCCCGTTGTGGGTCATGAGCGGCTGCCCGTAGGTCTCGACGCCCTGGGCTGTGCGGCGGTCGATCCAGTCGGCGAACGCCTGCTTCAGAGGTGTTGGACAAATTGAATAGTCATACTCACAGCGCCTTCCCTCCTGATTCCAATTCCAATTCGGACGAATGAGCCGTAGCAATGAGAATCCCTTGGTAGTAGACGAGATAGTCATCATTCCGTAAGTAGGTCTTTAAATCGCTTATCCAAGCACGACGCCCGCCGTTCAGTCCATCCAATCCACGCTCCGCGCACCAGGCATACCATTCATCGCCGTTGATGTCAGGTATGGGCTCTATCTCCACTACAATGAAGGTGGACTTTCGTCCACTCACAGCGCCTTCCCTTCCTCTTGCGACCACACCTGCCGGATAGCCCATTGGATTCGTTTGTGGTGTTCAACGAAGTCGCTATCGAGTGAAAGCTCAACCACCTCTTCTTGGGTCAACTCGGTCAGCGCCAGACTGTCGCCATACTTGGCAACGTGGGCGCACTTTACGCAGATAGACAAATCGCCTGGTTTCGGGGTGCCGTTGTCGTCCTCAAGGTGGATCGCCTCGTCCATTACGTAGCCACATCGCGCACACCCGGACTTCGGGATTGCAGTGCTCATAGCGCCTTCCCTCCATGCCTGTAGCTCCTGGTGCGGTTGTACTCCATCTTGGCCTCGATGGCGGCGTCCAGGTCGATGCTGTAGTGGGCGGCCATGCGGTGGACCCGCCCGATCGTGTCCCGGAGTTCGGTGCCCCAGTCCCGTCCGCACGGGATATGAGCCGACGGGTCGTTGTATAACTCCACTAAGGCCACGAACATAATCATGTGAACCGAGCTATGAAGAATGGTTATCCAATCACCGAATGATCGCACCCACTGGGGCCTTTCCCAGTTGATAACTCGTATTTCAGACAGGACCACCCCGTAGTGCTCCGCCATGTCCGCCACCCGGATCACCACGTCGGCCAGTTCTGACGCGACGCCATCAGGTTTCGTTGTCCAGTCATCAGGCACCTTCGCCTGTGAAAGGTTGATGTCGAAGTATCTATAGGTACGTCGTTAGGTGCAGTCGCCGAGATCACCGACTTAAGGCCCCACTCCCGATACGCCTCCAGCGCCTCGCTCAGCTCGCTATGCACCAGCGCTATCAGGTCACCGAAGCTGCGTTCCTCGTCCCACCAGCCGTGGTCCTTGGCGATGGCGTGGGCCTCGCGTTGTAGGTCAGCCAGGTTCATCAAAGAACCCCTCCTTGTCCAGGTCGGGCCAGAACCTTTTCGAGTAATTAGTCGCCGTATCCGACTTGAGATAGCTTCTCATGGGCCGTGCTCCACTTGACGATAGACTCCAGGTGCGAGTAGGCTATTTCTTGTAATTGGTCCATGTTGTGGTCCACTCCGGTGAATCGTTCTAGCGATTCAGACCCTATGGAGTGTGCTGCCTCGGTGTCTAGGGCCGTGTCTGATACTGTGTCCCACGGCCCTTTTTATAGTTCCCCATTGGCTCCTCCTCTTTTATGCTTCCTAGCCCAGTCTCTGTGACACGTCCTGCAAACCCGACACCCACGCGGATCATAGTAGGTATTACCTACGTCGTAGGGGTGTCCCGCTGGGCAGTGCGTCACTTGGGCTGCTCGTGCTGTAGGGCCTACTCCCCGTAGAACATTGTCCCGGCTTGTCACCAACTCGATGTGCCCAGGATTGACACAGGCGCGGTTCCGACATAGGTGGTCACATACGAAGCCGTCGGGAATCGGACCAACATAGTGCTCATAAGCGAACCGGTGGGCGGGCACCTTCCCTTGGATCCCGCCAGGGCGGAACCGACCATAGCCGCGCGCCTTGGTTCCTAGCCATAACCAACACCCGGTCTCTTGGCGGTAGACCTTCTCCTCGAACCTCTCAAACGCGGGCTTGGCTATCGGTGACATTTAATCCTCCTCCTTTCTCATGCTGGCTTAGGGTTGCCGGTTGCTTCATGCGCACCTCCTCTCTGTCTCTTCCCGTAGCCAATCTTTGACCAGATACACCGGGATCAGCATCCGTTTGCCATGCTTAAAGTGTGGTAGCGGATTTTGATCACGCTTGATCCACTGCCGGAGTATCGCCACGTCCACGCCAATGTGGGCCGTAGTCGTCTTAGCATCAAAACAGGCTAGCTCCCGCCAGTAACCGGTATCGGCAAGAAAGCGGCATAGCTCTAACGTGTCATCATCGCTCCACTGGCGGACGCCAACAGGGTTGTCCGCGTCACGCACTAGGAGCCCGCCGTAATGATCGTCTAAGAAGCCCTGAAGGATTTCAGCGTCTAGCACGTTGGGGCCTCCGGGGCCGTTGGCACCTGCATGACGTAATTGCCACCCTTGCTACCAGCCGGGAGTCCGATCAGCGAGTCTGCACCTATGGCAGACGAATCCTTCTTCGAGAGAATGAGCACATCAAGAAGTTGCCACCGGGCGCACCCGCGAATTGACCCGCATTGCGCCTTCAAGCCAGGGCAACCACCCCTTTAGCGATCCAGCCGATTAGGACGAATTCCCGTGGCAGAGATGCTCCAGGCCGTCCATGTCGTCAGAGTTGTCAACGTGATGCGCGTTTCGGCAGGCCATCTAATCACCCTCCGAGTTACCGATCAGGGTGTGCGGGACGAGCTGTGGCAACAACCGCCCCGCGTTCCCCCTGAGCAAAGCAGGAGGCGTTGTTGTGAGTGAGACCGCCTTGTGGTCGATACTCGGAATCGCGGCACGGTTAGCGCAGCCGCCCTTTAGTTGCTGAGCTTCCTCAACTAGTTGTTTCAGGTGTGCTGAGATGCCAACCAGTAGGACAACGATAAGCACCAACAGCCCGTAAGCGTGAACCTAGCGCAAATGGCACCAGAATCTCCTCCATCCCTAGCCCTCCTCCCCGGTAGTCTACTGGCCCCGAACAGCTCCTCTTCGGTGCGGCCGAAGAGCAAGCAGGCATGCAAGCGGAAGCGGGGATTAATCCGCGTGGCCTATCCGCCCCCTGTCCCGAATATCATAGATAATGTCCATTCGGTCACAGCCAGTGGCGGTGGCGATGTGCCACCCACGTCATATAGTGTACTTGGAAGAAATGAGGGCAGGTTTACCGTCGGTTGCTCATTGGTTGCCATCTAGCCTCCATAGCAATTATGGGCTGTCCATGATGTATGATTCATCCGATCTTGAACAGTCCACTAGTCAAGCAAACATGTAGTACAAATTAAGAATGCGGAGACATTGGTGGTAGACTTGAGGGGATGCAGGGTAGGGGTCGTTGGTAAGGCCCGAGAAAAGAGGTCAGGGAATGGCTTCAGATCGTCGACTGCGAGTCCGAAGTTTTATGGACCTGGCCGACAGTATGCCAGTGCGCAGCAGCCTTTCACTGGCAAAGCCAGGCATAACGAAAACGCCGTTAAGCGATTAGGGGAAGAAACATGGCTGATGCGACACCCGAGACGCAACTAGGTCAGTATACGCACGGGCTGCTGGTGGCTGATATAGCCCGTGTTGACTGGAATCAACGCTACTAGATTGATTTGTCGACTCCTAGCTGGATAGACCGAAGTTACTACGGAACTATGCGGGCCGGGGAAGTCCGGACGCTTGCCCAACTGTTCCGGCTTCAGATGTATCGTGAGTTTCAGACAATTTGCGCTACTTCAAGTAGCCGAAGGATTCCTTGCAGCCATTGCCACGTGAATTCCACTGGAATAAGTCGGGGTGACTCGGGATAGTCTGATCAGATCACGCCGATCTGGCGCTACAATAGAACTTCGTCGCTGTCTTCAAATACAAGCGTGATAATCATTCTCGAAATTCTCCCTAAAGAGCAAATGGCTAGACACCGCAGATTAAAAAAGAGTTGAAATCCATATCTCCGAATGGCGAGTGTTCGCGGCCGTCCCGTTAAGGTGCTTGTCAATTAGCGTGCGTGTGAGGTTGGATGCAAGCGTTGTGTCTAACAGTCGAACATAAGTTCTGATTACGGTATCACTCAGGGATACCTAGTGCAACCGAGGGGGGTCAGTATTTCAGGGGATACCCTTAGGTTACCCTATAGGATATAGATTGGAAGTTGAGAGTATTATTTTCCGCAGAAAAAGTTAAATGACCAACTTCGCTAGCCGCACCATATGGACAGGCGACAACCTGGACATCCTCAGGGGGATGACCTGTGGCCCAAGTTAGGAGAGGTATTTGGAATGGACTTCATAGACGAGGTACGAACCCGTTCCGTGAGATTTGCTAGGCGGCTTCAGCACCTTGGAACGGAAGAGGCAACCAAGAACTCGCTCGTAATGCCCTTCCTTGAGTTGCTGGGCTATAGCGTTTTCGACCCTGAAGAGGTTGTTCCCGAGTTCACCGCGGACTTTGGCAATAAGAAGGGCGAAAAGGTTGACTACGCCCTGTTCCAACACGGGCAACCCATCATCCTCATCGAGGTCAAGAAGTACGGCACGATTCTGAAAGTAGAGCAGGAGTCCCAACTCTTCCGTTACTTCTCTGCTACTAACGCCCGGTTCGGTATTCTGACCGACGGGATTGTCTACCGATTCTTCTCTGACCTCGACGAGACAAGGGAAATGGACAAGAAACCCTTCTTCGAGTTCGACATGCTGAATTTCACCGACACGCAAGTGGATCAGCTAAAACAATTCCATAAGGAAAATTTCGACCTTGCAGAGACTATCGAATCGGCCCGCGAGCTCAAATACACCAATGAGATCAAACGGGTGCTCGCCGAAGAGATGAAAGAACCATGCGACGGCTTCGTACGTTTCGTACTGAATCGCATTAACTATCCGGGCCTTAGAACCAAGAATCGCATTGGGCAGTTCACCCCCCTCGTGCAACAGGCATTTGCCCAGTTCGTCAAGGACCTGATCGATGCCCGGCTGAAGACCGCCCTTGAGAATGGGAGCGAGCAACCCTTGAAGGCTAGCGTGGAGTATATGCACACTGCACCCGTGGAGGTACCAGTGCAACGCCTGCACTTGTTCCTGAAAAATAGGGCCGGAGTACAAGCACAGGCCCACCAAGATGACGAGGGATTCGTGTTGCTAGCCGGGTCTCAGGTTGCGAAGGAGGAGGTAGCTTCAATCCCACCATCCCTATCAGAATTTAGACGGAAAATGCTAAGCGATGGCCTCCTCATAGACGATGGTCCCGTATACCGTCTAACTCAAGACTACCGATTCGATACCCCGTCCGGTGCTTCTAGCTTTGTGATGGGGCAATCAGTAAGTGGTCTGTCCAGTTGGAAGGACTCAGATGGCGTACGGTTGGGGAGTTTACGAGGATTCAAGGCACTCCCCAATGACCCCTAACTTCCGCGACAAGACGATCTGGATCGGGGACAACCTGGCCCTCCTGCGGGGAATGGGAAAATGGCGGTAATCTGATGCCACGCGGCCACTTACGCCAGCGCTCTCCTGGCTCCTGGACTATCGACTTGTACGTCGGTATCGACCCACGAACGGGCAAGAAGCGTAACCACACCGAGACCGTTCGTGGCCCGAAGGCTAATGCGCAACGGCGGTTAAATGAGTTGGTCTACGAGTTGGAAACCGGGACATTTACTCGGCCCAGCCGCGAGACTGTCGCCGAGTTCCTGCGTGGCTGGCTCCGGGACTACGCCGAGACCAACGTCTCGGAACGGACGCTTGAGGGTTACCAGGGGAACGTGGACCGGTACCTAGTTCCTGCCATCGGTTCGGTGATGCTGACCAAACTGACGGCGCGACACGTCCAGATTATGGACTCCGGCCTGCTGCGGCGGGGCCTGTCCGCGACCACCGTCAAAGCTGCCCACGGCACGCTATCTCAAGCGCTGCGTTGGGGTGAGCGCCTTGGCCTCGTCCGGCGGAACGTTGCGGGTGATGTGAAGCGCCCACGGGCACAGCGCTACCAAGCCCGATTCATGGACTGGGACGAATGCCAGCGTTATTTGGACACAGCGAAGCGTAGCCAATATTTCCCAGCAATCCTGATAGCCATCACCACGGGAATACGCCGCTCGGAACTGGTCGGTCTACGCTGGATAGATGTGGACTTCTCCACTGCAACCCTAACGGTCCCTAGGGGATTAGTTGAACTGGCCAAGGGGCGCCTCGTTACCAATGACCACACCAAGGGTGGCCGCCGCCGAATGATGGCATTGCCCAGCACGGCACTGGGAGCCCTCCAGTGGCTCCGGGAGCAACGGGAGGCGTATGTAGTTAAGATGGGATGGGAATGGAACGAAGATGGCTATATCTTCTGTGAACCGTCCGGCGAACCCATACCGCCACACAGAATCACCGATGCATCTGCTAGTATCGCACGAAGGGCGGGGCTCAAAGGTGTCCGGC
>CBDFHM010000003.1:0-119245 GCA_965247605.1 Dehalococcoidia bacterium | reverse complement strand
CGATCTCGAACAATGGCCGGAAAGCCGGTTTGGGCCGGATGGCCACGATCGCTTTTTCGTCAACAGTGTCCACGTAGACCCCGTCCAGCATGGTTAATAGCAACTTCCGCCGTTCGGCCAAGGTAGCCGCCTCCCATAGGGCCGGAAGGTCCTCCAACAGCTTCCCTGCCTCTTTGGCAGAATCCACCCCAGGAATCACCAGCCCCGCCAGCATTTCCTCCAAAGACCGCTTCTCCCGCTGGTAGTCGTTATCCGAGTAGAGACCGTCTACGTAAGCCTTCCCCAGCCGCTTGAGCCGTTGCTCTGTCTCGAGTCGTTCTTGACCGATCCTGTTGACTTCATCGGCCAGGTGAATCTTGGCCAAGACCCGTTCCATCCAGGCGTTGGGAAGGACTATCGCGCCGACGATCCGGCCAATTTGATCATCGGGCACTAGACACGGCAGGGACCGGCTCTTGCCTACGCAATATCCCGATCCCCTGGACCCTTTCTGCTCACGGTAGTAGGTGTGCCCATTGGCGTACGTCTGGGCCCACATCGGTAAGTCGCAGTGCGCGCATTTAATCAGGCCTTTGAGCATATAATTCCCTTTCTGGCCTGGACCGCAGGGTTTCAGATCGGCCCGAATTACGTTTCATGGCGATCTGAACGGCCTGGAAAACATCTTCGGGTACCAAGGCCTCGTGGGAACCAGGTAAGAGCTGATCTCCGTGTTTGATCTTCCCGGCGTAGAAAGGATTGTGCAGGATTCCCCGGACCGAGGCTGTGGTGAACATCTTAGAGTCCGCCGCTCCTCCATCATCGTCCCTTCCCCGTCGATGCATGTTCCTGGTACGAAATCCCTCTTGATTCATCCAGCACGCCAATTGGCTCAAGGTGGTGCTCCCGGAGGCATATCGCCGGAACATCTCCTTGACCGATTCCGCCTCCTCAGGGTCTAAATGCAGTCCCCCAGGGTGCTCGGATTCACAAGCAAGTTGACGGCCACCTTTGGGACCTTCCCAACAAGACTGGTACCCGAAAGGGATCCCGCCCAGATGCCGGCCATTGTGGGCCCGCTCTCCAAGTCCTTTCTTGATGTGGGTACTGAGGGAATCGCTGAAATACTCGGCGAAGCCGGCCAGCAAGGTAGTCAGCAGTCTACCTTGGGCGGTGGAGTAGTCGATGTTCTCGGTAACGGAAACCAAGGCTACGTTGTTCTTGGCCAATGTTCCCAGGGATTCCAGGGCGATCTGGGTGTTGCGGGCCCAGCGGTCCAGGGTGTGGACCACCACCGTGTCGAAGCGGCCTTGAGCGGCGTCCTCAAGTAACTGCCGGAAGACCGGTCGTTTGGAGATGGAATCGGTATGGGCGCTGCGGCCTTCCTCTCGGTAGATCTCCACCGGTTCCCAACCCCGGGAGCGGCAAAGCTCGTTAAACGACCGTTCCTGAGCATCCAAGGAATATCCGGCCACCTGATCATGGCTGGAGACCCGGATGTAGGCCACCGCCCTCACGACCCTAGCCCCTCTCTGCGCCGGGCCGCCGCCAGGGCGACCTCGGCCAGGGTGTCGATGAAGTGGCGTATCTCGATGTCCTGAAGGTCATTCGTATCATTTCCAGGTTGGTCAGCGGCTGGCCAGTGTATACGTCGGTGTATACATGTCAACCCATCCTCTGCGCTACTTTCCGCTTTTGGTGTAGACTCGTTCTTCCGCTCCGCCGCCACCGCCGGTCCCCCTAACCTTCCCGGCCCGCTGCGTTGTCCAAGAGACGTTTCAGGGTGGCGTAACCGACGCCCAGCTCTCTAGCCGCCTGACGGCGCGAGATAGATCCGGCGTTAAGGCGCTCCAAAATAGCTCCAAAACGGCGTTTGAAGCCCTTCCTGACCCAGACGTTTGGCCGGCCGATTGTCCGGCCCTGTTTACGAGCCCGATCCATCCCTGCCTTGACCCTTTCGCGGAGGATCCCCCGCTCCAGTTGCGCGTAGGCCACGGTGATGTAGTAGAGGGCCTCTCCGAAAGGCGAGGTCGTGTCTAGCCAGGGCTCGGAGTACGACCGGAGTCCCACGCCCCACGTGCGCAGTCGTTCCAAGGTGTTGGCGGCGTCCAAGACCGAGCGGAAGGCCCGGTCCATCCGCCATACCAGGAGCAGATCGAAGCGCCTCTTGCTGGCATCGTCCAACAACTCCCGCCAGGCGGTCCGATGGGCTAGGTCGGCTGCGGACGCGGTGTCCAAATGCTCCTGACAGCCGTCCCAGCCCTGGGCCTGCACGAACTCCCGGAGAGGTAGTAGTTGGGTCTCTGGGTCCTGCACCTTGTCCGAGGTGGAGACCCTGGCGTAGATGGCCACTCTCATGTCTCTCCGGATTGATTCAAGTCAGTGCTGGAGGCGTTGGGCGAGTTAACTCCGATTGGTGTACCACCTCCGGGTTTGCCTGCAGCTGTTTGGTTTTCGACACGGCGAAATACTTCGGCCACGTAGTCCTGATCGGTGATGAATCCGCGGAAATGCTTCCCGCTCCGAGGACAAATCAGCATCAACGAGAGCTTGCCCGACTTCCTCCCCCGGGCCGGGCGCAGGATCAGGGGCTCACGGCAGATCAGGCATTGCAATCCGGTAGATGGAATACTCATGACTCACTCCTTTGGTTTTTCAGATAGTCCAGGCACAGAAGGTAGAGAGCGGTGCCTCTGATGTTGGGGCTGTCCCTGCCTCGCTCGTGCGCCAGCGCCATGAACAGGGTTAACGCCTGGTCCACGACCACTTGCTGGGCCGGGGTGAGCTGAACGGTCAGGTGTTTGAGCCGGGCCGGCTCGGCGCGTTGCCACGCCCGCAAGTAACTGGCTAAGTCCTCTTGTCCAAGCGAGGAAAGGGCGGCAAGGCTTTCGGCGGACTCCGGCAGCAGGGAAAGGACCTGCTCTTGAGGAAACTCCTTGAGCACCTCCCTCACTAGCTCGGCCCGGAGACCTAGGTCGTCGTCCCCTTGGATGCGGTTTAAAGCCTGGGCCAGAAGCTTGGCCGGGGCGTCGGGCAGGTCCACTACCACGCAGGGCGCAGCCGTTTGGCTCGACTCCCAGAGCAGTTCGAGACGGTGATTGCCCGAAAGAACCTCATAAGAGCCGTCCCCAAGGGGCCGTACCACCAGATTTGACACCACTCCGAATCGACTAATGGATTCCCGGAGCCGGGCGAAAGCTACCGGACCCATCCGATTGGGGTTCCATGCTGCTGGCCGGAGCAGTTCCAAGGGGAGATCAATCACTTCCACGGTCTTCCTCCTTTTTGGGATAGGGCACTGTTGGGATCCGCAACCGCTCACGCCAACTCGCATCAAGGAAATACAGGTAGCGGTGCTTCCGGCTTTGGGAGACCAGCTTCACCTGGACACCTTTTTCCGCGAAGTACTTGAGCGAATGTGTGCCATGAGAGTGGGCAAGGGACCTAGAGTGGCGGGCTATTCCGTCACCCAAGTCATAAAGGGGCATTGATTCCGAAAGTCCGGTGTATAGCCAGTTGGTGGCCTGGTAGATCGTGCCCCAGTGTCCCCGGGCGGGGTCTGCGTAGGTCACCAGGAATTTGACGGCGGTATGCTGTCTGAGAGCCCGCAGTGCCACGCCCAGTACCCTGGATTCGCTATTGCCTGGCAGTTTGTCCGAAAGCCACATCCGGGACAGGGTCATGCAGTTGGCGAGCTCGGCCCCATGAACCAGCCGGTGAGCGTTGGCGGGGCCAGCGCCCAGGGTGAGTGCTCCCGGTATTCGACGACGTGGACTTCATCAGGGTCCACGCTTACCTGGACACCAACGCCGCCGCTCTACGTGCCAGCTTGGGACCGAAGGATCTAGCGGAATTGCGGCACGTTGCTGGCCACTTGGAGCAGGCCGTCGATATCTGGAAGTCCAGCGAGCCCAGGATCTGGGGCAAACTGATCAGCGGCATTTACCGGTTGTTCACCTGGATGCCTGACTCCGAACGCATGAACAAAGCGGTCAAAGGCGCGGACGGGGCGGCGGAGTCGTTTTTGAACCGGGCCACCGACTCTGCGGGGGCATGGAACGTCCATGCTCCTCCCAACGGTCGATGGCCCTACGGACCTATCTCTCCAACGGCCAGGTGCAGGACGCTCTTCATCATTTGGGGGCGCATATGGTGCTTAGCGTAACTCTGGTGGTGCCGATTCCCGGCTTGCGCAGCGCGGCCCGCGCCGGTTGGACCCTGTATTTCCTGGCCCGCACGCAACTCAACCGCCTATTCCACAAGGGCGAACCGGCAGACCGTACGGCGGGCAACATTCACACCCCACTCGTGGCCTTGATTTCCTTAGTACCGCTGTTTGGCGGGGCCGCCTACCTGGCATGCAAACCGCTCCGCCGCAAGGTCCTGATACGGCTGGCGCTTGACCAAATGGCGTCGGTGTTGCCCTTCCGCGCCTATGAGCGGTTCCGGTTGCAAAGATGGCTGGCGCCGCCGGTCCTCCAGAACGGCGATTCAGGAGAAGATTGCGTCCTTGATGGCTAGGATGCCGTGGCGAGGGTCTGAGTTTTCGCTCATCTCGCCGTTGGTCTTCCCCGCGCCGTGTATGACGGTAGCGTGGTCGCGGCCCGAGTTGGCGATAGCTTTAACTCGTAGATGAGCAGGGTTTGCTCCATAAGTGGCCTTTTTCCCTAAAGTCGGGCAGTGAAGACTTGGCCGAGGGCGGCACCGGGGCTACCAATAAGTGAGGAGGCGATCGGAGCGAGCACCTAGATTCTATTTGCCGTTAATATGGTCGGGGTGAGAGGATTCGAACCTCCGGCCTCGTCGTCCCGAACGACGCGCGCTAGCCACTGCGCTACACCCCGAAACTTGATATTGCGCTTGGTTTCCCGAGCGTAGCACCCTAGCGACCGGTATCGTCTTGGACGCCGGGCTACACAGCAGTCATCAGTTATCGGTCAACTCCTCTTCGCATTCAAGGCCATGCCAACCGGCCTCGGCCATCAGAGCAGCGGCGTCATATTTTCTCGATCTGTTGTAATCGACAAATGAAGCCGGCGACATACGCTGCAATAGTAGGCAACCTCGTACTCTTCTCGTGCCGCTTGATATCCGATGTCGTGACCGTATTCGGCACCCTTCCACCACCAGGTCTCAAAGTCAGCCTCTGCAATCCCCATCCCTATGGTAAGAATGTCAGCCATACCTATTCCGTGGGTGTCGGCCGCGACCCGGGCTCGTTTGCTCGTCTACGGACAAGGCCTGACCCCTTCGAATTCATTCCGAACCCAGAATCCAATCTTTAACCGCAAAGAATAATATTTCCGCCTATAGTAGCCTTAAACAGGAATATTTCATGATATAAGAAAGTTTTTTCAGTACAATATGATTCTGGATTGATGTTTCCGTCACACCGGGCCTAAAATAGAGGGAGCTTGTTGAACCAAAGCGCAAAATGCCCTACGGGCGCGCTTCGTAGCCAACCGGATCACGGCGAAATAATGTTTTCCACCGAAGGTCGGGCTCGCTGTTGGAGAGATCCGGGTTAAGGCCAACCTTCGAGGATTTAGGGCAAACCCTTCCGCGTCTGTCCTACTCGTGGTCAGCCCGATATGAGCGCAAGAGTTTGAGTTTGGACCAGACTGAGATGGCCTAAGCTCGAAGTAGAACGTCTTATGGGCAAGGAGCAACGAAGGTAACACAGGCACAATTCGTAACACTGGGGGAAAGGAGGCATAACTAAGATGGAATTGGCATTACTTGGAGACTTCGATATACAGCGGGCGGCAATTCTGGCCAGAGTTTCAACGGATGACCAAGTGAAAGGCACATCGTTGACCTCTCAAATAGAAGATTGCAGACAGAAAGCTAAGGACTCTAACTTTCTGGTAGCCGAGTCAGACATTTACGTCGAGGAAGGCGTTAGTGGCGCACTACCAATCGAGCGGAGACCGAAACTGCAGGCTCTATTTGACCGGGCGGAAAAAGGATATTATCAGGCGTTAATCTGCTACAGCCCTGATCGACTCAGCAGGAAGACTGTTTACCAACTTTTATATGAAGATGAGGCGAAATCCCTTGGCTGCTCGGTGATTTTCGTAACCGAAACCTTTGACGATTCTCCAGAAGGTGAATTCACCAAAATAGTCAGAGCTGCAGTGTCGGAGTTAGAACGCGCCACTATAACACGCAGGACGCTCAAGGGCCGGAAAGCTTCGCTAGAACGGGGCGGATACTCAGGCGGGAGCAAGCCATTTGGGTACAACTGGTCAAAGGACCAGGGGTGGACGATCGACGGAAACCAGGCGAATATCGTCAGGCAAGTGTTTCAGTGGTACGTGTATGGCGGTCTGAGCCTGAGGGAGATCGCCCGCAAACTCAATGAGTTGGCCATCCCTCTACCTAAAGGCAAAACCGACAGTTATTGGTCGAACTCGCAAGTGAATGTACTCATCTCCCAGCCCGCATATGTCGGTGTCTACTACGGGCTACGTGGGAAAAGTCACAAGAAATTTGATTCCATCGAGCGGCTTAATTCCTTTGCGTCCGAATCGGGCTGGACCTTGATTCCGAATTTTCCTGCGATCTTGGTTGATGGGAACGGCGACCCCAACATTGATCTTTGGGAATCGGCGCAAAGAAAACGCGGGGCCAACCGTACCGGCGGTGTGGGCCACAGGACCTTAAACTGGCCCCTTCAGGGCAAGATCCGATGTGCTGAATGCGACCACCAACTTAGGTGCCGCCAAAATCATAGCAAAGGGAAGCGGGTTTACCGGTGTCACACGGGTCGCGACAGTTACGAGATCGGGAGACAGAAATGCGCGACGCCCGGTGTTGCCGCGGAGAACATCGAAAGATCGGTCGCCTCATATCTCACGGGAGCGCTCCGCGAACCCGATCAGTTAGAGATTGCGGCACAAGAGTACCTGGGCGTATTAGAGTCGAGGATCTTTGAATTGGAAGTGGCTGCGAGGCCATTAGACCCGGATATTGATGAAATCCGATCTAAGATCAAGCGAATTAATAGATTATATATAGACGGCGACATCGAAGAAAAGGAACACGACGATCTGTGAAGGAAGAAGACAGGCCCACTGAAAGAGAAACTTGATACCTTGGTGGGGGCTCGCGGAGCTGATCGGCCAGCAACCGATCAGCTGCAATGCCTACAGGACAGGAAGAACTCGATTGCTGAAGCTCTGAAAAACGACTCTTTAGTCGCTGCCATCTCCTCTATACGAGGAATGACGTTGAAGAGTGCCCGTTCCGAAGAAGAACGCAGGGCGAATTACCACAACGGGGGCAGCCGCCCAGGCGGCATAGCGGGGATCAACGCGAGGTTGTACAAAGAAGACCTTGGTGGATTGGACTTCGACAAGATCATCAATCTCCTGTCGCTGAAGGTTTGGGTCTATCCTGACTCGGTCAAAATCGAAGGATTGATCCCCCTGGAAATTCCGATGGACAACATTCAGCCTGATATCCCGAAGCTCTCTGGCCCTACCGGGGGTTCACAGAATAGTCAGTCTCCACTGACAGACCGGCGCCGGACAAGGCCACCACATGGCTGGAACGTCGCACCAGATCGGCGGCCTGCGCCAACGTTTGTTGCAGTTCTTGACTCAGTTCCAACAGGCAACTCTCGCTCTAATCAACCAAGTCCGCCAGGTATTGCTTATCGACTCTCATGTAGTGGTTTTTGCCGCTGGGGTAGGCCTCGGATGAGCCATTCAAAAGTAGCATATCGATATAGGGCGAGTCAGGGCCCATGCTGGTTCGGTTGGGTTCAGACTCGGTTCGACAGTCCCGCTCCCGTTGCAGCTAACGAGTAGCATTAGTAAGACGACGACGCTAAAAACGCTGGGAGAGCGATAAATCGCTTAAATCGATTATAGGTTGATTGCGCCCGGTCCCACTCCGAAGACTTGGCCAGGGGAACAGGATTTTAGCGCGGGGAGGGAAAACCTTCAGGTCCCAATAGAGGAACGAAACGGCAGGGGCCCAACATGCGAATCGAAATGCCCTCACCGGTGCGGAGGACCTGCACCAGTTCCTGCTGCTCCAGGTTCCCTACCGGTATCACCATTCTTCCGCCAGGGGCCAGTTGCGCCAGCAGCGACTCTGGCAGGCTCGGGGCCGCCGCTGTTACGATAACTGCATCGTACCGACCGCGATCGGGGCTGCCCAGGGTTTCTCCCGCCGGTTCAATCACAATGTTGGCATAGCCGAGTCCGCTCAAGATGCGCCGGGCGCGTTCTCTCAATACGGGCACCAACTCCACTGTAACTAGCTGGCCCTGCGGTAGCAGCTCGGCCAATATCGCCGACTGGTAGCCGCTGCCGGTGCCGACTTCCAGCACCCGGTCCCCGGGTTGTAGTTGGAGGGACTCCGTCATCATCGCCACAATATACGGTTGCGAAATGGTCTGTCCTTGACCAATGGCCAACGGTGCATCCAAATAGGCCATGTAACGAGCGTCCGGTGGAACAAACTGCTCCCGCGGCACCCGTTCCATGGCCCGGAGCACACTTTTCGACCGGATGGCTCTGGAGAGGCCGCCGAAGAGCTTCTTTCGGGCCTTGGCGAGCTGGGTATTTCTTTCTTTCTCCTGCATCACTTTAATTTTAACATTACGTAAACAAGATCAACACTGGGTCAACGAAGGACTTGATGCCACCCACCTGCCTTCCGCCGCTCGTTGACTCCGCAAAACGCCATATGCTAATCTGGTCGAACGTACTGGTGTTGAACTAGTTTTTTACAGATTTTTATAGGTTTCTAAAGGCTTTTTTGGTAGATCTGCACCTCACCGACAAGACCCAATGGCTATCTCTGCGCGACGCCTGCCGTCTCCTAGATGTCAGTGACACCGCACTCAGGCAGTGGGCCGACAGCGGCCGCCTGCGCGTCTATCGCACGCCCGGGGGCCACCGCCGCTTCCTTCGCCAAGACGTGGAGTCGTTCGTCAGCGGCCACGGCCAAGCAGCGGAACATGGACGCGACGACGGCGTGGAGGACTCGGCCTTGCGGCGCATCCGGCGGCAATTGAACCGCGACAGTGTAGTGCAGCAGCCCTGGTACCAAAGCATCGAAGAGGAAGGCAAGGTTAGGATGCGCCTCTTCGGCAGGCGCCTGCTGTCGCTCCTGTTGCAGGAAACGGGACCCAAAAGGCGCCGCCAGGAACTGTTGGAGGAAGCCCAGCTTCTGGGACGCGAGTACGGCACCGAGATGTCGGAGCGGGGGGTCACGGCCACCGAGACCGTGGAGGCCTTCGTGTTTTTCCGGTCAATGGTGCTGGACTCCACCAACCAGGCGTCTTGGCCGCGGATCTTGGAGGCAGCCGACCGGGTCTTGGTTGGCGTCGTCGGGTCCTTCGAAGACTCGGGCGAAGTCCAATTAAAAAAGCCCACCGTGGCAAAAGCATCCCCCACAGAATTATGAACGTAGTCGCTGATGCACAAACACCGTGGAGGCCAACCTAATCCCCATGGACATTACAGACCGCAAGCTGTTGAACCTTATTCAGGGGTCCTTCCCCATGGTCGAGCAACCATTCCTGAACTTGGGCGAGGAGGTGGGGATTTCCGAGCAGGAAGTGCTGGACCGGTTGACCGAGCTCAAGCGGCAGAACGTATTGCGCCAGATAAGCGCCATCTTCGACACCCGCCGGTTGGGTTACAAGACCACTCTGGTGGCCGTGGCGCTGGAGGCAGGCAAGCTGCACCAAGCCGCCATGGAGATCAACAAACATCCGGGTGTGAGCCACAACTACGCCCGGGAGGGCTCCTACTACAACCTGTGGTTCACGCTGGCGGTCCCGCCGGAACACGACTTGGAAGCCACCGCCAACTACATGGGCCGGAAGACCGGCGCGCTGGAAACGCGCATCATGCCCACAATACGGTTTTTCAAGATCGGCGTGAACTTCGACATGGTCAAAAAAACAGGGTCTTCTTTCAACTTCAGTCCAGACGGGTTCAACCAGGGCGAAGCCGAGAGCTGGAACAAGCCGGTGCCGGTGACCGATGCGGAAAAAGACGCCATACGGGAGATGCAGGAAGACCTGCCGCTAATTCAGAGGCCCTTCGACTCGATAGCGGACCGGCTGGGGCTGAGCGTCCAGGAAATGTTTGCTTTGGGCCGAGACTTCCAAGAACGGCGGATAATGCGGCGCTATAGCGCGGTCTTGCACCACCGGCGCTCCGGGTTCCGGGCCAACGCCATGATCGTCTGGAAAGTGCCACAGGAACGGTCGGAAGAGGTGGGCCTGCTGATGGCGGCCCATAACGCCGTTACCCACTGCTACGAGCGCCCCACCTTTCCCGATTGGCCCTACACGCATTTCACCATGGTCCACGCCACCACGCCGGAAGGCTGCGAGCAGTTCAACCAAGAGATAAGCGACGCCACCGGGATTACCGACCGGTTGGTCCTCTACAGCACCCGGGAGTACAAAAAGACCCGGGTTCGCTACTTCGTCAAAGACTACGACGAATATCTGGAGACCGAACAGCCCGGACAAGAACAATCTGAACAGCCGGGGGCCATCGCCACGGCGTAACCCATCGCCAGAACCACGGCGAAAACAGTGTAAATATATGCAGTCTTATTACCCCGTATTTCTAAATCTGGAAGGCAAACGTAGCGTCATCATCGGCGGCGGGCCGGTGGCCGAACGCAAAATCACCAAGCTCATCGAGTCCGGCTCCCATATAACTCTGATCAGCCCGAAGGTCACGCCGACAATCCGCCAGGCCGCCCAAGACGGGTCCGTCGAATGGCTGGAACGGGAGTACCGGCCGGGGGACCTGAGCGGCGCGTTCATCGCCATCGCCGCCACCAACCAGCGGACCGTCAACCAACAGGTTTTCGAGGAAGCCGAGCGTCTTGGAGTGCTGCTAAACGTGGTGGACGACCCGCCCCGGTGCGGCTTCATCGCCCCGTCGATCATCGAGCGCGGCCCGGTGACCCTGGCCATCTCCACCGGCGGCGCCAGTCCCGCCTTGGCCCGCAAGCTGCGGGAGTCGCTCAGCGAGTCGCCGGAATTAAAGTGGGCCGACTTGGCCGACGTTCTGGCCCGGGCCAGGGAGCACCTGAAGGCCAAGAGCGTGCCGGTAGACCCCCAGCGCTGGCAATGCTGCCTGACGCCCGAGCTTCTGGACTTGGTCCAGACGGGACGAGAGGGCGATGCGCTGCAAAGCCTGCTGGCGGGGCTGACCGGCGAGCACTCGGACGAACTTTGCGACAACGTGGGACGTTGCCAGCCCAAGGGCTGCGGCCAGAAGGTTAAGGCCCCGGCGGCAGTGTTGAAATGAACACAACGAGCGAGAATAAAATCAGGGTGGGCAGCAGGGGGAGCGCACTGGCGTTGGCCCAAGACGAAGAGGTGATCGCCCCGCTCCGGCGCAGCCACCCCGGTCTCGAATTCGAAGTTGTGACGGTGCGCACCAGCGGCGACGCCGACCAGAAGACGCCGTTGGCGGGAATGGGGCTGGGCGTCTTCGTTAAGGAGTTGGAACAAGAACTCCTAACCGGCGACTTGGACATGGCGGTACACAGCCTGAAAGACATGCCCACCAAGCTCCCCGAAGGACTGCTACTCGGCGCCATCTTGCCTCGCCAAGACGCCAGAGACGTGTTGGTCAACCGCTGGAACTGCAAGTTGGACGAGCTTCCGGAAGGGGCCCGGATTGGCACCAGCAGCCCCCGGCGCACCGCCCAGCTAATGAAAAACGCGCCCCAGGTCAAGGTCCTTCCCATCCGCGGCAACGTGGAAACCCGGCTACGCAAGTCCCAGGGTGAAGAAACCGACGGAGCGGTGTTGGCTGCCGCCGGACTCATCCGCTTGGGCCTGGCCGATCGCGTGGCCGAGTATCTCTCCCCAAGGCGCTTCGTTCCTCCGCCCGGCCAAGGCGTCTTGGCGGTGGAAATCCGAGCCGACGACCAACGAATGCAAAATATTCTAAAGCCCATCGAGGACGCCGCCACCCGCTACGAAGCCACCGCCGAAAGGGCTTTTCTGGAATTGATCGGGGGTGGCTGCCAGCTTCCGGTGGGGGCCTACGCCCGGTGCATGGGCGAGGAACTGCTCATGACAATCTTCATGAGCTCCGAGGACGGAAGTAAAGTCTTTACAGCCAAGATCGAAGGACTAAAACACGACCCGCTCCAACTGGCCACCGACGCCTACCTGGCGGTGGTGGAAAGAGGCGGACACGAGCTGGTCAAGGCCGTCCGACCCCAACAAGAGTACACATCTTTTTAGTTGCGGTTCGACAAGTCCAACACGCCAACAAGATCGAAGCTGTGCCGCAGATCTTTCGACAAGCTCAGGATGACCGGTGGCTATTCCCGTTGGTGGTGGGCCCTTCGGCGAACTCAGGGCAGGCTTATCGCACCATGAACCGGATAAGACCTGATTTCATCAATACTCCAGGTGACCAAATTGAGCGGTAAAGTCTATCTGGTGGGCGCCGGGCCGGGAGACCCCGGACTGATCACCGTGAAGGGCCTGCGGGCATTGGAGCAGGCCCAAGTGGTCGTCTATGACCGCTTGGTGGACCGATCCCTGCTGCGAGCGGCCCCTCCGGACGCCGAGCAGGTGTTCGCCGGTAAAGAAAGGGACCGCCATGAGCTGTCCCAAGAAGGGATCAACCAGCTTCTGGTGGACCGGGCCGCCCAGGGCTTGACGGTGGTCCGGCTGAAGGGCGGCGACCCCTTCGTCTTCGGGCGAGGCGGCGAAGAAGCGTTGGAATTGGCCCGGCGCGGTGTCCCGTTCGAGGTGGTGCCGGGGGTGACCTCGGCCATCGCCGGCCCCGCCTACGCTGGCATTCCTCTCACCCACCGAGGCGTGGCCACGACCTTCACCGTGGTGAGCGGCAGCGAGGACCCCGCGAAACCGGAGTCGTCTATTCCCTGGGAGGTCCTGGCCAAGAACGGCGGCACCTTGGTGGTCTTGATGGGCTGGGCTTCGTTGGAGAAGATACTGGAAACTTTAGGCCGCCAAGACCTGCCCGCGACCACGCCGGTGGCGTTGGTCCAGTGGGGTACTTGGAACAGCCAGCAGACCGTGACCGGGACTCTTACCGACGTTATGGAGCGCGGCAGGAACGCGGGACTGGCCCCGCCGGTGATCGCAGTAATCGGCGAGGTGGTGAATCTCAGAAACGAGTTGGCCTGGTTCGATCAACGTCCTCTGTTCGGAAAGCGGGTGCTCGTCACCCGGTCGCGGACCCAGGCGTCGCGTCTTACGTCGTTGTTGGAACAGGCGGGGGCGCAACCGGTGGAACTGGCGACGATCGAAATTGGGCCCCTGGACGATTACGTATCATTGGACCGCGCTCTAGCCCGTATCGGCGAGTACCGATGGGTCATTTTCGCCAGCGCCAACGCCGTCGAGGCGGTGTTCGGGCGCTTGGAATCCCATGGCAAGGACGCCCGTTCCATTGGCCCGGCCTCCGTGGGCGCCATCGGCCCCGCCACGGCCCAAGCTCTGGCGGCCAGGGGAATCAAGGCCGACTTCGTACCGTCCCGTCCGGTTTCGGAGGCTATTTTAGACGAATTGTCCGGCCAGGATTGGAAAGATGTATCGGTGCTTTTGCCAGCCGCAGACATCGGCAGAGACGAGCTTGAAAAGGGCCTCGCCGAGTGGGGCGCCAAGGTGGAACGGTTGGCCGCCTACAAGAATGTGCCGGTGGCGGACGCTGGTAAGCGCGCCCGGGCCGCTTTCGCCGACGGCGTCGATGTGGTGACCTTCACCAGCTCCTCGACTGTTCGCAACTTGGTGGAGATGCTGGACGGTGACTGCGCGGCCCGCGCAGCCTTAGACGCCAGTTTCATCGCTTGCATCGGCCCGGTCACTGCCAGCGCCGCCCGAGAACTGGGCCTACGGGTGGACCTAGAGGCCGCGGAATACACGGTGGACGGGCTGGTAGACGCCCTCATCAGTCATTTTTCATCCGAGAAGGAACACGCTCATGACTAGCTTTCCCGACCTCAGGCTGCGGCGGTTGCGCGGCTCAGGCCCCATTCGGAACCTAGCAAGGGAGACCCGCCTTTCGCCCGCCGAGTTTGTCTATCCGATGTTCGTGACCCACGGCCAGGGTGTCCGCGAGCCCATCGAACCCATGCCGGGCTGCTTCCAAATGTCGCTGGACGTGATGTCCGAGGAGGTGGGTGAAGTTGCCGAACTGGGTATCCCGTCGGTGTTGCTATTCGGGCTGCCCGCCGAGAAGGACCCACTGGGTACCGAGGGCTACGACCCCGAAGGCATCGTTCAAGAAGCGGTACGTGCGATCAAGGAGAACCACCCGGACATGCTGGTGATCACCGATGTTTGCATGTGCGAGTACACCGACCACGGGCACTGCGGAGTCATCGCCGACGGCAAGGTGGACAACGACCAGACGCTGGAACTGCTGGGCCGGACGGCGGTGTCCCACGTGCAGGCCGGGGCCGATATACCGGCCCCATCGGCGATGATGGACGGGCAGGTCTGGGCCATTCGCCAAGCCCTTAACTCCAGCGGTTACGACGACACCCCGATAATGGGTTATGCCGCCAAGTACGCCTCCGGGTTCTACGGCCCCTTCCGGGTCGCGGCCGGTTCCACGCCCCAGTTCGGGGACCGCAAGTCCTACCAGATGGACTCGGCCAACGCGCGCATGGCCATGCGAGAAATCGAAAGCGACATCGCCGAGGGCGCCGACATCGTCATGGTGAAGCCGGCGATGGCCTACTTGGACGTGATCAAAGAGGCCCGGGAGAAGTTCGGCCTGCCGTTGGCGGCCTACAACGTCAGCGGCGAGTACTCCATGATCAAAGCGGCGGCCCAACAGGGCTGGATCGACGAACGGACAGTAACCACCGAGGTCCTGACCGCGATAAAACGCGCCGGCGCCGACATCATCTTTAGCTACCACGCCAAAGACATGGCCCGCTGGCTGCGGGCCGCCGACGAAGCCGGGGTCTGACCCGGTGCGGTAGACGCAAAGCCGAAGCCACTACGTTCACTAACGAAAAAGAGGCCCCCTTCTTACGTCGGGAGCCTCTTCTCATTTACCACTGGTTAGGGGAAAAGATCTACGAACCGTAGCGGACGGCGGCGTTGGGGTCGCTGTACTCCACGTTCTTAGTGGACCAGAAGGCGGTGGCGACGCTGTCGATGGTCGCGACCAGCTCTTCGCAGGCCGCCATGTCCACGTTCTGCTTGCAGCGGCCAGCGAGTTTCAGCGCGGCGTTGAAGGTGCCGTGTAGGTCGAAGCCGGCCGGCAGGTTGGGCCACGCATAGTCGGCCCAGAGCACGCTGAGTTCGTGCTTGCAAATCTCTGCGTGTTCCTCTTTCACAGTCACGTAACGGGCCAGCTTATTGGCGTACTCCAGAAAGGCGGCAGCATCGCCGTCGGCGCCCGGCCGCTCCAGCGCCTGAATGCGAAGCACCATCTTCTGGACGGTCTGCGCGGCGATCTTCGCGGCGACGGGGTCATAAATTCCACACGGAATATCACAGTGTGCCTGGGCGATTCCTGGCTTTATCCAACCAAGGGGGTTAAACATACTGCCCCTCCTATCTACTCTTATTTGGATCGTCCCAAGGGTATTAAAATTTCCCTAGGCGCGCAACCCCCGGCGGCGCGGTCCGGCTCTGCGGCCGCCGCCTTGTGCCCCTTCCGCCAGCCACTTATAATGGGCCGTTACCAAAGTCGCGCAGCCATTCGCGCCCAACGTTCGCGCGAAATCGTTCCCGACAATAGTTCGGCGCCAGGAGATGACTCGTTGACGACCGTCACCAAACCCGCCAAGACCAAGCATCGCAGTAAGGAACTGACCCACGACCCCCAGCGGGCGCCGGCCAGGGCCATGTTGATGGCCATGGGCATCACCCAAGAAGACATGGAAAAGCCTTTTGTAGCCATCGCCAGCCTGGCCAGCGACGTTACTCCCTGCAACGTGCACTTGGACCGCTTTGCACAGGCGGCCAAAGAAGGGGTGCGGGCCGCCGACGGTGTCCCCTTCAAGTTTGGGACTATTACGGTCAGCGACGGGATCTCCATGGGAACCGAGGGAATGAAAACGTCCCTGGTGAGCCGTGAGGTGATTGCCGACTCCATCGAACTGGTGACGTTCGGTGAGCGGATGGACGGGCTTATTACCATCGCCGGTTGCGACAAGAACATGCCCGGTTGCATGATGGCCATCGCCCGACTGAACGTGCCGTCCATCTTTATGTACGGCGGCTCCATCATGCCCGGCCAGTACAACGGCAAGGACGTCAACATCCAAGACGTGTTCGAAGCCGTGGGCACCTACGCCAAGGGTGGCATGACCCTGGACCAGTTAAAAGAACTGGAGTGCCGCGCCTGCCCCGGAGAGGGTTCCTGCGCCGGTCTGTTCACTGCCAATACCATGTCCACCGCCATCGAGGTACTGGGCATGTCGCTACCCGGGGACGCCTCAATCCCAGCCATCGATCCCAGGAAAATGGGTGAGGCGCGGGATGTGGGCCGCGCCCTAATACGGCTTTTGGAAGAGGACCTGCGCCCTCGGGACATCTTGACCAAGCAGGCCTTCGAGAACGCCATCACAGTAGCAGTATCCATGGGCGGCTCCACCAACGTAGTCCTCCACCTGTTGGCCATCGCGCGGGAGGCGGATGTGCCTCTCAGCCTCGAGGACTTCGACCGGATCAGCCGGACCACGCCCTACATCGCCGACATGAAGCCAGCGGGCCGTTACGTAATGGCCGACCTCAGCCGCTATGGCGGCATCGCCTTGGTGATGAAGCGCCTGCTGGCAGCCGGGCTACTCAAAGGCGATGCCATGACTGTTACCGGAAAGACAATGGCCCAGAACCTGGAAGGCGTCGAAACGATCGATGACCAGCCCATCATCACCGAGGTGGATTCTCCCCGCAGCCCCACCGGAGGACTGGCCATTCTGCGCGGCAACCTGGCGCCAGAGGGGGCGGTCATCAAGGTGGCGGGCCACCAAGAGCGGGTATTCCGCGGACCGGCCCGGGTCTTTGACCAAGAACCGGCCGCGTTCCAAGCTATTCAGCGTGGCGACATCAAACCGGGAGACATCGTCATCATCCGCTATGAAGGCCCCAAGGGCGGGCCGGGCATGCAGGAAATGTTGGCGGTCACCGGAGCATTGATTGGCCAGGGACTGGGCGACGACGTGGCCTTGGTTACCGACGGGCGCTTCTCCGGCGCCAGCCACGGTCCGATGGTCGGCCACGTGGCCCCGGAAGGCGCTGTAGGCGGTCCGATCGCGATGGTCAACGAGGGTGACGAGATCACCCTCGACATCCCGGCCCGCCAACTAAACGTCAAGTTGACCGAAGAGGAATTTACCGACCGGCGGGCCAAATGGACACCGCCGCCACCGAACTACACCACCGGGGCCTTGGCCAAGTACGCCAAGCTCGCCTCCTCCGCTTCCGAGGGAGCGGTTACTAGTTAGCAAATTAAACTGGGAGAAGGCCAGATGATAGATTACGGAGCCGAAGCGATTAAGCGGCACAGGGCCACTCGCGGCAAAGTCAGTATTGCCTCCAAGATGACCGTTGAGACTTTGGAAGACCTATCCATTGCTTATACCCCCGGCGTGGCCTCGGTGTGCATGGCCATTCACGCCGACAAGTCCGAGTCGTTTCATCTGACCAACCGGGGCAATATGGTGGCGGTCGTAACCGACGGGTCGGCAGTCTTGGGTCTGGGCAATATCGGCGCCGAGGCAGCCATGCCGGTGATGGAAGGCAAGTCCATCCTGTTCAAGGGCTTGGCCGACGTGGACGCTTTCCCTATTTGCGTCGCCTTCCAAGACAACGATTCCATAATCCAGACCGTGCGTAGTATTGCGCCCAGCTTCGGCGGCATCAACCTGGAAGACATTGCCGCACCTCGCTGTTTCGAGATTGAAGACGCCCTGCAAGACCTGGGAATCCCGGTTTTCCACGACGATCAACACGGGACGGCCATCGCGGTATTGGCGGCGGTCATCAACTCTCTCAACGTGACGAGCCGCCGCATCGAAGAAACCAAGTTCATCTTCGCGGGCGCCGGGGCCGGGGGCATTGCCTCCACCAAGCTCTTGATGGACTTCGGCGCAAAGAACATCACCTTGGTCGATAGCACCGGGATTATTTCCCAAAGCCGCACCAACTTGACGCCGGTCAAGACGGCTATGTTGGAAAGCACCAACCGGGACAACCTTGAAGGCGACCTGTCCGACGCTCTCCGGGGGGCCGACGTGTTTATCGGTCTTTCGGTAGCCGACACCGTCTCCCAGGAGATGGTGTCTTCCATGGCCAAAGACTCCATCGTGTTCGCCATGGCCAACCCCGTGCCCGAGATCATGCCCCACTTAGCCAGGGAAGCCGGCGCGGCAGTGGTCGGTACCGGCCGCAGCGACTTCCCCAACCAGATCAACAACAGCCTGGTCTTCCCAGGCGTGTTCCGGGGCGCATTGGACGTTCACGCCACGAGGATAACGACCAAGATGAAACTAGCAGCCGCCGAGGCGCTGGCGTCTTTGGTCAAAGAGCCCACCACCGAAAACGTGATTCCTTGGTCCTTGGACAAAGATGTGGCCAAAGCGGTGGCCAAAGCAACCGCTGACTCTTGGGGTTAAATCCTTGATGGCCCAGCAAGTCACCGTGGAGTCGCTGGACCAGTACCGGTCCAACCTCCAAACACTGATTGCCGAACGGTCAAAATCGCTGCCCGGTCTGCGCTACTGTGACCTGCGCATCGAAGTCCGGGAAGAGAAGGGCGCGGTGGCCGAGAACGGCAACGAAAAGGCCAGCGCCGAAGACTACGCCTTTGATTTCGGCGTAAGGGCCGTCGCCGGGGGCCGCACCTCTGCCGCCGGCTACTACGGAAGGGTCTTGGGGACAGCCGACGCCGAAAACCTGGAGGCGGTGGTCTGGGAAGGTCTCAAGCAGGCCCACCAACGGGCCCGGGCCAGCGCCACCAACAAAAACCGGATTCGCGGGCGCTACGGTCAATTGGGCCAGAGCCTCTCCAGCACTGACCTGGCTCCGGTCCCGGCCGTGCGAGACACGGTCCCCGCAACCTATGTCACCGATCCGCGCTCCGTGCCACTGTCCGATACGCTCAAGATGGCAGTCGACGGTTGCCGGGCCCTTCAAGGCCAGCACGGCAACGTCTTGTATTCCGCCGCCTCCACAAGTACCTTTTTACTTCGGGAGCTCTTTTTGAGTTCCGACGGCGCTGATATCGACCAGAGCTTCGCCCAGACCGAGGGTTTCGCCATTGCCATATGCTCCGGCGAGCACGGTAACTTCGAGTTGTACGACTTCACCGGCCACCAACGCGGCTGGGAAGTTTTGGCCGACGGATACGCCAACGGGCCAATCGTACTGCCCAACTTCGTCGACTTTTGCACCAAGTTGGGCGACGACGCTGCGGAAGTGGCGGCGGCACCGCCTTTGCGGCCCCCGGACCATGAAGTGGTGGTGGTCACCAATCCCCACTTCAACACCCTGCTGGTACACGAGGTGGTCGGCCACCCTTCGGAACTGGACCGGGCGCTGAAATACGAAACGAGCTACGCTGGCCGCTCTTGGTTTTTGAAGGACCTCCACGATAACCAACTGGGCCAACAAATCGCTTCGCCCTTGGTAAACGCGTTCTCTGACCCGCTGATGGAAGGCTACGGTTCGTTCAAATATGACCACGAGGGCACTCCGGCCCGCCGGGCCCACATCATCCGGGACGGTGTGCTGGAAGAGTTTTTAAATAACCGCCAGACCGCAGGGATCATGGGGGTGCCCACTAATGGCTCAGCAAGGGCCACTGAGGCGCAACTGATACCCTTGATCCGTATGACTAACACGATCTTCGCGCCCGGGGACCGCGACCCGCAGGAAATCATCTCCGAGGTCGATTCCGGCTACTACGTCGAAGGTCACCGGACACCGTCCATCGCCGAGTCACGGGAGAACTTCCGCATTACCGCCGTGAAGGTCTACGAGATTGAAAACGGACAACTGGGCCGCCTCTACCGCGACGGTGGCATTACGTCGGACAGTCGCGACTACTTCACATCGATCGACGCCGTGGGCAACGATTTGCGGGTGAACCCAATTCCCAACTGCGGCAAGGGTCAGCCGATGCAAGCCAAACGGATGAGCAACGGCGGCCCAACCATGAGAGGCGTGGCCCGCCTAACAGGCTCAGGCGCCTAAGCAGGCACAGCCTGATTTTCATGGGCGGTGGGGTAGCGCCGGAGCATTGGGTTACAGGCACAGCTTGGTTTTCATCGGCGGTGAGGTAGTGGAGGAGTAATGGCAGCGGCCATCATCGTGTTACTAGTTGTGGCGTTGGTATTGCTGGTGGCGTTAACCTTAGCGGTGTACCGACGCGGCGGAATCGAAGCCAAAGACATCGAACCCGCAGTTTCACGGGCGTGGCGGGAGTCGGGCTTGGAGCGTTCCATCGGCGAGTTGAACACCTACGCTAAGAACATCCAAGAAACGCACCGATCGGTGGAGCAGATGCTTCGGGTTCCAAAAGAACGAGCGTCTTTAGGCGAGCTGAGTCTAGAAACCATCCTATCAGACCAACTTCCGCCGGACATGTTCGGGATTCGAGAGCGGGTCTTGGACGGCAAAATCCCGGACGCTCACATCAAATCGACGGTAGGCCTAATCTGCGTAGACTCGAAATTCCCTTTGGACAATTACCAGGCAATGTTCGAGGTCGAGGACCCGCAACAACGAGACGGGCGGCGGGCCGCATTAGTCCGGGATGTCCGTGGACACTTGGACAAGATCGCTAACGACTACGTGTGCCCCGACAAGGGATCGGCCGAGTTTGTTTTCGCTTACATCCCTTCCGAAGGAGTGTACTATTATTTACTTACCGAACAGTATGGGATGCTGCGTGAGTACACCAGAAGGGGCGTACAAGTGGTCTCGCCGCTAACTCTGTCCCATAAAATCGAGTTGATCAAGACCGGCGCCCACGCCTTCAAACTCTCGGTCGAGGCCACCAGGGTTCGAGACGACTTGGTACGCTTGTCGCGTAGGTTCGATGACGTGGAGGCGGACTGGCGAGTGCTTTACCGCACCCATATCAAAAACATGCTGGGCAAAGCCGAGGACCTGGACGGATCGTACGGCAAGCTAAAGGAAGAATTCGACCGCATCAACCGGTTGGCAGAAGACCAGTCGGCCCGGGTCGCCTGACGAGTATTAGAATGCTACCGCTGTCCGATCTGCAACGCGCGACCAAAGAAGCACTGGCTTACGTTTCGGCCCAGCCCGACGTGGCCGAGGTCGAGGTGTTCGCGTCCGCCGACACCAACCTGACGTGCCGGCTCAACTACACGTCGCACATTCCCAGCAACGGGGTGGAAGAGCCCAAGTCTACGGACTCCTACGGGCTGGGCCTGCGGGTGGTGTTCCGGTCGCCAACCTCCGGCACAGCCGGTTCCGAGGGCGGGGCCAAGACTGGGTTTGGCAGCGAGCCTACGGACCTGTCTCTGGAAGGGGTGCGGAGGTCATTGGACAAGGCTAGGGCGGGTGCGGTGGTCGACCAAGAATTCGTTTCCTTACCTCGCCCGGCAACTCCGCCGGACGCCGACAACAAGGGGACCCCGGTCCCGCCGCCAACTATGATCCAGCGATCATACGTATCGGCAACGGCCGTTTGGTGGACTCTGGATGGCGGATGATGGACCGGGCCCTAGACGCCTTCAATTCCTCAGAGGAACTGGCCTCGCTGGCTGGCTCTCCGGACAGATTGGCCAGCCTGGGACTCATCTTGGGCGGCGACCTGGTATTGCTTCAATCCCGGATGGCCATCGCCTCCACCCACATGCCTCGGGTACAGACCGAGCAGAATACGTTGATCATGTCTTTTGCCACAGCCATGGTCGAGAGCCAGGACGCCAAGGGCAGCGGCTGGTCAGTTAGCAACAGCCTGGCCGAATTCGACGGGCAGGCCGCAGCCGAAGCTGCCAGAAACGCGGTTTCGGCCATCGACGGAGAACGGGCCGCCACCGGCAGCTATCGGGTGGTGCTTGGGCCCCAGCCCGTGGCCGAAATCCTGGAGTGGGTGCTGCTGCCCGGTCTCCAGTTGGAAATGTTCTACGCGGGCGCCTCTCCGTTCATGGGAAAGCTCGGCCAGCAGGTGGCTGCCTCAGACCTCCGAATTTTTGACGACGGAGCGGCCCCCGAACTGCCCAGTTCGAAGGCCATCACCGACGAAGGCTTGCCCACCGGCCGGACCGACCTGATACGGGACGGCCGGCTTGCCGGGCTTTTGGCCGATTACTACAACTACCAACGAATCCTAAACGACCCTAATGGCCAACAAAAGCTGGGCCGGGCTCCAGGCGAGGTTCTCGAGAGTATCGCCCCGCGAAACGGCTTCCGGTCCGGCAACGGTGGCGGACGCGATTTCGCCGGACTGCCGGGTACTGTCTCATCCAATCTGGTGATAGAAGGCGCCGACAGCCTCAGCCACGAGGAGTTGCTTCGCAAAGTTGGCGACGGGATTTACATCGGCCGCATTTGGTACACCTATCCAGTCAACGGAATCACGGCTGGGGACTTCAGCGGAACGATCATCGGGGACTCCTACCTGATCAAAGACGGCCGGTTGGCGGCTCCCCTAAAACCGAACACTCTGCGGATGAACGATAACGTTCTAAGAGTGATCAACAACATCTTGGGAATCGGCTCGGACCGCCGGGCCACGGTCCGCTGGTCGTCGGACCAAGTCACTTGGGCCCCGGAGATGGCCGTGGAGGGTTTCGGCTTAGAAGAAATCAGCGAGTTCATGGACAGCGTATATCGTTAGTAGTCACTGCGTCCGACTATTGGACGATCCGGGAAAGGAGCCAGACGATGGCGGAACAATTTATAAAATTCACTACTACAAGCGGTGTCGGGGTGATCACACTCGATCGCCCCGAATCCAGAAACGCGTTAACTCCCGAAATGGTCGAGCAGTTGGGCCAGGCGGTGGAGTCATGCAAGCGCCCCGATATTCGCGCCGTATTAATCACAGGATCGGGGGGAGCGTTTTGCGCCGGCGCCGATGTTAAAGAATTGGTGGAGACGTTGGACAACGGAGGGCCGGAAGCGCTGTCACAATCCATTCGTGAGTTGGCCGGCGCTCTGCATACCAGCGTGGTGCTGCCACTACGCCGACTGAATCGGCCTGTCGTGGCCGGGATCAACGGGGCCGCCGCCGGAGCCGGATTCAGCCTTGCCCTGGCGGCAGACATTCGCGTCGCGGCCCAGAACGCCCGATTCTTGATGGCCTATGCCAACATAGGCGCACCGGCCGATGGCGGCGCCACCTATCTGCTGCCTCGCTTGGTGGGCGCCGGCCGGGCGATGGAACTCTACCTGGCCAGCCAACCCGTGGGAGCGCCGCGGGCGCTGGAATTGGGGCTGGTGAACCAGGTCTGCCCCGACGAAGAATTGGACAAGCACGCGTTGGAGACCGCCGTTCGCCTGGCCCAAGGTCCCACGGTGGCCTACGCCCGGGTAAAAGAATTGTACGAAGGCTCTTGGGAATCAAGTTTGGAGTCGCAATTGGAAGCCGAAACCGAGGCGATTGCCAAAGTAGCGTTGACCAGCGATTTCCAAGAGGGCATCAGAGCCTTCGCCGGACGCCGTCAGCCTTGGTTTCAAGGCAAGTAGCCAATTATCGTTAATTTAGCGTGTTTGCCGGGCCAGGCGCGCCGAAGCCGGCTCGAGAATTAGGCTGGATTGGATTGGCCAGATTGAAAAGATTCTTTATTGTGGCGATTGTTTGCGTCATCGCTTTGGTATCATTGGCCGCTTGCGGCGAAGAGGCTGCTCCGCCTCCCAGCGCAACAGCGCCCCCCACGGCAACACCCCCACCACCAACGCCGACTTCGGAGTTCGCCTCCCTGGGGTTGATTCATTTCGGAAACGGCCAACAGCTCTATAGCACCGGCGCCTTCAATGATGCCGAGATCCAATTCTCGGAAGCGATCAAGCTGGACCCGGGCTTCTCCGCGTCTTACGTTCAAAGGGCGCTGGCACGTATTCGACTCGGCCGGCTAGACGAGGCTATCGCTGATGCCGACCAGGCCCTGGAATTGGAACCAGCGTATGCGGCCGCGTTCGATGCTAAGGGTCTTGCATTGCTCAGCCTGGGGTTGCCGGAAGCCGCTATCGCGGAATTCGATTCGGCCATCCAGGCCGACGAAGAGTTTGCCGACGCCTACAACAACCGGGGGCTGGCTTATTCCGGGCGAGGTCAACCAGCAATCGCGTTGGAAGACTTCTCTCAGGCTATCGTGCTGGACGACACCTACGGCGAGGCCTATAACAACCGCGGAACGGCGTATTTGAACCTCCTACAGGCCGAGACCGCCCTCCCCGATTTCGACCGTGCCATTGAACTGCTGCCCAACCTAGCCTCGGCCTACAACAACCGGGGAGCGGCCCACTTCAACTTGGGCAATCTTGAACAGTCAGTCAGCGATTTTGACGAAGCCCTGCTTCTGGACCCCGAATCTGGCGACACGCTCCTCTACCGGGGAGCAGCGCGGGCGCAACTGGGGAACCACCAGGGCGCGGTCGAGGATTTGACCGAGGCGCTCCGGAAGGGGGTGGACGCCTCCGAGGCCTATGCCCAAAGGGCCCTGGCCTACACCGGCTTGGGGCTGGACACAGAAGCGGAGTTGGATTTCGAAGAAGCTGTCGCGCTCGGCGTTGACGACGCAAGCCTCCGTTCGGGAATCGAAGAAGTCAAGTCCAAACGCTAGTACTCAGTCAACCTAATTGTTGGCAGGATAGAGATGGTGACGCTTGACTCGGGCGTCCACAGTGGAGAATCTCCAGTCAATGGTTGCTCCGGCTTGGTTTCGTTCTGCCTCCAGGGCCGCGATCTCGCCACTCAAAGTCTCTTCATCGGCAATACGCCGGCGCAGGACTCGCCTGGCCAAGACACTGAACTCGATCTCTGCCATGTTGAGCCAACTACCGTGCTTGGGAGTGTAGTGAAACTGCGTTTGCGTAAGCCTCCTTGGGCTCGACGTAGAGGGAAGCAGGGCCGGGAATGGTCAAGTTGTGGGTGTTGAGGTTGTCGAGGATTTGACCGAGGCGCTCCGGAAGGGGGTGGACGCCTCCGAGGCCTATGCCCAAAGGGCCCTGGCCTACACCGGCTTGGGGCTGGACACAGAAGCGGAGTTGGATTTCGAAGAAGCTGTCGCGCTCGGCGTTGACGACGCAAGCCTCCGTTCGGGAATCGAAGAAGTCAAGTCCAAACGCTAGCGGCAGATGGAGCCGCCACCCTGGGCTACCGGGGCAGCTACAATTACCAAAATCGAATCGCCACCACCGTGACGCCGTCTCCTCCGGCACCTTCACCGTCTTCGGCAGATACCACCAGCGGGTGACCAGCCAGGTAGTCCCGAATGCCTCGGCGGAGGGCGCCGGTCCCCTTACCGTGAATGATCCGGACCTCGCCGACACCGTCCAGCGCCGCGTCGTTGAGGGCGACGTCCACGGTGTTCAGCGCTTCGTCCACTCGCAGGCCTCGCAGGTCCAGTTCAGGCCCGGTGCGGCGGGTTGGAGCGCGGCTCAGGTATACGCCCTGTTGGGCCGCTACGGGGTGGCCGTCGGCCAAGCGTTCCAGTTGATACACCGGAATTTTGGCCCGCATGGTGCCCAGTAGGACTTCAAGGCGGTCCTGTTCGTCCGGCGGGGAGATTACCTCCACCGGTTGGGAGATGCCCCGGACGTAGACCCGGTCGCCTCCCTTAAGCGACTCCTGCCAAGGGGTCTGCTTCAACTCGATGGGCTTCCACGCAACCGAATCCAACTGCCGCTGTACTTCCCGTATCTCGGCGCGCTGTGCCCGGATATGCTCTCGAGATTGGGGTTGGTCCGACAAACGATCAGGGGTACGCTCAGGGAACTGGTCAGCGAAACGTTCCGCCCTTTGCAGCCGGTCGAGTATGCCGGCGATCCGGTTTTGCAATTGTTGCCGGGCATCCTCCACCAGCGCGGCCTTGGCGCCCTCAACCGAGGACAGTTGGGCCTCCAAATCCCGTTCCTGCCGCACGGCCTCGCTGCGGGCATCCTCGGCTTCTTGGCGCAGCCTTTCGACGATCTGACGTTCTCGTTGCAACTCCTGCAAAAGGTTCTCCGTGGCTTGTTCCACCGGGGAAATTCCGGCCCGGGCGTCATCGATTATCGCCTGCGGCACTCCCAGCCGGGCCGCGATCGTCAAAGCGTAGCTGCGTCCCGGTAACCCCAAGGTCACGTGATAGGTGGGCTCCAGGGTCGACGGGTCCAGGTCGACACTGGCATTAACCATCCCCGGTTGCTCTTGTACCTCCCGCGCCACGCCACGGTGGTGGGTCGTACCCACCAGGAAAACCCCCATGTCCCGGAAATAACTCAAAATGGCATTGGCCAATGCCGAGCCGTCTTCAGGGTCGGTGCTGGTGCCCAACTCGTCTATCAGGACCAGAGAATGGACCGTCGCCCGGTTCATTATCGAGATGAGGTTGCTGATGTGCGAGCTAAAGGTTGAGAGGGACTGCTGGATGCTTTGCTGGTCGCCGATGTCGGCGTAGATGCCGTCAAAACGTGGGAAATGGGCCTCTTCGGCCGGCACATGGAGACCGGAGTGGGCCATCATCGCCAACAAGCCGAGCGTCTTCAAGGCGACCGTCTTCCCGCCGGCGTTGGGGCCGGTAATCAACATCACGTTGGTCTCGGCATCCAATTCCAAGCTCACCGGGACAACCGGAACCGGACCTGCCAGCAGAGGGTGACGCGCCCTCACCAGCTTCACGCTGCGGTCGGCCGTCTCTTGGTCCGCCACCCAGGGCGGCGCCGCTTTCAGTGCCATAGAATGGCGAGCCTTGGCCATGTCCAGGTCCAACCGGGCCATCAGGTCCAAAGTCAGCAACAGGTCCTCGCCGCTCTCGCCAACCCGGCCCGAGAGCTGGCGCAACACCCGTTCCTCTTCTCGCTCCTCGGCCAACCGAGCTTCGCGCCACCGGTTGCCCATGTCCACCGCCTGCATCGGTTCGATGAAAACGGTTGCCCCGCTGTCGGACACGTCGTGGACGATGCCGGGCACCCGAGGACGCATCTCGGCCTTGATCAACAGGACCATGCGGCCGTTGCGTTGGGTGATAAGAGGCTCTTGGACAACCTCCTGCCGTTGCAGCCGGCGCAGATTCCGCTCCATGATCTCGTTGAGCCGGTTTTGGGACTGTCTGGCCTCGGCGCGCAGTTGGGCGAGTAGCAGGCTGGCGTTATCCAACACTTCACCCGCCGGGCTGATAGCGGCGCCGGTCTCCCGTTCCAAGTGTCCCAGGTCCGGAATATTATCGGAGATGCTGGAGAGCATTGGCATCTGTTCATGCCGGGCCAACTCGGTACGGTCGTAGCGCGCCGCCCGGACCAACTCTCGAACGGCGAATAACTCCTCTCCACGCAGTAGTCCACCCAACATAGCCCGGTGCGCCAGCTCGCGGAAGTCCTGCTCGGGACCGAACTCCAACGCCCCACCTTGGTCCAAGAACTGACGGGCCTCGGTGGTCTCCTGTTGACGGGTCGCGATTTCCAGAAGATCACGGGAAGGCGCCAAGGACTGGGCCATCTCACGACCGACGAAGGTGCGGGTGTACGAAGCAACCTGCTGGCGGATCTGGTCGAACTCCAGAAGCGGACCGGCTTGGTCGAACCCGCCCAGGCCGCTAAGCGGCGTTTGGGTTCCTGGTGTTTGAGTTTCTGGCGTTCGAGTTTCCTGCGGAAGGCGCTCAGCGCCGTCTTCTATTTCAGAGGAATTCGTCAACGGATTTGCTCACGTTACTGAAGGTGGAAAGTTGCAGACCGGCCTGAGGCAGGACCAGCAGGGGCTTCTACCACTCGACGCTCCAGACACGGCTCTCCCGAAGCATGAGCCCCACTTGGTCCAGCGTATCACGTTTAGGGTCGCGTACATTCAGACGCCGGTTCAGGGTGATGTCGCCAAGAGCAGCCAGGGCGGGGCAGACTTCAAGGCAGCCGTTGAGCGTGAATTTTTCTCCGCCCAGTAGCACGTAGTTCAACCGGGAAGCAACAGGACTCAACTGAGCCCGGACTGCCTCACATGTCTTGTCGTAAAGACGCCGCATCTGGCCTTCACGCACCCGCTGAAAGCGTAGCTGGGAACGGCCGCCCGCATGGTGCTTACCCTTGACGTACCTGGAATCGGTCTTGGAGGAAACAAGGCGGCTGCCCTCGTACACCGCTACAGAGAAACGCCCCAGCCGGACCAAGACCACTCCGACGTTAAAATCCTCGGTCAACAGACTCTGCAGCGGCCCATCTTCCCAACCAGGAAATTGCTGGCTTTCAGTCACCGGGAACGGCGGCGCGACAATGAGTCCGCGACTTCCCGATCGGAGACCCACCAAGCCGCAGCCGCTTTCCAGGGCCAACGGCCCCAGATTGTCCAAGTGCTTCTGCCATTCGGAAACCGCAGTAAGGGAGCGTGGCCGGTCTAAAATAGCGCCAGGCGCCAGGTACACCGAGGACGAATCCTCATCCGGCTCGCCGCCATATTGCGTCAGCAGCCGCAAAAGGCGCACGGCTGAAACCCATTCGCCGGCCAGTCGGCTGGCCCCTGCATTTGTTGATTCGCCGGTCGTTTCTGGCATCGTCTGGTAGCCGTTAGTTACCTTGGGACTCGCTTCGAAAATTGTACCACCGCGCAAACCGGCCTCATCGCCGGCTCTCAGCTCTCCGGCTCTATCGAACCTGGGCGGTAAAAGTTAGACTGGGCCGTCACCGGCACTCGGCTACACCAACCGGCGGCGAGACGGAGGACGCCTTGAGTTCTGCGGAAGAATTATCGACCCTATCAGCCCTGGAGCGGCGGGACCGCGCCATTGACCGCCTTAACGATGGACACTTGGCCCTGAAGCGATCTCTAGAGGGAATGGACGCCCAAGACGCCTTTCTGGGCTCCCGTTGGTCGGTGCGGGAGGTATTGTTGCACCTGGACTCCGAGAACTTTATCGACGCCTTGGAGAAGATAGCAGGAGACGAACAGGACATGCTCCCTGCCTTCTCGACACGAGAAGACCAGCTTGAAAAGAGTTGGCCCGCCTGGAAGAGACCCATCAGCGATTCAAGGCCTTGGTGCTCGGCCTTAGCGTAGACCAGCTTACCCGCCCGGTAACGCCGCCCAACCCCCATAACGCCTACCCCGGTCTGACCATGTTGGAGCTTATCGAGCGGGTTGCCGGTCACGAATCGGCCCACGCCCGCCAGATAGAAGAGACCAGAAAGTATGTTGAGGCCTTCAAGTCCAAAGAGAGGGTTCTGAATGTAGTGGAGCTGGGCGATGGCGACCCCCGTAGGATTGCCGACTCTGTAAAAGACCTCATAAACCAGGCAGACTACGTGGTCGGTGAACCGGTGGCGTTGGATATGGTACGCCCTTGGGTACGCGGGGTGGAGTTGGTGTTGAATGTAGACAACTCCGAAGAGATCATCGCCCGCATGGGACGACAGGTTAGAGCGGGCATCTGGGCGGTAGTGTGTTGTTTGGGCACCGCTGGCGACGACAGAGACGGCACGGTCGCGCTGGCCAGACAGCATGCCGATTCCGTGGTTATCCACGAGATGCTGGAGTCCTAGGCACGGATCCTGAGGAGTACGCGGACGTTTGCCCGCCCATTGGGTGTTTTGCTAAACTAGCGCCGTATCTCTGACCGCCATCGGTCTGGGGCGGCGTGCCTGGACGGCTGAGGCCGGAGCAACGAAACAAACGTCAAATAGATATTTAACGACGATCCGGGCAAAGGAGCCACCATGATCTACGAAGTCCGCACTTACAACCTTCAGCCCGGCAGCGTGCCCGCATTCGAGGAAAGCTTCGCCGACGCTCTGCCCCACCGCGAAAAATACTCCAAGCTCGGTGCTTTTTGGCACACCGATATCGGCCCGTTAAACCAGGTAATTCACGTCTGGCCATACGAGGACTTGGGCGAGCGTACCAAGATCCGGGCCGAGGCCGCCAAGGACCCCAACTGGCCGCCGAAGAACGACCCCGCAATGTACATCACCATGGAATCGGAAATTTTCCTCCCGGCCCCGTTCATGCGGCCGCTGGGCGGGGACCAAGCCCTGGGCAACATCTACGAGATGCGGACCTACACCTATAAGGTCGGGGCCATGGCCGAGGTGATCAAGCGCTGGTCAGAGGCCGTGCCCCATCGCGAAGAGTTCTCACCCCTGGCTGCCGCTTGGTACACCGAGTTGGGCGGCTTGAATAAGTGGGTGCACATCTGGCCCTATAAAGACCTGGCGGAACGTGACCGGATCCGTGCGGAATCAATCCAGTCTCCACATTGGCCGGCGCCCACTCGCGAGTTCTTGGTGGGCCAAGAGAACAAGATTATGGTGCCGTCTTCGTTCTCCCCGATGCATTAGCCTACTTGAGTTAAACCGAACCGTTCGACCAATCTGTGGCCGGGAGTAGGGCATAGAGCCCTCCCGGCCCTTTTTAACCCACGAAAGAGTCAAGGTGCGAGATGTTAGAACCTGAACCGGAAATTGTTGAGGAGTTAAAGGCCGCCAACCAGCTGTTCTACGATGCGTTCAACGAACTCAGCATAGAGCGCATGGACGACATCTGGGAGGATTCCGAGAGGGTCCTGTGCGTCCACCCCGGCTGGCCGCCACTGGTGGGTTGGCAACCAACTCGCGAGAGCTGGCAACGTATCTTCGACAACGCCAACATGATGCAGTTCAACATCCGCTACCTGAACGTGGTGGTCCAAGGCGACTTCGGTTATGTCACCTGCCGAGAGGGAATCACCAGTGTGGTGCAAGGGAAGGCGACCAGCTTCAGCACCTACGCCACCAACATCTTCGTCCACGGCGGGACCGGCTGGCGAATGATCGCCCATCACGCTTCCCCGGGCAGTTAGGGTAAATCAGTCCTGGAGAACGCTGAGTTTTAAAATTTTGGTTTTAATTCGCCAGCGCTCTTCGCGGTTTCTGCGGTAAAGCAGACCCTGCGCCGATACATCCGCGCTGCTACAATAGTCACATACCCTCTGCGCCCCTGTGCGTTCACTCCCAATCCGCGATTTTCCTCTGCTGACCGCCGTTGCGAAAGGAAACCGATTATGACCACTAAGCCCCAATCATTAACTAAAACCGACAAAAACCTCTGGAACGCCATCGTTGCAGAGTCCTTGGCCTACATGAAGTACAACGCCTACGCCCACCGGGCACTGGAAGAAGGGTACCCTGAGGTGGCCCAGATCTTCCAGGAAGTGGCTGGCGCCGAGTCGATTCACTGCTTGAATCACCTGCGGGTTTCGGGCGACGTGGCGACCTCGCTGGAGAACCTGCGAACCGTCACGGTGGGCGAGTCAAAAGAAGCCAGTACCATGTACCCCAAGATGATCCAAGATGCCATCGATGAAGGCCGCCGGGACGCCGCCGAGTCTTTCGCTCTAGCGATGGAACGGGAGCGGTACCACGGAGAGATATTTGGCAGCGCCTTGGAAAAGCTCGAGGCCAAGACGGCGATGCTGCCGCCCTCCGTGCCGGAACAAGCCGGGGAGGCCACCGCCCGGCCAGGAACGGTGTCTGCGCCTGAGGCACCGGATTTTCTCGGCATTTCCACGGACGGCATGACCCTGGAGACCTACGTCACGGCGGCCACCGAAGTCGACCAAGAGCGTTGGCGGGTGGCCCGTTTGGGGCGTCTGCGAGAGGTGGTGTTCGGTGCCCAAGACGGCTTGCTGAGCACGGTGGCGTTGGTGACCGGCGTGGCTGTAGCTGTCGAGAACCAGACCACAATTCTGGTCGCCGGATTGGCGGCGGCGCTGCCGGGAATGCTTTCCATGGCCACGGGAGCGTTCTTGGGTTCGCGGGCGGAGCAGGACGTGCAGCGCGCCGAGATCGCGCGAGAAGCCCAGGAATTGGAGGACAACCCAGCCGAGGAACTAGCCGAGTTGGTCGTTCTCTACCAGCGGGAAGGAATGACCTATAGCGAGGCCCGGCATATCGCCGACGATATCTCTCAGGACAAAGAGTTGTGGCTAAAGACCCTTGTGGAGAAGGAACTGGGCATCAGCCCCGAAGACACAACCAACCCCGTAAAAGACGCCCTTGTCATGGGGGTCGCCTTCATACTGGCGGCGATAGTCCCAATAATGCCTCATTTCTTTTTGGAGGGTGGTCCGGCCATCAGCATTTCCGTGGCAGCGGCTCTTACCGGGTTATTCGTTCTAGGGGTGGCCAAGGGACGTATCGTTCAGCGTTCGCCGTTGCTCCAGGGATTGGAGATCCTCGGCATCGGCGCTGTTTCAGCAGGGATCGGGTTCGCGTTGGGCGACTTAATCCCGCGCCTGATCACCTGATCTTCCGGCATCAACCTGCCGCGCGGACAAGGTGTTCCTGCACGGCAGCCAGAAAGCCAGGCGGGTTATCGCCTTGCACCAAGTGACCGGCGTTGGCGATGGTAACACCGGTGCAATCGGCGATTACTTCGCACATCTTCTCCATCGTTTCGGCCGCGAAGAGATCGCTGCGTTCTCCTCGAGTAATCAGCGTCGGACAGTCGATGAGTTTGACGCTGTCCCACAACCGTTCAGGCGGCCAGGAGTTTTCGCTGCGCCCCGGCTCGCGCATCACTTTGTCGTATTTCCAGGTCCACTTGCCATCTGCGCCCTGGCGGATGCTGTATTTAAGGGCCCCCAATACCTGTTCCCTGGTACGCCCCGTATATTCTTGGACACGATCAGCGAACTCCTCCAGGGTGTCGAGATTGTCGGGTAGTTGCCTGAACCGCTGTATTCGGTCCCGTCCCTGGCGCGCCGTGTCGGGCCCGGTGTCCACGATCACCAGCGACCGCAGCGTCCCCGGGTGGCGGGACGCCCAAACGAAGCTGTTTCGCCCGCCCATGGAATGGCCCATCAGGTTGAAATCGGTCAACTCCAATGCCCCCACCACGCCGTCCAAATCGCCTTGCATGGCGTCGATCGAATAGTCACCGTCGGGCGCCCAATCGCTGTCGCCGTGGCCCCGCTGGTCCAAGGCCAAGACGTGGTAGTCGGAGGAGAGGGCGAGACTGATGAAGTCCCAGCTATGCCCTTGTTGCGAAGCTCCGTGCAGCATCAGGACTGTGGGGTTGGCTGGGTCGCCCCACTCCAAGTAGTGGAAATTCAGTCCCTTGGCCTGGACGGAACGGTCCACCGGCTCGTTCTCTTCGGCAAAGGGAACGCCCATCCCACGGGCCGCTTCATGTAGAGACAATCCCAAAGAATGAGACGCCATTTCGCTCTCCCCGGCCAGCAAATCAAACCTATAATAACTCTGGTGTCAAGAAACGGCGCGCCGCCATTCCCATACACCATTTCCGGGTGCTATGATTGGACGGCTGCGATGACGCCTGCGGCACCTTTGATTGGAGCCCATTAATACCACGCCAGTCGGCCAGGGGGAAACACTAGTCTAATGACCACCAACGCGGTTCAACTGGACCTACAACCAAGAGAGCTTCTCGGCAGGAAAGTAAGCCGCCTGCGCCGGGCCGGTATTGTTCCGGTCCACCTTTACGGCCCAGGAATAGACCCTCGAGCCCTGCAATGCCCGGGCCCGCGGCTGATCCACGCATTGTCGCAAGCAGGCGCCAGCACTCCAATCTCCATCAAGATCGAAGGGGAATCTGGAACGCACTTGGCCTTTGCCAGGGAAATTCAGTGGGACCCCCGCCGCGACGATCTTCTCCATGTTGACCTGTTGGCTGCTGACGTAAGCCGGCCGGTGACCGCACAGGTCGCCATTGTTTTGTCCGGAGAGTCGGCGGGGGCACGGAGCGTCAGCGGGACAGTAATGCAACAGCTTAGGACGATCGACGTACAAGCTCTGCCGATGGAGATGCCGGCCCAAGCCGACATT
Organism: Dehalococcoidia bacterium; assembly: GCA_965247605.1. Lineage (GTDB taxonomy): Bacteria > Chloroflexota > Dehalococcoidia > Lucifugimonadales > UBA3495 > VXOI01. The sequence goes on along the minus strand of CBDFHM010000003.1, from coordinate 85,341 downwards.
GACCTGGCGGCGCTAACCGACCCCGACAGCGTGATTCGGGTCGGCGATATCGTGCTATCGGATGCGGTGACCATCCTGACTGATCCTGAAGAAGTAGTGGCCCGGATCGAATTGCCCAGGGCCGTCGAGGAACTCGTACCGGACCTGGAGGCCGAAGAGACGGCCGCCGAAGGCGATGAGGCCGCCGAATCGCCGTCCGAGGAATAGGACCGGACCGTTAGTTTACGTTCCGGGGCCTCGATACGCCGCGAAACGAGAAATGTGACCGCGTCGGTGGTGTGCCTAGTACCGGATATGGTCCCTTCCACCGGTTAATACGGAGACGCCGGCATGTACTTAGTCTACCTTGGGCAGTCGGGCAACACCGGCATCAGCACCTCAGACCCTTATCAGCCCCATCAGGTGTATACCGGGCTGCTGGTCCACGAGTCGCAAGCCGTCTCCATGACCGGCGAGTTCAACGCGTTGTGCCGCCGACATTTCGGCAGCCAGCTAGTCGAGTTGAACGCCCCCAAAGAGTTGCGCCCAGTTGATATTTACCAAGGGCTGAAACACTTCTCATCTTGGCCGCAAATTAAACGCAACGAACTCATCCAGGACTGCCTCAACATTCTGATCAGGCGTGAAACCCCGGTAATAATTGGCTACATCAACAAGCAAGAGCTGGCCGACGCCAAGTCGGCGGGGGACTCCCCCAGCGCCTTGTGGCAAAGTCCGTCCGAGCCCGTGATCAGCCGCTTCTTGTTTGCTCTTAGCATGTTCCTAGACGAAACGAACATGTCGACCCTGTCCCACGACCAGATCATGGCGGGGCAGTTGCCAATCTCTGATTTCGCAATGGTCGTGGCGCCGGATAAAAACTCGGTGGAACCCCGGTTCATGACCGAATTCCTGCGGTCAGAGGACGGTCAGGACGCCACGGCAATCCTCAACAATTTCTGCTTCGTCGACCCCGAGCATTCAGTGGGGAACCAACTAGCCAATATTTGCGCCTACTTCACCCGTCGCTGGCTTCAAAACCCTTCCGGCCCCCACCCCTACTTCGACGTCCTAAGGGACAATAAAGTAATCCAGGTCATCTACCCGGTAACGGTCTAGGCGGCAAAGCCGCGTTCCCATAGGGCAGCCCTGTCCTTAACTATGTTCTCCAATCTACTTTCGCCTTACAAAGAGGCGCTGCCCTTTAAAACTGACTGCGTCAGTCCCGAACCACCCGCCGTAGCCAGGCGCTCAGCAGGTCTACCGCCACCACCAAGATCAAGTACCACAGGATTATCAACGCCAGTTCGGTGAACTGGAAGAAGCTGAGGCTTAGGCGAAACTCCCTCCCCAGGCCTCCGGCGCTAACGAAGCCAACCACCACCGTGGTGCGGATCACCACCTCCCAGCGGTAGAGCAGGTAGGTAATGTACTGCGGCATCGCCTGGGGCAAGATCCCATAGAACAGTATCTGTATGTTACCGGCCCCGGAAGCCCGCAACGCCCGCGCCGGTCCCGGGTCCATATTTTCGACCACCTCTGCGGAAAGCTTGCCCACAATCCCGTAGTTATGTAAGCCCAAGGCAACCGCGCCGGGCAAAATCCCGGGGGACAGAAAGAAGACGATCACCAAGGCCCAGACCAGTTCCGGGATCGCCCGGGTCAAAGCAAAAACAACCCGCAGCACATAGTATAGGGCCCCGCCCGCCAACGACGGCCGGCCACCGAGGCTGCCATCGCTAACGTTTCGGGCCGCTGGCAGGAAGGTCAGGAGTACACCAATCCCGGCGAAACCGATGGCAAGAACGCTCATCGCCAGTGTGCGGTAGGCCAGCTTTCCAGTCTCGATCCACTGGTCGGCCTGAAGGTAGGCCGGTCTCGTACCGGTGTCCCAACCCACCAGTTCGCGTATGAACTCCCAGGCGTTGCTCCAAGCCCGCTCCGACACCAAGTCGGCAAAACCGCTGTTGGTGCCCAAGAGGATATAGCCCCAAGAAATCACCGCAAGCAGGACGAAACCGTAGAGAGACGCCCGGGCGAAAGTAATGCGGCCCGAGCCAACGGCTATCTCCTGAATCGTTTTCTTGGGGCCGGTCAATTAGCTAGACTCCGCCGGACGCGGGTGCTCCAATAGTCCACCAAGAGGACCAGAGCCACCAAGAAGAGCAGGAGAGTCCACACTTCGCTGAAGAGCAGGTCGTTCAGTGATAGCTGGATTTCATAACCTAAGCCCCGGATACCGACGAAGCTCATGACCGCCGCCGCCCGAATCGCACACTCAAAGCGGTAGAAACTATAGCTGAGAAGGTCGCCCAGCATGATGGGGAGCCGGCCGTAAAGGAAAACTCTCACGGGAGAGGCCCCGGCAGAGCGAAGGGCTCGCAAGGGTTCTTCCGGCACATCGTTGAAAAGGTCCGAATATATGCGGCCCAGGATTCCAGCGTATGGTATGGCAATTGCCAAGATGACCGTCAGCGACGATAGCCCAAACGCCGTCACGAACAACACCGCCCAGACCAACTCGTGGATTGATCTCATGGCGGCCAGCAAGAACCTGACACTTGCGACGGTGGCGATACGCGACCGCGAAGATTGGGCCAGTGTCCCCGAAGCAATTACGCCAAGCGGTAGGCCGATCATTACAGCCAGGGTTATGCTGGCCACCGCGTAAGCCACGGTCTGCCAACTGGCGATAAGGGCGATCCGCAAAAAAGCCGGAGAAAGTTCAGGGGGGAATAGGGCCAGGACGAAGTCCTTCAGGGCGCGGGCCCCGCCGGTGTGGACGACACCACCGCCCCAGTCGATGCTGACGACGCTCCAGACCAGCGCGCCAGCCAGCACCAGGCTCAGTAACCGGCGGTTCTCAAAAAACCGGGCTTTCGACTTGGTTGGGCCCGTTTCGGTCAAGATCATAGAGGGCCTCGAGGACTGGGCCATTCAGTTGGTCCGCCGGAAGGTCGAATTGCATCACTCCTTCGCGTAGGCCAACTACCCTGGTGAAATACTTGCGGATCAACTCGGGGGCATGAAGGCTGGCCACCAAGGTCCTACCGGAGTCGTTGGCCAACCCGGTCAATAGTTGGAGAATTTCGTTGGCCCGGGCCGGGTCCAGCGAGGAAACCGGCTCGTCTGCAAGTACGATACGGGGGTTCTGGACCATCAAGCGGGCTATCGCCACCCTCTGTTGCTCGCCGCCCGAGAGCCGCGAGGTGCGCTCGTTGATCTTGTCATTGATTCCCAACTGGTCCAAAGCGCTCTGGACCATCTCCCGGTCCCGAGGAGACACCAAGGAAAAGATGGAACGGAGAATACCCCACTGCCCCAAACGACCGGCCAGCACGTTGTGTACCACCGGCAGGTGCGGCACCAGATTGAACTGCTGTTGGATGATGCCCACCAGCTCCGAAAGCTCCCGCCCCGGTCCGAGTTTCGCCAGGTCCCGTCCAACAAGTGAGAGGCTTCCACCGTCCGGCTGAATCAGGCTGGACAGCAGGTACAGCAGGGTGGTCTTCCCACTACCGCTGGGGCCGGCGACTGCCACCCGTTCCCCCGGAAGAATGGTCAGGTCAATATCGGACAGGGCGTTGAGATGGCCGTAGCGTTTGGCCAAGCGCTTCGCCTGTATCGCCGGGACGAGCGGCTCAACGGGACGGGTCATTTAATGATTCCCAAGCCACGGGCGGTATTCTCGATGGCCTGGTAGTTTTCGTTCCGAGTTTCTATGAACCCCCCGGTGCTGAACAGTTCCAAGATTTCGCCGTGTGTTTCTTGGTCCAGCCCCAACAATGCATCTTTCACGCGCTGGGTGAAGCCGTCACCGTAAACTTGGTCCAGACCGGAGCGAGCGGTCCAGTTGTAGTCGAAATAATCCGGGGTGGTCTCCAACACCCGCACCTTGGTGGTATCGACCCGCCCTTCCGTAACGGCGCGGTCCCACACATCCTCGTTGAGGACGCCGACATCGAAGGCGCCGGCCTCCACCAAATGCCAGGTCACGTCGTGGGAGCTCGAGTAGTTGGGGAGGGTCTTGAAGTCTGTATCGGCGTCCAAGCCGGCTTGAACCAGGAAGTAGCGCGGCATCAAGTGGCCCGAGGTCGAGCTTTCGCTGCCGAAGGTTAGGGTCAACTCTCCCGCCTCGGCCTTCAGGTCCTCCAGAGAGCTGTGGGGCAGGTCGGCCCGAATGATGAACTTGGAGTGGAACCGGGCGTCCTGAGCCCTTTGGGCGATGGCTTGTGCCCCTTCGTCCCGGAGTCGCGCCTGTACGCCGGTGAGCCCACCAAAAAACGCTAACTCTAGGCCGCCCTGAGTAAAGGCCGTTACGACGGCCGCGTAGTCGGCGCTGGGCACGTACTCGACATCGACCCCAAGCCGGTCGGACAGGTAGGCGGCGAAACCGTCATAGCGACGGGCCAGCCTTGACGCATCTTGGTCGGGAATGCCCCCAACCTTCAGTACCGGTCGGTCGTCTGATCCACCGCAAGCGGCAGCAATCGACGCGGCGAATATCGCCGCCACGAACCACCATCGCCAAAATGTTCTAAGTGCCAACCTTCACACCCAAATAGCCGCCCGTAGTTAGTGAATTGCTTAGCAACCCAACAGTTAGCCCGGGGCGAAGGGAACGAACGGCGGCTGTGGCGTCGGGTGGAGGTTAGGAGGAGACCTGAGGACACAACCCAGTAAAACCGCCGGCCAATCCAGGCCCGCAGGCGGGGCTTCAAGCGAAGCCGGCGTTGGGTTGTAGGGAATCACAAATTGCCATAGCTAGTCCATAAAGAATCTTAATAGCAACCATAAGCCCTGTCAAATAGCGGACGGCCCCAGACTCCCGGCGGTCTTCTTTACAATGTTTGCGGGCGAGGATTACAATCGAGGCAGGAAGAGACGGCGTTTCGCGCGCTGTTTCTCCTATGTTTTTCGCCTCCGATGCAGGAAGACGATGCCTCAGCCGATTTATTTAACAAAAGATGGACTTGAGAAACTTCAGGCTGAGCTAGAGCATCTGCGCACCGTCCGTCGCCACGAAGTAGCCGAGAGCATTCAGCAGTCGCGGGAACGCGGCGGCACCGTGAGCAACGCCGAATACGAAGAAGCAAGAAACGAGCTTGCCTTCACCGAAGGCCGAATCCAGACCCTCGACAACATGGTCAATAACGCCGTTATCATCGATGAAGACCACGCCGCCAGCGCCGACTCGGTGGAAGTAGGCGCCACAGTGACGGTCAAAAACCAGGACGGCAAGTCCTACCAATATACGATCACCGGCAGCGCCGAAGCCGACCCCTCCAAAGGAAAAATCTCTAACGTTTCACCAATAGGCCGTAGCTTGTTGGGCAAAAAGGTTGGAGAGATGACAGAAGTCAGCGCTCCATCGGGCAAGATCAAGCTCGAAATCATGGCCATTGATTAGGCGAGCACCGGCCCCGTTGGACGCCTAGGACCGTATGCCGGACCGCGAAGAAACCCTACTGGCGAACCGCGCCGCCAAACTCGACCGTCTCCGCAACAACGGAATCGACCCCTACCCCCCTCGCTTCACGCGCACGTTCGACACCGCCGATGCCGTAAAGACGTTCGAGGCGGTGGAACGGGGGGACCAGGCGGAAGACGCCGCCCAGAACGTTTCTGTCGCTGGCCGCATCGTTTCTATGCGGGTGATGGGCAAGGCGGCTTTTCTGGACCTGCAAGATGCCTCCGGCAGTCTGCAGGCATTGATGCGCCAGAACAACCTGAATGAAGGGTTCGAAATCCTCAAGGACCTGGACATCGGTGACCACTTGGGCGTGACCGGAAACTTGATTCGCACCCGCACCGGTGAAGTGACCATTGACGCTCAACAGGTGACGGTTACGGCCAAGGGATTGCGGCCCCTCCCCGAGAAATTCCACGGCTTGAGAGACACTGAGACCCGCTACCGGCAACGCTACTTGGACCTCATTGCCAACCGGGACATCATGCCGGTGTTCGAGTTGCGCAGCAAAGTCATCAGCGGGATCCGGCGTTTCCTCGACAACCGGGGATTCCTTGAGGTCGACACCCCCATTCTGGTGCCGGTAGCCGCCGGAGCCCACGCCAGGCCCTTCGTCACTCATCACAACGCCCTGAACGAGCAACTCTACCTGAGGATCGCCACCGAACTTTACCTTAAGCGGTTGATTATCGGCGGGTTCGACAAGGTGTATGAACTGGGCCGGGTCTTTCGCAACGAGGGCATCGACCAAGACCACAACCCAGAGTTCACCCTCTTGGAAAGTTACGAGGCATATGCCGACTACAACGATGTCATGGGCATGGTGGAGCAGATGGTGTCTCAAGTGGCCACCGAGGTATTGGGCTCCCCCAAGGTCACCGTTGGGGACCGGGTGATAGATTTCACGCCGCCTTGGCAACGCGTTCAATTGAGAGAGGAATTGAACAACCGGAGTGGGATCGATATCGATTCCAGTTCCGACGAGGAGTTGCAGCGCCGGGCCGCCGCGCTGGGCGTGGACACCGGCATCCGCGAAAGCCGGGGCCGCCTGATAGACAAGCTGCTATCGGCTTTGGTGGAACCGCACTTGGTGCAGCCCACTTTCGTGTTGGATTATCCCGAGGAGATGTCGCCGCTGGCCAAGGCCAAACCCGGCGTTCCGGGTTATGTGGAACGCTTTGAGGCCTTCGCCTACGGCATGGAAATCGCCAACTCCTATACCGAGTTGAACGATCCGCAGGTGCAGCGGGAACGGTTCGAGGCCCAAGAGGATATCCGGCGCATCTACCAGGATGAAGAGGTTGACCGCCAAGACGACGATTTTCTCACCGCCATGGAGTACGGTATGCCGCCGACCGGCGGCCTGGGCATCGGCATCGACCGGCTGGTAATGCTGCTTTCGGGTCAGACCTCCATCAGAGACGTGGTCCTGTTCCCTCAGATGCGGAGCATCACCAACTCAGCAGTGCCGGACCCGGATGATGACCCGGATGGTGACTCAGAAGATGACGCCGAAGAAGGCTCAAAATAATGCTCTCCATCGAGCAAATTAGACGGGACCCTGAGAGCGTCCGCGCTGCTATGACGTCGCGCGGTGAACCCGATCAGATTGCGGAACTGCTGGAATTGGACGGCCGGTGGCGACGGGACAAGACTGAGGCCGACAAGATTAGAAACCAGCGCAATCAAGTGAACCGGGACATTGGACACGCTCGGTCCGCCGGTGGGGCGCCGTCGCCTGAAGTCATTGAGCAGATGCGCACTCTGGGTGGCCAGGTCGACGAACTGGACAGCAACGTACAGAACCTGGAAGGCCAGATCCACGAAATCCTGTTGGGACTGCCCAACATTCCTCTTCCCGACGTCCCGCTGGGAGGCGGCGAAGAGGATAACAAAGTCATCCGGCAAAGCGGCGAGCCCGCGAAATTCGACTTCGAACCTCAACCTCATTGGGACTTGGGCGAGCAGCTGGGCATCATTGATTTCCAGCGGGGCACTAAGCTGGCGGGAAGCCGCTTCTACACAACAATGGGCGCGGCGGCCAAGCTGGAGCGGGCTCTGATTTTCTGGATGCTGGACCTGCACACCCGAGAGCACGGCTACACCGAGGTCAATCTGCCAGCCGTCGTCAAACGAGAAATAATGGAGGGGTCCGGCAACCTGCCGAAGTTCGCAGACACCCTCTATCACGATGACGAGGACGACCTCTGGCTGATCCCCACTGCGGAGGTCCCCATCACGAACCTGTACCGGGATGAGATCGTCCCGCCCAATAGCCTGCCGATATACTACGTGGCCCAGACACCTTGCTTCCGGCGGGAGAAAACGGCGGCTGGCCGCGACACCCGTGGCATCAAGCGAGTCCACCAGTTCAACAAAGTCGAGATGTATAAATTCGTCGAGCCCGATACCTCTGGGGACGAATTGGAGCGGCTGGTGGCCGACGCCGAGGATGTCTGTAAGCGCCTGGGATTCACCTATCGTGTGTTGGAACTCTGTACCGGAGACATTGGGTTTGCCTCGGCGAAGACCTACGACATCGAAGTCTGGGCGGCTGGCTGTCAGGAATGGTTGGAGGTCAGCTCCTGCTCGAACTGCACCGACTTCCAGGCCCGCCGCGCCAATATCCGCTACCGTCCCCAAGACGGAGCGCGGCCCCAGTTGCCCCACACGCTAAATGGGTCCGGGCTGGCCCTGCCCAGGGTTATCATCGCCATCATGGAAAACTACCAACAGGCGGACGGATCGATCGTGATACCGGACGTCTTGCGTCCCTACACCGGGTTCGACAGGATTCCTACGGGTTAGCACCGCCGAATTGGTAACGAAAGGAGACGGTTATGAACAGGGTCATGGTGCGGTACAAAGTGAAAGCGGGCAGGGCGGATGAGAATCAACAGTACATCGAAAAAGTGTTTGAAGAGCTCAAAAGCAATTCCCCGGCGGGCCTGAGGTACGCTTCGTTCAAATTGGACGACGGCGTCAGCTTCGTTCACATCGCCTCCATCGAGACCGACAATGGCGAAAACCCCTTGGGGCAGTTGGCGGCATTTCAGGCCTTCACCGAGAACATCGCGGAACGTTGCGATGAGCCGCCGGTGGCTGCGAACCTGAACGAAATCGGCGCATATCGGCTGTTCGGTGATTAGCGGCTGCTGACACCGGACGTCTGATGGGATTCATTAGGGCCTGGGATTTTCGTCCCAGGCCCTATCTTTTTTAGAGGATTACCTCGCCAGACTCCGTAATGTCTACGGAAACCGGCAGGCGGGGCTTTCGGGATAGCACGAGAGATCGTCCTCGCTGTCCCGACCCCGCAGACGGCGATTCCAGGTCTGATTCTCGTTTGGCGGCGAAGAACTTTTTCGAGGTTGTCAGGCACTTCCGCTATCGACGACGAATTTTCTTCAACTTTTCTCGACCGCTCCGAACGCGGCACGAAGGATGGCAGCAACGATCAGTCCCACGGGAGGCGTCTGGAACTCGTCACCCTGGTAGACCCAATCGCGACAATCGATTTCCTCTCCGCACAGGGCGCTCCCACAACCGCAAGGGCTTTCCTTGACGTCCATGGGGTTGCCACGGTCCGTTTGAATGTCCCGGCCGTTGATACGAATGGTGGGAGAACTGACGAACCCCAGGCTGCGGGCCTGGTCTTCGGTCTGGACATGGGAGGCTCCCTTACCGTCGCCGAAATGCCGGATAGATCCAAGACCCGCGAGACCTCGACAACGTGAGCGGGGGGAAGGGCGTCCCTCGAGACCAACTTCAGTACTCTGGCACCGGCTCGCAAACGCTCAGGTCCAAGTAGAGGGAACTCAATTGTCCAGGTTGGTGTATTCGCCCGGGAGCCGCCGACGTCGATTGTGCGGATCGCGGAACCCTGACCTCGCCCTGGTCCGCCCTCCATCGTCCGATCCCGCCACACGCAGTCTTGGCCGCAACAGCCTGTTCAGGTTGTGCGGTCCCAGGCGGCGGAGGCTTCATGACCGAACGCTCCAGGTGGACAGCATGCGGGGCCACGGCCAATGGTCGCGACGGACGCGGGTGGTGCTGGACATCTTTTGCGCCTTCGACCCGCAGGGTGCAAACGCTTGATATGTTTGGCTTGGCAGATCGAGTCAGTGCCGGCCAACCTGCCGTAATTTGGTTGAAGTTTGAGTTCAGAGATCGCTGGAGGCACTTCCATAGCCTAGCATAGACGGAGTCACGTGCACGCCCGAGTCAAGACGTCAAAACATCTGCCAGAATTAGGTTGACTGAGTACTAGGGTCCGGACTCTTCGCCAGGGCAGTACCGGCAACCCGGTTCTTTGGGCTGGTAGTTGATGACCTTGCCGAGCCGGTCGAACTCGAAATGGCAACAGCCCAACAGGGTCCCTTTCAGTCTCTCTCTGGACCGCTGGACCCTGGATTTGACCCCGGACAAGGACATTCCAAGTTGCTGTGAAAGTTCTTTCTGGGACAGGCCTTCGTACTCGGTAGCCACGATCGCTTGACGGTATTTCTCAGGTGGGGAATCAATCATGGGCTTAAGGCAGGCGGTCAGCTCTTCCAGATGCTCTTGCGGGCCCTCTTCAGACGCTTCGGGTTCCGGCATATCCGCTATATCCAGCGGTGCATTTGACTGGCGCCGGTAGTAGTCGGTGATGGTGTTGCGGGTGATCTGGTAAAGCCAGGATTCAAGTTTGTCCTGCTGTTTAAGGGAACCGGCGTTCGCGTGAATCTTCCCGAACGCGTCTTGAAGAATATCGTCCGCGTCGTGCTCGCTACGCACGCGGCGAAGAATAAAGGATTTCAGACGCTCGCTGAATTCCTGCCAAATGTGCTCAGTGTCGGCGGTCATTTGATCTGCCTTTTAGGCCCGGCGGAGGCTGGCGTGGTTAGCATTTCCAAGCGCGTCTCCCACTTCTTCCAGACGGGATCACCTGATAAACTCCCGAAACGTGGAACAAGCCAATGCCCTAGGTAGAATTCTACGCGTTTTCCACGCGACGAAGATCTGGGAGCCTATTGGCGAGGAGTTTTCCTGCGTTTCATCAGGTACAGATTCCGGTGCGGTTCGTGCATATTCAAAGTTTGAGCGGTCACATCAAGGACGAGTGCGAAAAAATGGGGATTAGACCCGCATCCAGCTTTAAGAGTTTTTTGAAAAAGCAGATGAATACTAGGCGTGGGCTTATTGTCATGACCGTCATAAAGCACATTGTATTAGTGGCGGTAACTTGGGTGCTTTGGTGGGCTTACGGTGGCGAAGTCGCAGAAGCAATACACATAGAGAATATCGAAAATCAGGCACTGATCATTATCGGTTTGTTGCTCGCTGGAGGGATCGCCGGTAGGTTTTCCTTTAGCTACGATCCTGAATCGACTAAATCGTTAGCAACCGTCGGGCACCTGACTACATTTGTCGTGAGCCTCACGATCGGCCTCTTATTAGCGGAGGCCGCCGGCATACTCGGGCGCTCCCTCGGGTCCCACCATAACGAAATACGCGGAATGTTCAGCTTGGCGTATTCCTCAGTCGTTGTTTACGACTTCTGGGACTTAATCCGAAACACTGAGTCCAACCATCAGGTGGCAGCGGGAACTCCAGCAGGGGGCACTGGCAGCGGCAGCGGTGCAGTGGCAGCGGCAGCAGACGCACAGGCAGCGGCAGCGGCAGCAGACTCACTGGCAGCGGCAAGGGACACACTGGCAGCGACGGCGGTGAAGGCAGCGGAAGCTGCAAAATCCGCGGCGGCGACGGCACAGGTAGCGGCAAAAGCACAGGTGAAGAAAGCGGCAGAGGCGAAGAAAGGTGCAACAGAAGCAGCAGGATAGGCGACGACACCTACGGGAGCATCAGGCGACGGCAGCTAGGACGCCAGAGGGGGCCTGGAATATCTACAGGATCGCTAATTTTTGACCACAAGTCTCCAAGGAGAGGTTACATGGCGCCCGGCCGCAACATTCTTGAGTGTCACGACTTGCACAAATCCTTCGGCGACCCGGTCGCCGTCAACGGAGTTGGATTTCACATTCAGGAGGGCGAAACCTACGGCCTTCTGGGACCCAACGGCGCCGGAAAGACCACCACCATCTCCATGGTCTGCGGCCTTCTGGAACGGGACAGCGGCGAGGTGTTGGTTGACGGGGTCGTGCTGACACCGGCCAGCGTCGAAGTGAAATCGGGGATCGGATATGTACCCCAAGACCTGGCAATATATCCAGACCTGACCGCCAGGGAGAACCTTAATTTCTTTGGACATCTCTACGGCATGTCCTCCAAGGACATCCGGACCCGAATCGGCGAGGTTCTGGAGATCACCGGCCTGACCGAACGAGCCGATGATCCGTCCAAAGAGTTCTCCGGGGGCATGAAGCGCCGTCTCAACATCGCCATTGGCCTGCTCCATCGTCCCCACCTGTTGATCTTGGACGAACCCACCGCCGGTGTGGACCCTCAGAGCCGTAACGCTATCTTGGAGAACGTTTCTCAACTCAGCGACGAAGGTATGGCGGTGCTATACACCACCCACTATATGGAAGAGGCGGAGCGCTTGTGCGACCGCGTTGGCATCATCGACTTGGGAGAGCTGAAGGCGGAAGGCAGCCGACAAGAATTGGTTGGCTTGGTCGGAGAACACGACCGCTTGGAGTTATCGGCCACCGGGGATCTGGATGCCGGGGCCAGGGCCGCCGCCGAAATAAGCGCCGTTCGAGAGGCTAGCGTCCGCGAAGGCGGCATCGACCTCTCGGTAGACCAAGCGCGAAACGCCCTGCCAGAAATCCTTGCCAAGACCACCGCCGCCGGGCTCACCATTCGCAGCGTCGAGGTCAAGGAGCCTGACCTTGAAGCCGTGTTCCTCCACCTGACCGGCAAAGCCCTGCGCGACTAAATATGGGTGCTGCCTTTCTTATCGCCTGGAAAGACCTCCGCCAGCGGGCCCGCGACCGTTCAGCGTTCCTTATCGGCTTCGTCGTGCCATTGGCGCTGGCGTTCATTTTCAGCCAGATCCTGAGCGATGTCGGCGCCGACGACATTACGTTCGAGTACGCGGTGGTCGACGAGGACGGCGGCGACAGCGCCCGTGCCTTCGCCGATGAGTTGTTGGCCCCGCTGGAAGCCGATGGGCTGCTGGATTTGACCGAATCGGATTCTCGTGCCGAGGGGCTTCGGTTGGTGGACGACGGAACCGTTTCAGCGGCATTCGTTATTCCTTTGGGGTTTTCCTCCGCCGTCGAAAGCGGCCAGCCCGCCCAGTTCGAGGTAATCGGCAACGTTGACCGCCCCATAGGCACGATGGTGGCCAGTTCGATAGCCACATCCTTCACCAACGAGATTAGAGCGGTCCAAATTTCTGTAGCCACCGTCTTAGCGTCCGGGCAGGGGAAAATTACGACAGCAGACGCTCTGATAGAAAGGGCCTCCACCGTACCCAACCCGATTTCCTTGGAGGACGTCTCGGGCACCAGAAAAGAACTTGACGCCAAGACATTCTTCGCCGCCGGTATGGCTGTTTTCTTCCTTTTCTTCACGGTGCAGTTCGGCATATCCAGCCTCCTGGACGAGCGGCGCGATGGCACCTTGAACCGCTTGCTGGCCGCGCCCATCCGGCGACCTTCGATTCTGGTGGGAAAGTTGATTACCAGCTTCGTCCTGGGCATCGTGAGCATGGCGGTGCTGGCGGTGGCTACCAGCGTGCTATTGGGAGCGGAATGGGGAGACCCCTACGGTGTTGCGTTGCTAATTGTCGTGGGCGTTTTGGCGGCTACCGCAGTCATGGCTTTGATCGCCACCTTGGCCCGGACCGCCGAACAGGCCGGCAACTATCAGGCGATAGTGGCTCTGGTTTTAGGCATGCTGGGAGGATCGTTTTTTCCTGTTGGCCAGGCCGGTGGGTTCATCGAAAGACTGAGCCTGCTTACGCCCCACGCCTGGTTTCTGCGAGGATTAGCCGAACTACAAAGCGGCGGCGGTCTGGAGGACATAGTGCCTGCCCTGGGGGCTATTCTGGCATTTGTCGTGGTTACCGGCGTGATCGCGTTCTTGCGCCAAGGAAAGCTGATCCAGCAATGAAGGCATTGGTAATTGCTGGCACCAACCTGCGGCGGCTATTCCGTGAACGCTCCAACATCTTCTTCGTCATCATCCTCCCGATGCTGCTGATCCTCCTCTTAGGGGCGTCGTTTGGCAGCGGCTTCACGCCGGTGATCGGGATAGTGAGCGAAGATGCCGACGCTCTGGCTACCGAGTTGGTGGCCACTCTGGAGGCCGAAGAAGACCTGGAGGTCAGCAGATATTCCAACGAAAGTGACTTGGTCACCGGGGTCAACCGGGGCCGGGTGCAGGCCGGGCTGGTGATTCCGGCGGGTTACAACGAAACAATCCGCAGCGGGAGCGAGGCCACCCTAAGGTTCCTCAGCCGTCCGGGTTCCTTGGGCGCTCAGCTTCGTGCTACCGTGGACGCCGCCATCGCTGAGCAAAGCGTTGTCATCCGCGCCGCTCGCTTTGTTGAGGGGGAGGGAATTGCGTCCCTCGACGAGGCCATCGAACAGGCGGCCGAGGTCGCGCCGTTGGTTCCAGGAGTCGAGGTTGTGGTGACCAGCGCCGGCGAGGCCCTATTTCCCGAAGACGTGGGGACGTTTGACTTGGGGGCCAGCTCTCAGTTGCTGTTGTTCGTCTTTCTAACGTCGCTGACAGGGTCGGTGGCCCTCATCGAGACCCGGAGGCTGGGCCTGGCCAGACGCATGCTGGCAACGCCGACTCAGGTCCGTACAATCCTTCTGGGAGAAGCCTTGGGCCGGATCGCCGTGGCACTGATACAGGGACTGATCATAATGCTGGGCTCGGCCCTGATTTTCGGCGTCAATTGGGGCGATCCGTTGGGCGCTGCTCTGATTTTGATCCTTTTCGCTATGGTTGGAGCCGGTGCGGGAATGCTGATTGGGAGTGTGCTCAACACAGACCAACAAGCCGTTTCAACCGGGCTGCTGTTTGGGTTGGGACTCGCGGCGATAGGCGGCAGCATGGTGCCGCTGGAGGTCTTCCCAGACACGATGCGTACCATTTCGCATTTCACTCCCCACGCCTGGGGGAACGACGCCTTCGCCGAACTGGTGCGCCGTAGCGGGACGGTGGCCGACATTCTGGTGGAACTGGCCGTATTGGCCGCCTTCGCCGTGGTCTTACTCTCTGTCGCGACTTGGCGTTTGCGTAAAGCGATTACTGCTTAGCGGGGGGCCACAGCCCATACAAAACACGCATTTCACACATTCGTTATGTCGGTGCAGTGAATGTCCATGGCGCCGTCACTTCTTGGTCCCAGAATAAGTTAGTTCACCACACCACTAAGGGAGGCTCAGGATGACGTTTTCGGAAATGGCAACAATTGAAGCCGGGCTGATGTTCGAGACCAAGGGAGGGGTAACGGTGAGAACCACCGGCGCCTCACTTCACATACCCACTCACAACGGGTACGCCCACGAGGTCGTAGTGGCCGAGGGCCCAGGCGAGGGCTACAAATACTGGCACAATCTGGACACGGCCACGCCGCTGACAGTGGCTTAGACCGGCGGCTAACCCACCCTGGGTGAAGCCGTGACTTCCAAGCAGGCCGCCGCTGAGCTAGAATAGCCGGAAAACAGCGGAGGGCGGTCATGTCTGGAATTTGGCCCGGTGAAACCCAATGCGTGGCGATGCTGGGGTTCGACATTGACGGGGTAACTTCATGGATAAACCGTGACCCCGCCTTCGCGAACCACCCTAGCTTAATGTCGATGGCCGAATACGGGCCCGCCGTGGCGACGCCGCGGATCCTCGACATGCTGGACCAGTACTCCATCCCTGCCAGCTTCTATATCCCCGGCTATGTGGCCGAGAATTACTCAGGGTTGGTCAAGGAGATCGCCGACCGGGGGCACGAGGTGGCCCACCACGGCTATATGCACGAGCCGCCGTCGACTTTGTCCCGGGAACAAGAGGACGGAGTTCTCAGAAGGGGGATCGATATCCTGGGCGGGATCACGGGCCAGCAGCCTCTAGGGTACCGCTCCCCAAGTTGGGAGCTAAGCGAACATTCGTTGGACCTGCTTATTTCCCACGGCTTTGTTTACGACACCAGCCTGATGGGCGACGATGCGCCCTATATGCAGGCTTCTCCCAACACCGGCAAGGAAATCGTCGAAATCCCCATCCATTGGCTTTTGGACGACGCGCCCAATTTCGTCTACGCCCCGGTGGCCAACCGCATGGGGCCGATGCGTAACCCCGACGAAGTCTACGGCACTTGGGCCGCCGAGTTCGAAGGGCTGTACCGCTACGGGCGGGCGTATACGTTGACAATGCACCCCCAGTACGTCGGCCGCCCAGGCCGTTTGCTGATGCTGGAGCGACTCATCAACTACATCAACACCTACCCCAATGTCGAGTGGATGCGGGCAATCGACGTGGCCAACATGTGGGTTAGTAAGTAGGATTAATAGGCTCACCGTAACACCAGCAACCACTAACGAAACGCAGCTTTGCTGCCTTTGCTGCCTTTGCTGCCTTTGCTGCCGAGGAAAATTACATGCCGAAGGTACACGACCGGGGCGGTTGGCCCACCGATGACCCCATCGACCAGAGCGAGCACAACTTGATGGACTGGGAGCGGCGGGTTGACGCCATTCGGGCGGTCCTAGGAGAGAAGGGTTACGTCGGGGTCGATGAACTCCGTCGCGCCATAGAGGGACTGGGCGAGGAGCGCTACGAGTCACTCAGTTACTACGAACGCTGGGCGGGGGCAATAGAGACGCTGCTGATAGAGAAAGACGTGCTGACAACTGAGGAAATCGACGGCAAGGCGGCTCAGTTAGGTGAGGCAGAGGCATAGAATGGCTTCTTCAGTGATGAAATTCCATCCCGGCGACTTGGTGCGAATCCGAACAGGGTCGCCGCCGACCCATTTTAGGACACCGGAATACGTTCAAGGTAAGGAGGGCCGGGTGGAGGCCCTCTGCGGTGTCTTTCCCAATCCAGAATCCCTGGCCCACGGCGGCGCCGGCCGACCGCACATTCCTCTTTACCGCATTGAGTTCGGACAAAAAAACTTGTGGCCTGACTACACCGGTCCGGCGGGCGACCGGTTGCTAATTGACATCTACGAACACTGGCTCGAACCCGTATCTGGGCCTGCGTCTAGTTAGGAGGCGTCCATGAGCGTTGATCACGGAGACCACACCCACCCCGGTATGGATACGTCTGGGTTGAGCATCTACGCCAGGCGGGCGCAGGCCATCGAGGCCCTGCTGGTCGAGAAGGGGATTATCGCCGCGGAAGAAGTCCAGAGAAATGTGGACAACGTGGAGGCCCGCTCCCCGGCCGATGGCGCCAGGATTGTAGCTCATGCCTGGGCCGACCCCGAGTTCAAATCGCGTTTACTGTCCAACCCTGATGGCGCATTGTCCGAGTTGGGGTACGAACTGCCGGAGACGACGCCGAAAATAGAGGTGGTCGAGAACACCGAGGCGGTGCATCACCTGGTGGTCTGTACCCTTTGTTCTTGCTACCCACGAGCCCTCTTAGGACGCCCGCCCGACTGGTATAAAAGCTTCTCCTACCGTTCTCGGGCAGTCAACGACCCTCGCGGAGTCCTAAAGGAGTTCGGAACAGAAATCCCCGAGGCGACGGAGGTCCGAGTTTTGGACAGCACCGCCGACCTGCGGTACTTGGTGCTGCCCAAGCGGCCAGTCGGCACCGAGGGGTTGAGCGAGGAGGAACTGGCCAAGCTGGTGAACCGGGACAGCATGGTCGGGGTCACCCAAGCCCACTCACCCGACGCTGTGCCTACGGGTTAGAGCCGCCTATCGGCGCTGCAGGGCCCCCAGCCGGTCGGCTTTTTTGATTTTTGTGGAATTAATCCGGACGGGCCAAGAGGGCGTCGGGCAAGTCTCCCACCAGACCCTCGACCTCCGGGATGCGTTCGTCGTCGCCGAGGCCGATTTTTAGCGGGGTGATGGACACGCAGTTGTTCTTAAGCGCCCAGATGTCGGTGTCGCCGTCCGGCTGCTCGCCGTTGGGCCTGTTGCGGGCTATCCAGTAACGCTTTTCGTTCATGCCGCCTTCCTGACGCACCGACTCGCCGTAGGAACGATTGCCCAGTCGGGTGACACGAATTCCAGCCACCTTGTCTGGGGCCACGTTCGGTATGTTCACGTTCAAAAAAACCGCTGGCGATGGGTTGTCTCGTAACCTTTGGCCCAGCAACTCCAAGATGCTTTCGGCGATATCGTATTTGGGGTCGGTGACCGAGGCCACCGATATGGCGATGGTGGAGTAGCCGCGAACGAATCCTTGGACCGCGCCGCCCACCGTTCCGGAGACCATCACGTCCCAGCCGACGTTGGAGCCGGAGTTCACGCCCGACACCACCAAGTCAACGGCGCCAACCACGTTCTCCAGCGCCAGAATGCAGCAGTCACCAGGCGTCCCTTCGGCGGAGTACGCCGTGACCGGATGAAGTCCGCCCTCTATTGACCCGAGCTCCGGTGACTGGAACTCCGGGTCCAAACGCCACGGATTGACTCGCACCGGCGCAAACAGCGTCAATGATGCCCCCACCCCGCTCTGCTGGCGGTCGGGGGCCAACACAAACACCTCGCCTACCTTTCGCAGGGCGCGTACAGCGGCCCACAATCCCGGAGATGCGATTCCATCATCATTTATCACCAGGATTTTCATCGGCTTGTCGGTCAAGTGGCCCTCCTAGGTTCCGGCGGGTATTGTATCAGCAGGGGAGGCTAACCTCAAAAAACAAGGGCACGGCATGCCGTGCCCTTGTCGTATCCAACGAAACCGAATTGGCGAAACCGAATTGGCGAAACCGACTAGATTCGGCTAATGGTGGGCCAAGCCGACAGCGTGGAACAAGGCGTGCTTCAATTCAATCGCCGCCATCGCCCTCCGGTAATCCGCCGAAGCAAAGATGTCGCCGATGATGTCTGAACCCAAGTCGTCGGCCACGCGGTCTGCGGCCGCAGTGATCAGCTCTTGAGTGAGTTGTTGGCCCACCAAGGCGCTTTCCACCGACGGCGCCCGCATTGGCTTCGGGACCAGTCCACCCACGGCCACGCTGGCAGCGGTGCAGCGAGTGCCTTCTTCCAGGGTAATCACCACCGCGGCGCCGACGACAGCGAAGTGGGTGGCCGGGTGGGCCATCTTGGCGTATTCGGCCACCTGATTCGGTTGTAACACAGGAACGTCCACCCCGGTGAGGATTTCATTCTCGGCAAGGGCGGTGGTCAAGGCCCCCGTGAAAAATTCGCTGGCCGGCACGGAGCGGGAGCCGCGGCTCACCAGTCCCCCCTGACCTTGGACGCTAAACCGAGCGTTCAACGCCGTTAGTACCGTGGGGAGGTCCGAAGCTGGGTCGGCGTGAGAGACGTTCCCTCCAATGGTGCCGCGATTGCGGACCGCCGGGTCGCCAACTCCCGCAGCCGCCTCAGCCAGCATTTCGCACGACTCGTGGACCTGATGGGAGGAAGCGATTTCCGAATGCGTGGTCAGCGAGCCGACGCGCATGGTGCCGCCCTCGACGGTGATGCCCTTTAGTTCCTGGATTCCACCGATGTCCACGACCACTGTGGGCCGGGCGAGACGCAGTTTCAGCAAGGGAATCAGACTCTGCCCCCCGGCCAACACCTTAGCTTCGTCGTTGTTGCTCAGGATCTGAATTGCATCCGAAACGGAACCGGGCTTTTGATAATCGAAACTTGTTGCAAACATCGCTTAGCTCCCCTGCTGGTGAATGGCCCGCCAGACCTTTTCCGGGGTCAGCGGCATGTCGATACTGGTGACGCCCAGGGGTCTCAGCGCATCGATCACCGCGTTGTATATCGTTACCGTGGAGGCGATGGTGCCCGTTTCGCCGATTCCTTTGACTCCCAACGGATTATGGGGAGATGGAGTGACGGACGAAAGGGTTTCGATGTCGGGTACCATGTGGGCTTTGGGCAGGGCGTAGTCCATCATCGAACCGGTCAGCAATTGGCCGTTCTCGGAGTATTGCGCTCCTTCCCACAGCGCCTGACCGGCGCCTTGGACCACTCCTCCGTGGACCTGGCCTTCCACTATCATTGGGTTCACTTGAGGGCCACAATCGTCCACCGCGACGTAACGCTTCAACTCAACGAGCCCGTTGTCCGCGTCCACCGTCACCACGGCGACATGGGTGCCAAAGGGATAGGTGAAATTGGGCGGGTCATAGAAGGCCGATGCCTCCATGCCCGGCTCCATGCCTTCCGGCATGTTCCAGGCCACGTTCGCCATCAGAGCGATATCCTGGATTGTTTTGCTCTGGTCGGGTGAACCGCGAACAAAGAACTTACCATCTTCGTATTCGATGTCGGCCTCGGCCGCCTCCAAAAGGTGGGCGGCCAGGGCTCGCGCCTTTTCATTCAACTTCCTTGCGGAGAGCGCCACTGCGGCGCCGCCGACTACAGTCGTCCGGCTGCCATAGGTACCCCATCCCATGGGTGTATTGGCGGTATCTCCGTGGATAACATCGACGTCATCCACCGCAACTCCCAGTTCATCGGAAACGATTTGGGCGAACGTGGTTTCCTCCCCTTGACCATGAGGACTGACCCCAACATAGACGCCAACTTTACCCGTCGGTGTGAACCGAATTGTTGCTGCTTCCCAAAGACCGGCGCCAAATCCGACGGCGCCAGCGACTTGAGATGGTCCAAGGCCGCAGATTTCGCAGTAGCAGGAAACACCGATGCCCATGTACTCATGGTGCTCCCGCCCGTGGGCCTGCTCTTGCCGCAGTTCTTGATAGTTGACGTGTTCCAGGGCCATGTTCAACGAAAGCTCGTAGTCGCCGCTGTCATAGGTCAGCCCCGTGGCCACATCATGTCCGTCTTCGAACTTGGGAATCAGGTTCTTGCGGCGCAACTCCACCGGGTCCACCCCCAACTCGGCAGCCAAAAGATCCACCAAGCGCTCCAGAAGGAAGGTGGCCTCGGGCCGACCGGCGCCCCGGTACAAATCGACCGGAGTGGTGTTGGTGAACACGCCGTAGACATCGGCCTTCACGTTGGCGATATCGTAGGGCCCGCAATACATGAGGCCGTGTAGAATCGTCGGAATCCCGGTGGCGGCGGTTGAAAGATAGGCCCCCATTCCCGCGTATACCACCGAGCGAACGCCGGTGATCTTGCCCTCACGAGTCGCCGCGATCTCCACGTACTCGGTGTGGTCCCTGCCGTGGAGGGTCGCCTGATAGTTCTCCGAACGGGTCTCGGTCCACTTTACCGGGCGTCCCAGCCTCATCGAGCAAAAGACCGCGATCATTTCGTCCGCGTAAATCGGGGTCTTGCTGCCGAAGCCACCGCCAACTTCCGGCGCTATAACCCGGATTTTGTGCTCAGGCACTGAGCTGACCAGGGAGGTGATAAACCGGCAGATATGAGGGTTTTGGCTCGAAGACCACAGCGTGAGCTCGCCGGTCGGGCCGACCCAACTGGCCAAGGCTGAGCGGGGTTCGATGGTGTTGGGAATTAGCTTTTGCTGTGTAATCGTATCTTTGACCACGACCTCCGCATCGGAGAAGGCTGCGTCGGTGTCGCCCCCGGTCATGACCCAATGGAAAGCCTGGTTGTTGGGGGCGTCCTCGTGCAGTTGGGGTGCTCCAGCCCTCATCGCCGCTTCCGCGTTCACGACTACAGGGAGGGTTTCGTAGTCCACGCTAATTAATTCGAGGGCGTCCTCCGCTTGGTAGCGCGACTCCGCCACCACCACGGCGACAGCGTCGCCCTGATAACGTACCAAGTCCTTGGCAATTGCAGGGTGAGCGACCGCTTTGACGTCGGAATCAGGGACGATCCAGGCGCACGGGATGGGGTTCAAGACGCCGTCGATATCCGCACCCGTGTAGACCGCCAACACGCCGGGCGCCGCGGCGGCACCTCCCGTATCAATGCTGCGGATACGGGCGTGGGCATGGGGACTCCGCACGATCGCCGCGTGTACTGTGCCGGGAAGAGTGATATCGTCGGTGTACGAGGCCTGGCCAGTGATGAGACGCGGGTCTTCCCGGCGGCGAATTCCTGAACCAAAAATTCTTGACGTCATCTTCTAGCTCCCCTTGGCCTTGGCGGCCGCCAAGACCGCCTTTACAATGTTGTGGTACCCGGTGCAGCGGCAAATGTTGCCTTCGAGACCCTGGCGAACCTCTTCGGCCGTGGGGTTGGGATTCCTCTCCAACAACTCCACCGACGTCATGATCATGCCCGCCGTGCAGTAGCCGCACTGTAGGCCGTGTTTGTTCCAAAAGGCTTCTTGTACCGCGTGCAGCCCCCCTGCGGGCGCCAGTCCCTCGATGGTCGTAATTTCGCTGCCGTCGGCCTGGACCGCCAGGCAGGTGCAGGACTTGATGTTGGCCCCGTCCATTTTGACGACGCAGGCGCCGCACTGGCTGGTGTCGCACCCGATCTTGGTCCCAGTCAGGCCCAGGTTTTCCCGCAAGAAGTGGACCAACAGCACCCGAGGGTCAACGTCGGCTTCCCTGGCTTGGCCGTTGACCGTTACCTGAATTCTCAAGGCAGCACCTCTCTATAGGTTTGAATCTATTTTCAATTTTGGCAGGATGATATTTCGTATCACAGGGCGGAGAAAAACCCCAGGCGACACGCTAACCCGCAGCCAAACAGGCGCGGGTTCGAAATGTGCCCGGAGTATATACTCGCCCAAGAGTGGCGTCAACGGAAGCTGGGCGTGGGTCGACCGGGCGTGCCGTTCTGAGCTAAATGGGACGTCCATCTCTCATTTCACAGTCTCAAAACGCTGGGTCGCTAATTGACGGAGATAAAATGAAATTTAGGTATTTACTTCCGATTCTGGTCGGCGTCATGGCGATTGGAGGGGTGGCGGCCGCAATGTTCGCGGGTTCTTCCGGCCCTGATGCACTGGCGGACGGGAACAGCGGTGATAGCCATGATAACGGAAACTCGGCTTGCGATGGCCTTCCCAGCCACGGCGATCTGACGTTAGCGCTGTCCGGCGCCATCGGCCCGTACGACAGCGACGACGATGGAGACATCGACGAATTTGACCTCGACAACGGCGGCCTGTCCAATAACATGTGGGCCACCGTGGTCAACAGCGACGGCGTTGTCTGCCAGGTGGCCAAGACCGGCGACGACAACAACGACCAATGGCTGGGCAGCCGGGTAATCTCGGCCCAGAAAGCCAACACCGCAAACGCATTCAGCCTTAACGCCGAAGAGGGTCCACTGAGCGCGTTCCCTGGGCTCGCCCTTTCCACCGCCAACCTATATTCCGCCGTCCAGCCCGGCGGTAGCCTATTTGGCCTACAACACAGCAATCCCGTGGATACCAGAGCAGCGTACCAGGGCAACGCTGGCCGGTACGGCGACTCCGATGATCCGATGGTCGGGTCCAAGATCGGAGGCGTCAACGTCTTTGGTGGCGGGCTCGGTCTGTACGACGGAGACGGAGTCCTGGTGGGAGCTGTTGGCGTCAGCGGGGACACCTCCTGCGCCGATCACAACGTGGCTTGGAGGACCCGTGACGCGCTTGCCCTGGACTTCGTTCCGAACGGCCTGAGCGGCGTCGGGATTGGCGGCGGGTTCGACAACATCATCTACGATATTTCCGACGCCTTCGGCCACCCATTCTGCGGATTTGGAGAAGAAGTCACTGCGGCTCTTCTCCCCACGAACTTCCCCGTCAGTCTACCGTAGCCGTTTATCTCTCCCAGGGAGAACCGGCCCGGAATTTACGAGGATAAAAAGCCCCCGCTCTCGAGCGGGGGCTTTTACTTGCCTATCAAGAAGCGAGGGGCTGCAACCTCGAAAGTTGCGCCGGACCGCTGCCGGGCCTATGATTCAGACCTGCCAGACGCGAAGTTCAGCTCCGTATTTTTGCCCGAGAGAGACGTGATGTTCCCAGATTCCGTGTTCCCGGACAGTGCCGAGATAAACGCCGACGGTCATCTCATAATCGGGGGCTGCAGTTCGTTGGAGCTGGCCGAAGAGTACGGGACCCCGGTCTATATTCTAGACGAGCAGACCATCCGTGCCAGGTGCCGTTCCTTCGTCGGCGAATTCCGGAAAAGACACGCCGACACTCAGGTTAGTTACGCCTGCAAGGCCTACATCAACCCGGCGCTAACCCGGTTGCTGCAGGAAGAGGGCATGGGTTTCGACGTGGTGTCCGGGGGTGAACTGGCCACAATTATTAACGCCAACGCCCAGTCGCCGTTGGACGAAGTCTACTTTCACGGCAACAACAAGACCCCTCAAGAGTTGACCGAGGCGTTGGATCATTCCATTGGTTGGGTGGTGGTCGACAGCTTTCATGAATTGGATCTCTTGGACCAACTCGCACGGGACGCCGGTAAGGTGCAGGACATCCTGCTGCGGGTGTCTCCGGGCATCGACCCACATACCCACGTGTATACCACCACCGGGATCCTGGACTCCAAATTCGGATTTTCGATACAGACCGGGCACGCTGCGGAGGCCATACGCAAGGGGTTGGCCGCGAAAAACCTGATTTTGAGGGGGTTGCACTTCCACTTGGGGTCGCCGGTGTTCGAGTTGGAGCCCTACCGGGTAGCCACCGAGATGGTCTTGAAATTCGCCGCTGAGTTTCGGGAAGAGGGCCTGGAGTTGCAGCGGTTCAGCCCTGGCGGTGGTTTCGCCGTGGCCTATACTCGCGACCAGCGGCCTCCCGCAATTGCGGATTACGCCGAGACCATCGTCTCTTCCATGAGTTCGACCTGCCAGGAATTGGATATGGAAATGCCCACTTTGGTCATTGAGCCGGGACGGGCGATCATTGGACCTGCCGGGGTGGCGCTTTACCGCGTGGGCGGCATCAAAGACGTCCCCGGAGTCCGCAAGTTCGTCAGTGTCGACGGGGGTATGGGTGACAACATCCGGCCGGCTCTCTACCAGGCGGAGTATGAGGTCATAGCCGCCAACAAAGCGTCGCGCGGAACGGTGGAAAAAGTAACCGTGGCGGGCAAATACTGTGAATCTGGCGACCTGTTGGCGTCGGATATCATGCTACCCGAGATAGAGTCCGGAGACCTGTTGGCGATTCCAGCCGCTGGAGCCTACTGCCCGTCCATGGCCAGCAATTACAACCTCAACCCAAGGCCGCCCATGGTGTTGGTGGCCGACGGACGGAGCCGCCTGATACGTCGGCGGGAGAGTTACCAAGACTTGATGCACTGCGACGTGCCCTAGTCCATGTGGCAGGTATACGGCCAAGACCATCTGCTGCGCCAGATTGAGCCCAGCCTGGCCCAAGGCCGCTTGTCCCACGCCTATCTGCTGACCGGCCCTCCTCATGTGGGCAAGATGACCCTGGCGCTGAACCTGGCCCAAGCGGTAAATTGCTTGCAGGGGCCCGGCGTACCCTGCGGTTCCTGCGCTCAATGTAGCCGTATCGCCAACCATATGCACGCAGACGTTCGAGTCGTGGGTGTGCCGGAGAACCGGGAAGAGTCCCGGGGTAGCCACACCGTGATCGGCATCGACGACATCAAAGAAGTACTGCGGTCGGTGAATTTGAACCCCTTCGAGGGTTCCACAAGTGTAATTATTCTGGACGGAGGGGAGTCGATGAGCACAGCGGCCGCCAACGCCTTGCTCAAGACTCTTGAGGAGCCCCCGGATCACGTAATGTTCTTGCTATTGGCCGGAGATGAGGAGGCGGTGCTGCCAACGATCCGGTCCCGCTGCCAGGTATTTGCTCTCCTCCCTCTGTCCAAGGCGGCGATGATCGAACGGCTGACCAAAGATCGCCAGGTCGCCCCGGAAGCTGCGGAACAACTCTACCGCTTTTCCCGAGGGTGCCTGGGCTGGGCAATCCGGGCCCTGGACGACTTCCAAGTCTTGGAGCAGCGCCAAGCCGATACGGAACGGATGCAGGAGGCGCTGGACGCCGGACTTGAGACCCGGTTCGCCTACGCCAACGAAATCGCGTCGTTGTTCGGGTCCAACCGGGAAGCCGCCCGCGACCTGTTGGCCCTGTGGCTGCGTTGGTGGCGCGATTTATTGCTCATCAAAGAGGGTGCCCAAGAGTACCTTCACAACGTTGACCAAGCCGACGCCCTTCGGGCCCAAGCCGCCGGCCTAACCACTCCTCAAATCGTGGACTTCATCCGGCGGTTGATGGGAACCATCACTGCACTGGACGAAAACGCCAGCGCCCGGTTGGCGCTGGAGGTCCTTATGCTCAATTTGCCAATGGAGACAGCTAAAATATGATGCGAGTAGCCGGGGTTCGGTGGCGGTCCAGCGACCTACGCTGATACCGGGTACTTGGCCCTCCGATTACACGGCCATGTAGCGTTGGAAGGGGAAAAGGGCCAAGTGCTGGGATGGGTTCGAGTACGAGCAGTACCGGCAGATCAACCGGGCCTTTCCCAGGATCGGCGAGGAAGTGAGCACTCCGGCAGGACGGGCGACGGTAATCGTAGGCCACCGGTTGAAGGAATCAGTATCGGTCCGCTATGACGACGACCTGGTCTTGGAATTGCCCCTGGCGGAAGTCCCTCGAGACGACCGGTCCAAGAACTAGAAACGGGAACTAGGCCGCTGGGGCCCAACTCAGTCTCGGTCGGACCAAGGTATGTAGGGGCGCCAAGCTTCCAGGATTACGCGGTTCTGCAAAATGAGGTACGGGTTGGGGTCGGGAGCGCGAGGTGGCTTTCCCAGGAACATTTTCGCTTCGACCGGTGTCCGGCCGGCCTTGCGCAAATTGCACCGGTTGCAGGCAGCCACCACGTTTTCCCACGTGTGGCTGCCGTTTTGTCTCCGCGGAATCACGTGGTCTAAAGTCAGGTCTTGGGCTTTCTTGCCGCAATACTGGCAGGTGAACCGGTCTCGGAGGAATACCTCTTTCTTGGACAGCTTTCGAGGCAGGAACGGCCGTTTCACCATGTAGACCAAGCGGATAATTGAGGGGGCTTCGATAACGGCTGTCACCGTGTGGAGTTGGCCTCGGTGGTTCTCTAAGAGTTCTGCCTTCCCTTTGCCCACCATCACCACTGCACGGCGCACGGAGCAGACGTTCACCGGGACGTAATTTAGGTTCAACACCAAGACTGGGGCGCGAATCAGTATGATCGGGTCCACCCACTCGGTGGATTCTAGAGGGGAAAGCGCTTCCTCAGTTTTTTGACCGATTTCTGCTTGCTCAACCACGTTGGGCAACCGCTCAACCTAACCCAGAAATTGGAAACCCCGTGAGCCCTCCTACACCGCCAACCAAGAAAAGTGGGCCCCTGTCTCGAAGCTAGGATGACCGGGCCCTACGACCATATAGTAGCATATCAGCCCGCGATTCAAGAGCCGAGCCACCGGTGAATTGGGGAGTGGAGGAGACCGCCGTGGAGGAAGTTGGACGGTAAGGCGCGGACCGTGTTTAGTCGAAAGAAACGGCCGCCGGAACGCCCCATCTAGTTGGTCAGCTTTTCCAACTCGTTGTCCCAGTCGCCGGGAATAAGGCCAACACCCCGGATGACCACGTCGAAGTTGTCGGCAAGAAAGGTTCCGAGGGCGGATTCGTCGATCTTCTTATCCGAGTCTTCGAAGGGGAACTTTTGCAGGCCGGTGAGAATCCCTGACAGCAGCACGAAGCCGATTAAAAGACCGACGGCTATGCCGGCAAAACGGTTAGCGAGACCGAAAAGTGGAATGAATCCCAGAACCCTCCGGACCATGAACCCGATGATGCCGCCGATGACGAAGAGGATCACGAAAATTAACACGAAGCCCGCTGCCGTTTGGGCGTTCTCACTATCGGTGACACTGGAAAAGATGTTCCCGACCGAATCGCCGATCCGGCTGGCCAGGGCAAGAGAGGCGAGCAACGCAACAAAAGGGACTATCAGTTGAATCAGGCCTGCGGAGAATCCCCAGAGAATCGAGATGCCCCACACAACCAAGATCACCACGTCAACCCAGTTCATACACTCCAACCCTCATGACGTCACACCGGCCCCGGGAGTGTAGCACGGGGACATCCGTGACTAACAGGAGTCTAGCGGCTGGTTGCTACCGCGTTTCGCACCGCGATCATCGCCAAAAGAGCCAAGGCCCCAAAGACGTAGCCGCCGATAACGTCGCTGGGCCAATGGACCCCCATATAAACCCGCGACGCCCCAATCGCCACCACCAATATCGCCACCGAGCCCTGTATCCACCGGCGAAGGGCCAGCGACGGCACGAATTGCTCAACCAGGTATATGATCACGCCGCCGACGATAAAAGCGAATACCGAGTGTCCACTGGGGAAGCTGAGACCAGACACGTGGGGGCCGACGATATGAAAGTCTGGCCTCGGGCGGTCGACCACGGCCTTGAGGCCTAGATTCAACGCAATCGGCACTAGGCTCAACCCGACCAAGAAGGCGTCGGCCCGCCGGTCTTTCAAGACTAATATGGTAACAAGTACAGCAACGATTGGCAGAAAGACGTAGATCATGCCCAAGGAGGAAACGGCTACCGCAGCGTTATCCAGCCAACTGGATTGCAAGCCTTGAAACTCCACAAGGGCCCGCTCGTCACCGGGAAATTTAGGGAAAGCCGAAGCCAAACCGAACAAGGCTACCGTTACCAGCAGCCAAACTCCGAGGCAACAGGGCTTCCAGTGAGTTCGTAGAATCATTCCGACCCGATTACTTAATTATATCTGGCCGTAACAGTTACTAATTACGGAAATAGTGGCATCCAAAGATCCAATTTAACGGGTCGGCCCGGTTAGTTCAAGCTCGACCGGCCCTACGGCGATGCTATAATGCCGGGAAGGCCGGATTCTTCTGCCACGCCTATTAATCTGCCGTTGAGGAGCAAATGGCCCACGGAGTCAGCACTATTGCCATAGACGGCCCAGTCGCCGCCGGGAAGACCGTTGTCGGACGCGAGTTGGCCGGCCGGCTGGGGTTTTCGTTCCTAGACACCGGTGTGATGTACCGTGCAATTACCTGGCTGGCGCTTACCAACGGCACATCCATTGACGACCCCGACTCCCTTGGGGAGTTGGCCGCCGCAAATCCGGTGCAACTAATCAGCAAAGACAGCTCCCGGGTCCGGGTCGGCGGCAATGAGGTCGGCCAAGAACTCCGGGAACCGTACATCGAAACCAAAGTTTCCGCTGTATCCACGGTGTCTCCGGTCAGGCGGGCGATGGTGGCCCAACAGAGGGAGATGGCAGCTCAAGGCGAGATCGTGATGACCGGCCGTGACATCGGGACCGTGGTCTTGCCCGATGCCGATTTAAAAGTGTACCTGTTGGCATCGCCGGAAAACCGGGCCCGCCGGCGTTGGAAAGAGATGGAGGAAAGGGGCCAGGGCACCGAATTCGAAAAGGTTCTAGAGGAAACAAAGCGTAGAGACGGCATAGATAGTGGCCGCGACGACTCTCCCCTCCGGGCGGCGAGCGACGCTTGGACACTGGATACTGAGTTTCTGACCATCGCCCAAGTCGTGGACCGCATTATTAAAGAGGTCCAAGGACGGCAATGAACGGGGAGAGCGCCACGTTGTTCTACCGGCTGGGCCGGAACCTCGCCCGTTTCTGTTTCCGAACTTTCGGGCGCATGGAAGTGAGTGGTAGGGGAAATGTGCCCCCGTACGGACCGGTAATCCTGGTCAGCAACCATTTATCCTTTACCGACCCACCATTGCTGGTCGCGAGCATTCCTAGGCCCCTGTTTTTCGTTGGGAAAAAAGAACTGTTCGCCAATCCGGTCAGCCGGTTCGCCTTGCGGGGGTTCCATGTCTCCCCGTTCGACCGCTTGGGTTCGGGCATTGATGCGATGCGGACCCTCACCGGCCATCTGGACCGAGACCGAATCGTGGTCCTCTTTCCGGAAGGGCACCGTAGCCCCGACCACACGATGAAAGAGGGCATGCTCGGCGTGGTCTACCTGGCTCTCAAATCCCAAGCGGTTATCCTGCCAGTAGGGGTGACCGGTACTCAGAAATTCCCCGGTTGGCGGATGCCTTTCCCCTTGTGCAAAATGAAGGCCAACATAGGCCAGCCGTTCAGCCTGCCGGGCTTGGAGGGCAAACCGTCCAAAGAAGTAATGCAGAGCATCCTGGATATGATCATGGACCGGGTGGCGGCGCAGCTTCCTCCCGAGTACCGTGGAGCCTATGGCGAAGCCCGAAGGTCCAAATCGGGGCAACAGGTGCCCGCAGCCTAACGGAGATTCCCATGCAACAAGCTTCTAAATTCGGCATCTACCTGAACGCCAAAGAGAACCAGGCAGTCCGGATCAACTCTCCCTACTGGATCCCAGAAGGGCCGGACTGGGTACTTCTAACTCCGGAAGTTAACTCCACGTTGCTGAGCATCCGCGATCTGGCCCGAGAAAAAGGTCTGTCCCAGGACTCCGAGGCCATCGCCTGGGGGACTATTCCCATGAAGGATGAGGACAAGCCGTCGACCGGATGAGGGGATAGGCGGGATAGCTCGGAATCTTGACAAGCCGGCGCGTCACGCCAAGGAGTGGCAGAGGAATAAAGACTCGATTGACGAACGGGGATGAAACCTTGATCCGCCAACGCCTGGAGGCGCTGGAAGAAAGTCTGTCACCCCACGCCAGCCGGTCCGCCCAATCTCGAGGCCGCGAGCAACCGGAAGGCCCGTCCCCGCTTCGGACCGAATTCCAAAGGGACCGGGACCGGATCATCCACACCAACGCCTTCCGCCGCCTGAAACACAAAACCCAAGTGTTCATCGCCCCGGCCGGAGACCACTACGTCACCCGGCTCACCCACACCCTGGAAGTAGCCCAGATCGGCAGGACTATCGCCCGGGCCCTGAACCTAAACGAAGACTTGGTCGAAGCCATGTCCTACGGCCACGACTTGGGACACACGCCCTTCGGTCACCTGGGAGAAGAGACCCTGGACGCGCTGTATCCGCCGGGGTTCGCTCACGCTGCCCAAAGCCTGCGCATCGTCGAACAGTTGGAGAAGGAAGGACAGGGGCTGAACCTCACTTGGGAGGTCAGGCAAGGAATCATCTCCCATTCCAAACCACGAGGCGACTTCTTGGACTCGGGGCTGGAAGAATCCCTGACGCTGGAGGGCCAGGTCCTCCGCCTCGCCGACTCAGTAGCC
Organism: Dehalococcoidia bacterium; assembly: GCA_965247605.1. Lineage (GTDB taxonomy): Bacteria > Chloroflexota > Dehalococcoidia > Lucifugimonadales > UBA3495 > VXOI01. Next base: position 54,759 of record CBDFHM010000003.1, on the reverse strand, counting down.
TATCTAAACCACGATATCGCCGACTCCGTGAGGGCTGGCCTGCTAGAGATTTCAGAGCTGCCGAAACGGGCCAACCAGCAGTTGGGGACCACCCATGCGGCCCGAATCGACTCCCTCGTAACCGACATCGTTACAGCGTCATGGCCCGCGTCCGGCTTGGCAGAAAGCGGCCTGACCGAAAGAAGTTCCGGCAAACCCGCAATCACCATGAGCCAACTGGCGCGGGAAGCGATGATAGAGCTGCGGGAGTACATGTTCCAGCGGATCTACTTACCACTGGGAGAGACGGAGCAATCAGAGGTGGCCCGAAAAGTTGTAGAGCTACTCTACAGCCACTTCGAGGAAAACCCGGAGGAGATTCCACCTCCCTATTTCGGCAGAGGTGAAACCCCAGACAGGGCGGCGGTGGACTTCATCGCCGGCATGACCGACCACTACGCCATACGCTTCGCCGAGCGTCTACAACCTGGCATCACTGGTGGCGTCTTCTACGGGGTTTCTCTAGGCTAATCCCAGTCCCCCGTACGCGCCGCCAACTACCCCCCCGACGGCGGTGGCGCAGTTACTCCCGCACCTGGCTGGGGGCCGGGTTGTGTAGTTCGAGACCGATGGTCGATGGGAATACTCGGGCCAGTTCTTCCACAGTCCATTTGCCTTTTTTCTGGATCGTTTTCACCGGCTCCGGTTCGTTCAGCAGATTAATCAGCCCCTCAGTCACGTGGAAAACGTGACCGTTGACGTGGGCTGCTTCGTCCGAGGCAAGCCAGGCCACCATGGGGGCAATATCGTCCGGCCCGCCCCGCAGCACCGTACTGCCGCCGGCGGCTATTCCTCGGCTTGCCCGCAACTCCCTGGCCTCGTCGGGAACGCTGGCGACCATTCGGGTGGACGCGCTGGGAGAGATTGCGTTGGCGGTCACGCCGTACCGGCCCATGTCGCGGGCTACGACCCTGGTGAATCCGGCAATCCCGTCTTTGGCGGCCCCGTAGTTGGCCTGTCCGGAGTTGCCGTAGAGACCGGACGTAGAACTGAAGGTGATAATCCGGCCGGAGCGCTGCTGCCGGAACAGGACGCAGGCGTTTTTCACTATGGAAAATGTCCCCTTCAAGTGGACAGCGATCACGTCGTCCCACTCATCCTCGCTCAAGTTGAACACCATGCGGTCGCGCAAAATACCTGCGACCGTCACCACGATGTCCAGCTTGCCGAAGTTGTCCAACGCTGTCTGGATGATCGTTTCCCCGCCAGACATGGTCGCTACGGACTCCATGCAGGGCACAGCCTCGCCGCCGTTTTCTTTGATTTCGGAAACCACCTGCCCGGCGATGGAATTGTCGGAGCCGGACCCGTCGACGTTAACTCCGGGGTCGACGACGACGATCTTGGCGCCTTGGGCTGCCATCAACATGGCCACGCCACGTCCGATACCGCGGCCCGAGCCGGTGACTATCGCTACCTTGTCTTTTAGAAGGTTGGGCATGCTCTGTCCTCTTGGTATTCGCTGTATTCGCCTGTTTTTTACTGGGATACAGGAGGCGCGGGGTTGTTAATATCCTTCGTCAACACGTCTCGAGCCAACGGGCTGAGGACTTCAAGGTCCCAGTAACCCGACGGTTCGTAGATCGACCGTTGGGGCCGAGGCTGAGACATTAACGAGATCGTATCGCCGTAGACCAAGAAGGTCTGGCCGTTGACCGTGTCGGCAAAATCGGAGGCCAGATAACAAATAAAAGGCGCGATGTGGTCCGGGTCCAGATCGGTAAGGTCGAAATCTTCGGTCAATGTCTCCACACCGCTGCGGGCCCGAATCTCGGCGGCGCTGTCCGGGATGTCGCCGATCATGCGAGTGCTGGCCCTGGGGGCGATGGCGTTGGCGGTAACTCCGTAACGGCCCATATCCCTGGCCACCACTTTGGTGAAGCCGGCGATGCCCGACTTGGCGGCCCCGTAGTTGGCCTGACCGGAGTTGCCCACCAAGCCCGACTCGGATGTAAAGGTGATAATCCGTCCGGAGCGCTGCTGCCGGAACAGGATGCAGGCGTTTTTCACCACGGTGAAGGTGCCCTTGAGGTGAACCGCAATTACGTCGTCCCATTCCTGCTCGGTCATATTGAATATCATGCGGTCGCGCAGAATACCGGCGCAGGTCACCACGATGTCCAGTCTGCCGAAATTGTCCACGGCGGTTTGAACTATCTTCTCGCCGCCCTCCATGGTGACCACCGATTCCATAGACGGCACCGCAACACCACCGGCGGCCTTGATATCGTCGGCCACTTGGGCCGCCACCGAGCTGTCGGCGCCGGAGCCATCGACATTAACCCCAGGATCGACTACCACGACTTTGGCTCCTTCCGCAGCCATTTGCATCGCCACCCCCCTGCCGATACCTCGCCCAGCGCCGGTGACGATGGCTACCCTGTCAGTCAACGTATCAACCAATGTTCACTCCTCAGAAACGGGTTCTAGCTTCGACATACCCGTAAGCGGGGTTGTACCTCGGGCCTCGGACGAAGAAACAAAGTTCGCAGACTAGGCGGCGATGAAAGTCCAATAGGTAGAAGCAGTTCAGACCGGTTCAGCTCCTGGGCAGTTCGACTGTCGCCGACCCCGGGGTGGTCTTCTGCCCCTCCTGATTCTCCAACCAGATTTCACAATCAACCAGGTAACTGGAGCCCTCTTGGTATTTGCGGGCCACCACGCCCTTAGCGGTAATCGTGTTACCCGGAACATCCATTCCCCGGTACTGGCAGGCCAATTTTTTGAGGGTGCCCTCGGGACCCATCCAGTTGGTCATCAAGTGACCCAGGAAGGCGTTTTTCAAAGCACCGTGAAGAATTACATCTTCTAGGTCATTGTTCTTGGCGAAATCCTTATCGTAGTGGATCTGGTAATAATCCCCCGAGGCCCCGGCGTATTTGACCAGTTGTTGGGTGGTGGGATTTTTAATCAGGGAAGGGATGTCCATTCCCTCGGTTACGTCATCCCAATAGACTTGATCTGTCATTATATTTGACCCCTGGCAACGTAGTTCCAGAATCGGTCCTTCGACAGGCTCTGGACGAACCGCAGCGGTTCACTACTTTCGTGGTGTGCTTGTCGAACCATATCTAATACAGAATGGAGGTGCTGGTCTGGGTCGCCACAATCTGCTCGAACTGATTTCGGTAGGTGATGACGTAGGTCGTGATGATCATTAACCCCATGCGGCCGGTGCGCTCGTTGGTGTCAATGATCCGGGACACGGCGGTTATCCGGTCTCCGGCCCGCACCGGCTCGAAGTATTCCCATTCGCTTCCGCCGTCCAAAAGGCGGTCGTAGGGCATATCAAATGGGAATCTCGGACGCGCCACAATGACTGAGCGAAGGAAGGTAGGCGGGGCGATGAGACCGCCGTATTTGGTCTTACGAGCAGCTATCTCGTCGTTGAAGACCGGGTTATCGTCACCGATGGCCTGTGCGAATTTGATGATCGCCCCCTTCTCCACTTCGACGCTAGCTGGAGGGCTCTCTTGGCCTATGGCCTGCTGACGCATTTCTTCGGTCAGGAACGCTGCGGGAGCAGTCACGAATTACCTCTTGAACAGGGTTAGAAATCGAAGTCTACAAGTAGGGTATATTGGTGTCAAGGAAACGGGAATGCGCTCCGCCGGGCTTGTCGCGGCGTCGATTCTGCCCGCCTGGAACGGTTACGGCAGGGCGGACTTGGCAGGTCTCTTTCGCCGATATATAGTTTGCAGACTCTGCAGCCCCATGCCAGACATCCACGGGAAAAATAATACATGGCCCGCTTCGCCGAAGAAATAATGGCCACCGTCTAGTTTGCTGAATCGGTGGCGGGACACTGATGAGTCCGCCGGTTGCAAATCCCGCGATTAGGAGTCTCACGTTGGAAACCCTAAACGACCGTTACGAAAAAGGGCAGGCCATCCGCGGGTTGATGGCCAAGGGAGACCCCAGCCACTACACCCTGCCGGGCATTGACCAACTGGCCCCCGATCTGAAGCGAATTATCGACGAAGCGCTGTTCGGTTCTGTCTGGACCCGGCCGGGGCTGGACCTGGTGCACCGCTGCATGTGTACTATCTCGGCCCTTATGGCGCTGGGCCAACTACCACTGCTGCGCCGACACATTGAACGCAGCCTCAACCTGGGCTTGACGCCCGAACAGGTGGTAGAGGTGTTTATTCATCTGACCTTCTACGCGGGTGTGCCGGCGGTGGAGACAGCGATGCGCACCACCAAAGAGATATTCGAGGAGCGGGGCATTCAATTCACCCCCACCCGCCTGTACGATCCTGAGTTGCCTGTGGAAGAGTTGCACCAAGCCGGGCTCAAGAGCTACGACCAACACATCGGTGAGGCGACGATCTATACCGCCGACGATCCGGAGTCAGTGGAGGCCGAGGTCGAGCGGCTCATTGAGGACTACCACTGGGGCGCAATCTACAGCCGACCCAATCTGGACGCCAAAAGCCGAGCGATCTGCGCACTGGCCGCGATGACGGTGTCGGGCCAGTACGACCGGCAACTCCGGCGGCGGATCGAAGGCGCCCTCCGCATTGGAATGAGCCCCCAAGAAATTATGGAGGTGTTCATTCAACTGATATTTTACGGAGGGTACATCCACTCCCGAACGGCGATGCGGGTCGCCCGTTCGGTCTTCACGGAACAGGGCCTCTAAGCTAGAACGTCAGGTTAGCGCAAGAACGGCCGGCACCCCGGAGGGACCGATGAAAATCGGCATGGAAGACGGTGCAGAACTCTTCTACACGGTGGACGATTTCACAGACCCGTGGACCGAACCGGAAACAGTGGTGATGCACCATGGCATGGCTAAGAACCATAAGCTGTGGTTCGGCTGGGTACCGGTTATCGCCCGCCACTACCGGGTCGTCCGATTCGACATGCGGGGTATGGGGCAATCGGATGTCCCGGAGCCCGGCTATCCCTGGTCGCTTGACAGCTTCACCGACGACCTCACGGAGGTCGTGGACAAGTTGGGGTTGAATAAATTCCACCTGATCGGCGAGACCGTGGGCGGGTCCATCTCCATGAACTTCTCGGTCAGGCATCAGGAACGTCTACACTCTCTTGCGGTCTGCACCTCGCCGACCAGCTTTGACTCTCACCATCAAGAGAGCGCCGACCTCATCGAGCGAGAGGGGTTGGATGTCTGGGTGGATCAATCAATCGGTCGCCGGTTGGACCCCGAGATAGTTGACCCGGGGCATATCCGGTGGTACGCCGATCAGATGAAGGCGACCCCGGCCCATGTGGTGTCTGGATTCCAGGCCAACGCCTCGGGTGACATCGGGCCGTTGCTGAAAGGCGTCCACACGCCAGCCCTTGTGCTGGCCGCGGCCAATCTCCGCGAGGAAGTATTGGGCGATTTTCGCGCCGCCGCCGACCTATTCCCCAACGGCACGCGAGTCGTGTTTCCGGGGGTGTATGGGTTCGTGCAACACATCCTGCCGGTCCCTTGCGCCCGAGTCTGGCTGGACTGGATCAGAAATTTGGACCGCCGGTAGTCTGGGCTCCGACCCTTGGGTTTCCTGTCGCGCACGAAGTTAGGCACCGATCAAGTGCGGCGTTTCGTCCAAACTCTGGAACTAACCAGCCGACCGAATTGGCTAGACCCCAAATTCGCAGCGCACCCAGGCCGCTATCTCTTCCAAGCAGCCCTGGCCACCGTCGCGATGCTGGCCGCGCTGCTACTCGTCGACTCGCTGTCCAACGCCGCCGTTGCCGCCGGACTGGCTGCCAGCGTCGTCATCATATTTATCAATCCCTACGGCCGCCCTGCCAAACTGCGGGCAGTTGTGGGTGGGCATGGGCTGGCACTGGTGCTGGGTTCCGCTTTTTCGTTCCTTTTATTCGCCGGGCCGGTGGAGGCATTCATGGACGACACCACCACGGTCCGGGTTCTGGGTTTCGCCGTGGTGGTCGGCCTCTCGATCTTAGTCATGGCGATAACCGACACCGAACACCCTCCAGCAGCCGGCATCGCCATCGGCATGGCCAGCCGTGAATGGGAGCCGGAGATTTTCGGGGGCATCATAGGGGCGGTACTTGTGCTGGCGGCGTTTAAAATCTTGCTTCGACGTCACCTTCAAGACCTGACCTAGCTCGCCCTTACTCCCGAATGCCTGAAATCAGCCGTATGGCTGGAAACGGGGCTGGTAAACTGTAACCCTCAACTTGTCCCCGGGCGCGAAAGGGGTGGGAATGGACCTGGGACGGGGCCATCACCGGCCAGACAATCGGGGTCGAGGGCGAGGCTAGCCAAGGGATTCATTACTAGGGAATCGATGTCCCGCGAGTTGCCGCAGCGAACCGCGGGTCCCGGGCATCAAATCCCGGAGCTTTACCCGAAAGCATCAGAGGAAGATTTAATGTCTGATTTCTCCGCCCAGCGCGCGTACCTCTCCAGACTGGCTTGTAGCCGAATGTTGCTTGTGCTGGGCGTGTTACTACTTCTAGCGGTAGCCGCATGTTCGTCTGACGACGGCCCGATAATTTCCGGCGAGGAGGAATTCGGCGGACCGGATTTCTCGGCGTTGGTAATTACCACGGATATGGCGGTCGGCCAAAGCCGGATACTTTTCGGTGTTGCCGACCGTGAAGGAATGCCGGTGCGGTCAGACACCGCGACCGTGCGAAGTTACTTCTTGGTGCCCCGGCAGGACGCCCGCGAGTTAAGGTCCACGGTTCCTGTCCGTTTGCTGCAATGGCCAACTACTTTCGGGGGAATATTCGAGGTCAATCTAGAGTTCGACATTGGTGGCGCCTGGGAGATGGAGATCGACTTAGTTGCTCCGGACGGCGAGGCGGTAACAGCAAAAGCGACATTTATCGTTAAAGACGTAAGTTCTACACCCGCTATCGGCTCCCGGCCCCCGGCCATAGTCACCCTCACTGCGGCAGACGTGGAAGACCTGTCTCACCTTAGCAGTTCGCCGGAGCCCGACCCGGACCTTTACCAACTCTCGGTGCATGAAGCGTTGGCACAGAATAAGCCCTTGGTAGTGGTATTTGCCACGCCGGCGTTCTGCGTAGGCGCCACGTGCGGGCCACAAGTGGCGGAACTTGTCCGAGGTCAAAGACCAATACGCCGACCGGGCCAACTTCATCCACGTAGAAGTCTTTAAAGACCCCCACCTCATAAAAGACGGCAGGCCGTCAGAAGGTGTTATTCCAGAAGCGAAAGAATGGGGGTTGCCGACCGAGCCTTGGACGTTTGTCTTAGACGCCGATGGACTGGTGAGCGCCAAGTTCGAACAATTCACCACGGCGGAGACAATCGAGGCGGCGTTACTGGAAGCATTTTGAGCCTGTCAGAACGCTGCGCTAGTCCCTGAGCTGGATCGCGATCAACCTCCCGTCTTTTTCGGTCCATACCACTAGGACCGACTCGCCAAGAACTCCGTGCAGCCTTAGGTGCGCCCCGCTCATTCCGATATCATCCTCAGTTGTGAATGTCCAAAGCCTGCCGCTGTCGTCGCGGATGCGCAACGTTTCTATCTGGGTGATGTCACGGTCCACAACCTCGATGACCAAGCCACGTACCACACCGGAATCGGTGCCGCCGCAACCGGTCCAGGCCACCGAAGCGATCACCAAGGCCACCAAAACAATGGTTATCGGCCTCGGCCGCAGGGATAAACATTCCAAGAGGCTACCCTTCAATCCCCTTGCGGGTAAACCGTGCGCACAGGCTAGCTGAATCTGAAAACACGCGTAGCGGCAATCGCGGTGGCCACCACCCAGCCTCCCAGCACGGCCAAGTGGGGCCAAGTGTCCCATAACGGTGCACTGTCGATCCCAACTTCCCGCAAGGCTTCCAGCATTGGTGTTAGGGGCAGGGCCTGGGCTACATGAGGCAACACCCAGGGCAGCGCGGCCGTTGAGAAAAAAGTGCCCGCGAAAAACATCATGGGCAGGGCCACAGCGTTCCCCATTCCTGATGCTGCGGCTGGGCTACGAGCCCAAGCCGATAGAATAAACCCGATGTTCAAAAACACGATGCTGCCAAGAACCGTGATGACCAAGAGCCATCCCACGTTGCCCTCGATCCGGCCGCCGAAGACAAAGACACCCACTGCCAGAATAATTCCGGCCTGCACCAGGGCCAGTAGGATGTGGGCCGTGATCTCGCCAGCAAAGAATTTCCATATGGGCAGAGGTGTGACTAAGAGGCGTTTGAGGATCGACTGGTTCCGGTAGGTGCTGATGCGCACCGCAATGGAAATTATGGAGTTGGTCATGATTCCCAGGGCAAGCAGGCCCAACAGAACCGTGTCGAAATAATCGACCTCAGGCGTGTCTATCACGTCGGACGAAACCATCTGGGCCGGCACGACCGGTTGCCCGCCGGACCGGACGTCCGCCACCAGACTGCGTACGGCGCCGTCGACCAGTTGGTTGCGTTCGGGATTACGGGTGGTATAGACCAGCTCGACCGGTCCAGGTCCGCTTGCTTCGCCGGCAGGGTCATCGAACCCCTGAGGTATCACGATCAGGTACCCCAGATCGCCGTCTACAAGATCGTCGACGGCCTCGGCCCGGCTAGTCGAGGACTGATCGCCCCCTTCAACTTCCAGAACTTCGATGTCCAGGAACTCTATACCCTCAAGCCGTTCTCGCAGCAACTCCGCCCTTGGGCCCTCGGACAGGTCGATGATGACCAGGTCGGTGGAGCTTACCCCTCTGAAATCTAAAAGCCCAAAAACAACAACCAACAACAATGGGAAAAACAGCGCCCAGAACACGGCCTGGCGGTTGCGCACCATCATCTTCAGGTTTGCCCGGATCAGCGGCAGCACCGTCAGTCACGCAATTCCGCGCTGGTCAACTCCAAGAAAACGTCCTCAAGAGTGACCGGAGTGATTTCCAGATGTTCCAGTCCCAGATCGGCTTTACTGATCTCGTCGAGTACGGATTGCAGGGCGTGGGGATCATTCTTCAACCGTAACAGGTAGGTGTTATCCTCACCGGTCTGAACCAACTCCACGCTCCCGTTCAGCGAGGCAAATTGGGACTCGTTCAAGGGTTTGGCCATTACCAGCTTCACGGCGTAGGTGGCCTCGATCTGGGAGATGAGGTTTCTTGGGGAGTCCATGGCGAGAAGCCGTCCTTGGTCCATAATGGCCAACCGGTCACACATCGCCTCGGCTTCTTCCATGTAGTGAGTAGTCAGCACCACGGTGACGTCGCGCTGGTGTATGTCGCGGATTAAAGACCAAAGGTTGCGGCGAGATTGGGGGTCGAGACCGGTGGTGGGCTCGTCTAAGATCACCAATTCAGGGTCGTTGACCAGACTGGCTGCCACGGCGAACCGCTGCTTCTGTCCTCCCGACAGTTCGCCGACGCGGCTCTTGGCCCGGTCCAACAGACCGACCTGCTCCAGCAGGCTGTCAGGCGTCAGACGCTTCGGGTAGAAACTGCCGAGGAGGGAGAGAATTTCCGTAAGGTCCAGATAGTCGTAGTAGGCCGAAGACTGAAGCTGGACTCCAATTCGGGCTTTGATGTTGTTGGTGTCGGTCTGGATATCCCGGCCCAAGACTTTCACCAACCCTTCGGTAGGTGTTTGGAGTCCTTCGATTATCTCCAGGGTAGTCGTTTTCCCGGCGCCGTTGGGGCCCAATATGCCAAAGACTTCGCCCAGGCCAACCTCAAAAGAAATACCATTGACGGCGGTGATCGATCCGAATTTTTTTACTAGGTCTTCAACTTGGACGGCGCTCTGCATGACAGCACCGAATCATATCACAATGCAGTCTATTTTCTGTTTGACAACGCGCACCCGCCGATGGTACGGTTCTGGCGGATTTTGACCGGCACAGCCGGGTTTTCCTACCGAACATGAATCTCCACTGTTCCTCACCCCTGCCTGCTCTGCCGAAAGACCCGGTTTATGACCGCCTCGATAACCAATGGCAATAGCGGGGGCTGGACAAGCCCCGGCCAACAACAGCCGGTCCCACACCTGGCTTCGTGGCCTGTCCTTGGCAACAGTCATATCGGTGTTTTCTTTGGTGATTCTGGGCGGTGTGGTCCGCGTCACCGGCTCAGGGCTGGGATGTCCCGAGTGGCCTACGTGCGACGGTGGCCTCCTGCCCCCGTTGGAATCGAAAGCGATAATCGAATTCAGCCACCGCATCGTGGCTTCCATTCTGGTAGGGCCGCTGATCATCGCGACCTGCGTGGTAGCCTGGATTTTCCATCGAAGGGAAGTATGGTTGGTTGGCCCTGCCACCGTCGCCTTGGTACTGGTTATCGTCCAAGCCCTGCTGGGCGGCGCCACCGTTCTGAGCGAACTACCCGGCGGAACCGTAATGGCCCACCTCACCGTCGGAGAAGCCCTGCTAGGTTCCTTGGTGCTGCTGACGGTAGTGGCCTACCGGGGCCCATTACAGCTTCAAACTCCATCTTGGGCAGTGGGCAAAATTGGGAGATTCCCCTCCCTATCGGCCGTTTCGGCGGTGGGGATATTTGCGTTGCTTATCTCGGGGTCTTACCTAACTATCACAGGGTCTACCGGGGCTTGCTCGGAATGGCCTCTGTGCAATGGCGACACCTTCCCGGAACACCGGCTGCAGATGATTCACATGGCTCACCGTTACGTTGCGCTGGTGGTTGGATTGATCGTTTTGTACACATTGCACCTCGGTTTTCGGGGCCGCACCCAGCCATTGGAAATTAGAGTGCTGTCCATGTCCGCCGCCGCCTTGTTCCTCGGCCAAGTGATGGCCGGCGCAGGCACTGTCTGGGCGGACTTTCCCGAAGAGCTTCGAGCCCTGCATCTGGCGCTGGCCACCGGTGTTTGGGGCGCCATCGCCGCTCTGGTCGTGTTAACCCGTTCGAGTGAGCCGTCCAGCGTGACGGGTGTTGCCCATGGCTGACCAGATTCGCCTGAGCGAGCCGGTGACGAAGCCGGGAATCGGCCGGGCCACTAACATGGCCCGGGTGGCCGCAGACTATGTAACGCTCACCAAGCCGCCAATCATTTCTTTGCTGCTTGTCACCGCTATCGGAGGCATGTTTTTGGCGGCGGAAGGGGTGCCGTCGCTAACCACCCTCCTTTTGGTCTGTGTCGGCGGGAGCCTGGGCGCGGGCGGGGCCAACGCCATCAACCACTACCTCGACCAAGACATCGACGCCTTGATGAGCCGGACCTCGCAGCGTCCGGTGGCGGCCCACCGCATATCGCCTCCGAAAGCACTGGCTTTCGGAATTGCCCTAAATGTTGGCGCTTTCTTGTTGCTGGCCTCCGAAGTGAACCTTCTGGCAGCGGTGTTGACCCTGGCCGCGACTTTGTTTTACGTACTGATTTACACCGGGTGGCTCAAGCGCACCACGCCCCAAAATATTGTCATTGGGGGTGCCGCAGGCGCCATCCCGCCGGTTGTCGGCTGGGCCGCGATTACCGGAGGGTTGGAACTGCCGGCGTTGTACCTCTTCACCATTATTTTCTTCTGGACGCCGCCCCATTTCTGGGCACTGTCCCTGCTCATTCAAAAGGACTACGAACGGGCCGGAGTCCCGATGTTGCCAGTGGTGGTGGGGACGGAACGCACCGTACAGAGCATTTTCGGCTACTCTCTGGTGTTGGTCGCCCTGACCCTGGTGTTTGCCGCTACTTCCGCCGTGGGATTTGTCTACTTGGGAATGGCGGCGGTCTTGGGCACGGTGTTCCTCGGCATGGCCTGGCAGTTACGTCAGGAGCAGACGTCTCGCAAAGCACTCAATTTGTATCTCTATTCGCTGCTCTATCTGGCGCTGCTGTTCGTTACAATGATGGTCGACAGCCTATTACCGGTCTAACGCTACTATTTTCCGTTTTGCAGTGCCTGGGGGCCGTTTCCAGATACGTTGACAGGCACGACGGGCCTGTGATAATGTCGGCCCCGGCTAGTGAAAAATAGCACAGACTCAGGCGGCTTGCGCTCTCGGGGAGTCCAACTATGGGATTGATGCCCTGGCGACGGGCAGGTCCCCCTCTCAACAACACCGGGAACACTGAACGGACCGTTCAGAACCGAAGTTGCTCACGTCGAGTGGTCTTCTTCGGGGTTTTGGCGGCCCTTTTCTTGCTTGCCGTTGCCTGCAGCCAAGGACAACAGTCCACCTGGGATGCCATCGGCCCGGTCGCCGAAAAACAACTTCAGCTCTTCAACGTCATCCTCTGGGTCATGGTCGCGGTGTTCGTGGCGGTCGAGGGAATGCTTCTATACACACTGATCCGCTACCGGCGCCGCCCGGGGCAGGAAAAGCCACCGCAGATCCACGGTCACACCGCCCTGGAGATAACCTGGACTGTAATTCCGACCTTTCTCATACTGGGCCTGGGAATCTGGTCCGTCTTCACCTTGTTCGAGTTGGACGAACCGCCCGACGACGGGCCCGAGATACTACACGTTAACGTCACCGGCCATCAGTGGTTCTTCGAGTTTGAATACCCCGACGCCGGTGGAGGTAAGCGAATTACCACCGCCAACGAACTGCGAATACCGGTGGATCGGCCCGTTCGATTGAACCTGGAAAGCGACGATGTCCTGCACAGCTTCTGGGTCCCCAAATTGGCGGGTAAAGTGGACATGATACCCACCCGAACGAACCATATGTGGTTCCAAGCCGATCGGGACAAGATCGATGAGGAACTGCCCGCAACGTTCTTCGGGCAGTGCGCCGAACTCTGCGGCATCGCCCACGCCCTAATGCGGTTTCGGGTGACCGTGATGGACCAAGCCGATTTCGACTCGTGGGTTGCAGCCTATAGCCCGCCACCGACGATCACCGAAAGGGCGAAACAGGGCCAGCAGGTCTTTAATGTCAACTGCTCCCTGTGCCACACTATCAGCGGCCCGGACGACCCCGGCTTGGCCCAAAGCAGGCTGGACGGGTTCCTAACCGGCGCGGATATAGTGCCGGTACCGGCGCCCAACCTGACCGATCTTAGAACGCGCCACACTCTCGGCGCCGGTATTACAGCCCTTTCATCCGACAATTTGCGGAAATGGATCACCAACCCGGAGGACATTAAGCCGGGTAACTTGATGTCTGAAAAGGCCCTCTTGTATCAGGACGGCGACGCCAATCTGAGTGACGACGACATCGACGCCCTGATTGAGTATCTATTGAACGTACGTTAGACTAACCCGCGAAACCGGGAGCCCGGTCTAAGGAAACCCGGCTTTATGGACCTTGGAGAGTTTGGCCTAAGCGAACGATGGCAACGATAACCGATGTAATAGCCCGGCCAGCAAGTTACTCCGGCCTCTGGAGCTGGATAACTACGGTCGACCACAAGCGTATAGGCGTTTTGTACGGTACGACTGCGTTTATCTTCATGCTGATCGGCGGCATTGAAGCGGGTGTTATCCGGGTACAACTGGCCACTCCTGACAACGACCTGATCAACCCAGGCCGTTACAACCAGATGTTCACCATGCATGCCACCGTGATGATCTTCATGGTGATCATGCCCCTCTCCGCCAGCTTCTTCAACTTCGTGGTCCCTTTGGCCATCGGGGCCAGGGATGTCGCCTTCCCCAGACTTAACGCGCTGAGCTACTGGATTTTCTTGTTCGGCGCTATCCTGATGCACTTCAGCTTCATCGTCGACCAAGTGCCGGACGCCGGTTGGTTTTCTTACGCGCCTCTGACCGAAGAGCCTTTCAGCGTCAATAAGGGATTGGACTTCTGGGCACTGGGGCTGCTGGTTCTGGGCGTATCGTCGGTCGCGGCGGCACTTAACTTTATTGTCACCATAGTAAACCTGCGCGCGCCAGGTATGACGCTAATGCGCATGCCTGTGTTCGTCTGGATGACGTTAATCACGTCAATCCTGCTGGTGCTCGCCTTCCCGGTCATCACGGTCGGCTTGATCGAGCTGGTGTTGGACCGTAACTTCGGCACTCATTTCTTCATCCCGGCTGCAGGCGGGGACCCGCTCCTATGGCAGCACCTCTTCTGGGTGTTCGGCCACCCCGAGGTATATATCCTCATACTGCCGCCCATGGGTATCGTTTCCGAAATATTGCCCACTTTCTCCAGAAAACCGCTGTTCGGCTATCCGTTCATCATCTTCTCGGGAATCGTGATCGGCATGATGGGTTGGGCGGTATGGAGCCACCATATGTTCACCGTGGGCCTGGGGCCGGTGGCCAACTCCGTCTTCACCATTACGACCATGCTTATCGCCGTGCCCACCGGTGTGAAAATCTTCAACTGGATGGGCACACTGTGGAAGGGCTCTATCGAGTTCACCACGCCGATGCTATTCGCTCTGGGGTTTATCACGCTGTTCATCATCGGTGGATTGAGCGGGGTCTCCCACGCAGTCTCGCCGTCGGACTTCCAACAGCAGGACACCTATTACGTGGTCGCCCACATTCACTACGTGTTATTCGGCGGCTCGTTGTTCGGCATCTTTGCAGGAATCTACTACTGGTACCCCAAGATCACTGGCAAGATGCTCAGCGAGTACTGGGGCAAGATGACCTTCTGGCTGATGTTCATCGGCATGAACGTCACCTTCTTCCCCATGCATTTCCTGGGTATGAACGGGATGCCCCGCCGTATTTACACCTACGCCGAGGAGTTCGGTTGGGGAGACCTCAACCAGTTGGCCTCGGTGGGCTACTTCATAATCTTCGCAAGCATCTTGACCTTCATGTGGAGCGTCTGGCAGAGCCGGAAATCTCGTCCTGTAAGCCACGACCCGTGGGACGCGCCCGGATTGGAATGGAGCATTTCCTCGCCTCCGCCGGCGTACAACTTCGCGGAGCTCCCTCAAGTCGAGGGCCGGGACCAATACTGGATAACCAAAGAGCGGGCAGAAGCCGCGGGGACGCCGATACGGGGTCCGGAGGCCCCAGTCGATCCGAGCACGATTCATATGCCCAGTCCTTCATACTGGCCGATTATCACGGCTGCCGGGGTCGGGCTAATCGGTGGAGGAATACTGGTCCATTTCGGCCTGAGCTTCGCTGGGGGCTTGATCGCTATGATGGGCGTAATCGGTTGGGCCAACGAGCCAGCCTCGGCTCCCCAAGAACACCACTAGGAGTCTCGGACTTTGGCTCACGCACCAGAAACAGCCAACGCGGCCGACCACGAATACACCACTACCGGTCTTAGCCACCGGAAGATGCTCATGTGGGTGTTCTTGGGCTCCGACTGTCTCTTCTTCGGGGCGCTAATCGCGACCTACATGGTGTACCGCGGCCAGAGCTTGGTCGGCCCGTATCCCAACGACATCATCGACGTACCGATAACCACGATCAGCACCTTCGTCCTGCTGATGAGCAGTTTCGCGATGGTGCAGGCCCTGGCGGCCACCAACGCCAACGATCAGCGGGGGATCAAAATCTGGCTGCTGGCCACGGCGCTGCTTGGTGCGGTGTTTATCGGTTTCCAGATCTACGAGTTCAACGCCTTCAAGAACGAGGGGTTGACCCTTGGCGGCAACCTATTCGGCGCCACTTTCTTCACGCTGACCGGGTTTCACGGCGCTCACGTTACATTGGGTATTATCTGGCTGCTGGGCCTCTACTTCCTCTCGTGGAAGGGCCGGCTCGGCCCGGCCACGGCGCTGGACGTTGAAATCGCTGGTCTCTACTGGCACTTTGTAGATATCGTTTGGATCGTGATTTTCACGCTTCTCTATTTGATCGGCGGGTTCGATGTGGGCCCTTCCCTTATTCCCGGCACCTAACAAAACGACTTGGCGTTTCATTACCAGGAGTCCCTAACATAGATGGCCACGCCTCACCAAACTGAACACGCGGTCCACCACCCCTCCACCAAACAGTATATGGTGATCGCCGCCATCCTATTCGCGATAACGATCGTCGAGTTCATCCTCATCTGGGACAAAGCTGGAATCGACGACGATCTGGGCCTTTCCAAAATACCGCTACTGGTTTTCCTTTCGGCGATCAAGTTCGCCATCGTCATCCTGTTCTACATGCACCTGAAATTCGATAACCCATTCTTCCTTCGGGTGTTTTTGGCCGGGCTGGCACTGGCGTTCATGGTCGGTCTGGCATTGATCGGACTGTTTTCCGCAATTAAAGGCGATTCCAGGGACTTCGCCGAGGCCCGAGCATTACCTTACGAACACCACGAAGAGGGGGTCGCCGCTGGGGGAGAAGAAACGACCACTCCACCAGATACCGGAGGCGGAGAAACTACGGCTCCGCCGGTTGGGCCCTTGTCTATTGGCGTCAATGGCGACGCCCTAGAGTTTGATACGCCGAGCTACACTGTCGCATCCGGCGACGAAATCACCCTGGTCTTTAACAACTCATCGATAGTCAACCAGCATAACTGGGTCTTGGTCGAGTCAGGGACCAAGGACGCCGTCGCGCTGGACGGGACCGCAGCCGGTCCGGTCAACGACTGGGTGCCACCCGGCGACCCCCGGGTGATTGCCTACACAAGTCTGTTGGACCCAGGTAGCATCGACGAGGTTGCATTCACTGCCCCCGCGCCTGGGATTTACCAGTTCGTGTGTACTTTCCCTGGCCACAACTTCACCATGTTCGGCGATTTCACGGTCTTGGAAGCAGGCGCAGCCCTCCCGGTGGCTCCCTCAACCGGGGTTCCCGCGACGGCTGAGACCACAGAGGAGGAACCCGTAGCTCCGGGAGCAGGCGGCCCGGTTTCGCTGGCCGTCGGGGTACAGGGAGAGGCGCTGGAGTTCGACGCCGCAGCGCTAGTAGTGTCGTCGGGCGAGTCGGTAACCGTCACCTTGAACAACACATCGGTGGTAAATCAGCACAACTGGGTTTTGGTGGAAGCTGGGACCAGGGACGCAGTCGCTATCGACGGGACCGCCGCCGGTCCAGACAACGACTGGATACCCACCGATGATCCCAGAGTCATAGCCCATACGAAGCTCCTTGACCCTGGGGCCGCCGGAGAGGTTACGTTCACCGCGCCCGCGCCGGGCGCCTACGAGTTCGTCTGTACCTTCCCCGGCCACAACTTCACCATGTTCGGCGACTTTGAGGTGAGGTAGCTGCGACGGAAACCCATCTGCAACTTAAACCGCCGGTAACCTTAGTAGAAAAACCGGCGGTTTTGTTTATGTCCGGTAGGCAGCAAGGAACCCGTTTCGCAGCGGCTCTTCTATTTCCTGACCCATGATCTTGGCCGCGATTCCCAGGCCCTGCTGGATGAAGGTCAAATCCCGGGCCATAATTTCCTCTTTAGACGCCCGGGCCAATCTCGCCCGGTAGTCATGCAGAAAATCGTCCATCTGGTCCCTGCTGTCGGCCATGCCTGCGAATATTCGGTACATCGGTAGGGTCCGCACAAAATTGTGGACTTCTTCGGTACTGAAATCAGGGTGACGGTCCAGCAAAAGCGAAACCCCGAAGTCGATCAGCTTGCAACTGCCGGCCTCATCGATTAGTAGGTGGGACCGCCCCTCGGGGTCCGCGATCGAGGCGTCGTTGTAATAAATTCCAGCATCGTGTAGGCGTCGAAACATTCGGCCCAGCGAACGGCCCACGCCCGTCATCACCTCGCTGCCCTGCCGCTCTGGTGGCAATTCGGTGAAGAATACCCCTGCCACCGTCGCTTCGGTCAAATAGCCGGGCAATGATGAGTGCTGGGCAGGGCCAACCCCGAGTTCTCCGGCGATGCGGGCGACTTCGGGTTCTCTGGAGTTCTGTAGCGGCTTGATTACCAAACCGGCGTCCTCGAACCGAAGAATCCCCACCCACCCCCTAGTCCGGCCGGTCAACTCAAGCTCGGGTATCGGGTTGTCTGCACGCAGCCTCTCTTGGACCCCAGGAAAGAAAGCGTAGAGGGAAAAGAGCTTAACCCAGGGATCTTGGGACAGCCGTTCGAATAAAGGCCGGTTCAAGTCGGACAGTTTCCAAAACGCCTTCAAGTATTCTGGCAGGGCGGCGTCTGGGCTGCCGAAAACCTCGGCGGGGGGAGACGGCGGCGGTGGGGCGATGGCCCGGCGAATCGCTTCCATCTCTTCCGGGGAATACCGGTCGCTACCGTCGATCAAACCGCTTTCACCATGTTTTCGAGAACGCCAAGAACCTATTCCTCCAAGAAATGCTGACCTCTGGAGTCGATCCCAAGGTGGCGTACCCGCGCCACGGCGTTGAAGTTTAGCTTGCCGTAGATGTGAGGATAGACCTCGCCCGACCGACTGGGCTCGTACTTGACCGGCGAGGTCAGCTTTTCGAGGTCTAGGTCCAGCACTTGGAGGTCGGTCCGGCCTCCGTACAGCCGGGAAGCCACCCGAAGCAGTTGCGGCACGTCCTTGGAGCAGTGGATGAACCCCTCCTCGGCCAGGCTGGGCGCTTCGTACTCTCCGGAAGGCTGGGCTGTTTCCCAATCTGTCTCGTTGGTCAGGTGGTAGATGATCGTCATGTTGTCGCTACCTCAGGCCGGGCAAATTGTACCCCAGACTGCCGGGTGTTAGGATGTTAGCCGAAACTCCACACAGGGGGGCCAGCATGCAGGGAGAGGTTCATGAAGGGTCGGGGCTCAAATATCTGACTGTTTTGCCAGACGGCTACGACCCGGAGACGCCATATCCATTGGTCATCATGCTCCACGGGTTCGGCGCCAACATGCACGATCTGGCCAGTCTGGCTCCAGCCATCAATCCCACAGGTTATGTATACGCGTTTCCCAACGCTCCGATTCCTTTCAACTTGGGCCAAGGCCACGCCGGTTTCGGGTGGATGACGCCTCGCGGCGGTTCCACTGCCGAAGAAGTCGCCAAATCCGAGGCGTTATTGTCAGATTTTTTTACCGAAGTATTTGAGAGATTCAAGGTCCCGGCGGGCAACACGCTTTTGTCAGGCTTTTCCCAGGGCGGCGGAATGACCTACCGTTGCGGACTAGGCCGGGCCGATACCTTCGCCGGGCTGGCGGCCCTCAGCGCGACATTGCCCGAGGCCGAGGAACTCGACCCCAGGCTGCCGGCGGTGCGTAATCAGCCCATCTTCGTAGCCCACGGCAGTCACGATCAAATGATTGCCGAGTCGACTGCCCATGCCGCCAAAGACTACCTGGAAGGAGCCGGCTACAAACCGGAATTCCATGTCTACAACATGGGGCATGAGATTAGCGGAGAGGTGCTGGCAGACTTGGTGCCGTGGATCGCCTCGGTGTTGCCGCCGCAGACCGCTACGGAATAGCAAAACTCTATTCGTCGTCCCGCAAGGTCATAATGCGGGCAACGTTGATGTTAATCACCACCGTCTGGGATTCGTTCAGCAAGGTTTGAGCGAACGCGGTTCCGTTCTCCGGTCCGTCGTAACGCACGCAGATACGCTTCACCATCGGTTCTATCCCGGCTTCAATTATCTCGGCCTGGCCTTCCAGCACTACGTAGGCCAACGGTCGCTCCGCGTTAGCTACTGAGAGGGCAACCGCAGGGTTGCGTCTAATGTTCCGCACTTTGATTGCGGATTGTTCCGCAATCACCATGGCCTTCCCTTCCTCCCATAAGAACCAAACGGGTGCCACGTGGGGCGTTCCCGCAGCACGCAGCGTTACCAGATGAGCGATTCTAGGCTCGACCAGAAACGCGTCTATTTCTTGATTGTTCAGTTTGGCCACAGCAAATAACTCCGAACGAAGAATGATGCGCCTGGAATGGCCGGTACAGGAATAGTCGACCCTGGAAGATTGCCCTAATATAGCATAGGGGCCCAGACACCCATGCCGATTCGCACTCACCTGGGTTACCAATGATCCGCATGATTGACTCTGCCATCCCGACGGCGCGCCGCCACCGACCGGCCACAATCCTACTAACAATCTCGCTTGTGTTGCTGGCGGTAGCCTGCGGCGGGCAAAGCCCCGCCAGCGTTTCAGATTCGGTTCCCCAGCCGCTGGTGACCTTCCCCCAAGATGAAGCGCCCCACGATACGCCAATAGAATGGTGGTACTTCAACGGTCTGGTGACCGATGACAAGGGCAACGGGTACAGCTACCACTACGTAACGTTCCAGTCCCAGGCTGCTGAAACCGCCGTGCCGTATCTTCTACAAGCCAGCCTGGGCGACCATACGGCGGGCGTGCACCTGACAGGAGAAAGACCAGTGATCTCGCAAGTCAAGCTTGGCGCGACCGGCGTGGACGTCAGCATCTCCGGTTGGGAGATGAGAGGTGACGGCACAACCTACAACCTGAAGTTCGACTTGGGCGGCTACGCCCTTGACCTGCAAGCAACGTCCGAACGCCAGCCGGTGTTGCACGAGGGCGACGGCTTGGTCCACTTGGGCCCGGCTGGCAACACCTTCTATTACTCTCGCACCCGGCTTGATGTCTCCGGGTTTATCGAGACCGGTCCCGGGACCGATGGCGCACAACGGGCCGTAACCGGTACCAGTTGGATGGACCACCAGTGGGGAGAGGTGGCTGGACAGCGAGTAGGCTGGGATTGGACCAGCATCCAGCTCGACGATGGGACCGACCTTATGGCCGTGGCGCTTTGGGACCCCGACGGACACGAGCAGTTCGCCGGGTACGGGACGTTTGTTTTCAACGATGGAACGTCCCGTCATCTGTTGGAAGAGGACGTATCGATTACAGCCTCCGGTTCCTGGACCAGTCCGGAAACCGGCATCGTCTACCCACTTGTCTGGAGAGTCGAGGTCGACTCACTGGACCTGACCCTCGACCTGACTCCGGTGCTGGAAAACGCCGAGTTCGCTTCCAGCGAGTTCATCAATGTGTCCTACTGGGAAGGAGAGGTCACTGTATCGGGGACCAGGGCCGGAGAGGCCGTAGCAGGACGGGGTTTCGTCGAGCTGGTGGGCTACGACCCCAGGCAACTGGAGACCCCGGTCTCTCCCTGAGGCCGACGGTAGCGCCGTTCTTTGTGTCGCAGTCCCGGGACACCATCCTTGCGAGTCCGGTCAGGTTACAGGTATGATTTTTCTGCCCCCTTATTCCGGACTCGGAGCATCGTCCCGTATTGGCAACTGACAACCTCCGCACCACCCTTTACCAGGCCCACCTTGATTTGGGCGCCCGCATTGTCCCCTTCGGCGGTTGGGATATGCCGGTACAGTATCCCTCGGGGATCCTGGCCGAGGTGCACGCCGTTCGCCACGCCACCGGCATGTTCGACGTTTCCCACATGGGGCGCCTGTATATCTCTGGCGCCAAGGCGGCGGAATTCTTGGACTGGGTGTTGACCGGATCTGCGGCGACCTTGAGAGTTGGCCGGGCCCGCTACTGCATGATCTGCAACGAACGCGGCGGCGTCATCGACGACACCATTTTTTACCGGTTGGCCGAGGACCGTTTCTTGCTCATTCCCAACGCTGGGAACCGCGCTGCGGTGGTGGCCTGGTTTCAACGCTGGATCGACGAACGGTTCTCCGGCGCTTGCGAGATGGAAGACCGCACGGTTGATACGGCCTTGCTGGCGTTCCAGGGCCCAGAGACGCCTCCGGTAATGGACCGGCTGTGTGGTAGCGCCATCTCGGAGCTTCGGCCCTTCGCTTGGACCGAGGCCCAGATGCAGGGAGCACCGCTGATCGTCGGTCGCACCGGGTACACCGGGGAGGACGGTTTCGAGATTCTAACGAACGCCCAGTACGCACAATCCGTGTGGACCGCGCTAAAAGAAGCAGGAGCAGTCCCCTGCGGCTTGGGGGCCAGAGACGTTCTCAGGCTGGAGGCGGGGCTCCCCTTGCACGGGCACGAAATTGACGAGAACACCACCCCCATAGAGGCGGGGCTGGACCGATTCGTTAGGTTCGACAAAGAGTATGTTGGTTCCGACGTACTGCGGCGGCAACACGATAACGGCGTGGAGCGGAAACTAGTCGGCCTGCGGTTGGAGGGACGCAGCGCGCCCCGAGCTGGATACGCCATCTCCCACCAGGGAAATAGCGTGGGCGAAGTGACCAGCGGTAGCTACTCACCCACCCTTGACACCAGCATCGGCATGGGCTACGTTCTGGAAAGATACGCTCCTCCAGGCACGATTCTCGATCTGGATGTCAGAGGGCGAACCGTCCAAGTTGAAGTCGTCCCTCTACCCTTCTATACCCGGCCCCGGAGGTCATAGCCAAAGTGAGTCCCAACGACCGGAAATATACCCAAGAACATGAATGGGTCTTGATAGAAGACCACGGCAGCAAGCGTGCTTTGGCCGGGATTACCGACTACGCTCAAGAACAACTGGGAGACATCGTCTTTTTCGAATTGCCCAAAGTCGGGGCCGCAGTTGCTCACATGGGGAAAATTGGCGAAGTTGAATCGGTTAAAGCCGTCTCCGATCTGTTCTCGCCGGTCAACGGCGTGGTCATCGAGGTCAATGAAAGCCTGCTGGACAATCCCGAGTTGGCCAACAGTGACCCGTTCGGCAACGGTTGGCTCATTCGGGTAACGGTGGCGGATGTAAACGAGATCGATAGCTTGATGTCGGCGGACGAGTACGACGCATATATCGCTGGATTGTCATGACGGCTGCCCGATCCGCCACCGCTGAGACCAACGATGGTCACTCCCAGGGCCACTTTCAGTCCCACTATATCCCGAACACGCCTGCGGAACAGACCGCGATGCTCGTGACTCTGGGCCTGACCTCGATCGACGAACTGTTCACCGACATCCCAGCTGACTACCGCAACCCGACTCTCGACCTGCAATCACCGTTGTCCGAACTGGAGATCCAGCGGGAGTTGGGGGCGCTCGCGGCCCTAAACCGTCCCCTGGGCAGCGGACCCTCTTTTCTGGGAGCTGGTTCCTACCAACATTTCATTCCTTCGATAGTCAGGTCGCTAATAACCAGGGGCGAGTTCATCACCGCTTATACCCCGTACCAGGCGGAAGCCAGCCAGGGCACTCTCCAAGTCATCTACGAGTTCCAGACGCTGATCTCCAACCTGTTCGGGATGGAGGTGGCCAACGCCGGCATGTACGACGGCGCCACCAGCCTGGCCGAGGCCGCTCTGATGGCCTGCCGAGTGACCCAACGCGCCAAAGTCGCGGTGCTCGACACGGTTTCACCGGCGTATGCCGAGGTGATCCGCACCTACTGCAGATCCCAGGACATTGAAGTCGCGACCGTTAACCCGGATTCGCCAGGAATCGACTCCGCGACCGCCTGCCTGGTGTCGCAATACCCGAATTTCTTCGGCTATATCGAGGACTTGGAAGACTTGACCGACACAGCCCATAAGCAAGGAGCGTTGTCAGTAGTTTCCTGCGACCCCATCGCTGTCGGCATGTTCCAACCCCCGGGCCACTACGGCGCCGATATCGTCACCGGTGAAGGCCAACCCTTGGGCATACCCACCAGCTACGGAGGTCCGTACGTTGGGTTATTTTCGGCCAAGCAGCAGCACATCCGGCAAATGCCCAGCAGGCTGTCGGGCCGCACGGTCGACCGCGACGGCAAAACCGGCTATGTGCTAACGCTACAGACCAGAGAGCAGCACATTCGGCGGGAGCGGGCCACGTCCAACATCTGCACCAACGAGGCCTTATACGCCCTTGCCTCCACCATCTATATCGCGGCATTGGGGAAGGCCGGCCTGCGCCAAGTGGCCGAGCTGTGCTACCACAAGGCCCACTACGCCGCCTCCCGCATCGCTGAACTGCCGGGCTTTTCGGTCCCGATTTCAGGGACGTTCTTTAAGGAATTTGTAGCTGAGTGCCCAGCGCCGCCCACCGAAATCAACCGAAAGTTGATGGAACGGAACATCCTGGGCGGGCTGGACGTCAGCGGCCGCATTCCCAACGGGATGCTTCTCTGTGTCACCGAGATGAACAGCAAAGAAGACATCGACGGTCTGGTAGCGGCTCTGGGAGAGGTAAAGTAATGCAGCAGGGCGGCAACCGCGACACCTCCAAGCTGCTGATGGAACGGAGCGTGCCCGGCCGGGTCGGGTCGGTGCTGCCGGATTTGGACGTCCCACTCCAACCGCTTCCAGATGATTCGATGTTGCGCACGGAGCTGGATCTGCCCGAAATATCGGAGCCGGAGGTGGTCCAGTATTTCACCGGGCTAAGTCAGCGCAACTTCTCCATCGACACCCATTTCTATCCCCTGGGCAGTTGTACGATGAAGTACAACCCCAAAATCAACGACGAAATAGCCTTCCTGCCGGGGTTCGCCGGAATCCATCCTCTACAGCCAGCGGAACAGTCACAAGGCGCCTTGGAGTTGTTGTTCCGGCTCCAAGGGTTTCTAGGCGAGATAACCGGACTCCCGGCGGTCAGCATGGCCACGCTGGCGGGCGCTCACGGGGAACTGGCGGGAATGTTAATGGTGCGGGCCTATCATCAAACCCACAACGACACCGCCCGGCGCAAGGTGGCAATCCCAGACAGCGCCCACGGCACCAACCCGGCATCGGCGGCCATGGCCGGATTTGAGGTTGTTGAGCTGGCCTCCGACCGAGACGGCAACGTGGACTTGGAGGCGCTGCACGAGGTCGCGGGGCTGGACCTGGCAGGGGTGATGATCACGCTGCCCAGCACCCTGGGCCTCTTTGACACCAACATCGTCGAAGTTTGCCGAATCGTCCACGAAGCCGGGGGCCTGGTCTACGGCGACGGGGCCAACATGAACGCCATGTTGGGGCGGGCCAAGCTGGGAGAACTGGGGTTCGATGTCGCCCATCTCAATCTGCACAAGACTTTCAGCACGCCCCACGGAGGCGGCGGGCCCGGTGCGGGACCAGTCTGCGCCAACGAGACACTGGCGCCCTATTTGGCCGCGCCGATAATCAACCAGCGCAGTAACAGCGGCGCTTCCTCTTACGAATTGACGACGCCCGAATCCAGCATCGGCAAGCTGGCCGGATTCCACGGCAATTTCGGCGTTCTTGTCCGGGCTTATACCTACATCCGAACATTGGGGGCGGCGGGGGTAAAGTCCATCAGCGGCAATGCAGTGCTAAACGCCAACTACATGATGAATGCCCTCAAAGGCACCTACCATCTGCCCTATGACCGCACCTGTATGCACGAGGCTGTGTTTTCCGCCGATTGGCAGAAAGCCCGAGGGGCAAGCGGGCTGGAGATCGCCAAGCGGCTGTTGGACTACGGTTTTCACGCCCCCACTATGTACTTCCCGCTGATAGTCCACGAAGCCCTGATGATCGAGCCCACCGAGTCGGAAACCAGGGAGACCATCGACAGCTTTGTCGAGGCGTTAAAAGCCATCGACCAAGAAGTAACCAACAACCCGGACCTAGTCACCAATGCCCCACACACCACGCCGGTGTCGCGCCTGGACGAGGCCCGCGCCGCCCGACGACCCGACCTCCGCTGGCAGCCGGAGCCGACCGACTGAAGCACCGGTGCTATTCTGGGCATATTCCGCCGAGTTGCGATTGAGACGACCTTATGAAGATACAATTGACCGCCGTTTTTCAAGAAGTTCCGGAAGGCTATATCGGTTTCGTAGAAGAACTCCCCGGCGCGAACACGCAGGGTGCTACCCTTGAGGAAACCCGGGAGAACCTTGAAGAAGCCGTGCAATTGGTCTTTGAAGCCAATCGCGCCCTCGCGGAGGAATCTTTAGCTGGCACATCCGTCATTCGCGAGTCTCATCCTGTATCTCAGGAATGAGGAGGCGAGAACTTATCCGACATTTGGCAGCCCACGGTTGTGAACTCCTAAGGGAAGGTGGCAATCACAGCATTAGCTTGGACTAGCCTTGGTCTTGCCCATCCTCCTCCAACACCGCGTTTAGCACGTCCTCGGGCACTCTCACCTCCACACCTGCCCGCTCCTCTTGGAGCAACATCGCCACTCTGGAGTCCCGGTTACCCCAGCCTCGGTTGAGGGCTTCCGTCATCTCTTGCAGGACCAGATTAGCCAGCCGCATGGGAACGTCGAACTCCCGGCCCACTCCGACCGCCAAGTCCACGTCCTTGCGTGCCAGCCGCAGGGCGAAGTCGGGCGGGTCGAATTTGCCGGGTAGCAAGTGTTCCGCCAGTCCTTCGAATGGACCCCTACGGCCCACCGCCCCTTTCCGCACCGCTTGCCATAAGGCCAAAGGCTCCACACCCGCTTTGACCCCCATGGTGAAAACTTCAGCCAGCGCGGCCTGAACGACATAGCCGGTGCAATTGTGCACCAGCTTGGCGATGGCGCCGCAGCCGATGGGCCCCACGTAGTAGGCCTTGTCACCGATGGCGTCCAGCACCGGTTTGCAGCGGTCGAAGATTTCTTTGTCTCCGCCGACCCAGATAGCCAGATTTCGGGTGCGCGCGCCGGTGGGACCGCCGCTCACCGGCGCGTCCAGCACATGGATGCCTCTGGCGGCGGCCGCCTCGTGAATCCGGCGAATCATGCCCGGCGTGCTGGTGCTGAGGTCGAAGTAGACCTTGTCCTCGCTCAGACCTTCCAAAAGCCCGCCTTCGCCCAAGGCCACCGCCTCCACCTCGGTAGGGCCGGGCAACGAAGTGAAAACAATTTCTGAGGCTTCAGCGACCTCACGGGGCGTGTCGGCCCAGACCGCTCCGGCTTCCAGGTGGGCCGTGGCTGATTCGCGGCGTATGTCGTGGACGACCATTTCGTTGCCGCCTTGGAGCGCGTTATAGGCCATGCTGGCCCCCATCGTCCCCAAACCGATAAATCCTATCTTCATAGTCCTAACCTCCGTCCGGCCGATATTTCGACTGCCAACTTAACATACGCGTCTGGGAGCCGCCACGCAGGTGAAGAAACGCTGGCACTGCGGGTAGGATAGAATAACGCCCAACTCAACAAAAACTTGGACGGCCCAGAAGAAGATGTTGGAACAACAAGAAAAACTGTGGGACTTCGACGCTGTGGTTCCGGGGCAGGCCGGCGGGGTCACCGTTGTCGGAATAACTGCCCAGAACATCGCCGAATACGCCCACCTGTCCCAGAACGCAGACCCGAGGTATCAAGAAGGCCGGGAAGGGTCGGTGGCTATGCCCACCATGATCCTTAGCTATGCCCCGCTACTCAGAGAAGAGATCGCCGAAGCCAACGGGTTCGTCGCGCTGGAGCAATCGAAGACCGCTCGTCGCCAGACCCCTTTTGCCAAGTGCGAGGTTCGTTGGCGTCATCCCGTCGGCGCTGGGAATACCATCACGGCCAGCCGGCGAGTGCTGGAGAAGTACGAACGCCGGGGCAGCAAGTTCGTGACCTTTAGGGTGGAGGCTGAAAACCAGGACGGTCTCCCGGTGGGTGAGTACGACTACACCTGCATCTTCGAGTATGCCAAAGGGCAACGGGAAGTCCCGGAACCATCAGTCGACGCCCGGCACTCAATACCTCCAGCGAACGCCGCCCCAGTGATCCCCATTCTGGGATTCGAGGACCTTAAAGAAGGCTCGCTGCTGCCGACATTGTCGGTCACGGAAAGCCAGGAGATAATCAACCGCAAGAGCGAATTCCGCTTGGGAGGACGTCCCAGCGCCAGCAACATTCACACCGACGAGGAATTCGCCCGGCAGGACATATTCGGCGGCACGGTCAACTCCGGCCCCGCCACCATGTCCTACGTGGACCAAGCGTTGCAGCTGTCATTCCCGTTGGAGGCTTTTCACAACGGCGGCAGCCTCTTGATGCGAGCCATAACGCCGTTTCGCAGCGGCGATACAGTTACGTTTCAAGGTGAAGTCACCGACAGGCGCAAGGAGGGGAACGGTGGGACGTTAGCCTGTCGTGTGAAGGGGACCAACCAGCGCGGCGAGTTGGTGTGCCTCGCCGATGCTTGCATGGTGTTTGTTTAGATTGCACTATCGGATCATTCCATAAACCCGCTGCGGTTCCACCAGCACGATCACCGCGTCCTGCTTGACCATCGCCTGATCGTATTCCTCCCAGTCCGGATGATCGCTGTCTCCGCAAGCGCGGAAGACCTCCCTTAACTCCTTCCGCATTTCCTCGGCGTCGGTGTTGCGGTAGTCTTTTAGCTCCGCTTCGCCCTCAACCACCGCGAAGCTGCCCCAGTCGTTGGTCACGGCCATCACCGTGCAGCGGTTGTCTTGCCTCAGGTTGCGTGCCTTGGCCGAGGTCCCGTATACGATCACAAATGCAGCTTTGCCTTGGTAGGCTCCGCACACCACGATACTGTTGTGGGCCGCCCCGTTACGTTGAAAGGTGGTGATCACACCTCGGTGGTGGGTCTGCATGAACGGTTGGACATCCTTGAATTCCATGGAATCACCTCTATTTACTCGGGTCTGGTTAATCACCAGGATTTCAGTTACTTGATATAACATAGTTTGCGGCCAGGCGGTACTGGCCCATTCCAATTCGGCGGTGAAGCCATGGACCACAAAGAGTTGGGCAGCACGGGTGTCATGGTATCCGAGATCGGCCTTGGCACTTGGAAATACCATGGAGGCTCCAAACCGCTACAAAGAGGAATCGAGTTGGGGGCAACCTTCAGTGAGCAATTTTTCGCTAGACCAATTGCAAGAAGCTCGAGCCGTGATGTCCAAATACCCGGTGGTCTCCAACCAAGTGCTCTACAACCTGAAAAACCGCCGCGTCGAGCGGGACCTGATCCCGTATTGTCAGGAGAACAAGATCACCGTCATCGCCTATACGCCCTTGGCCGATGGCTCGCTCGCTGGCAAGTCCCGGCTGATGCCCGACAAGCGGGGAGCTGTACTGGGGGAAATCTCTCGAGAATCGGGAAAGACTCCAGCGCAGGTGGCCCTGAATTGGTGCCTAACCAGGCCACCGGTGGTGGTAATACCCAAGACCAACAGCGTGACGCGCACCGAGGAAAATTGCGGCGCCACCGGTTGGCGGCTAACCGTAGACCAGTTGCGTCGGCTGGACGAGGCGTTTCCTTTATAGCTCCGGCTCAATTTGACAAACCTAGCGCCTCCTTGTAGGTTAAGACGCCGCAACCTTCACCTCATACTCCTGTCTTCGCGGAGACCAGGCAACTGGGAGACCCAGAATGGCCTATCCCCGATCTAGCCTTACCGCAACAGCTACATCAGCAACAAGCGGATCCGGCGTCCAAGAGCCGGCCATCTCCGTCCGCTCCCTCTGGAAGGTGTTCGGCAGAGACGCGGACCGGGCGATGGCGCCCGAGTGCAACGAGCTGAATAAAGACCGTATCTTGGAAGAATTCGGCTGTGTCGTGGCCCTCAAGGACGTAATGTTCGACGTCGCCGAAGGTGAAACCTTCGTGGTTATGGGGCTGTCGGGCAGTGGCAAGTCGACACTGGTGCGCTGTCTGGTGCGGCTGATCGAACCCACCGCAGGCGAACTGTATATTCGCGGCGACGACATTCTGAAATACGATGAAAAAAAGTTGACCGAGTTGCGCAGGAACAGAGTTGCCATGGTCTTCCAACACTACGGTCTTTTGCCTCACCGGAGCGTGATCGACAACGCGGCCTGGGGGCTAGAAGTGCGGGGCATGAACCGGTCCAACCGTTATTCCAGAACGCGAGAAGTTCTGGACCTAGTTGGTCTCTCGGGATGGGAACAGGCCTTTCCCAGGGAGCTTAGCGGTGGCATGCGACAAAGGGTGGGGCTGGCCCGGGCGCTGGTGGTGGATCCTGACATACTCCTGATGGACGAACCTTTTAGCGGTTTGGACCCGTTGATTCGGCGGGACATGCAAGACGAGTTGCTTCGCTTGCAGCATGAGCTGAATAAGACAATCGTTTTTATTACCCATGACCTGAACGAAGCCCTCAAGATTGGAGACCGTATTGCGATAATGCGCGACGGAGAAATCGTCCAAATCGGCACCCCGGAAGAAATCGTTACGCAGCCCGAGAACGAATACGTGGGCGAGTTCATCAAGGACATCCGGCGGGAATCGATACTGACGGCGGCCAGCGTAATGGTTGCCCCGCAAGCGGTGGCGTCCAGCGGCCAAGTACCTCAAGACGTTTTATCGATGCTGGAGGAGCGAGACTGCTCTGCCGCTTTTATGATCGACACGTCGGACCGTTTCTTGGGCATTGTCACCCCGGAAAAAATCGAACTTGCCCTGGAAGCCGGCGTCATAGATATCAACGACTGCCTGGAGAACGAGCCGGCGCCGGTGAGGAGCGACACGTCCTTTGACGATCTGATCGCGGTCAGCATGCTCACCGACTTGCCGATTCCGGTGGTCGACGACGACGGCAAGCTGGTGGGGGAAGTCCACCGCCGGGCCGTGGCAGAGGCCATGGCCGGCGCCAATTCCTAACTAGCCCACATTCCGGCCTTCCTAGTACTCAGTCAACTCGGTTTTGGTAATTGTTTAAGAAAACGTCTAAGGTTGCTACCCTTTTTTAGGAGTGTTGACGTAGGAGGGTGGCAGCCATGGGACGAGATCGGTATGTGGTCCGGTTGGAAAGGGAAGAACGAGACCAGTTGGAACGACTGATTCGCGGGGGAAAGAGCCCAGCGCGAAAGGTTGCCCGGGCCCGTATTCTGCTAAAGGCAGATACGGGCTGGGGGGTGATGCGCATCGTGGAGGCGCTGGACACGTCTGCGGGTACGGTGTGCCGTACCAAGCGGCGGTACCTGGAGGGAGGACTGAAGCGGGCCTTGGAGGAAGATCCTCGGCCAGGACATCCGACCAAACTGGATGAGCGGGGGGAAGCGCACCTGATTGCCCTGGCGTGCAGCGAGGCCCCTCCAGGCCATGACCACTGGACCCTGCGGCTCCTGGCAAACAAGGTGGTGGAGTTGGGGCTGGCGCCCTCCATGTCCCACGAGGGAATTCGCAAGCGGTTGAAAAAAACAGTCTCAAGCCGTGGCAGAAGAAGGAGTGGTGTATTCCCCAGGTGAGCGCCGAGTTTGTGGCGTGTATGGAGGATGTGCTGGACCTTTACGCGGAACCCTATGACCCAGAGCGCCCGGTGGTCTGTTTCGACGAGACCTCCAAGCAGTTGCTGGCGGAAAAGAGGTCTCCGATCCCGCCCAAGCCGGCACGACGGGAGCGATACGATTACGAGTACCAGCGCAATGGCACCCGAAACCTGTTCATGCTGTGCGAGCCCCTGGCGGGCTGGAGGCATGTGGCAGTGACCGAACGTCGTACCATGGTGGACTTCGCTCAGCAGATGCGGTGGCTGGCCGATGAAGCTTACCCAGCGTCCGAGAAGCTCCGGGTGGTGCTGGACAACCTCAACACCCACAAACCAGCTTCCCTCTACGAAACCTTCGAGCCCAAGGAGGCTAGGCGAATACGCAAACGCTTGGAGTTTCACTACACTCCCAAGCACGGTAGTTGGCTCAACATGGCAGAGATCGAGTTCAGTGTCTTGGCCAGGCGAGTCCTGCGCCGGCGTATTGCCGATGAAGAGACTTTGAGTGGCGAGATCGCGGCCCTGGAGGCAGAACGAAACCAAGCCGGAGCAACCATTGACTGGAGATTCTCCACTGTGGACGCCCGAGTCAAGCTTCACCATCTCTATCCTGCCAACAATTAGGTTGACTGAGTACTAGCGCCCCTGAGTTCTACCAGGCCGGTCCACGCAGGCCGGTCCGAGCAGGCCGGTCCACGGAGGGAGTTACCCATGGCCAGACCGTTGCCTCACGCCGAGCCCGCCGTTGCCGCTCAGGTTGAGGCTCTGCCGCTATTAGCCCGTTTGTCCGGCGTCCGTATTGGCACCTTGCCGTCGCTCGTGTTGGGCATCGCCGTGTTCGGCGTGGTAACTCTGGCATCTGCCCTGGCATGGGGTTCGGGAATGAGTTTCCCGGAGGATGGCAGCCGGGACATTGGCGGTGGGATAGACGATGGAGTGAAGTGGTTGGCCTTGGAGGGAGATTGGCTTTGGGACGCCATCAAGAACGTGATCTTGAAGGTGTTGCTTAACTTGGAGGAGGGCCTATTGTGGCTGCCTTGGCCCGCGGTGATCACCGGCATCGGCTTGGTCTCGCTGCGCCTGGTCGGTCGGCAGGTGGCCGTTTATTCCGTCGCCTCTCTTTTGAGCATCGGCTTCGTAGGGCTTTGGAGCAGCGCCATGGAAACCATGGCGTTGGTGGTCACCGCAGTGATTCTGGCGGTGTCGCTGGGAGTCCCATTGGGAATTCTCGGCGCTAGGAACAAACTGGCGGACTCGCTGATGCGCCCCGTGCTGGACGCCATGCAGACGATGCCCAGTTTCGTTTACTTGGTGCCAGCTATTTTCTTTTTCAGCCTGGGCAACGTCCCAGCCGTAATGGCCACCATTATTTACGCTCTGCCTCCGGCAATCCGGCTGACCAACTTGGGGATTCGGCAGGTCTCCGACGAAACCATCGAGGCCGCCCGGTCCTTCGGGACTACGCCCACTCAGTTGTTGGTCAAAGTGCAGATCCCCATGGCCCTTCCCACGATTATGGCTGGCATCAATCAGACCACAATGTTGGCCCTAGCCATGGTGGTTATCGGCGCTCTCGTCGGCGCCGGCGGGTTGGGAGAAGACGTATTGCGGGCCCTGGGGCGTCAAGAGGCCGGTAACGCCGCACTCGCCGGACTCGCCATCGTCTTCGTCGCCATTATCATCGACCGGCTCACACAGGCCTTGGTCAAAGGACAGCAAGAAGCGCTGTCGGGGTCCCGGGAATAGGATTCCCAATTCAGACAGGCGAATGGTTTTGCTGTAACCAAAATACCCGTATACTCTAGGACTCATTCAATTCGGGCCGTCAAAAATATAGGAGGTGAATAGGTGCAGAGATTATTTACATCCAGGAGCTTGGCTGTCCTTGCCGCGCTTGCGGTATTCTTGATGCTGGCCGCCGTGGCCTGCGGAGATTCGGCCACCGCCACCCCGGTCCCCGCCGCGAAGGAGACCATTGTATTCTCCGACCTGAGCTGGGACAGCGCCCAGTTGCAAAACCGCATCGCTATGTACATCGTCGAGAACGGTTACGGATACCCGGTCGACGCGATCTTTGGCGACACAATCGCTTTGCAGACCGGGCTGATAAACGGCGACACCCAGGTGATGATGGAGGTTTGGCTGCCCAACGCGCAGGCGTGGTGGGATAACGCGCTACAGACCGGCAGTGTCATTCCAGTAGGTAAGAGCTTGGATGATAACTGGCAGAGCATGTTCGTCGTTCCCACCTACGTAGTGGAACAGAATCCTGGTCTTACTTCGGTCGAAGACATCCCGGACTATAAGGACCTGTTCGTGACCGCCGACAGCGGCGGCAAGGCCAGGCTGGTCACCTGTGTGATTGGTTGGAACTGCGAGGTGGTCAATCAGTCTAAGCTTGGGGCCTACGGCTTCGAGGACGACATCGAGTTGGTCCCTCCCGGTTCGGCGGCAGCCCTGTTCGCGGATCTTGAGGGCGCCTATGCCAAGGGTGACAACTGGCTGGGTTACATGTGGGGGCCAACCAAGACAGCCGCTGAGCTGGACTTGACCATCTTGGAGGAAGCGGAATGTGTCGGTGCCAACGGCCCGGATACCGGTTGCGCCTATCCAACGGCCCTTGTCAGGATCGCCGTGCACCCCACTCTAATTTCAAGAGCCCCAGAAGTTGTGGAAATGTTGCGCCTGTGGGATTTCCAAGCAGCCTCCCAGGTGGCGGCAGAGGGCTGGATGGCGGAAAACGAAGCATCCTTAGATGAAGCTGCAATTTGGTTCCTGGAAAACGACGACATTTGGACCCAGTGGGTAACAGCCGCTGCCGCGTCGGAGGTAAAAGCCTCCCTGGGACAGTAGCTCGTACCCCAAACGGTAGCTCAATCAAGAGGGCGCCCGGGCTCGGGGCGCCCTCTTTGGCATCATCCGGGGCATCATCCGGCCTTGGCCCCGCTCCGGCTGCGTCCTTCCAGGGGCTGGCGCATGGCCAGGGCGGACGGAACAGCAGCCAACGCGATGATCCCGGCTACTCGAAAGAAATTCTGGAAGAGGGAGAGACCGGCTGCGTTAACGCTGGAAGAGTACTCGGCTACTCTGGCATCTAGGGACTGAGCGGCTTCCCCAGGCACTGCCAGGGGGAACTCCAGTCCGGCCGTCAGGACCTGAAAGTGCTCAACACCCCAAGCCGACAGCGCCGCCAGGCCAAACGTCATTCCCATCATCCGCGATACCACCACCAAAGAGGCCGCCGTACCCCGGTATTCTTCGGTCACAGCGGTCAACGCCTGGATCAAGATCGGCGCGATTACCAGTCCGAACCCCAAGCCAGCCATCACCAGATGTATGGTTACGGCGGGCTCCGCGATCCCTAGGTCCCAACCGCTGGCCAAGAACATTCCGATCGCAACCAGCGCCAACCCGGCAACAGTCACGGGCCGGACCCCCAAGGGACCGAGCAATAACGCGCCCAGCAACGCACCCAGCGGTATTGCTCCTGTCATGCGTAGGAGCCACAGGGCGCCGGTGAACGGTGCTTTGCCTAGCACGGTGTCGGCCAGCAGCGGAACCGTTACCATGGCGATTATCAACGACACCCCTACCAATGCCTGAGTCATGTTCGCGCTGAGGAAAGCCCATGAGCGCAGGAATACTTTGGATAGCAACGGTTGCAAGACCCGTCGCTCCACCATGACCAGCGCCGCGATTAGCGAGATCCCCACTGCAACCATGACAAACGGTAGGGGAGAATCGAAGGTGAAGAGGTCGCCCCTGGATAACGCCAGCGATAAAACGGTGAGTGCGGCGATCAACAACACCCCGCCCCAATAGTCGACACGGGCCTCGGGGTTGCGGCGGTTCGGCAACCATAACAGCGCAACGAATATGACAGCGCTCTGAGGAATATTCAGCCAGAAGATCCAGCGCCAGCTTAATAGCTCCACGATGGCCCCACCGTACACCGGACCCAGCATCGATCCGGCTTCGGCGGCAGCACCAACGACCCCCAACGCCAGAGCCCGGCGGCCGGGCGGCGCCAGCGTGACCGCCAAGGCCATGCCGATGGGGACGGTCGCGCCGCCGCCCACCGCTTGGACCACCCGGGAACCGACCATCCATTCCAGATTCGGAGAGACTGCCACCAGACCGGTCCCGATGCAGAAAACAACCAACGATGCCTGGTAGATCCGCGGGTAGCCGTACACGTCGCCCAAGCGGCCGATAAGCGGCATGGCCACGGTGTACCCGAGCAAATAGCTGGTAATGACCCAGGAAACCCGGTCTAGCTGGGTGATTGGGACCTTCAGGTCCACCATCACGCTGGGAAGAGCGGTTACCACCACCGTTTGGTCTAGGGCCGTAATGAACGCCCCCAGGCCGATGATGGCCAAGATGACGGCCGTAGGCAGTTGC
This sequence comes from Dehalococcoidia bacterium, assembly GCA_965247605.1. GTDB lineage: Bacteria > Chloroflexota > Dehalococcoidia > Lucifugimonadales > UBA3495 > VXOI01. Next base: position 19,585 of record CBDFHM010000003.1, on the reverse strand, counting down.
CGCGAGGATGCGGAAGGGACCACGGACATCAAGCAGACATTAGGCAGGTGAGGTGATGTTCACCGGGACGTTAATGTCGTCCAGCGTCAACCGCCTGACGGCCTCATCAACGTCGGTGGGGACCACCTTGCCGGTTATCAGGACCTGGTGCAACAGGCCGGATTCCCGGTCCAGCCACAGTTCGAGGCCGACATCGAATCCCGTCCCCGCACCCGGCACCAACAACGCCAGGTCCTGGGACTTGATCTCACCGCGTATCCGGTAGGTGTCGAACCCGCGCAACCGGTCAACTGACACCAACTCCGGGTCCCGGACCGAATCTAGCACTCCCGCAAGTGTGTCACCGAGACCAAAGACGTTGAAGGGCAGGCTGTCCGGCGACACCTGGCGCCACTGACCGCTTAGGATATCGGTCATATACGCGGTATCGTCGATGGTAACGACGCCTATCTCAACGTAGGACCGAGGAGATCCCAACTGAGCCTCCACGGTGACAGTGAATTTGCCGGGGATCTCCACTACACCGTACGCTTTGGTCATCTCCAGCCCCGGTAGCAATGTTGTGGTCCCGGCCAGGTGCTCCAGGGTGAATACGGCCGATTCCAGGGCCAGCAGTTGGGTGACCGCATGTCCCATGGTTGGCTGTGGATCGAAGTCTTCTCCAAGTCCGTCCGGTGTAGAACCCTGTTCCCCCGAGGCACAGGCGGCTACGAGAACCAGCATTCCCAAAGCGACTGCTGCCAAAGCGCCTACTGTAAGAGAACGTATCCTGAGCTGCGGTCCAAACACCGGAGTTCGCCAACGGCGTAGGAAGGCCATGGCGGGGTCAGTTCCAAGACCAAGAGGCAACGTTGCCGGCCGCAATGTCCCGTGGCGCCCCGCCACCCACCGCGTCCAAGACATAGACCCGGGACCCTGTAGGACTGTTCCCGTTTCGGCGGCTGGCGGACTCTTGCTGCGTCCCCGTAACCACCAGAGAGGCACCGTCCGGGGACCACGGAGAGGTGGAATAGGCGTACTGGTCAAAGAAGCTGAGCATGCTGAACACTTCCGCCGACGGGCTGAAGCGGAACAACCGCTTTCCTTCCCCGCCGGAGACAGGGGTTACCACCCACTCCATTTGGCGTTGCTGGGCATCAATCGCCACCCAGGCAACTTTGTCGCCGGTGGGCGCCCAGAAGAACGCCAGCATCAATTCCGAGGCCAATACCGTAGGCTCACCACCTGCTGCGGGCACCAGCACCAAGCGTTCGAACAGCGGGCTGCCCACGGTGCTTTGGTCCGCGACCGCCAACGTCGAGCCGTCCGGCGACCAGAGGAAGGCGGATAAGGCGCCAACTTCCATTATCCGGCGGACCGACGAACGATCGTCGACCGGCGCCACCATAAGGGCTCCACCGTCGGCGGTGTCCTCCACATAGGCCAGTTGAGAGCCGTCCGGTGAGAATGCCGGCACACGAGACCCCCTTGCTTCGGCTAGTATCTGCTGCTGTGGCCCGCTCGGTGGGGAATCCCACAACTTCACTTCGGAACCGGAATGTAAAATCATGGAACCGCTACCGGCGGCCCAATGAAAGTAAAGCGGGACGTTGGTCTCTACAGGAACCGGCTCGCCGCCAGACAGTGAGTCCCAAAGATACATTGTTATCCCTTGGCCGCTGGCAGCCAGAAACGCCAGCGTGCGGCTGTCTGGAGCCCAGTAAAGGTAGTGGGGAGCACCATCGGCGACCGAGGCAGGTACTTCGTTGCGGTGGACTGTGGTAAAGGTGAGAGACCGGATATCGACCACCTGAACCGTCATTTCCACGTTGCCGTCCCTCACGACGACTCGAGAGGTTGCTAACTTTGTCCCGTCAGGCGCCCACGTGGGCCAAGCGTAGACTTCGTTCAAGTTCAGCGGCTGGGCTAGGGGCCCCCCCCGAAACCCCTCTCTTGCCTGTAAAGCGCCAGTTAACTGGACCGCATCGGTGCCATCAGGATTGATGGTGAATAGCTCGCCACTGGGGTTCACGTAAGCGATCCGGTTCACCGCAGCAGGCACTGCAACTCCCGTCGCTTCGGTAGGATTCCGTTGGCCGGGCTGAGCGGTTGCGACACCATCGGAACCGCCGCAAGCGAGGATGAACATGACCAACGTTGCGCCAGCCATGGCCAGGGATTTGCCAGCTGCGGACAGTAGCTTACTGATCGCCCACGGAGATCCAACACCTGGATACAATCCATCCCTCAGCTTCTGGTACCGGTCGAATCATATCAGAAATACCTTGGCCCAAATCAAGAGACCGCCGGTGGACAACCTCGCTATCGTTCGTGGACAAAACGTTAACGAGGCTTATCAACTACCCGCGGGAAAACGCCCGCCCGATGAACCGTCAAAATAGAACACATACGGACCCTCGCTACGGACTGCGTGGCCCAGGTTATCAACCGGCGGGATGTTTCTCTCCATGTTAAAATATTCCGGGCCTAGCTCTTACCCACTTATTCCCGGTATAAACAGGCTTATTAATACAGTTATTCTCTTAGCGAAATTATGATTGATACTGTCAGATTAAACATAAAAGCTGGCAACGGTGGTAACGGCTGTAGCAGCTTCCTACGAGAGAAGTACCGTCCCAAGGGCGGGCCTAACGGCGGCGACGGTGGCGATGGCGGCAACGCGTATATTATCGGCGATCCTTCATACAATACCCTCCTTCACATCAAGTTCAACAGCACTGTTTATGGTCATAATGGTGGACACGGCGGTGGGAAGAACCGCCGCGGCGCCAACGGCGCAGACACAGTGATGCCGGTCCCAATTGGCACGGTGGTCTCGCGCCTGGCAGAGGATGGCACCAAGGAATTGTTGGCCGATGTTAGGTCGGAGACACCCTACTTGGTTGCTCGAGGCGGAAAAGGCGGTTGGGGCAATACCCGGTTCGCCACCGCAACCAATCAGGAGCCTATCCTCTCTGAGCGGGGACAAAGAGGCGAAGGCGCCGTACTATTTCTGGAACTCAAACTCTTGGCGGATGTCGGGCTCCTAGCTCGTCCGAACGCTGGCAAATCGACCCTGATTTCTATGTGCTCCGCCGCCAAAGCCAAGGTGGCGGATTACCCATTTACTACCGTAGAGCCCGTGCTGGGCGTGGTGCGTGTCGGACAGGCAGATTTCGTAATGATGGAGGTTCCTGGGTTACTGGAAGGAGCGCATGACGGCGTGGGCCTCGGAGATCAATTCCTGCGGCATGCCGAACGGGCTAGGCTCTATGTCCATCTGCTGGACGGACTGTCTGAAGACCCCGTGGCTGACTATAGAATGATCAATGATGAACTCTTCCAGTTCAATCCTGAATTGGCTCAAAAACAGCAACTCGTTGTGGTCAACAAGCTCGATGTTACGGAGGTTAAGGAACAGCGGGAAGAGCTGAGGGGCCGGCTGCAAGATGCCATCAGCGACTCGGTAGCACCATCTACAGGCCTTGGAGCGCCGGAGGTGCTGTTTATATCGGCAGCAACCGGCGAGGGAGTAGACAAGCTTCTGGGGCGGATTGTGGAGAAACTGGCTGAGCTACCTAAGGACGATGTCGAGTCCGAGACGGAGCCGGTACAAATCATAAGCCCGCGACGAGAACGGCCTAAAGAAACGGTTAGGGTCGTTAACGATGTGTACGTAATCGAGTCGGAACCACTGGAGCGCCTAAGCGCCTTGGCCGATACTCGGGACCAGCGGGTGTTGCTGCAACTATGGCGGGAAATGCGGAAGTCCGGGGTCGCTCAGCAACTGGTCGATGCAGGAATCGAGGCTGGTGACACCATTCGTTTGGGCAAGGTTGAAGTCGAGTGGTTCTGACGTGGTTGTGGTTCTGATGTGATGGTAGCCCAGCGTATCGGCGTTCTTGGGGGCACGTTCGACCCTGTCCACGCCGGTCACCTGAGTATTGCCGAGCGAGCGATGACCGAGGCGGCGCTGGACCGGGTGTTGTTCATCCCGACCGGTAACCCGCAGTTAAAGCGACAAGAACCAACTGCGGACGCGCAGCACCGCGTCGAAATGGTCAAGCTGGCTGTCGCTGGCAATTCAAAGTTCGAAGTCTGCGAAACAGAAGCCTCCCGGCCCGGCCCCACCTACACCGTCGATACCCTGGAAGAGTTGTTGAGGAAGTTGGGACCCTCACCTGGACTTTTCTTTATCCTGGGCCTAGATGTGTTGGCACGGTTTGGGGAATGGAAGGACCCGGAGCGGATTTTGGAGTTGTGCCGGCTGGTGGTGGTGACACGGCCTGGGTACAGCGGGTTCGACTGGCCCGAGTTTTACGCCAACCATCCGGGTGCAGAGCACCAAGTGGAGTTGGTTTCTTCCAGCACCGTCGACATCAGCGGGACCGAGTTGCGCCAACGCATAGCGTCGGACCTGCCGCTGGGGGGACTGCTTCCGGAGGCGGTGGAAGACTACATCCGGACACACGGTCTTTACCGGGGAGTTCCGGACGGGTAACGGGAGGACAAAGTGTTGGGCGAGACCCCAGAGGATTCACCAGAGTGTTCATCGGAGCGCTTGTTGGCATTGGCGTTGGACCGCGGCGCTATCAAGTATGGGGATTTCACTCTGAGTTCCGGCAAGAAGAGCAGTTACTATTTCGATGGCCGGTTATTGAGCCTGGACCCCGAAGGGGCGCACCTGATTTCACAAGCGTTGCTGCCGATACTCCAGGAAGCCGGTGCGGAGGCAGTGGGGGGCACGACGCTGGGGGCCGATCCCATCGTGGCGGCGGTGGCCTTGGCCAGCCATCTGGAGGGGTTACCGGTCCGGGCGTTCATTGTCAGAAAAGAGAGCAAGGAGCACGGCACGAAGCAGAACATCGAGGGCCCGCTTTTGGCTGGGAGCAAAGTTGCCATTGTTGACGACGTTTGCACGACCGGAGGATCCCTCTTCCACGCCATCGAGGCAGCCGAGGACGCGGGCTGCACTGTGGTTAAAGTGGTTGCAGTCTTGGACCGGCAAGAGGGGGGTTCCGAGGAAATGCGGAAGCGAGGATACGACTTCGCTTCTTTGCTGGAAGCCACGCCCGAAGGAACGATCAGGCCTACGCCTGGGTCCTGACACCACGCAGTTAGTCTTGACCCGGACCGAATAGCTGGGATAGTTCTTCGATTCGAACGTTCCCCGAAGCCGGGGCTTCCAGCTCTAGCTGCCCCCCGGCCAAAGCGCTGGCGGTTTTTACGTAGCCCAAGCCAGCCAGTCCGATCCCTGGAATTCTGGATACCGAGGTCACGGCACCCACCGTCTGTCCCCCCTGGACCAGCGAAGCCCCGGCGCTCACCTGAGCGTCCTCCTCGAAACTCAGGGCCACCAGGTACTTTTGGACTTTTTTGTAGCTGTCCAACCGGGCAATCACTTCTTGGCCGATGTAGCAGCCCTTGGCGAAATCGACCGATCCGATAAGTCCGGCCTCCAGCGGGTTGTAAGGCTCACCTAGCTCGCTGCCAAACTCGGGAACTCCCAGGCTGACACGAACCGTTTCCAAGGCGTCCACGCCAATGGGAGTCACTCCCCGCGCCAATAAGTGGTTCCAAATACCGTGGCCCGCTTCCGGTTCGACCACCAGGTAATAGCACGGCAGTTTTCCCAGGGGGTGCTGAATTACCATGGCTTGGTGCCCAGCGAAGGTTTGCTCCCAGGCCGAGAAGGTCGTTCCTTGTTCTTGAGGCGCTTCGTCCCGCGCCAACAACTCGGCGGCGTCGGGGCCTATAAGTGCCAGCATTGCGGTAGCGTCAGTCACGTCCTCGACTTCCAGGTCTTCCATGATGGTGTACTTGTCCAGCCACTCGATGACCGTTTGTTGTCGGCCCGGGCTGGTCAGAAGAAGGACGTGGTCAACAAAGGGGATCACGCCCAAGAGGTCCACGATCCGGCCACGGTCGGTGGTCAGCACCGTGGGCGTCCCCTGTCCTGGATGCAGGTCAATCACATTGTTGGTCGACATACGGTTAAGCAAATCAAGGGCGTCGTCCCCTGTCGCTTTGAGCCGGCCCCAGTAAGAGGCGTCATGGACTGCAACGGCGGTCACCGCAGCCGTGTACTCCGCGCCCGCTTCTGAAAAGACTGCGGGCAATTCGTAGCCGTGCCGCTCGATCAGTGAGGTGGAACCGCTCCCCTGGGCCGTCACTGCGTGGAGCGGGGATTGTAGGACCGCCATAATAGCCTCTCTGCTGCTGAAATCAATACGCCGCCTTCATCGGCGAAGGCGGCGTTCTAAGTTCAATCAATTCTTGTTGGGCCGTGAGTTGGGCCGGGGCCCGCGGTCAAACGCTAAAGGACGTACCGCAACCACAAGCTTTCTTGGCATTTGGGTTCTGGAAAATGAAGCCCTTCCCGTTTAGGCCGTCGGAGAAATCGAGTTCGGTGCCCACCAGGTAGATGTAGCTCTTCTTGTCGACGATAACCTTCACGCCGTACTGCTCCACCACGCGGTCGGTGTCCGTGAACTGGTCAGTGATCTGCAAGTCGTAGGTCAGGCCGGAACAGCCCCCGCCCTTAACGGCCACCCGGACCCCCACATCTTCTTGGATACCGTCTTTGACGCCGAAATATTTTATCTTCTCGGCCGCTTTCTCGGTGATCTCCACCGTAAGCTCGACGCCTTTTCTGGTTACCGCCATATTTTTCTCCCCGAGAACTAACCTGTTGGTATCGCGCCACACCGGCGCGGCCCGTCCGCATAGAACAGACAATGTAATTGTATGGGCTGGTAAGCGTCAGCGTCAAGAAACTATGGCTCGGCCGCAACACGATCAGTGTCTTTATGGCAGGCGCCGCCTCCGGCCGGCTTCACGTGCAACCTGATCGAACCTGGTCCAGTTCAATTTGTAGCTGTGCTGGCTGTCGCGGGGTCTCCATTCTACCGCGCCTTTGCTGATCAGCAATTCTCCGACTAATCGACCGTCTTCCGAAGCCCAGAATGAAACGTCCGCGTTACCAAGCTCACGTTCAGGAAGCGTGAATCTGACTTTGTAGGCCATTGAAGCGCCCTCCTACTATCGCATGGAAACCCAGAGGTCCAGGGTTTACGCCAGCCACTGCTCCACGATGTCTGGTGGAGCGTAGCTGGTGAGCAATTCTGCAAAATGGTGGGACTTGTCCAGGCTGTGGATGGTCCCTTGCCCCAACACACCTCCCAGGGCTTCGGCGGTGTCGAGAGTTGAGGACTGCACTCGTATCAGGGGGATGTCTCTCTCGCGAGCTTCGGCTTTGATGTACTCGGTGGCCTCGCCTGGGCCGGTGAGCACCAAGCAGCGGGTTTCAGTGCTCATACTGGCCAGATGGATGTCGGGACGCTGGACGCGGGCGATGACCGCCTGGTTGGCGAAACGCCCGAAGTAGGTGGGCCCGGAGTCCATGATATTGCCGCCGATGAGGTAACGCTCGACGGGCGCTTCGATATTCACCGGTTCTAGGACCCATTCCCCATCCAGGTGGGCCGCGATCTGCTCCACGGTCACTGACAGCATCAACCGGCTTTCCGGGACCGTCGCGGACGGAAGATTATGGGCGGCCATTTCCCCAGCGATCGCGTCTCGCCGATAGATTGGCACTGCGTTCAATATCACACCGGCCATCCGCCCGCCGATTTGCTGGGCCGCCGCGACGACTGTACCGGGTTCTTCGCCGGGGCTATAGGCGTGTACCTGCAACACGTTGGCGTTTAGGGCATCGGCCAACTCGGCGGTTTGGCCGCCATCCAGCGCCTCGATTAGGACCACATCGGCCTGGCTCTGCAAGCCAGCCAACTGGTTTCGCAGTTCGTCTCCTGCCACGGGCGACTGCGTTGGCGGACTTGGCGGCGGCATTGGAGGAAGCCCCAGGGTCTCGGAAAGGACTTCAGAGGCGAACCGCACGTCGGCGTCGGTATCGGGAGAGCCTGAGAACGGTTTCCAGTAGGCGCCGCGCCTGCCTGATCGGTGCAGGTGGACCAACAACGCCGCTGCCAGGCTGGTCTTTCCAGCACCGGGGCGGTTCCCGGTAATCAGCAGAGCGGGCAACAGGTGTCTCCTCAGACTGAAATCATGATTACCATTCTAGCATTAGCAGGGCTTTCTCCAGGCGTGGTTGAAAGAACCGGCTAATCGCGCGACTGTAACTGTGAGCAGAAGCTAATTCGAAACGTCCAGGTACTCGGGCTCTGCCGGGTCGAAGCCTTTTGGGAATGTGGTGGTCTCGTCCCATTTGGCCATAGTGAAGTCGGAACGGTGGAGGCTGGTCTGGTGGAAATTGGCCCCTCGGAGGTCGGCGGCGATCCACACCGAGTCTCGGATCATGGCCAGGGTAAAGTCGGCCCCAGGCATTACCGCCCGGCTGAGGTCGGCGCCGTTCATGTTGGTGGACTGGAAGCGAGCGCCTGATAGGTCGGCGTTCCGCAGGTCGGCTTCAATCATGTTGGACTGGCTGAGGTCGGCGCCGGTGAGGTTGGCCCCGATGAGATTGACCCGGTTCATCCTGGACTGACGGACCACCGCCCCCTGTAGGTTGGCCCCTTTCAGGTCGGCCCAAAATAAATTGGCGTTGGTTAAGTTGGCCGCAGTCAGGTTAGCGCCGGCGAGGGTGGCCCTCCCCAAGTCGGCCTGCTCCAGATTAGCGCCGGACAGGTCGGCTTGCGCAAGCCTGGCCCGGGAAAGAACTGTAGCGGAAAGATCGGCGCCTTTAATATTCGCTGCACGGATTCTGGCGTCGGAGAGGTCGAGCCCTCTAAGGTCGGCGCCCTCTAAGTCCAACGCGACCTCTGGGTGCTCCTCCCGCCAGGCGGAGAAGGCCTCTTTTCCCCGCTTCAACAACTCCAGGTGCTCTTGGTTGGCCAATCCACGCTCCGAATACAGTGGTTCCGGGATTCAATTGTGCCCTCCGACAAAACACAGCCTAGGAGGACACCTGGGCTGTGTTAGATGGAGCGCCTGATTATGGCGGCCGTGCCGCCGGGCTGAGGGTTCTAGGCGTCCTCAAGCTCGAATAACTTTTCGGCTATGACCATTTTGAGCTCGTTGACCCGAGATAGGTCCGGGAATTTGCCGTCTTCTTTACGGTCGAATATCTTTTCGCCGTCAAGATAGACCTCTAGACGCCCACGGTCAGAAGGCGTCATCTTGATGGCGACGTCGCCCGGAGCGTCCGAGCGGAAAAACTCTGTCGCCAACCACGAGGCGACCGGGAAATATCCTCAAGATACGCAGTAGAGGATATCTGCTACAACCTTGCCGTGTTCCGAACCTGCCATTTTGCTCCTCGATTTAAACCTTGGATAGTATCGGCCAGTTAATGGCGCCTTTGGCGCCCTGTTACTTGATTATGGCCGTACCCACGCCGGCGGCGGTACGGTCCCCGTTTTGGTTATCGCAAAAGAGGTCCACTGACACCAGGTTGCCACCCTCCGTCGGTTGCTGGCCGCTGACGGCGCCGGTTACGGTTACGGTGTCCCCGCTTTGGACCGGCCGCAGGAATTTCAGGTTGACGGTCCCGGTGTGGTTAAACACCTCCGGCCCGAAAAAACGCCGCAGGCTCTCGGCGGCGAACGCTATCGACATCCGGCCCGACGCGATGGGATAGTTGGTGCCCAAGCGTTGCTGGGCTAGGGCCGGGTTGTTGTGGATGTTCTGGCGGTCCAGAATACCGCAGGACTCGAAAAGGTCGATGGTTTCCTGGGTGACTTTTTTGGTGACAGACGGGATTTGTTGGTTTACCTCTAGCTTGAGGGATGCCATTTCTTGCCAACCTCGTCCGGCTTTTTCATCTGGTAGGTACGGAGTTTCTCCAGCAGCCGCCCGTCTTCGTCGACGGCCGTGGCTTCGATGACCATGTAGGGCTTGTCCCGGCGCAGGTACTTGTCGGCGATTCGGCCGGTGACCCTTATCTTTTTCCCTGGGACCGGAGGGTTATAGAACTCAACCTCGTTGCCGGCGTTCACTCCCCCGGTACTGTCCTCGTAGACCATGGCGAATGCTGTGGCGTCGTGTTTGACCGCTAGGGTCGGGAATGGGGCATCGGGATCATCGATGGAGGCCCGGAAATTGTCGAACATCTCTTGTGTCAGGAGATATTCATACGACCCCAATTCCTCGCCGATTGCAATCGCGTCATAGTCGAAAATTTTCAATGCCTTATCGGCCATTCACTCTTTCTTTTTGAAGCTTTTGACCCACCTAGCTCTACCATACTTATTTTGCACAATGTAGTCAACGAGAGGTACCCAAGCAGCTTAACTCGCCGCTAATCACCCTTGCTAAACTTAGTGCTGGTGTAGGCATTTCTCCTGGCCTATAATAGAAGAGTGAATTCTGACCTTTGTTCCGAGACTGGCTGTATATGGATTTAACCTTCGAGCGGGGAGACCCGCAGAAACCCAGAGGGCACGCGCTCGTGTATTTTAGGGTCGATACCGAGCCCGACAAGGTCTATGCCACCTACGTGGTTACCCTGCCGGTAAAGGCTGACTTAACCAAGTATGTGCCGCCGTTCCTGGCTTCACATCTGGGCAGCCTGCCTCTCAGCGACCTTTCCGCCTTTGCCATGCCCCCTGTACCGGAACCGGTCGACGGCTATGGCGAACTGGACCGGCTCAGCCAACTAAGAGGCGATGACCTGGTCTACGCCGGGAGTATGTTCTCCTACGACCTGCCCCGAATGATGGAGTCGGTCACCGAGGCAGTCCAGAAGTATGCGGAAATGTGCCCTTCGGACTCGACCACTTCGGCACAAGCCGAGCCGGAGTCGCTACCGGAGTCTATCCCCGGGACGTTAATCGAAGGACAACCCGCGCAGGTGGAAACCGACGACCTGTCATACGGGGTGAACGAGGTCCTATTTAGCTTCATGAGCGAGAGCGACAAGCTGGGAGAGCTGTCGCGACTCTTGGGGCGCCTGCGGTTCGCCATAGAGGGATCGGACCGGGAGACCGTGGACGAAGTTGGCGAGGAAATTGTTGTCTTGGCCCGCCACCTGCCGGAGGAATTCCAAGTGGCCAATCTGTTGGCGGTGGCCAAAGATACGTCTGAACGAAGCTCTCAATTGGCCAAACTGTATCTGGACCGGTGTTTTCGGCTCTCCGCCGGCGACGCCAACGAAGCTCAGGAGCTTGAAGCCGAGATTCGGGAGTTGCGGGAGCAAGAATAAGTCTCAATTGCCTCCCCCGTGCGTCCCTCCCGCGTCAGAGCAACTCCGGTCCAGGTAGGTCCTGCCCAGCGGGCCAACCGTTTTCCCTACTGATACAATGTCACAGCGCCCCGTAGACCTTGGGAGGCACGAAAGCGGTTGGCTTATCTCTCCCACCTTCGGCTCACCAACTTCCGCAACCTGGCTGAATTGGACCTGGAATTATCCCCCGGTGTGTCCGTATTTTTCGGCCCCAACGCCCAAGGTAAAACCACTTTGTTGGAGGCGGTGTACCTGCTTTCCGTCGCCCGGTCCTTCAGGGCCGAGAACGAACGAGAGGTGGTGAATTTCGCGGCGGCGCAGTCGGGCGGACAGGCTTTGGTGGACGGCACCGTGGAACGGGACGACGAACGCCTGCGGGTAATCGTCGGGTACCAAGTGGGTGAGGCCGCAGCTTCTAGCGATAGAGGCAACAACGCTCTGGGCTATAACGTTCGTAAAGACATCCGGGTAAACCGGCTCAGGCGCACTGCGGCCGAGTTGGTGGGAGCGGTCAACGCAGTCCTGTTCAGCGCGTTGGACATAGACTTGGTGCAGGGCTCGCCCTCGGGACGGCGGCGTTTCTTGGACATCCTAATTTCTCAGGCCGATTCTCGCTATTTGAAGGGCCTGCAACGATACAACCGGGTCGTCCAGCAACGCAACCAGCTGCTCCGTTTGCTGCGTGAGGGTAGGGCGGGGGCGGACGAGTTGAGCTTCTGGGACGACGAGTTGATCCGGGAAGGGGCGTGGCTGACCTGGCGCCGGTATGAAATTATGCGAGAGGTGACGCCCAGTTGTCTCCGGCACCACGCCGATCTCAGCGGTCCCACCGAGGAGTTGGCGGTGGAATACCGGCCCAACGTGCCCTTGGCCCAAGACGCCGATGGGATGGAGGACTGCTACCGCCAAGCGCTGGCGGCCGCCACCCAGAGGGAACGGGCCCAAGCTACCACAACTGTCGGCCCCCACCGGGACGATTTCAACTTGATGATCAACGGTATAGATATGGGAACGTTCGCTTCCCGTGGCCAGGCGCGGACGTTGGCCCTAACCTTGAGGCTGGCCGAGGCTGAGGTCTTGGCGTCGGTGCGCGGAGAGGGACCAATCGTCCTGCTGGACGATGCTCTTTCGGAGATCGACAGTTTTCGCCGAAACCGGGTGCTGGAAAAAACCTCTCACTATCAGCAGGTTTTGATCACCACCACTGACTTGGAGCAGGTATCAGGATACTTCGGGTCCAACGCCGTCTACCACGAGGTGACCGGCGGACGAGTCCTGCCTTACGACGGGGCAACTGTCCAATGAGGCAGCGGGATAGGGTTCCAACCGCAAAGGCGGTTCGGATGCGTCGTGGATGCCGGATGCGTCGTGGATGATAGAAGGGGGATTGGGGGCCAATGGCGGTAAGCAAGGAGACACTCGACGAAATCGCGCTCTCTCAGGCCGAGTATGACCTGATCGTAGAGCGGATTGACCGGGAACCCAATGCGGTCGAACTGGGTATGTTCGGCGCGCTCTGGAGTGAACACTGCGGCTACAAGCACTCTAGGCCGCTGCTCAGCCTGTTTACGCAGCAGTCACCACATGTTCTCTCGCAAACCGGAGCCGAAAATGCGGGCGCCGTCGACATCGGAGACGGGCTTGCGGTGGTGTTCAAGGTGGAGTCACATAACCACCCGTCGGCGGTGGAGCCGCTCCAGGGTGCTGCCACCGGCGTCGGAGGCATCGTCCGTGACATATTGGCCATGGGGGCTAGGCCCATCGCCCTCCTCAATTCACTAAGGTTCGGTCCGCTGGACGACCCGCAGAACCGCCAGTTATTTCAGGGTGTGGTCGGCGGGATTTCCTGGTATGGCAACTGCATCGGCGTGCCAGATGTCGCCGGTGAGATCTGCTTCGACCCATCGTATTCGCAGAACCCACTGGTCAACGCCATGTGCGTCGGGCTGATTCCCAAGGACCGGATCGCCTCGGCGGCGGCCAAGGGAGTGGGAGACGTACTGCTGCTGGTTGGCGCCGATACCGGACGTGACGGCATCCACGGCGCGTCGGGGCTGGCCTCTCGGACCTTCGAGGAAGAGATAGAGTTGCGCCCCACGGTGCAGGTGGGCAACCCATTCCTGGAGAAGGTGCTCATCGAGGCCTGTTTGGAGGCGCTGGATACTGGGGTGGTGCAGGCGTTCCAAGACCTGGGCGCCGCCGGACTGACCAGCGCGGCCGTGGAGTCGGCGGCACGGGCCGGTCGTGGCATCAGACTGGACCTCTCCCAGGTCCACCAGCGGGAGCCTGGCATGAGCCCCTACGAGGTGATGCTGTCCGAGTCCCAGGAGCGGATGCTGCTGGTAGTCCGGCCGGAGGATGTTGAACGGGTGCGGGCGGTGTTCGACAAATGGGACGTCATCTGCCGCGATATCGGCAAAGTAATCGCCGAGCCCGAGGCCCAGGTGATGAACGGCGCCGAGAGCGTCGCGCGCCTCCCGATTCAGCCGTTGGCGGAAGCTCCAAGCTACAGGCTGAAGGGTGAGCCTTCTTCGGCTGACCTAGCCCGGCAGGGACTTTCCCTCGATTCCGTTCCGCTGCCGTCCGAAGGGCCCGAGGCCACGCTTTTGCGGTTACTGGCGGCACCCAACATCGCCAGCAAGGAATCGGTCTATCGGCGATACGACCATCAGGTGCAGACGAACACCGTGGTCGGGCCCGGAAGCGACGCGGCCGTGCTGCGGATAAAGGGAACGGCTAAGGCCATCGCGGTCTGTATCGACGGCAACGGCCGCTACTGCCAGGCCGACCCCTACGTGGGCGGTCAAATCGTAGTCGCTGAGGTATGCCGCAACCTGAGCTGCACCGGCGCGATGCCGTTGGCTTTGACCGACTGCCTGAACTTCGGAAACCCGGAGAAGCCCGATATTTATTACCAGTTAGAACAGTGCATCACCGGAATGGCCCAGGCCTGCCAAGTCCTGGAGGTTCCGGTGGTCAGCGGCAACGTCAGCCTGTACAACGAGGCTCGCGGCCAGGCCGTGTTCCCCACGCCGGTGGTCGGAGGGTTGGGACTGCTGGAGGATGCCACCAAAGCCGTAAGGGCGGGATTTCCTCAGGAGGGAATCGTGGTGGCGCTTCTCGGGTCAGACCTAAGCCATCCGGAGGCTATGGACCTGGCGGGCAGCGAGTACCTGCAGTCGATTCACGGGATGGTGGCCGGGCGGCCCAGGATCGACCTGGACCTGGAGAAACGGTTACAGGAAGTTTGCCGTCAGGGCATCGAACAAGGAATAGTTCGGTCTGCCCACGACTGCTCCGATGGTGGGCTCGCTATCGCCCTTGCCGAATGTTGTATTCAGGGCGGCGTGGGTTTCACCGCAGAACAGGATATGCCGGGACGTTGGGACGTGGCCTTATTCGGTGAGAAGCAGTCCCGCATCATCGTTGCCTTGACCGATAGCGACTTCGGGCGTCTGGAGCGCTTGGCCGAGGCTAACAATGTGCCTTCAATCAAGTTGGGTTATACTGGCGGCGACCGCTTCGGGATCGGGAGTTTAATCGACTTGCCAGTATCGCAGATGACCGATTCTTGGAGAAACGGACTGGAGGCAGCCGGTGGCTAGCGCACCGCTGCGTGTCCTGTACCTGACTCCGTACTTCCGGCCCTACTTGGGCGGAATCGAACGCGCTATCGAGGAACTGTCCCACCAGATACAGCAGTCACCGTCGGTCGAGGCAGTGGGCGTCCTAACCACCAAGTACTCCTTCCCCCGGGTTCCTGAGCCGTCGTGGCCGGACCGGGAGGAAATGCCAGACGGTATTTCCATCTATCGGTTGTCCGGCTTCCCCCGCCGGTCGGTGCCCCTCTACTCCGTTCCGCTGGTCTGGTTTTCGCCTCGGCGCATTCGCCAGTACCTAGATGAGTTCAAACCCGACGTTATTCACTTTGTAGGCGACGGTTGGTTTTGGGGACATTTCTGGTCGTGGTTCTTCTACCGGGGCCGGGCACGGTTCGTGTTCACTCCCTCCTTCCATACTTTGCCCCTCAGCCGCTGGTGGATACGTCCGATCAACGCCTTTTTATGCAACGTGGCGGACCGGGTCGTTGCATTAACCGGAAGCGAGGCCCGAGGCGTGCGCCGGGCCTACCTTGCTCCTCGTCGCAAGTTGCGCGTGATTGGCTGGGGCGCTCCGATCCCTGACGAAACCACTCTGGCCAATGGGCGCAACCGGCGCCAGAGCGAGTCTGGTGAGGAACTGGAAGCGCGGACGTTGACCGTTCTATGCGTGGGCCGCTTGGGGCAGCACAAGGGACAGCTTTGGCTCCTGGACGTTTACCGGCAAGTTAGGGCCCAGTTCCGTAGACCGGTCCGCTTGGTTTTAGTGGGCCGGGACGAAGGGGATGCCGCCGCGATCAATACGTTCATTGCCGACCACGGACTCCAGTCCGAGGTGACAGTCGCCGGGGAAGTTTCCGATAGCGAACTGGCGGAGCTGTACTCCGAGGCCGACATCTTCGCTCTATTCTCCCAGTACGAAGCGTTCGGGCTGGTGTATTTCGAGGCGATGGCTCACGGCGCGCCGGTATTGACCCACGATGTTGGTGCCAACCGGGAGTTACTGGAGCGTGGGGCGGTGGTGGTGCCGCGGTTCGACCGTGTGGCTGCGGGGGCTGAGTTAGTGCGGTTGGTCAATGACCATTCTTTCCGCCAACAATTGGGTTCCGACGCCCAAGAGTACGCCCTTTCCGAATTCACCTGGCCAGCGGTCGCCGAAAAATACCTGGAGGTCTACCAAAAGTGAGTCTTATGGCCCATCATGAAACGGCAAATCTGAGACAATCCTCAGTTGAACCCCGACCATTTAGTATGCTAAAAAGCGATATCTAGAAAAGACAACGTATAAGGCGGTTGGATCTTCGTGGTTGTATTCGGCTCGGCAGGTCTAGATATTCAACTACCTGTCCCACAACTTAGAGCCGCAGAATTCTTTGCCGGAATTGGACTCATCCGGGATGGTTTAGAGGCTGAGGGATTCGAAGTAGTATTTTCAAACGATGTTGATGGAACCAAAAAGGCAGTCTACGAGGTCAATCACGGCGCAGACGAGTTCGTATTGGCTGATGTCCGGGAGCTAACTGGCAACGATATTCCCGACATAGAATTGGCCGTTGCATCATTCCCGTGTACCGACGTTTCATTAGCGGGCGCGAGAGCTGGACTCAATGGAAGAGAGTCGGGCCTCGTTGGTGAATTCCTGCGAATTGTAGAAGAGATGGGCCCAAGGCAACCCTCCGTTATCGTTCTGGAGAACGTTCCAGGGTTTGCCACATCAAATAACGGGGACGATTTACGAAGGACGATAGCGAACCTCAACAAACTAAACTATATCTGCGACATCATCGTTCTTGATGCCCTGAGATTTGTTCCACAAAGTCGCCCGCGGATTTTTATAGTGGGTTGGTTGGGTAAACAAACGGCAACTCAGCTTTACTTCGCCTCAGATGCACATCCACCATGGGTACCCCGATTTGTGGAGCAAAATCCCCAATTGGCGCTACAACCACTAGATCTTCCTCCGTTGCCAACTTGTTCGGAAACACTAAAGGATTTGGTCGATCGACCGACGCCCAGCGATTCCGTTTGGTGGGGTCCAGAACGTCTCGAGAAGTTTGCAGCATCCTTGTCTACTGTCCAAGCCAAGCGGTTGGAGAATCTAGTGGCGTCACCGATAACCCGGTGGGCGACCGCTTACCGCAGAACAAGGGGTGGAAAAGCGGTTTGGGAAATACGAGGGGACGAAATAAGCGGCTGTCTAAGAACTGGTAGGGGAGGGTCTAGTCGTCAAGCACTCGTAGAAGCAGGAGAAGGGCTCATGCGTGTTCGCTGGATGAGTGCCCGTGAATATTGCCGACTCCAGGGAGCACCTGAATTGAACGTCGATTGTGTTACAGAAAACCAAGCAAGATTTGCGCTCGGGGATGCCGTGTGTGTACCTGCCGTTTCGTGGTTGGCGAGATATTGCCTTATCCCACTCTTGTCGATTCCTTCAATGGTGACGGCGGCTGGGCGCTGGAATTCATTGTTGACCCGGGAGTAAATTTTGAACCTCCTGAGGAGATAGTCGCGATCAGGCAGGAGCTTGATAGTGCGTTAAATTCGTTTGATGACACAGGGAACCGAGTTGGTGACGCGAAGGTTGGGGTGTACGCTTTTTATGATTACGACGGCGAACCTATCTACGTAGGCCAAACGTACGAACGTCTAAGAACCAGAATCAGGCGACATTTAACTAACCAACGGACAGACGCGGTCGCCATGAACGTATTGGATCCCTTCGAGGTAGCAGAGATCGAAATGTGGCCATTTTGGAGCTTGCAGGACAGTCCTTCCAGTGATCCCGAGACCAGACAAATATTGAACTCGGCAGAATTCATGGTGTTTCAAATCGTCTTGGGGAATTCACTCTTTAATGCGGTATTGAACGAAGCTCCAGTGATGCCAGCTTCAGCGATTGCCTTACCTCCGTCGGTGCGAAAGCCAATCGTCCCTTCTGTGATTTACGAGAGGCGTAAACACCCGGACGTTAGAGTAGCTAGAAGAGCCACCACGATTGCAAAACTAGCTCAAGTTATCAGCGAACGGCAAGTAAGAAACGGCCTGAGAACTACTCTCCTAACTCAGGCGAGGCGGCTCGAACACCTCGCCGCGCGAAGGCTCGATGAACTCGGGGGTCCTCCACAGCCTGGTGATGTCGGCGGCGGACAGGGCGATGGCTGACACCGTTTCGGTCGCAGAGCGCAGCCGCATCATGGCGAGGGTCAAGGGGAAGAACACGTCATGTGAGGTGCGAGTTCGGCGGGAATTGCATACCGCTGGCTTTCGTTTCCGGTTGCACCGAAAGGATATCCCTGGAAATCCTGATATTGTACTGCCGCGCTATCGAATGGCGGTTTTCGTTCACGGCTGCTTCTGGCATTGGCACGGTTGCAGGCGCTCCAGGATGCCGGCCAGCAATGTAGAATACTGGCGATCAAAAATAGACCGCACGAGACAACGTGATAAGCAAAACTGCTACAAATTGGACGCAATCGGTTGGCTGTGGCTGGTGATTTGGGAATGCGAAGTACCGGTCGCGGTAGATGAGCTTATTTCTCAGTTGCGAGGCCTTGGCCAAACTGAGAATTGGAACTGAATTATGGATCGCAACGAATTGGAAGAAGGCGCCCGCCGGATACTGTTGACCAACCTCCGGCGCGGCGTTGCCGACTGGAACGGCAAAGAGTACAGCTTCGTCTGTCCGTCCCTCACCGGATACCCCTTTCAATGGTTTTGGGACTCGTGTTTCCATGCGATAGCGTTGATTCACTTGGACCACGACCAAGCCAAGGCGGAACTCCGTACCCTGATGAGCGGCGCCCTTCCCAACGGGTTCATCCCCCACATCACCTTCTGGGAGATGGAAAAACAACCCGATTTTCTCAGTCACAACATTGTGGGGATGACGGAGCCCTACCACAGTTCGACGATGCAACCGCCGATCATCGCTTACGCTGTGGAGCGGGTCTACCAGGCAACCGGGGATGAGGAGTTCCGGGAAGCTGCCCTACCCATCTTGATCGCCTTCTACCGCTGGCTCCGCCAGGCCCGCGACCCCGACAATGACGGACTTATCGCGGTGATTCAACCAGAGGAAGCCGGCACCGACTGCTCACCCAAGTACGACGAGGCTTTGGGGCTGGAGGAGCTTACCAATCGGGGCTTCATCACTGCGCTAAGAAAGGTGTATGCCGCCTACGAGCCCATTCGGGGAGACGACCACGCCATGTTGGCAATGGACCTGTTCCACTTCGAAGATGTGCTGGTTAACTCGATCTACGTCTTCGGCATGCGCTCCCTGGCCCGTCTCCTGGGTGACGCTCCAGAGGCTGCGGAATTTACCCGCGAGGCAGACCGCACCCGGGACGCACTGCTGGCCAAATGTTGGGACGAAGAGGCTGGGGCGTTCTTCGACCTCTCCGGCGTGGCCGAAAACCCGGTAAAAATGGTTACGATCAGCTCCCTGATGCCGCTGATCCTGTCCGACTTGCCCCGGCCCATAGTGGAACGGTTGGTCGACCAGTGGGTTACTGCCCCGGACCACTTCTGGACGCCGTACCCGCTGCCCTCGGTCCCGGCGTCCGACCCCAAGTTCATGCCAGGCAACCCAGGTGGGTTCATTTGGCGAGGGCCGTCGTGGATCAATACCAACTGGTTCTTGTCCCACGGGTTGCGGGGCCACGGTTATTCGGAGCTGGCCGACACCATCGTGGCCAAAAGCCAGGAGTGCATCGAAAAGTCCGGCTTCCGGGAGTACTACCACCCCTACACGGCCGAGGGCCTAGGCGCCAGCAACTTCGGCTGGTCCACGTTGATACTAGACATGTAGGGGGAATCCACG
>CBDFHM010000002.1:0-21438 GCA_965247605.1 Dehalococcoidia bacterium | reverse complement strand
GAATAATCAGGAAATTAGATATTTCCTGATTATGACCTTCGTGTGATGACTTGCTTCTGAGGGCTGCCGCCCCAGCCCGTTGTTCTGCGGGTAACTATAGTCCGGCCAGGCGTGTAATGGCTGACACGACTTCACCCAAGCCGTCCACTGCCGCATCGGGTTCAGTGCACGGGTCGTCGGGGTCTGTTCTTTCGGAAAATCCGGTGATCCAAACCGTCTTCAATCCACACTGTTTCGCCCCTGCTACGTCGTTCTGTATGTGGTCGCCGACGTGCACTGTTTCAGCGGGGGATGCACCCAATGAACGAAGGGTCATCAGGAAGATTTCGTTTCCCGGCTTGGATAGTTTCACTTCATCAGAAAATGTCAGGGCGTCGAAATAACTCAACATCCCGGTGTCCGCCAAATAGGTACGGAACGTAGTCCCCGGAGTCATTCCGGTGTTGGAAATCAGGCCTATGCGGAGTCCCATTTCCTTTACCCCCCGGAGCGCGGATAACGCGTCCAAGTGGGCTGGCGGGGGGTATTCCAGGAAGGAATCGGCGTAGACACGGGTGATTTCATTCATTGATCCTCGGGATCCACGGTCCAGGCATTCAACTAGGCCGGGATCTATGTTGCCAACGAAGATTTCAACCTGTTCCGAGAAACTCACGTCTAAGTGACGTTCCCGTATTTCCTGGCACTGCTGGAAGCAGGCCCAGTAGGCTTCGCGGATCCGCTCCAAATCGTAGACCTTACCCACCGCCGCCAGGACGTTTTGCGTCCCTACCAGCCGAGCTTCCGCACGAGTCCGGCCCAACTCCCGGTTATCGAGCAGCAAAGTCTGCCATAGGTCAAAGGTCACCGTAGTAATAGCCGGGGTAATACTTGGATATCTGGTCAATGCGGCACTCCGCATCGTGGGCTAAACGCGGTATAGGGACTTGAAATGCCGCGGCGGGCCCTGATGGCAGTCAACATTTTGGTGCTACAGATTGATTCTACAGGAAAGCTGCCGGGGTCCGGTGCTGTCACTTCGTCAAGGAAACAACAACGTGGATCGAAGAACCATCGTCACGCTGTGGTTTTACTGGTGCGTGAACTAGCGCGTTGCCTCCCTAGAGGCCTAGATGTCCGGCCGTCGCTTGTGCCAATCGGTGGCCCTCTCATAGGCGTAGGCGGCCCTGAGTACCGTAGGTTCGTCAAAGGGCCGTCCCGCCAATTGCAGTCCGATGGGCAGGCCGGAGTTGGAAAACCCACAAGGGATCGATATCGCCGGGAAGCCGGTGATGTTGAACGGGCGCGTGTACTGGGTCAGGGCGCCAACGGTGCCGATTTCCTGTTCTCCCGCGATCACGGTCCCCGCCAAAAGCTTGGGCGCCGTGACCGGCTCCGTGGGGCCCGCCAACAGATCGACTTCGTTCAACAACTGCCTAGCTTGGCGGTCGAAGAGCGACCTGGCTTGTTGAGCCCGCAGATAGTCGGCCGCGCTAATGAAGAGGCCGGCTTCCAGTCGAAGCCGCACTGGGGCATACACTTTGTCCCCGTCCTTTTCTACAACGTCGCGGTAGTAGGCTGCCGCCTCTGCCAACAGCACTGCGGTGGAGATAGCCTGGGATTGCTCGAACATCGGGAACGAGACCTCCCGGACTTCTGCTCCCATTCCTTCCAACTCGCTCAGCGCGTTCTGGACCGACTGGCGGACCTCCGGGTCCAACGGGGCATCAAAGTACTCTTTAGGTACGCCGATGCGAAGTCCGCGGACATCTTCGGTCAATGCTTCGGTGTAGTCCGGCACGGTGACGTTGGCCGAGGCGACATCTTTGGGGTCGTAGCCCGCGATGGCGTTCATAGACAGGGCGGCGTCCTCCACCGTCCGCACCATTGGGCCGGGGTGGTCCAAGGACCAAGACAGAGGCGTGAGACCGTAGCGGCTGACCAGTCCGTAGGTCGGTTTTAGCCCTACGATGCCGCAGAGGGCCGCTGGTATGCGAATTGACCCGCCAGTATCGCTGCCGGTGGTGATGGTGCACTGCCCGGCGGCCGCCGCCGATCCCGACCCGCCGCTGGAGCCACCGCTTACCATTTCCGGGTTCCAAGGGTTGTGCATGTGTCCGTAGTCTGGGTTTTCACCCGTGGGGCCCAAGGCGAACTGATGCATGTTCAACTTGCCCAGCAAGATGGCCCCGGCTTCACGAAACCGGACGGCCACGGTGCAGTCTTCCTCTGGCACGAAATTGTCGAAAATCTTGGAGCCCGAGGTCGTGCGCACGCCACGGGTGTTGTACAAGTCCTTAAGCCCCACTGGAATCCCATGGAGGGGACCCCGGTACCTGCCGCCCTGAATTTCACGTTCCGCCTGCCGGGCTGATCCTCGGGCCTCATCGGCAAGCAGGGTAATGAACGAATTCAGCACCGGCTCGGTGGCCTGTATGCGGGATAAATGGGCGTCAACAATTTCCACCGGGGAGATTTCTTTCTTGCCGACCAGCCGGGAAAGTTCGCCGGCGCTCATGTAACAAATTTCCAGCTCGTCCATGTCCTCGTCGTCTCCCGTAGTTCGGATGGCCCGTAGTTTGGGTGGACCGGAACATTGAGTTAAGGTTCCGGTTGGTTGATCTACTCTCGAGTCCCTATGCGCTCGGCGGAACAAACACCATGTCTGGTTCCGCGTTTGATACATCCAATTGGCGCAACGAATCTGACCCCGCCACAATGCCACGAACCTGGGAGAAGAGTTCATCCAGATAAGCCGGTTCTCCGGAAATACCAAGCTGCGCGGCCATACTGTCGAATTCTTCCCGTGTTAGTGGCTTTCCATTGGCCATTGGTCTCGCCTCCAAATCGTGCAATTCGTTGTTTCCGGCCATTATTAATGCAGGATCAATGTAGGAAACGCGGCTTGCCGCCGCCGCCCGCCGGTTTATTATGGCCGACCATGCTTCTTCGCGCAATTGCGACCAGCCGCCGCAATCGAGCGCGAAATGGTCCACCGAAGTCTCCGACGACCGGGGTATTTGACGATGTTGATATACTTACGCCAATTAATAATTGACAGTGAGGGCCCCGTCCGTTGATCGGTCGCCGGGGTACCGCGGGTTGATGGTCGGGCGGGAAAATAGGCCCACTCTGTCTACCGGAGACTCGTATTGAATTGTGCCATCTGCGGCCACCTAGGTGTGGCGGGTGCGGCATACTGCCAAGACTGCGGGCAGCGGCTACCTCATGAAGCCGTTTTGGCTCCTGTTGGCCCTGTGGACATCGCTCCGGTCGTTCAACAGAGCAACTGGAATGTCCCTTGGGGCACCACCCAGATCGTCCTGGGAATCGTCATCGTCCTCGTACTGCTGTTTGTCGCAGCAGGGGCTGCGGCGGGCATCGCAACTCTGTACTCCACTCAGGAAGATGCTGTTGCCACCTGGATCAGCGTTCACCTGACGGCCTTTGCGATAATCGGCACCGTTTGGTTCTTTGGTCTCCGCCATTGCAGCACTCCCATTTCGGTCATAGGCCTAAATTCGTTCCGCATGCCCGCCAAGCGGACGTTCGTCTTGGCGGCCGCCGTTCTGGCTGCCAGTCTGATCGCCACATCGATCTACGGCATACTGGTCAGTTGGTTGGGTATCGGGGTGTTGGAGCCTCCGGAAATCGATTCGGAAATCGCATTCGATGGCGCCGCGGTGCTGCTAACGTTCCAGGCGCTAGTGTTAATGACACCGATTGCCGAGGAAGTCTTTTTCCGTGGCTTCATTTTCGGTGGGCTGCTCAGCCGGGTTGGGCCGCGCTGGGCGATCGTAATCAGCGCTCTGGTATTCAGTGCTTTCCACTTGTCGTTGGGGGTGGTTGTCCCCATCTTCATCACCGGGGTATTGTTCGCTTGGCTTTACTGGCGGACCGGTTCTCTGTGGGCTGCCATCGCGGCCCACGCCGGGCAGAACGCACTTGCAGTGGGCGTCGGGATCTTGGGGAGTTAGGGGCTAGACACGTTCGTTAAGCTGGGTTAAATTCTCATCTAAATCAGCTTTGAAGGGCGTGTAACCTCGAAAATGGGCAAAGAACGAATCCAGCGGATGTTCGATGATGTCCGGGAGCGGGAGCGCCCCGGACTCATTGTATTTCTGACAGTCGGATTCCCTGACTTGGAAGCAACGCGGGAACTGGTCCCTGCTTTAGTTGCAGCCGGCGCCGACGCTGTGGAGTTGGGCGTTCCCTTCAGCGACCCTTTAGCGGAAGGGCCGACCATTCAGGAGTCCAGCTACCGGGCCCTGCTGGCCGGGACCACCATGGAAGACTGCTTCCAAGTGGTGGAGGAAGTCAGGCCCAAGGTCCCGGAAACGCCGTTGATCTTGATGGGGTACTACAATCCAGTTTTGTCCTACGGTATTTTACCGTTCACCGACCGCTGCCAGGAAATCGGTGTTGACGGTCTTATTACTGTGGATTTGCCGGGGTTCGAGGCCGGTCCATTGACCGACCTCTGCAACGCCAGAGACATGTCGGTAATCCCGTTACTGGCGCCCACCAGCACCGACGCCAGTATCCAAGAGGCCTGCCAAGGGGCCAGCAGTTTCGTCTATTGCATCAGCGTCACCGGTGTCACCGGCGCCAGGGACCAGCTATCGGGACGTAGCTTCGAATTGGTGGACCGAGTTAAGGCCCACACTAGCCTGCCGCTCGCTGTGGGGTTCGGCATTTCTCGCTGGGAACACGTGGAGGAAGTTGGGCAGGTTGCGGACGCCGCCGTGGTGGGCAGCGCGTTGGTGCGGGTTATGCTCGAAGCTCCGCGAAACGAGTTGGTGGAGCGGACTACCGAATTGGTTGCGGGCCTGGCGGGACTCTCACAATCGAGCGGCTTAGGCACTAGGGCAGGCACCAGGCACGGGGGAAAAGACCGATGACAGTTTGCCGCGGAATAAGGGGGGCGACTTTGGCGGACGAAAATTCCGCCGAGGCGATCTACAGCGCCACCACCGAGTTGTTGGAGGAACTGATCGAAGCCAACGGTTTGGAAGAGCATTCGTTGGCGGCCGCCTACTTTACGATGACGCCCGACCTGAATGCGGTATTCCCGGCCGCTGCCGCCCGCAAGTTGGGTTGGAACAATACCGCACTGATGGGCGCGACGGAGGTGGCCGTACCTGGAAGCTTGCCGCGTTGTATCAGGATACTTATACTAGTGAATACTGAAAAGGAGCCTCAGGAACTGGTCAATAAATATCTCAAAGGGACCAACACCCTTAGGTCTTAGCCGGTCTTTGGGTACAGGGGTGCGGTCGAACCAAGCCAACGGAGGCGTGAGGTAGGTAGTGTAGCTGCGGGTCTTGGCGGGGAAAGATATTCGTCCGGTGTCGAGTTCCTTTAATAAACGGCACGCAATAGACGAGACGAAATTCACAAACCAGATACCAAAAGGTGAAGTTAGATATGATCGTGGTAATGGCGGCGGACAGTTCCCGCGAACAATTGGATTTGGTCAAAGCCCGCATTGAGGCGCGCAATCTAAGGGCACAAATCTCTCAGGGAGTTGAGAGGACGGTAATCGGCGTCCTTGGCTCCCTGCCTCCGGACCTCAAAGACGAGATGGAGCTCCTCCCGGGTGTTCGGGAAGTGCTGGTCATCTCCAAGCCCTATAAGCTGGCCAGCCGCGAGTTCCACCCAGACAACACCACCGTGGTTGTCGGCAACGCCGTAATCGGCGGGCCGGACCCGGTGATCATGGCGGGGCCTTGCTCGGTGGAAGATGAAGAGCAGATGGTCTCCACGGCCAAAGCGGTGAAGGCTGCCGGGGCTACCGTGCTTCGGGGAGGTGCATTCAAGCCCCGCACCTCGCCGTACAGCTTCCGCGGCATGGGCGAGGACGGCCTCAAGCTTCTGGACATCGCCAAGCAAGAGACAGGGCTGCCGATCATTACCGAAGTCATGTCGCAGGTCGACGTGGAAACCGTCTGCCGCTACGCCGACATACTGCAAATCGGCGCCCGCAACATGCAGAACTACAATCTGCTGGACGAGGTAGGCCTTACCCGCAAGCCGGTGATGGTAAAGCGAGGCCTGGCGGCCTCCTACGAGGAGTGGTTGCTGGCCGCCGAGTACGTGATGGCGGCGGGCAACACCCAGGTGATCCTGTGCGAACGTGGGATCAGGGACTTCGAGCAGTTCACCCGGTTCACTTTCGACGTGGCGGCCATCCCGGTAATCCAGCGGCTGAGCCACCTGCCGATAGTCGCCGACCCCAGCCACAGCACCGGCAAGTGGTACTTGGTGACCCCGGTGGCCTTGGCGGCCGTCGCCGCCGGAACCCACGGCCTGCTGGTGGAGGTCCACCCCAACCCCGACCTAGCCAAGTGCGACGGCCCCCAGTCGCTAACCTTCGAAAACTTCAACTCGCTGATGGAGCAGGTCCACGCGCTGGAATCGGTCCGCCGCGGCCCGGTGGCGGCTGCGCCGGCGTAGCTCCCCGCCGGAGACGGCCAGACCAAAACGCACGAGTGGAGGGTATTACGCCCTCCACTTTTTTAGTACCGCTATGCGGCAGTCCAACTAGCAGTTTTGATGTGAGGAGGGTTGTTGCGAACTAAATGCGGAATTGGCCGCGCGATGGCCGATTTGGCGCACCCTGTAAAGGTGTCATTCGGCGACCAGAATTGTCACCTCAGCAGATAAGGTTCGATGACCCGAGTATAGTGAACCCCAAATAATGCGGCGCAAATCATGGAAGCTGCCCCATGCTGTTCAACCGGTTCCTCAGGTTGGCCGCTATGAGCGATGTCGTTACGAAGTTCCGCTAGACGATTCAACCCATTTACAATTTCTTTTCGCAACTGAGGAGCATCCGTAAACGACAACAAACCGGGAAGTAAAGAATTGAGCTGATGGAAATACGTCGCTTCGCTCCGTAAGAATCCCTTAAGAATTTGTCTGCTCCCTCCGTACTTCTTGAAGAAGTCGTACATCAGCCGAGTCATCCTGGTTTCGACCGCGATGCTGGCTGGCATGACCACATCGTCAAATCTGCCATCTTGGTATGCCTCGAAGGCACTAACCAGAACCGGCCAAACATCATCGACCCTCGATTCCGGGGTCCAAGCGATATACATATTCATGCTCGTGTACGGGGGAGGGTCGTCGCCAACGGTTCGTCCGTATAGGGTCACCCCAGACTGTGGCATCTCTCGGATTGGACTGTTCCCGTGAATCTCGACCGGAAATAATCCTTGTTCGGTGGGTGTGTAATTGATCTGGACAACCTTCGCGCCTAACGGAACGCCATGGTCCTTGAATTCCAATCGCATTAATTCATTTCGGCGCAACGTTATTCGGGTCAGCGTCGTGCGGATCCCAACTGGAACCATCGATTCGGCGAATGGCGGTCGCATATCGATCCAACTCAATATCGAGTCCCACCAATCAAGGTGTTTATTGCAGTGTGGGCACAGACCTACGGCTCCCCCGAACATGTCATAAGGCGTTTCATCGGGAACCACGACCTGTTGACTGCATTGAGAGCACGCGATTGAAGGTGGAACTTCTCTCGGAAACTCCATCAATTCTTCTCCATAGACAAATGGAACGTGTTTTTTTTCCCCTCTACAGTAACAGATAATCGATCAGGCGTTCTAGTTCTAGGGTCGCGAACTCAGAAAACGAGGCCCGCAGGTTCTATCGAACGGGAAATGCGAGGCTGTAAGGCGAGTCAATCGGGTCTTTTACTCCCGCGCTGCAACAATCATTTGGCTATATCTCCCAGGAAGTTCGAGAGTTTCAAGCCCGCGGTACCGCCAAACCTAAACCATGACTACCTACCGGCCGAGAATTATAATTTCCAGGCTGGGATGAGTAAGGGCCGGGATACAGGCATTGTCAGTTGGAGGAATGAAACAAGTAGTCGTTGCAACCGTAGCCGTTGTCGGCATCGCCATAGGTTTCGGGATCGCCTTAGTTGTTGCGTTGGAGGAGCCGCAAGGATTATCGGTTACCGAATATAGTCGCTTGACGCCGGTTCAAGTTGCTGCGGGTCTGTTCTTGGGTCTCCTGGCGGCGGGTGTGTGGCTGGCGTGGGCGATAGCACGATACCGTCGCGTACGGCGGTCGCTTGCTTTCGACCGGGATTGGGTGACGCGGACGGATTACTTCTAGGATGTCGTTTCGGTCTGAAAAACCATTCAGATTCTCAATGACGAGTCTGGACCCGCCCGCCTACAACCCCCGCCTTGGCGGCCGTCCCCACGCACGCTCTCCCGGCACGCCACGCGGGAGGTTTGTAGCGTGGTGTCGAGCGTGCCCGTTGCGCTTAGCGGCTGTCTAGTTCTTGCCGGTGTATTGGCCGTAGTATTTGGCTAGTACGGCTTCTGCTAGGCGGCCTCTGAGACCGTGGTCCCCTGCCTCGGGAGTGTCGATGTAGTTGTAGGCCCAGGTCATGGCGCCGGCGATCCAAGGGCGAGATTTAAACGCCTGGAATATCCCTTCCAGCTCCGCTGCCTGGGCGTCTTGGAAGGCCGCTGTCGACCCTTCGGACGCGCTGCCGGGATTGACCGTGTAGAAGAAAACAGGCTTTCCCCACCGCTCCCAGATTGGGTCCACCACTCGTTTTAAGTGTTCCTCGTATCCCGCGGCCCATTCTGCCACCGTGGCGGTATCGGGAAGTTCGGGCCGGCCGGTATCGAAGGTGGTGACGCCCACCAAGTCCGCAGTTCCCGGTAGATCTGTGTCTAGGCGGCCGCCGCTAATCAGAATCTTGCCGCCGTAAATCTCCCGCACCCGGTCGACGAGATCTATCATCGACCGGTCGAAGGACTGATAGGACTCGTCAGACTCGAACCCGCCTGGTTGAGGGAAAACGTGAAAGACGTATCCTGGCAAAAGCAACAGTTCCGCCCCGGTATCGGAGGCGACCTTGGCATTCCAGAGCCACAACTTTTCCGCAGACTTGCGCCAAGCCTCCCACCACTCATCTGTCTGCGGTTCGCAGCAAAGTCCGTCCATGCCGTCAGCGGTCATCTCCATATTGAACTGGGGCGCTAGGAAAGGGTCTAGACCGGCGCCGATAGCCATGCCTGATTGCGCCACGGCGTCCGGATAGGGCAGGCAGACGCAGGGACTTTCCACCGGACGAGGTTCCACATTGGGCAGGGGCTGAGTACGCCCGTACGACCATACGCTGGAGACGGCCACCAAGTTTCCGTTGTGCTTGGCGATGCGGTCATATGTAGCTTGGGTAGACGCTAGCATCGACGGTGACCACAGGTCTGGGGTGTAATACCCGGCGATGAAGTCTGGATTTATCGAATGGGATTGCTCGTCTGGCCAAGACACCACCCAATCGATTACATTCTGCTCGGCGAGCCGCGCCTCGACAACCCGCTCCGGGCCCCTGGAGATTGGGGAGTCCGGGTCTCTTTCCACGTGGTACTGATAGGAGCCGGAGCCGGGCAACGTCACGTCTGCCTCGTACATCCAAGGGTTGATGTCTTGGGGAGTCATATCGATGCGTTGGCCGTCCACTACCAGCGCCAATCTGTCAGAAGGAAGAGTGGTGTCGGGAACGCTCATGCGGAAATGGGCCAGCACCGGACCCTCTCCGGCCGGCTCAACTTCCGGAGAGCTCTCCCAACGGCTGACCGTGGCGAAATTCTCAGTGTAGCCCTCGCTGAAGGCGACCTCCAAGCCGCCTCCTACGGCGTCTCCGTAGATACCCTGTCCCAGGTTGACCGGAAACGTTTCAGAGGTTCCAGGTTGACCTTCAACAAACATAAGCCACTCGTCGCCGGACACCTGGCTCATCCAGTAACCGCCGGACGACAATGGTACTCCCGGCGTCGTGTTGGCCGGGGCCTTGACGCGGACCGCAGCCAAAGCCTGGCCGGAATTCCACCACCTATCGACTTCGTCGGCCAGGGACTCGTCGGCTGGTCCGACAATGTGCTCACGGAAGTTCCAGTCGCCTTCTGCGGCCCGCTCCCGGGCATTGAAACCGTCGCCAATGGTGTAGTAATAGTGCAGAAACATCCCTTCGTGGAGGTCCAGGGTCAGCTTGGCCCGATTACCCGCAAGGCGTTGGACCACCGGGACAGCGGTCCCGTCGGGCGAATGCGGAAAGTTGGGATGCGAGCTCTGGCGGGCGCCCAGTTGCCAGACATTGCCCAATAGCTTGATTTCGGCTTCGCTGGGGGTGTTCACCGGTAGGGTAAGGTCAAAAGTCACTTGGACCGGCGCCGCTGGCTCCATCTCGATGCGGACGTTGGCGGCCGAACCTGGGGAAACTTCCACCTCAACGCTTACGGGTTTGTAGGCTCCGGAAGCTTGCCAAACGATGACACGCTGGGTCCCAGCGGCCAATTGGGGAAACTCGAACGACCCGCCGAATACCGACGCCGTATGCATCCCTCCGGCCGTTACTTCCGCATCGAAAACGGGCTCGCCGGACTCAGCATCGAACACTGAGCCGGTGATCGATCCTACCGATCCCGCCGATGCTGCCGCAGGCAAGTCCTGCCACATTTCCACGGTGTCTTGGACTTGCTCCAGCGCCGGCGTTACCAGCAGAAAACGGCTCTCAATGGACACAGCCCTCCCTGAACCCTCCCGGGTTTCCTTGAACGGCTCTCCCCATTCTTGTTCGTCCCATCGGTCGTAAACGTATTGGATTAGTCCGCCTTCCGGAACCAGAGTGCTTGTTGACCAGGTCCCGTCGCCGTTGTTGCTCATGGGAATATGGGTGTCCTCAGTCCACCACCAGTCAATCATTGGCTTGAGGAGGAGGTAGACCTGCTCACCGGTGGGTGTGGTTCCCGGAACATTCACAGTGAACCGCACTTCTCGGCGTGGCAGTTGTTCGGGCTCTGCGGGCGGTTCCGACGGAGTGATGGTTGGAGCGGCAGTAACCTCCACCGGAATGGAGGTCGCGGAAGGCGAGCCCGAGGGATTTGAGGTTGGCTGCCGGGTTGGAGACGAGGTCGAATCAGGCGAGGGCGAATCAGGCGTGGAAGGCACGGACGGTACCGCAGTCGCCTCTCCACTCACGGGAGTAATGCCTTGGTCCTCACCTCCCGAGCTACAGGCCATAATGAGGCCCATGGCTAGAATCATCGTCAGGACTGAAAAACGCTTGAAAGAGTGCTTCATGTGGAAAATGCTAGCAGATTCTCAAAATTTAGAATTAGACAGCATTTGCCGGTTTTTATACTCAAAGGCCGCGTTCAATGCGCCGCTTCCGAGGCCAGCGTTCTGGTCAACGGAGCAGAGTAATTAGTCCGAGCATCCGCATGCGATTCTTCGAAAGATAGATGGTGAATCAGGAGCGTCGGAGGCGCCGACCTGCCTCTTACAACCCCTACTTACGATAGCTTGCCGCAATGTCCTCGATTGCTGTGTTTGGGAATCGAGGGTCCACGATCTAGGAGTTCTTGACCTGCGGGAGTATACTACTCGGCACCAAAACGCCAGCCTGATAGCTAATTGCAATTACCCGGTCCGCAGCATTTGATATAATGCAGACTATCAAAAATCTGAATATTAATTAAATATTATCGGCGGCCACTGAAAGTAGCTCTAAACTCGACCATCGGCTTGGGGGTGCGGCATGTTTCCAGATGTAAATCTTACGAAGCCATCGAGAGAAGATGTTCAACGGTTGGCCGGCTGGCTGGAAGATTCGGAGGTCAATGCATCATGGTACGGATTGGGGGAAGACGGTAAGCCGCTGCACGCCGGCTACACTCCGTCTAAGGTCCTGGAAGGCGACGAACAGGAATGGGACCGGGTGTTGAAGGACGAAAATCGAAGGGTTTATGCTGTCTACACCAGCGACGGAGAGCATATCGGCGAAGGCCAGTTGGTGATCGATTGGCCTCTGCAGGAAGCCCAGGCTTACCTCTTGGTCGGCCGGAAAGACCTGTGGCACCACCACTACGGGACCACCGCCATGGTGAAATTGATGGACCACGCCTTCGATGACTTGCGATTACACCGCGTCTGGGTCGACGTACCCGACTACAATGCGCACGCCATGCAAATGGTCACCCAGGTCGGCTTCGTCTTGGAAGGGCATTTTCGGAAGGCGCACCGTAGGGACGGCGAGTGGTTCGATTCTTCGGCACTGGGGCTATTGGCCGACGAGTATTCCCGCCGACGCTCCAGGCTTATGGGCGCCGCGTCCCCCTAGGCGACCCTCGCCGGAGACGGTGGCGGGGGTAGTCCCGGAGACCAGCAGGTGGACCCAAAGCTAAATCGGGCTATTTCCAACTTCTGGACCTTTTTGTTTGGAGGGCAGCGCGATGTCAGTCATTACTATCAACGGTCCTATCGGTTGCGGTTCCGTGACCATTGGGCAGATGGTTGCCCAACAATTGGAGTGGAATTTTGTGGACCGCTTGGTTTTCACCGAGGCCGCCAGGCTGATTGGCACCCCGGTCGGAGCTCTCATCGCCAAAGAACAGCGAGTGGAGCGGTTTCGAGACCGGTTGGGAAGATTTTTGCAGACGATGCTGGAGCGGTCCGCCATGTCTGGAGTCAGTGGCGAGCCCTACTTCGGACGGGGGATCGAGAATCTTCCTGAGGAAACCTACATGGAAATGGCCAACGCGCCCGCCCACAACCTCGACGACAAGACCTTCATCGAGGCGACCACGAAAGTAGTCACCGATCTGTATGAGGGAGGCAACACGGTGATCATTGGCCGCGGCGCCAATTCGATTCTAGCCGACGCTCCGGGGACATTGCATGTTGGTCTGCTGGCGCCTATGGAGATCCGTGTTAACACCTTGATGGAGCGCGAAAACTACGCCGAGGCCGAAGCCAAGGTCTACACGGAGGAGTTGGAGCGGGCCAGAGAGGGATTTTTCCGTAAATACTGGAAAGCAAATCCAAACGACCCGACCCTGTACCATATGATGTTGAATATGGGAAAGATGCAGCCCAAAACTGCGGCGGAAGTGATAGTCCACGCTGCGGGAGACCTGGTTCCTTGAATCCTAATTCCTGGCGATTGGACCATCTCAGTCGCCTGAACGGCCGGTTATTTGACGCTTGATCCCCTTCTCTGACGCCGACGTTCGCAACCCGAAACTGCCCGTCGTAACTCTCACCCTAATTGGCATCAGTTGCCTGGTTTTTCTCTACGAGCTACAGATTGGCGGCTTCGGAGTTTTGACCGGCGGCGGCAGTCTCGACATCAACGTTTTCTTTTTCAAGTGGGGGTTTATCCCTCAAGAACTGACCACTGGCGAGGCGTTTACCGGGCTGCCCACCAGGTTTTCCGTAGCCAACATCGAGACACCATTGCCCACGTGGACCACTCTGTTCACGTCCATGTTCATCCACGGCGGCTTCTTCCACCTGGCCGGCAACATGATGTTCCTGTGGGTGTTCGGCGATAACATCGAGAGCCGGTTGGGGCGGGTCAAGTTCTTGGTGTTTTACCTGGTGGCGGGCGTCCTCGCCTCTTTGAGCCAGTTGGCCATAGACGCCGACTCCCAGACGCCGCTGGTGGGCGCCAGTGGGGCGATTTCGGGGGTATTGGGCGCCTACCTGTTGACCTACCCCTTCAACCGGATCAAGGCACTGATAATCTTCTACATCATTACCGTGGTTGAACTGCCGGCGGTGTGGTTGTTGGGCGGTTGGTTCGTCTGGCAACTCATCCAGGGCGTGATGTCCGTGGGCCTCTCTAACTCGGTGAGCGTAGCCTTCTTCGCCCATATTGGTGGATTCGTTGCGGGGCTAATCTTGATCGCCGCCTACAGGTTGGTAATTCGAGAGCCGATCTTGCCATTCAACAGGAGGCGGCCACCGTGGGACAACTGGTACCGGGCCGGCCGGCGCTCGGACTAGCTAACCCGTTGCTACTCTCCGGTGGCTGAGGGATATCCCAGTTCAATCCAGACCGGAGTGCCCTGCTCGTCGACGACCTGCACGTTGTCTCTGCCGTCTCGTTGCAGGATACTTGCGGCAATGGTAGCCCGCATTCCTGCAGCACAGACACAAACCAACGGCAGTTCCCGGGGCAAGCCATCCAGGTGGTCTTGCAGTTCCCCTAGTTCGATGTTCAGGGCGCCCTCTATGTGGCCCGAGTGAAACTCGCTTCTCTGCCGGACATCAATGACCAGAGGCGCCGCCGGTAGGTCCTGGACCTGTTTTAGCCGTTCCAAGTCCAGGCGGCTGGTGGACTCCACCGGCAGACCCGCCGATTTCCATGCCTCAATTCCGTCGGCCAGGTAGCCGTTAATGCGGTCGAAGCCAATGCGAATAAGTTGCCGGACCATCTCGTCATGGTGCGAGGCGTTTTCCGGCAACAGGACCAACGGTTGGCCCCAAGGCACGACCCAGCCTGTCCAAACCGCCATGTTATTGCTGAAAGGCACAGGGAAGGACCCAGGAACGTGTTCCTCGTTGAATTTCTTCTCCGGTCGGGTGTCGACCAAGACAGCTTCGGCGTCCAACTGGTGGCGGACGGATAGGGCGGTCAAAGAGGCCAACCGGGGAACGCCGCCCAGCACATCGGGCCCCCTGCGGTTGATGTCTGCCATATATCGGTAGTAACGGGGGTAGGAGCCTAGTCCCGTGCACGCGAAATCAACAAAATCCTGCTCGTCTGTTAGCGCCGCGAAGGGGTTGGTCATTCTTTCCTGGGCGATCGTCGACGGCACGCTCCCGCCACCGACTGCCGCCGAACAGAAAGAGCCGCCGCCGTGTGTTGGGTATACCTGAACTTCGTCCGGCATTTTGAGCAGCTTTTCGTGGATGGTGTTGTGGAGCCAGCGGGCCAGAAAGGGGGCTATCCGGTCGCCCAATAGGTCGACTCTGGCGGCGCCGCCCAACATCAATGCCCCGCCGGTGAACACGACTGTAGGCTGACCGTCTTCTTCAGTTATGAACGAGATACTTTCGGGGGTATGTCCTGGCGTGTGGAGCACCCGCAGCCTGAAGTCTCCTAGATCGAAATCGTCGCCGTCGCTTAGCCGGGCCGATGGGTATAACAGGCCACCTGAAGCACTGGCGCCCACCTGGCAACCGGTCTGTGAGGCAAGTTCGCGGGCCCCGGAAATAAAATCGTTGTGCGCGTGCGTCTCGAAGGCATAAACGATTCGGGTGCCGTGGCTGGCGGCGATCTGAATGTAGCGGTCGATGTCGCGGGCGGGATCGATCACCACACATCGGCCTGACTGTTCCGAACCTACAACATAGCTGTTATTGGAGAGGCTCTCTATCCTGACTGTTTCGACGAACATTTTCGACGCCTACCCGGTTTACTGGTTAACGCCCGAATTCATCTCGACTAGGTCCCGTGGACCGTCACCGGCACCACGTGGATCGAATTTACGGAGTACCCTCGAAAGTTCCACTGGGCCTGGGATGGTTGGACGTTTCCTTGTTCGTCTACGGCCCTGGCCCGCAAAAGGTAATGACCCGGGTGGCCCGCTTCCCAGTCGTATTCCCAATGCTGCCACCCGTAGGGCGAGTCAGCCTCTTCCACGTCCGCCTCGTGCCAGTCGACCCCGTCGTCGGTGCTCACTTCCACTTTGGCGATGGGACCCTGGCCCGACCATGCTACCCCACGGATCTTTTGGGTGCCAGCAGTGACCAACTCGCCCCGGCTGGGCGAGGTAATCAAAGACTTCACTTTTATCGTAGACACCCGCTGGCCGGTTGAGCGGCCCGCGCCTTCCGCCACATACACGTAGTAATCGTTTTCATGAAAGCCGCGGAAGGGTTGCTCCAAGACACGGATGTTGGCCAGCCACTTTACGGAGGCCATGCCGTACCAGCCGGGTACCAGAAGCCGCACAGGGTAACCGTGTTCGGGCGGCAGTGTTTCCCCGTTCATTTCATACACTAGGAGAGTGTCTGGATGGAGCACCTTTTCCATCGGAAGGCTCATAGCGTAGCTGAGCTCCCTGGGCGCCAACGCACCAGGCGCGTTTCGTTCTCGTCCGTAATCGAGACCCTCGAATAATACGTTTTTCGCAATTTCCCGCACCGACGCTTTTTCGAGGACCGTTGCCATCGGGACCCCCCTCCAACGGGCGGTGCCGACGGCACCGTGGTCCCAGGCTACGCCCTCCGCCGGAGGCTGCATGGTGGAGCGGCTGTTGCCAGCGCACTCCAGCAGGGTCTTCATCTCCCGGCTTGGCATCTCCAAGAGTTCGTCGTACCGGACCATAACAGGGTTGTCGACCTCCCCCCAGATCGAAATGCTCCAGGTGGAAACGTCGATGGTGGGCACCCCAAAATGGTTGCGAATGAAGTAGTTGGCGTTGGGAGTGATACCCTCTTCCAGGGAGGAGAGGCTGGCACTGGCACATATAGGATCGGCCGAAATTACCGTGAGCTGGGTTTTTGCCGCCGATACCGTGTCGGTCATCATGGGCCTCCGTATTCTAGTCTGGGATCAACAGAATAGAGTCGCATCGATAAACGGCAATGCATTGTTACTCGACATAACGCTGATGAAAACTCACAGGCCCGCTAAAAACAGACCCCCTCTTCGGATTAAGAGGGGGTCTCGCAGACTACCAATAGAATCTACAACAAGTACAAGTACAACAGCACCTTGCCGATGGGGAAGCAACAGGCCACCGTTTCCGTAAATGTATGAGTTTCAAGAACGTTGTTCTCATACCATATTTTTTCGCAGGGTGTGGCCCAACTTCAAGTACTACGGTTCAAAATGTTGTGGGGGACACCATTTCGTTCGGGGTTCGATTTTGGTCGAGTGCCAGCGCCCATCAATCCCCCGGCTCCGACCTCACCCAGATGCCGGCTGGGATGCGGCTTCGTGGTTCACCGGGCTGGAGCCCTCCACGTCGCAGCCGTGGCTGGCGATGGTGGACATCAGAATCAACCCGGCTACCATTAGAGCCACCAATGCTCTACCAGTGCGATTGCCCGGTTTCCGCATCCTTGCTCTACTCTCCAATCAGGGCTCGTCCGCTTAGTTACACAATCGTGGCGAGGCGTTCAGATTTAGACGCCCGCAGTATATCTCAACCAGCCAAACGCAGGCTAGTCCTGTCGGGATTGTTGCCGCACAAGAAAATCCGGTACGGCTGAATTTCAGAGTACTCACGCCGCCAGGCGGCCCCAAGACGCCGCCTAGACGCCGCCTAGACACCGCCTAGACACCGCCTAGACACCGCCTAGACACCGCCTAGACACCGCCTAGACACCGCCTAGACACCGCCTAGACACCGCCTATATGATAATATATCCCAACGCACGCCAGCGTCAGGAGTCGGAACATGCTGGATTACCAACCGAACATTGTCCTCTCCAATGAAGAGTTCAACGTCGTCGGTTCTCGGCCCATCAGGCCCGATGGTGCCGATAAAGTCACGGGACGGGCCCGCTACGGTGCAGACACCAACCTGCCGGGGCTGTTACACGGGAAGATACTGCGCAGCCCGCACGCTCACGCCATAATAAAGTCCGTCGATACCAGCGCCGCCGAGTCGTACCTGGGCGTCCGCGCCGTGGTGACTTCGGCGGATTGGCCGGAGACCTCGCGGAAGCTGTCGGACTTGGCCGAGGGGGCCATCCAGAATCTGGGGTTCCTTAGCACCAACGTACTGGCCCGGGGCAAGGTGTTCTACAAAGGGCACGCGATAGCGGGTGTCGCCGCCACCAGTCCCCACATCGCCGAACAGGCGCTCTTACTGATCAAGGTCGACTACGAAGTGTTGCCGCCGGTCCTGAGCGCCGACGACGCCGTGAAGCCCGATGCGCCCATCCTGCACGAGCGGTTGGCCAGTATCTCCAACCCTGCACTGCGGCCGGGCGGTTACAAGGACGACGATGATTCTTCGCCGCCCACCAACATCGCCAATCACTTCGAATTTCGCTTGGGCGACATCGAGCAGGGGTTCAAGGATGCCGACGTTGTAGTCGAAAAAGAGACCAAGACGGTGCCGGTACATCAAGGATACATCGAGCCCCACGCAGGCACCGCCCAATGGCAGACCGACGGCAAGCTGACCATCTGGTCCAGCAGCCAAGGCCAATTTTCCGTGAGGGACCACACCGCCCGTTTCATGGGCATCCCGGTGGCAGACGTCAAAGCCATTCCCATGGAGATCGGTGGCGGGTTCGGCGCCAAAACTATCGTCTACGTAGAGCCGGTGGCCGCGCTCTTGTCCCGAAAGTCGGGCCACCCGGTTAAAGTGCAGATGAGCCGGACCGAAGTGTTTGAGGCTACCGGCCCCACTTCCGGCACCCAAATCAAGGTGAAGCTTGGCGCTACGAAAGACGGACGTCTCATCGCGGCCGAGGCCCACCTGGTGTACGAGGCGGGCGCGTTCCCCGGCTCGCCGGTGTCGCCCGGCGCCCAGTGCATGATGGCTCAATATGACATTCCCAACGCCTACATCGAAGCCTTGGACGTGGTAATCAATCGTCCCAAGTCGGCTGCCTACCGTGCTCCCGGCGCACCGGCTTCGGCTTTCGCCATGGAGACGGCCATCGACGAACTGTGCGACAAGCTGGGCATGGACCCGCTGGAGTTCCGGTTGTTGAACAGCTCCAAAGAAGGCGTGCGGCGGGTCACCGGCCCGGTCACTCCGAAAGTTGGCTACATCGAAACCCTCCAGGCGTTGAAGGACCACCCCCATTACGCCGCGCCCCTTAATGGTCATTTCGACGGGCAGTCCGACGGGAAGCCCAACGGAAGGCTGCGAGGCAGGGGTGTGGCCTGCGGGTTCTGGGGCAACAACACCGGCCCCGCCAGCGCCATCGCCGTGGTCAACTCCGACGGGTCGATCAGCCTCACCGAGGGCTCTCCGGACATCGGCGGCAGCAGGGCCGCATTGTCACAGCACTTGGCCGAGGTGCTAAGCATCCCTCTGGATGACATCAAAACCCAAGTGGGTGACACCGATTCCATCGGGTTCACCTCCAACACCGGCGGCAGCAGCGCCACCTTCAAGTCGGGTTGGGCCACCTACGAGGCCGGACAGGACGTGCAGCGGCAAATGATCGAACGGGCTGCCAGGATCTGGGACATTCCCGTGGACGATGTGGAATACGGCAACGGTGTCCTCCAGCACAAGTCGGACCCCGAGTTGAAACTAACCTTCAAGCAACTCGCCGCGCGTCAGGTGGGTACCGGCGGTCCGATAGTTGGCCGGGCGGGAGTCAATCCACCGGGCGCTGGCCCGTCCATCTCGGCCCACTTGGTGGATGTCGAAGTGGACCCTGAAACCGGGAAGGTCGACGTACTCCGTTACACTGCCGCCCAAGACGCCGGGAAGGCGATTCATCCCAGCTACGTCGAGGGGCAGATTCAGGGTGGTGTTGTTCAAGGGATCGGTTGGGCGTTGAACGAGGGGTATCAGATAAACGACAGCGGCGTCATGCTCAACAGCAGCTTCTTGGACTACCGCATGCCGACATCGCTGGACCTGCCGATGATCGACACTATCATTGTAGAAGTGGCCAACCCCGCCCACCCCTACGGCCTGCGGGGGGTTGGCGAGGTGCCCATCGTCCCTCCGATGGCGGCTATCTCCAACGCGATCCACGATGCCATCGGCGTTCGCATAGACACTCTGCCCATGTCTCCCGAGCGGGTGCTTGAAGCCGTTTGGAGCAAAGAGGGCAAAGAGTAATTATGCCAGAGGTATGGGTCCCGCCCAGGATGCAGAAGCTTACCGGGGGTAAACAGCAGGTTCAAGTACCCGGCGCCACCGTGCGCCAGGTGATCAACAACCTGGAACAAGAGTACCCCGGTACCCGGGATCTTCTGGTCGACCAAGAGGAAAACGATCTGCTGCCTGGCATTGCGGTCATAGTCGATGGAGAGACCAGTTTGCTGGGGATGCTGGAACGGGTCAGTGAGACCAGCGAAGTCCACTTCCTCCCAGCCATCGGCGGTGGGTAGCATTACCAAGCACACATCGGGCGGCCCGTTGCGTTTGCGGCCGAAGCTGAGCTCACAAGCCGCTCGTGAAGTGAAGTTAGACACACCGCTTCGCCGGGCTCGCACCTGCTACGGCCACTTGGCCGGCGTCGCTGGGGTATATCTAATGGACCAGATGCGTTCCCGAGGATGGTTGGAGGAAATGCCGGCCAGAGTAGAAGACAGGCACGTCGGTTACACGCTAACCAATAACGGGATACAAGATTTAGAATCTCGGGGAATCGACCCGGCGGGGGCCAAAACGATGGTCGGTCGGGCCGCCTATGGGTGGCTGGACTGGACAGAGCGTGGCCAGCATGTCGGTGGTCGTCTGGGCCGTGCGATCGTCGGCAGCCTGTGCGCTGGCGGCTACATCTCCCTCAGTTCCGGTTCCCGGAGCTCCAACTCAAGGGAGGTCGAGATACTGCAGGACCTTCAAGGTTGGTTGGACGGGAGTGAAACCGCACGTTAGAATACGCCATCATTCGTACACCGGGTCCGGGCGCGCCTGGAACACGGGCTATGCCCGCTAAATCTTGGAGGAGCAAATGGTTCAACAACTGACAGCTTCCCAACAGAAATGGTACGACCTGGCAGGACAGCACGCCGATGTCTTCGCCGAACGGGCGGCCGAATACGACCGGGAGGGACGCTTTCCTTTCGAGAACTACGATGACATGAAAGCCTCCGGGTACACTTCCATGCTCATCCCCACCGACATGGGGGGCGGCGGAGCTTCCTTGCTTGATGTGTGCATCGCCCAAAATCGGTTGGCTCAAGGCTGCGGCGCCACCGCCTTGGCGGTGAACATGCACCTAGGCCTTCCCTACGTGATGACCGATGTCATAGCGGCTGGTGACGACAGTCCACGGGGCCTGCTTGAGCAGATCGCCGAGAACCGTCTCATTGTCTTCGGCGCGATAACCGACCCTCAAGTTGACAGCTTGAAAGGGATAACCGGTTTGGGTTACACGACCGTCAAGGCCGAAAAAACCGACGGCGGGTTTCTCGTCAACGGCCAAAAGGGTTTCGGGACCAACAGCCCAGGGGGAGACCTTTTTGCCAGTACCGCGATCTATACCGACCCCCTAGAGGGCGACGTTGGGTTGATTTTCGTCTTACCGGTCGACCATGAGGGTCTGGTGTGCTTGAACGACTGGGACACGATGGGAATGAGGGCGAGCCAGAGCCACAGCTGGCGGCTGGAAAACGTATTCGTCGCAGAAGACGCGGTGTTCCGGCACAAACCCTGGGAATGGGACATATTCGTCCGGGGATTGTGGGCTTGGCACGGTGGCAGCTTCTCGGCCGTCTACCTAGGCATCGCCAAAGCGGCCCGGGACTTCGCCATCAACCAGACCAAGGGCAGGACTCGGATTCCGTTCAAGCACCCGGAAAGTTACTACCCCGGTCACCAATTTCTAGCCGCCGAGATGGACATCGGTCTTCACGCCGCCTGGAACTTCCAACTCAAAATTGCTGAGAAGTTGGCCGACCCCGCCAACCGTGATGACGCCACCTTGGTGGAGGCGTTCGCGATGCAGTACTTCTGCATGCATACTGCCGTCGAC
>CBDFHM010000001.1:60000-83402 GCA_965247605.1 Dehalococcoidia bacterium | reverse complement strand
ATCTTTTGGGACCACTCGGTCGGGTTTTTCAGCCATTTCTGCCAGGCGTCCGAATTCCAGGCGTCTGATGACGCCAATTCGTAGCAGGCCAAATATTTGGGGCCGCCCTGGACTGCCTCATAACGAGCGGCGTCCAACACCCCGGGAATCGCCAGCCTTTCTGGTATGTGTTCTTCGTTGTACCAGCGGTTGAATTCTTCGTCATGCTCCGGCGCCACATCGCTGAACACCAAGAGCAGACCGTCACCCTTTTTCGCCGCCATAGTTGCCCTCCTGCGGAATGAATTCCGTTAGATAAACGCCAACGGAGCCTACCGAATAATTCGCATACTAGAAACCAGACTTGGGGCCGGACCAGGGGCCAGAATAGTAGTTGCGGCCGGTTTTCAGACTGTCCAGCGCATACCACATGGCTTGGAACAGAGGTCCGGGAGGGCTTTCAAGCGGAAACCACCCAGACTGGGAAAAGCTGCCAGGCTCCATCAAGACCGGTTCTTGGTCTCCAATGTCGCCCAGGAACTCAACATCGACGTAGTGTCTGCCGTAGGCGATGATGTTACTGACACACAGATAGCGGACATCCCCAATGACCACCCCCAACTCCTCCAGCGCTTCACGCCTGGCGCAGTCCTCGAGCGACTCCCCATCTTCCAGATGCCCGCCAGCCGAGCCCCACGTACCGCCCCCGAGTGGCCCCAATCGCTGGCCCAAGAATACGAGGC
This sequence comes from Dehalococcoidia bacterium, assembly GCA_965247605.1. Taxonomy (GTDB): domain Bacteria; phylum Chloroflexota; class Dehalococcoidia; order Lucifugimonadales; family UBA3495; genus VXOI01. Next base: position 82,680 of record CBDFHM010000001.1, on the reverse strand, counting down.
CGTCCCTGACGAAAATCACGCCTACACCTACCTGGGGTCGAGCGGGGGTAGATGACATGGGTGGGAGTATATCACGGGTGATTAGCCACACCTGGCAGCCTCAGTAGCTATGAGGGTGGCGTCTTTTTCCAGACCGCGCGTTGTTATAATGCCTACCGGTATGCAGTTGCTGCTGGTCATATCGGTGGGAGTGAGTTCTTTTTCGTTTGTAGCCTGGCTGTACCTGTTACTTGCCAGGGGCTTCTTTTGGCGGACTGACATCCACCTGGATGCTGGCGAGGCCGGTCTGTCCAGGGCCTGGCCATCCGTCGGCATCGTGGTGCCAGCCAGAAACGAAGCAGGTGTTCTACCTCAGACTCTGCCCACGCTGCTCGGCCAGGAGTATCCGGGCGCGATTAGGGTGTACTTAATCGACGACCAAAGCAGCGACGGCACGACTGAAGCTGCGCGCAATCTGGCCGACAAAAGCGGATCCGATAGGGAGTTAACCCTGATCGAGGGAAGTCCGCCGCCGTCCGGCTGGACCGGCAAAGTGTGGGCCATGGAACAGGGCGTACGCGCCGCCAGCCTACAACACCCCGACTACCTGTGGCTCACTGACGCCGACATCGCCCACGGCCCGCGAATCCTGGAGGCTTTGGTGGCCAAGGCCGAGTCTGAAGACATCGCGCTGGTATCGCTGGCGGCTCAATTGCACTGCCGGGGTTTCTGGGAGCGTCTGCTAGTGCCCGCGTTCATTTACTTTTTCGCCAAGCTGTTCCCGTTCCGGTGGGTCAATGACCGCGACAACTCGGCGGCGGCAGCCGCTGGCGGTTGTATGTTGGTGCGGCGAGAGTCGCTGGAAACGGCCGGTGGGCTGCAAAGCATCGCCAACGCGATCATCGACGATTGCGCCCTGGCACGCTTGATCAAAGGCAGCCGCCCCGGTGGAACCAAGATCTGGCTGGGACTAGGTCACGACATAGACAGCGTCCGGCATTATGCCGGCCTATGGCCGTTCTGGGGGATGGTGGCCCGCACCGCCTACACACAACTGAGATACTCCGTCGCCCTGCTGTTTGGAACCATGGTGGGCATGACGCTAGTCTACTTGGTACCCCTTGCCGCGTTGGTCGGCGGTCGAGTCGCGTTGTGGGTAACCGGTGAATACAACCTAGCACTTTCGTTGGTGGCTCTGGGCCTGGCTGGTTTGAGCCTAATGTTCGCCAGCTATCTACCAATGCTGCGGTGGTACCGTACCTCAAGTTTGTTCGCTCTCCTCCTACCCCTAGCGGCGCTGCTCTATACGATGATGACCTTGGATTCGGCCCGCCGCCATTGGCAAGGGCGCGGCGGTGCGTGGAAAGGACGGACCTACAACCGAAATCTCGATTCCGCCCCTTCGTAACATTAGTAATACCTGTCGCCCAAAGAGGACACCGTCGCCTATAATTGCTGAGCGTTGGCACCGTAATCAACGACATGTGAGGTAATCTTATGGCACAGGCACAACGGACTGTTATAACGAGCGACCAGGCTCCGAAACCGATCGGCGCGTACTCAGTCGGTATGGCTGTCAGCCCAGGCCGCTTGGTTTATGTGGCTGGTCAAGTAGCCCTGGATGCCGACGGAAACCTTGTCGGCCCTGGAGACGCCGCCGCTCAGACTCGGCAAATTTTGACTAATATCGGCCACATACTGGCGGCCGCCGGGGCCAACTTCAACAACGTGGTAGAGTTCACTACCTACGTTGTCGGCCGCCCGTCAATCCAGAAATTCATCGACGGCCGCAACGATGTCTACCCCACCCTGTATCCCAACGGGGACTATCCTCCCAACACACTGCTAGTGGTGGACGGCCTGGTGCGGGAAGACTTTCTTGTCGAAATCAAAGCAGTGGCGGCGGTGCCGTAGGCACTGATCCTTTTGCTTTGTGATGTCTAAAAAGGGTCCTCTTCTGGCTAGAGTCGATGCCGTTTTGTCCCGCGACGTCGGAAAGCCGGACGGCGGCCGTGTCACCTACGAGATTCCCATATCAGCCTACCCCACGAATTCCGAAGTGTTGGTCGTCAACTCGCCCGGCTCGGGGGAGTTGAAGGACGGACGGAACGACCGCTGGCAGTCAATGGCCCGGCACCTTCAGGAACTTGAGCTCTGTACCATGGTGACCTACAACGCTCCCAGACCCGACTTCGAAGTGCAACTGGAGTGGGAGCCCTACTCGTACAAAGGCGCGAGCTGGAACCAAGTCCTGATTGAGAGTCTGCGCCACGTGGTGGAGTGGTCGTTGGAGCGCGCGCCGAAACTCTGTGGCAGCCAATCGCCGGACGTCTACCTGTCCGGGTTCTCTTCGGGAGGCTCGGCCGTGGGCGCGGTGGCGTTTCGATACCCGGAGGTCAAGCGAATACTGCTCCTTTCGGCTTACGACAGTGTGGGCGACTGGTTTTACGAGGGCATATCCAGGTTTTCCGGCGACATCTACATGGCTTTCGGGAGCGAAGACCCCATTGCTGGTTTCTTGTGCCAGGTGGTGGGCATGGGACCCCTAGCCGCGACTTTGTTCCAAGCAAAAGAGGTCCCGGATTGCGATCATCGGTTCAGCGGAGCGGCCAACAGCCAGGTACTCACCAAGGCGTTCTACTGGGCCTTTAACGCTGACGACAGCTTTCCAGACCCCGCCGGAGCGCCTCAGCTGTAGGATTAAAGGAGGGCCGCATTGGCCGACCAAACGAGACTGACCAACACCCTAATCGAGCTAATCAAGATCGACAGTCCCAGCGGCGAAGAAGACGACATGGACCTGGTTGTGAGCCACCGGCTCGCTTCCTTGGGTTTGGAGGTGAGTCACGACTCTTACCAAAATGTCATCGCTAGGCTCGACGGCACCGGCCAACCGTTACTGCTTTCCGCACACCTGGATACCGTTGAGCCCGGCCGTGGAATTAAACCCATCGTGGACGGCGACGTGCTGCGCTCCGACGGCTCCACCATCCTCGGGGGTGATTGCAAGGCCGGAGTGGCCATTGTCTTGGAGGCATTGGCGGCAGTGAGAGAGTCGGGCGAACCCAATCGGGCGGTCGAGGTTGTATTCACCCGCCACGAGGAAGGCGGGTTGGTGGGGGCTCGCCATCTAGATTTCGGAATGCTATCGGCCAAAGCGGGAATTGTGTTCGACGGCGAAGGGCCGCCCAACCGAATTACGATAGCCGCGCCGTCCCAAAACGTAGTCACCGTCAACATCACCGGGAGGGCGGCCCACGCGGGGTTAGAGCCGGAAAAAGGCGTATCCGCCATGCTAATCGCAGCGGACATCCTGATGCGGTTGCCTCTAGGACGTATCGACGAGGAGACTACGGCTAACATTGGACGCATGGAGGCCGGGCTCAAACGAAATATCGTACCCGAAAACGCCTCCCTGGACGGCGAGTTTCGGAGCCGCAGCAACGAGAAGTTGGCTGACCTCGAGCGCAAGTTCCGTGGCGTCTTCGACGAAGTGGCATCCCGGTACCCCGAGGCGTCAATTTCGCTGGATATCGTGAATACGTACCAGGCCTACCAAATCGAACCGGCCGATCCGGCTGTGGGAATCATAGCCAAGGCTCTCTCGTGCCTGGGTTTGGAGCCGGTGTTGGAGGCCTCCGGCGGCGGGTCGGATGCCAATATTTTCAACCGACACGGGATAACGGCGTTGCCGGTAGGGTTCGGAGTGCGCTCCTTCCACACAACCTGGGAGACGGCAGTGCTGCCGGAAGTAATCCAGAGCGCCCAGATGTGCGAGGCCGCCATTCGAGGCGTGTGAACTCCGCTGAGCCATTTTGGGGAGGAATGATTTAGGTTGACGGGAATTTGCTCTGGCATCGATAATGACGAAAGAGGATCAACGTGCCCCCTAATCAACGCCTACTGTCGCGAATTCTCCGGGGTACCTCCGACTCCAACATACAATTCAAGGCATTGAGGCGATTACTGCTTCAGTTCGGATTCGAAGAACGAGTGCGAGGCAGCCATCACATCTTCCGAAAAGAAGGCGTCGAAGAACTACTGAACCTCCAACGAGATGGGAACAATGCTAAAGCATACCAAGTCCGGCAAGTCAGAGGATTGATCCTCAAATACGGCGCGTGGATATAAACCGATGTACAAATACGAAATAATCCTTTACTGGAATGAGGAAGACGCGGTGTTCGTGGCTGAAGTGCCGGAGTTATCCGGGTGCATGGCCCATGGAGACTCCCAGGAGAAGACGTTGGCCAATGCTCAGGAAGCCATCCAGTTGTGGATCGACACCGCCAACGAATTCGGCGACCTTGTACCAGAGCCCAAGGGACGCCGGCTTATGCTGGCCTAACTCCGTTTCCGAGTCAGAGTCAAAAAACCAGAACAAACCGATTCAGGGTTGAGGAGTAACACATGGCATCTGTGACGAAAAAACGCCAGTTGGGCCGACAGGTTGCCATCGTCGGCGCGGGACTGTCTCAATTCGGGGCGTTCCCGGAGAAGGACAGCCGCGACCTGTTCGTTGAGGCCTTCCAGGAAATGCTGGAGACCATGGACCAGCGCATCGACATCGAGGACATTGAGTGCGCCTACGTGGGCAACTACTCTTCCGACTTGTTCGAGACTCAAGGCCACACCGCGCCCATCGTGGCTGATTGGCTGGGCATGACGCCAATCCCCATCACGCGAATCGAAAACGCTTGCGCCAGCAGCGGAAGCGCCCTCCGTGAGGGAGTAATGGCCATCGCCAGCGGCATGTACGATGTGGTGCTGGTGGGCGGCATGGAGAAGATGACCAACCTGCGCACCGAAGCCGTCACCGACGTCCTGGCCTCGGCAGCCGACGGTCTTTACGAAGTGCCCGCCGGACTGACGTTCCCAGGTATTTTCGGCGCCATCGCCAAAGCCCACATGGAACGTTACGAAACAAATCTGGACCACCTCCTAAAGGTGGGTATCAAAAACCACGAAAATGGCGCGCTGAATCCCAAGGCCCAATTCAACGTGACCATCAATGACCTCATGGAGCGCCGCAAAGAGCGGGCCCAGCAGAGGGGCCAAACGGTGCCCGATTACCAGTCGGACATGGACTTTCTGAACGACCCGAAGGCCAATCCCTGGATCGCTTGGCCGCTACGGTTGTACGACTGCGCTCCCATCACTGACGGGGCGTCCTGCGTCCTGTTGGTGTCAGCCGACATCGCCCACAACTTCACCGACCGGCCCATCGCCTTGGCCGGGATCGGCCAAGCGTCTGGTAAACCACTGCACGCCGCCGACGAACTGACCTCGCTGTCCGCAGCGAAAGCCGCCGCCCAACAGGCCTACGATATGGCCGGGGTGACCGTCGACGACATAGACTTGGCAGAGGTCCACGATTGCTTCACCATCGCCGAAATTATCGCCACCGAGGACCTGGGGTTTTTCGCTCCCGGTGAAGGCGCCCGGGCTGTGGATGAGGGCAGGACCGCTTTGGACGGCGACCATCCCATCAATACTTCCGGTGGTCTCAAAGCCAAGGGCCATCCGGTGGGGGCGTCCGGGATCGGTCAGGTTGTCGAAATCTACCATCAGCTACGGGGCGAGGCGGGCGACCGCCAAGTCAAGAAAGCCAACGTTGAGGTGGGTTTGACCCACAACGTAGGCGGGACGGGCGGCACCTGCGTAGTAAACGTGCTACGGCGGGAATAGCGACAATGGCCAGCGAATTCAACGCCACCAATTTCTACAAACGGCTACAGGACAACCGGCAGCTTACCGGTGTCCGGTGTAAGAGCTGCGGTCACCTTGCGCCGGAAGCCCGCCCGATGTGCCCTGTCTGCCACAGCTTCGAAGTCGAATGGCACGCCTTCAGCGGCAAGGCCGTATTGAACACGTTCACTTGTATCTCGATCGTCCCTGAATACATGCTGACAAAGGGCTACGGAAGAGACAATCCCTACTGCAGCGGCATCGTCACGCTGGAAGAAGGACCGCGCATCAGCGCCCGTATCACCGGCGTGGACGGCAACAACCCGCAGGACATCAAAACAGGCATGGAAATGGTGCTTGATTTAAAGGACTTGGACCCCGAGCATCCCTCACTGGCGTTTCGTCCCGCCTGAGTCCGCGATAGCCATCAAAAAAGACGCCCGGCGAGTGCCGGGCGTCTTTGCGTCTCAGGTATGGCCGTCCGTTGCGGACTATTTTAGCCACCGGTCCGCACTCGGTGACGGAGAGTGACAGAGGTTAGCCAGTCACAACCCACCCGCCAGGGCGCAGTTTTCGGTCTTGCCCGGGACCTACAATACGGACGGCCCGTAATTACGGCCTAGTCGAAGCCTCGGGTCCCCACCCAGCCGGTTTGGGAGACATCGATCATCTCGCCGTTGGGACCCTCGTACTTGGTCTCCACATTGGCATGGCGCGGCCCGGCCATGCCCGCATTGAGCGCCTGATTGACCCCGTCCAGTGGCTTGGAGTTGGCATCGAGCAACCGTTGCTCAATCTCCTCCAAACTCTCGACTTCGAACCCAATGTGGTGGATGCCGCTCCAGTCTTTGCCGCGCTCGCCAGCGACCGCGTCGTTCTGGAAGTCGAGGATGGCCATGTTGATGTTGCCGTCGCTCAGGAAGTAGCCCTTGGCGTTTTCGCTGTCCAGCTTGGCGATTTCCCGTAGTCCGAAGACCTCGGTGTAGAACTTGGCCGTCTTTTCGGCGTCCTGAGTCGCGATGGCGATGTGCTTGATCTGGGGCATCTCGCTACCTCTCTAGATTTGTCTGCCGGACTTCGGGCTACAGTGCCCGATATGGCCCCTGGTTCACCAACGATACCATGTTTGTCCGGACGCTGCCAGAGCCGTAAAAACCGCCGGTTGCAGGAGCCGCGGCAGCCGTAACGTTGCCTCTCAGGCCCGTGTTAGAATGTGTTTGGCCGCCCGCTTCAAAAGAACTCTCTGCGGTGGCCAATCCCTACAAATGACCCGGAGGATGAATCAATGACGGTCCCTTATAAGATGAAATTCGGCGTCTTCATGGCACCGTTTCACCGTCCCGGCGAGAATCCGACGTTGGCCTTGGAGCGAGACCTAGAGTTAATCCAGTTGCTGGACACCCTCGGTTTTGACGAGGCCTATATCGGAGAACACCACAGCGCCGGTTGGGAGACGATCGCATCGCCCGAACTGTTTATGGCTACCGCTGCCGAGCGCACCCGACACATCCGGCTGGGTTCCGGCGTCGTCAGCCTCCCTTACCACCATCCATATATGGTGGCCAACCGGTTCGTCCAACTCGACCACCTAACCCGTGGCCGGGTGATACTGGGCGTTGGTCCTGGAGCATTGGCCTCGGACGCCCTGATGTTGGGGATAAGGCCGGAGAACCAGCGGGCCATGATGGACGAGGCGCTAGGAATCATCATACGGTTGATGACCGAAAGCGATCCAATTACTTACAAGAGCGATTGGTTCGAGTTGAACGAAGCCGTGATCCAACTGCGTCCGTTTCAAAGCCCGTCCATTCCGGTGGCCGTTGCTTCAGTAGAGTCCCCGGCCGGAGTATCTCTAGCCGGCAAGCACGGCGCGTCTGTCCTGTCCCTGAGCGTGCCCCGAGACACTATCCGGCGAACGTCGCTCAAGGAGCTTTGGGATATAGCCGAGGAGACCGCCGCCGAACACGGCAAGACCGTGCAGCGGGAAGACTGGGGCATCGTCATGGGCATGCACCTGGCCGATACAAAGAAGGAGGCCATGGAGCAAATCCGGGAAGGCAGCAGTCGCCTGGTGACCGAATACTTTGGCCAGACCCTGGGCAACCCGGTCCCAGACGTTCCCAGAGACCAGATCGTTGATTACATGGTGGATAACAACCAGTGGATCGTCGGCACTCCAGACGACGCCATTGCCGGAATCGAACGCCTTCAAGAGATTAGCGGCGGGTTCGGAAAATTCATGATCCGAGTGGAAGACTGGGCCCCCATGCACCAGATCAACCGCAGCTACGAACTCTTGGCCCGGTACGTGATGCCAAAATTCCAGGGCTCAGTGATGGGCATCGAAACCTCCAACCAGTGGGCCACTGACCGAAAGGACGCGTTGCAGGCCAACCGCTACGCAGGCCTCAAGGCAGCCACCGATACCTACGACGCCAGCCGCAGCAGGAACTAGAAGTCTAAGACTGGGCGAGCCATCGTCGGCTCTGGCTATTAACGTCATGGAACACGTTAAGGGGCACCTTTACAGAGGTGCCCCTTAATCGTTGCCAAAAATGATCTGCCCTCCAACTTGGCGGAATCCTAATTCAGAAGAAGATCCGGTCTATATACTCGTCGTCGAAATGCATTAAACTGAAGCAACGAGCTATTTCGAAAATTGCGCAGCCAAATCCAGCGAATTTGATTTATCGTACCAATTAACACCGTCCCGAGGTATTTGAGGATGCGAAAGACCAAAATCATCGTGACTATCGGCCCATCGTCACGCGACCCCAATACCTTGGAGCGGTTGATCATCGACGGTATGGATTGCGCCCGGCTCAATTTTTCCCACGGTACGCATGCCGAGCACGCCGAAGTCATTGCCTCGATTAGGCGTCTGTCCAAGAAACACAACCGGCCGGTGGCAATCCTCCAAGACCTCGGCGGCATCAAGCTTAGACTTGGCCGGATGGACGAGCCGGTGCAACTGAACTCTGGAGCCATCGTGGCTATGTCCCCGGATTCGCATTCTAACGAAGCCGACGTTTTGCCGTTCCCTCAACCTAGGGTTTTCAAGAACCTCAGAGAGGGCAACCATGTGTTTATGGCGGACGGCAGCGTGCTCTCCGAAGTCATTGAGGTGACGCCGGCCAGGGTTTACATGCGGGTCCTAACTTCGGGTGTCGTATCTTCCTACAAAGGAGTCAATTTGCCGGGGGTCACCATCGACGCCCCGGTGTTCACGGAGAAAGACGAGGTTGACTTGCTATTCGGAGTCGCGCAGGACGTGGACTGGGTGGCCGTTTCCTTTGTCCGAACCGCCAATGACATCCTCTATGCCCGTGAGAAATTGAACGCCGCCGGCAGCAAAGCCTTCCTGATGGCAAAGCTGGAAAGAGGCGAAGGCATCGACAATATCGACTCCATCCTTCCTGAAGTTGACGCAGTGATGGTGGCCAGGGGCGACTTGGGGGTAGAAATTGCTATGGAGAAGGTCCCCAAGGTCCAAAAAGCGATAGTACGCAAGGCTAATGAGGCTGGGAAAGTGAGCGTCATCGCCACTCAAATTCTACGGTCCATGATGGTATCACCGACCCCAACCCGTGCTGAGATCTCCGACATTACCAACGCCGTGTTGGACGGAACCGATGCAATTCTGCTTTCAGACGAAACCGCAATGGGAAGTTACCCGGTTGAAGCACTGAAGGTCGCCGCTACCACCATTAACGAGTCGGAAGAGATCTATCCTTTCTACAAGGACATGAGGGCACGGGACCGGACGCAGGCAATTACGTCCGCTGCGGCCGGGCTGGTCCAGTCAACCGGGTCAAAGCCGGTGGTAATAACCAGCACCGGGCGGGCGGCATTAGAACTCGCCAGATACCGGCCCGACAGTGACATCCTCGCGTTTTCCCACGACCCTGCGGTGCTACAGAAGCTGAGCCTGGGATGGGGTATCAAACCGACCGGGGTAATCCCGCCTCAGCAGGACATGGCGGCGTTGGTTGCATCGGTGATTCAAGCCGCCCTGGATGACGGAGCAATTACGGACACCGACGTAGTAACAATCGTCCATGGGTTCTTGCCGGGAGTATCCGGCACGACCAACGCGGTCCAAGTGTTGGACATGCGAGAATATTTGACCCACAACTACAACCACTACCAGAAAAAGGCCGTCGTGGCGAAGAAGTGAGAAACGGGAGGCCTGGGATGGGTGGCGGCGGAATAATTTACGGTCTCATCGACAACACGTTTATTCACCGCTTACGGCTACCTTGGATTGTTTCGTCGGCGGTTCTCGCCGCACTCTTATTGCTGGCAGCGTGCTCGTCGGACTCCTCAAAGTTGCCGGTAAAGCCGAGTCCAACGCCGACCGCAACGCTTGAGCCGAGTCCAACGCCGACCGCAACGCTTGAGCCGAGTCCAACAGCGGCGGCACTTTCGGTAGATTTCGCCACGGCGGAAATACCGCCTCCGGACCCGCGACGGTTAGCGCAGCTAAAGGAAATGATGTCGCTGGTCCCGGCGGACTATGGGTGGGCCGTCCATCTCGACTTGAAGGCCCTTCGGGAAAACCCCAACCTAGGCACCGTGGTTAGTCTGGAATCGTTGGGCCTGGAGTCAGCCCTGCCATCCCTGGTCACCAGCGTGTTGGACGCCATAACAATTGCCACCGACCTACAGACCGGCGACGTTATCACGGGGTTTAATGGCGCGTTCGAGATCGGGGACTTGCTTCGAGTCGTCGGCGGATTCGGCGTGCAGCTAGGGGACGACGGGCCGCAGGACTACGGGAACCACAAAATCTGGGCCGTAGACTTCTTGGACGAGAACGTCGCTATTGGGTCGGCCAGCACCAACACCGGCGTCGCCGGCGTGGGTCCCACACCGGAAGTTGACCCCATCGCTTTGGTGAAACAATCACTTGACGCTTTTGACCGGGACACCCCCAATATCCTAGACACCTCCACCGCCACCCGCTTGGTGGAAAACCTGCCGTCTGGGTTTGCTTCAGCGGTGATATCCGAATGCACCGGCCTCACCGTTTTGGCCGAAACCCAAGGAATACCCGTTTGCTTGAGTGCGGCCGCAAGTGCCGACTTGTTGGACGACCAAACGGTGGTATTCCATTTCCTGGCTGGGTTCGTTAACGAGGAACTGGCCGCTACGGCCGTGGAGCTGGCCCGCGACGCCCTCGAAGCCCAATCGGCATCCGCAGGACTGCGGGACGTAGGGATACGCCAAGAGGGGGACTTGTTACGGGCCCGAGTAGTAACCGGCCTGCAGCAATTCAAGGAAACTTTCGAGTTGTTTACACCCCGGGAGGGGTAAACTCTGGAAGAAGGCTATCAGGCGCCGGGGAGGGAATGGGGGAGGCCGGACTCGCCCATTAGATAAACGTCGATGGCCCGGGCGGTTTCCCGGCCCTCGGCGATAGCCCAGACGACCAGCGATTGGCCTCGGGCCGCGTCTCCGGCCGCGAACACCTGTGCGACACTGGTCTTACGGTCGTCACCAACTTTGATGTTCCCGCGACCGTCGAGTTCCACGCCCAACTGCGCCAACATGCCGTCTTGTTCCGGGTGCAGAAACCCCATGGCTAGCAGGACCAGTTCCGTCTCCACAACGAACTCACTTCCGGGTACCTCTATCATGGAGGGGCGCTCACCGTTCGCCGGTTGAGTCCACTCGACCCGCACCCCGTGCAGCTTTTCCACCTTGCCATTGTTTCCTGAAAAGGCCTTGGTGAGTATTCCGTAGTCGCGGATGCCGCCTTCCTCGTGGGCTGCCGATGAGCGCAGAATCATCGGCCACTCGGGCCACGGGTTGTTGGGTGTCCGCTCGACCGGCGGCTCGTCCAGCAACTCGTACTGGTTGACCACTTCCGCACCCTGCCGGTGGGCCGTTCCTAGGCAGTCGGCGCCGGTATCCCCGCCACCAAGAATGACAACTCGCTTTCCTTCTGCGGAAATCCGTTCTTCCTGGGAGACCTCTTCCCCCGACAGCAACCGGTTCTGTTGGATCAGGTACTCCATCGCTAAATGGACCCCGTCCAACTCCCGGCCCGGCACATCAAGCTCGCGGGCGTCAGTCGACCCGCAGGCAAGGCAAACGGCGTCGAATTCGTTTAGGAGGCGGTCTACCGGATGGTTAACGCCGATGTTGACTCCGGTCTCGAAGGTGATCCCTTCTTGGGCCATAAGTTCGATCCGGCGTTTTACGACATTCTTATCTAGTTTGAAGTTCGGTATGCCCAAGGCCAACAGCCCACCGATGTAGTCGGCCCGCTCGTAAACCGTGACCAAATGGCCGGCCCGGTTGAGTTGCTGGGCAGCCGCCAAACCGGATGGACCCGACCCCACCACCGCGACTTTCTTTCCTGTTCGGGTGGCCGGTGGCTCAGCCTTGATCAAGCCCTGTTCGAAACCCCGGTCTGCGATCTCTTTTTCGATGTACTCGATGGTCACCGGGTCGGAGTTGATACTCAAGACACAACTGGCCTCGCATGGCGCGGGGCAGATCCGCCCAGTGAACTCAGGGAAGTTATTGGTTGAGAGAAGGGTGCGCAGGGCGCTTTCCCAATCTCCCGAGTAAACAAAATGATTGAACTCGGGTATGACGTTCCCCAAGGGGCAACCGGTATGGCAGAAGGGCACCGCACAATCCATGCACCTTGCGCCCTGTTCCCGCGCCGCATCTTCCGGCCAGCTCTGGTAGAGCTCCAGGTAGTCACCCAGCCGTTCTCTTATTGGGCGCCGCTCTGGAGGCTGGCGGCCCGATTCCATGAAACCGGTGGGTTTACCCATGGCTAACTACTTCCAGTTCCCGCTCTTCCTCCGCCCTGCGGCGACGTTCTTCCAACACCCGGCGATAGTCCCGTGGCATGATTTTCTTGAACCGCGGCAGCGCCGATTCCCAACCGGCCAGTATCTGGCTAGCCGGCTGACTGCCGGTGTGCAGGCAGTGCTGCTCGATCAGGTCTTTGAGGGTGGCGATATCTTCGTCTTCTGTCACCGGCTCCAGATCAGCCATTCCGCCATTGAACCGGATATTAAAGTCTCCGTCTTTATCATAAATAAAGGCGATACCGCCGCTCATTCCAGCAGCGAAGTTGCGCCCTGTTGGGCCCAGGACCACAACGACTCCGCCGGTCATGTATTCGCAACCGTGGTCTCCCACACCCTCAACGACGGCATGGACCCCGCTGTTGCGAACGCAAAAACGCTCACCGGCCATGCCTCTGATGAAAGCCTGGCCCCCGGTAGCACCGTACATTGCTACGTTGCCAATGATTATGCTTTCCTCTGGAACGAACGTGGAGGCCGGGTCTGGACACACAACGATCCTGCCACCCGACATACCCTTGCCCATGTAGTCGTTGGAGTCCCCATCCAAGTGAATGCTGATGCCTTTCGCCAAGAACGCACCAAAACTCTGTCCGGCGGAACCGGAGAGGTTGATACGAATCGTGTCGTAGGGCAGTCCGTCTTCACCATAGGCTTTGGCGACCCTGCCGCTCAGCATTGCTCCAACGGTCCGGTTGGAGTTCCTGATGGGCAGGTTGATCTCAACTGGCCGGCGGTTTTTTAGGGCCGGTGCCGCCAATTCAATTAGTTGGTGGTCCAAGGCTCGGTCAAGGCCGTGATCCTGCCCTTCGGTGCAGTAGACGTTTTCGCCCTCGGTTACGGCCTCCTGCCGGTGGAGCAACCGCGAAAAGTCCAAGCCCTGAGTCTTCCAATGATCGACGGCCTCTCGCGCGTCCAAGGCATCTACCCGGCCGACCATGTCGGTGACCTTGCGGAATCCGAGCTCAGCCATGATCTCCCGCATTTCCTCGGCCACAAAAGTGAAGTAGTTGACCAGGTGCTCGGGCTTGCCGGCGAACTGCTTACGCAGTTCCGGGTCCTGGGTGGCTATGCCCACGGAACAGGTGTTCATGTGGCATTTGCGGAGCATGATGCACCCGCTAACCACTAACGCCGAGGTGGCGAACCCGAACTCCTCCGCGCCCAGCATTGCCGCGATGACCGCATCCCGTCCGGTCTTTAGCTGGCCGTCCGTCTGCACGACGATTCTGCTCCGCAACCCGTTGGCCACCAGCACCTGCTGGGTTTCGGCGATGCCCAACTCCCAGGGCAGCCCGGCGTGTTTGATGGACGACTCGGGCGAGGCGCCGGTGCCGCCGTCGTGGCCGCTGATTAGAACCACGTCTCCGTGACCCTTGGCTACGCCTGCCGCTACGGTACCCACACCGACCTCCGCCACCAGCTTCACATGGATCCTGGCGTCCGGGTTGATGTTCTTCAGGTCGTGGATCAGTTGCGCTAAATCCTCGATGGAGTAGATGTCGTGGTGTGGCGGCGGCGAGATAAGCTCCACGCCGGGGGTGGTACGCCGGACCCAGCCGATGTATTCGTCGACCTTGTCTCCGGGCAACTGGCCGCCCTCACCGGGCTTGGAGCCTTGGGCCATCTTGATCTGCAAATCGGTGGCGTTGATCAGGTAGTTGGGCGTTACGCCAAACCGCCCGGAAGCTACCTGTTTGACTGCGCTGCTGCGGTCGTCTCCGTTTTCGTCGGGAGTATAACGGTGGTAATCCTCCCCACCTTCCCCGGTATTACTGCGCGCTCCAATGCGGTTCATGGCGATGGCCATAGTCTCGTGGGCCTCTCGGCTAATGGACCCCAAAGACGCCGCGCCGGTGGCGAACCGTTTCACGATCTCCGAGGCGGACTCCACCTCTTCGATAGGCACAGGTGACCTGTCGTGCTTGAACTCCAACAGGCCGCGGAGAGTGGCGATTTTCCGGCTTTGGTCATTGCATAGCCGGGAGAATTCCTGATACACCTTCCAGTTATTGGTGCGGGCCGCGTGCTGAAGCTTGGCGATGGTATCAGGGTTCCATTGATGATGCTCACCGCCTCTTCGCCATTGATAGGTTCCGCCCAGAGGAAGGTCTTGGTTCGCCGCTACCAAAGGCGTACCGAACGCGGCTTTGTGGCGCTGGACCGACTCCCGTTGGATGGCATCGAGACCGATTCCCCCGACGCGAGAGGGCGTCCAAGAGAAATAGTCGTCTATTAGTTCTTGGTTCAGGCCCACCGCTTCGAAGATTTGGGCGCCACGGTAGCTCTGCACCGTGGAGATGCCCATCTTGGACATCACCTTTAGCACGCCTTTTTCGTTGGCCTTGATAAAATTTTTTACGCTGTAGTCGGGTTGGTGGCTCCTGTCGCCCACGTGACCATTAATCTCGCCCGACTCAGACATGGAGCGCACAGTTTCCAGAGCCAGGTAGGGGTTTACCGCCCCGGCGCCGAACCCGATGAGCAGAGCAAAGTGGTGTACCTCTCTGGCCTCACCTGTCTCCACCACCAGACCGGCTTTGGTCCGGGTGCCCTCTCGAATGAGATGGTGGTGGACGCCGGCAGTAGCCAAGAGGCTGGGTATCGGAGCCGCATTGGGCCCCACGCCCCGGTCGGAAAGCACGATGATTGAACATCCATCGGCAATGGCCTGGGAAGCCTTCTGCCGCAGCTCTTCCATCGCCGATTTTAGCGGTTCCGGTCCAGAACTGGGATCGAAAAGACTCGACAGGGTAGTCGAGCGGATTCCTTCCTGGTCCAGTTGTTTTATTTTGGCTAGGTCCTCGTTGCCGATGATCGGAGAATTCAGCTTTAACTGTCGGCAGTGCAGCGGCGTTTCTTCAAACAGGTTCTGCTCGCTGCCGATAAACCCTTGAATGGAGGTGACAAGTTCTTCCCTGATGGCGTCCAGCGGCGGGTTCGTGACCTGGGCGAACAGCTGCTTGAAGTAGTTGAACAGCAACTGATTCTCATCCGAAAGGATGGCCAGCGGGGCATCGTTGCCCATCGAACCAACGGCTTCGTAGCCGTTTTCCGCCATAGGGGTAGTCAGCATGCGAAGTTCTTCCACGCTGTACCCAAATGCCCGTTGACATCGCCGAACGTCTTCAGCCAGCATAGCCGGTGTGGCTGTGGGAGCAGGGAGGCTGCTCAAGGTCAGCTTGTTCTCCTCAAGCCACTTCCCGTAAGGGTGCCTGGCTGCCAGGTTTTGCTTTAACTCTTCGTCACCGATGATCCGGCCTTCTTCTAGGTTGACCGAGAACATCCGGCCAGGCTGGAGACGGCCTTTGATCCTTACGTCTTCGGGGGGTACGTCCAAGACGCCAGTCTCGGAGGCCATTACCAGTTTGTCTTCATTGGTTACCAGGTAGCGGAAGGGCCTGAGGCCATTGCGGTCCAGTAGCGCGCAGATACTGCGCCCATTGGAGGACACGATCATGGCCGGACCGTCCCAGGGCTCAATCAATGTGGAGTGGTACTCGTAGAAGTCCTTCTTCTCTTGGGACATCGTTTCATGCTGGTCCCAGGCCTCCGGGATCATCATCAACATGGCGTGGTCCAATTCGCGGCCGGTCATCAGAAGGAGTTCCAAGGCATTGTCGAAGCTGGCCGTGTCACTATCGCCGGGGTTCATAACCGGAGGGACTTTGGTCATGTCGGCACCGAAGAGAGGAGACTCGAACTGGGCCTCGCGAGCATGCATCCAGTTGAGGTTGCCCCGAAGGGTGTTTATCTCCCCGTTGTGGGCCAGGTACCGGTAGGGATGCGCCAAACGCCAATGGCCCAATGTATTGGTGCTAAATCTAGAGTGGACCAGGGCGAAGGCCGAGACCATCGCTTCGTCGGCCAAGTCTTGGTAGAAACCAGCGATCTGGTGGGCCAAGAGCAGCCCCTTGTAAACGATGGTATTGCAGGACATGCTGCAAACATAAAAATAGTCGGCTTCGTCTTCGGTGAGACCAGATCCCTTGACCGAATGCTCGATGACCTTGCGCACTACGTAGAGCTTTCGCTCTAGATGCGCTGGGTCCATTGGCAGCGGTCCGGCCCCGATGAAAGCCTGGCAAATGTGGGGGCAAACGGCCCGGGCGTCAAGTCCTATCTTGGTGCGGTCGACCGGCACTTCCCGCCAGCCCAACAAGACCAAGCCTTCGTCCCGAACGACACGGCTAATTAAGTCGCGGCCCTTGGCCATAGCATCGGGTTGGGGAGGCAGGAACACCATTCCCACGCCGTACTTGCCCTCGGGCGGAAGTACAAAGCCAAGCTTGTCGCTCTCTCGCCGGAATAGATCGTCCGGCATTTGAGTAAGGACTCCCGCTCCATCCCCCGTCTCGGGGTCCCGGCCAGCGGCGCCCCGGTGGCCCAGGTTCATCAAGACTTCGAGCCCTTCTTGGACGATCCGGTGCGATTTCCGGCCCTTTATGTTGGCAACGACACCTACGCCGCAGCTATCGTGCTCTTGCTCCGGTGCGTACAGTCCTTTTTGAGCTAATTCTTTTAAAGGGTTCATAAAAACGATACCCTGCTGACGAAACCACATTGGGATTTCGGGCTCACATCCACGGAACACCCTGCCACCAGAGTTGGTGGTTAGGAATAGAGTGTCCGTCCCTGCATCGACGGGCCGCGAAAAAGATTTGTTAAATATATCACAATATCAAAAGGACACAAGACTTTTCGCGTTAAATCCCAGAATCAGGCCGTGCCTAGAATTTCCCTAGTTTTTCGCCCGTGTCACACTGGGCTCTGTATCGAAAGGTGAGGGGGATTATATAGGCAAATAGAGCCTTTGAACACCTTGGGTTTTGCAGCATCCGTAGCCTGGAGGAGACAATGCGGTGAATTCGGCTGATTGTGGCGGTGAGCAGTGATCGGCCCACGAAACCGCCAAGGACTGGGTGTTCGGCAGCGGGCTAGGACATCACAAATGCAATTGCCGCGTTGGCGTTACCCATGACCGAACACGACCCATCCTGAATTTTCGCCGGAATGACGCGCCGGAATGACGGTAGATGTCGAATTCCAGGATGCCTCATGTTCGGTCAGGTCCTGGTGTATCAGAGCTCCCGGGTGTTGTGATGGAGTCGGTGATCGTTGTCAGGTCACCGATTAGATCGACCAAGGTAGCCTCAGGCAAGTCGATTCCCAAGGTCAGGCGAACTCCATCCTGCGAAACATCCAGCCCGGCCAATATCTCCACTAATTCCGGGTCTGGGACCAGGCTGGAGGCCACCGAAAGCAGACCTCCCAGGAACTGGTTGGTGGATGTCGCTGCCTCTTCGTCTTCGAAGTCCAACACGGCAGTTAGCCCGATGTTCTCTCCCTTGAGCGAGCCGGCAAACCCCAACGTGTCGATCGAGTCAAGGAAATCCAGCGAGATCGGCAAGTCTCCGAGCAGGCCGGCGCCGCCGCCCAGCAGAGAATCGGGATCGGGACGTCGGTCAGAGAGGGCGCCGTCCGGTATCTGGACTACCATGCCAAACAGCCTATCGCCAAGGTCGTCTAGTGATTCCGCCAGCCGTCCGGAAACAATACCTTTGTCTCCCGCCCGAACGTCAATGACATCTTTCAACGCCCTGTCGGTTCCCAGTGCCAGAGTTCCCGAGTCAAGAACGCTGAGAGTAAAGCTGTCTGGGTCATTTGGGGGGGTGTAGATGTCGTATCCCTTGTAGGCGTCCGGCACCAGCGGGCCATCCCCTTTGGCCGAAAGACCGGCTACCACCACAGACCCGTCGATCTCTCCATAAACAATTACGCCAAAGTATTCGCTGGATTCAGCGGCATCACCGAAAAATTCCACGTTGGTGACATCGCGGAAATCGATTCCGGTTTCAACCTGGGCGTCTTGGAAAAAATCCCCGAGACTGCCGGGCCCGTCCTCACCCAACGGGAGCGCTTCGAAGAGCGACTCTAGGTCCAAGTCGGCCAAAACGGCCTCGAGATCGATGTCTCCGATCAGCGTCGAACCTTCAGGGACTAAGCTCTTCGTTTTGTCTGAATCGCCGCTACCACCACAAGCAACGGCCAGTATTGCGGTTAATGCCACCATCGTGGCGGCCGTCTTGGTCCAGCTAAATAAACTTAGGTCCATCTTGGACCTCCGGAGCAGTAAGATATCGTTACTCCATTGTAAGTGTATCCAGGCTAAAACTTAGCGCCTGCTAAGACAATCCGCCCGATATTTGCGGTCCGCTTATAAGGGAGGACGACTCTACAGCCCACGTTCCGCCCGGTTGACCGCATATCAGGCCACGCCTATACTCATTCAAAACACCCCAGCCAAAACACCCCAGTGAAAGAAGCCAGTTCAAGGCCGGGCAGGTCCAGCACAAGGATGTCCGCGCCAACTATATACGGGGAGGGAGCGCCGCCTGGACTCGTCGGAAGTAGGACAACTGATTGTGGAATTCGCCTCGGACAAGCTTGCCGAGGACATCGTTATGCTGGACCTGCGCCGAGTAGCTCCCTTCGCCGACTACTTCGTTATTATGTCGGCTGAGTCCTCGAGACAGATCGAGGCCTTGGAAGAGGACCTGACCAAAGCGCTAAAGGACGCCAACATACCTAGACACCGGCGGGAGGGGACCGCCGCCTCAGGATGGATCCTGCTGGACTTCAGCGACGTCATCGTCCATATTTTCTCGCCTGAAGAACGCGAATTTTACGATCTGGAGCGGCTCTGGTCTGGGGCGTCCCAGGTAGTCAGGGTTTTGTAAAAGTCAGGGTTTTGAAAAGGCCCGAGTCTTGCGAAACCGGTACGAATCTAGGTCTCCTTGATCCATGGGTCGCTGCTCCTCCCGTAGTCCAAGAACTCCTCAGCCCTGAAAAAAAGTGCTAGCTCACGCTCAGCGGAAGCCGGGCTATCGGAGCCATGCACCAGATTACGGCCGATATCCACAGCCAAATCGCCCCGTATAGTCCCTGGAGTTGAGACCGCAGGGTTGGTCTGACCCATCGTATTGCGCACGATATCTATCGCTCCGTCAGCATCCCAGGCCATGGCGACAACCGGACCCCCAGTTATGAACTCGACCAGACCGCCGAAGAATGGCCGTTCGGAATGCTCTCCGTAATGCTGGCGGGCCAACTCGTCGTCGACATGCATCAGCTTCATCGCCACCAGTTTGAGGCCGCGCCGTTCAAGCCGAGTGATCACTTCGCCAACAAGACCGCGTTGTACCCCGTCGGGTTTCACCAATACCAAGGTCCGCTCCATAGCCACCTTCCTATCTAAATCCCGACTGCCGGCTACGGCCGGGGCCTGTTTGAAAAATAATGGTCCGCTGTCCAGCGGTACGCTCGCACCAACTATTTCACTCGAACGCTACGTCCGGGTCCGGCCAGAGCGCGTAGAGGATTCTTGAGGCGCCCGGTCGCGCTGCTTGGCGCTGCCAATGCTGGGCATCCTCAAATATTGAGGCTGCATAGTGGCCAAATCGTCCACTTGGCCAGCGTTCATCCGCTGGCGAGCTATCGCTGCCAGCGACCATACCCTAACCGCCGCCGCTGGGGAGCATATCACAGCCTTGGACCCAAGTCCGCCCTTGATCTCTTGTGCCCAGCGAGCGACACCCTCACCGCAGAAAAGAGTGGTCTGGGCGATTTCTTCCAAAAGCTCGGAAGCTGTGGATACCCGGTCCTCTCGGAGCCGCTGGCCATCTGCGTCGAACAGGGCGGATGCCGCCTCGTTTCGGCCGGATTCCAGAAGCGCGCAGACCGGCAGTCCGGAACCGGCAAAGGGGTATGCCTCCAAGTCCAGGCTACCCACCCCCAAGATGGGGATCCTCCCGGCGGCAGAGAGTCCCTTACCGACGCTGATGCCGACGCGAAGCGCGCTGAACCCCCCTGGCCCCAAGGCGACCGCCACTCCTTCCAATTCCCGCACGGCGATGTCACTGCTCTGCAAAAGCTGCACGACGGCGGGCATCAACTCGGCAGTATGGTTAACGCCCGAGTGCCAGATGCGTGATGCCACAACCCGTTCCTCGTCAGCCAGAGCCACGCCAGCGTAGCGGGTTGATGTGTCGATGGCCAATAGCATAGTCAACTACGTTCGTTTTGGCGCTGCTGGAGACTGCTTTTGAGGCTTTCAGCCAGGGCCTTTAGTAGCGGTTGGTAGCGGTCGGGGCCCGGCTTAATCACAATCACTCTTTCTTCCTCGGCACCGCCGTAGCTCAGGTCCAACCAAAGGGAGTCCGGCGGAAATACATCTGATGCACGTTCGGCCCATTCGACCACACATACACCGTCACCGGAGGCCTGTTCATCCAGCCCCAGGTCCCAGGCTTCAGCGGGGCCGCCGATACGGTAGAGGTCGACGTGGTGCAGGGTTAGGCGGCCTTGGTGTCGGGTCATCAGAACGAAGGTAGGACTCCGGACGTACCCCTCCACTCCCAGGCCCTGCGCGATGCCCTGAGTCAAGCAGGTCTTGCCAGCACCCAATGGCCCATCTAATAGGAACACGTCGCCCGCTTGGGCGTGTTCGCCCATTATCTCCCCCAAATGGCGGGTCTGTTCGGGGCTTGTGGTATGGAATCGCAAGGATTGGCTCATAGAAAAAATAGCGTCTAGAGGAAATGGTCCCAGCCATGGGCCGCAGGCGAAATCTCTTCGCCGGAGGCCCCTACCACCGTGATATGGCCTGGTTCACCTTCTTCGATTTCACCAATTATGGCGGCGCCCTCACCGAGAGATGTTACGGCTGCTTCAACTCTGGCCCTGGAACCCGTGAACAAAAGCACATAGTCTTCGCCACCACCCAACGCCAACGCCAACCACTCATCTGGGAAGCGCTCGCGCACAAACGTCTGAACAGGTACTTTGTCCGCGCGAACACGTGCCGAAACGTGGCTGGCCTTGGAGAGCTTGGAAAGGTCGTCGAAGAGCCCGTCGCTCACATCCATCGCGGTCGTAATTCCCGAGTCCGCCAGCAACCTACCGGCCGAAACCGCAGGCTGCGGGCGACGGTGGCAATTTCGCAGATAGTCGGCGGCATCGCCGGTCTCCTGCGGGAATTGTTGCATCAACCGGAATCCGGCCCCGGAACCGCCCACGTAGCCGGTGACCGCCACCAAGTCGCCGGGCCGGGCGTTTGTTCGCAACATCGGAGCGCCTTTCATGACACCGGTCAGAGCCACGGTGATGAAAACCACCGGAGAGCGGACCATATCTCCACCCACAATGGCCACGCCGAACTGGCTAGCCAGCTCCAGCATGCCTGTATACAGCTCCTCGAGGCTTTTGACCTCGGTCTCGAGAGGCAGCCCCAAAGTTATCAAAGCGTAGGTCGGCAACCCGCCCATTGCCGCAACGTCGCTCACGTTGGACGCGATGGACTTCCAGCCCAAATCGCGCCAGGGTGTCGTCTCGCGAGTGAAGTGAACGCCCTCCACCATAGTGTCGGTGGTGAACAATTCTCGGGCCTTGCCGGTCTCCCAGACGGCGGTGTCGTCGCCGGTGTCCACAAGTAGCCTGAAGGAGAAAGGGGCGCCGTTGTCGGGGCCGCTCCGCTGGCTGACAACCATTCGGTTGAGCAGGTCGATAACGCCGAATTCGCCCAGGTCCTTTACTTGCATGACAGGTACTCCATAGCGTCTTGATTATAGCTTTCGGGGAGCAAGTCGCTCAACTTTTGGGTCTGAAGTCGAATGGCCTTGTCCGTATCACCGGCTCGTGGATTTCGTGGGTGAAAATAGCCCGACATCGGATTGGAAAAAAGGCTTGGCGAAGACCAAACCGTGCTTTAATTGCCTTGACAGGCAGGAGAGGCGTACGTATACTCAACTAGCTCTCCCATTCCGGGAGGGCGATGGCACTTTAACAGTTGAATAGTGGAAGAAAGCTAGGAAAGGTTCGATATAGAGAGTTTGATCCTGGCTCAGGGTGAACGCTGGCGGCGCGCTTAATGCATGCAAGTCGAACGTGCCTTCGGGCAAGTGGCAGACGGCTGAGTAACGCGTGAGTAACGCACCCTTCGGTGGGGTATAGCCTCGGGAAACTGAGGGTAATCCCGCATACGATCCCGATGCCTTGGTGTCGGGATGAAAGCCTTCGGGCGCCGGAGGAACGGCTCGCGTCCTATCAGGTAGTTGGCGAGGTAATGGCTCACCAAGCCGTTGACGGGTAGCTGGTCTTAGAGGACGATCAGCCAGAGGGGGAC
>CBDFHM010000001.1:0-57500 GCA_965247605.1 Dehalococcoidia bacterium | reverse complement strand
CCAAGTACCGCCCCAAGGTATAACCCCAAGGTCCAACGAGGTACAATCTGAATTCCATCAAGTATTCAAGCTGTCGGCCGGACCCATTAGGGTGCGGCAGGCTGCTAACTAGAATCGCCTAACGAGGAAGAATCATGAGGTTGGAAGGAAAGGTGGCACTGATCACCGGCGGGGCCAACGGCATGGGCGCCGAGGAGTGCCGGCTGTTCGCCCGTGAGGGCGCGAAGGTAGTCATCGCCGACATCCGCGAAGAGGACGGCCGACAAGTGGAGGCCCAAATCGCGGAGGCCGGCGGCGAGGCCCTGTTCGTGCACCTTGACGTCAGTGACGAAGACTCTTGGAACGCTGCGGTCCAGCAAACGGTATCCCGGTTCGGCAAGCTGGACCTCTTGGTCAATAACGCGGGCATCAGCGGGAGCGGCGAAAAGGATTTTACCAGCAGCGAGTCTTGGGACCGCCTGATGGACATCAACGCGAAAGGCGTGTTCCTGGGTATCACCCACGCTGTTCCCGAGATGACCAAGGCCGGCGGTGGCTCAATCGTAAACATCTCCTCCATTTCCGGCTTTGTGGGCCAAGAGTTCGTACACCCCGGCTACAACGCCTCCAAGGGAGCGGTCCGTATATTGACCAAATCGGCAGCGGTCCAACACGCCAAAGACAACATCCGGGTCAACTCGGTGCATCCCGGCATGATGCCGCCGATGATCACCTCGGCCCCAAGCGGTTCCCGCGACCGGGACGCCGCCATAGAAGCTGTACCTATGCGCCGGGAGGGACAGCCCATTGAGGTGGCCACCGCCGTGTTGTTTCTGGCATCCGACGAAGCCTCCTACATCACCGGCACCGAACTAATCGTGGACGGCGGATTCACCGCCAAGTAGCGACGACTGCCGCCCACCGGCGTAGGGTCGCCAAGAACCGGAACCAGGACGGAGAGTTGAGATGGGATTTCGGGTTTTGTACCACTTGAACACCACCAATCTAAAAGGCGTGGCCGAGGAAGCCAAATGGGCGGAATCTATGGGCTACGACGGCCTGTGCGCCGACGAGACCGCCCACGACCCGCTGCTCCCACTCTTGTTGGCGGCGACAACCACTTCTCGAGTGACCTTGGAGACCAGGGTGGCCATCGCGTTTCCTCGCTCGCCGATGGTCTTCGCCTACGCGGCGATGGACCTGCAGGAGTTCTCGGGAGGCCGCTTCCGGCTGGGCCTGGGCACCCAGGTAAAGGGTCACATACAGCGGCGGTTTTCCACCGAATGGTCGGCACCGGGACCGCGCATCCGCGAGTACGTGCAGTCGTTACATACCATCTGGGACGCCTGGCAAACCGGTGAGCGCCTTGCCTTCCACGGCGACCACTACAACTTCTCTCTGATGACTCCCTTCTTTAGTCCGGGTCCTTCGGAACAAGCCCGGCCTCCGGTGTTTATCAGCGCCGTCAACCCCTACAACTGCCGGGTGGCAGGTGAGGTCTGCGACGGGGTGTCGCTCCATCCGTTGTGCTCTCCGGAGTACCTGAAGCAGGTGATCGTACCGAACTTAGCAGCGGGCGCCGCCAAAGCGGGCCGCGAACCCTATTCCCTGAACGTCAACGGGTCATGCTTGGTCATTACCGGACCAAACCAAGCGGCGATTGACGAGAAAAAGACCGCCGTGCGGCGGCGAATCGCGTTCTACAGCTCGACACGGAGCTATTCCAAAGTCTTGGAGGTGCATGGGTTCGATGACGTGGGGGTGAGGCTGCACGAAATGTCGCTCAAAGGACAGTGGGACGCGATGACCGGGCTGATCAGCGACGAGATTCTCGAAACCTTCGCCGTCATTGGCGGCTACGATGAAATGGCGCCGATGCTCCACGAGCGCTACGACGACTTGCTGGACGAGGTGGTGTTTGGCATGGAGGTGTCAGACCCCACGGAGGAAGACCAGCTCCGAAAGATTATTGCGGAGTTACAGGCGTAGGGTGGCGAGTTATCGCGCTCGCTGAGTTGGGTACGGAGGCGGCAATTCCCGTCGACCTTCTTTTACCAAGGGGGCTTTTTGCACTTAGGCGAATGTCTTGAGCGCCGCTGGAGCTGATCTACCTATGTCCCCCGCCTGGGCCACCGGTCGGCTTCCACTGCGGTTAGGAAGTCCAGCACCGTACGATTGAATAGGTCCGGCTCCTCCAGGTTGATGGTGTGGCCACTCTGGGGGAACACCGCCAATCCGCAAGCCGGGATGTTGCGCTTCATAAAGATCGACGGCTCGATGCACGGTTCGTCTTCATCGCCGAACAGGACCAGAGTCGGGATGTCTATCTGCCGCATTTGATCTTCCAACTCATAGACGGTCGGACGTTTGATCTGCACGCCCCGGAAGGTAAGTGCCGAGCCTAAGGCGGAATGGGCCAATAGGGCCGCACTGAATTTGGCCCAACCGAGTGGGTCCTTACGGCGCAGCTGTAGTCTCCCCGGGGCGTTGGCGTAGCCCTGGGCAAACTTCTCCATCCCTTCGGTCAGCATGGTTTGCGCGGCGGCTTCCCACGACGCAAGCAGCTCCTCTCGGTTGGTTGACCCAGAGCCAGCGGCCGCGACGACCAGCGCCCGGCACATCTCCGGGTGGGCGATGCCGAAGCTGAGGGTAACGCTACCACCCATGGAGAGCCCGCCGATGTAGGCGTGCTCGATATCTAGGTGCTTAAGGAGCGAATAAAGATCTTCAACAGACTGGTCTTGAGAGTAGGCGTCGGGGTTGTCTGGCACGTCCGAGGGAGGGTAGCCCCTGGCACAGTAGGTTATGACCTGATAGCGACGCGAAAAGAAATTGACCTGCGGCTCCCAACTGGTTATGTCACCGGCGAATTCGTGACTCCAGACCAAAGGAAATCCCTGGCCGGTCACTTCGTAATGTATGTTCACACCGTTTGTGGAGAAAGTAGACATGTTTCATCTCCGATCCTGGCATAACCCGATATTATGCACGAAAGGGTAGGGAGTCAAATTCGGGGGTTGAATCGCCTGAGGAAAAAGACTAGGCTTCGGCCCATCCGGCTTGGGTCCATCCTATAAACGCGGGAGGACATTATGTTTAACAAAGTGCATCACGTGACCTACGTGGTGGAAAGCGTCGAGGAAATGTCTGCCTACCTGGACCGGAACTTCGCCCTAAAACCCATACAGCGGGACGAGTTCGCCGAACAAGGTTTCAAATCGATTCTCTATCAGGTGGGGGAGACCTTGGTGGACTTCTTCGAGCCCCTGCGGGACGACACGACAATGGCCCGCCAACTACAGGCGACGGGGCCTGGAGTGATGCATGTGGCTTGGGGCGTGGACGGCATCGACAAGTTGTTCCAGGACCTGAAGATCAAGGGGAACGAGATGCGAGGTGATGGCCCGCATACCAGCCCATTTGGCTACAAGACGGTCTCCATAGAACCAAGCAGTTCCCATCGCATCTACTTCCAACTGGCGGAAGGCGAGCATAAGACGGACTAGACGGAGCATCACTTAAGATGGAATACAACGCGTTGGGACGTACGGGACTGACTGTTTCCCGGGTGGGATTCGGTGGCGGGGGCATCGGCCAGGTTTGGGGCGCGACCACCGAAGACGAAGCCATTAGCGCGGTGCACCGCGCCTTGGAGTTGGGGGTGACCTTTTTCGATGTCGCTCCCGGTTACGGCGACGGCAAAGCCGAAGAGGCCTTGGGCAAAGCGCTGCAAGGACGCAGCGAGCCGGTAATAGTAGCCACCAAGGTCAGGTTGCGGGCCGATGAGATGAGCGATGTGGCGGGCTCGGTCCAGCGTTCGGTCGACGCCAGTCTGCGCCGTCTGGGCCGGGACTTTGTGGACGTGCTCCATGTGCACAACCGGTTCACCCATCAGAGAGGCGAGGTGCCGGACTCCTTATCCGCGGAGGACGCTTTGGGGCCGGTGCTCGATGCTTACAAGTCGGTCCGGAGTGCTGGGAAAACGCGGTTCATTGGTCTCTCCGCCATGGACCACCACGTACCTACCATGAAACGGATCATCGAAAGCGACGAGTACGACACGGTACTGGCCTACTACAACCTGCTTAACTGGACGGCACAGGAGACGCCCCCGCCCGGCGTCAATATCTTCGACAACGGCCAGATCATCCCGCTGGCCAAGAGCCTACGCATGGGGGTCATCGGCATCCGGTCTCATGCCGCAGGCGCGCTTTCGCAGGCCGTGGACCGTCCGATACCGCCGGACGACTCGTTGCTTCGCCAAGACGTGGCCAGCGCGGCCAAGCTTGGGTTTCTGTTGGAGGGGCCCATCAAAACTTTGTCCCAGGCCGCAATGGTTTTCAGCTTGATGAACCGGGGTATCGATACCACCGTGCCAGGGGTCAAAAACCGGTCAGAGGCGGAGGAGATCGCTGGTTGCGGAGACCTAGGACCAATTCCCGATAACCATCTGGCACAGCTACGGGAACTCTATCGAAGAGGGTTCAACGACTAGTACTCAGTCAACCTAATTGTTGGCAGGATAGAGATGGTGAAGCTTGACTCGGGCGTCCACAGTGGAGAATCTCCAGTCAATGGTTGCTCCGGCTTGGTTTCGTTCTGCCTCCAGGGCCGCGATCTCGCCACTCAAAGTCTCTTCATCGGCAATACGCCGGCGCAGGACTCGCCTGGCCAAGACACTGAACTCGATCTCTGCCATGTTGAGCCAACTACCGTGCTTGGGAGTGTAGTGAAACTCCAAGCGTTTGCGTATTCGCCTAGCCTCCTTGGGCTCGAAGGTTTCGTAGAGGGAAGCTGGTTTGTGGGTGTTGAGGTTGTCCAGCACCACCCGGATCTTCTCGGACGCTGGGTAAGCTTGATTCCCTCGTAACAAGGCCTGTTTGAGATGAGCCCTGGCGTGCGAAGGTGGTCTGGAGCGGAGGAGGCCACGGGATGCCGGCTGCTGGCCTCACCGCCCTATCTGCCGCGCTCAGGACAAGCGTGATCCCGTTGCGGTACCCCTTCCGTGGCTCAGGGCACCCGGTGGAAGTTGTGGAGCGGCGCCCTCATGCGGCCGCGACCGCAGGTACCGTCCCGACCGCCCGCTGAGCCGTGTTCTCCATCTCCACCAGGCGTGCATGGACCATCCGTTTGAAGTTGCACGCCAACGCCTTCAGGTAGACGGCAAGCCGCACCCGACGGCCCCCTCGCACCCGCAAGCGCCCAAGCCCGTGGGCGCGCTTCAGCTCGGAGTTCGTTCCCTCGATACCAGCCCTTATGTCATACCGCTTGCGCCACTCCTCGGTGGCCTCGGCCCTCCGGCGCCGCTCGATGTTCACCTTCACCAGGTCCGCCTTGAGGACGTAGGCCCCCGCACGCCGGTCCAGCTTCACTGGGCAACGGGATCGCAAGGGGCAGGGCTCGCATGTTGTCCCGGCAAAGTGGACCTCTACCCGCTCCGGCGCATCCTTCAGCTCGTACTCCTCGATGGACGGGTGGCCGGCGGGGCACACCGTGGCCTGCTCCCCTGTGACGTCGATCTGAAAGTCCGCGGCGGTGAGCGGCGGTGGTCCGTCACCCTCTCCTTCGTGCGAGTTCCCCGGCGCCGACCCCGCCACCGGGCTCACCAGTTCCGTTCCCCGGCGCGAGGCTTCGAAGGCATTGCGGCCCGACCCATACGCCGTGTCGGCGAAGAGCTCGTCCGGTCGGACCTTCCGCTCCGCGAGCCCGTCAACGACCGGCACGCTCACGTCGGTGTCGCTCCCACTCGAGGGGGTCACCTCCACGTGGGTGATGAGCTGGGTGGCGTTCTCCTCGTGGCAGGTCTCCGCCACCTGCACCTCGTACCCCTTCCCCTTGTGGCCGCTGTAGGTCACATCCGGGTCGTGGGGCGATTGCAGCGAGTCGGCGGACACCTGCTTCGGGTCCTTCAAGGCCACGGGCACCTTGCATTCCCCAGCATCGTCGTCATCGTCTCTGGGGCGCCCGTCCTGGTGTTTGCCCACATGGCACTGCTCCCGCAGCAGCCGCTCCAGCAGCCGGTACTCCTCCAGCTGGGCAGCAGTCGTGCCATGGAACCGGTCCACCAGCCGGTAGAGGTCCCGGGCACAGACCGAAAGGCGTCGCCGACCCTCCCCCGTGCGGGCGTCCTCGTAGTGGGTCGCCTCGTCTTCTTCCTTCAAATAGCGCCCTAGGAGGCCCTCCGGAACCCCAGGGCGAAGCTCTGGGTGCTCCCAGCGCAAGGCCCGCAGGAACAACCGCATCGTCTCACAGAACAGGCCCAGCCGGGTGAGTGTGGCGATGTTGCTCATGATGTGGGTGGAGTCCAGCCGTTGCTTTCCGGTGCGTATGCCCAGCGCCTGGATGATCCGGTCCGTGGTCTCCTGGAAAGCCAGCCGGCCACCGTCGTGCTGCATCAGGCGAACTCGGAAGTTGTGGAGGGTCTTCTGGGGCAGGTGGGTCTCCTCGATGTCTAGCCGCAGGGCGTGGTGCCAGAGCAGGTTGAACTCTAGTTGTTCCAGAGCTTCATCGTCGGTGAGGTTGAACATCTCTTTGAGGAGGTGGACCCCGAGGACGGTCTGCACCGCCCGGTTGGGACGGCCGTTGTCCACGCAGTACATGGGAGCAAAGCGCTCCTCGTCAATCAGGGGGAGCGCCTCGTTTCGGAAAACCTCGGCCCAACTTCTCTCCAGGCGCTTAGCCTTCTTCGGCGTCACCAGGAACTGGGACTGCCAGAGGCTCTCTTGCGGGTCTCGTATTCGGAACATCCTCCCCTCCCTCGGCCAGGCGCAGCGCCCACGACCTTTTATTACATTATCCCCACCTTGCCCCAGGCTGGCGAGGGGTTTTTACGAACAAATCAAGCTTCATCGGCCAGCCACCGCATCTGCTGAGCGAAGTCCACCATGGTACGACGTTCGGTCACTGCCACATGCCTCCAGCCCGCCAGGGGCTCGCACAGCATGAACAGGTTTCGGGTGCCATTGCGCTGGTACTCGTAATCGTATCGCTCCCGTCGTGCCGGCTTGGGCGGGATCGGAGACCTCTTTTCCGCCAGCAACTGCTTGGAGGTCTCGTCGAAACAGACCACCGGGCGCTCTGGGTCATAGGGTTCCGCGTAAAGGTCCAGCACATCCTCCATACACGCCACAAACTCGGCGCTCACCTGGGGAATACACCACTCCTTCTTCTGCCACGGCTTGAGACTGTTTTTTTCAACCGCTTGCGAATTCCCTCGTGGGACATGGAGGGCGCCAGCCCCAACTCCACCACCTTGTTTGCCAGGAGCCGCAGGGTCCAGTGGTCATGGCCTGGAGGGGCCTCGCTGCACGCCAGGGCAATCAGGTGCGCTTCCCCCCGCTCATCCAGTTTGGTCGGATGTCCTGGCCGAGGATCTTCCTCCAAGGCCCGCTTCAGTCCTCCCTCCAGCTACCGCCGCTTGGTACGGCACACCGTACCCGCAGACGTGTCCAGCGCCTCCACGATGCGCATCACCCCCCAGCCCGTATCTGCCTTTAGCAGAATACGGGCCCGGGCAACCTTTCGCGCTGGGCTCTTTCCCCCGCGAATCAGTCGTTCCAACTGGTCTCGTTCTTCCCTTTCCAACCGGACCACATACCGTTCTCGTCCCATGGCTGCCACCCTCCTACGTCAACACTCCTAAAAAAGGGTAGCAACCTTAGACGTTTTCTTAAACAATTACCAAAACCGAGTTGACTGAGTACTAGCGATTCATACTAGTACTCAGTCAACCTAATTGTTGGCAGGATAGAGATGGTGAAGCTTGACTCGGGCGTCCACAGTGGAGAATCTCCAGTCAATGGTTGCTCCGGCTTGGTTTCGTTCTGCCTCCAGGGCCGCGATCTCGCCACTCAAAGTCTCTTCATCGGCAATACGCCGGCGCAGGACTCGCCTGGCCAAGACACTGAACTCGATCTCTGCCATGTTGAGCCAACTACCGTGCTTGGGAGTGTAGTGAAACTCCAAGCGTTTGCGTATTCGCCTAGCCTCCTTGGGCTCGAAGGTTTCGTAGAGGGAAGCTGGTTTGTGGGTGTTGAGGTTGTCCAGCACCACCCGGATCTTCTCGGACGCTGGGTAAGCTTCATCGGCCAGCCACCGCATCTGCTGAGCGAAGTCCACCATGGTACGACGTTCGGTCACTGCCACATGCCTCCAGCCCGCCAGGGGCTCGCACAGCATGAACAGGTTTCGGGTGCCATTGCGCTGGTACTCGTAATCGTATCGCTCCCGTCGTGCCGGCTTGGGCGGGATCGGAGACCTCTTTTCCGCCAGCAACTGCTTGGAGGTCTCGTCGAAACAGACCACCGGGCGCTCTGGGTCATAGGGTTCCGCGTAAAGGTCCAGCACATCCTCCATACACGCCACAAACTCGGCGCTCACCTGGGGAATACACCACTCCTTCTTCTGCCACGGCTTGAGACTGTTTTTTTCAACCGCTTGCGAATTCCCTCGTGGGACATGGAGGGCGCCAGCCCCAACTCCACCACCTTGTTTGCCAGGAGCCGCAGGGTCCAGTGGTCATGGCCTGGAGGGGCCTCGCTGCACGCCAGGGCAATCAGGTGCGCTTCCCCCAGCTCATCCAGTTTGGTCGGATGTCCTGGCCGAGGATCTTCCTCCAAGGCCCGCTTCAGTCCTCCCTCCAGCTACCGCCGCTTGGTACGGCACACCGTACCCGCAGACGTGTCCAGCGCCTCCACGATGCGCATCACCCCCCAGCCCGTATCTGCCTTTAGCAGAATACGGGCCCGGGCAACCTTTCGCGCTGGGCTCTTTCCCCCGCGAATCAGTCGTTCCAACTGGTCTCGTTCTTCCCTTTCCAACCGGACCACATACCGTTCTCGTCCCATGGCTGCCACCCTCCTACGTCAACACTCCTAAAAAAGGGTAGCAACCTTAGACGTTTTCTTAAACAATTACCAAAACCGAGTTGACTGAGTACTAGCGATTCATCGCCGATGGGCATGATCGCATGGTGTCCCCCGCAATTCCACAAGACGCCCGCACCAGGGTTAGACCTTGGGCCAAACCTGATCCGCGAACCGTTCCATCCTCTCAAACACCACGTCCAGGTCTTCTGTCTGCCGAATGAAGTCGATCACCAAAGACCCTACGCCCAGTTCTTGGAACTGCCACACTAACAAGTGGAATGCGGTTCAGTTACCCAAGCGCGTTACTTTGATCAGAGCCGTCCTTTGGTCCTCGTGTGGGCCTTCCACCACCCATAACAGCCCCCAAAGGTCCTCGCCATCTTCATCGATGAACCTCCAGGTGCTTACCGCCACAGGTCCAGTTGCTCCTTTCTCAACCAGGTCCCAGTTCAGGTCTTCCAGTTGTTTTCGATAGTGCTCTTCCAAATCCGCGGCACTCATTTCGGTATTGAGCGACACCTCTGAAGTGGCGCTGGACTCTGATTCATTTCGGCTCATACCAGTACTTGTCCTCATGGATATGACACCGCCGGGCGACTTTAAGGAGGGCAAAACATCATCGGAGGATATTTGCCTGGGCACCGACGAAACCGGACCACGCGACTGCTCACCAACTGCCCTCTCGTCACAGATAGACGGTAGAAGGTCGTCATAGTTAGTGCCCTGTATTCGTGCCTCGGTAAAGCCGTCTATAGGTGAATCGGATAAAAACATGTACAAAACGATGTTCTTATCGGAGCAAAATCCCAGAGGAATGCTTTCGGAGCTACCAGTAAATCCTCGCTGTTCTGGCCGGTTCTGCCCGCGCCAACCGGCCTCTACCAGAGCCTCGGAGTAGAATTTCTGTGCCTCCTGACGCTCCATTGGCGCATCCAAAATTGCTTGGAAACTACTGTCACCATGCACCACGCTCCCCAGAACGCTTGTGCCGTCGGGAGACCGAACATCGAAACCCGGAGGCAGCTCTCCCAAAAGAATCTGCGGTTCGCCTTGAATCTCCGGCGAGACACCAGCCGGACGCGTGTATAGACGTTTGACGAACTGCTCTAGTTGGGCCCCGTCGATTATCCGGACTGGAGCAGAGGACGCGACCGGTGCGTCCGAAGTTGTACACGCCATCGCCAGTACAAGCAGGATTCCAATTAGACTGACTAGTCTCATGTAACTTTCCTTGTTTCTAATAGTCCGGCCGTGCCAACAACGGATGATCGAGTGCAGAACAGAATTACGCCAAGTATATAATTACCCTAATCAGGTGTGGATCAAATTGGGGTTAGACCTTGGGCCAAACTTGATCCGCGAACCGTTCCATCCGCTCAAACACTATGTCTAGGTCTTCTGTCTGACGAATGAAGTCGATCACCAAAGACCCTACGCCCAGTTCTTGGAACTGCCGAATGTCTCCGGCGATCTGCTCGGCGTTTCCGACGAAGGGGACCCGGCCATCAGATGGGCCAGGTGAATCCTGTAGCTCGATTGAAGGCGCCCGATAGACCACGTCGATCTCGGCTGGGTCCCGGCCGAAGCGGCGAGCGTATTCGGCCAACCGAGCCATACCCGCCGTCAGTTGTTGGGGCGTTGCCATCGGAAAACTCGGGTTCGACCCGAGGGGATACCATCCGTCGGCAAATTCGGCGGTCCGCCGCAGCGCGGGACGGCTCTCTCCACCGACCCAGATAGGCGGATGGGGCTTCTGGAGCGGTTTGGGCAGAAAATTAATGTTGTCGAAGCTGACGTACTTGCCTTCGAAATGAGGGTCGTCGCTGGTCCATAGCTCCTTGAACGCCCTGATGTATTCGTCGGTGGCGGCGCCTCGCTCCTCGAAAGGAGGGACTCCCAGAGCCTCGAACTCCTCTCGCATCCAGCCAACGCCGATACCCACCACCAATCGTCCCCCAGACAAAACATCCAGGGTAGCCAACGCTTTGGCGGCAAGCAACGCCGGGCGATACGGGACGATGAGAACGCTGGTGACCAACCGTATCTTGCTGGTCTGGCCAGCCAGATACGCCAGCAGGGTAATCATCTCCATCGCGTCGCCGGCGCCAGAACCGGGGAACTCACCAGTTGGAGTGTAAGGATATGGGGAAGAGATTTTCTTCGGGACCAAGACATGGTCCCCCATCAAAACCGCATCGTAACCTAACTCCTCACCCTTTTTCGCCATCCGAACCAAGGGTTCGGCGCTGGCCAACGGCCCCCGCCCCGCCAAAGCAAATCCATATTTCATGTCGCGCTCCTTTTCACCCCGCATTAGAAGTAAATTGCCGGTCCTGTGGACCGTTTTAATTCTCCGCTAGTACGCCTTGGTCAAAACCTGCATCACCTGATCGGCGGTGGTGACCGGGACGGGATTGGACCGGCAGCCGCCGTCAGCCAAAATCGCCTCAGCGATGGCGGGGAGGTCTTCTTCCGGTATCTCCAGATCTCGGATTCTGTGGGGCATACTCAATCCCACGATGAAATCGCCCACGACCCGGGCAGCCGCCTCGGCAGCGGACTCGTCACTCATTCCCCGAGTGTCGACACCAGCCGAGCGGGCCAGCAGCGCCTGTTTGTGGGCGGAAACAGGACGGTTGAACTCCATGACGTAGGGTTGGGTCACACAGGAGGTGTAGCCGTGGCCCACCGAATACTTCACGCCCATGATGTGACCCATTGCATGGCTTAGACCCATGGCGAAATTCGGCGCTCCCATCATCGACAGCCAGGCGCCGACCAGGCACTGGAGACGGGCATCGGAGTCGCCCGCCCCTTCTCTGGAACGCGGCAGATGATTGAATAGCAACTCGGCGGCGGCCAGAACCGGGGCATCAATCGCTGGCTGGTTCCCGGCGCAATATAAGCGTTCGATGCAGTGATCCAGGGCTTTCACGCCGGTGGAAAGCCACAGCCAATCCGGTGTGCCAACCGTCATATCCGGGTCGAGCACTATCAGGTCGGCGAACAGCCGAGGATGGCGCACTCTGATCTTATGGCCCGCCTGCTCATCCAGAACGTTGCCTCCGCCCATATTAAATTCGCCTGCGGAGAGCGTCGTCGGTATGGACACCTGTAGCGGCAGCGGTTTCCCTTCCAAGTCAGGAGTCAACATCAGGTTCTGTTGATGGCCCAACTCCCGTAGTTGCTCCACGGTGGTTATACCCTGCGCCATCAGAACCGCGATCATTCTGGCGGCGTCGGAAATGGTGCTGCCGCCCACGCCCACAAGGGTGTCCACGCCGTTGGCTACCGCCAAGTTGGCCGCTTCGACCGCAGTGGCCAAAGGAGCGCGCTGGGTCAACCCGGTATAGACCCCTGTCGAAAGCTGCCCTAGAGACTCGTTCACTTTCCGTACGGTGCCGGTCTTCTCGGCCACGGTGCGTCCGGAGAGCACCAAAGCACGTTTGCCGCCCAGCCTTTCGACTTCCGCGCCCAGCGACGATGCTTTCCCCTGCCCGAAAATAATCCGGCTGGGTACCGTGGGATCGTACTCACCAAAGAGCCTAGGCTGCTGAGTCATGCTAGTCGGACAAGGGGACGATAATGGCAAATCGCGGTTCGGTGCCCACTACTCTGGTGGAATGGCCGGTGCCGGTCAGATCTTCGGCCATTAGCACCGTTCCCGGACCATAGTGCTTTATGGTGCCGTCGGGCGTCCCCACTTCAATCTCCCCGGTTAGAGTGATGCTGTACTGTCGCCGTGGGGCCGTATGGTAGTCCAGGAAATAGCCTGGTTCATATTCCCGGAACATGATGCCGGGAGTATTAATTACGGCCGTCGACAGACCGTGAGCGCCCTCGGTGTCGACGAAATCCTGCATATCGAAGTCCAGTTCCTCGATCTGGGAGTGGCCGTTAGCACCCGTATAGACCCGGACAAATTTAGGCATCTATCTCCTCCGAATACCAGCAGCCGGATTTCTTCGCAACGCCTCAATTCTTATGGCTGACCGCTGATAGCTGAACGCTAACCAGGCTAACGCATGGCGAGCTTATCCTACAGGAATTCGCGGCAGCGTCAAGAAATGGCCACCGGTTATCAGGCGCCGGAATGTGTAAGCAGACTCAGTCAGGCAATGCGCCGTCCGGTGACGCTCAGGATGAGCGGCTCTGCCGCTATAACGCCGACTGCACCCTTTGGCGTAGGCCGCGAATCCAGCTTCGAAGCAGAGTGTCCGAGGTTACTGCAGGCCACGACCGGGCCATCATCAGATAGACCCATTTCCGGTTGATTTTGGAAGGGCTAGCGAGGTCCAGCCAGTCCTGGTTTCTCGCCAACAGGCACAGCGTGGCCAGACCTAACAATATGGGCCACAGCACCGCCAACCTGAGGCGCACGCAGCGGCGGGGCACGGCCATCAGGTAGCGTTCAGCAGCGTCGAAATGGCCTAGGGCTGTCTGTATCCACGGGACAAGGACCGTTCGCGCCCGTGGTCCGCAGTCTGGATCAAGAAGGTTCTCAGCGGATAGCCCGGCGGCAGCCAGTTCGTCGGCCGGCAAATAACAGCGGCCGATACGAAGGTCACCGGGTACATCCCGAAGCATATTGGTCAGCTGTAGAGCCTTACCAAACCGCACCCCGGTGGCCGACATCTCGGCCAAGTCCCAGCGGCTCAGTCTGGCCTCGTGGGCCGCGGTCACACCGGTCCAGAACTCGCCAACGCAGCCGGCTACCAGATAGATGTAGCGGTCCAACTCGGCAGCCGAAGCAAGGGCGGCGACCTGGCCTGAGTCCTCCGCAGGAAATGTGGTGAGGTCGGTCTGCATGCCGGAGGTAAGTGTCAGGACCACTGACCGGACCCGTTCCCGCTCTTCTCCGGCCAAGCCCTCCAATAGAGAGAACGCGTCGGTGATGGACCTCAGTAACGCGCGCTCCGCCGCCGTCGACGACTCTTCCGACACATCGGCGGCGATACCCTCCAGGAAGGTCACATCCGCAGGGCCGCTGACCTGCTCCCGAAAACTGAGTAGGCGTTCCAGGCGCATCGAAGGGGGCAAACTGCGAGTGTCGGCGATGGTGTCGGCAGCGCGGGCTAGGAGGTACGCGAGGCCTATCGGCTCTCGGAGGTCTTGGGGAAGAACTCGAATAGTAAGGTAGAAAGAGCGGGAAACATCTCGAAGGACCTGGCCCAAAAGGCGTTTCCGGTCTGCCGGTTCCACAAATCGGAGGCCTCCACCCGTAGGCTGCTCCTCGGCGGTTTCCACTGCTTCAGTCCTCGTAAGCAGCGGTGGCGATAGGCTGACCGATGGACTGAACGGAGTTCACGCGGTCACGAGAGACGCTGGCTCAGCTGAAAACTGGCGGCGCTCGGTTCTTTCCAGGGCCTCATCTACCATTTCCGCCACCGGCAGCGACTCTTCGATTCGCTGTACTGTCTCCAAGCGGGCCCGAGTTTCCGGATGTTTGGGCACGAACAGGGTGCAACAGTCTTGGTCTGGAACAATGGAGATGGGGAAGGTGCCAATGTCGCGTGCTTGGTTGACGATCTCCTCTTTGTTGGAGCCTATCAGGGGCCGCAGTATCGGCATTCCGGCAATCTGGTCGACCACGGCGATGTTGTCCAGGGTCTGGGAACTCACCTGCCCGCAACTCTCGCCGGTGATAATGGCCTTGGCCCGGTTCCGTCTCGCCAGCGCCTCGGTGATGCGCACCATGAACCGGCGATAGAGCACCACCCGGTATGACGGGGGAGCGGAGAGAATAATCCGTTTCTGAATTTCGCCCAGCGGCGCCAGAAACAGATCGGCCCGGTTTTGGTGCCGGGTCAGATGCTGGACTAAGTCGGCGGCCTTCTCCATCGAAGTCCGGTCCACCAGTGGGTAGCTATGGAAGTGGACGAAATGGGCCTGGCAACCCCGTTTCATCATGTGCCAGGCCGCCACCGGGGAATCGATACCCCCTGACATCATGACCGCAACCCGGCCGCTAACGCCTACCGGGAGCCCGCCGTGGGCCCGCACTTCTTCAAAATAAACTAAGATTCCCATGGCCTGGATATCCAGGTAGATACACAGGTCGGCGTTCTTCAGATTTACCCGAGCTCCGGTCAGACCCTCAACGAAAGTCCCCATTTCACGATTTACCGCCTCGGAGTTCAAAGGAAACCGTTTGTCAGCCCGGTTGGTAGTGATGCGAAACGTGTCGAAGGTCCGGCCTTCCAGCAGGGCCGGCAGCCGGGACTTCAGAAGGTCCAAGTCCTGGGGCAGGTCATAGGCCTTGTAGAACT
Source organism: Dehalococcoidia bacterium (assembly GCA_965247605.1). GTDB lineage: Bacteria > Chloroflexota > Dehalococcoidia > Lucifugimonadales > UBA3495 > VXOI01. Next base: position 42,385 of record CBDFHM010000001.1, on the reverse strand, counting down.
TGGCAACTCCGAAGCAGTCCTTGACCAGCTCCCTGACCTCCGGCCACCGTCCTTCGTCGGCCAAGGTCAGGCCCACCATTAGCTGGCCCTGCCAGACTCGTTCAACTCCCGAACCCTGGGTGGCCTGCCGCAGATTTTCGGTGAGGCGGCGCATGAACCATGGGCGGTTCTTGCCCTTCAGGGCCAACTCGTGAGTCTTAACTATGACATGGGTTTTCATATCGTTTCAGTATTCCCACCGCCCTAGGGTCCACCTTGAAAACATCACGGAGAACATCACGCTATTTTCACAGACCGGTGGCTCATCATCACTTTGCCCGCATGGTAAACGCCTACAGTTAGGTTAATCTTATTGCCCATAGAGGCCGAATGTTGACGAGCGTATGAATATGGGCACCCCAACGAACAGGTGATCGATAGCTGGAACACTATTATTTTGATGAGAAGGGACCCATCGTGCCGAACGGCCAATGCCACCGAACACGCCGCCGGTCTGGTCTTGTTCGATGCGTCCCTTATTGTACGACAGATCGCACCGGTTTTCGTTCGCGTCCAGAGCGGCGGCCGCGGATTGTTCGCTCTCCGCTGAGCCGTCCGAAATCCTGCGCGGCTACGACGCACCCGACAATTTCGAACGCTCCACTAATGAGGGCCTGGTTTCACTGGTCTCGGTGCCCAACGGAGACCTAATGTCGGGATTGCCGGCAACCCAGACGAGACCCACCAGTGGCGACTATCCCATCCCCAGCCTCTACTCGTGTCCCATCCCTGCCCATACGCCGCTGGTGGCAGTGATTGTATTGGTGCCCCTGTTCGGCGCCGCCACCTACCTGCTGGCCAAGCCACTGCGCAAAAGGGTCCTGATCCGGCTGGTTGTCGATCAGCTGGCCACCGTGCTGCCGTTTCGAGCATACCAACGGTTCCATTTGCAGCGGTGGCTTGCGCCTCCGGCCTAGCACCGTGTAATGAACGCCACGCAGTCCGAAGGCTGAAGAAAGAAGAGAAGCTAGGCGTTCAGGAGAAGATCGCTTCTTTGATAGCCAATACGTCTTGGCGAAGGGCCGAATTCTCGTTCATCTCTCCGTTTATCTTGCCCGCACCGTGGATAACCGTGGCGTGGTCGCGGCCACCCAACAGCCTCCCGGCCTGGGTCGGCGACAGTTCCAACTCATAGATAAGCAGGTACATCGCGACCTGGCGGGCCACCGCGACCTTCTTGGTTCTGTTGCGGGCCATCAACTCCCCCACCGACACGTCGTAGTAGGTCGCAACTTCGCTGAAGATACGTTCAGGGTCGATTGACTCGCGAGAACCGGCGGGCGCAACGTCGTTCAGGATCTGTACAGTGGACTCCAAGGTGATGTTGACGTTCATCAACTGGGAGTAGGCCACCATCCGGTTCAGGCTCCCCTCCAATTCACGGACGTTACGCTGGATACGCTTGGCGATCAACTCTATGACACTCTCGTCTAGGCCCACCCGCATCTGGTCGGCCTTGGCGGCGAGAATGGCCATTCGAGTTTCCAGATCGGGCGGCTGGATGTCAGCAATCAAACCCCATTCGAATCGGGAACGAAGCCGGTCCTCCATCAAAGGCAACTCCCGGGGAGGGCGGTCAGACGAGATCACCACCTGGTTGCCGGAATTGTGGAGGTCGTTGAACGTATGGAAGAAGCCTTCATGGGTCTGCTCTTTGCCGCTTAGAAACTGCACGTCGTCCATCAACAGAAGTTGGACCGAGCGGTAGCGTCTGCGGAAGTCCTCGGTCGTCCGGTTGCGGATGGCTGTAATAAATTCGTTGGTGAACTGCTCCGAGGTGACGTAGAGAACGGACATTCCGCGGCTGGCGCAGGTACGGCCCATGGCCTGAAGCAAATGAGTCTTGCCCAGCCCGGCGGCGGAATAGAGGAACAGAGGATTGTAGGCCTGTCCCGGAGAGTCGGCCACCGCCTGAGCCGCGCTGAACGCCAGACGGTTGGACGGCCCCACCACAAAGGATTCGAAGGAGTACTTGGGGTTGAAAGAGCGAACCTCGAACAGCGGGGTGGCGACGGGCGAAGTTTGGTCAGTAATCTCTGGCGGCGTGACTGCCTGCTCAACCGCGTAAGAGGCCGCTTCAGACTTCACCTGTAGCCGGAGTTCAAAGAAACGGCCGGATACCTTTTCCAGCGTCTTCTGTAATGCATGGTACATCCGCCGTTCCAGCCATTCGACAGCGAAGGTGCTCGGTGCCTCGACGACGAAGATATCGTTTTGAAAGTCGATGCCTTCAGTCTGTTTGAGCCAGGTTTCGAATGTTGGGCGTGGGAGCTGTAGCTGGAGATCGCCCAGCACTGCCCGCCAGACCTCTCGGGCTGACGACACTTTCATGACCCCGCACACTCCCCAGCTACAGCTCCCACGCCCACTCCCAACTTAATATTGCACCAGTGTCCCGTTGACCAATCAACTCCGGCGAGATCTAATTTCAGTTCTACTGCTATTTCCAGGCGCAACTTTAGTCATCGAGTCTGAAGTTCCTTTTGAAAAAGACAACAGAACACCTACGGAGCATCGCACCAAGGAAAGAAAAGAAACCCGGATGGACCGAAATACTTTGGGGCACAGTCAAGCCATTTGGGCTTGACTCGTCACTCTTATTGGCTGTTATCTATCGGCCAACTGCGGCGTTGGCCTTAATGCTGCCGGGATGAGCTTGGTAGATTTGACCCATCACCGGATTTTCTCGCCTGTGTACGCCTGTGTTTTCTGGCGACAGGCGGAGACTACCAACATCTTCAAGACATTGTCAATGGAGAGATAGGCCGATTTTCCGGCCAATTTCCCCGAGAATTGAGCCCAATTTTAAATTTGTCCAAGACCCCTATCTAAAGGCCCTCTCCGCCTCGTTTGAGCCTCGGCTAAGGTGCAGCCATTTTGGCGTCTGGAACCGCGGTCCGTTTGCCGACGGACAAAGACATGCGATCCAACGCGTTGAAATCGGTGCCATGTGGTTTGCCGCCCGACTGCCAGCCATATATAATTAGCCTCGCAGTGGCCGGTAACTCGGTTTTTGCTCGTTATCAGTCAAGTCCAACCGGTCAGTCGTCGAACCAGTTCGGCCTTAGAGTTGACCACCCCTTCTATAGACTGAAATTCGAGACTGAGACTAGCGAAATTGTAACTCGCGAATGAATCTCGCCGTGGACTAGCTACACGGCCCCAGTTGTATTTGTGAGCCTAAAACGGGAGAGGTAATGCCAAGGAAAAGGTCTCCCCGCGCCCAGCGCAACGGTGGCAGCAGCACTGCGGTGTCTACCCAGTTTCCCCTGCCGAAGGGCCTGGCCGCCGACGATCTATTGGATTACTACAACAGGATGGTATGTGCGCGCACCGTCGATGAGCGCATCTGGGCGCTAAACCGTCAGGGCAAAGTACCGATTGCTGCCTCAAGCCAAGGCCACGAAGGCGCCCAATTGGGCAGCCTGCTGGCTGCGGAGAAAGACGGCGACTGCTTCTTGTTTCCTTACTACCGGGACTTGGCGCTGAAGACCGCCGCCGGATTGACGCCCGAACAGGTCATGAACTCGTTCATGGGCAAGGAGGGCGACCCGTATAGCAACGGACGGCAGTTCCCGCTCCAAGGCGCTGATCTTGCTCACAATATAATCCAGATTTCCAACGTCGTCGCCGCCGGGCTTACCCAGTCCGTCGGTTATGCCCTGGCGTGCCGGATGAAAGGCGAAGAGACTGTTGTATTGGTCTATTTCGGGGACGGTGCTTCCAGCCAGGGCGAGACCCACGAGGCGATGAACTTCGCCAGCGTCCATAAACTACCGGTGATTTTCATTTGCGAGAACAACCGGTACGCCATCTCGGTGCCTCAAAGCAAGCAGATGAGCATTGAGGAGGTAGCCAGCCGGGCTGCCGGGTATGGATTCCCCGGTTTTACTGTCGACGGCATGGATTTCATCGCTTGCTACGAAGCGACCCGCGAAGCGATCACCCATGCCCGGAAGCAAGGCCCGGTGCTGTTGGAGATGAAAGTGGAGCGGTTCATGTCTCACACCACCGACGACGATGACCGCCGCTACCGCCCAGAGGGCGAGGTGGAAAAGGCACGGGAACGCGACCCAATTATTACTCTAGGCAATCTTCTGATCGAACAGGGCCTGCTCACCCAAAACCAGGCAGACGAAATAGCCGCAGCCGCCCTGCAAGCCGTAGACGAGGCAACCGACGCGGCAGAAGCCGCCAGCCCGCCCGACGTTTCTACAATGCACGACCTGGTCTACTCTTCCTAAGACAAAGGATGTTGGGAGAAAAACATTGGCGGTAAAAAGTGTTATTGAAGCCGTTCGCGAAGCCATCCGGGAAGAGATGGAACGGGACCCCAGTGTTTTTGTTCTGGGGGAGGATGTCGCCCAACGAGGGGGCGTGTTTCTTGCCACGCAAGGGCTGGTCGAGGAGTTCGGCGAGACCAGGGTGATTGATACTCCGCTGGCCGAGGCCTCTATCGTGGGCATCGCCTTGGGCGCGGCGTTCCGTGGGCAGCGTCCGATGCCGGAGATACAGTTTTCGGACTTCGTCTGGCCGGCGATTAACCAGCTAATAGGAGAAGCCGCCAGGACTCTCTACGGAACCAACGGTGCGGTCAATGTGCCCATGACGGTGCGGATTCCTTACGGCGGCGGCATCCGAGGCGGTCTTTTCCACTCCCAAAACGTTGAGACCCATTTCTTCCATACTCCGGGCCTCAAGGTCGTGACCCCCAGTACTCCGTACGACGCCAAGGGACTGCTAAAGTCGGCCATCCGTGACAACGATCCGGTGGTTTTCTTGGAGCACAAGAAAACCTACCGCTTGGTTCGCGGAGAGGTGCCCGATGAAGAATATACGCTGCCGATGGGAGTAGCCGACATCAAACGGCCGGGCAGTGACGTGACCATCGTCAGCTACGGCCTAACACTCCACTACTGCCTGGAGGCCGCCGAACTGGCTGCTACGGAAGGAACGGACGCTGAAGTGGTTGACCTGCGAACGCTTACTCCGTTGGACACTCAAACGATTCTGACCTCGGTGGAGAAGACCGGCAAACTCCTGATCGTCCACGAAGACAACATAACCGGCGGGGTTGGCGCAGAGGTCGCGGCCGTAGTGGCCGGGCAGGGTTTCGACTATCTCGATGCGCCCATCATGCGAGTCTGTGGCCCCGATGTGCCGACCATGCCCTTCGCCCTGAGCTTGGAAGAGGCCTATATGCCCGGCACTGAGAAAATTTCGGCCGCCCTGCGGAAGCTGGCGGCGTATTAACGAACCCAACTATCAAACCTGGCTAGGACGTATGGTGCGCAATTGTCGGTAACGGTTGAACTCCCTCACGTAGGCGAATCGGTGGTCGAAGGGACCATCGGAAAGTGGCTGAAACAGCCTGGCGAATCAGTCAAACGGTACGAACCTCTGGTCGAAATCATCACCGATAAGGTCACCATGGAGGTGCCGTCACCGGTCGAGGGTTCCTTGTTGCGCGTCTTGGCCCAAGAAGGCGAAACACTGCCAATGGGAGCCCCCATTGCCGAGATGGAAACCGCGGACGGCCAGGCCGGTGGGCCGCCCTCTTCGTCGCCGCCAGAACAAACGACCGAACGACCATCTGGAACAACCGGCTACTTGTTGAAGGACGTAACCCCAGTCGGTCCTACCGGCGGCGCCGCCATCGAGGTTGCTGAGCCGACTCATGAGGAGGCGCCACCGCTCCCTGCCAAACCAACCCCGGCTCCCGCGCCTGCCAGCGCTACACGGCCGGCTGCGGCGGTCTCTGACGCCGCCGACGGCGGTGCCAGGTTGTCACCTGCGGTGCGCAGGTTGGCCCGGGAACACTCCATCGACGTAAGCCAGATCAAGGGCACCGGTCTGGGTGGCCGCATCACTCGCGACGATGTATTGAAGTACCTGGAACAGGGTCCGGCCGCCGACGGCTCACCGGCAACGACGGCGGCTCGCACTGCGGAGCCGCAACCCGGCGACGAGGAGCACCTCCCGCTGACGCCGGTCCGGCGCATGATTGCTGCGGCGATGGTGCGGAGCGTGACGGAGATTCCCCATGCGTGGAGCACGGTGGAGGTCGATGTATCGGGCATGGTGGCCTTACGCTCCAGCGTCAGAGACGCTTTCCAACAGAAAGAGGGCGTGACGTTAACCTACCTGCCCTTCGTCATTAGGGCCGTTGTCGAAGCGCTCCGGAAGTTCCCGACTATGAACGCGTCTTGGGGTGAAGATAAAATCATTCTGAAGAAGCGTATCAATCTCGGAATAGCTGTTGCCGCGCCCAATGGACTAATCGTCCCGGTGATTCACGACGCCGACCAGTTGAGCGTGGCCGGGCTGGCCAAGTCGGTAGCCGACATTAGCGAAAGGTCCAGAATAAACAAACTGACCATAACCGACGTTCAGGGCGGCACATTCACCTTGAACAATACCGGCGCTTTGGGCTCGTTCGTTTCCGGGCCGATCATCAATTATCCCCAAGCCGGAATAATTACAACCGAGACTATCCAGAAGCGGGCGGTGGTACGCGACGACGCCATCGCCATCCGGTCGATGATGAATCTTTGCCTATCCTTCGACCACCGGATTAACGATGGTGCGGAGGCCAGCGGGTTCCTGGAAGCGGTGAAGGCGCGGTTGCAATCGATGGGACCCGACACTTCGGTCTACTAGGCTGCCAGACGTGGCTCGATCAGGCTCGCCTCGATCATCGGCTCGATCAATTGAATGTCAGTTCGCCTGGCTCGGCACGGTGGACTACACCCAGGCCCGGCAGCTGCAAGCTAGTCTGGTTGAAACGGTCCACGATGGCGCCCAACCCAACACGCTGCTTCTTCTGGAACACCCCCACGTCTACACCCGCGGCCGGCTCAGCCAGCCCGGGCACCTGCTTAACGACGAAGCGGCTCTAGCCGCAGCCGGTATCTCAGTCCACGACACCGACCGGGGCGGCCAGATTACCTACCACGGTCCGGGCCAACTGGTCGGCTACCCAATTTTGAATCTTCGGGACTGGGGCGGGCCGCTAGAGTACGTGCGAACCCTGGAGCAGATCATCATCGCTACATTGGCCGACTTCGGCATTGACGCGCATACTGAAACAGGACTGACCGGTGTCTGGACCGCCAGCGGCAAGATCGCGGCGATTGGGATCAAGATAAGCCGTGGTGTCGCCTTCCACGGTTTCGCTATTAACGCCAACACCGACCTTTCTTTCTACGCCAACATCATCCCCTGCGGCATTGAGGACCGGCCGGTCACATCGATGGCCAAAGTATTGGGTGAGACGGTCGATCCGGAAGCCGTCCGTTACAGCTTGGTCTACCAATTCGGCAAGGCTATGGGTTTTCGGATGGCTGAAACAGCGGATGTTTCGCACCTGTTGAGCGACGCATCGATTTAAACGCGCTCACCCCGTTTTGACACCCCTGACCCCCCGTTGCTACACTCGCGATTAACCGGCGGGTAGCCTGCCGGGCGGAGGTTGTTGCATGGCGGTATCGCAAAAAGTGCGGCGTTTCATGGACGAGGGGGGCTGGATTCGCGGTGTCTTCGAGGAAGGCCTGGCGCTCAAGGGCCGGATAGGCGCCGACAAGGTTTTTGACCTCTCTTTGGGGAACCCGGTGATTGAACCGCCCCAGGAGTTCCATGATGAATTGCGTCGGCTGGCCAACGCCCCTGCCGCCGGCCGTCACCGCTACATGCCAAATCCCGGCTACATGGAGACTCGCCTGGCCGTGGCCGACACGCTGAAGAACGAAACCGGCCTCGATTTCGGGGGCGGCGACATAATAATGACCTGCGGCGCGGCGGCGGCGGCCAACGTGGTAATGAAGACGATCCTCAACCCGGATGACGAAGTGATCATCCTCTCACCCTACTTCTGGGAGTACCTGTATTACATCGACAACCACGGCGGCGTACCAGTGGTGGCGTCCACCGACGATCAGTTTCAGTTGGACGTGGCGGCTATCGAGGCGGTGATGACCCCCAAGACCCGCGGCATCGTCATCAACTCCCCCAACAACCCCACCGGCGCGGTCTACTCCGCCGAAGGCATCGCGGAACTCGCCGAGCTTTTAGAGAGAAAGCAGACCGAATATGGCAGCGAAATCTTCATCATCAGCGACGAGCCTTACCGCCGAATTCTGTTCGACGGGCTCACGTTCCCTCAAGTCCTGCCCCCTTACGACAACAGCTTGGTTGTCACCTCCCACGCCAAGGACCTAGCGTTGCCTGGGGAGCGCATTGGCTACATTGCGGTGAATCCCAACTACGCGGGAAAAGAGGAGCTATCGGCGGGCCTGGGTTTCTGCAACCGCACCCTCGGGTTCGTCAACGCCCCTGCATTGATGCAACACATCGTCCGCAACCTACAGGGGGTGAGCGTGGACGCCGGATATTACGAGAAAAAGCGGGACTATCTTCACACTCAGCTAAGCGAACTGGGCTACGATGTGGTCAAGCCTCAGGGGGCCTTCTATCTATACCCCAAATCGCCCATCGAAGACGATGTTGCGTTCACCAAATCGCTGCTTCAATGGAACGTGTTGGTGGTACCGGGACGCGGCTTTGGCACCCCAGGCTACTTCCGCATTTCATACTGTGTGGAAGACTGGGTCTTGGAGGGGGCGGTAGACGGGTTCGCCCATGCGGTAGCGGAGTTGGGCGCGTAGAAGTGGTCCGCTAGGTGGGTCTAGCCCTCATGAAACAGCTCATGCAGGTCCAAGCGTAAACCTTCCGTCAACGGAGTCATCGTTTCCGCAAGCCTTGTAGCCGCGCTCCCCCGAATTCCCGAATGAGATCAAGGTGACAAGACCGTCGTCGCCTTCGCCGAGAACGTCGATCGTTTCCGCATCGGGGTCGACCATCCAATACTCCCTGACCCCGTGGCGTCCGTAGAGCTGAGACTTGTAGCCGCGGTCGTACTCAACAGTCCCCGAGTCCAAGACCTCCACAATCAAGTCGGGGGCGCCTTGGACGTAACCACCGTTCACAATTTCGGCTACGAGGACGCCCGCACGGGGGAGGGTCGGCGACGCCTTTCGGTCTGTGCCCGGGCTACCGGCTGGAGACAAACGATATGTCCGGCTGGACCAAGGACCCGAAGCGTGTCCGCCGACTCGCGCATTCCGACAGCACCCACAAGGGGAAGGGGTACGAGGTGCAGGTGGCGGAGACCTGCCACGAGGAGAACGCCACCCAGCCACCCACGTGGAGGTGACCCCCTCGAGTGGGAGCCACCGACGTGAGCGTGCCGGTCGTTGACGGGCTCGCGGAGCGGAAGGTCGACCGGACGAGCTCTTCGCCGACACGGCGTATGGGTCGGGCCGCAATGCCTTCGAAGCCTCGCGCCGGGGAACGGAACTGGTGAGCCCGGTGGCGGGGTCGGCGCCGGGGACTCGCACGAAGGAGAGGGTGACGGACCACCGCCGCTCACCGCCGCGGACTTTCAGATCGACGTCACAGGGGAGCAGGCCACGGTGTGCCCCGCCGGCCACCCGTCCATCGAGGAGTACGAGCTGAAGGATGCGCCGGAGCGGGTAGAGGTCCACTTTGCCGGGACAACATGCGAGCCCTGCCCCTTGCGATCCCGTTGCCCAGTGAAGCTGGACCGGCGTGCGGGGGCCTACGTCCTCAAGGCGGACCTGGTGAAGGTGAACATCGAGCGGCGCCGGAGGGCCGAGGCCACCGAGGAGTGGCGCAGCGGTATGACATAAGGGCTGGTATCGAGGGAACGAACTCCGAGCTGAAGCGCGCCCACGGGCTTGGGCGCTTGCGGGTGCGAGGGGGCCGTCGGGTGCGGCTTGCCGTCTACCTGAAGGCGTTGGCGTGCAACTTCAAACGGATGGTCCATGCACGCCTGGTGGAGATGGAGAACACGGCTCAGCGGGCGGTCGGGACGGTACCTGCGGTCGCGGCCGCATGAGGGCGCCGCTCCACAACTCGGGTGCCCTGAGCCACGGAAGGGGTACCGCAACGGCACGCTTGTCCTGAGCGCGGCAGATAGGGCGGTGAAAAGTGGGCCAAGACGCCAGGGCTAAAACAGGCCTTGTTACTCAAGCCCCAAAACTCGTTGATGGGCCACGGTGGGAAAAGGGGCCAAGATAATCTCCCCGTCGAGAAGCTGGTAGCGCTTGTCTTCGGGGGTAGACATGTAGTCTTGGACCGTGAACCTTGGACGGGGCTGCCGCTGGGTCATGTTCTTTGTCCCTATCTAGTGCTGGTCAGATTATACTGGAACGTTTTATACCTGGAACGTTTAGGCAAAATCAGGGCGTTGGGCGCTCGCGGCCCGGACCGGCGGCTTCGGCCGGGGAATTACCCAATAGGAGACCGCAGCCAGGACGTAGATAACCGCCAATGGAATCAGCGCCCACTTGTAACTTCCTGTCTGGTCCACCACCACCCCCATCCAAACCGGCGTGCTCATCGACATCAGTTGGTCCGGCAAGTGCTGCCAACCCCTTAACGTGGCATAGTTTCGGCGGCCGAAGAAATCGCCCATCATGGCCCAGTCCAGGGGATTGGCGGTCTCGGAAAAGCCCAGCAGGATCACGAACAAGACAGCTTGCCACAAATGACCGCTGTGATTGAGCACGACCAGAAGGGAGGCAGAGCCGCCGATCATGGCAATTGCGCTCAACCGCTGCTTGGACCAAGAATCGCCCAGCCAACCCATGATCGGGTTCATAATTAGAGTGCTTAGGGACAGGAGGCCGACCATCAACGCGGCGATACGTAGACTGTGGTCCTCGGTCCGGCCATCCCCCATCAAAAACCAGACGATTAACGGGGCCAGCAAAAACGAAGTGCCGGAGTGGACCGTGTTGCGAAGACCCACAGCTAAGACCAATAGCCAATAGGACGTTGTGCGCATCGCCTCGCGAACGGTAAAGTCCGGTTCTCCCATCTTGTAACTAGTCGTCGCGCGGCCGCCAGTCGCGCTCCCCTCAGTCTCTATCCCGGTGAGAGGAGTCCAGGTAAGTGTGGGGCCGGGACCTAGAGGCTCAAGGTCAGGGGCGGTGTCGCCGTCGGGAAGAAGGCCTCGGCTTTCCGGCGACCGGTGAACGAACAACGACAAAGGCAACACCACGGCCAGGATCACAGCACCCGATACGAAGGCCGAAGTACGCCAACCGGCCTCGAATGCCAAAAGCCCCATCAGCGGCGCTATTATCATTCCACCCAAGGGGCTGCCCATGCTGGCGACGGACATGGCCAAGCTGCGATGTCGGCGAAACCACTGGTTAATGGCGGGCATGGTGGCGTTGCTGTAGCCCGCCCGGAACCCCAGAGAGAGCAGCCCCACGAATACCAAGACGAAATAGACGTAACTCTGGGTTGCGGAGAGCAGTATGAATCCCACGCCCGAGGCGATCCCGCCAAATATCATGATGGCCCGCGGACCGAACCGGTCGTTCAGCCAACCCATCAACGGGCCTTGGAGTCCGCCTTCCATCCGCCCCAGCATTTCGGCGAGGGCGATGGCCGCCACGCCGACGCCCAACTCCTTGCTTATCGGCAGAACGTAGAGGGTGAATCCGCGGTTAAAAGTCCCGTGTTTTAAGGCGTCGGCGGAGGCGCTGATGGAGACGATCCACCAACCGAAAAATATATTGCGCGGTCGCGTGAGGAGTCTTTTCGGGTCTACTTTGATCAATGAAACTAATTGTCCCTACAGCCAACCGGATTCTCGTACAACCAAACCTCAAACGATCTGAAAGCGATCTGAAAGAATCCGATGGGGTCGGCAGCCAGAAGCCATTGGCGCCAATCGCCGGTACGCAAACAGAGGCAGACTGGCGGTACCGCAGGCCAAAATTGATGGGAATTGAGTCCGCCTAGTATAGCGCCTCCACTGGGCTGCGGCGCCTCAGGCCCAGACTGGTCCGGCCAGTCCTGGCAATTTGAGCCCTTCAAAAACCGACCGGCCCAGCGATCATCAGCCGGGCCGGTGTTTGGGTAAACCAAAATCCACTGGTTAAGGGGCACAATGCAGTACCAGCGGTTAGCCGCTGAGTGTTATTCCCCCAGGTTAATTACTATGTTGTCGGGGCCGCGGGACAAGATCGCTTCGGCAGGTTCGTCGTAGGGATTGCCCTCAATGTGGTCGAAGTTGGCCGGGACAAATATGAAGTCGCCGGGTCCGGCTTCAACGAATTCCTTGAAGTCCTCGCCGTAGTACACCCGTATATGACCGGTCAAAACATAGGCAGCCGTCTCCGCTTCGCCATGGTGGTGAGGAGGACCCATGGTGTTGGGCGTACAGGCCACATGGCCCAGCCATATCTTGCTGGCGCCAGCCGTGTTTTTGTCGACCCCGGGCTTGCGCAACATACCTCTGGTCTGGGCCGTAGTATCGGGTGAAACGGTGCCGTGCACCACTTTTAACTCTCTGCCGCCGACGAACGTATTCATCAACTCTCCAATCGTTTCTAATTCCCTTACCTGATTCTTGCGGGCCATGATACTCCGAGGCACCGGGCCGGGCAAGTTGCAATCGTTGTCAGGCGAGATATGCCGAGAGTGATTTGCCAGCGAGACTTTGATAGTGATCGTTCGCGCGCTACCAGCTCCAAGCTCTGATATTTATTGACACGAAAGCTGGCCGAGACTAACATATGGGGCGAATACGCCCCTCGAATTAGGCGTATTTTCCGCTGCTAAACTTCGCTCCAGAAAGTACCCACTCATGAACAGCGTGCCTCGAACAGATGGACGGGGCATGACTCAGCGGGGAGGAAAAATGAGCGCCCAAGATATCGCTTTGATGGCTCATCTGATGCGCCGCGCCGGCTTCGGCGCCACCAGGGATGAACTGGAAGCCCGGGTGGCCAAAGGCTACGAGGCCACCGTGGAAGAGCTGCTGAATACGCAAGAGCAGGAACCGACAAATCGCATCGAGATGATGCGTTACCACCCATGGACGTGGCGTCCGGGTACCCTGCCCGGCATGGGGGCCGCCGAATGGCTGCACGATATGATCAACACCAAACGGCCCCTGGAAGAGAAAATAACCCTTTTCTGGCACGGCATCTTCGCCACCGGCGTGTCCAAAGTCGACCACTATGACGACGTCATGGACATGATCGTCAAGTTCCGTGAACTGGGCATGGGTGATTTCCGTGAGCTTTTGGTAGAGATGGCCAAGGACCCTGCCATGATTTACTGGCTGGACAACTATGAAAATCATGCCGACGCGGTCAATGAAAACTTTGGCCGGGAGTTGTTGGAACTATTCAGCATGGGTGTCGGCAATTACACCGAGGTTGATGTAAGAGAGTGCTCCCGAGCGTTCACCGGCTGGACCATCCAGCCCAAGCTGCCTAGAGCTCCTGTCGGCCGGCATGACTGGTTCTTCGAGTTCCGCGAAGAGGACCACGACGATACTGAAAAAACGTTCTTGGGCCACACCGGCAATTTGAACGGCGAAGACATCATCCGTATCATCTGCGAAGACCCGTCCTGCGCCCGGTTTATCGCTCGCCACTTGTACAACTTCTTTGTAGCCGACGAAGCCCAGGTTCCCGCCTGGTCGGTTACTCCGCCCCGGGACCCCGAAGCCGTCGATCTGCTAGCCAACACGCTGATTGGATCGGGTTACGACATGCGGGCTACCCTGCGGGTTTTGTTCAACTCCGACTTCTTCAAGAATGCCAGGTTCGCCCGGCTGAAGAATCCCACCGAAGTCGTGGTCGGCACGCTGAGAATGGTTGGAGGGGCCGAGTTTCCGGCTCCCGGCATCGGCGAGCTTTCCCGGCAGACCAGCTACATGGGTCAGGACCTCCTGAACCCGCCCAGCGTGGAAGGCTGGCACACCGGCGCCGAGTGGATCAACAGCGGTTCGTTGATGCGCCGGGTCAACTTCACCGCCGAACTGGTCGGTGACGTTAGCCGGCTCGGCATCAAAGGCCTGGTTTCCCGGCTCAAGGACCTCAACGGGCACACGGCGCAGGAAATAGTGGACAGTTGCTTGGACTTGATGGGCCCGCTGGAAGTTAACAAAGAGAGCCGCGACGAACTGATCAACTTCATTTCAGAGGGTGGAAACTTCAGTTGGGAAACTCCTGACCAAATCGAAACATCCACGAAGCGAATATCGGAATTGCTCCAGTTGATCGTTTCGCTTCGTGAGTACCAATACGCCTAAACATCAGTTAGGAGCATAGGAATGACAAGCACTAAGAAAGACCCGGTCCTGGTTGTATTTCAGCTAACAGGGGGCAACGACTACCTCAATACCGTTATCCCCTACAACAACCCGTTATACCGGGACAACCGGCCGACGGTAGGAATTGCCGAAGACCGAGTAATTCCCATCGACAAAAATGTTGGGTTCCACCCGGAAATGGGGCCGATGAAACACATCTATGACCGCGGCGACATGGCCATCATCCACGGCATCGGCTACGCCAATTCCCCGCGGTCTCACTTCCGCTCCATGGACATCTGGCACACCTGTGAGCCGGACAAGCTGGGAACCGAGGGCTGGCTAGGCCGGGCCACCCGGGATATCGACCCCAAAAAAGAGAATGTCCTAACCACAGTGAGTTTCGGCCCGTCATTATTCCGAGCATTGGTCTTTCCGGGGACTCCGGTGGCGGTGGTCGATGACCTGGACAACTACGGTCTGCTGCCCGGCATCTCAGAGCCGGAACAGCGGGGCAAGATTCTGGACCGGTTCGCCCGGCTATACTCGCCCGCGATCGGCAGCAGCGCGGTAATGGATTACCTGGGGCAGACCGGGCTGGACACTCTAGAGGGCGCCGACATACTTAAGGAAGCCCCGAAGATGTACTCCTCGGAAGTGGAGTACCCCGATACTCCCATCGCCAAGAAATTGAAAGGCATTGCCCAAATCCATATGGCCAACTTCGGCACTCGGATCTTCTATGTGGACCACGGGAGTTTCGATAGCCACTCAAACCAGACCGGTATGGCCGACAAATTGCTACAGGACGTTTCTCAAGGCCTCGATTCCTTCTTGGACGATCTCAAGGAACATGGAGTCGACGACAACGTGGTCGTGCTGATGTTCACTGAGTTTGGACGGCGTACCCACGACAACGGCTCCGGCACCGACCACGGCGCCGGCGGAGCGGCCTTCATGTTCGGCAAGAATGTAAATGGTGGCCAGTACAGTGAGTACCCTTCCATGGAAGAGAAAAACTTGGAACAGGGCGACGTAGTTCCCAACTACGACTATCGCGGCCTGTACACGACTATCATTGAGGATTGGATGGGCTTAGACGGCAAACCTGTGGTGGGTGGCGCCTTCGAGAAGCTGCCGATTCTCGCATAACAGTACGGCGTTACGCGGGTCCTGTAGACCAAGGACCATCGAACAAATCGGGGGCAACGAAATCGGATTTCAGTACGGGCGGCGCATGCGCCGCCCGTACTGAATGGCCCAGGCTGGCAAATACACATTCAGCAATGCTACCGGCCACACCGAGTCGAAAGAACGGAGGGACATCAATGCTTACAGAAACGGTCGCAGGGCGCACCTATGACTATAGCCACAATGTAGGTCGGGGCGCTCAATCAGGCATGGGGTTCAACGAACCGGTGTCCATGACTCTGGGTGCGGACGGCGTGGTCTATGTCGTTAACCGCGGAAGTGAAACCATCAGCAACGTCGGCTGGAACCGCACGGGCGTTGGCCAGCGCGTCTCCAAAGTAACTCTGGGCGGTGTTTCGGGAGAAGAGGAGTTCTTGGGTGAGTTCAGCCGGTACGGGGACGGCGACGGTCAGCTAATCTGGCCCGCGGGTATCGTGGCCGACAAGGACGGCGCCCTCTATGTTACCGACGAGTGGCTCAACCGGGTTTCAATCTTCGACAAGGAAGGTGGCTACCTTCGACAGTGGAGCACCCTCCAGCCCGGCGACGAAGGAACCAACGGCGCCAGCGGCATCGCCATCTCCGGCGACCAGACACTTTACGTTACGGACAGCCGGAGCCACCAGGTCCGCAGATTCAAGACTGATGGGACGTTCTTGGGCTCTTGGGGAACCAAGGGCTCCGGCGAAGGCCAGTTCGATGGGCCTTGGGGAGTGACCGTCGACCAAGACGGCCACGTCTATGTCGCCGACACCAACAACCACAGGGTGCAAAAGTTTACGGCTGAAGGCCAGTACGAGGCACAAATCGGCGGTCCCGGCACCAAACGAGGCAATCTGAGTTACCCTTCGGACGTTGCGGTTGATCCGGACGGAGATGTTTACGTCTGCGACTGGAGCGAGAATCAGTGGGGGCTGGGCCGGATTCAGATCTTCGAGCCCAATGGCAAGTTCCTCACCAGCCTGGCTGGAGATGCCCAGCACCTGTCAACTTGGGCCCAACAGTCGGTAGACGCCAACGCCGACTACCAAAAGCGGCGCCGGGAAGTGCGGTCGACCGAGCCCGAATGGACCTTCGCTCAGCCCACTGCGGTGGAGTTCGACGCCCAAAACAAGCAACTAGTGGTGGTGGACACCCAACGCAGCCGGCTCCAGATCTACTCCAAAAAATCCGGGTACATGGTCCCGCAACTGAATCTCTGACCGGCGGCCGCGTTCCGATTTAAATCCTTCGACAACCAAGGGTACGGAGTCGACACCAACTCAGCTACGATTCGTTGCCATTGCGCCCGATGCCATCGTATTATGGGGCGACGTTTCATGTGGGAAGAGGGGTGATCTATGGTGTCAATTCTCAGTCTGGCGATGCGATACTCTGGGGCCGTTTACCGTCGCTTACCGGACCCGGTCTCGTCAGCTGTTGTCCCGTTTCTGCGCCCAGTCAAAAACTACCTCATGGACACCTTGTACCTACGACAAGCACGCTCTGCCTATGGTGACGCCCGGTGGCCTCAGATGGAACAGGTCTTCAGCAGTGTTTCGGCCAACGAGGTTAAAGGAGACTATCTAGAATTCGGCGTCTACTATGGCCAGTCGTTTCTAATGGCGTTCAAGCTGGCTGAAAAATACGGCCTGCGAGACATGCGGTTTTTCGCCTTCGATTCGTTCCACGGCTTCCCCTCCGCGGAAGGGCAGCTTAGCAAGGGGCTAATGGCCGCTTCCAGAGGCCTCTTCAGCCGGTACATCCGCCGAGGTGGAGTTGACATGGGTAGAGTTGGGACAATCGAAGGGGTGTACAACGAGTCCTTGACCGCGGAAGTCAAACGGCAGCATCAGATCAGAAAGGCAGCCGTAGTGCATTTAGACTGTGATCTTTACCTGTCCACAAGGGACGTTCTAGGCTTCATTACGGATTTGCTACACCCCGGAACGATCCTGATATTCGACGATTGGGACACATTCGATAATGTGGTGGGGCGTGACAATGCCGAAAGTTTTGGACAGCAACGGGCGTTTGGGGAGTGGGGTCTACGGGACAGGTTTCAGGAGATATACCACGTCGGACTTACGAAGGCCTTCACCATGGTCCCAGCGCGAGTTGCCCCGATATTGACGGTGAAAGATCGAGAGCCAGCAATCACATACATTTCGGCGTGGTTTAACGTCGATGCCGCAGAGTTAACCGAAGACAATCTCCTGGCGGTCCACTGCGGCCTCTGCGGGTTTAACCGGTCAGTTTCGACGAACACCGAGGCGAGGGCTCTCGCAAAAGAACATGCCGACTCGGCGGACCATGGCGATCATGGTATCCAACGATCAACAATCGCAGCGTCGTAACAAACATCGCCGCCGCACCGCCGGCCGCCCCTCAGTATACTGACACCAATGTGAACATAGGCCAGTCACTTGAGCGACGGAGTCCGCGTCTGGGTGGCAGGGCGTGCCTAATATTTGAAGGCCTCATGGCCACCAGCTCCAGACCTTGTTGTCATCTCTTGAAATGCCCTCCAGGCGTGGGAGGGGTGGTACAATCAGGAACAAAAGCTAACCACGCACTTTAACAAGCTCAGGACGAACGGAAGTGTCTTCTTGGCCGTTCGTGGGTAGCTTGTCGAACCACATCTCCGAATGATTGATACGTTGTACACCAGCGAGTCAGCGTGTTAATGACCGCAGCATTTTCAACCTAGAGGAATTCCGGAGGACTGATGCAGGGTAAGACCGCCATCGCCAACATTCTGAAGCAAGAGGGCGTCGAGTTTGTTTTTGCCTTTCCCAACAATACCTTGATCGACGCCGTCGCGGCGGCCGGGATTAAGCCGATAATTTCCCGTATGGAGCGCGGGGCGGTAAACATGGCCGACGCCTATAGCCGCATCAACAACGGGAACAAGACCGGCGTTTGCATCGTTCAAGCCGGCCCCGGAATCGAAAACGCCTTCCCCGGAGTGGCCCAGGCGTACGCCGACTCCGTACCCATTTTGATGCTGCCCGGCCACCAGGGCTCCGACCGCACCACCATGCCTTCGGACTTCGCGGCCAGCATCAATTACGCTGGCGTAACCAAATGGTCCGGAATGATCAACTCGCCAGCGCGGGTGCCGGAAATGATGCGCCGCGCCTACACCCAACTCCGGGTCGGGGTACCCGGTCCTGTCGTTTTGGAGACCCCCTTGGACGTCATGAACGGTGAGATCGACGAATCGGAGTTCTTCTATTCCCCCATTACCAAGCGACGCACCGCCGCCGACCCTCAGGATGCGGCGAGAGTAGCCAACCGGCTAATCGGCGCGGGCCGTCCGGTGATTTACGCGGGCCAAGGGGTTCTGTACGCCGAGGCAACACCCGAGCTGGTGGAGTTGGCCGAACTTCTAAACGCCCCGGTTATGACAACTACACTGGGTAAGAGCGGCTTCCCGGAGGACCATGCTCTGTCTCTGGGAACCGGCGGCAACAGCTGCACCAAGGCCGTGGGGGAGTTCCTGCGCAAGGCCGACCTAGTATTCGGCATTGGCACCAGTTTTCAAAATACCCTTGCATCGGCGCCAATCCCGGCGGGTAAAGCAATCATCCAGTCCACCATTAGTGATAAAGACCTCAACAGCGAGTGCGGGTTGGAAGACATGCTCTTGGGCGACTCCAAGTTGGTGCTGCGCCAACTAATCGAGGAAGTTAAAGCGGCACTCGGTAACAACGGCCGCCGGGGCGACACCTCTGTTTCGGGTGAAATCGCGGCGATAAAGAAGGAATGGCTGGCCGAGTGGATGCCGCGTCTCACCTCAAACGACGTTCCCATCAGCCCCTACCGCGTTGTCTGGGAGCTAGAGCAAGGCTTGGACAAGGCCAACAGCATCGTCACACACGACTCGGGCAACCCACGAGACCAGATAGTGCCCTTCTACACCGCAACCACGCCCCGGGGCTACATCGGTTGGGGCAACTCCACCCAACTAGTACTCAGTCAACCTAATTATTGGCAGGATAGAGATGGTGACGCTTGACTCGGGCGTCCACAGTGGAGAATCTCCAGTCAATGGTTGCTCCGGCTTGGTTTCGTTCTGCCTCCAGGGCCGCGATCTCGCCACTCAAAGTCTCTTCATCGGCAATACGCCGGCGCAGGACTCGCCTGGCCAAGACACTGAACTCGATCTCTGCCATGTTGAGCCAACTACCGTGCTTGGGAGTGTAGTGAAACTCCAAGCGTTTGCGTATTCGCCTAGCCTCCTTGGGCTCGAAGGTTTCGTAGAGGGAAGCTGGTTTGTGGGTGTTGAGGTTGTCCAGCACCACCCGGATCTTCTCGGACGCTGGGTAAGCTTCATCGGCCAGCCACCGCATCTGCTGAGCGAAGTCCACCATGGTACGACGTTCGGTCACTGCCACATGCCTCCAGCCCGCCAGGGGCTCGCACAGCATGAACAGGTTTCGGGTGCCATTGCGCTGGTACTCGTAATCGTATCGCTCCCGTCGTGCCAGCTTGGGCGGGATCGGAGACCTCTTTTCCGCCAGCAACTGCTTGGAGGTCTCGTCGAAACAGACCACCGGGCGCTCTGGGTCATAGGGTTCCGCGTAAAGGTCCAGCACATCCTCCATACACGCCACAAACTCGGCGCTCACCTGGGGAATACACCACTCCTTCTTCTGCCACGGCTTGAGACTGTTTTTTTCAACCGCTTGCGAATTCCCTCGTGGGACATGGAGGGCGCCAGCCCCAACTCCACCACCTTGTTTGCCAGGAGCCGCAGGGTCCAGTGGTCATGGCCTGGAGGGGCCTCGCTGCACGCCAGGGCAATCAGGTGCGCTTCCCCCCGCTCATCCAGTTTGGTCGGATGTCCTGGCCGAGGATCTTCCTCCAAGGCCCGCTTCAGTCCTCCCTCCAGGTACCGCCGCTTGGTACGGCACACCGTACCCGCAGACGTGTCCAGCGCCTCCACGATGCGCATCACCCCCCAGCCCGTATCTGCCTTTAGCAGAATACGGGCTGGGGCAACCTTTCGCGCTGGGCTCTTTCCCCCGCGAATCAGTCGTTCCAACTGGTCTCGTTCTTCCCTTTCCAACCGGACCACATACCGTTCTCGTCCCATGGCTGCCACCCTCCTACGTCAACACTCCTAAAAAAGGGTAGCAACCTTAGACGTTTTCTTAAACAATTACCAAAACCGAGTTGACTGAGTACTAGGCGCCGGTTTGGGCTACGCCATGGCCGCCAAGCTGGCCGCACCCGAAAAGACGGTGGTTAACCTGATGGGCGACGCTGCGGTTGGCATGTGCGGCACCGACTTCGAGACCGCATCCCGCAACCGGATCGGCACCATAACGGTGATCATAAACAACGGGGCCATGGGCGGCTACGAGAAGAACATACCGATAGCGGTGGAGAAGTACGGCTCCAAGTTCCTGACCGGAGACTATACGAAGATGGCCGAAAGCCTGGGCTGCGTCGCCGAAACCATCACCCAACCGGGCGACATCGCCCCGGCCCTGCAACGCGCCCAACAGACCGCTTCGACCGGCCAGCCGGTGGTTCTGGAAATAATGACTCGGGAAGAACCGGTATTCTCGCAGTATTACTGAGGGGGAAATCCCGCCGTCATCAATCTGCCGAAGAGGAACAATTAGATGCCACCACCCGACAAGTTTAGCTATGAGGGATTGTTCGCGGCCGGGTCGCCGTCGGTGCCGCCGGGGACAGCACCCCACGCCAAGTACGATTTTGCGGTGGCCTATCCCGACCCCGATCTGGTCCCGCTGGATGGCCTGGTTGAGGCGGCCAAGCGGGCGATGGCGCAAGACGGTCGGGACCTGGCTTACTACCCCGACGCGGCCGGGTACCCCGAACTGCGGCGGCTGATCGCCGAAGACCTGGCCAACGAGCGGAACATCCACGTTGATGCAAGCCAAATGGTACTGACGGCCGGGTCCGGAGAGGCCATCTCCATGGTGACCCAGGCCATGATCGAACCTGGGGATACCATCCTTGCCGAGGAATTCGTATACCTTGGCTCACTACGCTCGTTCCGCCGCTACAACGCCAACGTGGTTGGTATCAAGTGCGACGAGGACGGGCTCGTACCGGAGGACCTCGATTCGACCATCCAGAGGTTGAAGGCGGAAGGCCACCGGATCAAGTTCCTCTACACCATCCCGACCTTCCAGAACCCGTTGGGCTCGACTCTGCCGCTGGAACGGCGCAAGAAAATCTTGGAGATCACCGGGCAACACGGCATTCCGGTATTCGAAGACGACGCTTATTTTGATCTCCGGTTCGAAGGGGAACCCGTCGAGTCCTTTTACACGCTGGACGATACCGCGCGGGTAATCTACTGTAGTTCCTACTCCAAAATCACCGCCCCCGGGATGCGGATGGGCTATCTCGTTGGCCCAACCCAAGTAATCAACCACGCCTGGGGCTTCAAGATGGGAGGAGGCGTCAACCAGTTCGCTGCATCGACCATCGCCGAGTACGTCAAAAACGGCAACATGAGTGAACACATTCACCAGCAGAACGATTCGTTGCGGGCCAAGCGAGACGCGATGCTGGCCTCGTTGGGCGAGAACTTCGGCGATTCCGCCACCTGGACCCGGCCCGAAGGCGGCCTATACGTCTGGTTGACCCTACCCGAAGGCGCGGACGTAGCGGCGTTGGAAGAGCAGGCCTTCCAAGAGGGCGTCGGATACTACAACGGCACCATGTTCTCGCCAGAGGGACGGGGCAGCAATTCCCTGCGGTTGTGTTTCGGCCACCCGTCGGTGGAAATGGTGACCGAAGGTATCGCCGAACTGGCCAGGATATTCGAGCGGCACGGTTTGCTGAAATAGGGCAAAGCGCATCAAGAAATAAGTGAAATAAGAAGGGGCAGGTTGATTCCTGCCCCTTCTTATTTCACTTGGATTGGACTCGCCCCTTTCGAAAAAAGGGGGTTGGGAGATTTCCGCCGCCCCGCCACCTACCTGCGGGGCATCAACTCGATACCCAACCCGTTGGGGTCCTTGACGTAGAGCGACCCGCCGACCTCCTGGTATTTGACGCGGTTGGCATCCAAGCGGCCCTTAACCTCGTCAAACAGGCTCTGAGGGATGGGCATGGCAATGTGCATCACGTTCCCCACACCTTCGGGGGCGCGCCTCTGTAGCCGGGCCACGTGGGGGAAGTCGAAAAAGGCCAACGACATGCCGTTGCCGATGGCCACGTTCATATGAGTGGAATCTTCCACGTCCCGGTTAGCGGTTATCCGTATTACCGGCATGCCCATGATTTCCGAGTAAAACCGAGCTGTCTTTTCCAGGTCCTTGGCATAAACGGCCACATGGTCCACGCCGCCTGTAGGCGCCTCCGGCAGGTCGGCCGGGATCATGGCCCGCAGTCTGTTGCGCTTTTCTTCAATGTCTTGGGCCGGGCGTTCGCCCTCTGATGTCATCGCGGTTGCCTCTCATGTTAGCCGTCGGGTTGGGACGGGTTCAGACCACCGGACGGTTGGTAACCGCCGGGTCCACTTTGCGGCGCAGGAACTGTCCGCTGCCGGGCGCCGCGTTGAAGGTCCCATTTTCCACCACAACGTTGCCCCGGAGGATGGTGGTTGTCGGCCACCCCTCGATGTCGAACCCTTCCCAGATGCTGTAGTCCGAGATGTGGAAGTCGTCCTTGCCCAGCTTCTTTTTGATGCTGGGGTCGATCAAGCAGATGTCGGCGTCGCTCCCAGGGGCCAGCACACCCTTCCGCGGATATAGCCCCATGATCTTGGCGGCGTTGGCCGACGTGACGTCGACGAACCTTTGCAAGGTCATACCCTTCTTGGACACGCCTTCGCTGTAGGTGATACCCACGCGGGCCTCGGCGCCGTTGTGCCCGCCGGTAACGTCGGAGATGGTCCGCCCGGCAATCTTGGTCTCCCAGGAGGTGCAATACTCGTCGGTAGCCATCGTCTGGAGTCCACCTTGGACGATGCCGTCCCACAGCGAAAGCCGGTCGGCCTCGGATTTCAGTGAAGGATAAGTATGGTATTTCATCCCGTTTTCTTCTTTGTAGTTCTCTTCGCTGAAACAACAGTAGTTGTGCAGCGTCTCTCCGTACACCGGGCGGCCGTTGGCCCGGGCCTCCTGAATGGCTCGGACGCCGTGGAGCGCGCTAACGTGGACGAAATAGACCGGCGCCCCGGTCCATTCGGCAACTCGCAACACTCGCCGGAACGACACATCTTCCGATTCGGCGCTATGGACCAAAGACATATTGTGCCACTCGGTCCGTTCCTCTCGGGTCAGCTTCTGGTACATATGCTGCACCATGTCGTCGTCCTCGGCATGTACCAGCAGCATGCCGTTAATGCGCTGCATCTCCTCCATCAGGTCGTGGAGGTGCCCCGTGCCCACCATACGCGGCTCGCCGGTGGTGGCCGGAGGGCGAATATTGGTGGTAAAAATCTTGACCGTCGGAAAGCCTTCCTCCACTGCTTCGTGCAATGACCGTATGATTTCCTCGGGGATCGACCCCAACAACATGAGGTGATGGGAGTAGTCGGCGTATGAATTACCTTGCCAGACACCGGTCCGCTCCTGGATAGCCTGAGGAATATCCATGCCGGGGTACTGGATGGCAAAATCCAATATGGTCGTGGTGCCGCCAAAAAGGGCGGCGCGGCTCACCTGCTCCGGTGGCGCGGTCTTGAGGTCGCCGTGGCCCATGATGGGGGCCGAAATATGGGCGTGCGGTTCGATTCCTCCTGGCACCACTATCTTGCCAGCGGCATCGACGAGCCTTCCCACTTCACCCGTGAGGGTGCCCGGGGCCGCCACAGCTACGATCTTCTCGCCCTGCACCGCCACGTCCCACTCGCCGACACCCATCGGTGTCACCACCTGCCCACCGCGAACGACTAAATCCAGCATCGTCGGACCTCCTAGTAACGAGTTGGGGACCGAAAACAGGCGGGTTCAGGTCCGGCTGGCCCGTGCCCGCCCGACCCGTACCCGTCCGACCCGTGCCCGAATAGATACCGGAGTTTAGCACACAGGCCGGCCACATGGCGGCAGTCGAAGGGAAGCTGACAGGAATTGCCCGGTTAACCGGCTTAGTCGGCAGTAACGGTTTGGGCTTCACTGGTCTGGGCTTCTTGCGGTAGTTCCTGCTCCCAATCCGGCAGGAGGTGTTTCTTGGTTGTCGGCAGAAACATGATGGAGAAAACGCCGATCAGGCTGAGAACCAGCGACAGCCCCATGGTGGCGTTAAAGTCACCGGTCCAGTCCCTTAGCTGGCCGCCGATCAATGCGCCGGTGGCCATACCGATTCCGGCACCCATCATCTGCCAGCCAAAGGTCGTGCCGATGGGGGCACTGCCATAGTACTGGCGGTTGATGATTGGAAATGCGCTCATCTCTCCGCCGAACCCGATGCCGAATAGAACGGCGAACAGGTAGAAATGCCAGGGATCATGGGAGAAAAATAACAGAAGGATCGGTACTGTCTGGAGAAAGAAGCAGACCCCCATGGCCCCTTTGCTCCCCATATGTTCGGACGCCACCGGCACGATGAACCGTGTGATGGTGCTGACCACCGATAGGGTAACAAATGCCCCTGCCGCCAGACCTTTGGATACCCCTTCGGCTTCCGCGATGGCCACCAAGTAGACCAAGATGATGGCGTGGCCGGCGCACCCCCAAAAATGGATGCCGATCAGGTTCCAAAAGGCGCTGGTGTGTTGGGCCTGCTTTAAGAATACTTGGGACCTTACCTTGGCGATCGAGCCCTGTTGCACTTCCTTTATGGGCTCATTTTCGGAGGCGCCGAACGGACGGAGACCGATTTGGGCGAAACCAAATCCGACTGCCCCGTAGCTCCAGCCGAAAGAATCGACGAGCCTTGGGATGAGGATGCTGGAGGAAGAGCGGAAGGAGGAACTGAACAACCGCATCATGGCGGCAACGGTTACCCAAGCGTAATGGATATGGCGGCCACCGATGACGAAGTTGTCGGCCTTTAGAGAAAATCTCTGAGGAAAACCCTGCATCGCACCTTTATCGCCGGTGATTGCTGGCCCGGCATACCAGGGTGGAGGGCACTAGGGCCATTGGATTATCGGTACGCCGGTTTCGACGCCAGTTTCGGCCGTGGAATCGAGACGGCTCTATCGTAATTGAGGGATTCTCGGCGAATAGTGCGTTCGCCCGAAATTACCACGGTTCCCACGGTTTAGCGCTGTTTTACAGCAACAGAAATTCGTTTCGAACTTTGTTGTGGCTAGGCCTTGACACTAATTACCAGACATGTATAATAGAGGTTTGCTGGCCTATGCCTCAGAAGACGTTTTCACTCCTAGCAACCACCGGATCACACCCCCGAACTACCCTTTCGCGGACCACTTGCACCCCCGGGCGTTCAGGCGCTCTCCGGCATCCAGGCGTTTTGGCCAATCGCACCCACCTACGTTAAGGAGAAGGGTAAATGGCTTTGTCTCCTGCTCTTAATGGGCACCCCATGCAGTTGCAAGATGTCAGGACCTACGCGCGCATTCCGCAGGTTCTCGACGTACCCAACCTGATCCAAAGTCAGATCCAGTCATACGATTGGTTAAAGACTGAAGGACTGGTCGAAGTATATCAGGAAATATCTCCCATAGCCGACTACACCAGTAAAAAGTACGAGCTACACTTCTCGGAACACTACTTCCGCGACCCCAAATACTCGCCCCAAGAGAGCAAAGAGCGGGAGATTACCTTCTCCCAGCCTCTTTATGTCAAGACTCGCCTGGTAATGAAAGAGACGGGCGAGATCAAAGAGCAGGAGATTTTCATGGGAGACATTCCCATGATGACCCCCAACGGCACGTTCATCATCAACGGCGCTGAACGTGTGGTGGTCAGCCAGCTGGTGCGCTCGCCGGGCATCTACTTTGTTTACGAACGAAACCCGGTCAGTAACCGGAACCTGTGTTTTGCCAAGCTGATCCCCTCCCGCGGCGCTTGGCTGGAATTCGAGACCAGCAGCAAGGACGTCCTGTCGGTAAAGGTGGACCGAAAGCGCAAGGTCTCGGCCACCACCTTCCTCCGAGCATTGGGCGTGGCCGACGACGACACGATGCTGGAAATGTTCGCCGACATCGACACTGACGAAAACCACCGGTACATCCGGTCGACCCTTGACCGCGACCCCGCCGTCGAGACCAAAGAGCTCAACTTCAAAGAAGATGACCTCCGGTCAATGTGGGAGTGGTTGCATCCAGACAAAGAGTTCGACAGTGACGCCGCCCGCCGAATCGCCGCCGCCCAGGTCGAGTTCTACCGCCGCCTGCGGCCCGGTGAACCTCCCAGCCTGGAGAACTCACGAACCCTGATTCGGAACCTTTTCTTCGGGCCAAGGCGCTACGATTTGGGGCGCGTCGGCCGCTACAAGTTGAACCGCCGCCTAGGACTCACGGATAACGTCGACTTGATGACCCTGTCCTTGGGCGATGTGGTAGCGGTGCTCCGCACCATGATCCGTATCAACCAAGGCCAGGGACACCCTGACGACATCGACCATTTGGGCAACCGCCGCGTTAGGGCGGTGGGCGAGTTGGTCCAGAACCAAGTCCGCGTCGGACTGCTCCGCATGGAGCGCATGGTCAAGGAAAAGATGACGCTGGTAGACCCCGAAACCGCAGCACCCCAAGGGTTGGTTAACATCCGCCCGGTGGTCGCGGCAGTCAGGGAGTTTTTCGGCGGCTCGCAGCTATCCCAATTCATGGACCAGACCAACCCACTGGCGGAATTGACGCACAAACGACGTCTGTCCGCCTTGGGCCCCGGCGGCCTATCCAGGGAGCGGGCCGGATTCGATGTTCGAGACGTCCACTTCTCCCACTACGGGCGGATCTGCCCGATAGAAACGCCGGAAGGGCCCAACATTGGGCTGCTCAGTTCGTTGGCATCCTACGCTAGGGTCAACCCCTATGGCTTTATCGAGTCGCCCTACCGGCGGGTATTACACGAGTTGCCCAAGGACTCCCCGGACCTCAAGGGGCGGACGGTGACCCAAGCGGTGATGGACCCGACCGGCGGGACGATCGTGGGGAAGGGCCGGGCAATCGGCGCCAACAAGATTAACGCGATCCTCCAACTGCCCGAAGGGACGATGATCCATGTCCAACCGATGGTTGCGACGGGTGACAACGATGTGATTTATTTGTCCGCCGATCAGGAAGAGGACCACCGCGTGGCTCAGGCCAACGCCAAGTTGGACTCCCTCCACCAATTTGTTGAGGACCGCGTCGAGATACGGGTCGGGGACCACTATACCCAAGAGCCGCCGAATCTCATTGAGTTCATGGACGTTTCGCCTATGCAAATCATGAGCGTTTCGGCCGCGCTCATCCCGTTCCTGGAACACGATGACGCCAACCGGGCCCTCATGGGTTCAAACATGCAGCGTCAGGCGGTGCCCCTACTTCGGCCCCAGGCGCCAACTGTCGGCACCGGAATCGAGGGCAGAGTCGCCCGGGATAGCGGCCAATTGGTTACCTCCGAGGCCGCCGGGGTGGTCACCTCCGTTGACGGCCGGGACATCGTTGTCACCGACCCAGAAGGAGTGGAATTCCGGCACCCTCTGATCAAGTTCTCGCGAACGAATCAGGGCACCTGCTTCGACCAGCGCCCCATCGCCACCAAGGGCGACCTGGTGAAAGTTGGTTCGGTGCTAGCCGACAGTTCCTCCACCGAATACGGCGAGTTGGCCTTGGGCCAAAATGTGCTGGTAGCGTTCATGTCGTGGGAGGGTTACAACTACGAGGACGCGATCATCGTCAGCGAGCGCCTCTACCGCGACGACTACTTCACCTCGATTCATATCGAGAAGCACGAGATGGAGGCCCGAGAAACCAAGCTGGGGCCCGAGGAAATCACACGCGACATCCCCAACGTGGGCGAAACGAGCCTCCGCGACCTGGACGAGCGGGGCATCATCCGCGTGGGCGCCGATGTAGGACCGGGGGACATCCTCGTGGGCAAGGTCACCCCCAAGGGTGAAACCGAGCTCACGGCGGAGGAGAAGCTGCTCCGGGCTATATTCGGCGAAAAATCCCGCGACGTTAAAGACACGTCCTTGCGTGTGCCTCACGGCGAGCGCGGCAAGGTCATCGACGTCAAGGTGTTGAACCGGGACAACCGCGACGACCTTCCGCCCGGCGTCAACGAGGCAGTAAGGGTCTGGATTGCCCAGACGCGGAAGATATCGGTGGGAGATAAGATGGCCGGACGCCACGGCAACAAGGGTGTTGTGGCCCGTATCCTCCCGGAAGAGGACATGCCCTATCTGGCCGATGGCACCCCGGTCGACATCATTCTCAACCCCATCGGCGTGCCGTCTCGGATGAACCTGGGGCAGGTGCTGGAAACACACTTGGGCTGGGCGGCTCGAGGGTTGAACTTTCGCGCCAACACGCCGGTATTCGACGGAGCCCGGGATGCGTCAATTGAAGACGCGCTGGCTCGCGTTTGGTTCACGGAAAAGGCCGGGGCCGCCCATATGGGGGCCAACGACACTTCTCCCGAAGTTGACTACGCCAAGGTAAATCTGTGGTTGGAAGAAAAAGGTTACAACCCCAAAGAGATGTTCGATGAGTCGAAGATCGGGGTGGCCCAAGAGGCCTGCCTTCGCATGTGGTTGACCGATGAAGCAGGCAAGGACACCACCGGCATGGGCGTCGAAGAGATGTACAAGCTCGCCCTTGTGGTCCACCGCGAACAGCGTATCGCCCCGCCCACGTTCGGAAAGTTCGAACTTTACGACGGGCGTAGCGGAGAAACGTTCGATCAACTGGTGACGGTCGGCAGCATTTACATCCTCAAGCTGATTCACTTGGTGGAAGACAAGATCCACGCCCGTTCCACCGGCCCATATTCGATGATTACCCAGCAGCCTCTGGGCGGCAAGGCGCAGTTCGGCGGACAACGGTTCGGCGAGATGGAAGTGTGGGCCCTGGAAGCCTACAGCGCCGCCTACAACCTGCAGGAGGTGCTCACCGTCAAGTCCGATGACGTAGCTGGCCGCGTAAAGACCTATGAAGCGATAGTCAAAGGAGAACCCATCGGACAGCCCGGTGTGCCGGAGTCTTTCAACGTGCTTCTCAAGGAGTTGCAGAGCCTGGGCCTAGCGGTTCAGTTGCTCAACGAAGAAAACCGGCCGCCCCTCACCCAAGGACTTTCAAGCGATACAGAGCTATTTCAGCCTCTGGAGACGGTTTAAATATGGTCAGGATGGCAGACAGAACGGAGACATCGGGGACCAATTTCAATGCAATTCGAATATCAATCGCTTCTCCCGAGCAGATACTAAACTGGTCGCACGGTGAAGTTACCAAACCAGAAACGATAAACTACCGCACCCTACGCCCGGAGAAAGACGGCCTGTTCTGCGAACGGTTGTTTGGACCCACCAAGGACTGGGAGTGCTTCTGCGGGAAATACAAGCGGATACGCTACCGCGGGGTGATCTGTGACCGGTGTGGCGTTGAAGTAACACGGTCCAAGGTCCGCCGCGAGCGGATGGGTCACATCCGGTTGGCCGCCCCGGTGGCGCACATTTGGTTCAGCAAGACCACTCCAAGCAGGTTGGGTCTTTTGCTGGACTTATCACCACGCAATTTGGAACGTGTGTTGTATTTCGCCCAACACATCATCGTGTCTGTGGATGAAGAGGTCCGCAGCCAGGCGCTCGAAGCGGAGCAACAAAAGTTTGACCTGGAAATCGAAAAACGCCGCCGCCAATCCCAGGAACGCTTGGATGAATTGAACGCCAACCTGGAAGCAGCGACCATTGGCGCGACCAGCGGGCAGCCGGAAGGCGTCGACGAGGAGCCCTCGGAAGAATCACCTGGCGAGATAGCAGAAGAAACAACGGGAGAAAAACTGGAAGAGACACCCTCTGGTGAGGCTGTCGACGTACTCGCCATCCAGGTGGAGATCGACGGCGTCAACAACCAACTGGCCACCGAAGAAGGCCAATTGGAAGAGCAGCTCAAGCTGGCCAAAGACGAGTTGGAGGACCTGCGGGTCCACAAACTCATTGCCGAGTCCCGCTACCGTGAGTTGAAAGAGCACTACGGTGAGGTATTCGAAGCCGGTATGGGGGCCGAGGCCATTTTAGCCATCTTGAGGACCATCGATCTGGAAGCCTTGCGCGACCAGCTGGTCAACGAGATGCAGACCACCTCCGGGCAACGCCGCAAGAAGGCCATCAAACGTTTGCGCGTGGTGGAATCGTTCCGCAACAGCGGAAACCGGGTTGAGGACATGATCCTCTCCGTTCTACCGGTGTTGCCCCCAGAGCTCCGTCCGATGGTGCAACTAGACGGCGGCCGCTTCGCCACCAGCGACCTCAACGACCTCTATCGCCG
The DNA here is from genome assembly GCA_965247605.1 of Dehalococcoidia bacterium. Classification (GTDB taxonomy): domain Bacteria; phylum Chloroflexota; class Dehalococcoidia; order Lucifugimonadales; family UBA3495; genus VXOI01. The sequence continues at coordinate 11,657 of CBDFHM010000001.1, read as the reverse complement.
TGTGATCAATCGCAACAACCGGTTGAAGCGGCTAATGTCTCTGGGCGCGCCGGAGATCATCATACGCAATGAAAAGCGCATGCTTCAGGAAGCGGTGGACGCACTCATCGACAACGGTCGCCGCGGCCGTCCGATCCAAGGCAGCCACAACCACAAGCTAAAGTCACTGTCCGACCTGCTCCGCGGCAAGCAGGGACGTTTCCGCCAGAATCTGCTGGGCAAGCGGGTGGACTACAGCGGACGTTCGGTAATCGTTGTCGGCCCGGAACTTAAGATGCACGAGTGCGGGCTGCCCAGGCGCATGGCCTTGGAGCTGTTCAAGCCGTTTGTAATGCACCGGTTGGTGATACTGGGTATCGCGCCCAATATCAAAAATGCCAAACGCATGGTCGAGCGGGCCCGAGGCGAGGTCTGGGACATACTGGAAGACGTGATCAAAGACCGTCCCGTATTGCTAAACCGCGCGCCCACACTGCACCGTTTGGGTATCCAAGCGTTCATGCCGGTGCTGATTGAGGGCAACGCAATCCAGATACATCCGCTGGTCTGTTCGGCATTCAACGCCGACTTCGACGGCGACCAGATGGCAGTGCACGTCCCTCTGTCCAGGATGGCGGTGTTGGAAGCCAAAGAGGCCATGCTTAGCACTCACAACATGCTGTCCCCGGCCTCCGGCGACCCGTTGGTTGCGCCCACCTTGGACATGGTGATGGGCTGTTACTACCTGACCGAAATTCGGAAGAACAGCGAGGGCGCCGGTCGCAAATTCAATGACATCCACGAGGCCCGCATTGCTCATGCCTCGGAACTGATCGATCTGCACGCGCCAATTTCGGTGCGGGAGATCCGCAATAGCGGCAAGGAGTGGGAGGAAACCACCCTGGGGCGCTTGATCTTTAATGAGATACTCCCAGAACGGATCGGGTTCCAAAACAAGCTCATGGACCGGGGGGCCCTGAAGGACCTCACCGCTGACCTGTACCGTAGCTTGAGCAACGACGAGACCGCCAGCGTGCTGGACAGTGTGAAAGACCTTGGTTTCCACTATGCCACCTCGTCGGGCATCACAATTGCTATTAACGACATCCAGGTTTCGGCCAAGAAACCTCAGATACTGACTGAAGCCGCAGCTATGGTGGACGGCTATGATGAACAATTCTTATCGGGCCTGATTTCCGAGGACGAGCGGTATGCGAAGACGGTAGATGCGTGGACCTGGGCCTCCGACCAAACCACCGTATTGGTGGAAGAAGAGCTTCCCAACTACGGCGGCATCGCGGTTATGGCGGTTTCCGGGGCCAAGGGTAACATCTCCCAGATCAAGCAGATGGCTGGCATGCGCGGTTTGATGAGCAACCCCAAGGGCCGAATTATCGACCTGCCTATCAAGTCCAGCTTCAGGGAAGGCCTAACGGCTCTCGAATATTTCATCTCCACCCACGGCGCCCGCAAGGGTCTGGCGGATACGGCCCTGCGGACGGCGGACAGCGGTTACCTCACCCGCCGCCTGATTGACATCGCTCAAGAGGTAATCATCCTCGAAGATGACTGCGGCACGTTCGACGCCTACTGGGTGCCGCGGCGACCCGACGATACGACGGGCGCGTCGCTCCCGGAGCGCATCTTGGGCCGTTTGGCCGCCGCCCCGGTGGCCCACCCTGAAACTGGTGAGATTCTGGTGGACCGCAATGAGTTAATGGACGAGGCTATCGCCCAGCAGATCGGCCAATCCGGTGTCACGGAAGTGCCGGTCAGGTCGCCGATGGTCTGCGAGGCCCATCGAGGCGTCTGTCAGAAATGTTACGGGCGGCTCCCGGCAACCGGCCTGATAGTCGCAAACGGTCAGGCAGTGGGCATCATCGCTGCCCAAAGTATCGGTGAACCCGGGACTCAGTTGACGATGCGAACTTTCCACACGGGAGGTGTCGCCGGACTGGACATCACTAGCGGTCTACCCAGGGTGGAGGAGCTCTTCGAAGCTCGTGTGCCCAAAGGGGCCGCCATTCTGGCCGACATTGACGGCCAGGTGGAAATGGAGATCGACGACGAAGGGCGTCGGCTGCGGTTGATCAGCCGGGAGGAATTCCGGGAAGACTACCCGACCCCCGAGAATGCCCAAGTCTTGGTGGACGATGGCGAAACCGTAGAGCCGGGTATGGTACTGGCCGCCGTACAGAAATCTCTTACCGGAGAAACCACGTCGGACGAACCAGAAGGAGCAGCCGAAGGGCTGGACCAGATTGTAGCCAACGTCGGCGGCAAAGTGGAGATCACTCCCGATTGCATCTCGGTAGTCTGGGAAGACGTTGAAGTAAGAGAGCACATCATCCCCGCTGCGGCCTACATGCTGGTCGGAGACGGGGACGAGGTAAAAGCTGGCGACGCGCTAATCAGCGGCCCGCTGAACCCCCATGACATCCTCCACATCAGGGGCAAGGACGACCTGCAAGGGTATCTGGTTGACCAAGTACAACAGGTATACCAGTCCCAGGGCGTGGGGATTCATGACAAACACATCGAGATCATTCTTCGGCAGATGCTGCGCCGGGTCTCGGTGGAGTCCACCGGAGACTCGGACTTCATCCCCGGTCAGATGGTCGACAAGTTCGCCTTCCAAGATCATAACGCCAAGGTTCTCGCCGAAGGCGGCGAGCCCGCGACGGCAAAGCCTGTTCTCTTGGGTGTGACCCGGGCGTCGTTGCTCACCGACAGCTTCCTTTCCGCGGCCTCCTTCCAGGAGACCACCAGGGTGTTGACCCAAGCGGCGGTCAGCGGCGCCCAAGACTGGCTGTTGGGACTTAAGGAGAACGTCATCATCGGCCGGCTGATTCCGGCCCGGGTGGACATTCCCGGCATGGCCGAGCTACTCAAGCCTGAACCCATTCCGGAATTGGCTGCGGTGTCCCCCGGCGGATGGTTGGGCGTCACGGAAGCGCCGGTCAGTCCCTTTGACGTAGACCCCGGGGAGGAAGGACCAGTCGACACCAGCATCTTCGGGCCTGTCAGTGGGAGCAGCGGTAACGGCGAAGCGCCGGATAACGGTGACGGCCCATCGGTGCCCCAAGCCCTTAGTCCGGAGGGGACCGCCGATGAAAATGCCGAATTGGACGAGGATGAGGACAACGACGATTTCATCGACGATGACGACGAGGAAGTTGACGACGAAGAGGTGGTCGACGACCTGGCACTGGAACAGTCGGCCGAAGTCGCCACCAACGGTTTGAGCCATAACGGCGGCAACGGTCTGAACGGCGCCTTGGACGAGGACGCCGAGGAAGTGGGAGAGGACGTGGTCCCTGACAATAATGAGGGAGACGAATAAAAAAACGGCAGGCGAAAACGCCGGGGGCCCAGAACTAGACCTTTCGGTCGACCTAGCCCCCGGCAATCCCCATCATCTTTGGTTGAACAATCCGGTGATGATCGCTTCCGGGACCTTTGGCTATGACGGTTACGGTCGCGGTATCACTGATGACATGGACCTTTCCGCCCTCGGAGCAGTCATCCCCAAAACGGTGACCCGGCTGCCCCGAGAAGGCAATCCAGAGCCCCGGTGGTACCCGGAATCGTTTCGCGAGGCTTGGGAAACCGGGGACCAACTTTTCCTCAATTCAATCGGCTTGACCAACCCAGGCATTGATGCCGCGCTCAACGAGTTGGCGCCGGCTTGGAACTCCTGGCGGGCCACTGTTCTGCTCAGTTTCTCCGCCGACAGTGTGGGCGAATTCGCCGAAATGGCTGCGATGACCCAGGGCGTCGACGGGTTCGAGGCGATCGAACTGAATCTAAGTTGTCCCAATATCGACGCAGGCGCCTTATTCAGCCACAGCGCCGAACTGACCTACGATGCCGTGGCCGCAGTCAAGGCCAACACCGGCCTGGCGGTACTGGCCAAACTTGCCCCAAATGTGCCCGAAATCACACCCATAGCCCGTGCCGCCGCTGCCGCGGGAGCCGACGCGTTGGTACTCTGCAATACGATCCCCGCCATGAGAATCGACACTGTCTCCGGACGCCCACTGTTGGGCAACGTTACCGGCGGGCTGTCGGGAATGGGCCTGCGGCCGATATCGCTGGCCTTGGTCTACCAGACGTCGCAGGTGGTGGACGTCCCCATTATCGGCGTCGGCGGCATCTTCGACGCTAACCATGCCTTGGAATATATCTTGGCCGGGGCCTCCGCCGTACAGATTGGTAGCGCCAACCTGGTTAATCTCAACGCCCCCTGGCGCATACTTGCCGAGCTGAAGCAGCAGATGGCCGAACGTCGTATTTCCGACCTGGCAGGACTGAGAGGCGTAGCCCGGCAAGCTCCAATCGCCTAATTTATCGTGCCGCAGCCGGGGTCACCGTTCTTAATTGGAATCCTGTCGGCATTCTTAAATCGTCTTTCAATAAAGTTCACCAGCGACAACGCCAACCGGCATTTTCTACAGGCTTGCAGGCCCACCGCTGCCGTAGCGTGCAACAGGCTTCGCCTTTGGGTAAAATGTAATGAAGTCTTACTAACATAGGACAGATATTTCCATGGTCACTGTTCTTCAAAAGCTGTTGGGTGACCCCAACGACAAAGCACTAAAAAAACTATTTCCGCTGCAAGACGACGTCAACGAGCTGGAGCCCGAATTCCAAAAGCTTAGCGACGACCAACTTCGGGACAAGACCGCAGAGTTCAAATCGCGTCTGGCTGGCAAAGAAACTCTGGCCGATCTGATCCCGGAAGCCTTCGCCGCTGTTCGCGAAGCAGCACGCAGGAACCTTGGTCAGCGCCACTACGATGTCCAGTTGATCGGCGGAATGGTACTGCACCAAGGCCAAATCGCCGAAATGAAGACGGGCGAGGGCAAGACCCTAGTCGCCACCCTGCCGGTGTACGCCAACGCTCTTACCGGGTTGGGGGTGCACATAGTAACGGTGAACGACTATCTGGCCCGCCGCGATCCGGTATGGATGGGGCCGATCTACCACGCCCTCGGGCTAACCATGGGCTGTCTACAGCACGACGCCGCCTACATCTACGACCCCGAGCAAACGGAACCGGCCCACGGCATGACCTCTTTGAGAGCAGTGTCCCGCCGGGAGGCCTACGAGGCCGACATCACCTACGGGACTAACAACGAATACGGCTTCGACTACCTGCGGGACAATATGGCCCTGGATGCGGCACAGAAGGTGCAACGGCAACTCCATTACGCCATCGTCGACGAGGTGGACAACATCCTGATCGACGAAGCGCGGACGCCTTTGATCATCAGCGGACCAGCGGAGGAACCGGTCCAGCTTTACCAAGACTTCGCCAGACTGGTCCCCCGTTTGAATGAAGAGGACGACTACACCATAGACGAGCGCACCCAGGCCATTTCGCTTACCCAAGAAGGCATCTCCAAGATGGAGAAGTGGACCAACACCTCCAATCTCTACGACCCCGAGAACTTCCACTTGGTCCACTACATGGAGAACGCCTTGACCGCCGAGGTCATGAAGCAGCGTGACAAGGAATATGTGGTGCGCGACGGCGAAGTGATCATAGTCGATGAGTTTACCGGCCGGTTGCAGCCGGGCCGCCGCTGGTCCGACGGTCTCCACCAAGCAGTGGAGGCCAAGGAAGGCATCAAGATACAGCGTGAGAGCATCACCTACGCCACCATCACGCTGCAGAACTACTTCAGGATGTACCAGAAGCTGGCGGGTATGACCGGTACGGCATCGACCGAAGCCGACGAATTCTACAAGATCTACGGCCTTGAGGTCGTCGAAATTCCGACCAACCTGCCGATGGGGCGCGAAGACAACACCGATCTGGTTTTTCAATCGGAAGACGGGAAGTGGAACGTGGTGGTGGACGACATCGCCAATTTGCACGAGGCCCAGCGGCCGTTGCTGGTCGGCACCACTTCCATCGAAGCCTCCGAATATCTAGCCGACCGGTTGCGAAAGCGGGGGGTTTCTCACCAAGTCCTAAACGCCAAGAACCATGAAGGCGAGGCCAACGTGGTTGCCCAGGCCGGGCGGCTTGGGGCGGTTACCGTGTCCACCAACATGGCCGGCCGAGGAACCGACATCGTCCTTGGCGGCGCCGACACCGAACGGCCCGATTGGCAGGACGAACACGCTAAGGTGGTGGAGTTAGGCGGACTGCACGTCATCGGCACCGAGCACCACGACGCTCGCCGCATCGACAATCAGCTCCGGGGGCGGGCCGGCCGCCAAGGCGACCCCGGCAGCTCTCAGTTCTACGTGTCTCTGGAAGATGAACTGATGCAGCGGTTCGGTGGTGACCGAATCAAGACCGTGATGGGTTGGACCGGGCTGGAAGAAGAGACTCCGGTGGAGAACCGCCTGATCACCAAGTCCATCGGCGGCGCCCAAGTCAAGGTAGAAGGCTACCACTTCGACATACGCAAGCACCTCCTGGATTACGACGACGTGCTGAATAAGCAGCGGGAAATTATCTATGACGACCGTCATGAAGTGCTGGACGGAGGCGACGTCAAGGAGAAGTTCCTGGAAATGCTGCGCCAGGAATTTCAGACACTAATGCGCACCTATATGCCCGACCGTCACGCCGATAACTGGAACACGGCCGGGTTTACAGACGAACTGGGGCAGATTTGCGACCCACCACCAGAACTGGCCAACGAAGAACAAATCTACGAATGGAGCCAGGACCAGATCGCCCAGATCCTCTCCGACCACGCTCAGAGCACCTACGACGCGCGCGAAGAGGAGATTGGCTCGGAACAGATGCGCACCATCGAGCGCCTGCTGCTGTTACGGGCAATTGACACTCACTGGGTGCAACACCTAACGGCCATGGAAAACCTGCGGACGGGTATCGGTCTTCAAGCCTACGGCCAGCGCGACCCGCTGGTGATGTACCGCACGGAAGGCCACAAGATGTTCCAGGAGTTGACGGCCCGCATCCAGCATGACGTGACCCACACTGTTTTCCACGTAAGCTTAAACCAGCAACCGGCGGGCGGACGCCGCGCCAGGCGGGCCGCCAGCAACGACAGCCCGATGAAGGCAGTTAACGACCCGAACCGCGGCGGCGCTCCGGTGGGTGGCGGTGGGAAAGTGGGGCGAAACGCCCAATGCCCCTGCGGCAGCGGCAAAAAGTACAAGCGGTGCCACGGCGCTGACGCCTAGGGGCATCTCGCAATCAAAGCGTTGAGGCAAAAAATATAGGCTCGGAGTCAGTTGGACCGAGCCTATATTTTTTGAGACTGCATCTGGACCGTTAATCAGATAACCACGACCTTAGATTTTCTTCGGAGTCAAAAACGCCGGTCTCGTATTCCTCGGGGGCGCGTGGAGAATCTCCAGAAGGAGGACTGGTTTCGCCTCCTGGAGCAGCCAAGTAGGCGAATTTCTTGATCGTTTTTTTGTATCGGGGCACCGCGACTTCGGTGCGCCACGCACCGCCGGATTCGGGTGCCGGAACTCCCGCGCTGGTACTCGTAATCGTATCGCTCCCGTCGTGCCGGCTTGGGCGGGATCGGAGACCTCTTTTCCGCCGCAACTGCTTGGAGGTCTCGTCGAAACAGACCACCGGGCGCTGGCCTGAAATTCCGAAGATCTATGATCGCGTGTGGTACTCCCAACTCAATTACGTAACCAGCATAGTTGCTAAGGGATTCGCGGAAGGCCAGATCATCAATATCTGCCTTTAGCAGAATACGGGCTCAACCTTTCGCGCTGGGCTCTTTCCCCCGCGAGTCGTTCCAACTGGTCTCGTTCTTCCCTTTCCAACCGGACCACATACCGTTCTCGTCCCATGGCTGCCACCCTCCTACGTCAACACTCCTAAAAAAGGGTAGCAACCTTACTACCTTCGTCTAGTACAAAGTTGTAGTATTTACTTTCGTAAACGGTTCACACGATATTCTCCTATCCGACATATTTAGCGTGCCCATTCGGTTAACGAAGGTACCCGAAGCCCAGATACTTATACGTTTTACATCCCTCCTTTAGGTGGTTGGACATTCACCATTGAATATGTAACCATAGAGTAACATATTCTGAGAGCTGATGGAACAGGACGAATTCGACTCCATTTGGAAAGCCTTTTCCGACCCCTCTAGACGGCGTGTTCTCGATTTGCTTACTAGCCAGCCAATGACTACCGGGCAAATCGCTGAAAGGCTTCCTGTGTCGCGCATTGCCGTGATGAAGCACCTTAAGGTGCTTCAGAGAGCGGGTTTAACTGTGTCGCGTAAGCGGGGCCGGGAGCGGTGGAACTACGTTAACTTCGTTCCCATCAGGCAACTCTACGAGCGTTGGCTCGGCCCCGGCCAGGACCAATGGGCGGCGTCCTTGATTGCCTTAAAGCGACAAGTTGAATCAACGGAGAATGGGGGAGTCTTGAGAGATTCAGACAACGGCCAGTTGCCTTTATGTATAGATATACAGCAAGACATCTCGTTAAGGACCGAGGCAAGTCGGGTGTTTGAGGCCCTCACCGACAGCGTCTCGGCCTGGTGGGGCTTTCCCTATCTCAGTCCCGAAACTCGAGACTTGGTTCTTGAACCAAAGCTTGGAGGATTGTTCTACGAAATCTGGGGCGAGAACTCCGGCGCCACAATCGCCACCGTAACGGCTTTGATACCCAATCGACGTCTAGAACTAACGGGGCGCTTCCACATGGAAATCGTCTACGGAGTGGCTAACTTCCAATTGGTTGATGAATCCGAGGGAAGCACTCTCCTTCAATTCTCTTTCAGGGCGATCGGCCATTTAACTTCCGACGAAGGTAGAGCTATGCAAGGCGGCTGGGCCGACCTTCTAGAAGTCCGTCTGAAGGCTTTTCTTGAAGAGGACCAGTCCCTCGGCATCAAATCAGAATGAAATAAGACGTTCGGTGGCTACTTCCTCCCGAATAACCGGCTGAAGAACCCCGGCTTCTTCTCTGGAAACTGAATCGGCTCGTGGTCGTGACCGTGATCGTGTCCGTGGCCTTTACCATCTTCTGAAACTGCCGCGACAAGGTACTTCCCCGACTCTTTGTCGAAGGCCACTTTGCACCCTGGAACGCAAAAGTAGTAGTCCGTGCCTTTGTGCTCGCTCTGGCCGCCCGGCGGGTTTTGGGTGTCCACTTCCATCTTGCAGACCGGGTCTATCGCTGTCGCCATTCCTCAGACCTCCAGATGGACATTCAATAATCTCTGCGCACTCTGTGTTTTTGGGATGAATCGTCAGATCTTCGCCCGGCGCAGGCGCAGGGAGTTGGTCACCACCGTGACCGAACTGAACGCCATTGCCAATGCCGCCAGCACCGGATTCAAAAAACCTTGATCGCCGAAGAAGAAGTCCAGGCTGCCCGGGACGCCGCCCACGCCTTGGAACACCTGGTACAGAATTCCAGCCGCTACCGGAACTAGCAGGATATTGTAGAAAAAGGCCCAGAAAAGGTTCTGCTTGATGGTACGGATGGTCTGGCGGCTCAAGTTGAAGGCCGCAGCCACGCCGCCGACATCCCCGCGCAACAGTGTAATGTCAGCCGACTCTATGGCCACGTCGGTGCCGCCGCCCATCGCCATTCCCACGTCTGCTTGCACTAGGGCCGGGGCATCGTTGATGCCGTCGCCGACCATGGCGACCACCCGGCCTTCGCTTTGCATCCGCCGGACGACCTCGGCCTTGTCTTGGGGCAGCACCTCGGCCTCGACCCGGTCAATGCCCAATTCGTCCGCCATCGCCTGAGCCGTCCGCGCGTTGTCTCCGGTGAGCATCACTACGGCCAAACCCATTCCTTGCAACCGGGACACACCTTCCTTGGCTCCGGGTTTCAGGGTGTCGGCAACAGCGATTATCCCCTTCACTTGGTCCCCGGCAGCCAGGTACATCGGTGTCTTGCCTTGTCCGGCCAAAAGCTCGGCGGACTCGGCCAAGCCGTTCAGGGTCACACCGATGTCGTCCATCAGCGCCCGGTTGCCGAGACGTACCGTGTAGCCGTTTACTCTGGCGGAAATCCCTCGGCCGGGAATGGCTTGGAATTCGGCCACCGCCTCTAGCTCCAGCCCACGGCGCCGGGCCTCGTTGACGATGGCTTCAGCCAACGGGTGCTCCGAGTTGCGTTCCGCAGAGGCCGCCAGTATCAGCAGTTCCGCCTCGGAACCACCGAAGGGCACTAGGTCGGTGACCACCGGTTTTCCAGTGGTGAGTGTGCCGGTCTTATCCAGGACCACCGTGTCGACCCGGTGGGCGGTCTCCAAGGCTACCGCCTGCCTGACCAGCACACCGCTCTCCGCACCTTTGCCGGTGCCGACGATGATGGCGGTTGGGGTAGCCAAGCCCAAGGCGCAGGGGCAAGCAATGATCAACACCGCCACCAGCACCAAAGTGGCTAGGGTGAGCGCCGGCGCCGGGCCCAACAGTAGCCAGAACAGGAACGCCGCCAAGGCTACAGCAATCACCGCCGGAACGAAGTAGACCGCCACCCGGTCCGCCAGCCGTTGTATCGGCGCCTTGGAGCCTTGAGCTTCCTCCACCAACCGGATTATTTGGGCCAATACCGTGCCCTCGCCTACCTGGGTCGCGCGGTAGTGGAAGGCTCCTTGCTTGTTGATGGTTGCGCCATAAACCAAGGCCCCCAGCGCCTTATCCACCGGCATGCTCTCGCCGGTCAGCATGGACTCGTCGACGGTGGAGAAACCTTCGGTTACTTCGCCGTCAACCGGAATCTTCTCACCAGGGCGCACCAAAACAACGTCGCCTGGTACCACTTGGTCCACCGGGATGTCGGTTTCTTGGCCGTCCCGGACCACCCGGGCCAAGGTGGGACTGAGGCCGATGAGCCTACGGATGGCCTCCGAAGTCTGGCCTCGGGCCCGGGCTTCGAGAAACCGGCCCAACAAAATCAGGGCGATAATGATTGCGGCGGTGTCGAAGTACACCTTGGCTTCGATGCCCGCATCGGCCAACACGCTGGGGGCCGCCACATCCAACAAGACCACCACGACGCTATACACGTAGGCGGTGGTGGTGCCCAGGGCGATGAGGGTGTGCATATTGGCGGCACCGTGGCGCACCGCGCCGATTCCGGAAGCGTAGAAACTGGCCCCGGCCCAGAACTGCACCGGAGTCGCCAGCGCCCACAGCAGGAACGGGTAGTAGCTGCGGTCCATCAGGTTGGAGACCCAAGGGAACCCGTCGAAGGCCCCCAGGAACAGCAGGACGCCGGCGGCCGCCGCGAGGACCAAGCGGTTACGAAGGCCCCGGATTTCCCTAACCTTTGAGAGGCGTTCCTGTTCCTGTTCCTGGTTTCCGGCGTCGTCCGTGCCCTCGACGCGGTAGCCAGCCTGTTCCACGGCCCGCTGCATGTCCTCGAGGGTGGCGAGCCCGGGAACGTACTCGACCGCCGCCTTTTCCACACCCAGGTTCACGCTGGCCTTGGTAACTCCGGGCACGCTGCTTAGGGCATTCTCCACATGAGAAACACACGCGGCGCAGGTCATTCCACCGATATTGAGCGATGCCGACCGGGTGCCTACGCTGTAGCCAGCGGCAGCCACCGCCTCGCGTATCGCTTCAGCCGGCAAGTCATCCCCACCGACGCGGACGGACGCCTTTTCCGTCCCCAGGTTCACGGTTACGTCCTCTACCCCAGGTACGTCTCTGATGGCCGATTCGACGTGACCTACGCAGGCGGCGCAAGT